>NZ_JALGAR010000001.1:92627-1414792 GCF_022760445.1 Cryobacterium zhongshanensis | reverse complement strand
CCCCCACCCCCCCCGGGGGTGGCCGGGGGGGGGGGGCGGGGGGGGGGGCCCCCGGCCCCCCCCCGCCCCCCCCCCCCCCGGGGGGGGGGGGGGGGGGGGGGGGGGCCCCCCGGGCCCCCCGCCGCGCGGGCGACAGGAGGACGGGGACCTGCCCCGTCGCGAGAGGGACCTGCTACTTGACGAGGACCGGAACGTTCTTGCGGCTCGTCAGGATCTGGTCGATCAGGCCGTATTCAAGGGCCTCGGGTGCGCCGAGGATCTTGTCGCGGTCGATGTCCTTGTGGACCTGCGCCGAGGTGCGGTTCGAGTGGTGCGCGATGGTCTCTTCGAGCCATTCGCGCATCCGCTGGATCTCCGCGGCCTGGATCTCGATGTCGGAAGCCTGGCCGCCGCCCTGTCCACCGGCTGAAGGCTGGTGGATGAGGATGCGCGCGTTCGGCAGGGCGAGGCGCTTGCCGGGTGTTCCACCGGCGAGCAGCACGGCCGCCGCGGAGGCGGCCTGACCGAGGCAGACCGTCTGGATGTGCGGACGGATGTACTGCATCGTGTCGTAGATCGCCGTCATCGCGGTGAAGGAACCACCGGGTGAGTTGATATACATCACGATGTCGCGGTCAGGGTCCTGGCTCTCGAGCACGAGGAGCTGGGCCATGACGTCGTCAGCGGATGCGTCGTCGACCTGAACGCCGAGGAAGATGATGCGGTCCTCGAAGAGCTTCGCGTAGGGGTCCTGGCGCTTGTAGCCGTACGCCGTGCGTTCTTCGAAGGTGGGGAGGATGTACCGAGACTCGGGAGCCTGCGGTGCGCGGCCACCGGCCTGGTGACCAAAATTCGTGAATTCCATGTCGTGTACGCCCGTCCTAGATCTTGTTCACTGAGTCGTCGGTGCCGCCGCCGCCGATTACTTCCGACGCGGAGCCGCGCAGGTGGTCGACGAAGCCGTAGGTCACGGCCTCCTGGGCGGTGAACCAGTTGTCGCGGTCGTTGTCGATCAGGATCTGCTCGACCGACTTACCGGTCTGCTCCGCCGTGAGTTCCGCCATCCGCTTCTTCATGTCGAGGATGACCTTGGCCTGCGTCTGGATGTCGGCCGCCGTGCCGCCGAAGCCGCCGGACGGCTGGTGCAGCAGAACCCGGGCGTTCGGTGTGATGTACCGCTTGCCCTTGGTCCCGGAGGACAGCAGGAACTGGCCCATGGATGCGGCCAGGCCGATGCCGACGGTGACGATGTCGTTCGGTACGAACTTCATCGTGTCGTAGATGGCCATGCCAGCCGTGATCGAGCCGCCGGGCGAGTTGATGTAGAGGAAGATGTCCCGCTCAGAGTCCTCTGCGGCGAGCAGCAGGATCTTGGCGCAGATCTCGTTGGCGTTCTCGTCCCGGACCTCCGAACCGAGCCAGATGATGCGGTCTTTCAGCAGTCGGTCAAAAACGCCGGGTGTTGGGGTCATATCGGCCATGTCGCGCTCCGTTTCACTTGTCGCTTGAGATTGAATCTATAGGAGCCTGAGTGCCAGAACGGCCGTGTTCGCCCTCGGCAGATTGCGTGGCTCCCCCGGGCCTGGGAACGCGCAAGGGCCGGGCGTCCTGAGACGCCCGGCCCTTGTTCGCTGGAATCAGCGGGTGCTGGCAGCGGATGCCGCGCAGCGGGTGTTACTTCTTGGCTGCGGCCTTCTTCTTCGGCTTGGCAGCGACCTCGGTGACCTCGGCGTCGTCGTCGTCAGACGCGGCGGCTGCTGCGGCTTCCGCGGCGGGGTCGACCGTGACGGCGTCGATGTCGACGTCGACGGAGGTGGTCCCGTCGGCGGCGACCTCGGGCTCGTCGCCCGCGATCGCGGTGAACTCGGCGAGATCGACGACGGCGCCGTTGCCGTCAACGACCTCCGCCTTGCCGAGGGCGATCGCGAGGGCCTTGTTGCGGGCGACCTCTGCGACCATCGACGGGATCTGGCCGTTGCCGCTGAGCGCCTGGACGAACTCGCTCGGGTCCATGCCGTACTGGGCCGCACCCTGGATCAGGTACTGGGTGAGCTCGTCCTGGCTGACCTGGACCTTCTCGGCCTCGGCGATCGTGTCGAGCAGGATCTGCTGGCGGAAGGTCTTCTCACTCGACTCGGTGACCTCGGCGCGGTGCACGTCGTCTTCGAGGCGGTTCTCGCCCTCGAGGTGACGACGCACCTCGTCCTCGATGATCGCGGCCGGGATCGGGACCTCGACGGAGGCGAGGAGCTGCTCGATGAGCAGCTCGCGGGCCTGGGTGCCCTGGCCGAAGATCTTGGAGCGCAGTGCCTGCGCCTTGAGGTCTTCCGTCAGCTCGGCGACGGTGTCGAATTCGCTGGCGATCTGCGCGAAGTCGTCGTCGACGGGGGGAAGCTCGCGCTCCTTGACGGCGAGGACCGTCACGGTGATCTCGGCGGTTTCGCCTTCGTGGTCGCCGCCCATGAGGGTGGAGTTGAAGGTCGTGGTCTCGGTGGCGCTGAGCGAGTCGAGTGCCTCGTCGATGCCGTCGATCAAGTCGCCGGTTCCGACCTCGTAGGAGATGCCGGTCGCGTTGTCGACCTCGACGTCGCCGATGGAGGCGACGAGGTCGATCTGCACGAAGTCGCCGGTCTTGGCGGGGCGGTCGACCGTGATGAGCGTGCCGAAACGGCTGCGCAGCTTGTCGAGTTCCTCGGTGACGTCCTCGTCGGTGACCTCTGCGGTGTCGACGACGAGCTTGAGGCCGGCGTATGCCGGAAGGTCGATCTCCGGGCGGACGTCAACCTCGATGGAGAGCTTGAGGTCGCCGGAGAAGTCCTTGTCGGACGGCCATTCGACGATGTCGGCCTCGGGGCGGCCGAGCGGGCGGAGCTTGTGCTCGTCGACGGCGGCGCGGTAGAAACCGTCGAGGCCTTCGTTGACGGCGTGCTCGAGGACGGCCGACTTACCGACGCGCTGGTCGATGATGGGCGGCGGAACCTTGCCCTTGCGGAAGCCGGGGATGTTGATGTCTTCGGCAATGTGACCGTATGCGTGGGTGATGCTGGGCTTCAGCTCCTCCGGGGTCACCGAAATGGTGACCTTGGCGCGCGTGGGGCTCAGCTTTTCGACCGTGGACTTCACGTGGGTTATCTCCTGTGTTCGATCTGGTTCAGAGGGGGGTGATGGTCGGGGCGACAGGATTCGAACCTGCGACCTCTCGGCCCCAAACCGAGCGCTCTACCAAGCTGAGCTACGCCCCGGATTTGTCTCAACCCGTTGGAGTCAGCCTGACGCCACGCAGGTGCACGCGACAGCGGATTGACCTCGGTAAGTCTACTGCACCGACCGGATGCCCACGGCCGGTTCGCGTACGCGAGGTCGCCGTGACTGTACTAGGGTATTTGAGTGCGCAGTTCGGCACTCATGGGGATGTAGCTCAATGGTAGAGCCTCAGTTTTCCAAACTGATGGCGCGGGTTCGATTCCCGTCATCCCCTCCATTTAGGTCGATCCTGCTGCGATGCTCACTGGACTTTGCGTCCTCGTTCCGGGTCAATTCTCCAACGCTCCCCGGTCACCAAGATCGTCATGCCGCGTATGAACTCGTCTGCGACTCCTGTGTACGTAGCTCCTTCCTCTTGACGGCTACGCTTGCCAAATCTTGTCGGCTTACTTATACCAAACGGAAACGCCGCCGTGGTGAGAACAGGCACCTTGGTGGTGGGCAGCGAATGAGAGACTCCCGTCACTACATAAGGCCGTGGCTCCGTCGCCCTGGACCGCAGGGGCCGCAGGCTCTGGTGCAGGTGCAGGTGCAGGAGCAGGAGCAGGAGCAGGAGCAGGAGCAGGAGCAGGAGCAGGAGCAGGAGCAGGAGCAGGAGCGGGCGTCGCTGCAGGCGCCTGGTCCAAGGTCAACGTTACAGTCGATCCCTCGTTTACCTTCGTGCCCGCAGCAGGAGACTGGACGGTGACAACCATTCCCGTCGCGTCAGATATCTCCTTGCCTGCTGGATTAGCGAATTTCACGACATATCCCGCTGCAACCAGCGCCCTGCTTGCGTCTGATCCATTCGAGGATGTGAGATTCCCGAGTTGATGGATTCGGATTGGCAAGACCGTCGGTGTCGGTGAGGCCGTTGCTACCGGCGCGGCCTGCGGGGTCGACGAGGGAGGGACGTGCCCTGCATTGTAGATACCGGATCCCAGCACCAACACGAACAGTGAACCTACAAGAACACCGGTAGCCACTCGTCTGGACTTCGGCAGTCGAATCCACGTCGAACGACGCGTGATCACGGCATAGATGGATGTGACGAGTCCAGTGAGGCCGAGCATCGTCAAAAACGAACCAAAACCGCCGGAAACGGAACAGATCAGCAGGAAGAATGCAACGACTCCACCGATGACCCAACTAGAAAGTGAGTAACTCGGGCCACGAACGACTCTCCCAGACTCCCCGGCGAGATTCGGATTTTCACCCTGATCAGATGTAGGTTCGCTGCTCTTCACGTGATTCCCCCGTTTGCGGTCTGGCCAGAGACTATCTGATAGGAAACTCACAGAGTCGATAAGTCAGGAATTGCGCCTAGGAAGTGGGGAATTCCCCCGCAACTGTTGCCAGAACGGACCGCTGTGGCCACCGCCGCGGCAACAGGTGTCCGTTGCGGCCACAGTTACGACGGATGCCCGGCGCGGTCAGATGCGGATGGTCCTCGTGCACCGCGTCACGTAGGGCAGGACGATGTCCTCGCGGCCTGCGAGGTCAGGATGTGTGTCCATCAGTCGCTGCACGCTCGCGAGGAGCACGGCCCACTCTCCGGCGGGCATCGTGATCACGTAGCTACGGGACGCGACCAGGTCCAGCAGTGCACTCCGGTCGAGGTGGTGCGACCACTCGAAGTCCGCCCGTTCGATGGGCGCGAAGGCGGTCCCGACATCCGGCCTCTCGCCGTTCAGGTCGATTTCATCGCCCCGACGCATCAGGCTCCCCAGCCGGGCGACCCAGTCCTCCCGGTCATCGCGGATGTTCCAGAGCAGCCCGAGGGTCCCCCGCGGCGTGAGCACGCGTGCCGCCTCGGGCGCCGCCCGCGCCACGTCGACCCAGTGCCACGCCTGAGCGACGAGTACGGCGTCCACGGACCCGTCCTCGAGCGGGATGGCTTCCGCCGTTCCGGCGAGGGCCCGGATCCCGGGGAGCTGCCGCGCGAGTTCGGCACGCATGCCGTCCGACGGTTCGACGGCGACCACGTCCAGGTTCCGCTCGACCAGCTGACGGGTGAGCTTGCCGGTGCCCGCACCCAGGTCGAGCACGCGCCGGGCGCCGGGCGGCAGCATCCACTCGATGGCTGCAGCGGGATAGGACGGGCGTCCGCGCTCGTATTCGGCGGCGGCGGACCCGAAGGAGTTCGCCTGGGCCGAGCGGATGCTGGGATCGGTCATCGGTCGTGTCCTACCGGTTCGCGAGGTAGTTGGCCAGGGCTGTCGCAGCGAGCGTCTTCGTGCCGTCCAGGCTGCCGGTCGGCTGCGCGTACTGCTTGACGAGCACCCAGGCGTCGCCGGAGAGCACGTCGACCTCGCAGGTGTCCCCGCCGCAGCCGGCGTACGCCTCATCGCCCAGCCCGGTCAGCGCATCGAACCGGATGCTGGAGTTCGCCCGGTTCGGCGGTGACGCTCGCCACACCGATGCGGCGCCCGGCAGCACGGTCACGAGCACACCGCCGGAGAGTGCCCCGGCGTCCGTACTCGACCAACCGCAGTGGAGAAGGCCTGACCGGCTTTCTGCGACCGGCTGAATGCCCGATGTGTACGTTCCGGGCACTTCAGAATCGGTCGACTGGGACTCCGCCATGCCAACGGCATCCGCGAGGTCGGCCGGGGCGAGCAGAGCGTCACAGCCCAGGCGCTTGAGGGGCGTCGCCGCCGGCACCGCGTCCGCGGCCTGAACGGCCGCCACCACGGTGCGAGCGAACGCCATGAAGCTCTCCTCGGTGGGTTGCGGGCTCACGGAGGCATTGACCCAGGTTGTTCCGACCAGGATCTCGGCCCGGCAGGAATCGTGCTCCGGCGGGTGGCAGGCCACGTACGCCGTGTCTCCGAGGTCGACGGGGTGCAGTCCCCGCAGGCCGTCGTCGGTATCGGGTTCACTCGCGGTGAACTCGGCGGCGGCGTTCGGCAGCACCCGGACGCTCACGCGCGGCAGCATCCGGCTGCCGTCGTCCGTCAGCCTTCCCGTCCCGTTGTCCGGGGCCGACCAGCTGCAGTCGACCAGGCCGCCGAGGGCGACGGCCGCGTCTTGCATGATGATCTGGGTGGCGCCGCCATTCGGCTGCTGCTCGGCGGCGGCCTGCGCGGACGGGTCGAAGAGGCTGTTCGCCGGGAGTCCGAGCCCGGCCGCCGCGCGCTCAACGGGAAGGACGAGCCCACAGTCGAGCGCGACGGGCGCGGCCGTCGCCGTCGCAGACGGCGCCGGCGAGGCGCCCGGTGACGACGGAACGGCGGAGCCCAGGCTGCACCCGGAGAGCACCAGCACCGAGGCCAGTGCCCAGGTCAGTGTTGCGGAACGGGCCAGTGCCGAAGTTCGCGTCATCGTGTGTATTCCCCCTCGATCAACCTAGTCCGCGCGCGACGAGGCGAGCGTGCGCCACGAGTTCGTCAGTGCGCGTTGTCGTTGCCCATGACGTGGACGGCCTGCCCCCAGCAGCCGGCGTCCTCCCAGTGGTAGTCGGCGCCACCGCCGCTGTTCCCGTTCAGGGCCAGCCGGGCAGCCGTCCGTTCCGACGCCGGGAGAGTTTCTTCCCACATCACCGGCAGTTCCGTCGAGTGCCGCTCCCAGTACGGCAGGAACGTGTAGATGTAGCCCTTCTGCTTCATGCAGGCGGCCGTGATCGTCATCGTCTCGATCCATTCCCTGCCGTTGGCCTGTTCGTCTGGCGGCAGCGCGGTGAATGCGGCCGCTCTCAACCAGCCGTCCACGATCGCAGCGTCTTCTCCGGTGGATGCCGATGCGGACGTCGCCGACACGTCGGGCGTCTCCGCCGCACCGGGGGCTTCCGCCGCACCGGCCGTTTCCGCAGCACCGGGCAGGACCGCCGGCGCCGGCAGGGCCGCCGTGCCGGCACTCGTGCCGACGGCGGGAGCCGCCAGGGCCCCGCCCGTGGGAGCCATGGTCGGCGGACCGGCCGCATCCGCCTGATGCGTCGGGACGGGATTGAGCGTCGCTGCCGCCCCCATGCCGAACAGTGCCAGGGACACGGCCAGCAGGGCGGACCCGAGGAGGGCGACACCGAGCGCGATTCTTTTCTTCATGACTCCTGCTTTCCGAGCGTGACGCGGCCGACAGAGTCGCCGGAGGGGACCGACCGGCGTGCGGGCCACCACCAGATGGCCGCGGCCGCGAAGAACAGCGTGAGGCCGGCAATCACGCCCGTGCTGGCGAGGTCCCACGCGGGCATGGAATACGTCAGCGCTCCCACCGTCGCGCTGAGGGAGTAGAGCTGGTACAGCCCGAAATGCACGAGACCGAAACTGGAGATCGCCATGCCCAGCGAGCCCCAGAACCGGGTCCGCGGCCGTGCCAGGAGAACGACGCCGGCGCCGGAGATCACGGTGAACAGCGCGACAGTGATCGCGGTAGCGGAACCCGGTCGGATATCGCCCGCGACCGTGCTGATCGCGATCCGGGAAAGTACGAAGACACCCCACGCGAGCTGGGCGGATGCGACGAGGAGCACAAGCGAGGCGGCAACGCCCTCGAGGCGGCGGGCACGATACGCCACCGGTTCGGCCAGCGCGAGACGCCGCCGCTGGGCTCGCCTCCAGCTGAGGTCGGCGGGAGCGCCCCGCAGCGCCCGGCTGAGAATGGCCCGCGCGGCCGCGCGCGGCGTGGTCCCCACTTCGTCGGCCCAGACCGCGTGTTCATAGAGGTCGGACGCCAGTTCGTCGCGCCGGCCCCCTGCCACCTGGTCATCGACCTCACGGGTGTACCACGAGCACCAGCGCGAGACGCGGGACACCGCGTGGTGATACGGCATCGAATTCAGGACGCTCATGCGAGGGCCCCGCCGAGTGCACTTCGCCGAATGCCGGCCGGACGAGGGTCCGGGATTGCCTGCGCGCTCGCGAGCGCAAGCGCACCTTCCGCCGTCACCGTGTACAACCGGCGGCGAGGCCGCCCGTCCGACGCGGCGAGAGCGGGATCCTCCCAGACCGCCTCCAGAATTCCCGCCTCGGTCATCCTGGACAGCGCCTTGTACAGCGTGCCGTGCGCCGTCAGCGCCGCGCCATCGCGTGAGGACAGCTCCTTCGCCAGGGCGAAGCCGTAGAAGTGTCCCGCGCTGGCTTGCAGCGCGAGGCCGTTCTCGAGGATCTCCAGTTCGAGCGGGAAGAGGCTGCCTGGTCTTCTGCGGGTCATGCTCCAACTATAGGAAGATAGCTTCCCATTGAGTAGCCCCCGTTCGGGCGGTCAGGAGTTCAGCAGCAGGTTGGCCAGAGCGACAACGCCGACGGTCACGATGATGGCACGCAGGAGCGCGGGCGGCAGGCGCCGCCCGACCCGGGCACCGAGGAGACCGCCGAGGCCGGCACCGACGGTGATGAGGCCGACGACGGCCCAGTCGATGGACTCGCGCGCGAACAGGATGAAGACGATCGAGGCCATCAGGTTGACGCCGGTGACGAGGAGGTTCTTGACGGCGTTGACCGAGCCAAGGGAGACGGTGGTCAGGATGCCGAGGGCCCCGACAACGAGGATCCCCTGGGCCGCGCCGAAGTAGCCGCCGTAGACGCCGAGGACGAAGATGGTGGCGATGATCCCGAGGCGCCGACCAGGACCACCGGGGATGCCGGCCGCCTGATCCGGCTCGGCCGGGGCATCCGCTGCGCTGGATCTCGTGGTGCGTGCGGCGACCCGGCCCTGAATCCACGGCCCGATCGCGACGAGGATGATCCCGACCAGGATGAGGACCGGAACGATCGCTTTGAACGCACTGCTGGGCAGGACGAGCAGCAGGGTGGCGCCGGCGAGGCCGCCTGCCAGGGCGACCGGGAGCAGCGCAAGCGCGAAACCGCGATGAGCGGCGATTTCGCGTCGGTAGCCGATCGTGCCCGCGACGCCGCCGGCCACGAGGCCCAGGTTGTTGGAGACGTTGGCGACGAGCGGCGGGTATCCGAGGAGCACGAGGATCGGAAACGTGATGAGGGTGCCAGAGCCGACGACGACGTTGATCATGCCCGCGGCGAAACCCGCCGCGGCGATCGCTATTGCCTCTGGCCACATGCCTCCCACCGTAGCGGGGGCCGCGCCCTACTTGAGGCCGAGGGTGTCGAGCGTCGCCCGCAGGGTGTCTGCCGAATGCTGGAACAGGGCCTGTTCGCTGTCGGAGAACGGCACTTCGATCACCTGGGACACGCCCTCCGCGTTCACGACGGTCGGCACGGAGAGGGCGACGTTGCTTACTCCGCGGTAGTCGGTCAGCACCGAGCTGATCGGGAGCACGGCGCCCTCGTCGCGCAGCACGGCCTCGACGATCCTCGCGCCGGAGAGCCCGATCGCGTAGTTCGTGGCGCCCTTGCCCGCGATCACCCGGTACGCGGCGGTCTTGACGTCTTCGGTGATGGCCGCGAACTCGGCCTCCGAGAACTTCGCGCGTCCGTTGGTGACGGGAGAGATGTCGTCCGCGACCCACTGGTCGAGGGAGATCGGGCCGACCCTCGCCTGTGACCAGAGCGGGAACTCGGAGTCGCCGTGCTCGCCGACGATCGTGGCGTGCACGTTGGCGATGGCCACACCGACGCGGTGCGCGAGCAGCCAGCGCAACCGGGAGGAGTCGAGGACGGTGCCGGAGCCGAACACCCGGCTGGACGGGAGTCCGCTGAAGTGCAGGGCGGCATAGGTCAGGATGTCGCACGGGTTCGTCACGATCATGTAGACCGCGTCGGGGGCGCGCTTGATGAGCTTGGGCATCAGCTCGCGCAGGATCCCGACGTTGACGCCGGACATCTCGAGGCGGGACTGGCCGGGGTGCTGCCGGGCGCCGGCGGTGATCACGACCATGTTGGCGTCCGTGATCATGTCGAGGTCCGCGCCGCCCGACACGCAGGAGGCGCCGGTGAACTGGGTGCCGTGGGCGAGGTCGAGTACTTCGGCCTCGACCTTGGGTTCGTTGATGTCGTAGAGCACCACTTCGCGGGCCGACTGGCGGATCAGGGAGGCGTAGGCGAGGGAGGTGCCGACGGCTCCCGCCCCGATGATGGCCAGTTTGGAATTCTCGATTGCGCTCATGCTTCCAGTCTGCTCGCACCCGGACGGCTTCGCACCCGTTTCGTCAGATTAAACCGAATTATCTGCGTTCAATCTGCGCCCGGGTCGGTGAAGGTTCAGTGGCGCAGGAAGGCGAGGACCGCGAGCACCCGGCGGTGGTCGGTGCCGGAGTCGTCGAGACCGAGTTTCTGGAAGATCGCGGTGACGTTCTTCTCGACGGCCCCGACGCCGATCACGAGCCGGGAGGCGATGCTGACGTTGGTGCGGCCCTCGGCCATCAGACCGAGCACGTCCCGTTCCCGGGGAGTGAGTCTCGCGAGCGGGTCGATGCGGCGAGCCAGCAGCTCGCGGACCACCTGCGGGTCGAGGACCGTTCCGCCGGCGTGGATCCGCAGCACGGCGTCCTGGAGTTCGTCGAGGGAGGCGACGCGGTCCTTGAGCAGGTAGCCGAGTCCCCCGCTGCCGGCCGCGAGCAGT
The DNA here is from genome assembly GCF_022760445.1 of Cryobacterium zhongshanensis. Lineage (NCBI taxonomy): Bacteria > Bacillati > Actinomycetota > Actinomycetes > Micrococcales > Microbacteriaceae > Cryobacterium > Cryobacterium zhongshanensis. The sequence continues at coordinate 1,404,097 of NZ_JALGAR010000001.1, read as the reverse complement.
TCGTGCGCGTAGGTGGCCTCGACGTACTGGCTGAGCAGCAGGATGCCGATCCCGGGCAGCCGGCGACGGAGCTCGAGCGCCGCGCGCACTCCCTCGTCCCGGAAAGTGGGCGGCATGCGCACGTCGAGCACGGCGACGTCCGGCCTGAGCCGATCGACCTCGGCGAGCAGCGCGTCCGCGTCCCCGTATGCGGCCACGCAGTCGAAGCCGGCTTCGTCGAAGAGCCGCACGAGCCCCTCCCGGAGCAGCACGGAGTCCTCGGCGAGAACGAGCCGGAGCGGCGCCTCGGTCGCTCCGGGTCCGTTCGCGGGGGCATCCGCCGGCGACGGCGACGGCGACAGTGCCGGTGACAGAGGCTGCGAAAGGGCGGATGCTGCGTGGATCTGCTCAGGCGTTCTCACCCGTTCAGGATACGGCGATCGAGGCCGGGACCGTCTCCGTGAGCGGGATGTGCGCGCCGACGGCGGTGGGTCCGCCGACCGGGCTGTCGATCGACAGGAGACCCCGCAGACCGCGCAGGCGTTCGTCGAGGCCCCGCAGTCCGTGCGAGTCGACGAAGACCGCGCCGCCCACACCGTTGTCGATCACCCAGAGGTCGAGCCAGGTGGTGTCGTCGTCCGGCACCCGGCGCAGGGCGAGGTGCAGGCGGATGCCGGTGGCGCGGGAGTGCTTGGCGGCGTTCGTCAGGAGCTCGGCCGCGATGAAATACGCGCTCCGTTCGATCTCGGAGGGCAGCCGCAGTCCCGGCTCGAGCTGGAGTTCGAGCGCGACGGGGATGGTGCTTCTGGCGGCGAGGGACTCGAGGGCGACGGTGAGGCCGCGGTCCTGCAGGATCGGCGGGACGAGCCCGCGGGAGAGCGCCCTGAGTTCTTCGAGGGTGTCGCGGGCCTGCTCACGGGCCTCGGCGAGCAGCGCCCTGGCGGCGGTCGGATCGGTCTCGAGTTTGCGTTCGGCGCTTGCGAGGTCCATCTGCAGGCGGACGAGGCGCTGCTGGGGACCGTCGTGGATGTCGCGTTCGAGGCGGCGGAGGCCGCGGTCCTCTGCGACGACGGCCGCGCCGCGGGACGCGCTCAGGTCGGCGACCTCGCGGGTGAGCGCCTCTGAACGCCAGGCGCCGAGCATTCCCTGGCCGATGAACCGGTGCACGATCAGGAGGCCACGGGTGACGTAGGGCAGCGTCGCGAGGAAGGCGAGACCGAGCGCGAGTTCGAGCAGGCTCTCGACCAGGTACGGGCTGCTGACGCCCTGGTTGCCGGGGACGATCAGCTCAACCAGGCGGAGGAACCCGGATCTGTTCCCCTGATCCTGCGGGATCGACCAGCCCCACGCCCAGTAGGTGACTCCGCCGAGGGCGACCGAGAGCCAGACGACGGTGATGGTCCAGCTCACGACGGAGACCACGAAGTTCACGACGAGGCCGTGCAGGAGGTAGAGCCAGTAGTGGCCCCCGACGAGCGGGCCCAGTACCGTCCGGAGCGGCGTGACCGGTTCGCCGTTGCGTTCCCAGAGGGGCGGCCGGATGGCGGGCTGGCCGGCCCAGCGCAGCCGGGTGATCTCGACGATGCCGAAGCCGCGGGCCGCGTAGAGCGCGGCGACGATCAGGAAGAGGCCGACGAAGATCGCGACCATGCCGACGCCCGTGAAGAAGACGGTGCTCAGCACGCTCAGGGCGATGACGGCGACGGGCAGGGTGAGAATCAGGAAGCCAAGCTCGCTGGGCACCGATCGCCACAGGCCGCCGTATCCGGCGCGTTCGTTCCGAAAGGTCTGCACGGTCTCCAGACTGCCAGATTCGCTGGACTGCGGGACGGTTGTGGTGGTGGTCATGGTGTCCTCCTCTGTGGATGACTCCAGCCTCGCGTCCGCCGGCTCACGCTCCCATCCGGCCCACGCCCCAATCGCTGCGGGGGTAAACCCCCGCAGCGCCGGGAACGTCAGAGCGCGCGGTGGGTGAACCGGCCGCCGAGCAGGGTCGCGGCGACGCTCATCCGCCTGAGGTCGTCGAGGGAGGCGGCGAAGGGGTCGGTCTCGCACACGGCGAGGTCGGCGGGGTCGCCGATCGCGACCCGGTGCCTGCCCCTGGCGGATGCCGCGAGCGCGGCCTGGCGGGACACGCCCTGTTCGGGGTGCCAGGCTTCGCGACCGTCCCTGGTGCGTCCGACCGCAGCGGCGATGCCGACCCAGGGATCGAGCGGCGCGACGGGCGCGTCGGAGCCGAGGGCGAGTCGAGCCCCGGCGCGGAGCAGGCTCGCGAGCATGAAGGCCCGGTCGGTGCGGCCGGCCCAGTAGCGGTCCGCGACGTCGCGGTCGTCGACGGCGTGTTCCGGCTGCACGCTCGCGACGACGCCGAGGGACGCGAACCGGGCGACGTCGGCGCGGCTGAGCAGCTGGGCGTGTTCGATGCTGCCCGCGCAACCGAGGGTCTCGAACGCGTCGAGGGCGATCCGGTTCGCCCGGTCTCCGATCGCGTGCACGGCGGGACGGATGCCGGACTCGCTCGCGAGGCGCATCCAGCGGAGCAGGTCGTCGGGTGCCACGCTCAGCACGCCGTGGGCGTCCGCGCCGGTGAGCCCCGGGTAGTCGTCGAAGCAGTACGCGGTGCGGGTGTTGAGCGAACCGTCGGTGATGACCTTGTACGGGCCGACGGCGAGCAGACCGCCGGTTCCGGCGATGACGGCGCCGGAGCGGAGACCCTCGGCGACGGCGCGCTCGAGGTGCTCGGTATAGATGCCGAACTCGACCCGGAGCGAATCGGTGCCTGCGGCGATGCGGCGGCACCAGACGTCGAGGTTCCAGACCATTTCGAGGTCGACGATGCCGACGACACCGCGGGTCGCGGCGACCCGGGCCGCCTCGTCCGCCCAGGTGTCGCTGACCGCGTCCGGCACGGAGTCGAGTGCCCGTTCGACCGCGAAGGCGTCCTCCTCGCGGAGCAGCCCGGTGGGGTGGTCTGCGAGTCCGCGGGAGGCGAGGGCAGCGGAGTTGAGCCAGACGCTGTGCAGGTCGCCGCTGACGAGGACGACGGGAACCGGTCCGGACACGGCGTCGAGGACGGCCCGGCCCGGGGCATCCGGCCAGAGCCCGTCGCGGAAGCCGAACCCGATCAGGGTCTCCCCCGGTGCGATCCGTGGGATGCGCCCGGAGACGATGCGAGCTGCCTCGGCGGCGCTCGCGGCGGCGGATACGTCGAGGCGGCGCGCGAGCTGTGCCCACTGGGTGAAGTGCACGTGGTTGTCCCACAGGCCGGGGATCAGCCAGCGCTCGCCGAGGTCGATCGACTCGACCGCCGGGCCGTCGCCGCGCTCGCCGCCGAGGAACCCGAGTCTCCGTACCCTGCCGTCGACGATCTCGACATCGGTGAGTTCGTCGCTCCCGGGAAGGCGGGCGTTGCGGAGGACGAGCGGATCGGTGCTCATGCGTGGTCTCCGGACCGGGCGGCGCTTGCGGGCCGCTCGTGGGCGCGCCGCATCTCGGCGGCGAGGGCGGGGCTCGCGTACGGGCCCGTCCCCTCGAGTTCGCCGATGATGCGGTCGACGGTCTCGGCGGGCTTGTTCTGGCTGAGTTTGCTCTTAGCGATCACCCGGGTGACCCGGAGGCGGAGTCCGACGGTACCGGCCGAGATCCGGTCGGCATACGCCGAGTTCGCCGCAGTGCCGTGCAGGCGGCGCGGTTCCGGCATGCGGTCCTCGAAGTGGTCGACGAGCCGGTCGAGCACCAGGAGGTTCTCCTCGGCGCTGAGGATTTCCGGCGTGCCGTAGAGGTGCGCGGTGACGAAGTTCCAGGTCGGCACGGCCGGGTTGGCGTCGTACCAGCCCGGGGACACGTACCCGTGCGGGCCCTGGATGATCACGAGCATCTCGTGCTGACCGAGCTCGTGCAGTTGCTCGTCGGGACGACCAACATGGGTGACCAGCACGAGCTCGCCGGAATCGGCATCCGTTCCTGCAACGGACTCGTCGATGAGCATCGGGTAGTGCGACGCGACGAGATCACCCGTGCTGGTGTGGCTGACGAGGGTGGCCCACGGGTTCTCCCGGATCAGCCGCCGGATCTCGGCGGGATCGGTGAGCTCGAAGCTGGGGGTGTGGCGCATGTCGCGTCCTGTCTGTCTCGCGGGCGGAGGGGGGTCTTCAGGCCTGGCAGGTCGGGCACCAGTAGAGCTTGCGGGCGCCCATCTCCTCGAGCAGGATATGGGTGCCGCAGACCCGGCAGGGCAGGCCCTCGCGTTTGTAGACCCAGTGCCGGTCGGCACGGTTCTTCATCGCGAGCACCCAGTCGGCCCTCGCGAGGTCGTCCATGGTCATCATCTGGCCGGTTTCGACGCCGATCGTCAACAGGTGCGCCCAGTCCCGCCAGAGTCCGCGCACGGTGTCCTCGGCGAGGCTCTTGCCCGGCGCGTGCGGATTGACCCCGGCCCGGAACAGCAGTTCGGCGCGATAGACGTTGCCGATGCCGCTGACCACGGACTGGTCCATCAGGAGCAGCCCGATCGGGGTCGGCTTGCGGCGCACGACGGCCGTGAAACGGTCCTCCGCCGCGGCACTGTCATCGAGCAGCGGGTCGGGGCCGGCCTTGTCGATCACGGCCTGCACCTCTGCGGCGTCGAGCACCTGGCAGGCTGTGGGCCCGCGCAGATCTGCGCACACCGTGTCGGTGAGCAGGCGCACGCGCACCTGGCCGACCGGTTCGGGCGGGAAGGTCTCGAGCCGATCGATCTCCTTCTCCTGCTCGGCCATCCGCACCCGGGTGCGCCGGGGAGCGCCGATGCTCCGCAGCGAGTTCTCCCCCGCGGAGTCGAGGACGGCGTCGGCCGCCTGGCTCTCGGTGGTTCCGGATCCGGTCCCGAGCTCGGTGCCGCGCTGGTTGGTCTGGCCCATCCGGCCGTTTGCGGATGCGATCGTGGGGTCCATCAGGATCTCTCCGGCGAAATCCCAGGCGCCGTACATGCCCAGGTGCACCCGCAGCCACAGCCCGTTGTCGAATTCGAGGAACATCTGCTTGCCGACGGCACGCGCCTGGGTCATCACGTGCCCGTCGAGCACGGCGGCACCCTCGACGAAGCGGCCCTGCGGCGAGGACAGCTGCACCCGGCGGCCCACGAAGTTACGCGCGAACTGCCGGGCGATCCTGTGGACGGAATGACCCTCTGGCACGTCAGCGCGCGCTGCGGGCGGGGTCGAGGCGGGCCGGGTCGACGCCGGCCGGATCGACGCTCGCCCCCGCGATGGACCGGGTGGTCTCGTATTCGAAAAGCTGGCGGATGCGCCGCGCGTGACGTTCCTCTCCGGTGAACGGTTCGGCGATGAACGCGTCGATGAAGGAAGTCGCCTCCTCGATCGTGTGTTGGCGGGCGCCGATCGAGATCACGTTCGCGTTGTTGTGCTCGCGTGCGAGCCGGGCGATGTCGAGGTTCCAGACCAGCGCGGCACGGGCGCCGACGACCTTGTTCGCGGCAATCTGCTCACCGTTGCCCGACCCGCCGAAGACGACACCGAGCGCGTCGACCCCCGCGGCCTGGTCGTCGACGACCGCCTGGGCCGCGTTGATGCAGAAGGACGGGTAGTCGTCGAGCGGGTCGAAGCTCGTGGGTCCGTGGTCGACGACCTCGTGGCCGGCCTTGGTCAGGTGACCGACGAGGTAACGGCTGAAATCGAGCCCGGCATGGTCGGTGGCGAGGTGAATGCGCATGCCCCCATACTATTTCCCGTGCTGTGCCCGCGCCGTCGTGTGCCCGCGCCGTCCTGTGCCAGCGCCGCCGGCATCCGCTCAGTCGAAGATCGGACCGACCGTGCGCGTGCGCTTCATCTCGAAGAAGCCGGGATATGCGGCCACCGCGACGACGCCGTCCCACAGCTTCGTGGCGGCCTCGCCCCGCGGAGTCGGCGAGAGGACCGGCCCGAAGAAGGCGACGTCGTTCACCGCGATGACCGGGGTGCCGACGTCCTGGCCAACCCGGCGCATCCCGTCGAAGTGGCTTGCACGCATCTCGGGGTCGTAGTGCTCGCTGTCCGCCCAGGCGGCGAAGGAGGCGGGGAGGCCGACCTCGGCGAGCGCCGCCGGGATGACTTCGTCGGCGTTCGTGTTGCCGCCGGGGTGGATCCGGGTGCCGAGCGCGTCGTAGAGGGCCTTCACCGTGGCCTGGCCGTGCAGCTCCTGCGCAGCCTGCACGAGGCGGGTGTACCGGAGTGCCCGGGGGAAGAACGCGGCGTACTCTTCGCTCACGTCGTTGTCCTCGTTGAGCACCGCGAGGCTCATCACGTTCCAGGTGACGTCGAGGTCACGCTGAGAGGCCACCTCATCCACCCAGCGGGAGGTCATCCAGGCCCAGGGGCAGGAGGGGTCGAACCAGAACTTCACGGTATCGGTCATCGCACCAGCCTAAAGGCACGGATGCCCGCATTCGGTCGCTCTGGCAAGGCGAAGAAACCCCTGCCCAGCGTCGATATCCCGCCGCAAAGTTCGGTTTGACGGCTTTTTCGCGCTAAAATTGCTGTTTATGCCCGAAAAGGGGCAGCTCCACGTCGCGAGCAAGTGATCTCCACGAGAGAAGTTCAAGTGCCCAGAGACCGTAGTACGTCAGACTCTATCCCCGGTGCAACGCGCACCAAAATCAAGACCAAGAAACCCCTCCTGCAGCGTCGCCTGAGGGTGTCCCACGTCAACGTCGTCGACCAGCCGATGCTCAAGAAAGCACTCGGCGGAACCATCGTGGGAAACACCATGGAATGGTACGACGTCGGCGTGTTCGGCTACCTCATTACAACAATGGGCCCGGTGTTCCTTCCCGAGGCCGACAAGTCGGTCCAGACCCTGTTCCTCCTCGGCACCTTCGCCGCCACCTTCATCGCCCGCCCCATCGGCGGAGTCTTCTTCGGCTGGCTCGGCGACAAGATCGGCCGCCAGAAGGTCCTCGCCATGACGCTGATGATCATGGCCGCGTCGACCTTCGTCGTCGGAATCCTGCCGAACTACGCCATGATCGGCAGCTGGGCCGCCGCGCTCCTCGTGCTGACCAAGCTCGTCCAGGGCTTCTCCACCGGCGGAGAGTACGCCGGTGCGACCACCTTCGTCAGCGAGCACGCCCCGGACAAGCACCGCGGGTTCTTCGCGAGCTTCCTGGACATGGGCAGCTACCTCGGCTTCGCGATCGGCGCCGCACTCGTGTCGATCCTGCAGGTCACCCTCGGCCAGCCGGCCATGGAGGACTGGGGCTGGCGCCTGCCGTTCCTGCTCGCCGGACCGCTCGGCCTCATCGCCATCTACTTCCGGATGAAGATCGAGGAATCCCCCGCCTTCCAGGCCACCCTGGACGCGAAGGAAGCCGCGGCACTGGATCCGAACGGTGCCGACGCGGTCCCGAACGGCCCGCTGACCATCTTCAAGGCGCACTGGCGGGGCATCCTGCTCGCCATGATCCTCGTCGCAGCGGCGAACACCGTCGGCTACGCGCTCACCTCGTACATGCCGACCTACCTGACGAGCTCGCTCGGGTACGACGAACTGCACGGCACCCTGCTCACCATCCCGGTGCTCGTGGTCATGGCGCTCTGCATCCCGCTCACCGGGCGTCTCTCCGACAAGATCGGCCGCCGCCCGGTGCTCTGGGTCGGCGCGATCAGCACGGTCGTGTTCTCGATCCCGGCGTTCATGCTGATCGGCGTCGGCGAGATCTGGTCGACCCTGGTCGGACTCTCCCTGATCGCGATGCCCGTGACGTTCTACGTGTCGAACCTCGCCTCCGCCCTGCCGGCACTGTTCCCGACCGAGAGCCGCTACGGCGCGATGGGTATCGCGTACAACTTCGCGGTCGCCATCTTCGGTGGAACCACGCCGTTCATCATCGCGGCCCTGATCCAGGCCACCGGCGACGACATGATGCCCGCCTACTATCTGATGGCCACCTCGTTTATCGGTGCGGTGAGCATCTTCTTCCTCAAGGAGAGCGCCCGGCGGCCCCTCCCGGGTTCGATGCCGAGCGTCGACTCCGTCTTCGAGGCCCGTGAGCTCGTCGCCACCCAGGACGAGAACCCGAACCTCGACACCGACGAGATGCCGTTCGACGACACCTACGAGCCGCCGACGAGTTCCATCGAGGCCATCATCCTCCCCGACGCGGAAACCGAGCCCGAGCCCGAGCGTCACCCGGTCGGCGTCTAGCACCACCGGCATCCGGCCCGACCACTTCGACGGGCCGGAATAATCGAGCGGCGTCTGCCCTGCGGGGCGGATGCCGCTTCGTCGTTCCCCGGGCGGCCCGGCGGGCGTCCGGGTGCTGCCCGTACTATTGACGGATGACCATCGAGCCTTCCGCAGAGTCCGTGCCCGTTCCGAGCATCGACCCCGGCGACCTCGAGACCGCCCTCCGGGTGCTCGCCTCCCTCGCCGCGCTCGACCAGGAGGACCCGGACTTCGTCACCGTGCGCCAGGCGACCGCCAAGATGTTCAAGTCGGTCAAGCAGGTGCGCCGGGGCGAGAAGCGGGCCCTGATCGCGGAGGCCGACCGCGAGGTCATCGCGGCGACCGCGACCGGAGCCCCGACCCGGATCGACGACGAGACGATCGGCGCCCAGCTGCGCCTCGGCACCGACCGGGCCTCGGCCGGCGAGCTGCTCGTGCCGCGGGCCTGCTACATCTGCAAGCAGAAGTACACCCTCGTCGACGCGTTCTACCACCAGCTCTGCCCGGCCTGCGCGGCGATGAGCCATGGGAAGCGCGACGCCCGCACCGACCTGACCGGCAAGCGCGCGCTCCTGACCGGCGGCCGCGCCAAGATCGGCATGTACATCGCCCTCCGCCTCTTGCGCGACGGCGCCCACACCACCATCACGACCCGGTTCCCCCGCGACGCCGTGCGCCGCTTCACCGCGATGCCCGACTCGGCCGACTGGCTGCACCGGCTGCGGATCGTCGGCATCGACCTGCGCGACCCCGCCCAGGTGATCGGCCTCGCCGACTCCGTCGCGGCAGCAGGGCCCCTCGACATCCTGATCAACAACGCGGCGCAGACCGTGCGCCGCTCCCCCGGTTCGTACTCGATGCTCGTCGAGGCCGAGTCCTCCCCGCTGCCCGCGGATTCCGTGCCGGAGATCGTCACGTTCGGCCACACCAACGACGCTCACCCGAGCGCCCTCGCGGCGTCGGTCACGAGCCACCCGATCCTCGCCGCGGCGACCGTCTCTGCGACCGAGGCCCTCACCGCGGACGACCTCACCGCGCTCGCGCTCGCTCCCGGGTCGTCCTCCCTCGCCCGGCACGCCGCGGGTACCGCGATCGACGCGGGCGGGCTCGTGCCCGACCTGCACGCCGTGAACAGCTGGACCGCCAACGTCGAAGACGTCGACCCTCTCGAGATGCTCGAGGTGCAGCTCTGCAACACGACGGCACCCTTCCTGCTCGTGAGCCGCCTGCGGGCCTCGCTCAAGGCATCCGCTGCCCGGCGCACCTACATCGTCAACGTGTCGGCGATGGAGGGCGTCTTCGGCCGCGGCTACAAGGGGCCGGGCCACCCGCACACGAACATGGCCAAGGCCGCGCTCAACATGCTCACCCGCACGAGCGCGAAGGAGATGCTCGACGACGGAATCCTGATGACGAGCGTCGATACCGGCTGGATCACCGACGAGCGGCCGCACCCGACCAAGCTGCGCCTCGCCGAGGAAGGGTTCCATGCCCCGCTCGACCTCGTCGACGGCGCGGCGCGGGTCTACGACCCGATCGTGCGCGGCGAAGCCGGCGAGGACCTCTACGGCGTCTTCCTCAAGGACTACAAGCCCGCCGCCTGGTAGCCCGCCGCGCTCCCGGTCACAGGTTCGCCGGGGTCCAGACGTAGGGCGTCGTCGTCGTGACGGCTTCGAAGCCGAGGCGCAGCAGGATCGGCAGGCTGTCGTCCGAGGCGTCGACCTGCAGGTACCGCACGCCGCGTTCGGCGGCGAGCCGGGCCCGCTCGGCCACGAGGGCGCGGTAGATGCCCCGTCCCCGCCACTCCGCGAGGGTCGACCCGCCCCAGAGCCCGGCGAAGTCGGTGCCGGGCTGGAATTCCAGGCGGGCGGAGGAGACCAGCCGGTCCCCCGCCTCGGCAACGATGATCACGACGTCGTCGCCGGCTTCCCCGACGCTCGACTCGAGGTCGTCGGCGAGCCAGGCGTGGTCGTCGCCCCAGACCTCGGTTTGCAGTGCGGCGATCCGCTCGAAGTCCCCTCGCGCGGTGACCCGGCGCAGGGTGATCCCATCCGGCACGGTCGGGGCGGATGCGAGCGGCGCGGTCAGCCCGATCACGACCGTCTCGCGGTCCTCGGCCGCAAAACCCGCCGCTTCGAGCCGCTCCGGCAGGTCGGCGGGAAGGTCGTGGCCGCGGGTCTTCCATTCGACGGCCTCGCCACGGGCCGCGAAGACGTCACGTTGCCGGCGGATCAGCGCGTCGAGGTCCGCGCCGCGCACGCCCACGTCCCGCGCCGTCTCGACGAAGCCGCGGGTGCGGCCGACGATCCGCAACACGGGACCCTCGAGCTCGTAGACGGGGAAAGCGGGCGGCACCGCGGGCACCCAGAGGCGGAGCTGGGCGTCATAGGCGGAGAGGAGGGCTGCGGCAGAGGCGGCGGGGGATGTCATTGCCGTCAGCCTACGGCGCGGCGGGACCGACGGCATCCGCTGCGCCGGTCGCTTCGGCTCGGCGCTCAGGCACCGGGGCTTTCGGCGGGCGCCGCATGCCGGGCGAGACCCTCACGGAGGCCGAGGCGCACGGCCGGCCACTCACTCGCGATGATCGAGAACACCACGGTATCGCGCAGGGCGCCCTCCGGCCCGACGGAGTGGCTGCGGAGCACGCCGTCCTGCTTCGCGCCGAGGGCGGCGATCGCGGCGCGAGATTGCCGGTTGTGCCAGTGCGTACGGAATTCGACCGCGATGCAGTCGAGTTCGTCGAAGGCGTAGCCGAGCAGCAACAGTTTCGCCTCCCGGTTGGCGCCGGTGCCCTGCGCGCTCGTGCCGAGCCATGTCGAACCGATCTCGAGCCGCTGCTGGTCGGGGCTCGGGTGCATGAACGTCGTCATGCCGACCATCGCCCCGGTCGCGGCCAGGCGGATGCCCCACGGCATCATCTGCCCGGACGCGGCGAGCGCGAGTCGCCGGTCTATCTCGGCGGCCATGGACTCCGGTCGGGGGACGGCCGTGTACCAGGCGCGCCACAGCTCGCCCTCCGCCACGGCGACGGCGAGTTCGGCCGCGTGCTCGGCGGCGAGTGGTTCGAGGGTGACGCGGGTTCCGACGAGTCGGGGCGCTGCGGGGAATTCCATGCCTCGACCCTATTGGATCGTGTTCTGCCGCTAAACACCGACAGGGGGTTGTCGCAATCGGGCTCGAGACTGGCTCCTGCCGGGATGCTCCCGACCAGACAAGGACCGTACCGATGAACCTCGTATCCGTTCGATTGATCACCGACGACGTGAAGCGCCTGGTCGCTTTCTACGAACGCGCACTCCACACACCGGCCACCTGGTCGACCGATGACTTCGCCGAGGTGCGCACCCCGACGGGCACTCTGGCGATCGGCAGCACGCGGACCGTCGGCCTCTTCGGGCCCGGTGCCGCGCACCCGGCCGACAACCACACGGCGATCATCGAGTTCCTCGTCGCAGACGTCGACGCCGAGTTCGCCCGGCTCTCCCCCTGGCTCACCGATGTCGTCACCGTGCCCACGACCATGCCCTGGGGCAATCGTTCCCTGCTGGTGCGCGACCCCGACGGCACCCTGCTCAACTTCTTCACACCCGTGACAGCGGATGCCGTCGCCAGGTTCGCCGGCCACGACCGGTAGGGCGCGGGCCGGGCACACCGGCCCGCCGTCGTGCCACTCGCCTACCCCAGGTCGAGCCGGGTGACGACGCCGTACGGGATGTCCAGGTCGTCCCTGGCCAGTGGGCGGGGATCGGGCGTCTCGGCGGTCACCGACACGGACACGATCCGGTCGACGCGGAAGGCGCGCACGCCGTCGCGCAGCCGGCACCACCCCAGCAGGTACCAGTGCGTCGGAGACCCGACGTAGCCGAGCGGTTCGACGTCACGCCTGGTCAGGACGCCGTCCGTGTCCCGGTAGCCGAGTCGCAGCACCCGGCCGGTCGACAGGGCACTCGCCACGCTGTGCGGAACCGCCGGGAGCGGATGCCCGTCGCCGAGCAGGTGGATGCGCCCGGCCAGCTCCCGTGCGGCGCGCGCGTCGTCCCCCTGCATCGCGGCGAGCAGTTTGGGCAGGGCGGAACGCGCGGCGGCCCGGAACGGCGTGTCCTCGAGCAGCCGGAGACCGACGGACAGGGCGACGGCTTCGTCCGGAGTGAGGTTGACCGGCGGGAGTGTCCGCCGTCCGTCCAGGCAATAGCCGCCGGTCCGGCCGGGCTCGGCCCAGATCGGCACCCCGGACTGCTGAAGTGCACTGATGTCGCGCTCGATCGTGCGCGAGCTGATCTCGAAGCGCCCGGCCAGCCACCCCGCACTGCGTGGCCGTGGTGCGACCGCTCGGAGTTCTTCCACGATCGCGTAGAGACGGTCGGTCCGGTTCACGCCAGCCACTCTAACGGTCGACGGCTACCAGGCAGGCACCGACGGTGCCGCCAGGGATCGGTAGGCTTAAGAGACGTGCGACCGGCGCCAGAAGCGCCGGTCGAAACTGAGATGGAGAAAACGTTGCCAGGAGAGAACCTCACCCGGATCGAAGCCCAGGAGCGCGCAGCGCTCGTCACTGTGCAGACGTACGCGATCAGCCTTGACCTCACGACGGGTCCCGAGACCTTCGCGAGCACCACGACGGTCGCCTTCACCGCGACCCCCGGTGCCTCGACGTTCATCGACGCGATCACGCGCACGGTGCACGCGGTGACCCTCAACGGAGTCGACCTCGACCCGGCAACCGTCAGTGACGGCATCCGCATTCAGCTCGACGGTCTCGAGGCCTCGAACACCCTCACCGTCGTCGCCGATGCCGAGTACACCAACACCGGTGAGGGCCTGCACCGTTTCGTCGACCCGGTCGACAACGAGGTCTACCTCTACAGCCAGTTCGAGGTGCCCGACTCGCGCCGTGTCTTTGCGGTCTTCGAGCAGCCCGACCTCAAGGCCACGTTCCAGTTCACCGTGACGGCGCCCGGCGCGTGGGAGGTCGTCTCCAACTCGGCGACGCCAGAGCCCACCGATGCCGGCAACGGCGCGAAGACTTGGGCCTTCGAGCCCACGCACACGATCTCGAGCTACATCACGGCGCTCATCGCCGGACCGTACGCGGTCATCCGCAGCGAGCTCACCTCGAGCGACGGCCGGATCATCCCCCTCGGCCTGTTCAGCCGCAAGAGCCTCTCCCAGTTCCTCGACGCCGACTACCTCTTCGAGAAGACCCGCCAGGGCTTCGCCTACTTCGAGGAGAAGTTCAACTACCCGTACCCGTTCGACAAGTACGACCAGCTCTTCGTGCCGGAGTTCAACGCGGGCGCGATGGAGAACGCCGGAGCCGTCACGTTCACCGAGACGTATGTCTTCCGGTCCAAGGTCACGGACGCCATCAAGGAACGCCGCGTCGTCACCGTGCTGCACGAACTCGCGCACATGTGGTTCGGCGACCTCGTCACCATGAAGTGGTGGAACGACCTGTGGCTCAACGAGTCCTTCGCCGAGTGGGCCTCGACCATCGCCACCGCCGAAGCGACCGAGTGGACAGAGGCCTGGACCACCTTCGCCGTGATGGAGAAGAGCTGGGCGTACAAGCAGGACCAGCTGCCGTCGACGCACCCCGTCGTCGCGACCATCACCGACTTCGATGACGTGCTCGTCAACTTCGACGGCATCACGTACGCCAAGGGCGGATCCGTGCTCAAGCAGCTCGTCGCCTGGGTCGGGCGCGACGAGTTCTTCGCCGGCGTCGCCTCTTACTTCGCCAAGCACCAGTGGGGCAACACCGAGCTGAACGACCTCCTCGTCGAGCTCGAGGCCTCCAGCGGCCGCGACCTCTCCGGCTGGGCGGCCAAGTGGCTCGAGACCGCGGGCGTCAACACCCTCCGCCCGGAGATCACCGTGGACGCCGCCGGGGTCATCACGGGCTTCGCCGTGCTGCAGAGCGCGACCGCCGAGTACCCGACGATCCGCCCGCACCGCCTCGCGATCGGGTTCTACGACCTCGTCAACGGCCAGCTCGTGCGCACCCACCGGGTCGAGATCGATGTCGACGGCGAGACGACGGATGTCGCCGAGCTCGTCGGCCGCGCCCGCCCGGCCCTCGTGCTCCTCAACGACGACGACCTCGCGTACGCGAAGATCCGGCTCGACCCGGCCTCGCAGGAGGTCGCCCTCGAGAACCTCGCCGCGATCGAGAGCCCGCTCGCCCGCGCCATCGTCTGGGGCGCCATCTGGGACGCGACCCGCGACGCCGAGACCGGTGCCCGCGACTTCGTGAGCCTCGTGCTCGGCAACATCGCGAGCGAGACCGAGTCGACCACCCTGCGCACCGTGCTCGGCCAGCTCGTGCTCGCCGCGAACTACTACGTAGCCTCCGCGTTCCAGGCCTCGATCCTCACCGAGGTCGGCGATGCGCTCTGGTCCCTCGCCCAGCACGCCGAACCCGGCAGCGACGCGCAGTTCCAGTTCGTGAAGTTCTTCGCATCCGTCGCCGAGACCGACAGCCAGCTCGCGAACGTCCAGGCGCTCCGGGACGGCAGCGTCCCGCTCGAGGGCCTCGAGATCGACACCGACCTCGCCTGGGAACTGCTCATCGCCCTCGCCGCCGGCGGCAAGGCCGGTCTCGCGGAGATCGACGCGGCCCACGCCGCGGACAACACCGCGACCGGCGCCCAGTCGGCCGCCCAGGCCCGCGCCGCGCTCCCGACCGCGGAGGCCAAACAGGCCGCCTGGGATTCCCTGATCGAGACCGACACCGCCCCGAACACGATCGTGCGCGTCACCGCGGCCGGGTTCCTGCGCGCCAACGACACGACGCTGCTCGAGCCGTTCGTCGACAAGTATTTCGCGATGCTGCAGCCCATCTGGGTCGCCCGCAGCTTCTCGATCGCGGAGAAGCTCATCATCGGCCTCTACCCGTCCCCGCTCGCCAACCAGGCGCTCGTCGAGGCGACCCGGGCCTGGCTCGATGCGAACCCCGAGCCCGTCGCGCTGCGTCGCCTCGTGATCGAGAACCTGGCGGGAGTGGAACGCTCCCTCGCGGCCCAGGCGCGCGACGCCGAGTAGCCACGGGCGACATCCGCACGCCGGACGGCCCCGCCCCTCACCGGGGCGGGGCCGTTGTGTTGTGGCGGGGCGCTCAGGGTTCGCCCGGGCGGCTCTCGGTAGACTCGGAGCGCTATGAACTGGGAAAACCTCTGGACTGAAATCGTCACATACTTCTCGATAACACTCCCCCCGCAGCTCTTGGGAGTACTGGGAATCCTCGTCGTCGCCTACGCGGCGCACTGGATCCTGCAGTTCGTGATCCGTCGCGTGGTGATCCAGATCGTCACGGGCGTCAAGCGCACGCAGAAGGTCGACGACACCCGGGCACTCAACGTGTCCCCGGTCGCCGCCGTGCGCGTCGTGCAGCGCACCCGCACACTCGGCTCGGTGCTGACCAACATCGTCAATGTCCTCGTCGTGATCATTGCGGGCTTGATGATTCTGCAGGTGCTGGCCCCGAACATCCTCGGCTCGTTCGCGTTGCTCACGGCCGCGATCGGCGCCGGCCTCGGTTTCGGCGCGCAGAACATCGTCAAGGACATCCTGAACGGCCTGTTCATGGTCATGGAGGACCAGCTCGGCGTCGGCGACATCGTCGACACCGGGTTCGCGTCCGGCGTCGTGGAGACGGTCGGCATCCGCATCACGCAGATCCGCGACGTGAACGGCACGCTCTGGTTCGTCCGTAACGGCGAGATCCTCCGGGTCGGCAACATGTCGCAGGGCTGGGCCCGCGTCATCATCGACCTGCCCATCCCGTACAGCTCGGATGTCGAGGCCGTTCAGTCGGAAATGCTCCGGGTCGCGACGGCGCTCGCCTCGAGTCGCAAGTGGCGCTCGATCATCCTCGAGAAGCCCGAGATCTGGGGTCTCGAGTCGATCTCCGCCGAGGCGCTCGTCACCCGGCTCGCCGTCAAGGTGCGCGTATCGGCGAAGTGGGACTTCGCCCGTGACCTCCGCCTGCACCTCAAGCTCGCGCTCGACAGCCTCGGGGTCTCGCTCACGCCGCTCAACAGCGTCGTGATGACCGGGTCGGACGACGGCTCGGATGCGACGCCGCCCACGCACCCCGTCGACATCGCCGCTGTCGCCGCAGCCGCGGAGCCCGATCCGCTGCCGCACATCGACGCCGTTCCGCTCAAGAAGGCCCGGACCCCGCGCGGGCCCCGCAAGGCCAAGTCCGCTGTTCAGCACGAGGTCCCGGTCGAGGACGCCGCTCCCGGCGCGACCCAGCAGACCCCAGCGCCGCGCGCGCCCACGGCCCGAGCTCCTCGCACCCCGAAGGCTCCGACCAACGCAGTTCCGACCACTCCGCCAGCCCCGAACGCCCCGACGCCGGATGCCGCTCACCCGAGCCCGCCGACTCCCGAAACCGCCCCGAGCCCCGAGGGATCCCATGATGACTGACCCTGCCCAGCCACCGGCATCCGCCCCCGCCCCGACCCCGGTCGACCCCGCACTGCCCGCCAGGGTGCTGCTGCGCAACGGCGAGAACGGCGCCGAGATCGGGGCCTCGTTCTACGAGCAGGTCGGCGGGCGCCCGTTCTTCGAAAAGCTCGTCACCGAGTTCTACCGGGGAGTCGCCGGCGACCCGGTACTGAAGCCGATGTACCCGGAAGAGGACCTCGGCCCGGCGGCCGCGCGCCTCACCGGGTTCCTCGAGCAGTACTGGGGCGGCCCCGGCACCTACAGCGAACAGCGCGGGCACCCGCGGCTGCGCCAGCGGCACCAGCCGTTCAAGGTCAACCCGGACGCCCGCGATCGCTGGCTGCTGCACATGCGTGCCGCGGTCGACTCCGCAGAGCTGCCCGAGCTGCAGCGCACCGTGCTCTGGGACTACCTCGAGCGTGCGGCGCACGCCATGCTGAACACCTTCGACGACTGACCACACCCCCGCCCGGCCCCGGCACCGGCCCCGGCACCGGCCCCAGCACCAGCCACCTTGGTCTCCACGGGCGGCGGTGTTCCGAATTCAGGAGTTGAGCCCGTTTCCGCCGACGGCATCCCGGAAATCTGCGGGCACTGGGTCGGCGCAAGGGTCATTCTCCTGAATTCGGGACCCTCCAGGTGGTCAATGCAGGAAATCTGAGTCCAGCCGTCTCCGGCGGCCGGGATCTCGCGGCAAGGCTGCGCGCATCCGCCCGTTCTTCCTGAGTTAGCGCCCGCTCACCGAGACGGGTGGGTGGGCGACCGGGGTCGTTGTGGCGCACGCTGCGTCGGGCTTCTCCTCAACAGATACCTGATCAGGTGGAGTTTCCACAGACCTGAGGCATGCTCAAAGTATGTCAGTGGTCGGTCGTAACGTGGGGGCATGAGCAACCTCCCCGAGTCGCCTGCTTCACCCGATCAGCCGCACGGCGGTGCGTCTCTCCGTGCGTCCACCCCGGTGCTGGTGCCGGATGCTGTCGCGGCCTTGGGCAGGTCATCGGCGGACTATGACGCACTCAGCGACGAGCAGGTGCTCGCCGGGCACGCGTTGATCGCAGATTCCCGGCGGGCGCTGGAGACGCGTGCCGCGTGGATGGCGGCAACACTCGCCCGGCGGTCGCGTCCCGAACTCGGTGGGAAGGGTCTCGCGGCCCGGAAGGGGTTCCGGACCCCTGAGGACCTGCTGCAGACGATCTCCGGGTCGAGCAAGGGCGACGCAGTCAAGCTCCTCGGAGTGGGCCGGCTGGTGGCCGAGACCGACGCCGCCGAGAAGGCCGCCCGGGAAGCCGCGGAAGCGCAGAAGCTCCTCGACGACACTCCGCCCCTCGACGGGGCTGCTCCAGACCTGCCGCCGGTGCAACCGCCGATTCCTGCGGCCGCGGTGCCGCCCTGGCACGCCCCGATCGGCCGGGCCCTCGGCGAGGGCTGGCTCAGCGTGGAGAAAGCGGATGCACTCCGCAAGGGCCTGGGCGACCTGGACCGGGCGATCACTACGGAGAAACTCGGCTCCGCCCTCGCCCGGCTCCTCACCGACGCACGAACCCTGAACGCGGACCAGCTGTTCAAACGGGCCCGCCGGGTGCGGGACGTACTCGATGAGGCCGGCATCGCCGCCCGAGAGAAAGCCGCCTACGACGACCGGTCCCTGCGGTTCTACCGCCTCCACACCGGCCAGGTGCGCATGGTCGGCCTGTTCGCCCCGGAAGACGGCGAATACCTGATGAGCACCTACGATGCCATCACCAGCCCCCGCCGCGGCGGGGTCAGGTTCGTGGACAAGGAACAGGCGGCGTGGGCCAAGCGCGTGCAAGACGACCCGCGCACGACCGAGCAGCTCACCGCGGACGCATTCGTCGCCCTGACCAAACTCGGCGTGAAAGCCGACCCGAAACGCATCGCCGGCGGCCGCAGCCCCGCCGTGCGTATGGTCACCATCCGCCCCCGGAACACCACCCCCAGCGGCAACGCACCGACCGGGACCGCACCCACCGGCGCCTCACAGTCCGGAACCACTCACATCGGGACCGCGCCCACGGGGACCGCACCCTCGAATACCGCACCCACCGAAAACACTCCCACCGGGGCCGCACCCATAAACACCGCACCGACCGGGACCACTCACATCGGGACGGCGTCTACCGGCACCGCAGAGGATAGAACGGACCCTGGCGACCCGACTCCAACCGCGGACGAACCCGTGGCCGATGCCAGGCCGATCCCCGGGACCGAGGCACCCGCGCTCCAGCCGGGCGTGATCGAGGGAACCGCGGTCACCGTCTCCACCGAAACCCTCGAACGCAACCTCTGCGACACCGGACTCCTCGACGTCACCTTCGACGACCAGGGCAGCGGCCTCGACCTCGGCCGGGAGCAACGCACCTTCAGCCCCGCCCAACGCGCGGCCCTCGCCATCCGCGACGGCGGCTGCATGTGGCCCGGCTGCGACCGGCCACCCTCCTGGACCGAAACCCATCACATCGAGCACTGGAAAGACGACACCGGCGAAACCAACCTCGACGACGGCATCCTGCTCTGCCGGGCCGACCACCTCAGACTCCACAACGAACACTGGCGCATCACCCGAGACGACACCGGCCATTACTCGCTCACCCCACCACCCGGACTCGACCCCCGGCAGACGCCTATCGTCCTCACCAGCAAAAACGCGCTCACCCGGTGGCGCGAATCCGGGGAACCGCCCGGCTAGCATGGAGCCAGCTTCGCCTCAGGCGACGCCCCGCGGGCCCCGAGACGCATTCGGCTCCCGCTGCCCTTCTGACACTGGAGTCACGATGAGCACGGTTCCCCCGCACGCGACCGGACCCCGAGCGGCATCCCCTCGCGCCGATCCGAGCGAAGCCGACGTGATCGTCGTCGGGGCCGGTCTCGCTGGACTCGTCGCAACCGCGGAGCTCGTTGCCGCGGGTAAGCGCGTCATCCTGCTCGACCAGGAGCCGCCCGCCTCACTCGGCGGTCAGGCCTGGTGGTCGTTCGGCGGCCTGTTCCTCGTCGACTCGCCCGAGCAGCGCCGGCTCGGGGTGCACGACTCCGCGAGCCTCGCCCGCCAGGACTGGTTCGGCACCGCGGGCTTCGACCGTGAGGAAGACCTCTGGCCGCGCCGCTGGGCGGAGGCCTACCTGGACTTCGCCGCGGGCGAGAAACGCGCCTGGCTGCACTCCCGCGGCATCCGCTTCTTCCCGGTCGTCGGCTGGGCCGAACGCGGCGGCACGACGGCCCTCGGTCCCGGCAATTCCGTGCCCCGGTTCCACATCGTCTGGGGCACCGGCCCGGCGATTCTCGCACCGTTCATCGAGCGGGTGCGGGAGGGCGTGCGGTCCGGGCTCGTCACGGCCCTGCACCGCCGCAGGGTCGACGAGCTCCTCACCCATGACGGCGTCGTCGTCGGCGTGCGCGGCAGCATCCTCGCCCCGAGCGACGCGCCCCGGGGCGCACCCAGCTCCCGAGAGGTCGTCGGGGACTTCGAGCTGCGGGCATCCGCCGTCATCGTGACGAGCGGCGGCATCGGCGGCAATCCCGCGCACGTCCGCGCGCAGTGGCCGGCCCGGCTCGGCACCGCACCCCGGGAACTGCTGTCCGGCGTGCCCGCGCACGTCGACGGGCGGATGCTCGGCATCAGCGAACAGGCCGGGGCCCGGCTGATCAACGGGGACCGGATGTGGCACTACCCGGAGGGCGTCGGGAACTGGGACCCGGTCTGGGCGGCGCACGGCATCCGGATCCTGCCCGGTCCGTCCTCGCTCTGGCTCGATGCGGCCGGGACCCGGCTGCCGGCGCCGCTGTTCCCCGGCTTCGACACCCTGGGTTCGCTCGAGTACATCCTGCGGACCGGCTACGAACACAGCTGGTTCGTGCTCACCCAGAAGATCATCGAGAAGGAGTTCGCGCTCTCCGGCTCCGAGCAGAACCCCGACCTGACCGGCAAAAACCTGGCCCTCCTCGCCAAACGGGTCACGAAGGGCGCCCCCGGCCCGGTCGAGGCGTTCAAGAAGCACGGTGCAGACTTCGTCGTCGCCGACACCCTGCCCGACCTGCTCGCGGGCATGCGTCGGCTCTCCCCCGATGCTCCGTTGGACCTCGCCCAGGTCGAGCGCGAGATCCGCGCCCGCGACCGCGAGCTCGACAATGCCTTCACCAAGGATGCTCAGATCACGGCGATCCGCCAGGCCCGGCACTACCGGGGCGACCGTCTCATCCGGGTCGCGAGCCCGCACCGGCTCCTCGACCCGCACGCCGGCCCGCTGATCGCAGTCAAGCTGCACATCCTGACCCGGAAGAGCCTGGGCGGCATCGAGACCGACCTCTCCGCCCGCGCCCTCGGACAGGACGGCACACCCGTTCCCGGGCTCTATGCGGCCGGCGAGGCGAGCGGCTTCGGCGGCGGCGGCATGCACGGCTACCGCGCTCTCGAAGGCACCTTCCTCGGCGGATGCCTCTTCTCCGGACGCACCGCGGGGCGCGCCGCCGCAGCCGCGCTCTAAGCGCCCACCCGTCCCGGGAGCGTCCGCCCGTTCCGAGTCTCGTGGTGCGCGCCTCATCTCGAGGCGCGCACTCCGTCTCGCGGCGCGCGCCTCATCTCGCGACGCACGGCCCATCTGGGAGTGCGCACCTCGCGTCGCGGCGTGCGCCGGAAGCGACGCCGCGAGATGAAAGACACGCCACGAAAACGGAATCACGCCACGACCACGCCGCGGTGCAGCATCCGTCTCGGGGCGCGGCCTCCAGCTCGCGGCGCACGGCGCGTCTCGGAGTGCGCGCCTCGCCTCGCGGCGCGCGCTGGAAGCGACACCGCGAGACATAGCCGACGCCGCGAGACGTAGCCGACGCCGCGAGACGTAGCCGACGCCGCGAGACGTAGCCGACGCCGCGAACCGCGAGCCGGCGCCCGGCGGACGCCTAGTCCAGGACGCTCGTCAGCGTCGCGACCGGCTCGAGCACGGCCGCGATCGCGGCAGCGGTGTCGCGGCCCATCCGGATCGCCCCGTCGACGTGCTGGTAGCCCTTGCCGGCCAGGTCGCTGCAGGAGAAGTGGATCGGCCCGACGGGGGTGCGCAGGTCCGCGCCGTAGCGGGCGAGGCCGCCGAGGTCGAAACTCGCGGCGTATGCGCCGCGAGTCCATTCCTCGTTGCCCCAGTCGCTCTCGTAGTAGACCGCCGGCGAGAGTGCCTTGTCCCCGAAGTAGTGCGAGAGCGAAAGCAGGATGCGGGCCCGGCGTTCCTCCGCGGGGAGCCGGAACACGGCATCCGCCGCCTCGTCGGAGACGAAGCCGACGAGGGTGCCGCGTCCGTCGCCGAAGGTGGTGTTGTCGTAGGCCTCGTGCACGAGCTCGTATGGGCTGAACGCGGTACCGGAGAGACCGTCCTCGCGCCAGAACGGGGTCTCGTAGACCGCGTGCACCTTGATCACGAGTCCCATCGAGAGGTGCTGGTGCAGCTGGTGCTGGCGTCGCGGCAAGGCGGGTTCGAACGAGATCCGGCTGAGCAGGGTCGGCGGAAGCGCAAGGATCGCCCGGCGGGCGTGCACCTCGAGTCCGTCGGTGACCGCGACGACACCCTCGTCGTCCCAGCGCAGGGTGCGCACCGGCTGGCCGAGGTGCACGTCGTCGCCGAGCTGCTCCGCGAGCAGCAGCGGGACCTGCTGGAGCCCGCCGACGACCCGCTCGTCGAGGATGAAGTCGGCGTCGACCAGGTTACTGAAGCTGCCGGCGCTCGCGGCCATCAGCAGGGCCTGCAGCGCGGAGAAGGCGTGCGCGGGCTTGGTCAGCATGGCGCCGGCGATGAACATCGCGACGTTGTCGCGGGCTTCCTGGTCCTCGGTCTGGGTGGCGAGCCAGCCGGCGAAGGAGATCCGGTCGAGCTCCACCGCCCGAGGGTGCGCCCACGGCCGGTCGGGGTCCACCTCGGCGACGAGCGCGTCGAGGGTCTCGATGAGTGCGACGATCTCGGCCTGGGTCTCCGGGGCGACCGGGAAGATCTCGCCCTCGAAGCGGGTGCGCACCCCGGAGTCGTTGATGTAGACGTTCTCGCCGGCGCGGTACCGGGAGTAGGTCTCGAGACCGAGTTCGGCGAGGGTCTCCTTGAGCGCGTGCTGGTCCGGCGAAACCCACTGGCCGCCGATCTCGAGGGTCGCGCCCTCGATGTCCTCGGTCCACAGCCGGCCGCCGACCCGGTCGCGCGCTTCGAGCACGGCGACGGTGAGACCGGCCCGGCGCAGCGACGTTGCCGCGGTTAGTCCGGATGCCCCTGCGCCGATGATGACGACGTCACGGTCGATTCTGGTTGTCATGAAAACTCCTCCATACGTGGATGCTGCGAGGTCGTTCGAAAGTCGTGCGGGTCCCTCAGGATGCGGGGATCAGGGTGTACTTCGGGGACAGGTACTCGTGGATTCCCTCGAGTCCGCCCTCCCGGCCGAGCCCGGACTGCTTGACGCCGCCGAACGGCGCAGCGGCGTTGGACACGAGTCCCGTGTTGAGTCCCATCATGCCCGTGTCGAGCCCGGCGATCATCCGCTGGCCGCGGGCGATGTTCTCGGTGAAGACGTAACTGATCAGCCCATACTCGGTGTCGTTGGCGAGGCGGATCGCCTCGTCCTCCTCCGTGAAGGTCACGATCCCCACGACGGGGCCGAAGATCTCCTGGCGGAGCAGGTCGCTGTCCGGCGCCACGTCGGTGAGCACGGTCGGAGCGTAGAAGGAGCCGGGCCCGTCCGGACGGAATCCACCGGTGAGGAGGGTGGCGCCGCGATCGATCGCGTCGCTCACGAGCCTCTCGGTGTTGGCGACGGCCGCGTCGTTCACGAGCGGGCCGATCGTCACCCCCGGCTCGGTGCCCCGACCGATCCGGAGGGCTTCCACCCGCGCGACGAGACGACGCGCGAATTCGGCGGCGACGGATGCGTGGACGATGAACCGGTTCGCGGCCGTGCACGCCTGGCCGATGTTGCGGAATTTCGCGAGCATGGCGCCGTCGACGGCGCGGTCGAGATCCGCGTCGGCGAAGACCAGGAACGGGGCGTTGCCGCCGAGTTCCATCGAGGTGCGCAGCACGCCCTCCGCGGCCTGGCGGAGCAGTGCCCGGCCGACCCCGGTCGAGCCGGTGAAGCTGAGCTTCCGGAGCCGGGGGTCTGCGATCAGGGGTGCTGCGACCGTCGCGGAGTCCGAGGTCGTGATCACGTTGACGACTCCGGCGGGAACCCCCGCGTCTTCGAGCAGCTGGGCGAAGAGGAGCGTGGTGAGCGGGGTGAGTTCCGCGGGCTTGATCACGATCGTGCAGCCCGCGGCGAGCGCGGGGGCGATCTTGCGGGTCGCCATCGCGAGCGGGAAGTTCCACGGGGTGATCAGGAGGCACGGGCCGACCGGGCGCTGGGAGACGACCATCTGGCCGGTGCCCTCCGGCGCCTGCCCGTAACGCCCCCCGATCCGGACGGCCTCCTCGCTGAACCAGCGCAGGAACTCGCCGCCGTAGCCGACCTCGGCGCGGGCCTCGGCGAGCGGCTTTCCCATTTCGATCGTCATGAGCAGGGCGAAGTCCTCCCGGCGTTCCTGCAACAGGTCGAACGCGCGGCGCAGGATCTCGGCCCGCACCCGCGGCGCGGTCGCCGCCCAGGCGGGACCGGCAGCGACGGCGGCGTCGAGGGCGCGGCGGCCGTCTGCGACGTCCGCGTTGGCGATCCGCGTGAGCTCGAGCCCGGTCGCGGGGTCGACCACGATGATCGGCTCCCCGCTGCCGGGCTGCCAGGTGCCGTCGATGTAGAGACCGACGGGGACCCGGGCGAGGAGTTCGGCCTCCCGCTCGGTGCCGGCAGGGGTGTTCTCGCCGGCGGCGGGAGCCGGGGGGTGGTTCTCGGTGGTGAGACTGGTCACGGGTGTTCTCTTTCGGTCACGGTGCAGCTACGGCAGTGGGCGGCGATCGGGCGTCAGGGGTAGAGGCCGCGCAGGAGGTGGGCCTCGGCGACGCGTTCGACGGCGAGGACCGTCGCCGCTGCCCGCAGGGACAGGTCGCGGGAGGCCGCGGTCTCGACAACCTGCTGCCAGGCGGCGAGCATCCGCTCTTCGAGCTTCTGTTCGACCTCTGCGGCATTCCACCAGTAGGCCTGGTTGCCCTGCACCCACTCGAAGTAGGAGACGAGCACTCCCCCGGCGTTCGCGAGGATGTCGGGCACGACGAGCTGCCCGTTGGCGGCGAAGATCCGGTCGGCGGCCGGGGACGTCGGGCCGTTCGCGCCCTCGACGATCACGCGGGCCGTGACGCGGGCCGCGTTCCCGGCGTGCAGAACGCCCTCGACCGCTGCGGGGACCAGCAGGTCGACGTCGAGCTCGAGCAGGGCGTCGCCGTCGAGCGGGTCTGCACCGGCGAAGCCGACGACCCGGCCGGTCGCGGCGACGTGCGCGTCGAGCCCGGCGAAGTCGATGCCGCGCTCGTTGTAGACGGCCCCGTACTGGTCGCTGACCGCGATGACCCGCACCCCGGCGTCCGCGAGGAACACGGCGGCGTCGTGCCCGACCTTGCCGAAGCCCTGCACGGCCGCTGTCGCGCCGTAGGGGGTGATGCGGCGGTGCCGGAGGGCGGCGAGTGCGACGTGGGTCACGCCGCGGCTGGTCGCGCTCGCCCGGCCGTGTGAACCGCCGAGGCTGATCGGCTTGCCGGTGACGATCCCGGGCACGGTGTACCCGACGTTGACGGAGTATGTGTCCATCATCCAGGCCATGGTGCGCTCATCGGTGCCGATGTCGGGGGCGGGGATGTCCTTCTCCGGGCCGATGATCGGCAGGATCTCGCTCGTGTACCTGCGGGTGACGCGCTCGAGTTCGGGAAGCGAGAACTCGCGCGGATCGATCGTCACGCCGCCCTTGGCGCCCCCGTACGGCACGTCGAGCAGGGCGCATTTCCAGGTCATCCACATGGCGAGGGCGCGCACCTCGTCGAGGGTCACGTGCGGGCTGTAGCGCAGGCCGCCCTTGGCCGGGCCGCGGGAGAAATTGTGCTGCACCCGGTAGCCGGTGAACAGGCGGGTGCTGCCGTCGTCCCGGCGCAGCGGAACGGCGACGGTGAGCTCACGGCGCGGGGTCGCGAGCAGTGCGTGCAGGCCCTCCGGGTAGCCGAGCAGGGCCACGGCGTCGCTCAGCTGCGAGCGGGCGTCGACGAGCGGCGTGGCAAGCGGCGTGGCGAGTGCGGGGCGGATGCCCGCTGCCGCGCCGGTCAGCACGGCCGGCCGGGCCTCGAGCAGGCTCATGCGTTCGCCAGAGCGTGGGCGACGACCTGGAGGCCCTCGACGAGGAGGTCATCCGAGATGCTGAGCGGCGGCAGGAACCTGATCACGTTCCCGTAGGTTCCGCAGGTGAGGACGATGACGCCCTGCGCGTGGGCGGCGGCCGCGACGCGGGAGGTGAGGGCGGCATCCGGTTCGCCCGTCGCCGAGTCGACCAGTTCGATCGCGATCATGGCGCCGCGGCCGCGCACGTCGCCGACCCGCTTGTCGAAGGCGCGGATGGCGTTCAGCCGGCCGGTGAGGATCGTGCCGATCTCGCGGGCGCGCTGGACGAGGTTCTCGCTCTCGTAGGTGTCGAGGGTGGCGAGGGCCGCCGCGCAGGCGAGGGGGTTGCCGCCGTAGGTGCCGCCGATGCCGCCGGCCTGCGGGGCGTCCATGATCTCTGCGCGTCCCGTGACCGCGGAGAGCGGGAGGCCCCCGGCGATGCCCTTGGCCATCACGATCAGGTCGGGGACGATGTCCTCGTGGTCGCACGCGAACATCGCGCCGGTGCGGGCGAAGCCGGTCTGGACCTCGTCGGCGATGAAGACGACCCCGTTGGCGCGGCACCAGGCCAGGAGGGTGGCCAGGAAGCCCGCGGCCGGGACGATGAAGCCGCCCTCGCCTTGGATGGGTTCGATGATGAGAGCCGCGAGGTTCTCCGCGCCGATCTGCTTCTCGATCTGGGAGATGGTGCGCTTGGCGGCGACGACGCCGTCGAGGCCGCCGTCCCGCAGCGGGTAGGACATCGGCGCCCGGTACACCTCGGCGGCGAAGGGGCCGAAGCCGTTCTTGTACGGCTGGTTCTTCGCGGTGAGGCTCATGGTCAGCGTGGTGCGGCCGTGGTAGGCGTGGTCGAAGGCGACGACGGCCTGCCTGCCGGTGTAGTGCCTGGCGATCTTCACGGCGTTCTCCACGGCCTCGGCGCCGGAGTTGAACAGGGCGGTGCGCTTGGCGTGCTCTCCGGGGGTGATCCGGTTGAGCGTCTCGGCGACCTCGATGTAGGAGTCGTACGGGGCGACGGTGAAGCAGGTGTGGGTGAACTGGGCGAGCTGGGCGGCGACGGCCTCGACGACCCGGGGTGCACTGTTTCCGACACCGGTCACGGCGATGCCGCTGCCGAGGTCGATCAGGGAGTTCCCGTCGATGTCGACGAGCACGCCTCCTCCGCCGGCGACGATGTAGACGGGCAGGGTCACGCCGACGCCCGCGGAGACCGCGGCGGTCTTGCGGGCCTGCAGGGCCTGCGACTTCGGGCCGGGGATGCTGGTGACGAGGCGGCGTTCCTGCGGAAGGGACGGACCGCCGACGGGAACGGTGGTGGGCGGGGATGCGACGAGGGTCATGGCTGCTCCAGTTCGTAACCGAGGTGCATCGACCGGGCGGCGTCGATGTCAGGTGCCATGGTAGGCAGGGCGCCGACCGCGGCGCGCTCGCCGAACTGTACAGATTGGTGGCGAGGTTTCGACACGTTGTACACTCGGCGCATGTCCCCGCCCACCGCACCGCCGCCGCTGCCCGGGCTGCGCCGCCTGCTCGGCCAGCCGGACCTGGGGCTACGCCTGCTCACCCCGGAGGCCGGGCTGCCGCCGTACGCCCTTGACCAGCCCGTCGAATGGGTGCACAGCTCCGATCTCGCCGACCCGACCCCGTTCCTGTCGGCGCACCAGATGCTGCTGACGACGGGGCGCCAGTTCGCGGAAGTCCTCACGGATGCGTTCTACGTCGACTACGTGACCCGGCTGCGCGACCGCGGCATCGTCTGCCTCGGCTTCGGCACGGAGGTCCTCCGCTCCGGCACCCCGGACGCGCTCGTCGCGGCCTGCCAGTCGCGCGGACTCCCCCTCGTCGAGGTCCCGTACGAAACGCCGTTCATCGCCGTCGCGCGGGCGGCCGGCGACCTGGTCGCCGAGCTCCGCTATGCCCGGAACACCTGGGCGCTCGGTGCCCAGCGGGCGATCGCGCTCGCTGCGCTCCGACCGGACGGGCTCAGCGCGACCCTCAGCGAGCTCTCCCGCCAGCTCGGCCACTGGGTCGCGCTCTTCGACATGAGCGGAGCGCTCGACCGGGTCTTCCCCCGGGACACCTTCGCCGGGGCATCCGCTTCACGCGGTGCGCTCGACCGGGTGCAGCGCGAGGCGGCCCAGCTGATCCGGCGCGGGCAGCGGGCCAGTACCTCCGTCTCGACCGGCGGAGAGACGCTCTCCCTGCAGACCCTCGGGCGACGGGACCAGCTGCGCGGTGTGCTCGCTCACGGCGGTCCCGGTGAGCTCGACCAGGCCAGTCAGGAGGTCGTGACGAGTGTGATCGCGCTCGCCGGGCTCGCGCTCGAGCAGAACAGTGCGCTCGACCGGGCACGCGGGCTCCTCCGCTCCGGTCTGCTGCACGCGCTCCTCGGGGGTGACATCGACCTCGTGCAGGCGACCTCCGGTGAGATGTGGGGGCCGCTCCCGTTCGAGCCGGTTCGGGTCGCCGTGACCGACCCCGCTCCCGAACGGCTCGACGCCCTCACCGAGTTCCTCGAGCTCCGGGTCGAGGAAAGCCCGGGACACCTGTTCTTCGCCCGCCAGGGCGGCCTCGTGGTCCTGTGCCTCGACGCGGGCGCCGGCCCCCTGCTCGACGAACTCGTCGGCTTCGGGCTGCACCTCGGGCTCTCCGACCGCGCGAAGTACCGTGAGCTGCCGCACGCGCTCGCCCAGGCGAGGCAGGCCCTCGAACGCTCGCACGAGGGCGCGCCCGGCATCGTCGAGTTCGACGTGATCTCACGGCAGGGCGTTCTCGCCTTCCTCGCCAGAACGGATGCCTCGGAAGTCGGCCGGGCGACGCTCGAGCCCCTCGCCGCTCACGACGCCGTCCACGCCTCCGACCTCATCCACACGCTGCGGGTCTGGCTCGAGCACAACGGTCAGTTCGGACCGGCGGCCACGGAACTCGGCGTGCACCGGCACACGGTACGGGCCAGGGTGAGCCAGGCGGAGGCTCTGCTCGGCCGGGACTTCGGCACCTTCCATGCGCGCGCCGACATCTGGGCGGCACTGCTCGCATCCGGCGACGACGCCGGCTGACCGCGTGAGTGCGTCAGCACGTGAGCACGTGACCGCCTGAGGTCGCGGGCGCCGGGCATCCGCTCACCGGCGGTTTCGCGACCAGTGCGCGGGACGGGCGAAGCCGGGAGGCAGCAGTGTGAGGCCGTCGCCCCGGGCGCTGCTGACCTGCATCTGGGTCAGGTAGATCGCACCGGCGAGGTCGGCGCCCGCGACGTTCGCGTCGCGCAGGTCGACACCGAGGAGGTCGCAGTGCGAGAGCAGGGCTCCGCTGAGGTCCGCGCCGATGAGGAGGGAGCCGCGCAGGGTCAGCCCACGAAGGTCCGCACCGGCGAGGGCCGCGCCCGCCAGGTCCTTCCCCGGGCCGAGCCTGCGCCGAACGCCCCGATCAGGGAGCCCGCGGAGGACACCCCTGCGCGCGTCCTCGCTTGCCTGGAGCAGCAGCGGGCGGGCCGCGGAGTACTCCTCGTCGACGTCGAGGCCCAGGAGCCGGTCCGGCTGCTCCCGGCTGAGCGCGCTGACGCGATCGAAGCGGGACAGCAGCGGAGTCGCATCCCCGGTCTCCCCGGTCTCCCCGACGAGAACGATCGCCTGCTCGAGGTACCAGAGGAGTTCGTGCAGCCGCCGCACGATCGGGAAGGTCGCGAACATGGCGGTCCTGGTGGCCGGATCGGATCGCCAGGACCGGCCCTCGAAGGTGTGCTGCGAGACCTTCTGGCCGGCACCGAAGCAGTCGAACACCATGCAACCGACGAACCCCCTGGGGCGCAACTCGGTGTGCACGCGGCACGCGTCGTGGTCGTCGAGGTTTTCGCAGGGATCGCCGGCCGGCTTGTCGAACGGGAAGTCTGCGGACCTCGCGAAGGCCAGGGCGACGCAGCAGAGACCGAAGCACCTGGCGCAGTCGGCGCCCAGGTCCTCCCGGCGCCCGAGCTCAACCCTGGTTCGTTCCCTCATCGCGTTCATCGTAGTTCATGGTCCGGGCCGGACCCCGGCATACGAGGGCGCGATCAGGCGCGCAGCGACCAGGGCTTGCGACGCACGAGGATGTGGCCGCGGCTCGTGCTGAGCCGGGTCCACGGCCCGGTCTCGAAGAGACGCACCGGTTCGTCCTTCGGCAGGAAGCCGAGGCTCACCGCTGCGAACGCCGCACCGGCGGGGACGATCTCGAGTCCGGCGATCGGGCGACCCCACACCTCGGCGCGCACCCGCTGCACGACCTGGGCACCCGAATCCCGCGGCACGGTGGCGGCGACCTCGTCGATACCGGCGGCCGCAGCGGACGCCAGGAGCGCGGCATCCGTCTCGCCGAGCAGTTTCCAGCCGCCCCGGGGCGGGGAGATGCCGGCCCAGGTCACGGTCGTGACCTCGAGGGGCACGGTCACCGCGACGGGGGCCTCCTGGTCGTTGCCCGCGGCGGCGAGGCGGGCGACCCGGTCGAGCAGGGAACGCACCGGCACGACGGCGTCGAGGTCGACGGGGGCGTCGAGGCCGAAGGCGCGCAGGCCCAGCACGGTCGGGCTCCCGTCGAGGAGGCCGCGCGGGTAGAGGATCGCGGAGTACACCGCGAGCGCCCCCGCGGCCGAAATCAGGCGCACCGAACCGTCCTCGATGCGGCTGGCGCGCGACAGGTAGACCTGCAGATCGCTGAGGGCATAGGAATCCGTGAGAATAAATGACTGGCTCATCTGCTCCTAAACTACCAAGGTACGGCGAGGCCCATATCGCCTTCGCGAGAACGAACGAGGAGGACGCATGGACATGCCGATGGAGGGTCTCTTGAACGCCCTCGACCTGACGGATACCGGGGCGCGAACGAGCGAAGACATCTTCACCGGCCCGTCGCAGTGGATGCCCCTCGGCCGGGTGTTCGGCGGACAGGTTCTCGCGCAATCCCTGGTCGCCGCGATGCGCACCGTTCCGGACGACCGTCACCCGCACTCGATGCACGGCTACTTCCTGCGTCCCGGCGACGTCAGCCAGCCGATCACCTTCTCCGTGGACCGGATCCACGACGGCCGCTCGTTCTCCACCCGGCGCACACAGGCCTACCAGAACGGCAACCCGATCCTCTCGATGATCGCCTCCTTCCAGGATGACGACGAGGGCCTCGAGCACCACATCGACATGCCGGCCGGGTTGCCGGATCCGGAGTCGCTGCCGACCGCCGCCGAGTCCCTCGCCCAGGTCGACCACACGATCGCCCGCTACTGGGCGAGCGAACGCCCCTTCGACATGCGGCACGTGCCCTCGCCGATCTACCTGCAGGTCTCGGGCGAGCACACCAGCCACCAGGCGGTCTGGATGAAGACCCTCGGCCCGCTCCCCGACGACCCCGACCTGCACCGCGCCGCCCTGGCATACGCGAGCGACTACTCGATCATGGAGCCGGTCATGCGCCGCCACGGCATCGCCTGGGCGACGCCGGGACTCAAGGTCGCCAGCCTCGACCACGCGATGTGGTTCCACCGCTTCGGGCGTGTCGACGAGTGGATGCTCTACGTGCAGGATTCCCCGACGGCCCAGGGCGGCCGCGGCCTCTCCACCGGCAGCATCTACAGCCGTGAAGGCCTTCTGCTCGCGACCGTCGCCCAGGAAGGCATGGTCCGCGTTCCCGCGAACCACGACTAGGGGCGGTTACCCAGCCGGCTACCGTGCCGGCTCGGCAGCGAGCAGCACGACACCGGCCGGCTGCAGGCGGATGTCCACGGACGCGATGTCACCGGCATCCAGTTTCGTGGTGCCCGCGACAGGAACCGTCATCCCCGGCCCCGCGAGCCAGCTCGCCACTTGCGTCGCCTCCCCGGTGCGGTCCGTGACGAACATCGCGTACGCGCGTTCCGATCCGGGGGTGGCGCCTCCGGGGGTGGGTCCGGCGCCGTCCCCGGGCGCGCCGTAGCTGCAGGAGCCGTCGATGCGGGTGCCGCCGGCCTGGGCGACGATGCGGACATCCGCGCTCAGCGGGTTCGGGACGACCTGGAGCAGGGTGACGAGCTCTCCGAGGGGTTCCGTCGTCCCGGCGGGGGCGAGCCGGGCCGGCAGCACGATCGCAACGGTCGCCGCGACGGCCGCGACCGCCAGCAGGAGCCCCGCTTGCAGCATCCGCCCGCGACGCCGACGCCGGCGCGCGGCCGTGAGCAGGCGCGGCAGGCTGTCCGGCCTGGGCGGGGTTTCCGGAGACTCTGCGGAGGCCAGCACCTCGTCGATCGGGACGAGGCCGAGGAGACCGGGGATCCCGGCGACCTCGGACACCCGCAGGGCGCAGTCGGCGCAGGTGCGCAGGTGGCGTTCGTAGTCGTGGCGATCCTCCGCCCCCAGGGCACCGAGCACATATGCGGCATCCCACTCGGCGTAGGGGTCGCGCCCGGCTCCCGCAGAGCCTGAGTCTGCAGCGCCGGATCCTGTCGTGTTCATCGCTCGGTCACTCCCCTCTCGGTGAGGCTCAGGCGCATGGCACGCAGGGCGTAGTGCAGGCGCGACTTCACGGTGCCTTCCGGGATGTCGAGGGAGCGCGCGGTCTCGGCGACCGTCTGGCCACG
Organism: Cryobacterium zhongshanensis; assembly: GCF_022760445.1. NCBI lineage: Bacteria > Bacillati > Actinomycetota > Actinomycetes > Micrococcales > Microbacteriaceae > Cryobacterium > Cryobacterium zhongshanensis. The sequence continues at coordinate 1,371,618 of NZ_JALGAR010000001.1, read as the reverse complement.
GTAGTAGGCGCAGACGACGACGGCCCGGTGGTCGCTCGAGAGGCCGTCGAGGGCATCCGCCACCAGCCAGGCATCGAGGAGGGCGGCCGTCGCATCCGTCGTCAGCCGCTCGGGAAGTTCGTCGGTGCTGATCTCGTGCCGGTTCCTGGCCGAGCGCCATTCGTCGATGACGAGGTGGCGGGCGACGGTGAAGAGCCAGGCGCGCGCGGACTCAGCGTCGTCGAGCACCCGGGGCAGCCGCCAGGCGCGCAGCAGGGTCTCCTGCACGACATCGTCGGCGAGTGCGGAATCCCCCGTCAGCCGGGACACGTACCGGTGGAGTGCCACGGCGTGCGCGTCGTGCAGGGCGCGCAGCAGGTCGGCACGCGCGTCGACGGGCCGTTCCCCGCGTCCGGCTTTCTGCACCACGGCGCACCTCCTCTCGTTAACACGGGATCACTGAGCCATTCGTTCAGTCGCCGTCGAATTTCCTCGACGATGATTGAACCGATGGCCGCGCGTTCTCGTAGTAACTAGTAGCACCCTAATGAGTAGCACCCGCATTCGCCGCCACCGACCGCCACGACCACCATCACGAGGAGAATCATGACGAACGACACCGCGGTCTCCCGCCGCACCGCACTGCTGATCGGCACCGCAGGAACCGCCGCAGTGACCCTCGCCGCGTGCGCCCCGACCACGACGGGCGGCACGGCCGGAGGATCCGCCGGAGGATCGACCGGGGCGGCGACGACGGGCAGCACGGCCGCAGCGGGTGGCGGCGGCGGAACAGTGGTCGCCAAGCTCTCCGACATCCCGGTGGGCGGCTCGATCGAGACCGCCCTGAACGGCAAGGCCATCTTCGTCAGCCAGCCCACCGCGGGCAAGGTCGTGGCGTTCAGCGCCGTGTGCACGCACCAGGGCTGCATAGTAAAGCTCGCCGACTCGTCGTTCGACTGCCCCTGCCACGGTTCGAGGTTCGACAAGGACACCGGCGCCGTGCTCGCGGGCCCCGCGCCGAAGCCACTGCTCGGCATCAGCGTCACCGTCTCGGGAGACTCGGTCACCGCGAGCTGAGCAGCCGGGGGTCAGTCTTCCGGGAGGGCTGCCCTGCGGCTGAACCGCACGGGGTCTTCGAGGTAGGGCAGCCATGCCGCCCGCTCTTCGTCGGTGATCTTACGCGGGCGCTGAGTCGCGGCGTCGATGAGCACGATCGTGGTGCTGGCCTGGGCGTACAGCAGCGCCGGCTCGGCGTCCACCGGCCCCCAGACCTCGTAACACACCTCGAGGCTCGCCCCGCCGACCTTGCCGAGCCACAGGCGGATGTCCACGGGCTGCCGAAGGTACGGGATCGACAGCAGGTACTCGGCTTCGAGCCGCGCGATCACGGTCAGCGTCGCCGCGCCGGGCCGGCCGTCGAGAACGGCGGTCCCGGCCCCTGAGCCCGGTTCCACCTCCTCGTCGAGCCAGAACGCCTGGATGCGCGCCTCCTCGAGGAGGCGCAGCATCGAGGCGTTGTTGACGTGGCCGTACGCGTCGAGGTCTGACCAGCGCAGGCTGATCGGCACGTGCAGCTTCACGACGTGCCTAGTCGCGCGTGAGCTTGCGGTACGCGGACCGGTGCGGCTTCGCCGCGTCGGGGCCGAGCCGCTCGATCTTGTTCTGCTCGTAGGATTCGAAGTTGCCCTCGAACCAGTACCAGCTCGCCGGGTTCTCGTCCGTGCCCTCATAGGAGAGGATGTGCGTCGCGATCCGGTCGAGGAACCACCGGTCGTGAGTGATGACCACGGCGCAACCGGGGAATTCGAGCAGCGCATTCTCGAGCGAGCCGAGGGTTTCGACGTCGAGGTCGTTTGTCGGTTCGTCGAGGAGCAGCAGGTTGCCGCCCTGCTTGAGGGTGAGCGCGAGGTTCAGGCGGTTGCGCTCTCCACCGGAGAGCACGCCGGCCTTCTTCTGCTGGTCGGGGCCCTTGAATCCGAAGGTCGACACGTAGGCGCGGGACGGGATCTCGGTCTTGCCGACCTGGATGTAGTCCTGGCCGTCGGAGACGACCTCCCAGAGGGTCTTGTTCGGGTCGATGCCGGTGCGGTCCTGGTCGACGTAGGAGATCGAGACCGTCTCGCCGATCTTGAGCTCGCCGCCGTCGAGCGGTTCCTTGCCGACGATGGTCTTGAAGAGCGTGGTCTTTCCGACTCCGTTCGGGCCGATGATGCCGACGATGCCGTTGCGCGGGAGGGTGAAGCTCAGCCCGTCGATGAGCATCCGGTCGCCGAAGCCCTTTTCCAGCTTCTTCGCGTCGATGACCTGGGCGCCGAGGCGCGGGCCGACCGGGATCTGGATCTCTTCGAAATCGAGCTTGCGGGTGCTCTCCGCAGCGGATGCCATCTCTTCGTAGCGCGCGAGGCGCGCCTTGGACTTGGCCTGGCGTCCCTTGGCGTTCGAGCGGACCCACTCGAGTTCGTCGGCGAGGCGCTTGGCGATCTTCGCGTCCTTCTTGCCGGCGATCAGGAGACGTTCCTGCTTCTTCTCGAGGTAGGTCGAGTAGTTGCCCTCGTAGGGGTAGAGGTGGCCGCGGTCGACCTCGGCGATCCATTCGGCGACGTGGTCGAGGAAGTACCGGTCGTGGGTGACGGCGAGGACGGCGCCGGCGTACTGGGCGAGGTGCTGCTCGAGCCAGAGCACGCTCTCGGCGTCGAGGTGGTTGGTGGGCTCGTCGAGGAGGAGCAGGTCGGGCTTCTGCAGCAGGAGCTTGGTCAGCGCCACGCGGCGCTTCTCACCACCGGAGAGGTCGGAGACGGCTGAGTCTCCCGGCGGCGTGCGGAGGGCATCCATCGCCTGTTCGAGCTGGGAGTCGAGGTCCCAGGCGTCCGCGGCGTCGATGGCTTCCTGCAGGGTGCCCATCTCGGCGAGGAGGGTGTCGAAGTCCGCGTCGGGTTCGCCGAGTGCTGCGCTGATCTCGTTGAACCGGTCGACCTTGGCCTTGATCGGGCCGACGCCTTCCTGCACGTTCTCGAGGACCGTCTTGGTCTCATCGAGTTCCGGCTCCTGCATCAGGATGCCGACGCTGTAGCCCGGTGAGAGCTTCGCCTCGCCGTTGCTCGGTGTGTCGAGGCCCGCCATGATCTTGAGGATCGTGGACTTTCCGGCGCCGTTCGGCCCGACGATGCCGATTTTGGCACCGGGGAAGAACGACATCGTGACGTCGTCGAGGATGAGCTTGTCGCCTACCGCCTTGCGTGCGCGGACCATCGTATAAATAAATTCGGCCATAGTGCTTACCAGTCTATTTGGCGCGTGGCCCCGATCAGACACCGGCCGGTCGAGATCGTGGTCGTGAACATGCTGTGGTACCCGCCGGACTTCGGCCCGTTCTGGCCGATCAGGCAGCCGTCGGGGAAGCGGACCGAGAATTGCACGGAGTCGGCGTCGAGGTTGACGCTCGTCTTGTCGAACCCGACCTCCATCGTCGCTTTGTCGAATCCGGCGGCGACGAGGGCGTCCACGACGCCGCGCCCGCCCGTCGCGGGATCCACGGCAGCGGCGATCTGGTCGAAGTATGCGTGGTTCGCCTGGGCGCCGAGTGCGGGACGCACCGTCGGCGCCGCGGTGGCGGTCGGCGTCGCCGTGGCGGACGGAGTGCTCGTGGGTGTGGCCGCCACGGGCGTGGGTGCGGCAGTGCCCGCGGTGCAGCCGGCGAGGGCTGCGACGACAAGGCCGCCGATGACGACGGCAACGAAGGGTCGGAGTGTCGTCCTGTGTACTGCCGGCACGTGTGTCCTCCCGAGGCCGCGATGCGGCCAGTGCCATCGAGTCTAAACCGAGCGCATGGCGGACTCGCCAGCGGCAGCGGTCGTAGCGGCGTCAGCGGCAGCGTTCGTGGCAGCGGCGGCCGGATCCGGCGCGATCGGGAGCCCTCTGGCCTCCGCCGTGCCCGCGACCGGGCGCAGGTAGTTCGTCGTGCACCAGCCGAGGTCGTGGCCGACCGCCTCGGCCTCGACCTCGACGGACGTGCCAGATCGCTCGGCGTTCTGCCACGCCCGTACCCGCAGCTGCCCGGCCACGAGGACGTGCTCGCCCTTCCGTACCGACCGCACGACGTTGTGGGCCAGGTGGCGGAACGCGGTCACGGTGTACCAGTTCGTGTCGGCGTCGACCCAGCTGTGCAGGTTCCGGTCGTACCGGCGCTGCCCGGACGCCAGCCGGAAGGAGGTGATCGCGAGTCCTGCGCTCGTCACGAGGTGGCGCGGCGTGGTCGCCACGATTCCGGTCACGGTGATGCTGTTGCTCATGGGGTCTCCCGTCCTGGTCGGCGCCGGACGCTCGCCCGGCGTTGGCCCGGGGGCGACGCTCGTGCCTGTCTCCGACGCCCCCGGGTCACGTCCGAGTGTGCGGCCGTGCGCACCCGGACGATTCGCGGCATTCGCTTGTGGGGAAAACGCCGCAGAACGGCTGCCTGGTGAGGAGGGAACCCTCCCCTGCGGCCCTAAAGTGATCCCATGAGCTTTGTCGCCGCTGAGAACCGCTATTCGGACATGACCTATCGCCGGACCGGACGGAGCGGGCTCAAGCTCCCGGCCCTCTCGCTCGGTCTGTGGCACAATTTCGGACACGAACGCCCCATCGACACCCAGAGGGCCATTCTCCGCAGGGCTTTCGACCTCGGCGTCACGCACTTCGACCTCGCCAACAACTATGGCCCGCCGTACGGTGCTGCGGAAACCAACTTCGGCCGGATCTTCGCGGAGGACTTCACGCGATACCGCGACGAGATCATCGTGTCGAGCAAGGCCGGGTACGACATGTGGGCGGGTCCATACGGCGACTTCGGCTCGCGCAAGTACCTGCTGTCCTCCCTCGACCAGAGCCTCGGACGCCTCGGCCTCGACTACGTGGACATCTTCTACTCGCACCGCCCGGACCCGGAAACCCCGATCGAGGAGACGATGGGCGCCCTCGCGACCGCCGTCCAGCAGGGCAAGGCCCTCTACGTCGGCGTGTCCAACTATTCGCCGGAGGAGACCAGGGCCGCCGCCGCGGCGCTCGCCGAGCACAAGATCCCGTTGCTCATCCACCAGCCGCGGTACTCGATGTTCGACCGGCACATCGAGGACGGCCTGTTCCCCGTGCTCGACGAACTCGGCATCGGCAGCATCGTCTTCTCCCCACTCGCGCAGGGACTCCTCACCGACCGGTACCTCGGCGGCAGCGTCCCGGCCGGGTCGCGCGCTGCGACGAGCCGTTTCCTCTCGGAGAACGCCCTCACGGACAGCTACTTCGAACGAGCCCGTGCCCTCAACGAGATCGCGCTCGACCGGGGCCAGACCCTCGCCCAGCTCGCGGTGACCTGGATCCTGCGCCAGCCCCAGGTGACGAGCGTGCTCGTCGGCGCGAGCAGCGTGCACCAGCTCGAGCAGACCGTCGCCGCCCTCGACGCGCCGGCACTGACCGAAGCCGAAATCACGGATATCGAGCCGTTCGCGGTGCACGGCACCGGCCGGGACTCCTGATTGGGGTACCTGTACGCGCTCCTCGCGTCCCTGCTCTTCGGGCTCAACGGCTCGACGACGAAGGTCATCGTCGAGGCGGGACTGTCCCCCGCGCAGCTGACCTTCGTCAGGGTCACGGTGATCATGGTGCTCGCGGGCACCGTCCTGCTCGTCACGAACCGGAGGGCCTTCCGCATCGACCGGCGCCAGCTCGCCGTGATGGCGCTGCTCGGCGTCGCCGGGGTCGCGCTGATCCAGTGGTTCTACGCCGTCGCGATCAGCCTGCTTCCCGTCGGCATCGCGCTCATGCTCGAGTATTCCGGCGTGCTCCTGATCGCCCTCGTGGCGCGCTTCGTGTTCAGGGAACGCGTCAAACCGCGGATCTGGTGGGCGATCGGGTGCGTCCTCGTCGGCATGGCCGTCGTCGCCCAGATCTGGGCGAGCCCGCTCTCGACGCTCGGGGTACTCGCCGGCGTCGCTGCGGCCATCTGCCTCGCCGTTTACTTCCTGGTCGGTGAGCGCCAGGTGGCGTCCTCGTCACCGCTCGCCGTCGCCTTCTGGTCGATGCTGTTCGCGAGCGCCTTCTGGTTGTTGTTCAGCGGATGGTGGCAGATCGACCCTGCACTCCTCACGCAGTCGGTGCACCTGCACGGCCACCTCGAGACCGTGGCGGCCCCGCTCTGGACGCTGCTGCTCTGGAACGGGGTGCTCGGCTCCTTCGCCCCGTACCTGTTCTCGTATATGGCCCTCGCCCGTCTGACCGCGACCGCCGCGGGAATCGTGTCGGCGTCGGAGGTCATCTTCGCGTTCGCCTTCGCGTTCCTGTGGCTCGGCGAGACCCTCGACGGCGTCCAGGCGATCGGCGCCGTGCTCGTCCTCGCCGGGATCATCGTGGCCCAGACGGCACGGGCCAATCGGCCCGTGGACCTGGACTTGGCCGGCCCCGGAGTCACCGGCGCCATCCAGCTTCCGTAGCTCCCGGACGGCACCGGCCCCGCCGGGCGACCGGCGGCCGGTCCACTGTCGGAGGTCCCCCGTAGCGTGCTGAGCACAGCACCAGCCACTCGAGACCCCGCCACCCGGCACCGGAGGACCCCATGACCGACACCCCGTTCCTGGCCCCGTTGCGAGCCCCTGTGCGAGCCCCTCTCCGCGACATCGCGTCCGTTCGCGGCCTCGCCCTGGTTCCCGTGAAGGACGGGCTCTGGCGCGTCACGGGCCGTTCGGGTGCCGTCCTCGGCCACATCGAACGCAAGCTCGACGACCGCGGAGAGTCCTTCGCTGCCCGGCGGTTGCTCCCGGCTACCCGCACCCTCGATCTGGGCACCTTCTGGCAGCTGGCGGATGCGGCGGACTGCTTCCGATGACTCCGGTGGCCGCAGTGGCGTACACCAGTGAGATATCCGCCACATTGAGGCACGCCGTCCGCAAAGCCGTCCAACCCGCCGCGCTCGCGATAAAGTGCCGCACATGACGTGGTGGAATAGTTTTGTATCCTGGCTCACGGCAGCCAGCAACCAGACCGTGGTGAACACAGCCGTGGTGTTCATTGTCGCGATCCTGATCGCCGGCGTTCTCACCGCCCTGATCGGGCGCGGTGCCATCAAGCAGCTCCTCGTCCAGCACGACCGTGAGCTCAAGGCCGCTGCCATCGGCGCCCTCATCGATGCCGCGACAGAGGCATCCGTCTGGAACTCCCTCACCCCGCAGGAACAGGTGATGGCGGACCGCGCCGTCGGCCAGGCCGACATCCAGGTGCGCCTGCTTCCGATTCGCGGCTCCGGCGTCGCGGCCAACTGGGCGTCACACCAGCTCAACGAGCTCAAGCGCACCTCGGCGACCTTCGGCTACCAGCTGGAGCCCGCCCTGCTGGAATTCCGTGATCGACTGATCGAGTGGCAGGACAAGCCCCGCCGCACCCGCAAGGTGTTCCAGAGCGACCTCGACCGGTGGAAGACGCAGAACTCCACCTCAGAATCGAGCCTGCTCGCCCAGCAGGACGCGTGGGCGGCCCAGCAGCACCACGACCAGTTCAACGAGGCGCTGCCGGCAGCGCCGGTCCCCGCCACGCCCTCACCGAGTGTGCACGCGGCCAGCCAGTCCACGCCGTCGACGGAAACCCAGCGCCTCCTCGACGACGTCCAGGCCCTCGAGGTACGACCGGCACCGATCAACCACCCGTAGTTCGCGCACGACAAATCGCCCGGAGCATTCTGGCTCCGGGCGATTCGTGTTTAACGGCTCAGCGCCACCACTCGTCGAAGAGGGACGCCGGGACCTGACGCTTGTGCTCGGTGTTGAGGAACCGTGCCTCGATCGCCGCCGCGACCTCCTCGTCGACGGGAAGGCCCTCGAGGTAGTCGTCGATCTGCTCGTAGCGCAGGCCGAGGTTGTCCTCGTCGGTCTGGCCGGGGTTGCCGTCGAGCAGGTCGGCCGTCGGAGCCTTGAGGTAGAGGTGCTTCGGCGCACCGAGTTCGATGAGGAGGGCCTTACCCTGGCGCTTGGTCAGGCCGGTGAGCGGCAGCACGTCGGCGCCGCCGTCGCCGTACTTGGTGAAGAAGCCCGTGACCGCCTCCGCGGCGTGGTCGGTGCCGATCACGAGGAGGCCACGCGCCCCGGCGATCGCGTACTGCGCGACCATGCGCTCCCTGGCCTTGGTGTTGCCCTTGTCGAAGTCGGGCAGCACCTCCCCGGTGCTGTCCTCGTATTCGGCGGCGATCCCGTCGACGGCGCGCTGCACGTTGAAGGTGAGTGCGGTGTGCGGCTGGATGAAGTCGAGCGCGAGCTCGCCGTCGGCGTCATCGTGCTGCACGGCGTACGGCAGCCGCACGGCGACGAACTCGAACTCCTGGCCGGCGTCATCGAGTTCCTCGATGGCGAGCTGCGCGAGGCGGCCCGCAAGGGACGAGTCCTGCCCGCCGCTGATCCCGAGGATCAGCCCCTTCGCACCCGAGCCCACCAGGTACTCCTTGAGGAAGTCCACCCGTCGGCGGATCTCGGCAGCCGGATCAATGGTCGGTGACACATGCAGTTCGGCGATGATGCGCGCCTGAAGTTCTCCCATACCTCGAATCTATCAAAACGGCCGGCCCGGCCATCCCCGCAAACACTGTGCATTGCTCCGGTGGCCTGTGAATTCTGTGCCCGAAGGCCTTGACTGGGGGCATGCAGATCACGAAGGTGTCCGTGCGCGTGGGGAACGTGAGCGAGGCCGCGCAATTCTTCGAGAACGTCCTCCTCCTCAACGTCGACCGGACAGGGCTCCGGAGACCGGACACGGTCGAGGTACGTATCGGGACGACCCTGCTCGAGCTCACGGAGGACGAGAACGCCGTCGGCCGGCACCACCTGGCCATCACGATCCCCTCCAACAAGTTCACGGCGGCCCGCGAGTGGCTCGAGCCCCGATCCGCCCTCATCGGCACTGCCGACGCCGACGAATTCGAGTTCGCAGCCTGGAACGCCCGCTCGCTGTACTTCACCGGGCCGGACGGTTCGGTCCTCGAGTTCATCATCCGTCGCGACCTCGACAACAACACGCCTGGCGCATTCACGAGCGCCGACCTCCTCTGCATCAGCGAGGTCGGAGTCGCGACGAGCGACGTCCTCGCGACGGCCGCTCTCCTGAACCGCGAAGCGGATGTCCGGCCGTACATCGGTGAGCCCGGCCGCAGTTTCGCCCCGGTCGGAGACACCGACGGCCTGCTGATCCTCGTCTCACCCGGCCGTCCCTGGTTTCCCACCACGGACCGCGGGGCATCACCGGGTCCGATCCTGGTCGAGGCAACGGGTCCCCGGCCGGGAGACTACCCGCTGGGCGTCGGCAGCCTGCTGCGCATCCGCTGAACGGGTGTCGCGGCATGTGTGGCACGGTGCCCCCGGTTGGAATCGAACCAACGACAAGCGGATTAGAAGGCCGCTGCTCTATCCACTGAGCTACGGGGGCGCACAGCGCTTCAACGATACCGCAGACCCGGAGAGCCCAGGATCCCGTCCGACGCGGACTCTCGGCACCGAGGGCCACGTCGGACCCCGCCGCTAGACTCGGACCATGACAAAAAGCAGTGACCGGTTGGTCTGGATCGATTGTGAGATGACCGGGTTAGACCTGGAAAACGATGAACTGGTGGAGATCGCCGTGGTCATCACCGACTACGACCTCAACGTGATCGACCCGGGCCTCGACATCATCATCAAGCCGAACGCCTCCGCGCTCGCGAACATGAACGACTTCGTGCGCAACATGCACACGACCTCCGGCCTCATCGAGGAGATCCCGAACGGGGTCAGCGCCGCAGAAGCCGAATTCGAGGTCCTCGAGTACGTGCTCAAGTTCATTCCCGCGGAGCAGAAGGCGCCCCTCGCTGGAAACTCGATCGGAACGGACCGCTCCTTCCTCGCGAAGTACATGCCGCGCCTCGACAACCAGCTGCACTACCGCAACGTCGACGTCTCCTCCATCAAGGAACTGGCCCGTCGCTGGTACCCGCGGGTGTACTTCAACGCCCCCGTCAAGGACGGCGGCCACCGCGCCCTCGCCGACATCCTTGAGTCGATTCGCGAACTCGCGTACTACCGCAAGACCGTGTTCGTGGCCGACCCCGGGCCCACGAGCGACGAGGCAAAAGCGAGCGCGGCCGAAGCCGTGTCAGCATTCACCCCAAACGTGTAATAGAATTCTTGAGTTGCCGCTGCTCCTTCGGGAAAAGCGCAGCACATGGTGGTTGTAGCTCAGTTGGTAGAGCGTCCGGTTGTGGTCCGGAAGGTCGCGGGTTCAAGCCCCGTCAGTCACCCCAAGTAGAGACGGCATCCGTTCGGCAGTGTCTTCCTATGACATGCTGAACGGATGCCGCAGCTCAGCCCCGATGATTTCAGTCACGAGGAATTCGAGAAGATCGTCGTCGACGAACTCGATCTCCTGCCGGACGACATGGTCGACGGCCTCGAGAACGTCATCTTCGTGGTCGAGGATCGTCCCGAGGACGGTTCCCTGGACACGCTCGGCCTCTATGACGGCGTCGCACTGACGCAGCGCGACCAGTACGGCTTCGGGGAGATGCCGGACCGGATCATCCTGTACCGGGAGGCCCTGCTCGCGATCGTCGATTCCCTCGACGAACTCCGCGACCAGGTGCACATCACTCTCGTGCACGAAATCGGACATTTCTATGGGATCGATGACGACAGGCTGCACGAGCTCGGCTGGGGATGACCGGCACTTGTTAGCCTCGACTCATGAGTAGATTCCGGCCCGGCCGCGCCCTGGGCATCACGGTTGGTGCCCTTGCGATCCTGGTCATCGGCGTCTACGGGCCGGCGACGCTCCTCGGGCCGCTCCCGATGGTCAAGGCGACCGTGGTGTCGGCGCCTGCTGCCGCGGCACCGGCCACTCCCCCGGTCCTCCCCGCAGCGGGCACGAGCGCGGTCGTGAGCCTGGTGCCGCCGGCCGCCGGCGCCACGACGACCGCGATGACGGTCGCGAGCACCCCGATCGCCGCAGCGGGCAGCACGACGCCGCTGCCGATGGCCGCGGCGGCGAAGGTCGTCGCAGCCCTCGTCGTGCTCTCGGCCAAGCCGCTCGACGCCGGAGCAGCGGGGCCCGGGGTGCCGATCACACCGGCCGACTATCAGGGCTACCTCGACTACGTGGCCAACGGCGCGCGCACGGTCATCGTCTTCCCGGGCGAGACCTGGACGCAGCAGGAACTCCTGCAGGCGATGATCCTCGGCTCGAGCAACAACCACGCGGACACCCTCGCCCGGTGGGCCTTCGGCTCCGTCGACGCGTACGTGAGCGCCGCCAACGCCTGGCTCGCGAAGGAGGGCCTGGCCGGCATCCACGTCGCCGATGCCACGGGCCTCGCGGATGCGAGCGCCGGAACCGGAACGGACCTCGCGCGGCTCGCGGGCCTCGCCGCGACCAACCCGGTGATCAGCCAGATCCTGGCGAGCCCGGCATCCGCACTGGTCGGCCAGCGCGGAGTCGACAACACGACCGCCTACCTGCCCGAGGAGGGCATCACCGGCCTCTCCCGGAGCTACACGGATGCCGGCGGCGTCTGTTTCCTGTTCACCGCAACCGTCGGAACCGCGCCGGCCGCCTTCACCTTCGCCGGTGCCCTGATCGGCGAGCCGGACTACGACACGCTGACGAGCGATCTGAAGGCCCTGATGGCCAGTGCGAAGGCAGGCGTCACCGACCTTCCGATCCTCGCGGAGGGCGCGGCATACGTGCGGTTCGACGCTCCCTGGGACGCGACGTCCACTGGCGTCGTGAAGACGGGTAAGACCCGGTTCGGCTGGCAGGCGACCCCGGTGGGAGCAGCGACGCTCGACCTGGATGCGTTCGCGACCGGCCGCTCCGGCACGACGATCGGCCGGGTCACCGTGGATGCGAGCGGGGAGGCCGTGACCTCACCCCTCGTGCTCGATGCGACGATCAGCGCACCCGGACCCGGCTGGCGGCTGCTCAACCCGGTGCCGATGATCTCGGCGCTTCTGGAGCAGTAGGCGATTACTCCGGCTGCTCTTCCGGAACGTACGGGTCGCTGTCCGTCGCGTCGAAGCGGTAGCGCACGTGGATCCGGCCCTGCACGTCGCGTTCATCGACCTCGTCGTACCAGAACAGGGTCTCGATGCCCTCGACGAGCGAGACCATGCTGATCCGGCTGTCGTGAGCGCCGCGCACGAGAACCCGGGAATCGACCTGCCCTTCGAGGGGGCCGTCGATGAATTCGGCGGTGTAGAACACTTCTTCGGGAGCTGGACTAGTCATACCTCCACGGTAGTCCGATTTCCCTGATCTACGCGGATGCCGGGGTCCCGTCGAGTTCGAGCGTCGCCCAGCGTGCGGGTTCCTCCCGTACGAGGAATCCCTGCCATTCCGCCTGCCACTGGTCCCAGTGCGACCGGAACGCCTCACCGTCCCGCGCGAGCGCCCGCTGCTTGCGCTCCTGGTCGTCGGCCCTGAGCCAGATCCGCACGTCGCTCAGCCCGGCGTTGGCCGCGGCGAGGGTGCCGCAGCCCTCCACGAGCAGCGGGCGCGCCAGATCGACCGGGTGCCATTCCGCGGGCGCGTCCGTGGTCCAGTCGTAGCGGCGCCACGCGCCGGGCAGGCCCGCCCGGAACGGACGCAGCACGTGTTCGGACACGTGTGCGCTCGCGGCGGCGAGTCCGTTCCAGCCGGGGTAGATGTCGTCGAGACGGATGAGCGTGGGCAGCCCCTTCGTCCGGCCCTCTGTCGCAGGCCAGGCGGCGAGGATGCGGTCGGCGAGGGTGCTCTTGCCCGCCCCACTCGGCCCGTCGATCAGGATGACGACGGGCGGAGACGGATTCCGGGCATCCACCCCGGTGTGCGCTGCGGTGTGCGCCGCGATCGCAGCCAGCACCGGGGCGAGCAGCACCTGGTCAGGAGAGGACAAAGTGCCACGTCCCCGCCCAGATCGCGACCACGATTGCGATTCCGGCGATGCCGATGCCGAGCCCCAGCATCACCGCGTCCCCGGCACCGATCACCGATTCGCGGGCCCAGGTGCGCGGCGCGGTCCCGAAACCCCTGGCTTCCATGGCCGTTGCGAGCTTGCTCCCGCGGCGCACCGAGATGACCAGGAGAGCGAAGGCCGGCCCGAAAAAGCGGCGGAGCGCCCCGATCGGTCCGCCACCGTCACCGACTCCCCGCGCACGCCGCGCGAGGCCGAGGAAGCGCCAGTCTTCGATGAACATGCCGACGAGGCGGAGGCCGGCGAGTCCGCCGAGCACGAACCGGGCAGGAAGCCGCAGCACCTGGGCGAGCCCGTCGGCGAGGTCGGTGGGATCCGTCGTGGCCAGGAGCACGATCCCCGGCAGCCCGATCGCGAGCACGCGGAGCGCAATGGCCAGACCGAGCTGCACGGAGCCATCCGTCACCGTCACGAAACCGACGGTCAGGAGCACGGCCCCCGAGTCGCGGCCGTAGAGCACCGTGGTCAGGCCGGCGAAGGGCGCGGCGATCCACAGCGTCGACGTGCGCAGCCAGAATTGCCGTGCGCTCAGCCCGCACCAGAACAGCAGGACGCCCTCGAGGGCCAGGGCGACCAGCGCGGAGACCCAGTCGATCGAGAGCAGCAACGCGAGGCTCACGACGATCGCGGCGCCGAGCTTGGAGATCGGGTTGAGCCGGGCGACCGCGCTCGGGCGGATGCTCGGCGTCATCAGGCTCATCGGCGTACCCCGGCCGTGGACCCGGCAGCCGATCCGGCGTGGCCGGCCGCGAGCCGGTATTCGGAGTCGGCGATCGTGTCGACGAGGAGCTGGTCATGGGTCACGCACACGAGTGCGGTGCCCGCGCTCTGCACGTCGACGAGGAGGGAGACGAGTTCCCGCCAGGTGCGGGAGTCCTGGCCGAAGGTGGGTTCGTCGAGGACAAGCATCCGCGGGCGACTCGCGAGCACCGTCGCGACCGAGAGCCGGCGTTTCTCTCCGCCGGAGAGGGTGAAGGGGTTCGCCTCGGCGAGATGGTCGAGCCGGAGCCTCTCGAGGAGCTCGTCGACGCGGCGCGCCTGTTCCGCGGGAGCGAGGCCGAGGGCGTGCGGGCCGACGGTGAGTTCGGCGCGCACGGAGCCGGTGAGGAACTGGTGCTCGGGGTCCTGGAAGACCGTGCCGATCCGGGTGAGCAGGGCGCGGGAGCGCCAGCGCACCGGTTCGGCACCGAGACCGCCCGCGAGGCCGGGACCCGCCGTGAGACGGCCGCCCGCCGGAGCGAGCAGCCCGGCGAGGGTGAGCGCGAGGGTCGATTTGCCCGCGCCGTTCGGTCCGGTGATCGCGGTCGCCGTGCCCGCCCCGATGCCGAGGTCGATCCCGCCGGCGACGACCTGGGCGGTGCGGCGGGCGAACGGCACCCGCCCGACGGCGAGCCCGGTCGCGGACAGCAGGAGTTCGGGAGCCTGGGCTCCCCCGGCCTGCAGGCCGAGGTCAGCAGACAGCCGGCCCGGCAGCCGACCGGGCAGCCTGCCGGGCAACCGCGGCGGGAGGTGCGGCACCCAGACACCGGCAGCCGCGAGCCGTTCGCCCTCGGATTGCAGCACGGTGCCGGTCGGCCCGTCGGCGAGGATTCCCCCGGCGGCATCGAGCACGATGACCCGGTCGACGAGGTCCTGCCACACCGCGACCCGGTGTTCGATCACGATCAGGGTCGCCCCCGAGGCGTCGAGGGTGCGGCGCACGGCGTCTCGCACCTCCATCACACCATCGGGGTCGAGGTTCGCGGTCGGCTCGTCGAGCAGGAGCAGGCCCGGCCGCATCGCGAGGACGCCGGCGAGGGCGAGGCGTTGCTTCTGGCCTCCGCTGAGGGCGGAGGTGGGGTGGTCGAGCGGGAGCCTCAGGCCGACCGCCTCGAGGGCGACACCGACCCTGCGCCAGATCTCGTCCCGCGGCACGGCGAGATTCTCGCAGCCGAAGGCGACATCGTCGCCGACCCGCGCGAGCACGACCTGGGAATCCGGGTCCTGCAGCACGAGTCCGACCCGGCCGCGGGCATCCGCCGGTCTCCGCCCGTCGACGAGCAGCTCGCCGGTCTCGTCGCCCTCGTCCTCCGAGCCGAGCACCCCGGCGAGGGCGTGCACGAGGGTGCTCTTACCCGCGCCGCTCGCGCCGAGCAGCAGCACCCGTTCGCCGGGGCGGATGTCGAGGTCGAGTCCGGAGACCGCCGGGGCGCGCCGTCCGGCGTGCCGCCAGCCCCAGCCGCGGGCGCGCACGTGCGCACCCGCGACCGGGCGCACGGAATCGGGGTCCAGGGGCATCCGCTACACGGTCGCGCGCTGAGTCGCCCGGCCGGCAGCGTCGCGGCCGGCGGCGAAGCGACTCAGGGCTCCCGAGCGAACGAGGCCGCGCAGGACGAGCCAGGAGACCAGCCCACCGAGCAAAACGCCAGAGACCACGGCGGAGACGAAGTAGGTCACCTTGATCGCATCGTCGACGGCGGCGTAGCTGTTCAGGACGTCGAGGATTCCGACCGCGACGCCTGCCCCGGCGCCGGCGAGGAGCGCGGTGCCGAGCTTCCAGCTCGAATAGAGGAACAGGGCGAAGACGATCTCCGCGCCGAGGCCCTCGACGACACCCCAGATCAGGGTCGAGAAGCCCCACTGGGTGCCGATCAGCATCGAGACGACGGCGGCGACGACCTCGGTGTAGACGGCGGCGCCGGGCTTCCGCACGACGAGCCCGCCGAGCACGGCTGCGAAGAGCCAGCCGCCGGCGAGCAGGCCCTCGAGGCCCGGCGTGAAGGCCAGGACGGCGCTCAGCGGCGTCCAGGCCAGGCCCCAGGCCCAGAAGATGACGCCGCTCGCGACGCCGATCACGCTGGCGACGACGATGTCGACGACCCGCCAGCGGTAGTTGCGGACCCGGGCTGCGGGTGTGGTGAGTTTTGAATGCATGGTGTCGCGCCCTTTCAATGGCAATTGAGGGCACGGGTATGAGTGTTTCTGCCTCCCTGCGCTGGCATGATCCAGATCAGGTTCGACGGTCGAAGCTTAGGAAGCTTCCTCTCAGCCCGGTTGACCGGACTCCCGTGTTCGATACCGAGTATAGACCGGACCGGGTTCCCGCAGCAGGCGGAGGGGCGCGGCGAGGGGCCCGTGTACAGTGAAAGCAGGTGTGCCGGGAAGTCTGGTCGGCGTCCGCTCATCGAGCCCGAAACCAGAGGATCCACCCATGAATCCACCCATGAACCCGTCAGGAGCCTCCCCGGCTCCGCGCACTCCCCGGGGAATCGGCGCTGTCTTCCGGCGCAGCAGCTATCCGGAATACGTGCGAATCAGTCAGATCCTCCGTCGCGAAACGGTCGGCGGGGCGCTCCTGCTCGTTGCGACGGTCATCGCCTTGATCCTCGCGAATTCGCCGGCCTCCGGCGTCTACTTCGCCGTGCGGGACTTCGAGTTCGGCTACGAGCCCTGGCACCTCCAGCTCAGCGTCGGGGCGTGGGCGGCCGACGGCCTCCTCGCCATCTTCTTCTTCCTTGCCGGCCTCGAGCTCAAACGCGAATTCGTCGCCGGCGACCTCCGCACCCTGGACCGCGCGGTCGTTCCCGTTGCGGCGGCGGTCGGTGGCGTGCTGACCCCCGCGCTCTTCTTCACGCTGGTGAACATCGGCGGCGGCGCGGAGGCCTTGCGGGGCTGGGCCGTGCCGACGGCCACGGACATCGCCTTCGCCGTCGCCGTGCTCGCCGTGATCGGCTCGCACCTGCCGAGCGCCCTCCGGGTGTTCCTGCTGACCCTCGCGGTCGTCGACGACCTGCTGGCGATCACGATCATCGCGTTCTTCTACACGAGCGACTTGCAGCCGCTCCTGCTCGCGGCGGCCGCGGTGCCGCTCGCCCTCTTCGCATTCCTCGCGCACCGATACTCGTACCACTTCGGGACGCAACCGTGGCTGGCGTGGCTCGTGCTCGTGCCGCTCGGCGTGGTGACCTGGGTCCTGGTCCATGCGTCCGGCATCCACGCCACCGTCGCCGGTGTGCTGCTCGGTTTCGCGGTGCCCGTGCTCCGCAGCCGTCGTGGTGGCGGGCCGGACGCGGGAGCCGGGCTCGCCCAGACCCTCGAGCACCGGATCCGGCCGTTGTCCGCGGGATTCGCCGTTCCGGTCTTCGCTTTCTTCTCCGCCGGGGTCGCGATCGGCGGGCCCGCCGGTCTCGCGGCCGCCTTGAGCGACCCCGTCGCGATCGGGATCATCGTCGCGCTCGTGCTCGGCAAGCCGGTCGGCATCCTCTGCTCGACATGGCTCGTCACCCGCACGACGAAGGCATCACTCGACCCCGACCTGGCCTGGGTCGACGTGATCGGCGTGGCCATGCTCGCGGGCGTGGGCTTCACGGTGTCGTTGCTGATCAGTGAGCTCGGCTTCGGACACGGCACAGTGGAGGACGACCACGCCAAGGTGGCCATCCTCACGGCTTCATTGCTCGCGGCCCTGCTCGCCGCCGTCGTGCTGCGCAGCCGCAACCGGCACTACCGGGCAATCGACCTCAAGGAGAAGGCGGACGCGGACAACGACGGGATCCCCGACGCGTTCAGCTAGGGCTACTTTTTGAGCGCCCGAATGACGTGGCTGAGGGTCTTGCCGACGACCCAAACGAAAGGGATCCCCACGGCGAGCAGGGAGATGACGTTGGGCTCGAAGCGCACGGTGCCCTCGGCCTTCACGTAGGCGCCCACCGGGATGGACACCCCGCCACCGCCGCCACCGGCGCCGTGTCCGGGGCCGCCGAAGCCGCCCGAACCGGCGCCCTCTGCGGATTCGCCTTCGCCGCCGCCGAAGCCGTAGTACACGAGCGCGACGGGAACGATCGTGATCCCGTCGACGAGGACGGGGTCACCGTATGCCGACCGCACACCGGCGGAGCGAGAGATTTCTGCGAGCTTTTCGGGGAGGCTAGTCATATTCTCAAGATACCCCGTCGTGCTCCGCCACGCCCGGCATCAGGGATTGTCGTCTCCGTGTTCGCCCGCCCGGGGGTTCGGCTTGGTGGCGTCGAGGCCGACCGGGCGGGCCTGGCTCGGCCCGAGCAGCGAGGCGGGGCGCACCGCACCTCGACCGAAGCGCGCACTGACCGTGTCCACCGCGAGTTCGGCACCGCGCCAGTCATCGTCGGGGTCCCAGAGGCCGAGGCCGGCCCCGTCGCCGTCGCCGAGTTGCTCCACCCGCACCCCGATCAACCGCACGCGGATGCCGCGGGCCGCGAGCACGTCGAAGCTCGCCGCGGCCTCCTCGTAGATGCGCCGGCCCACGTTGGTCGCCTCGGCGAGAGTGCGCGAGCGGGTCACCGTGCTGAAGTCGGTGTACCGGAGTTTCAGCACGACGCAGCGGCCGACGAGCCCCGCTCGCCGGAGGGAAACCGCCACTGCGTCCGACTGGCGGAGAAGTTCGCTGCGCAACCGGGCGACATCCGTGACGTCGTGTTCGAAGGTGATCTCGTGGCCGACGCTCTTCTCCTCGCGTTCGAGGCTCACTCCGCGCGGGTCCCTCCCCCACGCCAGCTCGTGCAGCTTGCGGCCCGCGGCCTCGCCGATCTTCTTCTGCAGGACCGGCAGCGGTGTGGCGGCGAGATCGCCGATCGTGTGCAGGCCGAGCGCGAGGAGCGACTTCTCGGTCATGGCGCCGACGCCCCACAGCGAGTCGACGGGCAGCGGATGCAGGAACGCGAGGGTGTCCTCGGCGGGAACCACGAGCAGGCCGTTGGGTTTCGCCCTGCTCGACGCCATCTTGGCGACGAACTTCGTCGACGCCGCGCCGACGGAGCAGGTGAGCCCGGTCTCGTTCTGGACCCGTTCGCGGATCAGCGCTGCGATCACGGCGGGCGAGCCGTGCAGGCGGCGGGCGCCGGCGACGTCGAGGAACGCTTCGTCGATGCTGAGCGGCTCGACGAGCGGGGTCATGTCCGTGAAGATGCCCATCACCTGCTCAGAGAAATCCCGGTACCGGCTCATGTGCGGTTCGAGGACGACCGCCGCCGGGCAGCGCCGCAGGGCCAGCGCCATCGGCATGGCCGAGTTCACACCGTAGCGTCGGGCGATGTAGTTGGCGGCGGTCACGACGGAGCGGCCGGAGCGGTGGCCGACGATGACGGGCTTGTCGACGAGTTCCGGATGGTCGAGCAGCTCGACGGAGGCGAAGAACGCGTCCATGTCGATGTGGAGCAGGGTCGCCGAGGAGTCGTCGACGCTTGCCGCCGAGACCGTGCGGTCGCTTCCGTCCTGCCTGCTCACCCTGCGACACTAACCCACACCGCCGACCGTGCGAGCAGACCCGTTCAGCGGGTAGCGTGCGAGGCGGAATGCACCGGCGGCCGCACGGGTTGCATCGTGCAACGAAAGGAGCCCTCATGGAATCGAACTGGCTCGCCCTGCAGCAGCAGGCACATCAGGAGTTCAGCGCACGGCTCGCCCAGGTCACCAGCTGGGACGCGCCGACCCCGGACTCCGAGTGGACGGTCCGCGATCTCGTCCGACACGTCGTCCGAGGTCAGCAGACGGTGCCGCGCTTGCTCGCCGGACGCTCGGCCATCGAGGCGAAGCTCACCCGTGCACCGCTCGGCTCCGACCTGCAGGCGGAGTGGGACACGTACTCCGCCCTCGCGACCGCCGCCTGGTCGGAAGCACCGGCGGATGCCCCCGTCCGGCTGGCATCCGAGACCGTTTCCGCAGAGGAATACCTGCGGGAGCAGGTCGCGGAGGTCACGATCCACACCTGGGATCTCGCCCGGGCCGTCTCCGCCGACGACACCCTCGACGACGAACTCGTCGCTGCGGTGTGGACGGTCTTCGAGCCGCAGAAGGATGCCCTCGAAGCGAGCGGCCTCTTCGCTCCCCCGGTCCCGCTCCCGGACGATGCACCGCTGCAGACCCGCCTGCTCGCGCTCACCGGCCGCGACGCGCGCTGAACCGAACAGGCGTCACGGGGTGACCTTCTCCGCCCCGGCAAGGCGCTGCGCCACGTAGATCGGCACGATCGAGACCAGCACGAGGACCACGGCGATCACGTTGACGATCGGCGCCTGGTTCGGCCGGAACAGGTTGTCGAGGATCCAGATCGGCAGGGTCTTCACGCTCGACCCCGCGGTGAACGTCGTCACGATGATCTCGTCGAAGCTCAGCGCGAAGGCGAGCAGTCCGCCGGCGAAGAGCGCGGACCGCAGCTGCGGGAAGGTCACCAGCCGGAACGTGGTCCACAATCCCGCTCCGAGGTCGGCCGACGCCTCCTCCAGGTTCGTGCCGACGCGGCGGAGCCGGGCGATGACGTTGTTGAACACGGTGACGATGCAGAACGTCGCGTGCGCGATGATCACGGTCGCGATCGACAGTTGAATCCCCATGATGGTGCGGAAGGCGTTGTTGAGCGCGATGCCGGTGATGATGCCGGGGAGCGCGATCGGCAGGATCACGAGGAGGCTCACGGCGTCGCGCCCGAAGAAGGTGAACCGCTGCAGGGCGAGCGAGATCAGGGTACCGAGGACGAGGGAGACCAGGGTCGCCACGATCGCGATCTGCACGCTCGTCGCGATCGCGTCGAGGGCGCCCTCATTGCGGAACGCCTTCACCCACCACTCGAGGGTCAGTCCGGGCGGAGGCCAGGTCAGGTTCGTGCTCGTGCTGAATGAGTTGATCAACACGACGATGAGCGGCAGGTAGATCACCGCGAGGATGATCCCGGTGAGGACGGCGAGAACGACCCGTGCCGGTCTGCTGAGGCGCATCTCTCTCCCTACAGGTTGTCCAGGGCGCCGGTGCGGCGCACGGCGGCGAGGTATCCGAAGATGATCACGATCGGGATGAGGGCGATCGCGGCCGCGAGGGGCAGGTTGTTCGCCGCGCCGACGTTCGTGTACACGAGATTGCCGAGCATCTGGTTGGCCCCTCCAACGATGTTCACTGTGATGTAGTCGCCGAGGGTGAGCGAGAAGCTGAAGATCGAACCGGCGATGATCGCCGGCCAGATCATCGGAAGCACCACGAGCCGGAGGGTGGACCCGGTCCGGCCGCCGAGGTCGCCTGAAGCCTCGAGCAGGGAGTCCGGAACGCGTTCCAGGCCGGCGTAGATCGGCAGGATCACGTAGGGCAACCAGAGGTACGCGAGGGTGATGACCGTCGCGGGCAGCCCGTAGCCCGGGGTGTGGCCACCGAAAGGGGCCACCAGCCAGTCGACGATGCCATCGCTCGAGAGCACGGAGCGCCACGCGTACGCTTTCACGAGGTAGCTCGCCCAGAGCGGCATCAGCACGGCGATCACGAGCACCCGCTGCCACCGGGTGCTCGCGACCTTGGCCATGTAGAACGCGATCGGCAGGGCGACCAGAACGTCGACCACGGTCACGACCACAGCGACGCCGAGGGTGCGCAGGGTCACGGTCTGGTAGAGCGATCCGGTCAGCACGGTCACAATGTTGTCGAGCGTCCAGGTCTGCGTGATCGTTCCCGTGAACGTGTCGACCGTCCACAGCGCCGTGATCAGGAGCGCCGCGAGGGCCACGATGTAGACCAGCACCAGCCAGAACAGCGGGGCCGAGAGCAGCAGCGAGAGGCGCAGCCGGGGGTGCCGGCTCAGGAAGACCGAGATCCGGCGGGCCCCGGTGTCGCGGGGCGCCGGAACGGGCCCGCCGGAATCGGGCTGGAGCATCAGCCCTTGATCTCCTGCCACGCGGTCGTCCAGGCCGCGTAGTCCGTGCAGGTCACGTCGGTCCTGCCGTCGACGCACTTGGCGATCGGCGTCGTCCAGTACCAGATCTTCGACGCGTAGTCGGCGTCGCCGGCGTGATAGGTCGCACACTGGTTGGGGTCCGTCATGAACTCGCAGGCCTTCTGGTTGGACGGGGCCTCCCCGAAGTACTCGGTAGCTTGCGCGTTCGCCTTCGGGCTCGCGATGTAGTTGAGCCACGCGTACGCGCAGTTGGGGTGCGCGGCCTTCGAGGCGATCATCCAGGTGTCCGACCAACCGGTCACGCCCTCCGACGGCACAGTGACCTCGGCGGGGGTTCCGGCAGCGAGCGAGTTGCGGATCACCTGCCAGGTGGTACCGACGACCGTGTCGCCGGTCTCGAAGGACTGCACCGACTTGAGGTAGTCGGACCAGTACTCCCCGATGTTCGGACGCTGCTGCTTGAGCAGGTCGACGGCCGCCGCGAGCTGCTTCTCGTCGAGGGCGTACGGGTTCTTGATGCCCAGATCGGGCTGGTGCTTCATCAGGTACATGGCAGCGTCCGCAATGTAGATCGGGGAGTCGTATGCGGTGACCTTGCCCTTGTAGGCGGAGGACTTGTCGAACACGACGTCCCACGACGTCGGGGCGGGTGTGACGACATCCGTTTTGTACATCAATAGGTTGGCGCCGTAGCCGTGCGGAATGCCGTAGGAGACGCCGTCGACGCTGTTCCACGCCTGCAGCTTGAGGAAGTCGTAGATTCCGGCGTAGTTCGGGATCAGACCGGTGTTCACCGGGGCGACGTCCCCGGCGGCGACCAGGCGCAGGGAAGCGTCACCCGACGCGGCGACGACGTCGTAGTCACCGGTCTTCATGAGATTGAAGGCCTCGTCGGAGGTGCCGTAGGTCTTGCTCGTGACCTTGCAGCCGGTCTCGTCCTGGAAGGCGCTGACCCAGTCCACGGTCGGATCGTTGCTGCCATCCTCGACGTAGCCGGGCCACGCGAGGATCGAGACGGCACCTTCGTTCGCGCCGAGAGCGGTCGGCGCGGATGCCGTGGGCTTGGTCGAACCGGACGTCGTCGTCCCGCACGCGGTGAGGAGTGCGATCGAGGCGATGGCGAGCCCCGTCAGGGCTGTCAGTCTGGAGTTACGGTGGGGCGTATGGCGGTTCATAGCGGTCTCCATTCTTGGGTGAGCGGGTTACGGTGCCGGGTCCAGGGATTCGGCGTGCCGGTCGGCGACGATCGTGACCGTGTCCCTGTCTGACCAGGCCACGCGCACGCGGGCGCCGCGTTCTTCGTCTCCGACCCGACGTGCGTCGTTCTGCTCCTGGATGACGACGCGCATCCCGGCGTCGAGGTCGACGATGATCCGCGTGCTGCTGCCCAGGTAGATCACCTCGGCGAGCACGCCTGTCGCCGAGCGGTCGCCGCTGACCGGGGCGTCCAGCTTCGCGGCCGTCATCTTCTCCGGCCGAACCGAGTGGATGCCTCCGCGACCGAGCACCCGACGGGACAGTTCATCGCTGAACACGTTCGACGTGCCCACGAAGGCGGCCACGAACGGCGAGACGGGACGATCGTAGATCTCTGCGGGGGTCCCGAGCTGTTCGATCCGGCCCTCGTTGAAGACGGCGATCCGGTCGCTCAGGGTGAGCGCCTCCTCCTGGTCGTGGGTGACGAAGATGAAGGTGATGCCGAGTGCGCGCTGGAGTTCTTTCAGCTCGACCTGCATCTGTTCACGGAGCTTGAGGTCGAGGGCGCCGAGCGGCTCGTCGAGGAGTAACACCTTCGGCTGCACGACCGTCGCCCTGGCCAGGGCGACGCGCTGGCGTTGACCCCCGGAGAGCTGCCCGGGCTTCCGGTCGCCGAAACCGCCGAGACGCACGGTGTCGAGGGCCGCCCTGGCCCGCTCCTGGCGTTCGCGCTTGCCGACACCGCGCACGCGCAGCCCGTAAGCGACGTTGTCGAGCACCGTCATGTGTGGGAAGAGCGCATAGTCCTGGAACACGGTGTTGACGTCGCGGTCGAAGGGGGCGCGGTCGGTGACGTCCTCCCCCAGGAGCGACACCGTTCCGCTGGTGGGCTGCTCGAAGCCGGCGATCAGCCGGAGCACGGTTGTCTTTCCGGAGCCGGACGGACCGAGCATCGAGAAGAATTCGCCCTCGACGATGTCGAGATCGACCCCGTCGACGGCATTCCCCACTCCGAAGGACTTGGTCAGCCCCCGCAGGCTGATGGCCGGTCGGTCTACGGACACGGAGCCTCCTTTGTCACCCTCGGCTAAATCATATGGAAACGGATGTCTGAAATCCGGTTGCATATGTTGCGGTCAGGTCACGATGACCGAACGCCTCTGAGAACGACACCCTATAGCGACGGCTCGCGTCCGGCGCGGCCCCCGTTCACCCGGGTCAGTCGGCCTGGTCAGTCGCGGTTGGGTGGTCCGGTGAGGACTTGGTGGGCGCGGTGCCGGTTCGGTGGCCGCCAGAGCCGTTGCGGGTCGATCAGCCCCGGGGCCCGCACTTGTGGTGATCCTTTCACCATGCGGATCTCCCACCCCGAGGTATCGATGGTGTGGTGATGGAACCAGCACAGGAGGACCCCGTTGTCGACATTCGTGGGTCCGTCTTTCGCCCAGGGCTTCACATGGTGCACCTCGGCCCAGTGCGCCGGGGCTTTACAGCCGGGGATGATGCACCCGCCGTCCCGGGCGGTGATCGCCCGCCGCTGCGCCCGGTTGAAATACCGCCGCTCCGGACCCAGTTTGAGGACCTGGTTGTTCTCCCCGAACAACACCCCCTGGAAGCCGCCGTCACAGATCCGCTGGTGCACCGTCTTCAGCGACACGGGCGCTTCGACCCCGTCGATCCACCCCACCCCGACCCCGCTCGCGAGGTCGGCCGCGTTCACGTGCACCATCACCGTCGGTGCCGACCCGCCCATGCTGGGCGTGCCCTCATCGCGGGCGGCGTGTTCGAACAGGGCCCGGAGGATGTCCGCGCGCTTCTCCCCGCTCGTGCGGGTGTCCTGGCGGCGTTCCCGCAGCTCGGCTTCGATCACGTCGAGCTCGGGGCCGGTGTCGGCTCCGGTGCCTGCGGTTTCGGCGCCGGGAATCATCTGCCCCGAATCCATCAGCGCCTGTTCCTCCTCGGTGGGAAACGCGGGCCGCGCGTGGAAGCTCAGGAACGCGTCGAAGAGGGTGTTCATCATCCCGAACAGTTCCGGCGTCACCCCACCCTTCACCGGATACAACCCATTCTTCAACTGGCCGAAGCCGCTGTTCGACTTCGCCTCGAACACGTCCTCCTGCGGCAGGACCCCGTCGGGGTCCAGGGCGGCCTGCCACTGGAGCACCATGCCCCGGATCAGATCCGCGGCCGCGGGGACCCCGGCGCCGGCGAGGTTCTCGGTTTCCGGGGTGATCAGGCCGGCCGCCGTGGCGACCAGAGCCCGTTCCGCCGTCAGCAGGTCATCCGGCGCCACCCGGTGACTGATCGTCTGCAGCCCCGCCACGATCAGCTCCGCCGTCTCCACCCCGATCTCCCCCGCCGTCAGCGCGGCCCCAACGGTCGGGAACAACGGCGGCAACCAGCTGCTCCCCCCGCACGGCCGCGGCAACACCGCGTCCCCGAGCTTCGTCCTCCGCTTGACCTCCCGGGCCGACACCCGGGTCACCCGGGTCAGCACGTCCCAGGGGCCCTTACAGCCCATCCGCCACGCCAAACCCTCCCGGCCGAGCACCCGCGCTCGCCGATCCACATCCGTCGCCGTATTCACCCGCGCCGCATCCACCGTCCGCCCGATCGCCTCGACCGTGCTGAGCGCCGTCACCGCTTCCGCATCGCTGAGCAGCCCGACCGGGATCGCCGCCAGGGCCTCCACGAGAGCCACCTGGGCCTCGAGGAGTCGGGCGACAGCATCCGCATGCACCGAGGGAATAGCCCCGGCCAGCCCCTCCGCACCCTCGAAACCCTCAGCAATCGCAACCGGATGAGCCGACTCGACCGACGACTCAGCCGACGACTCGGTGGAGGCGAGGCCCACCGTGGTGGGCTGATCCCCCGCGGACCCGGAACCGGGTGTCTGCGGGGTGTGTGACTGTGGATCCGAAGCTCCTGCCATACCCCGATTCTACCCCGAATCGAACACTATTGCGAGGCTTGCTCACTTTATTTCGGGCATCTCATCTCGAGATTCATACCTGACAGCGAGTGTGTCCGCACTCGTGGTGCCGAATTCAGGAGATGCGCCCGGGCGAGCAACAGCGGCCCGCGGACCAGTGCGGCCGATTCCACCCAACCCCACGCGTCTCCTGAATTCGACCCCGGGGGATACCAGTGGCAGGGGGACGCCGATCCGCGGCGGCGCGGAGAAACCCCGTCCGACATGGATGGGCCGTTCACGACTCGGCGGGGCGCGACGCCCGACCTCACGCTCGCGAATCGTTCCCGAAGGGACTACCCGAGCGAGGTGCCGAAGAGCAGCCCGAGCACGTAAGTGACGCCGGCGGCCGCGAAGCCAATCAGCAGCTGGCGGAGCGCACGACGGAGCGGCGGCCCGCCGGAGAGCAGTCCGACGATCGCACCGGTCGCGAGGAGGGCGAGTCCGACGAGCACGGACGCGACCACGATCGCCGTGAGGCCCTCGAGGCCGAACAGGTACGGCAGAACGGGAAGGATGGCCCCGGAAGCGAAGAAGCAGAAGCTCGAGGTGGCGGCGCCCCAGCCGGTGCCGATCGCCTCGTGCTCATCGGTCGCGGGGTCGAGCGCCCCGTGGGGAGAATCGGAGCCGGGGACGGGGGCGGCAACCGAAACCGGTCCGGTGGCCATGGTCAGCGTGCGCAGCACTTCGTGGGCATGCGCTTCGGCTTCCTCGGCCGCCATTCCCTGCGCCCGGTAGACGAGGGTGAGCTCGTTGGCGGCGAGGTCGAGGTGCGAGAGCACCGTGCGCGCGGTTGCCTGGGGGGTGGATGCCTCGAGCAGCTCACGCTGCGACCGCACCGAGACGTACTCCCCCGCACCCATCGACAGGGCGCCGGCGAGCAGGCCGGCAATGCCCGTGAACAGGATGGTCGCGGCGGGAACACCGGTCGCGCCGATGCCGAGCACGAGAGCGAGGTTGGAGACGAGGCCGTCGTTGATGCCGAAGACGGCGGCACGGAAGGATCCGGCGAGGCGCTGGCGCCCCCGAGCGGCGAGCCCGCGGACGACCTCCTCGTGGATGCGTTCGTCGGCCGCCATCGTCTTCGTCGCGTCGACGTCGGAGTCGTATGGCGAGCGTGCTTCCGCCCGCTGGGCGAGCGCGAGCACGAAGACGGAACCGAAGCGCCTCGCGAGGAAACCGAGGAACCGGGTGCGCACCGCACCGCGCTTAGGCGGTCCGGCCTGATCGCCCAGCAGGTCACGCCAATGCGCCTCGTGGCGGGCTTCCGCCTCGGCGAGGGCGAGCAGAATCTCGCGCTCCTCACCGACGCGTCGGGAGGCCAGGTCGCGGTACACCGCGGCCTCCGCGCGTTCGTCGGCGAGGTACTGGCGCCAGCGACGGATGTCGGCCGGGGTCGCGGGGCTTTCCGTGCGCGGGGACTCCGGGAGTTCCTGGGCTGCGCTCATCGCCATCACGCTTCCGGGGCCGGTTCGAGGGAGGCCTGGGCGACCCGGGCAGACAGGTGCGGTCCGGAGCCGTCGAGCCCGAAGAAGGGCTCGTCGAATTGCACGGTCCAGATCGCCTCCCGGCCGGAGACCGGCGCGTACAGTGCAGCGCCGTCGGAGTCCCCCGCTCCGACGATGACGCCGATGGGGTCTTCCACCATCGACTCCGGGTAGCGGCTCCGATCGAGCCGCACCAGGACCTGCATCCCCACGCCGAAAACGGCGCGGCTCGCAGCCCCGTCCGCTGCGGGCTCGCGTCGCTTCCAGAGAGCCATTACTCGGCCGTTCCTGCCCTTTCGAGGACGAGTTCCCGTACCCGTGCGGCATCCGCCTGCCCGCGCATGGCCTTCATGACGGCGCCGATCACGGCGCCGGCCGCCTGGACCTTGCCGTCGCGGATCTTCGCGAGGACGTCGGGCTGGGAGGCGAGGGCGAGGTCGATGGCCTCGATGAGCGGGCCGTCGTCGGAAACGACTGCGAGACCGCGGATCTCGACGACCTCGAGCGGGGTGCCTTCGCCGGCGATGACGCCCTCGAGCACCTGGCGGGCCAGGCGGTCGGTCAGCGTTCCCGCGGTGACGAGTTCGATGAGCGCGGCGAGCTGCATCGGCTCGACGAGCGAGTCAGCGGAGACGCCGGCGACGTTCGCGAGCCGGGCGACCTCGCCGGTCCACCACTTGCGGGCAGACTGGGCGGATGCCCCGGCCGCGACGGTGGCCTCGACCGCGTCGAGCAAATCGGAGTTGACGACGTCCTGGAACTCCAGGTTCGCGAAGCCCCAGTCGGCCTGGAGGCGCTTACGCCGTGCCGCGGGCGGCTCCGGCAGGGTCGCGCGGAGTTCTTCGACCCAGGCGCGGGAGGGCGCGACGGGGACGAGGTCCGGCTCGGGGAAGTAGCGGTAGTCGTCGGCGTCGGACTTGGGCCGGCCTGCGGACGTGATTCCGGTGTCCTCGTGCCAGTGGCGCGTTTCCTGGGTGATGGTTCCACCGGCGGCGAGGAGCGCGGCCTGGCGCTGGATCTCGTAGCGGACGGCACGTTCGACGCTGCGGAGCGAGTTGACGTTCTTGGTCTCCGTGCGGGTGCCGAGCTTGCCGGAGCCGCGCGGGCGCAGGGACACGTTCGCGTCGCAGCGCACGTTGCCCTCTTCCATCCGGGCGTTGGACACCCCGAGCGCCTTGACGATCTCGCGGATCGCGGCCACATAGGTGCGTCCGATCTCGGGAGAGTCCGCCTCGCCGCCCTCGATCATCTGCGTGACGATCTCGACGAGCGGCACGCCGCCGCGGTTGTAGTCCACGAGCGAGTAGTCGGCGCCCTGGATGCGGCCGGTCGCGCCGCCGACGTGGGTGAGCTTGCCCGCGTCGTCTTCCATGTGCGCGCGTTCGATGTCGATCGTGACCTGGCGGCCGCTCTCGAGTTCGATCGTGAGCTGCCCGTTGAACGCGATCGGCTCGTCGTACTGCGAGGTCTGGAAGTTCTTCGCAGTGTCGGGGTAGAAGTAGTTCTTGCGCGCGAAGCGCGAGTATTCGGCGATCTCGCAGCCGAGGGCGAGCCCGAGGCGGATGCTCGACTCGATCGCCTTCGCGTTCACCTGCGGGAGCCCGCCGGGAAGCCCGAGGCAGGTCGGGCAGGTGTTCGTGTTGGCACCCTGGCCGAATTCGTTCGCGCAGCCGCAGAACATCTTGGTCTTGGTGTTCAGTTCGACGTGCACCTCAAAGCCGAGCACCGGCTCGAACAGTTCGAGGGCCTTGTCGTAATCCATCAGTTCAGCCTTCTTCATCAGACGGCTCCCCCTTCGCTCGCGAACATTTCGGTGGGCGCCAGTTTCGGCGCAAGGCTGAGCAGGGTGTGTCCCCAGTGCGCTTCGAGCAACTGCTCGACGGCGGCACCGAAGGTGTACAGGCGGGCGTCCTGCTTGGCGGGCGCCATCACCTGCAGCCCGACGGGCAGGCCGTCCTCCGGCGCGAGGCCCATCGGCAGGCTCATTCCGGGGATACCGGCGAGGTTCGCCGGGATCGTGGTGACGTCGTTGAGGTACATCGCCATCGGGTCGTCCATCTTCTCGCCGAACTTGAACGCCGTGGTCGGCGCGCTCGGGGACAACAGGACGTCGACCTTCTCGAATGCCGCGTCGAAGTCGCGCTGGATCAGGGTGCGCACCTTCTGGGCGCTGCCGTAGTAGGCGTCGTAGTATCCGGCACTCAGGGCGTAGGTGCCGAGGATGATCCGGCGCTTGACCTCCGGGCCGAACCCGGCGTCGCGGGTCGCGGCCATGACCCGTTCGCTCGTGAGCGGGCCCTCCTCCGGGTCGACACGGATGCCGAAACGCACCGAGTCGAAGCGGGCCAGGTTGCTCGAGGCCTCGGCCGGGAGGATCAGGTAGTACGCGGCGACGGCGTATTCGAAGCTCGGCGCGCTGACCTCTTCGATCTCGGCGCCGGCAGCGACGAGCATCGCGAGGGTTTCGTTGAAGCGCTGCAGGACGCCGGGCTGGAACCCGGGGCCGGACAGCTCCTTGACGACGCCGATCCGCACACCGGTGAGGGCGCCGTCGACCCGGCCCGCGATCGCGGCAGCGGCCATCGACGGCCAGCGGTCGGTCAGCGAGGTGGAGTCGAGCGGGTCATGGCCGCTCAGCACGTCGTGGAGGAGCGCGGCGTCGTAGACGGTGCGGCTGACCGGCCCGACCTGGTCGAGCGAGGACGCCAGGGCGATCGCTCCGTACCGGGAGACGCCGCCGTAGGTCGGCTTGACTCCGACGGATCCGGTGACGGCGGCGGGCTGGCGGATCGATCCGCCGGTGTCGCTACCGAGGGCGAGGGGAGCTTCGAACGCGCTCACTGCGGCGGCGGAGCCTCCGCCGGAACCGCCGGGGATCCGGTCGAGGTCCCAGGGGTTGTGGGTCGGGCCGTACGCGGAGAACTCGGTGGACGAACCCATCGCGAATTCGTCCATGTTGGTCTTGCCGAGCGGGATCAGCCCGGCTTCACGGACGAGGCGCACGACGGTCGCGTCGTAGGGCGGGATCCAGCCCTCGAGGATCTTCGAGCCGGCGGTCGAGGGCATGTCGCGCGTCGCGAGCACGTCCTTGATGGCGATGGGCACTCCGGCGAGCGGACCGAGCACGGCACCGGCGGCGCGCTGGGCGTCGACGGCTGCAGCAGCGGCGAGGGCGCTCGCCCCGGCCACGTGCAGGAACGCGTGCACGTCGGTGTCGACGGCCGCGATGTGGTCGAGGTGGGCCTGGGTGGCCTCCACCGAGCTGACGGCACCGCTCGTGAGGAGGATCGACAGGTCTGCGGCGGACAGGCGGGTGAGATCGGTCATGACTACTCCTCGTCCAGGATCGCCGGCACGCGGAACTTGTCGCCGTCGCGGTCGGTCGATCCGGACAGTGCTTCTTCGACGGACAGGGACGGCACGACGACGTCGGCGCGGAAAACGTTGGTCAACGGCATCGGGTGGCTCGTCGCGGGAACGTCGGGCGTGGCGACTTCGGCGACCTTCGCCACCGAATCCACGATCTGGCCGAGTTCGGCGGTGAGGCGGGTGATCTCCTCCGGGCTGAGGTCGATCCGGGCGAGGTTTGCCAAGTGCGCAACCTGCTCGGCCGTGATTTCAGACATGTTGCTCCGATTGTGGTTGAGGTGAAGACCCAATTCTATTCGGAGCCGTTGGTGACCAGATCCGCGTTGTCCGTTCCGACCAGCGCCATATTGTGCAGGGACTCGCTTCCCGGCTCGAAATACGCATTGTGGCCGAGCGAGGCCGTGAGGCTGGCACCGGTGATCCGGTCGGTCGCCCCCGACACTCCGAGAGGATGCGCCCCGTACGATTCCGCCCCCGGATCGCTCCCGAAGAACGCGCTGTTCACGGCCGGATCCCAGTCGGCCTTCCCGACCCAGACGTTCTCGCCCGTCACGTGCAGGCTGGCCGCGGACTGGATCTGGCTGCCCGGCGATCCGACGAGCACGAGGGCGTCGACGTCGAAGGAGCCGCGGGCGAGGGCGGTGAGCGCGACGGTCGAGCCGTAAGAGTGCGCGTAGACGGTGATGAAGGGTTGGTGCGCCCGCCGGTCCGAGCGGATGCCGAGCGAGGACTTCTCGAGGAAGTCGGCTCCGACGAGGGCCTTGTCGAGGCCGCCGACGCTGAACAGGTCGGGGACCTCGTAGCCGATCCAGGCCACCGTCGCGACACTGGCGGGCGCCTCGCCTTGCCCCCGGGCTGCGCGTTCGGCGAGTACCTTCTCCTGTTCGGCGTACAGGTCGTTCGCGGTGTTCGTCCAGTGCACCATCTCGGCCTCGACGGTGTAGTTCATGCCGGGGACGAGGAAGCCGACGTAATCAGCGGTGTCGGGGTTGCCGAGCGCGATCGCTGCGCGGCCACCGCCGGTGCTGTCGAGCAGGATCAGGGAGCGGCGCGGGCCGGCATCCGCTTGCCGCAGTGCGGTGCGCACCTGGCCGAGGACGGCGAGCTCGTGGGTCGCGCTCGTGCGGTCGTCGTCGCTCACGGCGCCCACGAGGCGCTGCTGGGCCCCGGCGATGCTCTCGTTCAGGTATCTGGCGTTGGCGCGGCCGCGCTCCCGGAACGGGATGCCCTCGAGGTTGCCGACGAGACGGGGTGCCGCTGCGATGAGCGAGGAGCGTTCGGTGCCGCCGAGGTTCGTCCACCAGCCGGTGACCTCGGTCGCGGCCGGCGGAACCGCAAGGAGGGAGTCGAGCTGTTCGGGGAAGTCCAGGACGAAGCTCGAGATGTCCGCCACATTCAGCCTGGCCAGGCCGGCGAGAAGGCTCGACCCGCGCAGGAAGCGGAGGGAGTTGACGTCTCCGTCGATCGACAGGGCCGGTTCAAGGCCGATGGGCTGCAGTCCGAGGTCGGTGTCGCTCGACAGGACCGCGTATTCGTGCACCGGAAAGGACTCGCTGGCTCCATTGAAAACCAGCGAGGATGCAAGAAGAATTGCCGCGCCTAACAGCAAACCTGGGTACGTCCCCTCACGAACACCGAGCGGTGGATCAGCACGGTATCGAGTGCACACCCTGCACTTTTAGAATATCGAATTTGGCGGCGGATTTCGTTGAACATTGTCCCCAGAACGCGCCGAAAAACTCCGCGCTGGCACTGACCCCTTGCACTCGGGCATATATGCATGGTCTTATATAGATATGTCGCTGACCATTGCCCTGCTCGGGATGCTCGAGCTCTCGCCCCTCTCCGGGTACGACCTCAACAAGCGGATCGAGGGATCCGTCATACATTTCTGGTCTGCGGACCAGTCCCAGATCTATCGCACGCTCAGCCGCCTGGTTGCCGACGGACTCGTCGAGGTCACGGTCATCCCCCAGGACGGCAAGCCCGACCGGCGCGAGCACCGGATCACCCCGGCGGGCGGCAAGGCCCTCGACGCCGCGCTGAGGGCGCCGCTGGAACCCGAGAACCCGCACGAGTCTTTCCTGATGCGCCTCTTCTTCGCGGGCAGGCTCGGGCTCGACGGCGTCCGCGAACTCCTTCGAGCGCGCAGGGAGGAGGCGACCGCGCTGCTCGCACGCCTGACGGCGATCGCCGCCTCGGAGACGGGACACCCGGACGACATCGGCCAGGCCCTGCGACGGGCCACGCTCCGCAGCGGCATCGTGCACGCCGAGGCGGAACTCGCCTGGCTCGACGAGACCGATTCCGCAGTGGTCACGGCCGCACGGTGACCGGGTACCCGCTCGAGCACGGCGCAGCGGCCCCGGGCTCGGGGACCATCGTTTTGCTGCACGGCGGCACCGTCGCCTCCTGGTCCTGGCAACCGCAGGTCGAGCGCCTGCCGGAGCGGCACATCCTCACACCCGACCTGCCGGGGTTCGGCTCTCGCTCGGGGGAAGAATGGCTCTCGCTCGATCGCACCGCTGACGACGTGGCCGAGATCATCCGCAGCCACGCCAGGGGCGGGCGCGCCCACGTGGTCGGGCTCTCGCTCGGCGGGCTGGTCGCCCTGCGCCTGATGGCGAGGCACCCGGACCTGATCCGGTCCTGTCTCATCTCGGGCGCACCGCTGGCCGGCATCCACGGCGCCGCGCGCTTTCTCAACACCCTCCAGCTGCGCCTGTGGGACAAGGCCTGGTACTGGAAGGCCCAGGCGAAGGCGTTCGGGCTGCCCGAAGACGCCGTCGACCTGTTCGTCGACCACGGGCTGGGCATCCGGGCGGACAACGCGGCACGCGTGTTCGCAGACGTCAACCGGGGCGGCTGCCCGGAATCGCTCGGCGACTACCGGGGGCCGTTCCTCGCCGTCGCCGGGGGAAAGGAGTCGAGCCTGGTGCGGCGCAGCTTCCCCGAACTGCAACGCAGGCTGCCGCAGACCCTCACCTGGATCGCTCCCGGCATGCACCACGTCTGGAGCATCGAGGACGCCGCACTCTTCACTCAGATGATCGTCGGCTGGGTCGACAAGGCAACGGTTCCCGAGCCCGGCTGATGGGTGACGGATGACCGGCCCGGCCTGCCCGGCAGGCTCGGCCGGCTCGGCCGGCTCCGGTCAGTCGGTCGGCTCCGGTCAGTCGGTCGGCGCGGCGGCCGTGCCGTCGGTCACGTCGGCCGTAGGGTCGACGGTCGCGTCAGCGGTCAGGTCGGTGCCCACCTCGGCGACGCCGCCATCGGCCGCGTCGAGTGCAGCGGGACCGCCGGTGACGAGGAGCCGGAATTGGGCAGCGTCGAGGATGCGCAGCCCGAGGGCCTCAGCCTTGGTGAGCTTGGAGCCGGCACCCGGCCCCGCGGCCACGAAGTCGGTGTTCTTGGACACGCTCGACGCGCTCTTTCCGCCCGCGGAGATGATCGCCTCCTGGGCTTCCTCCCGGGTATAGCCCTCGAGTGACCCGGTCGCGACGACGGTCAGACCGACGAGGACTCCCCCGGCGGCAGCTGCTGCCCCGGGTCCCGGGTGCCCGGGCGTCTCGAACTGCACGCCGGCGGCCGTCCACTGATCGACGATGTCGCGGTGCCAGTCGACCTCGAACCAGTCGATGATCGCGTCGGCGATGATGCCGCCGACACCGTCGACCTCGGCAAGTTCATCGCGCGTTGCCGCACGGATCGCGTCGAGGCCGCCGAAGTGGCCGGCAAGGGCGCGCGCGGCGACCGGGCCGACGTGACGGATGTTGAGCGAGACCAGCAGGCGCCAGAGCGGTTTGGTCTTGGCGAGTTCGATCTCGGCGAGCAGCTTGACCGCGCTCGACGACGGCTGCGTACCGGTGAGGCCTTCCCGCTTCTCGGCGGCCGTCGGGTTCCGCCGGAACGGCGTGCGCAGCCGGATCGTGCCGTCCTCCTCTTCGCGGGGCAGCCCGGTCTCGGCGTCGCGCACGACGACCTCGATCGGGGTCAGGTCGTCGAGGGTGAGGTCGAAGAGGCCGGCTTCGGTGCGCAGCGGCGGCTCGATCGGCACCGTCGGCTGGGTGAGCGCGGCCGCGGCCACCTCACCGAGCACCTCGATGTCGAGCGCACCGCGGGACCCGATGTGCTCGACCCGTCCACGGACCTGGGCAGGACAGCTGCGCGCGTTCGGGCAGCGCAGGTCGATATCGCCCTCTTTGGCGGGAGCGAGCGGGGTGCCGCACTCCGGACAGTTCGCCGGCATCACGAACGCCCGTTCGGTGCCGTCGCGCAGCTCGACGACCGGGCCGAGGATCTCGGGGATCACGTCGCCGGCCTTCCGCAGCACGACGGTGTCGCCGATCAGCACGCCCTTGGCCTTGACGACGTCCTGGTTGTGCAGGGTGGCCTGGCGCACCTCGGAGCCGGCGACCCGCACCTTCTGCATCACGGCGAATGGCGTGGCACGCCCGGTGCGGCCGACACTCACGACGATGTCGAGCAGCTTCGTGTTCACCTGCTCCGGCGGGTACTTGTATGCGATCGCCCAGCGGGGCGCCCGGCTCGTTGCCCCCAGTTCGGCGTGCAGGGCGAGTTCGTCGACCTTGATCACGATGCCGTCGATCTCGTGGGAGACGCTCGCCCGATGCTCGCCGTAGTACGCGATGAAGGCGGATGCCCCGCTCGCGTCCGACTCGACGCGGAAGTAGCTGCTCGTCGGCAGCCCCCAGCCGGCCAGCAGGGCATAGACCTCGGACTGGGCGTCAGCCTCGGGATCGGCCCAGGCCCCGATGCCGTGCACGAGCATCCGGAGCCGGCCGAGCCGCGCGCGCATCAGGCGCAGTGCTTCCGGGTTCTTGCCCTCCGCCTTCTGGCGCAGGGAGCCTGCGGCGGCGTTGCGCGGGTTGGCGAAGGGGCGTTCTCCGGCGGCGACCTGCTGGGCGTTGAGGTCGGCGAAGGCGACGACGGGGAAGAAGACCTCGCCGCGCACCTCCATCAGCGGCGGATGCCCGGTGCCGGACAGCCTCTCGGGGATTCCGGGGACCCAGTGGATGTTCTCGGTGACGTCCTCGCCGACGACACCGTCGCCGCGGGTCGCCGCGGTGACGAGCACGCCGTTCTCGTAGCGGAGGTTGATCGCGAGGCCGTCGATCTTGAGTTCGCACAGGTAGTGCACGGGGCGGCCGGCGTCCCGTTCGACCTTGGCGGCCCAGGCCTCGAATTCCTCGATCGAGAAGACGTTGTCGAGGCTCAGCATCCGCTCGGCGTGCTGGACGGGCGCGAACAGGCTCGTCTCGGCGCGGCCGCCGACGGTCTGGGTGGGGCTGTCCTGGCTCGCGAGCTCGGGGAACTCGCCCTCGAGCACCGCGAGCCGCCGGACGAGCGCGTCGTAGTCCGCATCGGAGATGACGACCTCGTTGCGCTCGTAGTACGCGTCACGGGCGTCGACGATGCGTGCGGTGAGGTCGGCGACCTCGGCGGCGGCCCGCTGGAGGTCCGGCGGGGTGGAGTCGTCTGGCACGGCGCTCGCGGCGTCAGGCACGGGCGGCGGGAACGGCGACCAGGGCTGGTTCGGCGGCGGAGGGCACGGCCTCGGCGGAGGGCACGGGAACGGCGCTCACCGTGCGGTCGATCGTGCACTGGCCGAGCACGCGGGTGCCGACGTAGAGCACCGCGGTCTGGCCGGGCGCGACACCCGTCAGGGGCTCGCGCGGGGTGATCACGAGTTCGGTCGTGCGACCGCTGTCCGGAGCTGCGTTGTCGGGGGCTCCGCTGGCCGGGGCCGGGATGCTCACGACCTGCGCGACGGCGGGGACCGGGTCGGCGTGCGCGCGAATCTGCACGTCGCAGTCGAAGACGATCCCGGGGTGCTCCGGCGGCAGTCCGGTCCAGGTGAACTTCGACCCGGCGATGAGGCCGATCGCGAGCGCCTCCTTCGGGCCGACGACGACGGTGTTGGTGATCGGGCGCACCTCGAGCACGAAGCGCGGCTTGCCGTCCGCGGCCGGAGTGCCGATCTGGAGGCCCTTGCGCTGGCCGACGGTGAACGCTGCGGCGCCCTCGTGCCTGCCGAGGGTGTTTCCCTCGCGGTCGAGGATGTCGCCCGCGGTTGCCGGCACGCGCTCGGCGAGCCAGCCGCGGGTGTCGCCGTCGGGGATGAAACAGATGTCGTAGGAGTCCGGCTTGGTCGCGACGGAGAAGCCGCGCTCTGCGGCCTCCGCGCGCACCTCGGCCTTGGACGGCGTCTCGCCGAGCGGGAACATCGAGTGCGCGAGCTGCTCTGCGGTCAGCACGCCGAGCACGTAGGACTGGTCTTTCGCCCAGGCGCTCGCGCGGTGCAGTTCGCGGTTCCCCGCGGCATCCGTCTGGATGCTCGCGTAGTGGCCGGTGCAGACGGCATCGAAGCCGAGGTCGAGCGCCTTGTCGAGCAGGGCGGCGAACTTGATGCGCTCGTTGCAGCGCATGCAGGGGTTCGGGGTGCGGCCGGCGGCGTATTCGGCGATGAAGTCGTCGACGACGTCGAGCTTGAACCGCTCGGAGAAGTCCCAGACGTAGTACGGGATGCCGATGATGTTCGCGGCCCGCTGGGCGTCCATGGAGTCCTCGATCGTGCAGCAGCCGCGGCTGCCGGTGCGCAGGGTCCCGGGCATGCGACTCAGGGCGAGGTGCACGCCGACGACCTCGTGCCCCGCCTCAACCGCGCGCGCCGCTGCCACCGCGGAGTCGACCCCGCCACTCATTGCTGCCAAAACCTTCACCGGGCAAGTGTAATCGGGAGGCCCGGTTTGGCCAATGCGGGTTTCCGGGCGCGACTCGAGCACCGCCGCGCCCGTTTCCGCAGGCCGCTCCCGAAACGCCAGGCGCGGCCTGCCCAAACCGGCGCGGCCGCGACGTGGAATCGGCGCGGCCTGCCGAAACCGGCGCGGGCGCGAGCCTGGAGCGTCGTGCCCGGCAGGGTCAGCGGGTGGACACGCGGTCGTTCATCCCGGCGCGGCTAGCCTGGGCGTGCGCCGCGGGCAGTGCGGCGAGGAAGGCGTCGACATCCGCGTCTGTGGAATCGCGGCCGAGAGTGATCCTCAGGGCGCTGCGGGCCTCGGCCTCGCTGCGGCCCATCGCGCGCAGCACGTGCGAGGGCTCCGGGATGCCGGCCTGGCACGCCGAGCCGGTCGACACCGAGATTCCGGCGGCGTCGAGCAGGAACAGGAGCGACTCCCCCTCGCAGCCGGGGAAGGTGAAGTGGGCGTTGCCCGGCAGGCGCTGCTCGTTCGACCCATCAGGTACGGGACCGTTGAGCACTGCGGTCGGGACCGCAGAGCGCACGCCGGCGATCAGCCGGTCGCGCAGCGCCCGGAGGCGCACATTGCGTGCGGGCAGGTCGCCGAGGGCGGATGCCGCGGCCGCGAACGCGACGGCGGCGGCGACGTCCTGGGTACCGCTGCGGACCTGGCGCTGTTGCCCGCCGCCGTGGATGAGGGGGACGATGCTGGCCCGGCGCGAGAGCACGAGGGCGCCGATGCCGACCGGTCCGCCGATCTTGTGGGCGGAGACGCTCAGTGCGACGATGCCGCCGCCGGCCGATCCGGCACGGCCCGCGCCGCTCAGCGCGCGGAAGTCGATCGGTACCTGGCCGTATGCGGACACAGCATCGACGTGCACCGGGATCCCGTGGGTCGCGGCGAGCTCGCCGATCTCGGCGATGGGCTGCAGGGTGCCGACCTCGTTGTTCGCGGCGAGCAGGCTGAGCAGTGCGACATCGTCTGTGCCGGTCGCGAGGGCATCCGCCACCCTGGCCGGGTCGACCCGTCCAGTGCCGTCGAGCGGGAGCCATCCCGGTTCCGCCCCGTCGTGGCGTTCGAGCCATTCGACGGTGTCCATGGTCGCGTGGTGCTCTCCGCCGGGGACGAGGATGCCGCGGCGTGGGGCGCGCGCCCAGAACAGGCCCTTGATGGCGAGGTTGATCGCCTCGGTGCCTCCCCCGGTGAACACGACCTCGATCGGGTCGCAGCCGACACTGCGTGCGACGGTCTCGCGGGCTTCCTCGAGCATCCGCTTGGCGTTCTGGCCCTGGCTGTGGATGGAAGCCGGGTTTCCGACGACACTCATGGCGTCGACATATGCCTCGATGGCCGCTGGGAGCATCGGCGTCGTCGCGGCGTGGTCGAGATAAATCGACAAAATACCCTCTTCCGCTCGGTTTTCGGCTGGCTGCGCGTGCGCCGGTGGTCACGGCCACTCTCCGTACTCATTACTCTAGAACGCATGACTCACGCCGATCCCCTGCACAACCTCGGCGTGCGGCTTTCAGCCGGGGTCGGCGAACTCCGTGTCTGGTCGCAGAACGCCGAGGCCATGGACCTCTGCATCTTCGACACCACGGACCCGAACTGGATCGTCAAGACCGTGCCGATGACCCGCGATGCGGACAACGTCTGGTCCGGTCGCAGTCGCACACTGGCCGCGGGCCGACACTACGGCATCCGCGTCTCCGGGCCTGCCTCGCCCACGAATTCGTTCCACCCCGAGAAGACCATGGTCGAGCCCTATTCGCGGGGCCTCGTCAGGGTCGGCCCCGAGCAGTGGCAGTCCTCCGTCGTCGACGACGCCTTCGACTGGGCCGGTTCGGTGAAGCCGAAGATCGCGCTCGACCACACCGTGGTCTACGAGGCGCACGTGCGCGGCATCAGCAAGCTCAACCCGGCGATCCCTGCCGACCTCCGCGGCACGTACGCCGGCCTGGCGCACGAGGCGACGATCGGCTATCTCAAGGAACTCGGCGTCACCACGGTCGAGCTGCTCCCCGTTCAGGCCTTCGTGTCCGAGCAGCGCCTGCTCAAGCAGGGCCTGACCAACTACTGGGGGTACAACACCTTCAACTTCTTCACCCCGCACGCCGACTACGCGACGATGGCGTCCCAGTCGGCCGGACCGGAGGCCGTGCTCCGCGAGTTCAAGGGCATGGTCAAACTGCTGCACGAGGCCGGCCTCGAGGTGATCCTCGACGTGGTCTACAACCACACCGCAGAGGAAGGTCCCGGCGGCCCCGCGAGCAGTCTCCGCGGCATCGACAACGCGACCTACTACCGTCAGAACGACGCGGGCGGCTATGTCGACGTCACCGGCTGCGGCAACACCCTCAACGTCTCCAACGAGGTGCCGAGGCGGCTGGTGCTCGACTCGCTCAAGTACTGGGCGAACGACGTGCAGATCGACGGTTTCCGGTTCGACCTCGCCGCGACGCTCAGCCGCGGCGACAACGTGGAGTTCCAGCGCGACCATCCCCTGATCAAGTCCATCCAGTCCGATCCGGAACTCGCCGGCGTGAAGCTCATCGCCGAGCCGTGGGACGTGGGCATGGGCGGTTGGCAGACCGGTAACTTCCCGGACGGCTGGACCGAGTGGAACGACCGCTACCGCGATCGGATGCGCTCGTTCTGGCTCACCGACATCGCAGCGGCCAGGGACGGCCACTCCGGAAGCGGCATCGGCCGGTTCGCGACCCGGCTGGCCGGCTCCGCGAACACCTTCTCCATGGAGCGTGGTCCGCTCGCATCCCTCAACTTCATCACGGCGCACGACGGCTTCACGATGGCAGACCTGACCGCGTACAACGTCAAGCACAACGTCGGAAACGGCGAATCGAACCGTGACGGCACCGACAGCAACAATTCGTTCAACCACGGCGCAGAGGGACCGACGCGCGACCGCGGCATCCTCGCGACCCGGCGCAAGGCGATGCGCAACCTCCTCGGCACCCTGTTGCTCTCCGCCGGCATCCCGATGCTCACGGCCGGCGACGAATTCGGTCGCAGCCAGCGCGGTAACAACAACGCGTACTGCCACGACAGCGAGCTGACCTGGCTGAACTGGGACCTCGACGACTGGCAGGTCGACCTGCACCGCGTCACGCGGAAGCTGCTCCAGCTGCGTCGCGAGAACCCGGCCCTCCGCCCGGTGTGGTTCGGCCGCTCCGGCGAAACCACGCTGAGCGCGAGCGAGATGGACTGGTACAACATCGAAGGCAAGTCCATGTCGGAGGAGAACTGGCACTCCCCGAAGGAGCGCACCCTGCAGTATCTTGCGGCCTCGACGCCCGAGTTCGAGGAGTTCAACCGGATCCTCCTCATCGTGCAGGGCCGTGAGCGCGACGTGACCGTGACGCTGCCGGAGCATGCCGGGGTCTCCTCGTATACGCTGCTCTGGGATTCCAGCCACGACGACCTGAGCGACGCGGTCATCGAGCACATCCCCGGCACCCGCCTGCTCGTGCCGGGTGCATCGATGCAGCTGTTCCGGGCGAGCTAGTCCGGCCCGGTCGTGGAGGAGCCGCAGTGGTGAAGAAGCACGATGGTGCCGGGGGTACTCCCGCGACGGTCGCGCTCACTCATGCGGGCATCCGTTTCACCCCGCACGCCTACGACCACGACCCGTCGGCGACGGGGTACGGCCTCGAGGCAGCCGCCAAGCTCGGGCTCGACCCGGCGCGGGTGTTCAAGACCCTGCTGGCGGATGCCGATGGCACGCTCGTTGTCGCCGTCGTGCCGGTCGCGGGACAGCTCGACCTCAAGGCGCTCGCGCACGCGGCCGGCGCCAAGAAGGCCGTGATGGCCGACCCGAAACTCGCCGAGCGGAAGACCGGCTACGTTCTCGGCGGCATCAGCCCGGTCGGGCAGAAGACCCGCCTGGCGACCGTCGTCGACGAGACCGCCCTGCTCTACGACACCGTGTTCGTCTCCGGCGGGCGCCGCGGCTTCGACATCGAGCTGGCGCCGGCGGACCTGCTCGCCGCCACCGACGCCCTCACCGCCCCCATCGCGCGCTAGCCGGCTACGGCGATCAGGCCCATCTCGGCCGAGCTCACGAGCAGGTCGTTCTTCGGGACGACGCGCACGGTGTACCCGAACGCACCGCCGCGGTCGAGCGCGACCGTTCCGGTGAAGAGGGTCGCGCCGCCCTGCTCGGGTGTGTCCGAACCGTCCGCGGCATCCGGGTCGACGACCGCTTCGAGCGCGAGGGTGTGCACACCGCTCAGCTCGTCGTTGGCGAGGCTCTTGCCGTAGACGACCTCGACCGTCACATCGGCGGGGTCGAGCCCGTTCAGCTGGACGTGGGCGCGCAGGTGCAGCTCGTCGCCGACCTTGGGGACCGCCGCGACTCCCCCTGACTCGACGTGGGCGACGGAGACGCCGGGCCACTTGGCGACGATGCGTCCCTTCCACACGGCGAGCTCGCGTGCTGCGCGGTAGTTGTTCGCGGACAGGCGTGCCTCGGCCGCCCCGGCAGGGCGGTAGAGCTTCTGCACATACTGGCGCACCATCCGGCCGGCGTTGAGCTCCGGGGACAGAGTCGCGAGGGTGTGCCGGATCGAGGCGACCCAGCGTTCGGGGACACCGTCGGCGTTGCGGTCGTAGAAGCGGGGCGCGACGTGGTGCTCGATGAGTTCGTAGAGAGCGTCCGCTTCGATCCGGTCGCGCTCCGCGGAGTCGCCGGCCGCATCGGCGGACGGGATCGCCCAGCCGTTCTTGCCGTCGTAGTACTCGGGCCACCAGCCGTCGAGGATCGAGAGGTTGAGCGCTCCGTTGAGTGCCGCCTTCATGCCCGAGGTGCCACAGGCCTCCAGGGGACGCAGCGGGTTGTTGAGCCAGACATCCGTGCCCGGGTACATCAACTGGGCCATGCCGATGTTGTAGTCCGGGAGGAAGGCGATGCGGGTGCGCAGTTCGGGATCGGCCGCGAACTGCACGACCTTCTGGATG
This sequence comes from Cryobacterium zhongshanensis, assembly GCF_022760445.1. Lineage (NCBI taxonomy): Bacteria > Bacillati > Actinomycetota > Actinomycetes > Micrococcales > Microbacteriaceae > Cryobacterium > Cryobacterium zhongshanensis. The sequence continues at coordinate 1,329,227 of NZ_JALGAR010000001.1, read as the reverse complement.
AGGCGTTTGCCTTCTTCGTCGGCGGGGTGCGACTTGCCGGCGATCACGATCTGGATCGGGTGCTCCGGGTGCAGCAGCAGGGCGCGGAGGCGCTCGGGGTCGTGCAGCATCAGGGTCAGGCGCTTGTAGGTCGGGACTCTGCGGGCGAAGCCGATGGTGAGCACCTTCGGGTCGAAGACCTGGCCGATCCAGCCGGGTACGATCCCGCCGGGGTTCTGCACGAGCCAGGCCGCGGCGATGCGCCGGCGGGCGTCCTCGACGAACTGCAGGCGCATCGTCCCGCGCACAGACCACAGGTCGTCGTCGGTGATGGCGGGCGACGCCCAGTCGGCCTCTGAGGTGTCGCTCGTGCCCAGGCGGTCCTCGGCGAGGTGGAGCAGCGAGGGGTCGGTCCAGGTCGGGGCGTGCACGCCGTTGGTGATCGAGTCGATCGGCACGTCTTCGGCGTCGAAGCCCGGCCAGAGTCCCTTGAACATCCGCCGGCTGACCTCGCCGTGCAGCTTGGACACGCCGTTGGCGCGCTGGCCGAGCCGCAGGCCCATCAGGGCCATGTTGAAGACGTCGGGCGAGCCGCCCGGATAGTTCTCCGCGCCGAGGGCGAGGAGTTCGTCGACGCCGACACCGGGGAGGAGGTCGGTCTCGAAGTACCGCCGTACGAGACTGCGCTCGAACCGGTCGATTCCCGCGGCGACGGGCGTGTGGGTCGTGAACACCGTTCCGGCGCGCGCGACCTGCAGGGCCTCGGCGAAGCTCAGTCCATCGCCGATCAGGCTCGAGATGCGCTCGAGGCCGAGGAAGCCGGCGTGACCCTCGTTGGTGTGGAACACCTCGGGTTCCGGCCGGTTGTTGAGGGCGCTCCAGACCTTGACGGCGCGGGCGCCGCCGATGCCGAGCAGCAGTTCCTGCAGCAGCCGGTGCTCGCCGCCGCCGCCGTAGAGCCGGTCGGTGACGAGGCGCAGGTCGTCCGTGTTCTCGGGGATATCCGTGTCGAGCATGAGCAAGCGGATGCGGCCGACGTTCGCCTGCCAGACCCTCGCGTGCAGGGTGCGGTTGTCGGGGAGGGCGAGGGACACCTGCACGGCGGAACCGTCGGCACGGCGCAGCACGGACAGGGGCAGGCCGTCGGGGTCGAGCAGCGGATAGCTTTCGATCTGCCAGCCATCCGGGGAGATCGCCTGGCTGAAGTAGCCCGCCCGGTAGAACAGGCCGACGCCGATGAGCGGGACACCGAGGTCAGACGCGCTTTTCAGGTGGTCGCCCGCGAGGATCCCGAGTCCGCCGGAGTACTGCGGGAGCGCGGCGGCGATGCCGAACTCCGGGGAGAAGTATGCGATCGACTCGGGCTTGTCACCCTCGAGGCCCTGGTACCAGCGCGGTTCCTGCAGGTAGGAGCGCAGTCCGTCCCTGATCGAATTCACCCAGGAGACGTAGTCGTGGTCCGCGGCGAGCGCCACGAGGCGTGCCGGATCGACGGCGCCGAGCAAGGCAACGGGATCGGTGCCGATTTCGCGCCACAGCTCGGGTGAGATGTGTTCGAAGAGTTGGCGGGTCGGCTCGTGCCAGGACCAGCGCAGGTTACCGGCAAGCTCATCGAGGGCTGCAAGAGCCTCGGGCACGACGGTGCGGACTGTAAATTTACGGATCGCCTTCACACGTTCCAGCCTAGAGGCGCTGGGAGGTCTCTGGGCCTTTCGTCCCCCGGAAAGCACACAATTCGCGCTACGGTCTTCTTGTGGCAAAGACAGCTAAACGTGCGAATGTTGTTCCCGAATCCGTGGCAGGCACCGACGCCGGCCCGGACCTGGCTCCCCCTGCGGTCCTGGGCAAGCGAGGCAGGGAGGAACCGACGCGCATCAGCCGCATTCCGATCCTCGACCTTGCGCCCCAGCTCGCCGACAACCTGTGGCCGGCCAAGGCCTTCGTCGGTGAAGCCGTCCCCTTCGCTGCGACGGCGTTCCGCGAGGGTCACGACCTGATCGGGGTCACCCTGCTCCTGACCGATCCCGAGGGCACCAAGTCAGAGCACCCGATGCATCCGGGCGCTCCGGGGACCGACCGCTGGACCGCTCTCGTCACCCTCGACCGCCAGGGCACCTGGCAGTACCGGGTGCGGGCGTGGGCCGACGACTGGGCCACCTGGGTGCACACCGCCGAGATCAAGGTTCCGGCAGGGATCGACATCGAGCTGACCTTCCTCGAAGGTTCGGTGCTTCTCGCCGCGGCCGGTAAGGACAAACGCCGGCCCGTGGCAGAGCGTCGCGCCTTCGCCCATGCCGCAGCGGACCTCGTGGACCCGGGCATCTCGGTCGACGATCGCCTCGCCCTGCTCGACACGCCGTCGCTGAACGCGTACATCACCGCACGCCCGCTCTCCGGGCTGTCATCGACCTCGGCACAGCGCGCCGTGCGGGTGGAACGCACCCGGGCCGGCGTCGGCTCCTGGTACGAGTTCTTCCCCCGCTCCGAGGGAGCCGTGCAGCGCGCAGACCACTCCTGGCAGAGCGGAACCTTCCGCACCGCGGAGGATCGCCTCCCCGGCGTCGCCGCGATGGGCTTCGACGTGCTGTACCTGCCGCCGATCCACCCGATCGGCCGTTCCTACCGCAAGGGCCCGAACAACACCCTCAACGCCGGGCCGAACGACCCCGGCTCGCCCTGGGCGATCGGATCGGAGGACGGCGGCCACGACGCCATCCACCCCGACCTCGGCACCGTCGACGACTTCCGGCACTTCCTCGCCGCCGCAGCGGACAACGGCCTCGAGGTCGCCCTCGACCTCGCCCTTCAGGCCTCGCCGGACCACCCCTGGGTGACCGAGCACCCCGAGTGGTTCACCACCCTTCCGGACGGCAGCATCGCCTACGCCGAGAACCCGCCCAAGAAGTACCAGGACATCTACCCGATCAACTTCGACAACGATCCCGCCGGCATCCGTGCCGAGGTGTTGCGGATCGTGCGCCACTGGATGAGCCTCGGCGTACGGATCTTCCGGGTCGACAACCCGCACACCAAGCCCCTCGATTTCTGGGAGTGGCTGATCAACCGGGTCACCGAGGAGAACCCCGACGTGATCTTCCTGGCCGAGGCGTTCACTCGCCCTGCGCTCATGCACGCGCTCGGCAAGGTCGGATTCCAGCAGTCGTACAGCTATTTCACCTGGCGCAACACGAAGGTCGAGCTCGAGGAGTTCTTCCACGGCCTCGCGACGACGACGCCGGACTTCTACCGGCCGAACCTCTTCGTGAACACCCCGGACATCCTGTCGGAGTTCCTCCAGGTCGGCGGGCACGCCGCCTTCAAGATCCGGGCGGCCCTCGCAGCGACGGCCGCCCCGACCTGGGGCATGTACGCCGGGTTCGAACTCTTCGAAAGCGTGCCCCGCCCCGGCGCCGAGGAGAACATCGACAACGAGAAGTACGAGTACCGCCCCCGCGACTTCGCGGCGGCGGAAGCGGCAGGCGAGTCCCTCGCGCCGTTCGTCTCGTTGCTCAATGCCGTCCGCCGCGCCCATCCCGCTCTCGGCCAGCTGCGCAACCTCGACCTGCACACGAGCGACGACGGCGCCGTGCTCGTCTACAGCAAGTACCTCGACGCGGCACACACCGGGACCGGCAGCTCAGACGCGATCATCGTCGTCGTCAACCTGGACCCGCATTCCGTGCGCGAGACCATGGTGCGCCTCGACGTGACCCGTTTCGGCCTCGAGCCCGGCACGGTCTTCGAGGTCGAGGAACTGATCACCGGGGCCATCTGGACCTGGACAGCAGACAACTTCGTGCGACTGGATGCCGCTACCGAACCGGTACACATCCTGCACGTCAGAGGAGCAGTACGATGACGCCCACGCCCCCCCGCCCCGCCACCGTGCCGGTGGTCGCCCCCGGCATCCTGCAGGCGATCGCCGAGGGCCGGTACTACAACCCTCACGAGATCCTGGGCCAGCATCTCGTCGGCGGGACGAAGATCGCGGACCCGCTCACCGTCATCCGTGCGCTGCGGCCGCTCGCGAGCGAGGTCTTCGCACTACTCGAGTCCGGCGCCCACATCGAGCTCGCGCACATCGGCTACGGCGTCTGGCAGGGGGTGAGCACCGTCGGCCTGCAGGCATACGAGCTCGAGGCCCGGTATCCCGAAGCCCCCACCTGGATCGTCGACGACCCGTACCGCTTCCTGCCGACGCTCGGCGAGCTCGACCTGCACCTCATCGGCGAGGGCAGGCACGAGCGGCTCTGGGACGTGCTCGGCGCCCACTACCATTCCGCGGCCGCCGTGGCCCCGCTCCCGACCGACGAGACGGCCGGCCTGGTCGCCGGAACCTCGTTCTCGGTGTGGGCCCCGCACGCACAGGCCGTCCGGGTGATCGGCGACTTCAACTCGTGGAGCGGAATCCTGCACGCCATGCGCAACATGGGCAGCACGGGGGTCTGGGAGCTCTTCGTGCCCGGCCTGCACCCCGGCTCCAACTACAAGTTCGAAATCCTCGCCCAGTCCGGTGACTGGGTGCGCAAGGCCGACCCGATGGCCCGCTACACCGAGGTGCCCCCCTTGACCGCTTCGGTCATCGGCGAGACGCACTACGAATGGGCGGATGCGGAATGGCTGGCCGAGCGGGCCAGGACCCAGGCCCACAAACGACCGATGAGCATCTACGAGATGCACGTCGGTTCCTGGCGCCCCGGGCTCGGCTACCGTGACCTCGCCGACCAGCTGATCGGCTATCTGCACGAGCTCGCGTACACGCACGTGGAGTTCATGCCGCTCGCCGAGCATCCGTTCGGCGGATCGTGGGGCTACCAGGTCACCGGCTACTACGCCCCGACCAGCCGATTCGGCCACCCCGACGACCTGCGCTATCTGATCGACCGGCTGCACCAGTCCGGCATCGGCGTCATCATGGACTGGGTGCCCGGGCACTTCCCCAAGGATGACTTCGCGCTCGCCCGCTTCGACGGGCAGGCGCTCTACGAGCACGCGGATCCCCGCCGCGGCGAGCAGATGGACTGGGGAACCTACGTCTTCGACTTCGGCCAGACCCAGGTCCGGAACTTCCTCGTCGCCAACGCGCTCTACTGGCTCGAGGAATTCCACATCGACGGACTGCGCGTCGACGCCGTCGCATCCATGCTCTACCTCGACTACTCCCGTGAATACGGCCAGTGGGAACCGAACATCTACGGCGGAAACGAGAACCTCGAGGCAATCAGCCTTCTGCAGGAGGTCACCGCGACGGCGTACAAACGCAACCCGGGCACGGTCATGATCGCCGAGGAATCCACGAACTGGGGCGGGGTCACGGCGCCCACCTCGCGCGGCGGCCTCGGCTTCGGCTTCAAGTGGAACATGGGCTGGATGCACGACTCCCTCGAATACACGAGCATCGATCCGATGTACCGCTCGTACCACCACAACGAGATCACCTTCTCGTTCGTCTACGCGTTCAGCGAGAACTTCCTCCTGCCGATCAGCCACGACGAGGTCGTGCACGGCAAGGGTTCGCTCGTCGCCCGGATGCCGGGTGACGACTGGCAGAAGCTCGCCAACGTGCGGGTGTACCTGTCGTTCATGTGGGCGCACCCCGGCAAGCAGCTCCTGTTCATGGGGCAGGAGTTCGGCCAGCTGCAGGAGTGGAGCGAATCGCGCGGGCTGGACTGGTGGCTCCTCGACCAGTCTCCCCACCGTGGGCTGTTCACCCTCGTCGGCGAGCTCAACCGGGTCTACCGGGCGAACGCCGCGCTCTGGGAACGCGACACCGACCCGGCCGGGTTCGAGCTGCTCGACGGAGGAGCCGCGGCGCAGAACGTCGTCTCGTTCCTGCGCTGGGACGATTCGGGCACGCCGATCGCGTGCGTCTTCAACTTCGCCGGCCAGCCGCACACCGGCTACCGGGTGGGTCTTCCGTTCGCGGGCGTCTGGGACGAGATCCTGAACACGGATGCGCAGAACTTCGGTGGTTCCGGCATGGGGAACCTGGGCCAGGTCACCGCGACGGACGAACCGTGGACCGGGCGACCGGCATCCGCCCTCGTCACGCTGCCCGCCCTCGCCGGCGTCTGGCTGCGCCTGCGCCGCTGACCGAAGCCCGCTGAACTCCGCGAGAGTACGAAAATGGCCCACTCCCGAGCGGGGAGGGGGCCATTTTCGTACTCTCGCGGAGCCGGGACTTCTAGTAGAGCAGCATGGTGAGGCGCTTGCGGGTGGGGGCGACCCGGGGGTCGTCCTGGCCGATGACCTCGAACAGATCGAGGATGCGTTCGCGGATGCGGTTCTTGCCCGCGGCGTCCTGGTTGGGGAAGAGCGTGAGGAGCCGGTCGAAGGCGTCCTCGACGTGTCCGCCGGACAGGTCGAGGTCGGCGACGAGCAGCTGCGCATCGAGGTCGTCCGGCGCGGCAGCGGCCGCTGCGCGGATCTCGGCGAGCGTCTTGCCCTTGAGCCGGGCGAGCAGTCCCACCTGGGCGAGACCGGCGACCGAGAGGTTGTCCCTGGGGTCCCTCGCCAGCGCCGTCTTGTAGATCGCGATCGCGGCGTCGTAGTCGCCCCGTTCGATCGCCTCGTACGCCTCGACGTGGTGCGGCGGGAGCTCGGGTTCCGGAGGAGCGACGGGGGTCGCGGCATCCGCTCCCTCCGGAGCGACCGCGGTGCCGACGACACCGTGCTCCGCAGCGAGCTCGAGCACACGCTCGAGCACCAGACGCACCTGGTCCTCCGCGATCACGCCGTTGAAGAGCGCGACGGGCTGGCCGCCGATGACAGCGGCGACAGTCGGGATCGACTGGGCCTGGAACGCCTGGGTCAGCTGCGGGTTCGAGTCCACGTCGACAGTGGCCAGCACGAACCGGCCGGCATACTCGAGGATCAGCCGGGTGAGCACGAGGGTCAGCTGGGCGCTCTGTTCGCTGCGCGCAGACCCCAGATCGACGATGACCGGAACGGTCGCGGAAAGGTCGAGGATCTCGCCGAAGTTCGCGTCCGTTCCCAGGGACACGAGACTCGGAACCGGGACGGCCGCGGCCTGTCCGGCCTGCGCGGGCGCCCCGGGGGCACCTGCTCCCCCGGCCGCCGGTGCAGGCGGCCGGTTCACGAGGGACGACAGATCGACGGCGCCGCGCATGCTGGCGGCGGACGGGGGGACAAGACTCATGGAAGCTCCGTAGACGAGATCAGTCCCTGGGCAAAGCCAAGGAGGACAATTTTATCGCTCGAACCGGCCGCCGGAACGTGGAACAGGAGCTGGTCGGCGTAGGTGTTCTTGAAGCCCTTCGCGGTGGCGGTGAGGCCGGAGAGCGCCTTGCTCGCGACCGCGCCCTCACCGGGGCTGACCGTCGCGGCAGCATCGACGGGTTTGACGGTTTCCGTCTCCTCGAGGCTCACGGCGACGATGCTACCCGAGTCGTTCGTCGCCAGGGCGAGTGTGGGGCCCGTGCTGGCCTTGGCGCCGAATTCGATCGACGCCGTGGTCGGCAGCTTGGCCTTCTTGTCCGCCTTGTTCGCGTCGATCTGGGTGCGGAAACTGTCGCCGGTCGCCTCGAACAGGGCGAACGACGGGCTCGCTTCGCCCGTGCTGAGGATGTCGGCGTACGCGGCCGCGACCTGGTCCGGCGGCAGGAGCATCAGTTTCGAGTCGGGGGCGATGATGGGTGCGCCGATCGTGGCGGGGGCCAGGTCCGGGATCTTCGCGGAGGGTTCGAGCTGCACCGCATAGTCGACGAGGTAACTCGCCCGCGCAGATTCCTGCCGCAGCACCACGACGGTCGGGGCGACATCCGGGGTGTCCTTGTTCTGGACGACGGTCATCACGACTCGGGGCCAGGTCGCCGACTGCTGCGGAAGCGAAAGCGTCAGCGGTCCTGCGGGAAGCGCGGCGAGTGCCGGGAAGTCGGGGGCGATGGCGCGCACCTTGTAGTTGGCGAGTCGCTGGTCGAAGGCGGGACCGGTGAACCGGGTCGCGAGGATGTCTGCGCTCAGGTTCTTGTCGCCGTCCGCCGCGACCGCGGCGATCTTGGTCATGATCCGCTCGAGCTGCGGCACCGTCACGGCGGCCGGAGGCACGTCCTTGATCACGACGGCAGCACCGCTCGCGTCAGGGGTGGGGCTGACGGTGGCCGCATCGGTCGCGCCGGCACCCGGCCAGAATTCCGAGGAGCACCCGGTCAGCACGAGTCCGGACACGAGGAACATCGGAACGACCGCGATCATGGACCGCCCGATCGACCGTCGCCCGGTGATCTCGCTCGCCTTGATGGACTTGGGGCGGGGCGCGCGCGGAAGTCGCGGCATCCGCGGGCCCTTGGGCAGGTTACGGCGCGGGCCGTGCGACCTGCGGAGGTGGATGAGCGCCCACAGGTAGAGGATGAGCCCGATCAGGGCGAGGACGGCACCGCCCATGATCAGCGGGCCGGCCCACGGGGTCGAGTTGTCGACGGGCCAGGTGATGCTCACCGTCGACGGCGCGGGGTTGGTGCCGTCTGAGGCGACGATCATCGAGATGCCCGCCGGCAGGTTCACGGTCGCCGTGAGTTCCTTCGTGCCGGTGAATTCCTCGAGCCAGAGGTCCGAACCGGCCGGGTTCGTCACGGTCACTGCCGCGGCCGGCGTGGTGCCTGTGGGGGCTTCGGCGTCTGCGGCGACGGTGTCGCTCGCGAGGCCCGGGGTGTTGCCCTCGGCCGAGTGGATGCTGACATAGGCATTCCCGGCCAGCCACGCCTTCACATCCGCCGTGCGGCCGTATGCCGCGAACACGGTGTCGGCGCCCGACAGGGTCACGGTCTGCGCGTTGGGGTGCTCCGTGAGGGCGCTGGAATCGATCACAGCGTACGGAGCGTCGGCAGCGATGGTCGCGCTCAGGCTACTCGTCGCAGGCTCGAGGAAGACCGTCCGCTGGGCAATGCCGAGCACGATCATCACGCCCGCGAGAACGAGCGCCACAATGGCAAAAAGGAAACGCACTGATACCCTCCTGTGTCGCCAGCCGCTCCGCACACACGGGTGCCCGAACCCGGAGCGGGTCCGGGAAGCAGCAGACAGGACATTCCACGATACTGTCTCGTCCTGAAAGCTGCCTAATAGACCCCTGTACACGGGACGCACAACCACCGCGTCAACCCACTAAAATTATCATGGCCCCCGTGGACGGACTAAATGCGGGGTCAGAGTTCCAATACAAGGAGATAGTGTGGCGATCGACGAAGCTGATTTCACCCAGGTTTTCCGTGGTTATGACAAAGAAGAGGTCGACAGGGCCATTCAGGGGCTGCGTCGTGATCTGATTCAGGCGAACAGCCAGGGCACGGAAGCCAACAAGGAAATCAAGCGCCTCACCGCGCACATCGACGACCTGAACGCCGAAATCGAAGAGGTCGGCAGCCCCACGTTCTCCGGGCTCGGCACGAAACTCGAGAACACCCTGCGGGTCGCCGAGGAACAGTCCACCCGGGTGATCGCCCAGGCGGACATCGACGCTGAGCGCCTCCGCGCCTCCGCCGCGAGCGAGGTCGACACCCTGCGCCGCGAGGCGACGGAGCGCGCTGAGCGCGCCCTCTCCGACGCAAATGTGAAGGCCAGCCGTCTCCTCGACGACGCCCGCGCCGAAGCCGACGACCTGCTCGCACGCGCCCACGACGACTACACGACCGTCACCGGCGACGCGGTGCAGGAGGCAGCCGCGATCCGCGGTGCCGTCGCCACGGAAGCCGCCGAGCTCCGGGCGACCGTCAAGCGCGAGGTCGCCGCCATCCGCTCCGAAGCAGAGCGGGAGGCCGCGGAGGTCCGCGTCGTCGCGCAGCGCGAAGCAACGGATGCCCGTGAAATCGCCGCAGGGCTGACGCGCGAAACCGAACTCACCCGTGCCGAGGTCGCCCTCGAACTCGACCAGCAGCGCGCGGACCTGGCCAGGGAAACCGAGCAGGCCAGGATCGACCTCACCGCCGAGACCGAAAAGGCCCGCTTCGACAGCGCCCAGGAGGCCGAGCAGGCCGCCATCGACCTCGCCCACGAGACCGAGCAGGCCCACAACGCGCTGGCCGCTGAGATCGACCAGGCCCGCACCGACCTCGCCCGCGAGATCGACCAGGCCCGCATAGACCTCGGCATCGAACGCGAACAGGCGGAGACCGAACTCGCTCGGGAAATCGCCCGCCAGCGCGCCGCCCTCGCCCAGGAACTCGAGAAGGCACGAGCCGCTCAGGCCGCGCGGGCCGAACAGGCCGCCGCCGACCTCGCCAGGGAAAACGAACAGGTGCGTGCGGACTTCACCGCAGACGGCGAACAGCTCCGGATCGACCTCGACAATCAGCTCACGGCCGAGCGCAAGCGCGGCGAGCACGAGCAGGCCCGGCTGCGCCGCGACATCGACCAGACCCGCGCCGACCTCGACGTCGAGCTCAAGGCCCGCCGGGACGAGGCTGAGCAGGGACATCTGGCCCGCCACCAGGAGGCCGTCGCCCAGACCCAGAAGTTCCTCGACGATGCGACGAAGCAGCTCGCGGAGACCAACCAGCGCACCCTCGAGCTGCGCGCGCTGAACGAGCAGCTCGACTCCGGCGCCCGCGCAGAGGCCAAGACGGCCCGCCTGGCCGCGGAAGCCCATGCCGAGCAGATCGTGCAGGACGCGGAGTCCCGCGCCACGGCACTCATCACCGAGGCGGAAAAGCGGACACGCGCACTCGTCGCCGACGCAGAAGAGCGCCTCTCCCAGATTAGGATTGAGCGCGACTCGGTCGCCGGCTACTTCGAGAGCCTGCGAGGCCTCCTCACGCAGGCGGAAAAGGTCACAGCACTGGACGATTGATTACCGCCCCCACTCCGAGGAGATCCCCGTGAAAATCCAGAACGCATTCCGCCTGGGCCTGATCGGAACCCTCGGGGTCGGGGTCGGGATCCTCATCCTGAGCTCGATCGTCAGTCTGCAGACGATCATCACCTACATCGGTGCCGCCCTGTTCATCGCACTCGGCCTCGACCCTTCGGTGTCCTGGCTCGAGAAGAAGGGCTTTCCGCGCTGGGCGGCTATCCTGGCCGTCCTGATCGCGGTGATCGGGGTCCTGACCGGCGTCATCTTCGCGATCGTCCCGATCATCGTCGATCAGATCACCAAGTTGTCTCAGGCGATTCCCGAGCTCGTCCGTTCCGTCAACACGTCGACGTTCCTGTCGGACATCCAGAAACAGTTCCCCGCGCTCCCCGTTTCCGGGATCGTCAAGTCGATCACGGACTACGTGAGCACCAACGTGACGACGATCACCACCGCGATCATCCAGTCCGGGCTCGCCGTGGTCAGTGGGCTTTTCGGTGCGCTGATCATCGTGATCCTGTCGCTCTACTTCACCGCCTCGCTGCACAGCCTCAAGACCGCGACCTACCAGCTGGTGCCTGCCTCGAAGCGGGAACGGTTCGCCGACCTCAGCGAGCAGATCACGACATCCGTCGGCCGCTTCGTCGTGGGGCAGGCCGCCCTCGCCTCGTGCAACGGCGTGCTGAGCTTCACGTTCCTGTCGATCATCGGCGCCCCCTTCCCCGCCCTGCTCGCGGTGATCGCGTTCCTGGGTTCGTTGATCCCCCTCGTCGGCACGATCAGCGGCTCCGTGATCATCGTTCTCGCGTGCCTGATCCCCGGCATCGGCAGCTCGACCCTCACCGCCCTGGTCGCCGCGATCTACTACATCGTGTACATGCAGGTCGAGGCCTACGTCCTGAGCCCCAACATCATGCGCCGCGCCGTGTCGGTGCCCGGCGCTGTGGTCGTCGTCGCGGCTCTCGCGGGCGGGTCACTGCTCGGCATCCTCGGCGCGCTCATCGCGATCCCCGTCGCCGCGGCGGTGCTCATGATCATCAAGCAGGTCGTGATTCCCCGCCAGAACGAGCTCTGACCCGGGCTCTGAGGTCGCTCAGCCGAGCCACTCGGTGGGCAGCGGCGCGGCCGCCGGGTTCACGACGGCAACGATCTCGTTGAGGATGCGCTTGGTCTGGGTCTCCCCCACCCAGAGGTGCTTGCCCCCGTCGACGGCGATGAACAGGGTCTCCGGGACGCTCGCGAATCGTTCCCTGGCGGCGTCGGGCCGCAGATAGTCGTCGTGCTCAGGGATGATGGCCACGAGCCGGCGCGAGTTGCCCGCCCAGGCCGCCAGTTCCGCATCCGTCGCCCGGTGCAGCGGCGGGGACAACAGGATCGCCCCGACGATCGGCTGCTCGAGGCCGTACTTGATCGCCAGCTCGGTACCGAAGGACCAGCCGACCAGCCACGGGTTGGGGAGCTTCCGCTCGGCGACGAACGCCATGGCCGCAGCGACGTCGAGCCGTTCGGCGTTGCCGTGGTCGAAGCTGCCGCCGCTCGTCCCGCGCGGTGAGGTCGTCCCCCGGGTGTTGAACCGCAGCACGGCGAGGTCGGCGAGGGCGGGCAGGCGCCCCGCTGCCTTGCGCAGGATGTGCGAGTCCATGAATCCGCCGTGAGTCGGCAGCGGATGCAGCGTCACGAGTGTCGCGACCGGCTCGCGGTCGAGCGGCAGGGCGAGTTCCCCGACCAGGGTCAGTCCGTCGCTCGTGTGCAGTTCGATGTGCTCACGACGGGCGGGCAGTTCGACGCCGCCCCGGATCTCGGTGACGGTGGAACTCACGGTGTCTCCCTCGTGCCGGTGTCGACCGGCATCATCTGATTCTCCAGCAGTGGTTGTGCCAGTGCCGGCGGCCGGCGAGGTCGGCGGCCTCGCCCATGAGCCCATCCGCACGCCACGCGACGAGGTGGGGAGTCTTCGGGGCGATCTCGAGACTGCACCCGGGGCAGACGTAACTCTTCGTCGCCCGGACCGCCGTCACGGGCTGCACGGTCCAGAGACCGTCTCGCCGTTCCTCGGTGCGACGCCACCCTGCCCGCATCCGGTCGAGGGTCTCGTCATCGCCGGAATCGTCCGAACCGGGCCTGCGACCCCTCGGATGATTGCTGCGTGGCATTGGGACAGTCTACGTCGGCGCGGACACGCACGGGCACGACGGGCGCCACGATCGCGCCCTGCGGGTGCGGAGGTCTAGTACCAGCCGGAGTCGACCGAGTGCGCCCAGGCGCCGCAGGGGGTGCCGTAGCGGCCGGTGATGTAGCCGAGGCCCCATTCGATCTGGGTGCCCGCGTTCGTGGCCCAGTCGGCGCCCGCAGACGCCATCTTCGAACCGGGGAGCGCCTGGGGAATGCCGTATGCGCCGCTGCCGTTCTCCGCCGTGACGCGCCAGCCGGATTCCTTGTTCCAGAGGGAGACGAGGCAGTTGTACTGGTCTCCGCCCCAGCCGCGTGCGGCGACCGCGCCGGCGGCGTATTCCTGCGCGGAACCGGGGCTCGCGACGGCCGCCGTCGGTGCCGAGGAGCTCGAGTTCGACTTGGTCGAAGCCTTGGCCGCAACGACGGGCACAGGGACCGGCTTGGGCTTCACGGTGACGGTGTACGACTCACGAACGATCGTGTTCGCGTACGTGCCGTTGACCTGGACAACCTGCGTGGCCTGGCCGGCAAAGCGACCACCGGCGGACTGGAAGTACGGGGACGCCGTCGCGCCGGAGTACGGATCGACGATCGTCACGAGGACGAAGGCCGCGGCAGCAGTGAAGGCGAACAGGAACAGAACACGGGCACGCGGTCGGGGCTTCCTGACCCTCCGAATGGTCGGAGTGGTGGCATTTCCGGACTCAATTACGCTTAGGTGTCTTCCCACGATTTCTCGAGCCTAACCCAGATTTCGGATAACAGCCAGATAACGGTGCGTGATTCACCGAACGGCGAGCATGACGTCGACGACGTTGTCGAGCACGACATCGACCTGCACTTCGCGATATCCCCCGCGTTGTTGACGGAAAACGGCCGAACGCACGTCGTCCGCAGTGATCGGGAAACCGTCCTCGAAGTACTTGATCACCTTGTTCGCCAATCGGTCGACATCCGCTCGGTTGTACCCGACGCTCAGAAAGCTGACCCGGCTGAAGCGGTGCCCTGCGGGGCGTCCCAGGCGGTCGACGAGCTCCTGCGCGCGGCCCCTGGCGCTTTCCAGCCACGCCTGCGTGCCGTTGGCTCCCGCCTCCCGCTCGCGATCGCGCACGGCGAACGCGTCTTCGAGACGTTCCAGGGCCGCGTCGACATGGGAGGACGAGTAGCCGCCCTTCTGCATCGAGAACGCGGTGTGGCGGATGCTTTCGGCCGTCATCGGTTCGGCGTCGGCGCTCGCATCGTACGCACGACGCGCACTCGCCAGAAACTCGTCGACCTGGGTGACGTTGTAGCCGAGCGTCTTCTTGCCGGCCCGGGGGAATGTGGTGCTCACTGGATCATTCTGCCCCACGGCGAGGCCCCTGTCGAAAGCGTGCCCCCGGCCGGGGTCCGTTCCGGGTCAGTGGGAGATCAGGTACAACGCATACGTTGCGGCCGCTGAAGGAAGAATCGAGTCCATCCGGTCGAGGAAGCCACCGTGGCCGGGAAGCCAGGAACTCATGTCCTTGATCCCGAGGTCGCGTTTGATCAGCGACTCGGCCAGGTCACCGAAGGTGGCGCTCAACAGAATGACGAGTCCGAAGATCAGGCCGAACCACCACGGTTCCCCGATCATGAACACGGCCAGAACCACGCCGACGATCAGGCAGGCGAGGCCGGCGCCCGCGAAGCCTTCCCAGGTCTTCTTGGGGCTGATCGTCGGCACCATGCGGTGCTTGCCGAAGGACAGCCCGGTCGCATACGCCGCGGTGTCGTTGGAGATCACCAGGAGCAGGAAGGCGAGGGTCCACCACTGCCCGTCCGGCTGGGCGGCGAGCAGCACGGCGAAGCTGCCGAGGAACACGACGTAGGTCTGAATGAAGAAACCGGCGCCGATGTCACCGAACACCGAGCGCGGGGTCCCCCGGTGCGCCGGACTGAGCAGCAGGGCCACCCGCCAGAGACCGATGAAGAGGATTCCGGCGAGGGTGACGAGGAACTGGCCGCTCGCTCCCCAGTAGAAGGCGGCGGGGACGACGGAAATCGCGGCGATGACCACGGCGATCCGCGGCACGTTACGCCCGGACTGCCGAAGGGCCTGCGCGAGCTCGAAAGCCGTGAACCCGACGAACGCGGCCGCGCAGACCATGAACAGCTGTTTGATGAAGATCAGGCTCACCAGCATGAACAGGCCGAGCGCGAGGCCGATCAGGGTCGCCAGGATGAGGTTACGTCCCGTTCGGGCCGCGATCCGCTCGTTCGTGGCATCCAGCTGGGCCCGCGTCGCCTGCATCTGACGTTCGATGTCTGCGCGGGTCGACTGCATCTGGCGTTCGATGTCGGTACGGGCGGCGTGCACCTGTGCCCGGAATTCCGAGCTGCCGGACCCATGGGGTTTCTTGGGCGGCACCGGTGCACTGTCTCCGGTTTCGTCGCGTGGCTCGTGCGTCATGACGCTGGCTCCGCCCTTAAATCTCGAGGAGTTCGGCCTCTTTGTGCTTGAGCGCGGTGTCGATCGCGTCGACGTGGGTCTTCGTGATCTGCTCGAGCTCCTTTTCCGCCCGGGCCACATCGTCGTCACCGACTTCGCTCTTCAGCGCATCGAGTTCGTCCTTCGCCTTGCGGCGCAGGTTGCGCACGGAGATCTTGGCGTCTTCTGCCTTGGTCCGCACGATCTTGACGTACTCCTTGCGACGGTCCGCCGTGAGTTCCGGCAGGGTCGCCCGGATGACGTTGCCGTCGTTTCCGAGGTTGGCGTCAAGGTTCGGGGTGTCCCGGATGGCCTGCTCGATGTCGCGCAGTGCGCCCTTGTCGTACGGTCCGATCAGGAGCGTGCGTGCTTCCGGGTTCTGCAGTGACGCGAGCTGCTCGAGCGGGGTCTGGGAGCCATAGTAGTTCACCAGGATCTTCGCGAACATCTGCGGGTTCGCCCGCCCGGTGCGCACGGTCCCGAAATCGTCTTTGGCGGCTTCGAGGGCCTTGTGCATTCGTGCGCTTGCATCGGACAGAACATCCGCGATCACGGTAACTCCTTCATTGAGGCTTCGACCTGGGTGATTTCGACCTGGGGACTTCGACCTGGCGCCATTTCGACCGCAGGTGACATCGACAAGTTTAGTTGGAGACGAGGGTTCCCAGATCGGCTCCGAGGATGGCGGCGGTGACATTGCCCTGTGGCGCCATTCCGAAGACCTGCATCGGCATCCCGTTGTCCATGCAGAGGCTGAAGGCTGTCGAGTCGACGACCTTCAGGCCCCGCTGCAGGGCGTCCTGGTAAGTGAGGTGGTGGATCAGTTCCGCGTCCGGGTTCGTGCGCGGGTCGTCCGAGTAGACGCCGTCGACGCCGTTCTTGGCGACGAGGACGATGTCAGCGCCGATTTCGAGGGCACGCTGCGCGGCGACGGTGTCCGTGGAGAAGTACGGCAGGCCTGCACCGGCACCGAAAATGACGACGCGTCCCTTTTCGAGGTGGCGTTCGGCCCGGCGCGGAATGTACGGCTCGGCGACCTGGGTCATCGCGATCGCGGACTGGACGCGGGTCTCTGCTCCGGCCTGTTCCAGGAAGTCCTGGAGGGCGAGGGCGTTCATGACGGTGCCGAGCATGCCCATGTAGTCGGCCCGGCCCCTGTCCATGCCGCGCTGGGACAGCTCAGCGCCGCGGAAGAAGTTGCCGCCGCCGACGACGACGGCGATTTCCACCGTCTGTGCGGCCTCGGCGATCTCCCGGGCAAGTGAGCTGATCACATCCGGGTTCACGCCGAGGCTCCCCGCGCCGAACGCCTCGCCGGAGAGTTTGAGAAGGACTCTGCGCTTCTTACCCGAATCTGACATGCCCTGGGGGTCCTTCCGTTGTACCTGATCTAAAACTACTGCGTGCCGACTCCATGCGGACACAGCAATGGAGACCGGCCTGCACGAGCAAGCCGGTCTCCATCGTTATCGCTTCGAGCCTATTGCCTAGGCGCCGACCTTGAAACGGGCGAATCCGGACACCGTGAGACCGGCATCCTTCAGCACCTTCGCGACGGACAGCTTGTTGTCCTTCGCGTAGTCCTGCTCGAGCAGGGCGACCTGCTTGAAGTAGGCGTGGATGCGGCCTTCGACGATCTTGGGCAGTGCCGCTTCCGGCTTGCCCTCGTTCTTCGAGATCTCGGTGACGATGCGACGCTCGGCCTCGACGAGGTCCGCCGGGACGTTCTCGCGGTCGAGGTACTCCGGGTTGGCGAAGGAGATGTGCTGGGCGACGCTGCGTGCGGTCTCAGCGTCCTCTCCCGAGTAGCCCAGAACGACGCCGACCTGCGGGGGCAGGTCCTTGCTGGTCTTGTGCAGGTAGATCGCGAACTTCTCACCCGTGACGGATGCGACGCGACGCAGCTCGAACTTCTCACCGATGATCGCGGCTTCGCCATCGATCAGTTCGGCGACGGTCTGGCTGCCGGCCGGGGCGGCCAGGCCTTCCGCGACCGAGGTGGCACCGGCAGCGGCAACCGCGTCCAGGACCTTCTCGGCGAGGGCGCCGAACTTGACACCCTTGGCGACGAAGTCGGTCTCGCACGCGAGCTCGATCAACGTTGCGGTCGTGCCGATTTCCTTGGCTGCGACGAGGCCCTCAGAGGTGGAACGGTCAGCGCGCTTGGCGTTGCCCTTCGCACCCTTGAGACGCAGGATCTCGACGGCCTTCTCCATGTCGCCGTCGGCTTCGACGAGGGCGTTCTTGGTGTCGACCATGCCCGTACCGAGGCGTTCACGGAGGGCTTTGACGTCTTGCAGGCTGATGCTGGCCATACCGGGTTCCTTACTTGGTTTCTTCGGCGGGAGCGTCGGTGGCGACAACGGCTGCCACGTCGGCTGCTTCTTCGACGACCTGCTCGGCGGCGACGGTGGCGTCGGCGACCTCAGCGGTCTCGGCGGAGGACTGCTCGGGGGTGGCGTCGGTTGCGGCGACATCCTCGGTCTTCAGCAGTTCGGCTTCCCAGGCGGCGAGGGGCTCGATTTCGGCCTCCGGCTTGGCGTGGCGCTGGATCAGGCCCTCGGCTGCGGCGTCCGCGATGATGCGGGTCAGCAGGCCGACGGAACGGATGGCGTCGTCGTTGCCCGGGATCGGGTACTGCACGTCGTCGGGGTCGCAGTTGGTGTCGAGGATCGCGATGACGGGGATGCCGAGCTTGCGGGCTTCGTCAATGGCGAGGTGCTCCTTGTTGGTGTCGACAACCCAGAGCGCGGACGGCGTCTTCGTCAGGTTGCGGATACCACCGAGGCTCTTGTGCAGCTTGACGAGCTCGCGCTTCTTGATGAGCATTTCCTTCTTCGTGAACCCGCTCTTGGCGGTGTCCTCGAAGTCGAGCTCTTCGAGCTCTTTCATGCGGGCCAGACGCTTGGAGACGGTCTGGAAGTTGGTGAGGAGGCCACCGAGCCAGCGCTGGTTGACGTACGGCTGGCCAACACGGATGGCCTGCTCGGAGATCGATTCCTGCGCCTGCTTCTTGGTGCCGACGAAGAGGATCGTGCCGCCGTGGGCGACGGTCTCCTTGACGAAGTCATAGGCCTTGTCGACGAAGCCGAGGGACTGCTGCAGGTCGATGATGTAGATGCCCGAGCGCTCCGTGAAGATGAATCGCTTCATCTTCGGGTTCCAACGGCGGGTCTGGTGTCCAAAGTGCACGCCGCTGTCGAGCAGCTGGCGGATGGTTACGACGGCCATGAGCCGTACTCCTTGTCCGGCGCGCCGCGTACGCGGCAAAACGCCAATCGGTTCGTGTCCTGATCGGTCGATCACGACTCCTGGTGCCCGGCGCACCTCCGCCTGGCTTCCGAGGAAGCCGGACCGAATGGGGGTGTTGGCCGAATGGGCACGCGTAGTCAGCGCACGAAGCGCTGCTGCCATAACTTTAGCACCCGGCGAACCCGGTTCCAGCCAGCTCTCCGCGGTTCGGTGAGTGGATGTCCCCCTCGGCTCGTCCTCACCAGGCTGCGTCGTTCACGGCTTCTGCACCACCCCGCCCGCACACGATCGATTCGCCGCCGCGAGCCGGAGTCTGGGCGCATGCCGATTCACCGCCGCACCGCCGTCGCCCTGGTCGCCGCCCTCCTGGCCTGCTTCGCCGTCGCTCCCGCGTCGGCCGGCCAGGACGAACCACGGGCCCAGCGCCAGCCGATATCGAACACGATGCCCGCGCCGACTCCGACGCCGACTCCTACTCCGGCGGGACCGGAGGCGTCGGCGTGGGCGTGGCCGCTCGCCCTGCCGCATCCTGTCCTCCGGGAGTTTCGTGCGCCCGTCTCCGAATACGCCGGAGGGCACCGGGGAATCGACATGGCCGCATACCCCGGCGACCCCGTGTATGCCGTCGCGGACGGCACCGTGACGTTTGCCGGGATCGTCGTGGACCGGTCCGCGATCGCTCTCGCCCACGGCGGCGGACTCGTCTCGAGCATCGAACCGGTCACGGCCCTCGTCGCACCCGGGGATTCCGTGCAACGCGGCCAGCTCATCGGCCGCGTCGCGACCGGTGGCCACTGCGGTGGCGCCTGCGTACACCTCGGGGCGCGGATCTCCGGCCGGTACGTGTCGCCGATGCGATACCTGGGCGGCGTCCCGCGCGCCGTGCTGCTTCCGACGGAGTCGGCCGCCCTGCTCAGGCGGCGGGACGCCTCCCTGAGGAGCCCCGTCGAACAGGAACTGTGGCACGCCGTCGTCCAGGACGACGGGCTCCAGGACGACGGGCTCCGAGGCGGCGGCGCTCAGGCTCGCGGGTGGGCGTTCTGGTAGCTCTGCCGCAATCGTTCTGCGGAGACGTGGGTGTAGATCTGGGTCGTGCCGAGGCTCGCGTGTCCGAGCAGTTCCTGCACGGCGCGCAGGTCGGCCCCACCGTCGAGGAGGTGGGTGGCGGCGGTGTGCCGCAGCGCGTGCGGCCCGGCGGGCCCGTTGCCGGGGATTTCGGCGAGGAGTCCGGCGACCAGCCGGTACACGGCTCGCACTCCGATGCGGCGCCGGTGGGTCGCGAGGAACAGCGCGGCGGGGCGTCCGGCGGTGCTCCCGGCGATGTTCCCGGAGGGTTCCTCCGTGGCCGCGAGCAGTATCGGTCGCGCACGCTCCAGGTAGGCGATGAGAGCACGCTGCGCGGGGACACCGAAGGGCACGACGCGTTCCTTGGACCCCTTGCCGGTCACCCGCACGGTGAGCTGGGAGAGATCGACATCCGGGACGTCGAGTCCGACGAGCTCGGACACGCGCAGCCCGGAGGCATAGAGCAGCTCGACGATGGCCTGGTCGCGCAACTCGTGCGGGCCGCCGGCCCTGGCGCGCAGCTCGAGATGGTCGAGGAGTGCCTGCATCTGCGCCCGGTTGATCACCCGGGGCAGGGTCCGGCCCGGTTTGGGCGAGCGCAGGCGCACGGCCGGGTCGAGCGGGCTCACGCCCGTTCGGGTCAGCCAGGCCGTGAAGCTCCGGGCCGAGGCGGACCTTCGCGCGATCGTCGCCTGGGAGAGACCGGCCTGGGTCGCCACCCACAGCCAGTCGCGCAGCAGGTCAAGGGACAGCCCGTCGGTGTCGCCGACCCCACGTTCGGCGGCGAAGGCGAGGAGACCGCGGAGGTCCGTCCGGTAGGCGCGGACGGTGTTCGGCGAGAAGCCACGCTCCGCGGCCAGGTAGACGGTGAAGTCCTCGAGAAGGGCCGTGAGAGGCATCCGCCCGCTGCCTGCCGCCACACTCACGCCTGGCGTGAGAAGGCCTCGGTCCGCTCGTCGGGGCTCATCGCCTCGATGCGGGCCAGGAACTCGGAGTCGAAGCGGGTCGCGGGGTCGAAGTCGCCGAGCACGACATGGGAGTGCACGACGCTCTCCGGGTAGACGTGCACGAGGTTGATCGACTGGCCGCCGCGCACACCCGTGAGTTCCCGGGCCGGCGCGCTCGGGTCGATGGTGTAGCAGGTGGCCGCGGCCACCGAAACCGGGATGCCGGCGAAGAGCCCGGTCGTGGCGTAGTGCAGGTGCCCGCCGAGAATGCCGCGGATATCGCTTCCGGCGATGACCTCGGCCAGGCCGGCCTGGTCCCTGAGTTCGAGCAGGCTCATCAGGGGCACCATGGTCGGGATCGGCGGGTGATGCAGGGCGAGAAGCGTGCCGTGCGGCGCGGGCTCGCGCAGAACCTCGGCGAGCCAGGCCAGCTGCTCGGCGGAGAGGGCGCCGTGGTGGTAGCCGGGAACGCTCGTGTCGAGAGCGATCAGGCGGAGTCCGTCGAGGTCGTGCACCGCGTCGACGGGTGCGGCAGCGGATGCCCCGTGCCCGGTTTCGCGGAGCAGCTCGCTGCGGAAGGGCGCCCGCTTGTCATGATTGCCCATCACCCAGATGACGCGGGCCCCGAGCCGGTCGGCCGCGGACTCGACGAAGTCTCGGATGCGCCGGTAGGCATCCGCTTCGCCGGTGTCGGCGATGTCACCCGTGAAGACGAGGGCATCGATCGGCTGGCCGGAGCGTTCCAGCTGGGCGAGGGCTTCGTGCACGGGGGTGTCGGTATCGACGGTGCCATAAAGGGGCAGGCCGGCACCGTGTGAATCAACACCGAGGAAGTGCGTGTCGCTGATGTGCGCGATGACGTGACTCGCCGGTCCGTACTGGCCCAACTGGACCTGGCCCACTGGAACACCGCTCATGGCTCACCTTTCGTCCGCTCCAGACTAGGGCCTGGCACTGACACTCCCCCGGCGCCCCGGCCGCGTCGCTCAGTCCTGCGGGTCTTCCCCGACGCTGCCGTCGGCGCGTTCCCGCAGCAGGTCGAGGTGACCGAGGTGCCGTGCGGTCTCCTCGACCAGGTGGATCAGGATCCAGCGCAGGCTGAACCTGCGGCGCACCGAGACGGCGTCGAGAGAGGCGGCCGCCGCGATGATCGCGTCGCAGCGGCGGGACTCGGCCGCGTAGTCGGCGAGCAGCTCGGCCATGGTCACGTCGGCCGGCACGTGGAACTCCCCGTCGGGATCCGCGTCTGTCCAGTCGAAGGTCAGCCCGTCCTGGCCTGCGAAAACGTCGCGCAGCCAGGACCGCTCGACGTTCATCAGGTGCCGGACGATGCCGTGCGCGGTCATGCCGCTCGGCGTCGCGACCGGCCGGAGCTCCGCATCCGCGGCGTCGCCGACCTTCCACGCGACGAGGTCACGCTGGCGTTGCAGGAATCCCAGGATTGTCGTGCGCTCGTCGCCGAAGTGCGCGGCTTCGGCGACTCCGGCGCGCACGCCGTTCTCCCGTCCCGAGCCGTCAGTCTTAGCGTTCAGGTATTCAGCCATGCCCCTTTCTAGCGCGAATCTCGCGCTTCGGCCGTCGCCCCCGTATCGAATTCAGGAGAATCGTGCCAATGACCCAAGCCTGCCCGCGGACCAGTGCGGCCGGCCCGCCGCGATCCGGCGGATCTCCTGAATTCGGGACACCTCGGTGGCGGCGGCCGACGGTAGGTGGGGCACTGGTCGGGGCGGACGGCCCGGACTACCATGGCCCCATGTCAGCTCAGCCCGGCGCATACGACGAGCCACTGGGACGGGCCAGAGAGCACGCGCTCGCGTGGCTCGGTTCGCTCGGCACCCGCCCGGTGGGTCCGCGCGCCGACGCCGACACCCTCGCCGAGCTGTTCTCCGGCCCGCTTCCGGAGTCCCCCACCGCCGCGGCCTCCGTGGTCGACGAGCTGGCCGCCCTTGCCGAACCCGGCCTGATGGCCATGCCGTCGGGTCGGTTCTTCGGCTGGGTGATCGGCGGCACCCTCCCTGCGGCGCTGGCCGCGGACTGGCTTGTCAGCGCCTGGGACCAGAACGCCGCGATGCGCTTCGCGACGCCCGCGACTGCCGCTGCCGAGGAGGCCGCGGGAGCGTGGGTCCTCGATCTGCTCGGTTTGCCGGACGGTTCCGACGTCGGATTCACGACCGGGGCCACGATGGCCAATTTCGTCGGACTCGCTGCCGGGCGCCAGTGGGTGCTCGAGCGTGTGGGCTGGAATCTCAGCAGGGACGGATTGTCCGGGGCGCCGCGCGTGCGGGTGTTCGTGGGCGAGGAGCGGCACGCGGTGATGGACCTCGCACTCCGCTACCTGGGCCTCGGCGAACCCATCGCCGTTGCGGCCGACGCGCAGGGCCGGTTGGACCCTCGCGCCCTCGCGGCCGCGATGCAGGAGGGTGAGGGGCCGGCCATCGTCTGTCTCCAGGCAGGGAACCTGCACTCCGGTGCCTTCGATCCGATGACGGCGGCGATCCGGGTCGCGCGGGAGCACCATGCCTGGGTGCATGTGGACGGTGCGTTCGGCCTCTGGGCCGCGGCGAGCCCGAAATACCGCACGCTCGTGGCGGGCGTCGAGGGGGCCGACTCCTGGGCGACCGACGCGCACAAGACCCTCAACGTGCCCTATGACTGCGGGATCGCGATCGTCGCGAATCCGGCGACGGTCCGGTCCGTGTTCGGCGTGCACACGAGCTATCTGTTGCAGCCGGCGACCGACGGCCCGGGCGACCCCTTCGAGAAGGTACCGGAGCTCTCCCGCCGGGCCCGCGGCATCCCGGTGTGGGCTGCACTGCGGTCGCTCGGGCGATCCGGCACGATCGACCTCGTCGAGCGCCTCGCCGGTCACGCCCGTTCCCTCGCCGAGGGCCTCGGGCATATTCCCGGCGCCGAGGTCGTCAACGAGGTGGTCTTCACGCAGGTGTGCGTGAGCTTCGGCAGCGACGCCCGCACCCGGCGCGTGACCGAGCTGCTCCTCGACCAGGGCACCACCTGGATGTCCGGTTCCGTCTGGCGCGGCCGCGAGGTCTTGCGTATCTCGGTCAGCAACTGGTCGACGGATGCCGCCGACGTCGCAGACTCCCTCGCGGCCGTACGGCGGGCGTGCGAAACCGCAGGCCACGACGGCGAGGAGACGCCGGCGGGCCTGTACCAGGGCTGACGCTCCGCAGCCGGCAGATCGGTGCCGTCCATCGATCTGCTGACACTGCAGGACGACACCCACCATTCCCTCTGTCCTGGCGCCCAGGCGTTCACGCTGGCGTGGGCAGAGAAGACGGCGTAGGGGTAGGGAAGGTGTCCGGACCGGTGTCACCGTTGCGGATGCATCGAGTGGTTGCGCCCACCTCGATTCGGGGACTCGTGCTGTCTTCAGCGTTGAGGTAGACCTTGACGGTCAGATCGGGTCCGTCATAGTAGAGACTCAAGATTCTCGGCTTCTTGGTACTGACAGGATTCGACTGATCGGGCCGCAGGAACATCGATTTCCGCCCCGCTTCTCGTGCCCTGAATACGTCGTCATGTTTGTCCGTTCTCACGACCCCCACGTATTTGCACCCTGAGTCTAGAGGCATGATCCCAGAAAGAAGGTCCCGGTCAGCGCTGAGAACTCGACTGGTCGTCGAGCTACGTCTCATCGGTTCTGGATCTGGATTTGGTTCCAGCTTGGCCCTGCCCCCAATCCAGCGGCGAGCTATCCGGACCAGCCGCGGGAGCGGGCAATCAGGGTGGCCCTGACGTCACTGTGCTGCAGTAGGCATGGGGATCGACGTCGGTGTCGGCGCCGGGAACGTGCCCGGACCGGTGTCGCCGTTGCGGATGCACCGACTCGTCGCGCCGACGAAGATCCTGGGTGGCGTGGCGCGCTCCGCGTCAAGGTGGACGTTCACCGTCATACCATCGGGTCCGTCGTAGTAGAGGTTCACGACGCTGGGGTCCTTCGTGAGGCCTGCGATCGTCTGCTCGGGACGCAAAACCCACCCGTCGCCCGTCGGGGCCAAAAGTTTCAGAAGCTCTTCATTGGGCATCGGCTTGACCAGGTCATAGCCGAGTCCATATGTCCATGCCGCGCTTCCCGATGGCCCGGTGTCGATGACGCTCTCGCAATAGGAGGAATTGTTCAAGGGGACGTCGGTCGCATTGGCCTGCAACCACTCCACCGGTACGTTCGCGAGGAGTGACGTTACTTCCTGCTGGGCGTGCCGGGCACCTTCCAGCAGTGTCTGATCGGCTCGGCCGCTCGGCGCAGAACAGCCAGAGAGAGCGATGATCGACAGAGCCCCCGCGCTCACAACTGCCAGGCAACGTTTCCATGAGCAGAAGGGCCTCGGAACGGCCATCAGCGCCCTCCTTGTGGATCTGTCATGACGTCAAACATTGAATTCCACCCCGTTTTGAGTATGGTCACACGCGTGTCGTGCTGTTCGGAACGCAACGACGCGATCAATCAATCCTGCACAGACAACACAGTCGCGGTCCCGACCCGCATCGCACCCAGAGTCAGGGCTGCCAACGACTCCCCCCGTCTCGCGTTCAGCCTAGTGAGAATCAGCCATCATCAAGCGGAGTTCGACACCCCCAGCACGGGTGCAGGCGGCGCGCTCAGGCGTTCCGTACCCAGCCGGTCGCACGCTCGCGCGCGGCGCCTTCGAGCCCGAGGGCACCGAGCGCGGCACGCACAGACATGGTGGAGAGGCCGGCGCGGCGGGCGAGGTCGCCGACTTCGCGTGGGGACCGGCCGCTCAGGGCGTCGAAGACCCGCACCTGTTCACTGGTGCGCCCGCCGCCCGCGATCCCGCGTTCCGTTTCCGTATCTGATTCCGGAAAGTCCAGAGGCACCTGGACCAGGTGCTCGGCGACGAGTTCCGCCATCTCGGCGGCCGTCGTCACGCAGACGGCGTCGTACTCGCGGATCAGCCGGTGACACCCGGCAGACGCCGGTGAGGTGACGGGGCCGGGAACGGCGCCGAGCGGCCGCCCGAGGGCGGCCGCGTGGCCGGCGGTATTGAGCGATCCGGACCGCCATCCGGCCTCCAGGACGATGGTGGCCAGACTGGTCGCGGCAATCAGCCGGTTCCGCTGCAGGAACCGCCACTTGGTGGGCGCGGCCCCGCACGGGAGCTCGGAGATGACGGCGCCCTCCCCAGCGATCCGCTCGAGGAGGTCGACGTGTCCGCTCGGATATGGCCGGTCCACTCCCCCGGCGAGAAACGCCACGGTTCGACCGCTGCTCGCGAGCGCCGCTTTGTGCGCCATCCCGTCGATCCCGTACGCGGCGCCGCTGATGATCGCGAATCCACGGTCCACTAGTCCGGCGGAGGCTTCCATCGCGATGTGCTCGCCGTAGCGGGTGGCGGCCCGGGCGCCGACAAGGGCGATCGACTCCCGGAACGCGCCGAGGGCATCCGCAGGGCCACGCCACCAGAGGGCGAGCGGGGCGTGTACCCCGAGGTCCTCGAGCCCGGCCGGCCAGTCGTGGTCACCGGGGATAGCCAGCCGTGCGCCCGATCGCGCAGCCTGCCGAAGCGAAATCATGACGACGACAGGATCGAGCCGCGGGCGCCAGCGCTCCAGGGCGCGGTCGAGTCCGGCGGCGACGACCGTTCCCTGCTCCACCCCCGCGGCGAGGAGCTCCCGGGCAACACGGTCAGGTGACCAGGCTTCGATCACGAGGCGCAAGGCGGGAACGGCGCCGAGCGCCCTCACGACGAGACCTGCGGTCCCATCGCCGGGTTCGCTGATGCACGACCAGGCCGCGCGAGCGTGCAGCTCGGCCGCGAGCTCCGCGGTCAGGGCGGCCCCGGGTGGGCGCACGCCGGTCGCGAGGTCCATCATCGTGGTCTCATCGGGTTCGAATGGCATCGTGCGTCCTGTCCTTCCGTCGGTGGATGTCCGGCTCTAGCCGGTGCGCAGGTAGAGAGCCTGCCCGAGCTGCTCGACACCGGGCAGATCGGCGCCCTCGAGGTCGGCGATCGACCAGGCGACGCGGAGCACCCGGTCATAGCCGCGCATGGTGATGCCACCGCGTTCCAGTGCTCGATCGAGCGCGGCCGTCGTCGCCCGGTCGAGGCGCAGGTGCCTGCCGCGGAGCCAGGAACCGGGCACCGCGGAGTTGAGCGACCAGGGTGTGCCGGCGAGGCGCTCCCGTGCGGCGCCCCTGGCCTGGATCACCCGTTCCCGCGCCGCGGAGCTCGTCAGGCGTGGTTCCTCGGCGGCGAGCCGCAACTGGGCCGCCGTGATCCGGTTCACGTGCAACTGGATGTCGATCCGGTCGAGCAGCGGCCCGGAGATGCGGGCGAGGTACCGCCGCCGGGCGCTCGGCGGGCACGAGCACTCGAGGCCGGCGACGCCGTACTGCCCGCACGGGCACGGATTCGCGGCCATCTTATCCGTGGTGACAAAAAGTGTCAGATGTCGGGAGTCAAGAGTCAGGACAGACATCACCCAATTCCACGGTCGTCGAAGTGAGCGACGCCACCTACAGTCATCCCCGGGAGTTCTGTCTGAGAAGACATGCCCGAATCCAGAGAGATTCAAGTATTCGCGGGACGGGGACATTGCTCAGGTCGTGAAAAAGCAATACCGTGCTCGCATGATCGAGAACATCTTTGATGGGATCTACGGCGACCTGGACGATTGGCTAGATCAAGAATCAAGTGACTCGGCTTTGGGGGGAGGTCAATCTGAGGGAGCCCGGCGACCCAGAGATAGTCCCGACATCGTCGAGCTGCGGCCAAAACCGCGAAAGCCCGATTAGCCCCTTCGAGCGACCGAATATTGGCTGAACTAGGGCCAGGCCAGGATGGGATGGCGCTTGTGAGGCAGGGGTCCGGGATCAATACCGGGGCGCAACCGATCTGAGCAGGCGTGTGAAGTGCCGGCTTGACGGCACTTTCGCACCCAGGCCCGGCTCGTGTAACGCACGCGAAATATCGTGCCCCGGCTGCAGCCCATTCTTGGGCGTTGGCTCTGCTCGGTACCCCAGGGGCACGATGGGCCAACTGCGAGAACGTCACTCAAGTCAGTTGATTGGTCTACGAAGCGGGGTCGAAAACCATCCGAGTCGCTGTAAGTCAGCTGCGACCGACGCGTGTCTCATTAGACTTCCATCCTTCGAGCAATGCCACGCGGGCCCATTGGTTCGGCGTGAACAGAGCGTCCGCTCTAGTAGAAGAATCCCACGATTCTCCCCTCCAACTCCACTGGAGCAGAAGGGACGGTAGCCGAAACTATGACTTTCTCCCCCGCAGTATCCCGCAGAAGCCATGCAAAGAAACCAGCAATAGTTCGATTGTTCAGCGCAGCCTCAGGTCCGGGACTTCATTTGGCAGGATGTCCGAAAGTGGTACCTGGAGTACCTGGGCGATCGCAAGCAAGGTCCGTATCGTCGGATTCGCAGGCCTCCCAGGCGCAGACTCGCCCTTCTCGTACTTCTGGTAGGTGTACCGTGTCAACCCCGCGCGATATGCGACATCCTCCTGGCTCAAGACCGCGGACAGGCGGAGACGTCGAAGGTTGGTAGCCAGTTCAGCAACGTACGCGCACCAAGCGTCATCATCTACCTCGGTCCGCTTTGCCACTGTTCAAGGCTCGCGGTGATGGTCAATCGAGATGGCCTAATCCATGTGGCATAATTTTGGAGGCCATACGAACGTTCAGTCGAACGCAGCGCCTTGCGTCAATCGTCTTGAACGTGTGCTGCCGCAACCCGATGCCTGCGGCCGACTGTCGGCGACGTCAAGACGGCGCTCGTCAATGCTTCGGTGGTCGTGATCGTCTGGCGCCTCCGCGGCGCGATCCGTTAAAACAGTAAAACAGTGGAGTAGTGCAGAATGGCTGAGTCAAGCTGGCGCGATTATTGGCCCCCTTTCCGGGTGGCTCTCGTAGACGAGACCGCTCGGTGTCTGGCAGATCAGCAATCGACGGCCACTGCTGGGCAGCGCCCACGTTGGGCCGATCTAACCCGCGTGGAACAGAATAATCTGGCGGGAAACATCGCTGGTGTTTTTCTCGCTCAAGATCAGGCTATGCAAAACATGGCCGAACGGGGTATGCCGTTTTGATCGCGAGTCGTCGGTGAGCGAGATGTCATTGCCCAACACGCCGCTGGCTTCGAGAACTTTTGGTACCACAGGACCCGGCGCACGGAGAGAAATCCGTACATATGTCCAGCTTGGGGAGTAGGCCAACACGCAACCGGATGAGCCCTACCATCGTCGGGAGCAGAGAACTTGCTCACCCTTTTGTCTCCACAGCACTCGCTGAACCATGCGCGACCCCGTCGAGGATTTGAGGAAGGTAAAGCCTTGGCCATTCGTCCCCGACAATCCGATCGAGCATCTCATTGAAGTCCCAAAAGTTGTTGCAGTCGTCCTTAGGGCGCGCTCAGTCCAAAAACTGAAACTCACTCTCACCGTCGGGATAGAACCTTGACCGAGTGGCACCTGTGTCGGCGAAGTCCCACCAGGTTGAATGAACGATGGGATTTCGTGCCTACGCGACGTGATGCTGATCGGCCCATAGAAGCGCTGCCAAAACTTGGGTTTCCGCCGAATCAATCGATTTAACAGCAACCGCCGGCTCTGCTGCTGCCAACTCCTTTGCCGCGGCGCGCAGCGGTTCCGCGACCTCTGACCACATGGGCTCGACCTCGACGAATGAGCCTGCATCTCCACCGTCAACCAGACTGAGTAGGCGCTTCATCTGTGACTCAATTTGAACGCTGATGACGGTCGCCTCGCCTACCCATTCGTAGATCCGGCTTCGAAACTCACGATCCTTGCTGGACACTCCGCTGAATATTCGTTTCCGTGCGCACCACGTTCGGTGCACTTGAGCACTAGTGCGCGGTGGCGCGATTGGTGTGACTGAGCACCACGGTCGGCGTGGTTGAGCACCACCTCGATCGGCTCTCGCCGCCAACCGGCGGCCATACAGTCTGGATTGAGAAGCGCCGCGACGGCTGGCCAGTCACCTTTGCCGACCTGATTGCCGCCACCGGCCTCGGCAACGCGTTCCGCGTCCGCACCAGGAGAGTCATGTCGCCGGAGACCCGAGGACACGTACGACTATTTCACCGGTCGCGCTGTTACCGTCCTGCACATGAGTCTCGACCAGTCAGATCACCTCACGGATCAGCCCGCGCCGTCGGGCAAATCGCCCTGGTCACCTCCGCAGCCCTGCTGAAATTGCTAAGCGAACGAACTCTTCCCGAAACGAAGTGGTCCTTAGGCGGCCACAGCCTGACCTGCGGTCAAGCTCCGAGCGAGGGGTCTCGGCAGATAGTCTGCTCGTATGGTGAACCGCCCAAGTGACCAGGTGATGCGTGCGCTACATCTTGCGAGCGAGCTCACCACGGCGACGGAGCTGCTTGCCCTCGGACTGAACCAAGTTGCGAGCCCGAGGTGGCAGGCCCGCCAGCCTGGCGGCGCCTTCACGCAGCTGTCACAGGGGGTAGAGCGTGTCCTCAAGGTCACGTTCTGGCTCAACGAAGAGAGCCACGGTCGAGAAGTGGACGCGAGGTTCGGATCAGGAGCTTCTGGGCATGCGCTTGGCGAACTGAACGCGAGAGTAATAGACATTTATCTGGTCGAATCTCGGACAGCAATGCCTTACGTGCGAGGTCTCGTCGAGGAGGTTCTCTCCGACCCCTACTGGGGAGATGTTCTGCTCGCGCTAGATCGGTGGTCAGCGACTTCGGGCAGGTATCGCGATCTCGACGCGTTGCGAGGGCGAAAGGGTATGGATGATCCGCCGTGGGCATCCTGGGAGGAAGCCGAGCATCGCGCGGTCACGGAATGCGGTGGATGGGCGGATCTGACGGAAGAGACCCTCATTGAGGGTCGCCAGCGGCTGCTCCTCAGCGTGATGCGCTGGTGGCACACCCTTTTCCGAGGATGGCAGCACGGCCTAGTGGGAGAGCAGGGGAAGCAGTTTTCTAGTGGCCTTGATCCAAAGAACCCTCACCTGGATCAGTCCATTGCGAACCTGGTAGCTGGCCGCTAGCTTCGGCGACCGCGCATCGGCCGGTCAAGCAGGGCTCTCGGAGTCCAGGTGGTCACGGATACGTTTCATCGCGTTGATCGCTTGCAACGCGTGCGGCTGTTCGACGCGGGTACCACCCTCGTGCACGGCGACGTGTCGCGTTGTGTAAAGGGCCTCAGCCGCGGCAGAGATGGCTTGGGGAGCATCAGCCAGCCGACGCTTCACTGCGGGACCGCCGCCGCCGCAGGCCATTTCGACCGCGAGACGGGCCGAGAGCACGGCCTCGCGGTATCGGCCTCCTTCGAAGTGGGTCCTGGCGGTACGCGCGTGCATCGCGGCCGCAGACTCCTCTTCTAGTTTCCGGAAGGCGTCCCGGTACGCGGTATCAAGTGTCGGGCCGAGCAAGTAGGTGAGCTGGTCGTCGTCTTCGAAGAGAAGCACGTCATACGAGTCCACGGTGGTCCCGCCAGAAACGAGCACGTAATCGCAGTAGCCGTCCTTCTGGTAGAGATTGGGCATGTGCTTGTCTGCGCCGGTGAAGATCGGGCTGGAAAGGAACTTGATCAGGTGCTCTTTGGTCTTCCCATACATCTCGACCTTGCGGCCTGTGATCTTTTCTCGCAGTCGAAGGCCGCGGCTTTCGTCCTCGACGTCATACTCCTCGACATAGCACCAGACTGAGACAGGCCGAGACGCGATGTCCGCGGTCAGGATGTCGACCTTCACGGAAAACTCTCCGCCCATCCATGCGTGTATCTCCCGAGGATTTTGAGTGACGATCGTGCCGGTGATGGCTATGTGCTCTTTCCGGCTTCGAGGCTCGACGAGGCCGCCGCCGTGGGCGTAACAGTCTTGCAACAGGTTCGTTATTGGCCTGAGCGGCAGAAGCATTTGTTGGTCAGTGACAACCCTCACTCTTCGCCGCGTCACCTTCTCTCGGAGACAAAGGTCAGTCGTTCCGTCGGGGTGTTCGAACGGCGCGACGTAGCACTTGATCGTGCCGGAACTCTGCGCGCTGCGTGCGGTGACTTTCGCTGCGTGTGTCGCGCGACGTGCTTTCGAATTCGACGATTTCATTACGATGCCGTCGCCTCTACTTCGCCCCAGTCATTGCGGCCGCTGGCGTCCATCAGCTCTCCCCCTCCATCCCCCCCGGTTCGTGGACCGAGAGCGTTTGCTCATTCCGAAGCCTAGAGGACGCAACACCGCGCGGTCAGAACGTCCGGTCGGGATCTCCGCCCCGGACGGGAGCCCACCAACCCGACTGCTTGCCAGCGAGTCACCGAAATTCCACTACCACCTGCCCGGACCAGCGTTCGGTGGGCCGGTGGTGCTGAACCATGCCACGCGTGGTGCCCTCTCGAACGAGCGATGGTACTGAACCGCACGATTAGGTGGTGCTCTGAGCGTCAAATACTCAGAGGCTACTGCTAGGTCCAGTCCGCTGCCTCGACGATGTCGATGATGACCTTAATATCACCTCCGTCGCGGAGCCACGCGACCGGGGTTTGGCGTCCCTTTGCGACGAGGTCTGACTGCGGTGTGGCCATGAATCCAGCGACGCTTCGCCAGTGCCATCGCGACATCACAAGTTCGATGATTTCGGTGAGACCGGGCAGCAGTTTCGCCGGGGATCCGACATTGAATTGCCAGGTGGGGAAGCGGAGGCTACCTGATATCTCGACCGCGTACAGATGCCCGTGAGCAACGGCCACCCCAATTCTTTCCTCTTCCCAGCCTAGGAATCCTCTTACGTCATCTAGCGACATGGTTGCGAGAATGTCCACCAGCCATCCTTCTGTCATCCGGAGCTGCGGACTTCCTTTGCCCTCTGACGTCGATGCCCACGTTTCGGCGGTGAACGCACCCGATTCCATCAGAAATCGCACTTCGTTCTCTGGTAGCTCATCAAATGACGTTGGCTCCATCGCCAGCAGCATTTCCGTGAGCGCTTGGATGAAATAGTCGGGATCGTTCGCCAGTCTGGCCACGGCTTCCGCCAAGCGCCTGACCGCTTCGTCGGGTACTTGGAACCCCGCATTCTTCGGCAGCCTTTCGCTCGTCACAGCATCGGGTGCGTGGTTGTCAGTCATAGTTCGTATGCTCTCATTGCGAGCGAATTGCAGCAACGTCACCGAGCGGCCAAAGAATCTGCACGAGGGGACGTCACGGTGACCAGGACACCTGAGGTGGTTACACCGCGACTCTATTTGGATGTGGACGGGTGTGTCTGCCCATTCGGGCGCCATGACGCAGCCTGGGGTCCGACGACGACTGCTTCAGTCCTCGTTGACTATGACGACAGGGCCGCGACTTATGACGTGGTCTGGGCACCTGCTCTGATCGAGGCCCTCGTCACTCTCTGAGCCGAGTTCGCTCTTGAACTGATCTGGCTAACCACTTGGGCGGAAGTCGATGCCGTGAGGCGACTCCTGGTCCCCGAACTGGGCGGTCTGGCGAATGGTCGGATCCTGCCTCTGACTCCGGGGCCTCGCAGTTCAGGCGAGACTCGGGGTTAGTGGAAGGCGCAACGCCTCCTCGAAGA
The DNA here is from genome assembly GCF_022760445.1 of Cryobacterium zhongshanensis. Taxonomy (NCBI): domain Bacteria; kingdom Bacillati; phylum Actinomycetota; class Actinomycetes; order Micrococcales; family Microbacteriaceae; genus Cryobacterium; species Cryobacterium zhongshanensis. Next base: position 1,296,009 of record NZ_JALGAR010000001.1, on the reverse strand, counting down.
TCAAGCCGCCAAGGCGGGGCCATTCATCTGGGCGGACGACAGCGAGGTTGAACTGCACGGCTGGAAAGTGCTCGGTGCCACGGCCGGTACACCCAGCCTGATGATCCCCCGCACCCCATGGTCGGCCTCCGGCCGGATGACATTCACGCCATGCGGACCTGGCTGGTGACGCTGAAGCCTGGACCAGAAACATCCACGATCGTTGGCTTCTAGCGTGACAGTTGAGCAGCATTCCAACAATGGACGACGAAGAGGCGACACGAGCCCTTGCGAACGCGGTCGGGCCTTTCTGCGACTGGGCAGGGCTACTGAACTGGCTGGGTCTCACAGAGAAGGATTCCCTTGGATTGGTTAGCGATGGGCAGCTCCTCAACGTTAGGACCCTTGAGGGCGACGTGCTCTTCCCAAGCTCTCAACTCGGCCCGAATGGCGAACTCGTCGCAAGATTGCGCGAGGTACTGAAAGTCCTGCGAGGCAGCCTGGACGAGTGGAGCATCGCACTCTGGATCGTGAATAAGGACATACAAGACGGTGTTAGCAATCTTGAACGGCTACAGCCGGCGAAGCTGAGACCGTGATCCAAGACGCCATTCGCCAGGCCGAAATCTTGAGGCGTTGAACGCATGGCAGCAGAGAGCGAAACAGCTGCCGAGGAATCTACACGGCTATTCGGGTTCGGCACTAGTCACGGCGGTGACCGAAAAACCAGCGTGTCGTAGAGCCTCGGTCACACTGAGCAAGGCTGAGTCGTAGTCCTCTGCTTCGCGGGACGCTAGGACGAGTCCCGTCTCATCCTCTGTGCCCAGCGTGCAGTCGTCCAGGCCCAAATCGAAGAGTCGGTCATAGTCATCGTCCGCCAGAGGCTGGGCGAGCGTAACGCTGAGTCGGTAAATCTGCATGTGAACCCTTTCCCAACTTTTCAGTTTGCCATGCTCATTTCATCGCTTGAGCGGCTGACTCCACGGTCTGTAATCGCAGGGTTACCAGCCGGTTCGAAGGCTCTCCTTGAGCCTCACCGTGCGCAGCTGTTTCAGGTCACGCAGCCGGACGACGCTCTCACACGGAGCCTTGATCGTCACACCGGCGACAGACCGCTTCCAGTTGGCCCGCTTGTCGCTTTCGCACAGGATCTCGATGCCGTCATTCAGCACGAGGATCACATCGAAGTCCGGGCTTGAGGAGCCCGCGACGAGGGTCATCGTCACGACCGTCTCGGGGTAGTGGTCCGTGGAGATTTCGACCTGAGGGTTCGCCTGCCACTTGCCCATGTGTACGGAATCTCCAGACCTGCTCCCGGCGAATACCGTCGAAACCGTCCCCTCCGTTGGGTCGGCGGCGGCCCGCTCGGCCTGCATCCCGACGATTGCCCACGTATTCAGGCCTACGGCAAGGGCCACCACGATGCCACCCGCGAGCAGGTACGAATCTGAACGCTCCCCCGGTTCAGCCTCCCGGTATTGACGGAGGAGGCAGAGCCCCACGAGGAGCGCACCGAATAGCGTTGCTCCGAGAGTCGACAGCACGTTGGCCTCCGCCGAGGCGCCCCTCACCACCATCCAGGTGATGGCGCTGGCGAGGAAGACGAGCAGGCTGACGTTAATCCACGTTCGCATGGCGGGGCTACCTGCCGACCCTGGTGCTCTCGGCGATCGTCACTCGCCGCAGGTGATTTAGGTCCTCCAGCGGGACGACCATATCGCAGGGCGCCTCGACCTTCAGGCCATAGTTGGTCCGGGCCCAGTTGACCGCCTTCTCGCTCTCGCAGAGAACCTCGGTCCCAGAATTGAGCACGAGGATCACGTCTAGGTCTGGGCGGGAGGAATCCAGTGTGAGGCTGAGTGTCACGCGGGTTTGTGGAAACTCGTCGGTAGTGATGTCGACGCTCTTGGATGCGCTCCACTTCCCGAGGTAGTGCGAATCTCCCGAGGTGTTCCCGGTCAACCAGGTCTTGACGGTCCCCGCCGCCTCGGCCTTGGTGTCGGCCGCGGCCTGCGAGCCCGCCATCGCCCACGAGTTCAGGGCGACTGCGATGGCGCACGTGACGGCCGCCATGATCAGGTACGGGCCCACTGGCTCGCGCGGCATGACGGACCGGTAGACGTGACGGAGGAAGAAGACGATGGTGAGTACCCCGAAGCCGGTGACAAAGAGGGTGCCAACCGCATTCATCCCCGGGGAAACTCCTCGCATGACCATCCAGCTGATCAGGCTCGCGATGAAGAGAAATAGATTGACGCCCGCCCCGTATCCCATGACTTCAACGTAGGGGACGCAGGTCCGCTCTACCGCCGCTTCGGTCGCGGCTAGAAGCGGGCTCGGGATGGCGGTGAATCGGCGTTCCAGCAACCGGATGGTCTAGCCAAGGTCGCGGTCCCGCTGGTCGAGCCGTTGTACAAAAGCGATGGGTGGGCCGCATCTAGCCACGTCTCGGTAGGTCTCGGTAGGTCTCGGTCGAGGTACTGGGAGACTATGCCTTCCCTATGGCAGGCTGGCCCCTTTCCCAACACGCGAGTCAGTTGAGCACTTTCAAGAGGGCTGGTGCAAGGTCCCCCATCGCCTGGTTCCCAATTGAGATTGCGACCGAAATTACGATAGCGAGCCTCACTAATGCCCTGACCTTCGCGTCCAGTTCAACATGAACCCGTAGCTCCAGGCTCAATCGGGCTTTCACGTGAGGCCGGAGTACCTTCGAGCCCTTTTTTCGTCGTACACTCGCCATGTCTGCTCCGATGCTTGGTTGCTGAGGAAGACCATTGGGCCCGCTCTGCGCTAACAGAGCGGGCCTTTCCTTCTTCTAGCGTGGCCGCTGCCGCTGACACGTACGCCTAGTAGTGCAACACTTAGCTCATGTCCCGCGGGTTAGGTTCTGTACAGCGCAGGCTGCTGTCCAGCCTGGATGCTGAGGAGATTCCCCCTCTGGCATGGTTTGACCTTCACGGGTCCGGCCCTGCAAGAGGGCCGAGTGAGACAACGTCACTTCGACGAGCGGCCGGCACGCTTCACCGAAAAGGTGTAATCGAGCGAGCCCTCTTCTGGCAAATCAGTACTCCATCATGGAGCCTCTACTACCGCCACAATCGCAGCAATCGCCATCTTGATTACAGCGAGACTTATCAGGGACCTCGCTGGAAACTCGTCGTGCGTCGAACTCCGACCCCAGAATCCCTCGCTGAATATCAGAGGGCAAGTGACCACTTGAGCAAGACACGTGGAACCTCGTTCGGCACTAAATATGCGAACTGGTTTTACTGTAAAGAAGAAGACGATTGGATACCGCATTTGGAAGGTAACGACGAGATCGTTCCACTTCCAGCAACTGGCAGCCTCGAGGTCACGCGCACAATCATGAGAACGGTCCCCAAGTCGGGCGCCCAGTAGCCGTTGCGGCCCGAGTGACGATCTTGTCGCCGCCAAAAGGAAAAGGCGAAGGCCCCGGGCTGACGCTCTGCGCCAGGCGCTGGGGAATCGGAAAAGTCGTGTGCCACCCCGCGGCGCGTCACAGATTCAGGGCACTGCTCCCGCACAGTCTCACAAAAGTGATGATTTCCGAGACACTCGGTCCAGCCCAAAACTGGTCCGCGCATCCCAAACGATGAGGAGCCAGATGCCGTTTTGATGAGTCGTCTCACTGTGAAGCACACAAAGTGCTCTCACACGGGCTCTAAGGCTGACGATTCAACAAGACCACTATCGACACTGGGGAACGATCGTGTCTCAGTAGCATGTGTCCCTCAAGCCGAGTTCTAGCGCTCGGGATCCAGAGTCGGTATAGATAAGCGGAGAAGTGCCTACTACTCCGCCCCTAACCATACTTTCGAGTCGTCACAAGGTCCCCCGATTATTGTTCTGCCGCAGGTGCATCACGAAAAGAGCACCGAGAGGCATTGCGTTCAAACACGTTTGGCTCCCTCAGGGTCCTCATCTGAACCTCGGATGGGGGCCATCGCGAGGGATGTTGCGTCGCTATAGGAGCCTCCAAATTGGAGCGTGACGCCTGTGGAACTGACCGACGCAGTTCAGAGCAAAAAAGTCTCGTAGGCTGCTGCGGTTTGAATCTGCTCGTTGAGTTCCGCGCACAGAACCAATACATCACCAGCGACTGCCCTCGCATCGTCTCCGGAGATAGGTTGCCATTCTCCGTGAGCAATGCGATGTCTTCGCCCGCAGACGACCGAATCAATGAACTTCTCGCGAGTCTGATAAGCCGGGAGGTACTCAAGACCAACACAGCCGAGAAGCGCTTTCAGGGTCCCCGCGGTCATGTTTCCCGTCTGCACGATATCGTGCGGACTTACGACGAACCGCTCAGTCGTTCGTCCATCGAGCAACTTGAGCAGGTCTGCAATTCTCTCAATTGATCGATCAGGTTCGGTGGCCAATCGCATTGGCGTTCTCACCGCAAGACTCTGGAGGCCGAAGTTTAATGAACCGACGTTTAGACCGCGGGTCAGCACGTAGTCGAGGTACACCTCGATCGCCAACTTTACGAAGCCCTCCCAGTGGGCGTAAGCCATAACGTGACAAGCTCGAGCCAATAGGTCGCGCCGAGAACCAGAACTGGCGTCCACCATCAATCGGAAGTCGACGATCTCGCGACGGCGATTTGCCAGGTCCCCATCCAAGCGATCGACAAGCCCTTCTAGAAGCGTTGGCACCCGTCAAATGCCGTTTCTACTTAGCGAAAAGCTGTCGACCCAGCGGGATACTCTTTGCCATACGCGCGTCGGCTCGAACGCCTGTTGCAAACCCCGTTGTGTACTGATCATTTGACCAGAAACTCTTGGCTCTATCGATTGCGCTCGTTTCTTCGGCATTCGCGTATGAGTCGATGTTAAAGCCGAGCCCCATCCCGACCACTTCAAATGCCGTGTTGAGGAAGGCTCCCTGGAAACGACCTCGGGTTTCGTTCCATCTCTTGAACATCGCATCATTCCCTGCGTCGTCAAGCAGCGCAAAGGTCTTTCTGAAGGCATTTCCTTCCGTCTCTTCATCGAAGGACGGGTCGAGCGCCATGCTCACCGCCTCGGATGTTAGAAAATCGCCGAGATTGCCGATGGTCGCAATTAAACCCTCGGGAAGCTTCCGCAGGATTAGGAATCGCAATGCCAACTCGAGATGATATTGCTCGCTCACAAGTCGCTCACTGATTGCGACTGTCGCCAGGAAATGTGGGTCGCTCGCTAGTTCGCTTAGCCAAGAATAGAACCCTCTATTGCTCGCGATGAGAATACAGCTTCGGACTTCTTGCGGCGTAGCTTGCGAGCCGTAGGAATTTAGCCGTTGGAAGAGATCGTACTTCGTCTCGGCGCTGGACTCACGTTTGACAATCTTGAGGTCGAGCTTCGCTCGTTTGAAATCCAATCGCTGCGCTTGAGTGAAGGAGATTGACTCATCGCTACCGTTGTCCCACTCTTTGCCCGCAAGGGATGGAAGCAAATTCGTGGCCTGAAGCCTGATTGGCGGCACCAGACTGCCGTTGTCATCGGTCAAAAAACCCTGAAGCTGCAGAATGGTGCTCAGCCGCTGGACTCCATCGACTACATCCCAGGCGCCGTTCTCCGTCTGAGCGACGAATATTGAGGGTAACGGGATACCAAGAAGAATGCTTTCGACAAGACGCGTCTTCTGAAGATCATCCCAGCGGAAGATTCTCTGGAATTCGGGATGAACTTCTAGTTCACCCTCCCGGTAGAGATTCGTCAGTTCGCCAATGGACATGCTGTAGGAGTCAGTGAATATGTCCCTGCGTCTTGCCGCGATTTCATCTTCCAACTTGGCCATATTCATGTGCTCCATCTGTGCATAGTGCTTTGCCCAAAGCGCGTTCGATGATCATCCCATGTCCAGCCTCCACCGCGGGGCTGAAGGCGGGTTGTAGTAGCCGAAGCGACGCCCATCGCGCAGGAGACTGCACCTCGTCGATCTCCTTGACGGCCCCAGGGGTCGACTAATGGGCCAGGAACCGAAGGAGTTCAGCGACCCGCCTTGGAAGCTCGATCGGCCGATCGTAAGATGCTGAAAGAGTGCTGTTGCATGCGGAAGTGAATCAGCCGCTTGCCAAATTGGAAGAAGTTACAGCTTCCCAAGATGACCATTGCATTCCTGGGACCGCTGGACCTTGGACACTCCTGCCGTTGGAAAGCGGGGGCAAAGATACTGGCTCCACGCTGCTCAGAGTTCGTGTTGTCTCATTAGGTTCGAAGTGAGGCAATGTTGGAACGGTGAATTAGAGAACCAGCAGGAGGAGGTCGTCTTGATGATGAGCCAGGAGACCAAAGCAGTCGCGCCGAGGCTGTACTTGGACATCGACGGATGCGTCTGCCCGTTTGGCCGCCCTGACTCTGGATGGGGTCCCGCTACCTCGGCTTCGGTTTTTGTGGACTATGGCGAAGACAGAACTGTCACATACGACGTCGTCTGGGCGCCCGCCCTTATTGAAGGCTTGGAGCGCCTACGCGCCGAATTCACAGTAGATCTGGTCTGGGTGACCACATGGGTCGAAGCTGACGCAGTCCGCCGCTTCCTGGTCCCTCAGCTGGGCGGATTAGCGGACGCACGGATCCTTCCCCTACTGCCAGGGCCTCGCCCCTCGGGCGAGACCCGGGGCTGGTGGAAAGCGCAACGCATCCTGGAAGATCAAGCTTCCAACGCTGGCCCTTTCATCTGGGTCGACGACGGCGAAGTTGAACTGCATGGGTGGAAAGTTCTCGGAGCGACGATCGGCACCCCCAGCCTGATGATCCCTCCACACCCCATGGTTGGTCTCCGCCCGGACGACCTCCGTGCAATGCGTACTTGGTTGGAGACGCTGGCGTCGAAACCAGAACAGTCATCGACCGCTGGCATAGACGTAATCAAGGGGTAGAGCTTTCACTCGATGCCGCGCTCGGCCCGTTCAGCGACTCGGCCCGGATCAAGGCCTGGCGGGTGCTCGCCGCGGCCGCTGTCCTTGACTCGCCGTTCGAGAAGGCACGAAAGACAATTGGCAAGCAAGATACAGAACACGACGGGCCCTAACTTCCGAGACTTGAAACAAGATCAGCCCACGCATATTTCATTCTTGAACGGCTAAAGGGGACGCTGAATGTCAACGTCCCCGTCTCGAGTTCCCATTCGACACGTCTGGCCTGAGCCGATGTGTCTCAGAGCCGGCTATGCCCTGAGATCGTCACCTCAGCAATACCACCAGCCAAGTCCCTGGCCGAGCAAGCATGCACTTCCGACCAGGTCGGGTGGTGACTTCTGGGTCGCCCAAAGCGTCACGAGCGCCACTCCCAGAGACACAACTGCGACCCAGGTCGCGACTCGCTGCACACGGCGGGAGTCTAGCGACGCTCCCAGGGACGCGACGGTCCCTAGTACCTCTCGGTACTCCGCGTCGAAGGCGACAAGCTCGCGCGCCAGCCGCTTTTGGACCTTCCTTTCATTCTTGTTCAAGTCCCGTGGTCTGAATGCCTTGAGACCCTTCTCCTCATCCCTCTTCTTGAAGAAAGGCGCGACATCGAGGTAGAACTGTGGCTCTCGATCTCGCCATCGCCGATCGTTGTAGACCCTGATGTCTTGCTCTAGTCTGGCAAGGTCAAGACTGGTGGTGAGAGTACGGTCCCTGAGTCGCTTCAGATCTCGGCTGCTCGTTCCACCGTGCAACTTGCGTGCGTTGTCGTGAGCGTTGGATGCGCTGCCGCGCATAAGGTGCAGCAGCGCCGTGAGGCCGGAGCGAGCGATGTACTCCGTCATCGTTTCACCGACAGAGTAGCCAGCGCTGCTGACATCTGGGCGGCCCATCCCATGGGTTAGAGCAGGCACCGCAGACCGGTTTCCCCAGAGCGACCAAACGTTCTGCGAGATATCCGGCGTCCAGTTCATGCGGGAAGGCTGATCGAGGACGAGACCGGGTAAACTCTCGCTCCGAGACACGTATACCGCGTTTTCACCTACTCCAATCGCACGTATCGCATCGTTCTTAGCGAGCTTTCCCTCGTCGCGACCCAGAGGATCTGCCACGTCGAAGAGGATCAGGTCGAAAAGCGGGTGCGGGTATTGAGCACGCGCGAACGCGCCGGGCAGTGTCTTCGTCATCCAGCTACGAAGCTCGCGGTGTATGTCGTTGCGAACGCTTTGCACGCGGTATTGCAGCACGGCTTTGGGGCCTTGCGACACCGCTCTCTCCCCTTTCCGTTTGACCACTTCACTGCGGTGGGGCGCGTGCAACTCCTTGTTCAGACGTTCCGAGACGGACTCGTCAAGGTTGAATCCTGCCACGACAGCCGTCAGTCCGTTCCCGATGGACACTCCAACAAGGTTGATGCTCTGAACGCCTGCAGGCAGCCTCGCTCTCTGCGAGTCGAAGGAGGTGAAACCAGCCGACATCGACGTTAGGTCCGCAATACGCCACCAGATCTGACCTTGACCGCTGCGCGACGACGTTAGCGATTCGGTTCCACCCGGATCCATTCCCAAGAATCGACCTCCGTCCCAGCCGGACGTGTGAATTGCGTCATAAAGGCTGCGCACTCCGCTAGGGGTGAAGTACTCGGCAATCCACACACTAGGCATCGACACCTTTTCACCATCTGGCATTTCGATGCGATCGAAGTTGGACAAGGTGCCGACAGCGCGGCGCCACCGATTGTGGTGTGTTTGAAACAGGAAGCTAACCGTCTCACGAATCTTCAAACGCAGACGAGCAGGAAGCCACACTGCAAATCGCGAGTATTGGAGTGTGTGTAGGAGTAGGTAGGGAATGTCATACCAGCGGAAGCCCTTGCCAATATCCCGTATCGGCGCCTTTGTTGGTGAGCTATCGGTTTCGGCCTCAAGCGTCGGTGGAGGCAACGGGGACTCTGACGGTGGTCCCTGCGGGCGTTGGGCTCTGCGTGTACTCATGTGTACTGGAAGTCTGTCAGGCATCCTGAGCCGCGATGGCTTGTCCATCACTGACGTGCTCGTGCGCGGGCCGATAGAGGTGCAAAAAGAGTCGACTACCTGGCAGAGACGCTCCCCCGCGCCGGATTTGGGTTTGGCTTTGCGGGCAGCTTTGGCTGCGCTCGAAGCGTAACCATTCACAGTCACGACTTGGAGAAAACGGCGCGGGCACTTCTCGGATTGGGAGAAGCTCTCCTCTCGCGCTGAACTGGAATGTGGGGAAGAAGAAGTCGCCGTTCAGGGTTGAGACCGCGACGATCCGCGCGTCTTTGACCAGGTTGAGGAGTGCCTCTGACGTATGTGCACGCCAGGCTTGGAGCCCAGCAGAGTCGTAGAACGGGCAGAGCGCTGCATCGAGGAGCCGCACTGCCCATTCTTCTTCATCCATATGAAAGATGCGACCCAGCCATCGAGTCACACACGCCAGTGCCGACCCAATCATCATTTCGACGGGACGAAGAACTATCGTTCTGACCTGCTCACTCTCCTGATCACACACTGGGGGACTAGCTAGATGATCACACGACGCCGGCGCACCTGAAGCAGTGGAGCGTTCCACAGGTCTTGTTTTCCATCCAGGATATTGAGCTAGGGCGGTCATCATCGCTCCATATCGCAGACGGATAAGCTCAATGCTGGGTGAGACCTTAGTCAAATAAGACTCGAATCGCCCCGTGAACGGACGGATCAGCTGTTGAGCGGATTTCGGATCGCAATCGCGCCGTATCCAAACAACAAACTCCTGAACGAGAATGCGCCCATCTGATGCTGTTCAACCCTGAATATCCCTCCCTAAAGTTAGAAGATCCTGAGGAAAAGGCGGAAAATCGTCTCGCTAAATCGCAACGTAAGTTCTTAGGTAGTCCAGTGAAAGCAGCCCCGGCACAGCCGTGGCTATTGAATGCCGTCGGTGACATCGGCAACTTCAAGAATGCCTCAACTTCGGCTATAGACCAGTGGTTGCAGGCTTGGCGAATGCCACCTCGAAGCTGGGAGAGACCAGATATCTTGTCGTCAAGGGCCGTTTTCGTCGGACTCGCAGACACAGCAGACATGGCTTCCGTGAGCACGTTGCAGGGCGGTGCACCCTTCGTCACAGTGTCGTCTCGCTTCATCAAGCTGTGCACGCAGATAAGCGAGATATTCCCGCTGTTTGGGATCCTCGTGGCGAGCGATCCAACGCTGGATGAAATCCAAGCGATGCGAAGCCTGTTCCAGTATTTGGAGCCCAACAGCACTCTCGACGTACCGATGGCTCAACTGCTGCAATCTGCAAGTGATCCGCTATTCATTGAACGAACCACAGCGGCGGCCGTTCGTTGGTCCATTGCTCATGAGATGGCACACGCGGTAGCGGGACAAAAGGATCGCCAGAACGCCTACAAACGCGTATCCGATTTGATGCCAAATATGGAGGCAAGTCAGTGGGGTCCCAAACGGTACAAGCTAGAGAAATACGAGGTTTCCCTCCGCCGGTATCGTGATGAGATAGCGTGCGATCTGCTCGCGAATGACTTCATTCTCGATTCGCCATTCGCTGCCGATGACCTCATCACTCAGGTGTCGGGCGCGCTACTCGCACTCGAAGCGTTGAAGTGGGAAGGTTGGCATGATGACCGTTCAGCACTCTCGCCGACTCACCCATCACCGACTCTCCGGTTCAAAATCGTTCTCAATGACTGGCTTACCAAGCTCGCCGATCCCGACGTATGGAAGGTACGAGAGCGGCCTGGTGCGCTAGGCATCGAAGATCTCGCCCACTGGGTCGGTTTCGAGAAATGGGGCTCAGGTGCCTACCGCAGTCACCGCGACGGAGCTACTTGGCAAGACGACATTGATGCTGTTCGGCAGCATCTAACGCAATCAATTCCAGAAATCATGAACGACACGATCTACGCCAAGACGGACGAAGGGATTTTCCGAGTGCAACATACTGCTCGCTAGCGCAGACTTCGAATTGCTGCACCCCTGACCCGAATTTTGAGGAGGCGAGTGCTGAGAGGTCGAAAATATCTATTTTGACAAGTGACTCGTTCAGAAGCGCGCCGTTCAGGAGCGCAAGTTTCCCAACCGTCGAGGGAACGCACCCTGTTCGTTCAAGACCTGTCGCAACTGGGCGTTTTCTTCGGATAGGAACCTGACCCTCTCGGCATAGATGGCCAGCTCTGCCCGTAGGCCGTCCACTTCACGCCTCGTCTTGCGTGCCTTCAACTCCGCATCACGAACGCGTTCATCACGGGGACGCCCCGTTGGGCCTCCGCCGGTCGAAGAGCGGTCTTCCCGGATCGCGTCGACAGCCTCGGGGTAAATTGAGTACAGCGCAGAGCGACCGACCCCTGAGCGACTACTCAGCTCCGAAACGGTCGCGGCTCGGCCCCGTTCCGCGCACTCGCCGATGAGGACTCTTGCCAAGTCGAGTATTTCTGTGAGTGGTGGGCGGTAAGCCATCACGCCCCTCCTCCTGATACTAGGAGTCGATCGATGTCATCCAATCGCTTGGCCAATCGCACTCGGACGTAGGGGCTCAGCTCCGAGCCGAGAGCACCAGTCAGGGAGGCGTGTTGTTCCTCCCAATACTGGCGGTTACCCTCGTCGAGAGCTCCGTTCCGACAGGCGAGGGGCTGGCACTTTGCCTGGTTCGGTGACTTTGGGTCTTTGCGGGCGCACAAAGCCTTCGCTGGATCGAAAACGCACATGACGTAATCACCAGGAAATACTTGCGGGCTACTGGATCGGACAAATCGCTCCAGCTGATATTCGTTGTCGACGACCACACCCGAGAAGCTTGTTTTGGCCGCAAACGCTTCGGCTCGGGTCTGAGCAATTGCTGCCGCCGGGCCGGTGACGATGTGCTGGCCGGACGCGATTTCAAGGAGGTACTCCCCGCGGCGGATTGCCTCCTCGCTCTCCACTTCGGCTCGAAAACCAGATTGGCTGGTGCCCGCATATCCTTCAAACATCTGGAGACTGTTTTGTCGGTATTGGATGGCTCCCGCTATCGATCCGCCCGGTCGTCGTGCGATGTACCAGGCCAGCGTACGGCGGAACTGTTTGGTGTTAAGTCGCCATTCCTTGCCATCCACGTCGGGTATCAAGTCCGCGCGGTTCGCGCCCTCTGCGTAGGTATTGACCCAACCCAAGAAGTGATTTAGGTGTCTAATTGTGGTGAGGTTAGAAATGGCAAGACGACCAAGGGATCTAGGTGCCTGACCGCCCTCGCGCAACGGTGCGAAGAGCAGCTCGTCCTTGTCTTCAGATCGGATGGTCTCCATCACCCTAATCGCTATCTTCACGGGCGCGCCTACCACCCATGTTGCGGGAACACCGCTTGGCGAAGTCTCGCCCTTGAACGCGAGCCCCAATATCCGGACGATTTCTAGGGATCCTGTGGAGTCCCGGTCGACGCGAATGCAACCTCGTCTAAGGCTCTTGATCTCGCTGTCGCGCATGCCGGAGTAAAAAGCCACAACGATGTAGCTTGCGGTAACCAGCATCTGGGACCACCTCGGCACGTCCTCGTAAGCAAAGAAACGACCAGCGATCTCCCGCAGAATTGGGCTCTGGTTTTCGTGCCAAATATAGGTACCAGAATCAATGCCCACAACGCTCACCGCCGCGCGGACCGCTTCCTGGGCCCGAGTCGATTCGATACATGCGCTCGCTTCTCGCGCAATGTGGTTGAGATTGACTTTCAGCGTGTCATTGAATGGCGGACAGATTGACGCAGGCAATGGGCGTCCGGCAGCGACATACCGGTCAACAACCTCCTCGACAGCCGCGGCACGTTCTGCGGACGTCTGCTGTTTGCGCAATTCGGCAGGCACTTTCCTGCCCCTCAAGGCAAGCCAGATGCACTCCTCCCGCGCTTGAAGAATGTCTTCGGCGAAATCTGAGACGAATCGAGTCGCCCATTCGATGAGGGGCATGCTGACTTCTTCGGGGATCCGCGGTGTGCGGTTCTCTCCTTTCCATTTCCTACGTCCAACACGACCGTTCCACCCGTCAAGGATGTTGGGATCAAAGGAGAGCGACTCGTCCAGGTGTTCGCGATAGAGGTAGAACAGTCGAACAGCGCGAAGCCGAGCGGTGGTCAAACTGTCGCGATTGTCGCTCGATGCGCTTTGCAGATGAAGGCGATAGGCGTCAAGATCAGCTCTTCCGAGGGTTCCAACCGTGCCCCGACCGGAGGTCTCGATCCAGGCGGTGAACGCACGAATCCTGGAGAACGCCCCGACGATCGTCGATGCCGACGGCGGCGATGCAGCGACTGGGCTCTCCGCGACCAGCAGTGCAAACATCAATTGCTTGGTGACGCCTCGGTGCACGGATGGGATGTTCAGAAAGTTCAGTCGTGAAGTACGGTTGTGCGCCCCGAAAACGATCGGATCGAGCCTCCAAACGTCATCCTCGAAATTTGAGTATTGACTGGGGTTCACGTCGATTCGCCGAGGTCGCGAACCGTAGATGTCCCCCGATTTCAATTCGAAAGCCATAGCCAGAGCTGGTTCGTAGTTCACCAAGAATCCTCCAACAGGTCGAGTGGCATGGTCGTGTCGGGTGACAATTCAGCAAGTTCAACTTTGGAGTATCTCGGAAAAATGTCGTCGTTGAGGGCAATCCAGGCGACCCCATATCGCGTCCACCAGTCGCTTGGGGTGGTGCGCTCCCACCGTGTCTCTAGCTCTGCCCTAAGGTTCAGCAGCTTTGGAAGATGTTTCTCACCGATCAGCGCGTTCGGGCAAGAGAAGCACGCCAGGGCCGAAGCACCGCACGGGGCCCCGGGCGTGTGCGGACCGTGCTCAATGTCCCGACATCCGAGGTAGGCGGACTCGTCCGATTTGTCGGTCAAAGTGAGGTCTCCCAGCCGACCTGATCCGTTAGCGAGAGCTGCGCTACGTCCCGAGCGGACTTGCTCCTCCAATTCGAAGAACGTTTCCGTGATGATGTCGTCGGCCCAGCCCTTGGTGGTTTCGTCACCAGCGAGGTAATTCGCAAAGAGGACATCCTGCGTGTTCTTCGTGGCGGCCGAGGGCGCGTGGCCGCCCACGGCCCTCGTTTCCCGGCGTAGGTAGGTGGTTCGGATCCGATTAAACGAAAGGTCAAGGGGCTTTCCGTGCTCATTAATGGCATGCCTTTTCGCCCATCCACCAAGATCCAAGGTTGGACCCTGCAAACTCCGCGCCCACGGGTAGCGATTCGGGATCGGCTCCTTCCCTCTCGGGTTCGTCCAGACCGCCCAAACACGGTCGGACTCAGCCCACCGGCGACTTGGTGCGCAAAGGTCGTGGATGAGCATGTAGATTCCGCCCGACGTGTGAAGTTGTCGGCTTGGGTTCCCGACTTCCCAATGTACGTCCTCGAACCAGTTGTCGCCTCCTGAACGCCGTTTGATTATTTGAAGTCGAACCGCACGGTCATCAGCCGTCTCATGCTCCGCCGGAAGCTCCTTTATCGTCTCGCTGTTTCGACCACTCACAGCGGCCAGAAGAATCATCAGTGGAGTCAAGTCCGCGTTAATGAGGAAAACATTAGCCGCAATGTCGAGCTGATGAGACTCCCGTGCAGACTCGCCCTCCCCCGGTCTAAGGGCTCCTGTATCCAAAAGTTCGACCAGTTGGTCACCGAGCCGCCGGAGGGGCGGTGGCACGCTTGCCGGCGTTGCCGCAGCGAGCTGAGCTAGGGCACGCCCCGCCCCGATGCGTGTCCGAATATTTACGACGTCGGCTCGTGCAGCCCGAATGACCTGCGTGAACACCTCATCGGACATGCCTGAGACGCCGAGCTTCTTCTTCTTTGGATTCTTCCGAGCGAGGAAACTGTGCACTCCCTGGTGCACGTGGTAAACCGTCGGAATGTTGACGATGACGATCCGGAGTACCGACAACGACTGCTCGGGCGTGCGAGAATCCTCAGCGCTCGTGTCCGTCGCATAATCGTAGAAACCGCGAATGTGATCGCCCGAGATATCCCGAATTTGCCGTGGCGGATCGGGGATGCCGTCTAGGTAGTTCAGGAAACGACGCGTGTACGTCCAGAGGTTTGTCGCGCTTCTTTCGGTGCGACAAGTCCCCTTGTATCCGGTAGCAGCGGCAATACCTTCGATGAAAGGTCGGTGCAGCTCGGAAAGCGGCCAAGAAGTCGCGCGATACGTTTTCTGGCGGTTGTCATTTCCGACAAAGTCCAATTCAAGGACGCCTAACGTTTCTCGAATACGCTGCGTTGCTTCGTAGGGACCAGTTGGAATACTGGAACGTGCACCCGGAGACGTGCTCTTCATGCCACCTCGCTCTCGTCCGGAACGTCCCAGTCGTCATCACTCCCAACGAGAGCGAGCCGAGTTTCGAACTCCAGCTCGGCTAGAGAATGCAGGTAGACCATAGTGGTCTCGATTGATCGATGACCAAGGCGGATACGCACCCAGTTCAGAGGATCACCAAAGACCATTGCGTAGTGACGTCGCTGCGCAAAATTCTGCCGAGAAAGCGCGTCGATATGCCCCCGCTGGAGCTGTTCCAGAGTACGTACCGCATACGTGTGACGCAATGCATGTGGGTGACAACGAATGGCCAATCCCAGACGCAAGCATCTGTCGTTCGCGGACGCGAACGCGTTTTGCCAGCTGTTTGGAGAAAGCGGACTCCCCTTCTGACTGAGCCACAACATGGCTGGCTCTAGGCCAAAGCGCGTATCAACAAATAGGCGACGCCTTTCGTCCGGGGTGAGGGACGACACGTCGTGCTGTTCGCCATTCATGTCAACTGCGGTGCGGCCCCGCTCATCGGTCACTAGTCGATCCACAACCTTCTCGTAGGCGCCTTCTGTCCGAGCGGAGCGGACGAAAATCGCGCGCTCTGCCAGATATGCAGAAATGGCCCCCAAGGTCTGATCCGGGATATAGACGTCACGCGCCGAGTTATTCTTAGCCACAGAACCGGAAAGCCAAAACTTTCCAAAACGGTTTCCGGCAGTGCGCGCTGGAAGCTCGCTCACCAGAAGCGAAGACTGCTCAGTTAGACGCAAGCCGGTTCGGACCATGAGATCCGCGTACACTCCATTGCGCCCTGCGAGAGTTCCACGGAACGACTGATCTCGGCGGCCCGTCACGCCATAACCGCGGAGGCCCACGTCACGCCAAAGCCTGAATTGATCGGCTGTCAGCCAAGCGATAGATCGGGTTTTCCTGTCCGGACGCACCTCGAGTGGTGTTGGAGCGGCCATTCGCGACGCCGAATTATGCCCCCAGCGACCACCTCGTCGATGTTCCCGAACGGCGATCGGTGACTGGCTCACAACTTGGCGAATCGCCATCCACCGATAGAACCCACTCACTGTGGCCACCTCACGATTCCAGGTCGACGCGGCGACGCGGGGGCCCTTTAGATCGACATTGCGCCACTGGTAATAGGCAGCACGGTCACTCTCCGAGGCAGACCGCCAAACTTCCGTCGACGGCCCCGCGTCTCCGATTGATCCGCGGGTCCATGAAACAAACGTCAAGAAGCGCGCGATGTCGCGTGCCACAGCCTCCTGCGTGTCCGGCGCGAACCTCACGAACGGCATCGCCTCGAAGTACGCGTTCAGCTCCGAGTCGTACGTGCCATCGGGACCGATCAGAAAAGGACGAGCGTCGGGTGTCGAGCGCGCATTCAGCCAGTCGACGATCCGTTCGTCAGCAGCAGATGCTGCTGATCGTGACGTGAACCAGACACGCCACCGTGGCGGCTCCAGATGCTCTGACATGACCGGAAATATACCGCGAAAACGCGTCAGTAGGTACATAAGCGTGAACGAGCTGGAACCGCGCCGGGAAGTGCGCGACGGCGTTGGCGCGGTGGATGCTGATCATTCCGGATTCGAGCGGCTGCCGGAGGGCATCGAGAACGGCCGATGCGAACTCGGGCGCCTCATCGAGGAAGAGCACCCCGTGACAGGCCCGGGCGGCGGCGCCTGGCCGGATCTGTCCGCTGCCGCCGCCGACCATGGCCGCGGCCGTCGCCGTGTGATGCGGCGCTTCGAGCGGCGGCCGGGTCACGAGGGAGCGGCCGAGTCCGCGGCCGCCGAGGGACCGTAGCGAACTCGCCTCGAGGGAGGCGGCCGGGTCCAGGTCGGGCAGGAGTCCGGGCAGGCGGGCGGCGAGCATGGTCTTGCCGGAGCCGGGCGGCCCGAGCATGAAGAGGTGGTGGCCGCCGGCCGCCGCGATCTGCAGGGCCAGGATCGCGTCCTCGTTGCCGATCACCTCGGCGAGATCCGGTGGCCCGGCGTCGGCGTCGTTCCCGGCCGGCCCGGCTTCTGCGGGCCATTCGATCGTGTCGACCGGCACCGGTGTGAGCTCTGCCCCATGCCAGATCGCCGCCTCGCGGAGGGAGGCGACCCCGATCACGGTGATGCCGGGCACGAGTTCTGCTTCTGCGGCGTTTCCGGCGGGGACCATGACGGTGCGGTGGCCGAGCCGCGACGCCGCGATCACTGCGGGCAGCATGCCGGGGACTGGTCGAAGACGCCCGTCGAGCGCGAGCTCGCCGATGTGCACGACCGAGCCGACCGACCGAGCCGCGATGACCCCGTCCGCGGCAAGGCACGCGAGCGCGATTGCGAGGTCGAACCCCGAACCGTGTTTCGGCAGTGCCGCCGGCGACAGGTTGATCGTGAGCTTGTTGTGGGTCAGCGGGCAGCCGGAGTTCTTTGCCGCGGCCCGAACCCGCTCGGTCGCCTCGGAGAGCGCCGCGTCCGGCAGGCCGATCAGCACCATGCCGGGGAGCTGGCTCGAGATGTCGGCCTCGACTTCGACGAGCGCCCCGGTCAGCCCGAGCAGGGCTACGGCGTGGGTGCGGGCGAGGCCCATCAGGCTGTGCCCATCAGACGGCACTTACGAGACCACGCTCTCGGAACACGCTTTCGGAACGCGCTCACTAGAAGACACCGGGCAGGTGCTCGATCACCGGCGCGGCACCGGGGGCGAGGATCACCGCGATCGCGTCGATCCTGATCCGCCCCGGCCAGGCATCCGCCTGCTCGCACCACGCCGCCGCGAGCCTACGGAGCCGGGCGAGCTTGACGACGGTGATCGCCTCGAACGGATGCCCGAAGCCGGTCCCCGAACGCGTCTTCACCTCGACGAAGGCGACCTCCCCGTCCTGCTCGACGACGAGGTCGATTTCGCCCTGCTCGCACCGCCAGTTGCGGGCGAGGAGCGTATACCCGGCAGCGGTGAGGAATCGTGCCGCGTGCTCCTCACCGAGCCTGCCCAGATCGTCTTTGTGTGCCACGACTGCCTCCCACGGACAGGATGCCGGGGGGTGGGCCACCCTCCGCGGGGACGTCCTCGACCGGTGGACAGCGGGCCGACGTCGACGCCTGGTGAGGAGAGTCGGAAAGTCGCTCTCCGAGAGTCCGTGCACCGTCCCGGCGGGACTCCTGGGGCCCCGGGAGACTAGAAGCCGAGGCTCCTGAGCGCCTCGTCCATGCGCTCGGCGAGCACCCGGTACCCCTCGTCGTTCGGGTGCAGGCCGTCGCCGGCCTTCCATTCCGGGTGGCCGTCGAGCCAGTGCGAGGCGCCGGGAATGTAGTCGGCGTCGATCGCCGTCGCGCCCGCGCTCACCCAGTCGATGATCTGCTGGACCGAGCCCGGCCGGTCGTCGGTATACCAGAACGGCTCGACCACGATGACGCGTGCGGCCGGAAGCGCCGCACTGATTCTGGTGAAGTCGGCGGTGATGGCGGAGCGGATGCGGTCAGCGCGAGCGGGCATCGAGAAGTTGTCGTTGAGACCCATCGTCACGATCACGATGTCGGGGCGGGCGTCGATGACCTGGTCGACGAGGTCAGTCGGCACGTCGGCGCGGTGGTTCACAAAACCGAGGCCGTTCACGCTCGGGTTCACCTCGGTCCAGCCGTGCTCGACGGAAACGAGCGTCGACCACCGATGTTCTGGGCTCGAAGCCCCGGTCCCGAGCGTGTACGAGTCCCCGTAGAACGCCACGACGGGACCGCCACCCGGAGGCCCCGCCGTCGCCGCCGGAATCGGTTCGGTCGGTACCGCACGTCCGACCGAACCGATCACGGCGACGAGTCCGACGACGACGGCCACGGACCCCACCCACAGGGCCAGGACGGTTCGGGTCAGTCGTCGGGGTGTCCTCACACCAGTCATTCGGAGCAGGACTCGTTCTGGATTGCCCGGAAGTGCGGGAAGGGAGCTGTCACGACACCAGCCGGGGCGTGCCGGTCCCCGCTGCCGCGAACGCGGCATCCGTCGCCCGGAGCACGCGCAGCACGTTCGCCCCGGCGAGTGCGGCGAGCTCGACGGCGGTCCAGCCCCGCGCGGCGAGCTCGGTGAGGAGGGCCGGGTAGCCGTCGACGCCCTCGAGGCCGACCGGGAATTCGTCGGTGCCGTCGAAATCGCCGCCGAGGCCGATGTGCCGGATCCCCGCGACCCGGCGGGCGTGCTCGATGTGGGCGATGACCTCGTCGAGGGTGACCGTCGACGCGGGGCCGTCCCTGGGGCCGTCGAACCACGCGGAGAAGTCCGGGGAGAGGAACTGCGGAACGAAGGTGAGCATCAGCACGCCGTCGTTGTCCCGCAGGCGTTCGAGCACATCGTCCGGGACATTCCGCGGGTGGTCCGTGACCGCGGCGCAGGAGCTGTGGCTGAAGATCACCGGTGCGGTCGTGACGGAGAGCGCCGCGTGCGCGGTCGCCGGGGAGACGTGGGACAGGTCGACGAGCATGCCGAGCCGGTTCATCTCACGCACGTACTCGGCACCGCGTTCGGTGAGGCCGCCGTGCACGGGCTCGTCGGTGCCCGAGTCCGCCCAGGTCGTGTTGTGCACGTGCGTGAGCGTGAGGTAGCGCACCCCGAGCCGCGCGAACATCCGCAGCACGGCCGGCGAGTCGTTGACGCTGTGCGCGCCCTCGGCGCCGAGGAGCGACGCGATCCTGCCGTGGGCCCTGGCCGACTCGACGTCGGCGGCGCTCCGGGCGATCTGGAAGTCGTCCGGGTAACGCGCCGCGAGTCGGTAGACCCAGTCGATCTGCTCGAGGGTGCCCTGAACGGCGTCGGCGCCCAGCGATTCGTCGCTCACGTAGACCGACCAGAACTGCGCGCCCACGCGTCCGGCCCGGAGCCGCTCGATGTCGGTGTCGGTCGTCAGACCCCGCTCGAGTCCCTCGACGGAGTACGCCCGGTTCTCCCGGCACTCCCAGGCCCAGTCGTTGTGGCCGTCGACGAGGGGCGCGAGTTCGAGGGCGCGGTCGACGACCGCGGCAGCGTGATCCGTCGACGGGGCAGGGGCGGCGGGGTTCTGGGCGGCGGATGCGGGGGGCATGGTCCCACGCTAGTGCCGCCGTTCCCTGCACGTCACCCCGTTCCCGCCAGCGCCGGTGCGGTTCGGGTTACTAGGCTGGGACCATGGGATTACGCGACAGGTTGGTCGACCTCGGCATGAAGACGATGAGTCTCACGCACCGGGCCGTGCTCAAGGCGTCCGGCGGCCGGTTGCTCGCCTCGTTCGGGCCGATCCCGGTCGTCGAACTGCACACGATCGGCCGCTCGACCGGCAAGCGTCGCACGACCATGCTCACGGCGCCGATCCACGACCGGAACCGCTTCGTGCTGATCGCTTCGAAGGGCGGCAGCGACCGGAACCCGCAGTGGTACCTCAACCTCGTCGCGAACCCCGACGTCGAACTCACCGTGCACGGCACGACGAAGAAACTGCGGGCGCGCACGGCCGACGCCGCGGAGAAGGCTGCACTCTGGCCGCAGATCGTCGCCGCGTACAAGGGTTACGAGGGCTACCAGCAGAAGACGAGCCGGGACATCCCGGTCGTGGTCTGCGAGCCGCGCTAGAAAACCCCGCTGGGGCTGCCCGCCGGTTACTCGTCGAGCGCGAGTTCCTTGGGCAGTTCGAATTCCTTCGAGGCCAGTTCCTCGACGTTGACGTCCTTGAACGTCAGCACGCGCACCGACTTCACGAAGCGGTCGGAGCGGTACACGTCCCAGACCCAGACGTCCTTCATGTTCAGTTCGAAGTAGAAGTCGTGCTCGGTGTCCCGGCGCACGAGTTCGACCTCGTTGGCCAGGTAGAAGCGCCGTTCCGTCTCGACGACGTACTGGAACTGCCCGACGACATCCCGGTATTCGCGGTACAGGGCCAACTCGACCTCGCGGTCGTAGTCTTCGAACTCTTCTTCTTCCATGGTGAGACAATCCTACGCTGAGATGGTCAGCCACGATTTGCGATGCAGGCCCGTCGGTCCGAGGCGACCGATCGCAGCCATGTGTTCCGCGCTGCCGTAGCCCTTGTTGCCCGACCATCCGTATCCGGGAGTGGCCGCATCCGCTGCGATCATCAGCCGGTCGCGGTGCACTTTCGCAATCACGGATGCCGCGGACACGGACGCGCAGTCCTGGTCGGCCCGGATCCGGGTCATCACCGACAAAGGCGTCGCGAGGGCCTTGTTGAGGTAGTCGTCGTTGCCGTCGAGGAGCACGACGCTTCCCCGGACATCCACTCCCGCGGCGAACAGCTCGGCGAGGGCACGCTTGCCCGCGAGCCCGAGGGCGGCGATGATGCCGATCTCGTCCACCTCGCTGGCGGAGGCGAGCCCGACGGCGGAGTGCAGCACCCAGGCGACCGCGAGCGGTGCGAGGGCTTCACGGCGCGGCTGGCTCAGCATCTTCGAGTCGCGGAGGCCGACCGGCATCGTGCCGAGGGTGCCGTCGATCGCCGCGACACCGACCCCGACCGGTCCGGCGAGGGCGCCACGACCGACCTCGTCACAGCCGATCACGCAGCTGGCTCCGTCGGCGAGCAGTCCGAGCTCGACCTCGAGGGTCGGATCGCAGACGGCCATCTACTTCGTCTCCGGGGAGACCCCTCGGAAGACTTCCGGGTAGTCGTCGAGCCAGGTCCACCGGGACAGCGGCCAGCTGATGACAAGGGCGCGGCCGACGACGTTGTCGATCGGAACGAAGCCCTTTCCGGGGGTGTCGCCGTTATACCGGGAGTCCTTGGAGTTGTAGCGGTTGTCGCCCATCACCCAGAGGGAGTTCGCCGGCACGACGACGTCGAAGTTGTCCTTGGAGACGGCGGTGGCCCCCGCGGGAAGGTTCACGTAGGGCTCGGAGAGGGGTACGTCGTTGACGCTCATCTGGCCGAGGGCGTTGCAGCAGCTGACGTGGTCGCCCGGCAGTCCGATGACCCGCTTGATCAGGTGGTCGTTGCTGTCCGGTGCGGAGAGGCCGACGACGGATAGGAGCCAGTCGAGGCCGGCGGCGACCGGGTTCTGCTGCACGGCGGCCTGCGGAAGGAGCCAGCCGCCCGGGTCACGGAACACGACGACGTCTCCGCGCTGGATGGGCATCAGCTTCGGTTCCAGTTCGTTCACGATGATGCGGTCATTGACCAGGAGGGTGTTCTCCATCGACCCCGAGGGGATGTAGAACGACCGGACGAGGAAGGTCTTGATCAGGAATGAGATGAGCAACGCCACCACGAAAATGATCAAGAGGTCGCGAAAGAAGATCGCCACGCCGCGCTTGCTGCGCTGTGGTGCTTCCGATGCCAGGCGATCCGATCGCGTGGGCAGAGAATTGTCTGTCATTAAACCGCCTGAGCTCCTGACCCAGTGTACGGGTCAGGAGCTCAGGGTGAAACGCAGCCGGAGCTGGGAATCGGGTGTGACGAGTCTTAGTCGCGCTTTTCCTTGATCTTGGCCTTCTTGCCACGCAGGTTGCGCAGGTAGTACAGCTTCGCGCGACGCACGTCTCCGCGGGTGACGACCTCAATGTGGTCGATAACCGGGGAGTGCACCGGGAAGGTACGCTCGACGCCGACCTGGAAGCTGACCTTGCGAACGCAGAACGTTTCGCGGACGCCTTCGCCGGAACGGCCGATGACGACACCCTGGAAGACCTGCACGCGCGAGCGTGCGCCTTCAACGATGTTGACGTGAACCTTGACGGTATCGCCGGCGCGGAACGCCGGGATGTCCTTCCGGAGTGATGGGGCATCCACCTGGTCGAGAATATGCATATTTGTTCGCTCTCTGTATCCGCCACAGGACGAAGACGGCTGAGGTCGCCCGCGCACACACGTGCTGGGCGACGACTGATGAGGTTTAGACTGCGCCGAATAGTGCAGCTCCCCTGTGGCAGAGGCATGCTACGGCACAATCGCTGATTATGCCACGATCCGAGCCTCCCGCAAAACCGGGCCGGCTAGGTGTCTTTCGGCTTCTCCCGCACGACGATGACCGACGGGTCCGGGGTGGGTTCGAAGCCGATGGGCGACGGATGCTCGCCCGCGGCCGGTTCGGTCGGGGCACCCCCTCTGGCGGTCTCGTCGATCAGCACGATCATCGCCTGCATCCGGCTCCTGGCGCTCGCGTAGAGCTCCCAGATGGCGAACCAGAAGGCCGCGAGGCCGACGAGCACGACCAGCAACGGCAGCCAGCTCGCACCCACCGTGAATCCGGAGGCCACGATCAGGGCGTGCCACAGCGTGAGCACACCGACGTCCCGCCAGGAGACGGCCCGTTCCATGCGCACCTCGGTGCGGGCGAAGAACAGCAGGGCGACGGCCAGCAGGCCGAGGCCGAGCACGATGCCGCCGAAGAAACTGCCGAGCACGGCCCATCCACTCGACTTGAAGAGGGACGCACCGACCAGCAGCCACGCCGGAAGCACGAGCACGGCAAGGAATTGCCAGCGATAAAAGACCCTGCGTACGAACACGAAGCCAGACTACCCGCGGACGCCTTCCGCAGGCTCTGCGTTCGCTGGAGGCAGAAGGTCGGGTCGGACCCGCCTGGTGCGCTCGATCTGCTGCTCGTGTCGCCAGCTCGCGATGGCGCCGTGGTTGCCGCTCAGGAGCACCGGGGGCACGTCGAGGCCGCGCCAGCTGGATGGCTTGGTGTAGCTCGGGTACTCGAGGAGTCCGTCCTCGTGGGATTCCTCGACGAGGCTCTCCGGGTTGCCGACCATACCGGGGATGAGGCGGCCGACGGCTTCGATCATGGCCATCACGGCGACCTCTCCCCCGTTGAGCACGTAGTCGCCGAGGCTAACGAGGCGCACACGCCCGCGGGAGGCGAAGTGGTCGAAGACGCGTTGGTCGATACCTTCGTAACGCCCGCAGCCGAAGACCAGGTGCGGTTCGGCGGCCAGCTCACGAGCCATCTTCTGGGTGAAGAGGTCGCCGGCCGGGGACGGGAAGATCAGCAGCGGACCCGCGTCCTCCGCCTCGGCATCCGCTGCCGGGGCGCCTGCCGTGCCTGTGGTCTCGGCGAGGATCGCATCGAGGGCCTCGCCCCAGGGTTCCGGCTTCATCACCATGCCGGCGCCGCCACCGTACGGGGTGTCGTCGACGGTGTTGTGCCGGTCGTGGGTGTGGTCGCGCAGGTTGTGCACGAGCACGTCGATGAGCCCGGACTGGCGGGCCTTGCCCAGCAGGGACACGTCGAGGACCGAGAAGAACTCCGGGAAGATGGTGAGGATGTCGATGCGCACGAAGAAAGCCTAGGCGTGGACGGGAGCGGACGTGGCCGCCGTCTCGGCGCCGGTCACGGTGGCAGCGCTCTCGTCCAGGTGCGCGGCACGGTTGACGCGGGTGCGGTGCGAGAAGTAGACCGGGAGAGCGGTGAAGAGGATCGCGCCGAGCAGGTTGCCGACGAGCACGGGGATCTGGTTCCAGAGCAACCACTGGCCGATGCTGATCGGGGCGCCGAGCATCATGCCCGCGGGGATGACGAACATGTTGACGATCGCGTGCTCGAGGCCGAGGCTGAAGAAGATCGTGACCGGGAGCCACATCGCGAGGATCTTTCCGGCGGTGGACTTCGAGGTGTAGAACATGATCGTGCCGATGGCGACCATCCAGTTACAGAGCATCGCCTTGATGATCGCGACGACGATTCCGCCAGGGCCGACCGCTTCGTACGGCAGCACCTTGTGCTCGGCGAGATGAACGATCGCCTGGACCATGGGGTCGGTGGTCACGGTGCCCATGTAGGTGATCGAGACGACGTAGAGGAAGCCGAAGAGCACGGCGCCCACGAGGTGGGCGGCGATGACGACACCGAAATTGGTGAGGCCCTTTTTAATGGTGGTGCGGCCCTCGAGGATCGCGAGCGGGATCAGCGCGAAGCTTCCCGTGACGAGCTCGAGGCCGAGCAGCAGGATAATGGCGAAGCCGACCGGGAACAGCACGGCGCCCACGATCGGGAGCCCGGTCTGGGCGGCCGCGGTCAGGGAGACCGCCGTTGCCGCTCCGAGGATCGCCCCGGAGAGGGTGCCGCGGATGATCATCTGCTTAATGGTCAGGTTCGATTTAACGACACCCGAATGGATGATGTCATCGATGAGTTGGTCGGGCTGAACGTACGACACAGGCGGTTCTCCTTGCGAGGGCTGCCGCGTCGTGGAGAGTGGAGGAGCCAGCGGGCGCGGCGCGCCTTCCCCCGGGTTGATCCCGGTCGCGCCTATGCGCCGTTCTGGTCTGGGGTGTGCTCGGCGTCCGGCTCGGCGCCGGCGTCGGGTACGGATGCCGCGGCATCCGCTTCGGAAATGGTTTCGGGCTCGTCGTCCGGCTCCTCGGGAAGCTCTTCGAGCAATCCGGGCGGAGGGGTGATCGTGACGATGCCCGTCGCGATGTCGACGGAGGGCACGATCGCTTTCACGAACGGGACCATCACGTCGCCGGCCGCGGTCTTGACGATCAGGAGGTCCTGCGCCGGAAGGTGTTCGAGACGGCCGATGGTGCCGATTTGGACGCCATCCCGTACGACCTTGAGGCCGACGAGCTGGTGGTCGTACCAGGCATCTTCTTCGTCGGATTCTTCGTCGTCGTCCTGGTCGATCCAGAGGATGGCCTTGGCGAGTGCCTCGGCCGCTTCCCGGTCGGGGACGTCCTTGAAGAAGCCGACGGCGTGCTGGTTGTACCAGCGGAGCTCGACGAGCTCGATCTTCTTACCGTGCCACGGGGACCCGGTCGGAACCTGGAGCGTGAACACGGCGCCCGGGACGAAACGTCGCCCCGGGTCATCCGTGAACAGTTCGAGCTTGATGGCGCCCTTGAGGCCATGGGCCTTCGTCAGACGGCCAACCCGCAGCTGGGCTCGGGGCGACTGGGCTCTGGGTGCCAGAGAGTCGTTCACGAGGCTCACCGCCGGCTCAGAAATCGGTGTCGACGACGTCGACCCGCACGCGCTTGCCGTCGGCCAGGGCAGCCACAAGGGTGCGCAGGGCCTTCGCGGTACGTCCGGAACGACCGATGACGCGGCCGAGGTCCTCGGGGTTCACGCGAACCTCGAGCACCTCGCCACGCGGTGAGTTCTGGGCAGCAACGTGCACATCGTCCGGGTGGTCAACGATTCCCTTGACGAGGTGCTCAAGCGCGGGTGCGAGCAAAATTACGCCTTGTCCTCTTCTGTTGCGTCAGCGGCTTCGGCGACGGGCGCCTCTTCCTTGACAACGGGCTTCTCAGCCTTGGGCTTGAGAACCGGCTTCTTCTTCTCGTCGGCGACGAAAGCGACCTTGGCCTCTTTGATCTTGACGGTGCTGACGGCGTTCTTGTCACCCTTGAACTTGCCCCAGTCGCCGGTCAGCTTGAGGAGAGCCTCAACCTGCTCGGTGGGCAGGGCGCCAACGCCGAGCCAGTACAGTGCACGCTCGGACTTGATCTCGATGACCGAGGGCTCCTGCGTGGGGTGGTAGATGCCGATTTCTTCAATGACGCGACCGTCGCGCTTGGTGCGCGAGTCGGCCACAACGATGCGGTAGTACGGCGCACGAATCTTGCCCATGCGCTTCAGACGGATTTTGACAGCCACAATTCTCCTGTGTATTTGATTTTTGGCGAACTGAGGGCCGTGAGCGTGGGGGCACACTCGGCACAAGCTCAAGATGGTTTTTTCCTGCGTCAGAGTAGAGGGTCGGACGCAGGAGAACTCGACTAATCATTCTGTCAGATGTCGACCCCAATGTGATAATCGACCGGGCACCCGTGTCCCCCGAACGCGGATTCCGTGCCCGTGCGGGAGGCCGCCCGCAATAGGTGTCAGGATTGTCACCAGCACCAGCCGGGTGCCATTCGACCAAAGGACCGCACGTGGGAATCGAATTCGCCCGATCCGCGCGATCGACGATCGGAATCGAGTGGGAGATCGCGCTCGTCGACCGGTCGACGGGTGACCTCGTCTGCATCGCCGACGAAGTGCTCGATGCCCTGCGCGGCCCCGACGGCTCACCGCACCCGCACATCACCGGTGAGCTGCTGCTCAACACCGTCGAGCTCGTCTCCGGTGTTCATACGACGGTCGCGGGTGCCGTGGCGGATGTCTACGGCCAGGTTGACGAGGTCAGGGCCATCACCGACCCTCGGGGCGTCGACCTCATCTGCAGCGGCTCGCATCCGTTCGGCCAGTGGTTCGACCAGGAGGTCACGGACAAGGAGCGCTACCACAAGCTCATCGACCGCACCCAGTGGTGGGGCCGGAACATGATGATCTGGGGCATCCACGTGCACGTCGGTATCGAGGACCGCGACAAGGTCATCCCGATCCTGAACGGGCTCCTCGGCTACCTCCCGCACCTGCAAGCACTGTCGGCGTCGAGCCCGTTCTGGGCCGGCGTCGAGACCGGCTACGCGTCCAACCGGGCGCAGATGTTCCAGCAGCTGCCGACGGCGGGGCTGCCGTGGATCCTCGAGGACTGGGCGAGCTGGGAACAGTATGTCGAGGACATGACCCGCACCGGGATCATCGACGACATGACCGAGGTGCGCTGGGACATCCGCCCCTCCGCACGCTGGGGCACCATCGAGATCCGCGCCTGCGACGGTGTGTCGACGGCCACCGAGCTCGGCGCGATCGCCGCGCTCATCCAGTGCCTCGTCGAGTGGATGTCCACGGAGATCGACGCCGGACGACCGGTTCCGAGCATGCAGCCGTGGTTCGTGCGCGAGAACAAGTGGCGTGCCTCGCGCTACGGGCTCGACGCGGAGATCATCCTCGACTCGAGCGGCGCCGAACGACTCGTGACCGACGACGTGCGCCGCCTGATCGGCGTGTTCTCGCCCACCGCGGAACGACTCGGCTGCCTCACCGAGCTGGTGCAGCTGAACGGCATTCTGGATGCCGGCGCGAGCTACCAGCGCCAGCTGCGGGTCGCCGCGGCCAACGGCGGCAGCCTGCCGGCCGTCGTGGCGGCGCTCAGCGCGGAACTCCGCGGCGGCACCCTCCCCGTCTAGCCGGTCGCCAGACCGACTCGATGCCCGGGGCCGCACCGCCCGCGCGGCCGGACAACGAGCGCGGGCGGTCGTCCGCGGTCAGTCAGCGTTCTTCGCGTCGCGCCAGGCGAGCCAGTCCGTCAGCGGGGCGAGGTCGTACGCCGGGCCGGAGAGCCCGATCGTGAACAGGCGGGCCCCGAGCGCGTAGAGCTGCTCGGCTTCTGCCACGGTACGGCCGCGCAGCTCCGTGGACACCTCGATCTCTGCCGGATCGCGCCCGACCGTTGCGCACCACTCGGCGAGCACGCCGAGCTTGTGCTCGAGCACCTCGGGGCTCGAGAAGGAGTGCCAGATGTCGGCGTGCTTGGCGACGATGCGGAGGGTCTTCTTCTCCCCGCCGCCACCGATCAGCACCGGGATCTTCCGGGTGGGCGGCGGGTTGAGCTTGCCCCAGCGCGCCTCGATGCGGGGCAGGTTCTCCGCGAGGGCGTCGAGCCGGGTCCCGACGGTGCCGAACTCGTAGCCGTACTCGTCGTAGTCGCGCTCGAACCAGCCGGAGCCGGTGCCGAAAATGAACCGTCCGCCGCTGATGTGGTCGATCGTACGGGCCATGTCGGCCTGCAGGTCGGGGTTGCGATAGCTGTTGCAGTTGACGAGAGCGCCGATCTCGATCCGCGAGGTCTGCTCCGCCCACGCTGCGAGGATCGTCCAGGACTCGAAGTGCAGGCCGTCCGGGTCACCGGAGAGCGGGAAGAAGTGGTCCCAGTTGAAGGCGACATCGGTGCCGAGTGCTTCGACCTCGGCGACCGTGTCGCGGATCTTCGAGTACTCGGCATGCTGCGGCGCGACCTGCGCTCCGATACGCACAGGACCGGGCTTCGTGATCATCATGCGCCCAGCCTAAACGTGCGCAGTGCGCACCGACGACACCACTCCGCGCCAGATCCCGCAGTCACGCGCCACTTCCGCCGCTGCGCGCCAGTTGTCCCCTGCCGCGCACCATTTCCGCCGCTTCGCGCCAAGCATGCCTGGCGCGAAGCGGCGCATGTGGCGCGCGAAGTGGAGTGACCGCCGGGAGAACCCTACCGGCCGAGCATCTTCTGCAGAGCCGCCATTTCCTCGTCGGTGGGGCCACCGGGCTTGCCGGGAACGGCAGGCTTCCGGCCGCCGAGCCCGAAACCGGTTCCGCCGCCGGTCGGTGCAGCGGCACCGGCGGCACCCGGCTTCTCTCCCGACGCGATCGCGAGGTTCTCCGCGGCGCGCTTGGCCGGGTTGCCCGACTTCGAGCCCTTCTTCTTCGCCTGCTGCGGCTTGCCGCGGCCACCGCCGACGCCGGGCATCGGCCCCATGCCGGGAATGTTCGGCATTCCGCCGCGGGCGACGGTCTTCATCATCTTCGCGGCCTGCTCGAACCGCTGCACGAGCTGGTTCACTTCGGTCACGCTCGACCCGGAGCCACGCGCGATGCGCAGCCGACGCGAGCCGTTCAGAAGCTTCGGCGTGGTGCGTTCCGCCTTGGTCATCGACTGGATGATCGCCTCGGTGCGCACGATCTCACGCTCGTCGAAATTCTCGAGCTGCTGCTTCATGGCGCCGGCGCCGGGGAGCATGCTCATCATCTTCTTGATCGAGCCCATGTTGCGCAGCTGCTGCATCTGGCCGAGGAAGTCGTCGAGCGTGAAGGTGTCGGTCTGGAACTTCTCGGCGAGCTTGCGCGCCTCGTCCTCGTCGAAGGCACCCTGCGCCTGCTCGATCAGGGTGAGGATGTCACCGAGGTCGAGGATCCGGCTCGCCATCCGGTCTGGGTGGAACGGCTCGAAGTCATCGAGGCTCTCGCCCGTGGAGGCGAACATGATCGGGCGACCGGTCATCGACGCGACGGAGAGGGCGGCGCCACCGCGGGCGTCGCCGTCGAGCTTGGTCAGCACGACGCCGGTGAAATCGACGCCGTCCTGGAACGCCTTCGCGGTTGCGACGGCGTCCTGTCCGATCATCGCGTCGATCACGAAGAGCACTTCGTCGGGGTCGATGGCCCGGCGGATGTCCGCGGCCTGCTTCATCATCTCGGCGTCGACTCCGAGGCGGCCGGCCGTGTCGACGATGACCACGTCGTGCAGCTTCTGCTGGGCGAACTTCACACCGTCGCGGGCGACCGTGACGGGGTTGCCGACACCGTTTCCGGGCTCAGGCGCGTAGACCGGAACGCCGGCCTGCTGCCCGACGACCTGGAGCTGGGTGACGGCGTTCGGACGCTGAAGGTCGGCGGCGACGAGGATCGGGGTGTGCCCGTCCTTGGCGAGCCACTTGGCGAGCTTGCCGGCGAGGGTCGTCTTGCCCGCACCCTGGAGGCCGGCGAGCATGATGATGGTCGGCGGCTTCTTCGCGAACTCGAGGCGGCGCTGCTGGCCGCCGAGGATGCGGATGAGCTCCTCGTTGACGATCTGCACGACCTGCTGGGCCGGGTTGAGCGCCTTGCTGACCTCGTCGCCGAGGGCGCGCTCCCGCACCTGCGCGGTGAAGTCCTTGACGACGTCGAG
The DNA here is from genome assembly GCF_022760445.1 of Cryobacterium zhongshanensis. Lineage (NCBI taxonomy): Bacteria > Bacillati > Actinomycetota > Actinomycetes > Micrococcales > Microbacteriaceae > Cryobacterium > Cryobacterium zhongshanensis. The sequence goes on along the minus strand of NZ_JALGAR010000001.1, from coordinate 1,265,318 downwards.
AGCGACGTCGGCGTCGAGGAGGGCGCGACGGATCTCGCGCACGGTGCCGTCGACATCCGCCGCACTGAGCTTGCCCTTGGTGCGGAGATTCTTGAACGTCTCGGCCAGGCGATCTGAGAGGTTTCCAAAAGTAGCCATTGTTCTTCTACTTTAACCGGTGTTGCTACTTCCTGAGTTCGGGTGCCCGAGTTCCGCGAAGAATCCTGCGGCGACGCAGGAACCAGACCGCTCCCGCCGCCAGTGCGAGGACCAGGAGCACAGCGATCACCGTGATGACGATGATCCAGACGATCGGGAAGCCGGAGTCCGGTGCAACCGTTTCTCCCGCGCCTGCGTCAGGGAAGGTGAGCGTGGCTGTTGCCGTGCGCTCGAGGAGTCCGCTGGTCAGGGTGAGGCTTGCCGTCCACGGTCCGTCCGGAAGGCTCGAGTCGAGGGTCATCAGGATGTCCTGGGATTCTCCGGGCGCGATGGTGACGGTCTGATCGACGGTGAAGGGTCCTGCCGCGAGGCCGGCGGGCCCGTCGGTGAGGTTGAGAGTACCGGTGACGTCGAGTGCTCGGCCTCCCGTGTTCGTGACCCGGGTGGACACTGTGGGATTGCCGTCGGCATCGCGGGCAGAGGTCAGGCTGTCGACCGTAAAATCGGCGGCGGCACCATTGCCGGGGCCGACCGAGAGGTAGATGCGGACACCCGCACGACTCGCGCTGACGACACTGGAGCCGTCCGTTGGCGCGCCCTTGACTTCGGCCCAGACGGCAGCATAGGCCTCGCCTTCTGCGGCGTCGCTGGGGACGGAAATCGTGACCAGTACGTTTGCCCTGCCCCCGGCTGGAAGAGTGATCTGCGGCGTATCGACGGTTGTCCAGGTCGACAGGGCATTGCTCGACGGTGCGCTGTCCCCGACGAACGCACCGTCGGTGATCTGGGCGGAACCGGAGTACATCTGAACGCTCTGGGCTGCTCCTGTGTTGTTCTGCACTTCAACCCGGCGTTGTATCTCGGCGCCCGGGGCCAATCGGTCGACGATATATGACCGTGCGCGTGGATCGGTCTGGGTAGCAGTCGGAATATCGACAAGTCGTATCCCGATCCCCGTACCGGCGGCATCCTCCAGCGCAACGGACGACGCGGTGCTCCCCCCCTCACGCGCCACGTCCTGGGCCGACGCGGGCGTCGACCAACCGAGCGTCAGGACAGCGCACAGGGTGGCGACCAAAAAGTACCGCACGAAATTTTCCTTAGCTCTTACGGGCACTTTCCCAGCGCCACTTCGACGTTCGAAGAGCCGTAACGGGGCGGTGTGATTACGGCACATCCCGTTACGGCTCGTACGACTCTGTTGTGCTACAGCACGGAATTCGTCAGGATCGCCGTGTAGGTGTCTGCCTGCACGTTGGTCGGCATCACGATCGCGAGGGTGCTGTCCCAGGTCGCCGTGTTGTTGCCGTCGGCCGCTGTTGCTGTCTGGATCGCCTGCGCGGTCGCGGTCAGTTCCACCGCAGCGCCGATGGCGGCCATTGTGGGTGCGCCCGTGAGAGTGGCGACGGCCGGCAGATAGGTGGCGCCCGCGGTGGGAATGACCGTTGCCGTGACTGTGCCGGTGAGGGGGGTCATAGAAACCGAGGCTCCCCAGCCGACGATGCCGGCGCGCAGGTCGGTCACCGCAACGCCGGGAACGGTTGTCGTTGACGTCGCGCCCGGGAGCGCGGTGGTCAAGGCCAGCGTCGCCGGCGCGGCGATTGAAAGCACGCCCGCTTCGATGGCGAGGGTGGCGTTGGTGTTGGTGTCGGCGGCGAAGGCCGGGAGGGTGGTGGCGCCGGCAAGTGCTACCGAGCCCAGCAGCGCGACGGCGGCGATGGTGATTTTACGCATGGCAATGACCTTTTTTTCTCAGAGAGAAGGATAGATGCCGGCCGCTCTGGAAGCTCGGACCCGATCTCCCGGATAACCGCTCGGCACGCCAAGTTACTTGGCTACCTCAGGTTTATCATCTCGTTTTTATCCCGGCCAATCGGCATTTCTCTTGGCGTGTCACCTCCGTTCGGGTGGCACTCATTTTCCCGAGATGCTGTCCCCCTCACACGTCCGGAGTCCGGCAAGCGTACGGTTGAAGCTTCGCAATACTGAAGGAGCACTCGTGTCCGTAATCGTCGTCGCCACCATCAGCCCGTTGGACGGGCGTCTCCAGAATGTTGTGGATGCCTTCGCGATCGTGTCCCCGAAGGTGCACGCCGAGGCGGGGAACGAGCTCTACGCCCTGCACCGCGACGCAGGCACGGTCGTCATGATCGAGCGCTGGGCCAGCCCGGCCGACCTGGCCGCCCACGCGGCCGGCGTCGCGATGGCCGAGCTCAACGCCCTGGTTGCCGCGCATGTTTCCGGTCCATCCGAGGTTCGCGTACTCGAGAACGTTCCCCTCGGCGACCCGCTCAAGGGCAGCATCCAGTAGCGGCCCTCCGGTCGTGCGTTCCGCCGTACGGCCCGGTAGCACTCAGCTGTCGAGCGAGATCACGATCGTGTCGCCGTGCACGTCGAGGGTCACGACGAGGAGCGCATCGGTCTCCGTCGGGCTGATCGAGTAGTCGAGCACCGCGAAGTGCTCGTCGTTCTTGATGTGGTGCGGGTGGAAGCCGATCCGCTGCAGCTGGATGGACCGCAGGAAGTCGATCTGCTTGTCGCCGGAGTCCCAGATGAGGGCGTCCTCGATGACCTCTTCGTCAAGCTCCTCGAAGCACTGGTTGATGTAGAGCGCGGTGACGGAGCCCTCGGCGCTCAGCTCGGCGACGAGTGATTCGCGGGCCTGCGAGTCGAGGTCTTCGAGGGAATTGATCATGAAAGCAGCGATGTCGAGCGCCTCGAGGGAGACGGACGGCTCGTCGGGCGAGCTGAGGTCGATCTCGATGTCCTGGTCGCCCAGCTCAGCGGAGTCGGACCAGTAGATCTCGCCTTCGTCGTCGCTGCCGAGGATTCCGAAGAAATCGTGTTCGATGGTCATGGTGGTCCTATCCGACGAGTTTCTGCGCGAAGACGTGTGGAGTGAATCCGGTCAGGTCGTTGATGCCCTCACCCTGGCCGACGAGCTTGATCGGGATGCCGGTCTTCTCCTGGACCGCGAGCACGAACCCGCCCTTGGCGGACCCGTCGAGCTTGGTGAGCACGAGACCGGTGACCCCGGCGTGCTCGATGAAGGCCTCGGCCTGGGCGAGGCCGTTCTGGCCGGTCGTCGCGTCGAGAACGAGCAGCACCTCGGAGATCGGCGCCTGCTTCTCGATCACCCGGCGGATCTTGGTCAGCTCGTCCATGAGGCCGCCCTTGGTTTGCAGGCGGCCGGCGGTGTCGATGATCACGATCTCGGTGCCGGTCGCGATCGCGCGCTCCACGGTCTGAAAGGCGACGGATGCCGGGTCCTGGCCCTGGGCCTGCGGCTTCACGATCTCGGCGCCCGCGCGTTCGGCCCAGGTGGCGAGCTGCTCGACCGCTGCGGCGCGGAACGTGTCCGCCGCCCCGATCAGCACGCTCCGGTCATAGACACGCAGGAACTTGGCGAACTTGCCGATCGTGGTCGTCTTGCCGACGCCGTTCACGCCGACGACGAGCACGACAGCGGGGCGCGCGCTGAGGTTGAGGGTCGAGTCGAGCCGGGAGAGGCGTTCCTCGAGGCCTTCGCGCAGCATCCGCTGCAGGTCGGCCGGGTCGGTCGTGTGGTACCTGGTGACCTTGGCGCGCAGGTCCGCGACGATGTCCTCGGTGATCTGCGGTCCGAAGTCGGCCTGGATGAGTGCGTCCTCGAGGTCGTCCCAGGTGTCGGCGTCGATCGTCTTCTTCGCGAACATGCCGCGCAATGCGCCGGAGAGTGACCACGGGGTGCGTTCTGCCATGTCTCTACCCTAAGCGCGGGACCCCGCCTCCGGGCGCGAGCCCGCGATCGGCATGGGGATTGGCACCGGGGTTGGCCTCGGGGCCGGACAGGCCGAGAATCGCCAATATACGTTCCGGCCGCGTTCCCGATTCGCTCTGGAGGACCCGATGACACCTGCTTCCCCGTCTGACCCCGTACTCAACGACCTCGTGGACGCCCTGGACGGCAGGCTCGTCCGCGCGTATGACGAGGACTGGGACAGTGCCCGCGCACCGTGGAACCTCGCAATCGACCAACGGCCCGTTGCCGTCGCGTACCCGGCCGGGCCGGAGGACCTGCGGCGAATCCTCTCCGCTGCCCGCGCCGACGGGCACCGGGTGACGGTGCAGCCGCGTGGTCACGGCCCCGCTGGCGACGTCTCCGGCTGCATTCTCGTGCGCACGAGCGCGTTCGACGAGATCGTGATCGATGAGCGTCGGCGTGTGGCCCGGGTCGGTTCCGGCGTGTCTTGGGGTGCCCTGCTCGCCCGTCTCGACGGCTCCGGGCTTGTGGCGCTCGCCGGTTCCAATCCCGATGTGAGCGTCGCCGGGCTCCTGCTCGGGGGCGGCCACTCCTGGTTCAGCCGCTGGCGCGGGATCGCGGCCTGCAGCATCCGTGCGGTCGAGCTCGTCGACGCGACGGGCGAGCTGCGCCGGGTGACAGCAGAGAGCGATCCGGAACTCCTCTGGGCGCTGCGGGGCGCCGGCGGGCTGTTCGGCATCGTCACGGCGCTGGAGATCGACCTGTACCCGGCACCCGACCTCTTCGGCGGCACGATCGTGTTCCCGGCGTCAGCTGCCGAGGCCGTCTTCGCGAGCGTCGCTACGATCATGGCGGATGCCCCGCCCGAGTTGAGTATCTTCTTCGGCCTGATCAACCTGCCCGATATCGAGCAGGTGCCCCCGCCGCTCCGCGGCCAGACGGTCGCGAATGCCGAGGTGGTCTTCGTCGGAACGGCCGAGGACGCGGCGCCCTTGCTCGCCCCTTTGCTCGCCAGCGCACCGGTGCTCGCCGACGGGACCCGGCCGTTCACGATCGGGCACCTGGCCGAGGTCGCGGCAGAACCGATCGAACCGGCCGCCACGCTCGAGTGGACGGCCGCAATCACGTCCTTCGCCGGTGGAGACGAGGCCGGACTCGGCGCCCTCGCACGGGCGTTCCGCGAAGCGACGCCAGCGGGCCTGACCGTTCTCGGCATCCGTGCCCTCGGCGGCGCCGTCGCCGAGCAGGGGGCGGATGCGACTGCGGTCGCCGGTCGCCTCGACGCACGGTACCTGGCCTTCGCCGGTTCGTTCCTCACGGGTCAGGGACACGCCGACCCGGAGGCGGTGTTCGGCCCGCTCCGCCGGGCGCTCGCGGGCAGCACCCTCGGGCTCACCCTGCCGACCTACCTCACCACCGGCCAGGACCTCACGCACAGTTTCACGCCGGAAACGCTCGAGCGCCTCGCGAGCGTCAAGCGCCGACTCGACCCCGACCGGATCTTCACGAGCAACCGGCCCCTCGGCCCCGGGAGCGGCTCGAGTTCCGACACGGATTGAGTTGCCGGCGATCTCATCGGCAAGCTCTACATCCGAGCAGCGTACCGGGATCTTCACGTGACTAGCCGAGGAGCGAACCGGGCGCTCAGCGGGACCCGAATCTGGCGGATTCTCCTCAACAGGAACCTGATCAGAGGACGTTTCCACAGACCTGAGCGATATTCAAATAATGTCGGTGGTCGGTCGTAACTTTAAGACATGACCAACCTCCCCGAGTCGCCCGCTTCACCCGATCAGCCGCACGGCGACCACGTGCGCGACGAGTCGATGCACGGCGACCCGGTGCTCGGCGAGCCGGTGCTCGTCGACCCGGTGCTGGCCAGTCCGGTGCAGGGCGACGTGCTCGGTGGGTTGCGGTCGATGGTGGATGTCGTCACCGGGCTGGGCGGTTCGTCCGCCGCTGTCGACACGCTCAGCGATGAGGCGGTACTCGAGGGCCACGTGTTGATCGCGGGGGCCCGACGGGCCCTGGACACCCAGGCGGCATGGTTCGCCGCGACCCTGGCCCGGCGGTCCCGACCCGAACTCGGCGGCCAGGGCCTCGCCGCCCGACGGGGATTCCGCACCCCGGAAGATTTGCTGCAGACCATCTCCGGGTCGAGCAAGAGCGACGCGGCCAAACTGCTCGGCGTAGGCCGGCTGCTCGTCGAGACCGACGCCGCCGAGAAAGCCGCCCGGGAAGCCGCCGAGGCGCAGAAGCTACTCGATGAGACTCCGCCGCTTGACGGGGCCGTTCCAGCGCTGCCGCCGGTCGACCTTCCGGTTCCGGCGGCCGCGGTGCCGCCGTGGCACGCCCCGATCGGCCGGGCCCTCGGTGAGGGCTGGCTCAGCGTGGAGAAGGCCGATGCACTCCGCAAGGGCCTGGGTGACCTGGACCGGGCGATCACTACGGAGAAACTCGCCTCCGCCCTCGCCCGGCTCCTCACCGAAGCACGCACCCTGAATGCGGACCAGCTATTCAAGCGGGCCCGGAGGGTGCGGGACGTGCTCGATGAGGCCGGCATCGCCGCCCGAGAGAAGGCCGCCTACGACGACCGGTCGTTGCGGTTCTACCGGCTCCACACGGGGCAGGTGCGCATGGTCGGCCTGTTCGCCCCGGAGGACGGCGAGTACCTGATGCAGACCTACGACTCCATCACGAGCCCCCGCCGGGGCGGTGTGCGTTTCGTGGACAAGGAGCAGGCCGCCTGGGCGAAGCGGGTGCAGGACGACCCGCGCACCACCGAGCAACTCACAGCCGACGGATTCCTCGCCCTGATCAAACTCGGCGTCAAGGCCGACCCGAAACGCATCGCCGGAGGTCGCAGCCCCGCCGTGCGCATGATCACCATCCGCCCCCGGAACACCACACCCACCGGCACCGCCCCGAGTGGCACCGCCCCGAGCAGCACGACCCCGAGTGGCACCGCACCGACCGGCACAGCACCGACCGGGACCGCACCCACCGGTGCCTCGCAGTCCGGAACCACTCACATCGGGACCGCGTCTACCGGGACCGCAGCCGGCGGGACCGAACCGAGCGGGCCGACTCCCGCCGCTGCCGACGAACCCGCATCCGCCGCCGGGGCGCACCCCGGGGCGGAGACGCACACACTCCAGCCGGGCGTGATCGAGGGAACCGCGGTCACCGTCTCCACCGAAACCCTCGAACGCAACCTCTGCGACAGCGGGATCCTCGACGTCACCTTCGACGACCACGGCAGCGGTATCGACCTCGGCCGCGAACAACGCACCTTCAGCCCCGAACAACGCACCGCCCTCGCCATCCGCGACGGCGGCTGCATGTGGCCCGGCTGCGACCGACCACCCTCCTGGACCGAAACCCACCACATCCAACACTGGAAAGACGACGCCGGCCAGACCAACCTCGACCTGGGCATCCTGCTCTGCAGAGCCGACCACCTCAGACTCCACAACGAACACTGGCGCATCACCCGCGACAACACCGGCCAGTGCTCACCCCACCACCCGGACTCGACGCCGACCAGACACCCATCCCCCTCGCCAGCAAGAACCCGATTCTCCGCGACACCGACTGAGCCGCGCACCTGGCCGGAGGCCCGTTGGTCGCCCGTCCCACCCGAATACCGTCCGCACATCGACAGGACAGTGTCCGTGACTGAACACCGTCGGATCGAATCGGGCAGGCGCGCTCGCACGTGCCCGTGCAGAATAGAGGGGTGACGGCCTCAACCACTCCCGCCCTCGTCGGCATCGCCCACGGCACCTCGTCCGCGGCCGGGCAGGCGGCGGTCGCGGGGCTCATGGCCGCCGTGACTCTCGCGGAACCCACGCTCCACACCGCGCTCGGCTACGTCGATGTCCAGCAGCCGGACGCACCCTCGACGCTGGCCGCACTCCCGGCCGGTGTGCCGGCTGTGGTCGTTCCGCTGCTTCTCTCCGCCGGCTACCACGTGTACGTCGACCTGACCGATGCGGTCGCCGGCGAAGCCGCGACGTCCGCGCGTTCGGTCACCCTGACCGAGGCGCTCGGACCCGATGACCGGCTCATCGAACTCCTCCGCGAACGGCTCGACGAGGTCGCACTCGACGACGACGATTCCCTCGTGCTCGCGGTCGCCGGCTCGAGCGACGCCCGCGCTGTCGCCGCGTGCCGCATCGTCGCCGAGCGACTGTCCCTCGCCGCCGGGCACGACGTCGCGCTCGGCTTCCTGTCCGCGGCACGCCCTCGCCTCGCGTGCGCCATCACAATCGAGCGCATCCAGCGGCCCGGCAGACGTGTTGTCGTCAGCAGCTACCTGCTCGCCCCCGGTTTCTTCCAGCACTTGGTCGAGAAAGCGGGGGCGGATGCCGTCACCGCACCCCTGCTCGTGCCCACCGAGCCCGCAAGTCCGCTCCTCGTCGCCGTCGTCACCGACCGTTACCGCAACGCCCTCACCCCCACCGACTGACCGCCATAACGTCCGACCGCACGGGACGCGAATCCGCGGCGAGCGCCGAAGGTATCCGGTCGGTGGACATCCGCTCGCCGCCGTCGCGCCGGTTTCGGCAGGCTGCGCCCGCCGTTTCGGGAGCGGCCTCACGAAACCGCCGCGGTCATCCTCCCGGAAATCCGCAAACGCCCTCAAATCGCACAAGACTTATTGCGCAATAAGTGTTGTGGAGATAGCGTGGTGGCATGCCCTCTCCTGAATCCGGCGATACCGCACACCTCACGAGCGCAGCATCCATGCGCGTCCTGGCGCACCCGACCCGGCTGCGCTTGCTCGGCCTGCTGCGCGAGCGCGGCCCCCAGACCGCGGCCCTGCTCGGCGACATCGTCGACGAGGCCCCGGGCACGGTGAGCTACCACCTGGCCAAACTCGCGTCCATCGGTCTGATCCAGGAAGCCGCAGACATGGGAACCGATCGCCGCGAACGCTGGTGGCGGTCGAGCCACGCCCTGACCTCCTGGGAGCCGGCGGACCTGCTCGGTGATCCCGCAGCACTGGCAGCATCAACCGCTCTCCAGCGCGCGGTCGTGCAGATCTACGCTGCCAACTTCACTCAGTACCTCGACACAGTGCCTGTACTTCCCTCGGACTGGGTGCGCGCTGCACCGAGCTCCGACCGAGGTCTGCGCCTCACGGTGACCGAACTCGCCGAGCTGAGAAAGGAACTCGAGGTCGTCACCGAGAAGTTCCTGGCGATCAGCGCCACTCACACCGAAGCCGACGGCTCCGAGCGGGTCAGCCTCGTCTACCAGGCCTATCGGACCCCGTGACGAGAACCCTCGCGGCCACCCGCGCGCTGCGGTCTCTCACCGCCCTACTCACGGCACACGTCGTCTCGCAGACCGGGAACGTCGTCACCCTCTTCGCCGTTCCGTTCTACGTGCTCGCGACGGGAGGAACGGGCATCGAGGTCGGCACCGCGGCATTCTTCGCGACGGCCCCGGTCATCATCGGCGGCCCCCTCGGCGGGGTCGTCGTCGACCGGATCGGCTACCGGCGTGCGAGCATCCTTGCGGACCTGATCAGCGGGGCGACCGTCCTCGCCATCCCGGTCGTCGCGCTCACGATCGGACTCCCGTTCTGGGGTCTGCTCGCCCTCGTCTTCCTCAGCGGCCTCCTCGACACCCCCGGGCAGACCGCTCGGCGGGTGCTCCTGCCCGCGTTCTCTGCCGATGCGCACGTGCGTCTCGAACGCTCCGTCGGGTTCCTCGATGGAGCCGAGCGCCTCTCCCGCCTCCTCGGCGCACCGCTCGGCGGTCTCCTGATCGCCGGCGTCGGCCCCCTGAACGCCCTCTTCGTCAACGCGGGCACCTTCGCGCTCTCGGCGATCATCACCTGGTTGTTCGTCACACGTCCGGTCGTGGCCGAGCGGATGCCCGACGCGACCGACACCCCGGCGCGCACTGGCTACTGGTCGGAACTCGCCGAGGGTTTCCGCTTCGTCACACGTGAGCCGCTCCTGCGTGCGGTCGTGCTCCTGGTTCTCGTCACCAACGTGTTCGATGCCGCCCGCGGTTCCTCCCTGCTTCCGCTTTACGCCCACGATTCGCTGGGCGGGGCTGCGGCCTTCGGCGTGCTCGTGGCCGTGATGGGTGGCGGCGCCCTGCTCGGAACCGTCGTCTTCGGATTCTTCGCGCACCGGTTGCCGCGACGGGTCACCTTCTCGGTCTGCTTCGCCCTGGCCGGGGGTCCGTCCCTGTTCGCGTTCGCGGCAGGACTCCCCTTTGTCTGGCTGGTCGCGGCGACCGCGCTCTCGGGTGTCGCGGCGGGTGCGATCAACCCCATTCTCGGCACGGTCGAACTCGAACGGGTACCGGAGGGCATGCGCGCCCGGGTATTCGGACTGATCAACGCCGGAGCCTGGGCCGGCGTGCCCGCAGGGGCCCTGCTCGGCGGAATCGGCGCAGACACCATCGGCCTGCAGGCCTCCTTCTTCATCATCGGCGTGCTCTACGTGGTCGTCACCCTGCTGCCGCTCGGCATTCCGGTCTTCCGGAAGATGGAACCGCCCCCGAATCCGCAGCCCGCGCCCGCCGTTTAGGGTGCGGCCTGCCGAAACAGCCGCGGCGGCACACGGAACACCAGCAGTACCGCGGGGTGCAGTCAGCGGCACTGCTGGGCACACTCAGGGATGCAGCCGGGCGTGCAGTCAGGGGCGCACGCGATAGGTGAGGATCGCGAACTGACCCTGGGCGGTCGCACTCAGCAGCTCGAGGCGGTCGGACTCGAGCCGACGCGGCAGCACCGGAGCCCCGCCGGGCAGGGCGACCGGCGCCACCGAGAGCATGATCGTGTCGAGGGCGCCGGCATCGAGGAACTGGCCGGCCAGGTCGCCGCCGCCGACCACCCACACGTCCTTCTCCCCCGCTGCCGCGAGAATCGCCGGCAGCGCGGCGGCGACGCTCCCGCTCACGAACCGCACGTCGGCCCCCTCGGGCGTCGGCAGCTCGCGAGTGGTGAAGACGAACGTGGGCCGGTCGCCGTAGAACTCCCGCCACTTGTGCGGTTTGTCGAGCAGCTCCTCCTCGCGCAGGACCCATTCGTAGGTCGTGGAGCCCTCCACGAGAACACCGATGCCCGGCAGAAACTGGTCCTGGTCCTGGTCCTCGAGTCCCGCCGTGTCGACCGCGAAGAGCCAGGCCAGGGAATTGGACTCGTCAGCGATGAAGCCGGTGAACGAAGTCGCCGTGTTGTAGATCACCTGGGTCATGCGGCGAGACTTTGCCGAACGCCCGACAGCGAACAGTGACCCTGGCCGGACAGGGGCCGGAACAGCGGTGGGAACGACCGACACTATACGAGCGGATGCCGCCCGGCGCATCCGTGTGACGCTCTGCTACGGTGCGTGACTGGCCGTTACGACACCCACGAGTGATTCCTCCCCATTCTCGATAGATTCTTCCAACGCACCCCGGCTCACGCTGCACTCCGGCTCACGCTTTCGCCGGGGCCGAAGGAGGATCCCGTGTCACCCAACCAGACCGCAGCGGCAACGCCGGCCAGGCCCCACCGCCAGGCCGGCCGTCCCAACGGCCAGTGGAAGGTGGACGGCACCGTCCCTCTCAACGGCAACGAAGCCTGGAAGCAGGAAGACGGCGGCCTGAGCGTCCGCGAACGGGTCGAGAAGATCTACTCGAAGCAGGGTTTCGACTCGATCGAGGGCACCGACCTGCACGGCCGGATGCGCTGGTGGGGCCTGTACACGCAGCGCAAACCCGGCATCGACGGCGGCAAGACCGCGACCCTCGAGCCGCACGAGCTCGAAGACAAGTACTTCATGCTCCGGGTGCGCATCGACGGCGGCCAGCTCACGACGGCCCAGCTGCGCGTCATCGGCGAGATCTCCCACGAGTTCGGCCGCGATTCCGCCGACCTCACCGACCGGCAGAACATCCAGCTGCACTGGATCCGCATCGAGGACGTTCCCGAGATCTGGACCCGCCTCGAAGCCGTCGGGCTGCAGACCACGGAGGCCTGCGGCGACGTGCCCCGCGTCATCCTCGGCTCCCCCGTCGCCGGCATCGCCGCTGACGAACTGATCGACCCGAGCGGTCTCATCACCGACATCACGGCCCGCTACATCGGCGACGAAAGCCTCGCCAACCTGCCGCGCAAGTTCAAGACGGCCATCACGGGCAGCCCGAGCCAGGACGTCGTGCACGAGATCAACGACATCTCCTACGTCGCGGTCGACCACCCCGAACTCGGCGTCGGCTTCGACCTCTGGGTCGGCGGCGGCCTCTCCACCGCCCCACGCCTTGCCGAACGCCTCGGCGTCTTCATCACCCCCGACCGTGTCGCCGAGGTCTGGCACGGCGTCGCGAGCCTGTTCCGCGACTACGGCTACCGTCGCCTGCGCAACAAGGCCAGGCTCAAGTTCCTGCTCGCCGACTGGGGGCCGGAGAAGTTCCGCAAGGTCCTCGAGGACGAGTTCCTCGAGTCCCCGCTCCCCGACGGTCCCGCGGCCCCGCCGCCCACCCGGCCTGGCGACCACGTCGGCGTGCACAAGCAGTCCGACGGCCGCTACTACATCGGCGTCACCCCCTTCGTCGGCCGCGTCTCCGGCCCGACGCTGCTGAGCCTCGCCACCCTGCTCGAGGCGAACGGTTCGACGCGACTGCGCACGACCCCGCACCAGAAGCTCGTGCTCCTCGACATCCCCGAGGAGAACGTCGAATCCCTGATCGTTGCCCTCGACGAGATCGGCCTCGCCGCGCGCCCCAGCCTGTTCCGCCGGTCCACGATCGCCTGCACCGGCATCGAATACTGCAAGCTCGCGATCGTCGAGACCAAGAAGTCCGCGACGGATGCCGTCCTCGAGCTCGAAAAACGGCTCGCCTCGATCGACGTCCCCCAGCCGATCAGCCTGCACGTCAACGGCTGCCCGAATTCCTGCGCCCGCATCCAGACTGCGGACATCGGGCTCAAGGGCCAGCTCCTCCCCGACGGGAACGGCGGCCAGGTCCCCGGCTTCCAGGTGCACCTCGGCGGTGGCCTCGCCTCGCATGAGCGCGAAGAGGCCGGCCTCGGCCGCACCGTCCGCGGCCTCAAGGTGACCGCGGACGACATCGCCGACTATGTCGAACGGATCGTTCTCCGCTTCCTCGCCGACCGCGGCGAGAACGAGACCTTCGCCGTCTGGGCACACCGCGCCGACGAGGAGGCCCTGCAATGAGCGACGCCACAACCGGAACCGGACTCACGACGGCGGCCACGACGGCCGTCGCTCCCCGGCGCAACGCCGAGGAGCTCAAGGCTCTCGCGGCCCGCGGCGCCGCGGAACTCGGCGAGGCCGGTTACGCCGAGGTCGTCGCGTGGGTGGCGGCCAACTTCCCCGTCGCACACGTCGCCGTCGCCTGCTCGATGGCCGACGCCGTGCTCCCGCACGTCGTTGCGGCACAGCTGCCCGGCGTCGACGTGCTCTTCCTCGACACCGGCTACCATTTCGCCGAGACCTATGAAACCAGGGACACCGTCGCCCGGCTCCTCCCGGTGCGGATCGTCGATGTGCTGCCCGCGAAGACCGTCGCGGAGCAGGACGCCGAACACGGCGCTGAGCTCTTCAGCCGCGACCCGAACCTGTGCTGCGCGATGCGCAAGGTCGAGCCCCTGCAGCGTTCGCTCACCGGCTACGAACTCTGGTTCACCGGCGTGCGCCGCGACGAGGCCCCGACCAGGGCGAACACCCCGCTTGTGACCTGGGACGAGCGCAACGGCCTCGTCAAGGTCAACCCGCTCGCGGCGTGGAGCTTCGACGACATCCTCGACTACGCCGGCTACCACCAGGTTCCGGTGAACCCGCTGCTCGAGCAGGGGTACCCCTCCATCGGCTGCGCGCCGTGCACGAAGCCCGTCGCCGCCGGCGACGACCCCCGATCCGGACGCTGGGCGAACCTGGCCAAGACAGAATGCGGGCTCCACGAGTGAACGCCGTCACGACCGCCATCGCCACCGAGTCCTCCGTTCAGGCCGCGGGGAGCCACCGGCTCTCCCAGCTCGACGTGCTCGAGAGCGAGGCGATCCACATCATCCGTGAGGTCGTCGCCGAATTCGAGCGTCCCGTGCTGCTGTTCTCCGGCGGCAAGGACTCCGTCGTCGTGCTGCACCTCGCCGCGAAGGCCTTCTGGCCGGGCAAGGTCCCCTTCGGTCTGCTGCACGTGGACACCGGCCACAATTTCCCGGAGGTCCTCGCCTTCCGGGACGCGACGGTCGCCCGCCTCGGCCTCCGCCTCACCGTCGCGAAGGTGCAGGACTACATCGACGACGGCCGCCTGCACGAGCGCGCCGACGGCACCCGCAACCCGTTGCAGACCGTCCCGCTCCTCGACGGGATCGCGGCCGGCCGCCACGACGCCGTCTTCGGCGGCGCCCGCCGCGACGAGGACAAGGCCCGCGCAAAAGAGCGAATCCTCTCCCTCCGCGACGAATTCGGCCAGTGGGACCCCCGCAACCAGCGCCCCGAACTCTGGAACCTCTACAACGGCCGCCACACCGTCGGCCAGCACGTGCGCGCGTTCCCGATCAGCAACTGGACCGAGTACAACGTCTGGCGCTACATCGAACGGGAGGGCATCGAACTGCCCCCGCTCTATTACGCCCACGAGCGCGAGGTCTTCCGCCGCGACGGCATGTGGCGTGCGATCGGGCCCGTCTCCGAGCCCCGCCCGGGCGAGGCCGTCGAGACCAGGACCGTCCGGTATCGCACGGTCGGCGACATGAGCTGCACCGGCGCCGTCGACTCCGACGCCGCATCCGTCTCCGCCGTCGTGCGCGAGGTCGCCCTCTCCACCATCACCGAACGCGGCGCGACGCGCGCCGACGACCGCATCTCCGAAGCGGCCATGGAAGACCGCAAGAAGGACGGATACTTCTGATGACTCAGGCACTCCTCACTCCGGCGGATGCCGGCGCCACCTTCGCCGCAGACGCCCCGGGCACCCTGTTCCGGTTCGCAACCGCCGGCTCCGTCGACGACGGCAAGTCGACCCTCGTCGGCCGGCTCCTGCACGACTCGAAGGCGATCCTCGCCGACCAGCTCGAGTCCGTGACCCGCACGTCGACGGAGCGCGGCTTCGGCGGCGCCGACGGCGGCATCGACTTCGCGCTGCTCACCGACGGCCTCCGCGCCGAACGCGAGCAGGGCATCACGATCGACGTCGCCTACCGCTACTTCGCGACCGCGCGCCGCTCCTTCATCCTCGCCGACTGCCCGGGGCACGTGCAGTACACCCGCAACATGGTCACCGGCGCGACGACGGCAGACGCCGTAATCATGCTGATCGACGCGCGCAAGGGTGTGCTCGAGCAGACCAGGCGGCACCTCTCCGTCGTCTCCCTGCTGCGGGTGCCGCACGTGATCATCGCGGTCAACAAGATCGACCTCCTCGGCTACGACGAATCCGCGTTCGCCGCGGTCGCGGCATCCGTGCGCGCCGTCACGAGCGAGCTCGGCCTCGGCGCCGTGCACGTGCTGCCCGTCTCGGCGCTCGTCGGCGACAACGTCGTCGACCGCTCGCCGCGCACCCCGTGGTACGACGGGCCGAGCCTGCTCGAACTGCTCGAAAGCCTCCCGGTCGTCGACGAGGTCGACACCGCCATCGAGGCGTTCCGGCTGCCCGTGCAGCTCGTGCTCCGGCCCCAGGGCGCCGTCGCCGTCGCGCAGGAGGACGCCGACGCGTTCCGCGACTACCGGGCGTACGCCGGGCAGGTCGCCTCGGGCACGGTACGGGTCGGCGACAGCGTGAGCGTCGCCCCCGGCGGGGCGACGACCATCGTCACCGGCATCGACTTCGCCGGCACCGAGCTCACCGAGGCGTTCGCCCCGATGTCGGTCGCGCTGCGCCTGGCCGACGACCTCGACATCGCCCGCGGGGCGGTCATCGGCGCGGCGGGCACCCTGCCCGAATCGACGAAGGACCTCACGGCCGCGTTGTTCTGGCTCGACCCCCGGGCCCTCACACCGGGCGACCGCACCCTGGTGAAGTTCGGCACGAACACGGTGCAGGCCATCGTCTCGACGGTCACCGGGCGCCTCAACCTCGACACCCTCGAGCTCGAGCCCGCTGGCGGCCTCGAGGTCAACGACATCGGCGAGGTCGGCCTGCGGCTCGCCGCGCCGCTCCCGATCGAGACCTTCACGGAGAACCGCCGCTCGGGCGCCTTCCTCGTGATCAACGCCCAGGACGGTGCTACCCTCGCCGCAGGGATCGTCACCGGCTCGGGAGCGCGGTGAGCGCCGTGTCCGTGACAGAGCGCGACCGCACCGGATCGGGCAGCCACCGGCCGGGCATCAGCGTGAGCACCGACACCGCACCCGCTGCGGTGGTCGCAGCGGACGTCGAGACGGCCATCAGGGTCGACGGGCTGTCCAAGCGTTTCGGCAAGGCCGGGCCCGTCGTACTCGACAACATCAACCTCACGATCAGGCCGGGCGAATTCGTCTGCCTGCTCGGGGCCTCCGGGTGCGGCAAGTCGACGCTGCTCAACATCATCGCGGGCCTCGAGCATCCCTCGGAGGGCACCGTCACGGTGGCGAGCGGCAAGAGCGCCGTCATGTTCCAGGAATCCGCCCTGTTCCCCTGGTTGACCGCGAGCCGCAATGTGGAACTCGCCCTCAAGCTGCGCGGGGTGCCGCGCGGCCGGCGCCGCGGTGAGGCGCTCGAGCTCCTCGACCTCGTCAACCTCGCGGATGCCGCGAACAAGCGCCCGCACGAACTCTCCGGGGGCATGCGCCAGCGGGTCGCCCTCGCCAGGTCGCTCGCGCAGGACCGCAAGGTTCTGTTGATGGACGAGCCCTTCGCCGCCCTCGACGCGATCACCCGCGACCTCCTCCACGAGGAACTCGAGCGGGTCTGGCGCGAGACCGGCCGCACGATCGTGTTCGTCACGCACAACGTGCGCGAGGCCGCCCGGCTCGGGCAACGGGTGCTGCTCATGTCGAGCCGTCCCGGCCGCATCCGCAACGAGTGGCGCATCGTCGACGACGGTCCGCGCCGGATCGAGTCGCCGGAGGTTTCCCGCCTCTCCATCGAGATCACCAACCACCTCCGAGAGGAGATCCGCCGCAATGCCGCCTGAGACATCCACCGACACCGTCGTTCCCGGCGCCCTGGAGCCGGACACCGCGACCGGCTCCACGACCGGCAGCCGCGCGGACTTCCGCACGCTCGAGGCCGGGCTCGACGCCCTGCAGACTTCGCCGCTCGTCGAGAAGGGCCCGTGGCGCCGGTTCGCCGACGGCGTCCTGCCGCCGGTCGTGCTGGTGCTCGCGCTCATCGCGGCGTGGCAGTTCTACATCGTGATCGCCAGGCCACGTCCCGACCTCACGCCCGGCCCGCTCGACGTGCTCACCTCGATCACCGACCTCTGGTCGACCGGGCACCTGCAGACGGCCGTGGTGACGAGCCTCTCCCGCGGCGGGATCGGGTTCCTGATCGCCGTCGCGATCGGTACCCCGCTCGGCCTTCTCCTCGCCGAATGGCGTCTGCTCCGCCGCGCCCTCGGCCCGCTGCTCTCCGGGCTGCAGGTGCTCCCTTCCGTCGCCTGGGTCCCTGCCGCGATCCTCTGGTTCGGCCTCAGCGATGCGACCGTGTACTTCGTCGTGCTGATGGGGGCCGTGCCGTCGATCGCGAACGGCCTCGTCGCCGGCGTGGACCAGATCCCGCCGCAGTTGCGCCGCGTGGGCACGGTGCTCGGCGCCAACCGCGTCGAGATGGCCACCCTCGTCGTGCTTCCCGCCGCGATGCCTGGCTATCTCGCCGGCCTCAAGCAGGGCTGGGCATTCTCCTGGCGTTCCCTGATGGCCGCAGAGATCATCGCCGTCGGCGGGTCGATCGGCTTCGGGCTCGGCTCGATGCTCCAGCAGAGCCGCGAACTCGCGGACCTGCCCGGGGTGCTCGCGACGATCCTGGTGATCCTGTTCGTCGGCATCCTCGTCGAGCTCGTGCTCTTCGCACCCGCCGAACGCCGCCTGCTGCGCCGTCGCGGCCTCTACCTCACGGCAGGCCGGTGAGCGTGGCACGCGACCGTGTCGGCACCGTGCACCTCGTCGGTGGCGGCCCCGGCGATCCCGGCCTGATCACCGTGCTCGGCCGCCGCTTGCTCGACGAAGCGGATGTCGTCATCGTCGACCGGCTCGGCCCGCGGTCCCTGCTCGACGAGCTCGACCCCGGCGTGCTCGTGATCGACGTCGGCAAGCTTCCCGGCCACCACCCGGTGCCCCAGGACGAGATCAACGCGCTCCTCGTCGAACACGCCCGCGCCGGCCGCCGGGTCGTGCGCCTCAAGGGCGGCGACCCGTACGTGCTCGGTCGCGGCGGCGAGGAAGCAGCGTACTGCCGCAGCAACGACATCCCCGTCGAGGTCATCCCCGGCGTCACGAGCGCCATCTCGGTGCCTGCTGCGGCCGGCATCCCGGTCACCCATCGCGGGGTGGCGAACGGGTTCACCGTCGTGACGGGCCACGAGCTGCTTCCGTCCCTGCCGGGGGGCAGCGACCACACCGTCCTGCTTCTGATGGGCATCTCCGGCCTCGCCGTCTCCGCGGCGATGCTCGCGGACGGACCCCGCGGCGGGGACTGCCCGGTCGCCATCATCGAGGACGGCTACGGCCCGAACCAGCGCGTCACTTTCGGAAGTCTCGCAACCATCGCCGGCCTCGCCGCCGAACGCGGCGTCCGCTCCCCCGCCGTTGTCGTTGTGGGGGACGTCGTCACCCTCAGCCCGCTCCACCCCCGGTACCGCAACCAGCTCGCGTCCGACGAACCCCGTTCCGGCCGGCTCATTCCAGAACCATCCCGAAAGGCCCTTTCATGACCACCCATACTCTCCGCGTCGCCATTATCGGCGCCGGACCCGCGGGAATCTATGCCGGCAACATCCTCGGCAAGGCCGTGCGCGATGCCGGCGGCACGGTCGGCATCGACCTCTTCGACACCCTCCCCGCGCCGTACGGCCTGATCCGCTACGGCGTCGCCCCCGACCACCCGCGGATCAAGGGCATCGTCACGAGCCTCCACGAGATGCTCGACGCCGGAAGCATCCGGTTCCTCGGCAACGTCGGCTACGGGACCGACCTGAGCCTGGACGACCTGCGCGCCCACTACCACGCCGTCATCTTCGCGACCGGGGCGATCCGCGACGCGGTGCTGCCGATCCCCTGTACAGAGTTGCCCGGCTGCTTCGGCGCCGCCGACTTCGTTTCCTGGTTCGACGGACACCCCGACGCCCCCCGCGAGTGGCCGCTCGACGCCCGCGAGGTCGCCGTGATCGGCAACGGCAACGTCGCCCTCGACGTGGCCAGGATGCTCGCCAAGCACGCCGACGACCTGCTGCCCACGGACATCCCGGAGAACGTCTACGCGGGCCTGGCCGGCTCAGCGGTCACCGACGTCCATGTCTTCGGTCGCCGCGGGCCCGCCCAGGTGAAGTTCACTCCGATCGAGCTGCGCGAACTCGGCGCGGTACCGGACGTCGACGTCATCGTCTACGACGAGGACTTCCCGAGAGACGAGGCCTCCGAGCAGTTCCTCGCCGCGTCCAACAACCAGGTCAAGGTGATGAGCCGCACCCTCAACGGCTGGCTCACGAAGGAACCGAGCGGGGCCTCGCGCCGCCTGCACCTCCACTTCCTGCACTCCCCCGTCGAGGTCTACGGCACGAACAGGGTCGAGGGCATGCGCTTCGAGCGCACCGCGCCCGATCCCGCCAACCCCGGCGGTGTCACCGGGACAGGCGAAATCCTCGACTACCCGCTCCAGGCGGTCTACCGCGCCGTCGGCTACCGCGGCAGCCCCCTCGCCGGGGTGCCCTTCGACGAGGCACGCGGCGTGATCCCGAACGACGGCGGCCGGGTCCTCGACCCGGCCGCGCAGCCCGTTCCCGGCCTGTACGCGACCGGCTGGATCAAGCGCGGCCCCGTCGGCCTGATCGGGCACACCAAGAGCGACGCGCTCGAAACCGTCACGCGACTCGTCGCCGATCTCGATTCCGGGCTCCTGCCGGAACCGGTCGAGGACGACGCAGACGCGATCCTGTCCGTGCTCGCCGCCCGCGGCATCCGCTTCACCGAATGGGACGGCTGGCTCGTGCTCGACGCCCACGAACGCGCGCTCGGGGCCGCGGATCCCTCGACGGTCGACCGTGAACGGGTGAAGGTCGTCCCGCGGGACGAACAGGTCGGCATCAGCCGCTCCGTGGAACTCGTCTCCTCGTGACGTATGTCATCGCGCTGCCGTGCGTGGACGTCAAGGACCGCGCCTGCGTCGACGAATGCCCGGTCGACTGCATCTACGAGGGCGAACGGTCACTGTATATTCACCCGGACGAATGTGTCGACTGCGGGGCCTGCGAGCCGGTCTGCCCGGTCGAAGCGATCTACTATGAGGACGACCTCCCCAAGCAGTGGGCCGGCTATTACCGTGCCAACGTGGACTTCTTCGAGGAGCTCGGGTCGCCGGGCGGCGCGGCGAAGACCGGCGTGCTGACCTTCGATCACCCGTTGATCGCTGCGCTGCCTCCGCAGGCCTGACCGGACGTCGCCGACAGGGCTAGAGTGTCGGCATGTCGGGTGCGGGGTACGATGGCGGGTTCAGTGCAGGCGAGTTCAACACGATCGCGGCGCGGACCGCCGCCTGCGTCGCCGCGTGCGACGCGCTCATCGCCGCGAGCGAGGACTGTGCGGACGCCTGCCTGGCCGAGTCCGGTGACGGCGACGTGACGGCGTGCTTCCTCGCCGACCTCGACTGCATCGAGATCTGCGCCTCGACGAGTCGGGTCCTGTCGTGGCACACCCGAACCGACGGGCCGACGGCCGCGTCGATGCTCGATACCTGTATGGAGGCCAGTCGCGCGTCCTCGGCCGCGTGCGAGCGGATGCTGCAGCACCGGCCGGACTGGACGAGTTGCGCGCCCGAGTGCCGCAGGGTCACCGACGCCTGCGCGGAGGTGCTCGCCCTGCTCTGAGGCCGACGCACCGTCCTGCTCGGGACCCCGGCTCAGGACGCCTGTTCCTCCTGGCGCACGATCCGCTGGCCGACGACCGCAGAGACACCGTCCTGGCGCATCGAGACGCCGTAGAGGGCGTCGGCGATCTCCATCGTGCGTTTCTGGTGCGTGATGATGATGAGCTGGCTGGCTTCACGGAGGTCCTGGAAGATCGTGAGCAGCCGGCCGAGGTTGGCGTCGTCGAGGGCCGCCTCGACCTCGTCCATGATGTAGAACGGGCTCGGGCGGGCCTTGAAGATCGCGATCAGCAGCGCGACGGCCGCGAGGGAACGCTCTCCGCCGGAAAGCAGCGAGAGCCGCTCGATCTTCTTTCCGGCCGGCTTCACGCTGATCTCGATGCCGGTGGTGAGCAGGTCGTCCGGGTCGGTCAGGCGGATGCTGCCGGACCCGCCGGGGAACAGGACGGGGAAGACCTCGGCGAAGGCCAGCCGGGTGTCTTCGAAGGCGCTTCCGAAGATGGCGCCCATCGTGACGTCGAGGTCGTCGATGATCGTCAGAAGGTCGGCCCGGGTGTTGGTCAGGTCGGTGAGCTGCTCGGTCAGGAATTTGTGGCGCTGCTCGAGCGCGGCGAATTCCTCGAGCGCGAGCGGATTGATCCTGCCGAGCTGGGCGAAGCGGCGCTCTGCTGCGGCGTGGCGGCGCTGCTGCTGCTCCCGGTCAAAGGGCATCGCCTCCCCGTCCGGGTCGTCGTCGGGCGGAACCGGCTGGTCCGGCCCGTATTCCGCAACGAGGATGTCTTCGACGAGGCCGAGTTCGCTGCCGGCGCGTTCGAGGAGGCCGGAGAGGTGCAGCTTCTTCTCGTAGATCTGCAGTTCGAGGCCGTGCACGCTCTCGGTCACGGCCTGCAGTCGGCCGCGCAGGGCACCGTCCTCACGGCGCAGGGCCGCGAGTTCCTCGTTCTGGCTCAGGCGCTCGGCCTCGGCGGTCGCGAGGCGGAGCCGGCCTTCGCTGACGGAGACGTCGACGGCGGCGAGAACGGCCGGGAGCGCCTCGGCGACGTGGGTCGCGGCATCCACCTGGCGACGGCGGATGACCGCACGCCGTGCGGCCGCCTCGGCTGCGGCCTGATCGCGTTCGAGCTGCCGCGCGAGGCCGGCAGCGCGGGCCTCGCCGGAGCGCACCCGCTCGCGGGCGGTCTCGACGCGGAGCCGCGCCTCGACCTCGTTCTCGCGCGCAGCTTCGAGCTCGGCGTGCAGGGCGTCGCGGACCGACACGTCGAGGATCGGACGTGGGCGGGAGAGCAGGGTGACGAGCCCGGCCTTGGTGCGCTCGGCCTCTGCCTCGGCGCCGGCAACGGCCTGCTCGGCGACGAGGACGCCGGCCGCGAGGCGCTCGAGCTCCGCGGTCGCGGCCTCGAGCTTCACCGTCGCCCGGTTCGTCTTCTCGGCCTGGGCCGCGAGGCGGGCGTCGAAGGCGCGGAGCGCGGCGAGGGCCGCGACGGACTGCTCCTTGCCGAGGCGGAGCAGGCCGCGCTGCTCGGCGAGATCGCCGCTGACCTGCTCGATGCGGGAGCGGACCTCGCCGAGGCGGTCCGCCGCGGAGTCGCGGTCGGCGACGAGTTCGAGCTTGCTGCGTTGCGCGCCTGAGCCGCCGCGGAGCACGAACTCGCTCAGCACGTCGCCGGCCAGGGTGATGATCGTGAGCGGGGTGCCGGTGCTTCCGGAGATGCCTGAGGCACCGGAGCCGGTGTCTGCGAGGCCGGAGGTGAGAAGGCCTGCTGCGAAACGGGCGGCGTCGAGGTCCTCGGCGATGACGGTGTTCTCGAGGAGTCCGAGGACACCGTCCGGTGCGTCGACGACCGAGCCTGCCCAGACCAGGCCTGGCCACTCGGCGAGGCTCGGGCGGGCGGGCGCGCCGGACCCGCGCCGGCCGGGGGTGCCGCCGGCGGCATCCGCTGGGGCGCTGCCCGTTCCGGAGGCTTCTGGCGTCGCGAGGATGAGCTCGACCCGGCCCAGGTCGTCTGCCCTGACCCGGTCGAGTGCCGCGAAACCGGCGGCGCGGTCGTCGGCCAGCACGGCGTCGGCGAGGGAGCCGAGGGCCGCGGCGATCGACGCCTCGTAGCCGGGGTGCACGCGCACGTGTTCTGCGACGAGCCCGCGGATGCCGTCCAGCCGGGCCCCGAGGAGGGCCGAGGAGCCGTCCTTCTGGTCGAGGGCCAGGGACAGGGCGCTCGCGCGGGCGGCGAGGGCGTCGCGTTCGCGTTCGAGGAGGTGAAGTTCTTCGCGGAGACGCTCGACCTCGCCCTCCGCTGCGGACACGACGGCCTGAGCGGACGCGTAGTCCTCGGACAGCCGGGTGTTCCCGTCGGCTTCGCCGGTATCGGCAGGATCGCCGCCCACAGTGCCGGTGCCCGCGTTCTCCGCGTTGGCCTGTTCGGTCTCCGCTTCCAGGGCCTCGAGGAGGGACTGTGCCTCCTGCACACGCCCGGCGGCGGCATCCCGGGCGTTCTGCTGACGGAGTACGTCGCCACGGACCGAGGCGAGACGGGAGGCTGCGGTTTCGGCCTGGCCGCGCAGTTTGGAAGCCTCGAGGTCGTGGCGGGAGATGAGCGCCGTCTGGGCGGAGATCTCCTCATCGACGGCGTCGAGCTCGCTCCGGGCGGTCGACGTGGCCGCGCGCGCCGCGGCCCAGGCGGCCTCGGCGACCGCGATGCGTTCGGTGAGGCGGACGATCTCTGCCGCGGCGTCCGTGAGCATCGCCGGGGTCACGCTCGGGCCGGCGTCGACCGATTCGGCCTGGGAACCGAGCAGGGCGAGCCGCTGGTTCGCGAGCGTGTAGAGGCCGCGGAGCCGTTCCTGAACCGATTCGAGGCCGAAGCTCGTGCGCCGGGCGACGTCGACGGCATCGCCGATCTGGGCTTCCTCGAGGCGGTGCAGGCGCAGCTGCTTCTGGTCGAGCTGTTCCTGGAGCACGATGCGTTCGGAGTGCCGTTCGCTCTCGCTGCGGCCGTGGGCGTCGAGGGTCCGGCGCAGGCCGACGACGTCGTCGGCGAGCAGGCGGGCTCGCGCGTCGCGCACGACGGCGGCGATGGTCTGTGCCTCGCGGGCGATCTCGGCCTGGCGCCCGAGGGGTTTGAGCTGGCGGCGGATCTCCCCGGCGAGGTCGCTCAGCCGGGTCAGGTTGGCCTGCATCGCGTCGAGCTTCCGGAGGGTCTTCTCCTTGCGGCGGCGGTGCTTGAGGATCCCGGCCGCCTCCTCGATGAAACCGCGCCGGTCTTCCGGGCTCGCGCGCAGCACGGCGTCAAGCTGTCCCTGACCGACGATCACGTGCATTTCCCGGCCGAGGCCGGAGTCGCTCAGGAGTTCCTGCACGTCGAGCAGCCGGCAGCTCTGGCCGTTGATGGCGTACTCGCTGCCCCCGTTGCGGAAAAGGGTGCGCGAAATGGTGACCTCGGTGTAGTCGATCGGCAACGCGCCATCCGTGTTGTCGATCGTGAGCGTCACCTCGGCGCGGCCGAGCGGGCCCTTGGTCGAGGTGCCGGCGAAGATGACGTCCTCCATCTTGCCGCCGCGGAGCGTCTTGACGCCCTGCTCCCCCATCACCCAGGCGAGCGCGTCGACGACGTTGGACTTGCCGGAGCCGTTCGGCCCGACGACGCACGTGACGCCGGGCTCGAAGGCGAAGGTCGTGGGTTGCGCGAACGACTTGAACCCCTTGAGGGTGAGGCTCTTCAAGTACACCCGTGCGCCCTTCCCGTGAGTAGATATCGGCTCTCCCACGGTACCGGACGCATCCGCCCGGCCCGGGAGGCGCGGCGTCAGCGGCGGGGTTTCGACGCGGACGACCGTTGGCTACTGTTCCTGCATGGACGAGCTCAGGCGCAGGATCGAAGAACTGCCGATTCCCCGGCAGCCGGGAGCGGAAGGCTGGGACGACTTCGCCGCCGCCGCGGACGTTCACAATGCGGTCGAAGCGGATGCCTATGGGAACGGAGAGCTGTCCGTGACGGCGGAGGAGGCGCTCCCGGACTGGCTCAACCAGGACTGGGAGCCGAAGCGGCTGTTCGTTCTGCGGGCGGGCGACGATCTCGGTCCCGGTACCGGGGCCGGGGCCGGCCGCATCGTCGCGCGCGGCGACTACGAGCGGGAAGGATCCGACACCGAAACCGCCTGGCTCCGGGTCGACGTCCTTCCGGAGTTCCGCAACCGTGGCATCGGAACGGCGCTGGCCTCCCTGCTCGAGGCGACCTCCGAGGCGGACGGCTGCCGCAACCAGATCGTCTACGCGGTCTCGGCGGATGCGCCCGGCGAACGGCTGACGGCCCCGACCGGATTCGGCTCGCTCCCGCTGCGGAACCCCGAGGTACGGTTCCTGCTCCGGCGCAGCTACCGGCTCGAGCAGGTCGAGCGCGGTAGCCGTCTGGCGCTGCCCGCCGCGCAGGAGCGGGTCGGCCGGCTCCTGCGCGAAGCAGAGGAGCACGCGGGCCGCGACTACGACATCGCGCAGTGGGAGGGCATCACACCGGCCCGGTGGCGCACCGACATGGCGTGGCTCTACGAGCGCATGAGCACGGATGCCCCGACCGCCGGCCTCGAGGAACCCCAGGAATTCTGGCACCCCGACCGTCTCCTCGAGACGCAGTCCCTCGCCGAGGCCGGCCCGCGGACGATGTACACGACGGCCGTGGTCCACCGCGAGTCCCGGAAGCTCGTGGGATTCACCGAGCTCTCCGCCCCCGCGGAGACGGACCGGCCCGTGCACCAGGAGGACACCCTCGTGCTGCGGGAGCATCGCGGACACCGGCTGGGTCTGCTGCTCAAGGCCCGGAATCTGGAGAATCTCCAGCGGAATGACCCGGGGCATCCGTCGGTGATCACCTTCAACGCGGAGGAGAACCGGCACATGCTCGCCATCAACGAGGCTCTGGGTTTCGAGCCGATCGGCTACGAGGGCGGCTGGCGCCGCCGCACCTGACCCGTTCCCCCAGGCATAACTCCTGCACATTCTGCCGACGCCGACCGGCGGCCGCGGGATTCCGCGGCTGTGGACCGCAGCACCCGGAATGTGCAGGAGTTATGCCTCCCCGCAGGGCGGGCCGGCGGGGTCGGGGGTCAGCGGAGGCGCTGACAGACCGGGCAGAGGTGCGACGACCGGTTCATGAACTGCTCGCGCACGATCGGCGTACCGCAGCGCGGGCACGGCTTGCCCTGCTGGCCGTAGGCGGCGAGGCTGTGCGAGAAGTAGCCGGACTGCCCGTTCACGTTCACGTACTGCGCGTCGAAGCTCGTCCCACCCTCGGCGAGGGCGCGCTGCAGCACCGTCCGCACGGCATCGAGCAAACGGATGACCTCGGCGCGCGACAGGGACGATGCCGGCTGGTCGTAGTGCAGTCCAGCCGCGAACAGGGCTTCGTCGGCGTAGATGTTCCCGATGCCGCTGACCCAGGTCTGGTCGAGCAGCACCCGCTTGATCCCGGAGCCGCGACGGGCCAGGGCGGACAGGGCCGCGTCCGTTCCGAAGTCCGGATCAAGCGGGTCGCGCGCGATGTGCGCGACCTGGCCGGGGATCAGCCTGCTCCAGGCGCCGACGCCCGCCCCGGCGAATCCGCCCGGACGTCCGTCGGCCGTGGGCTGCATCCGGTCGACGGCCATGCTGCCGAAGATGCGCTGATCGGCGAAGTTGAGCCAGAGTTCCCCGTGGTCGGGCTGATCGAGGTGCAGGCGGATGCGCAACTGGCGGTCTGCCGCCGAGCCCGGTTCCCTGAGCAGCACCTGCCCGCTCATCCCGAGGTGGATCACGAGGGCGCGACCGGTGTCGATCGGCAGCCAGAGGAACTTCCCGCGGCGGACGGCGCCGAGCAGCACGTTCCCCTCGAGTTGCTCGGCGAAGGGACCGGACAGCGGATCGTGGCGGCGCAGCGAGCGGGGCTCGAAGATCTCGACGGCGGTCACGGTGGCGCCGGTCACGGCGGGTTCGACTCCCGCGCGGACGACCTCGACTTCAGGAAGCTCGGGCATCGAATCGCCCGGTCAGCGTGGGACGAGCCGGTTCCACGCCTCGAGGGCTGCGGCCATCTCGGCGTGCTTCTTGCTGGTGCCTTCGCCCGTTGCGACGACGACGCCGACGGTGACGGTCGCGATGAACACCTTGGAGTGATCCGGTCCGCTCTCGGCGATCGCGTAAACGGGCACGCCGGCATCGAGGCGAGCCGCCGCTTCCTGGAGGCTCGTCTTCGGGTCCATGGACACACCGAAGTGACCAGGGTCGTTGAGCATCGGCGCGATCAGGCGCAGCACGAACGCCGTGGCCGCGTCGGCACCGGTGTCCAGATAGACGGCGCCGATCAGTGCCTCGACGGTGTCGGCGAGGATCGATGACTTGTCGCGGCCACCGGTCAGGATCTCGCCTCGCCCGAGCCGGATGTACGCGCCGAGGCCGAGGCCCCGTGCGATTTCGGCAAGGGCGACGCTCGACACCAGGCTGGCCCGGCGCTTGGCGAGGTCACCCTCGTCGAGCAGCGGGTAGGTGCGATAGAGCATCACCGTGACGGCCTGGCCCAGGATCGAGTCGCCGAGGAATTCCAGGCGTTCGTTGGTGGGGACGCCGCCGTTTTCGTACGCGAAAGACCGGTGCGTGAGCGCCAGTGCAAGCAGGCCCTCATCGATCTGGACGCCGAGCGCGGCAACGAGGGCCGACGGGTCGGCCTCCGAACCGGTCAACGGCTGTCCGGATGCTCGGTTCCCGGTCATACGGCGACCGCCCCGGTGGTACCGCGACGCGCCGCGCGGATGATCCGGGTCAGAAGACCCGGCATCCGTCGGAGGAGCGGTACCAGGGGCGTATGCATCGCCGAATTAAATGTCGGCGACCTTGCGGCCCTTGTACTCCATGAACATCGCGGTTCCGGCGGTGTCGGTGACGACCTTGGCGCGGTGCGGGAGGCTGTAGACGACTTTGCCGTTTTCCATGGTCTTGACCAGGGTGGGGGCTTCGGCCTTCCAGCAGGAACGACGTGAGCGGGTGTTGGAGCGTGATTGCTTGCGCTTCGGGACTGCCATGACTACTTCTCTTCTCTTCTATCCGTTTCAGCGCGGATGTCTTCATCCGTGCCGATGCTTTCGGAAGCCTGGAAATTCACAAGCGCTGCCCAGCGGGGATCGCGCATTACTTCTGGTTCGAATTCAGGGGAAACGGCAAGCCGCTGCCCGGTCTCGGGGTCGAGACCCGGGCAATCCTGCCGGCAGACCGGCTGGAAAGGCAGTGACAGAACCACTGCATCCCTGATGAGCGGTTCAAGATCCACATGGTCCTCGACAACCGCACACTCATAAGCTTCATCAAGAGAGTACGCGAAAACCTCGTGAAACTCGACTCGGACAGGCAAGTCGATGTCAATCAGGCATCTTCCGCACTCGCCGGAGGCGATTCCGGAGATCTGCGCGGACACCAGGAGGCTCTCGTGCAGGGTCTCGAGACGGATGTTGACGTCGAGCGTCGACCCGGCCTTGACGGCAACGAGTCCCTCGCCGAGGTCGTCGGGAACGATCAGGTCGATGTGGCGCTCACGCATGGTGCCGGGGCGGTTGATGAGGTCACGCACGTCGACCTTGTACGGGGTCTTCTGAAACTTGGTCACGGGGGGAGATTCTACGCGTCTGTGACGGGTGCGCGCCCCCGCTCGCGGAGGAAGAGCCAGAGGGAGGCGGGAAGGAGGCGTGCACGCCACCGCGCGGCCGTGGTCGCACCCATGCTGATCCTCATCGAGACCGTGTCGAGGTCGCCGAGGAGTTCCGGCTGCGGCGCCCCGGCGGCAGGGCGGCCGTACCGGTGTCGCTCGGCCGCGGCGAGCAGCCGGCCGAGTGCCGCACCGGCTACCACCCCACCGGTACCGGTGAGGCCGGGCAGGGCGCCGATCCGCGCCGCGAGCTCCCTCGGCGTCTCCGTCGCTCGCACGTCGACCCCGAAGTCGACGGCCGTGTCGACGAGCTCACGCCACGCCTCGGCGCCCCCTGCCGTCCCTCTGGCGAGATCCCGGCGCCGTCGCCTGCGCCGCAGCAAGCGGATGCCCCCGGGCACGGCGAGCACGACGACGAGCGCTCCGAGGATGAGCGCAACGCGTGCGGGCGTTCCGGTGTCGCTCCCGGGTGTCGTCGCGGACCCGCCTCCCGTCGGCAGGGCCTGCCCGGAGTCGTTGAACGGGCGCGGCGCGGTCGACGGCACCCCGGCCACCGCGCCGCCGAGCGGAATGGAGGGGCCGGTCGGCTGGGTGTAACTCGGAACGGTCCCCCGCCCGGGAGTCGGTTCGAACGGCAACCAGCCGATGCCGGTGAAGTACAGCTCCGGCCACGCGTGCAGGTCGTGGGCGTCGACATTGAAGCGGTCCCTGCCCTCGATCGGGTTCGAGGAGCGTGAGCCGGGGAGATAGCCGATCGCAATCCGGGCCGGAATGCCGAGCGACCTCGCCATCACCGCCATCGCGGAGGCGAAGTGCACGCAATAGCCGCGCTTGACCTCGAGGAACGTGCCGACGACATCGACCCCGCCACCGTCGTAGCCGTCCGCGACCGGTGCCGTGGTGTCGTAGGTGAACTCGTTCCCCCGCAGGTATTCCTGCAGGGCGACGGCGGCGTCATACGGCGTCGCCGTGCCCGACGTCACCGCGCGCGCGGTCTGCTCGATGATCAGGGGGCTGTTCCGGGGCAGCCGCAGACTCGAATCGACACTGACCGGGTACCGGCCCGTTGCTGCGCGCAGCTGCTCGGGAGTCGGCTCGAGGACGAGCGAGGTGACGGTGTATTTCTGGCCGCGTGTGCTGCTGTTCGTGCTCGAAATCGTTCCGGTCGGGCCGTTCCAGTACCAGGCGCCGACGAGCCCTGACACCTTCGTCGCCGCGCCGGGGGTGGGCAGCCAGGCCGACGCGACCCCGTCGATGACGACCTGGGTGGACTCCTCCGTCGTGGCGACCTGGGCCGAGAGCCCCGGCGGCCGGTCGATGGCGTCGACGGTGTTCCCGGTGTTCGTCGGCTCGAGGCGCGCGGTCCAGCTCGGCCCGACGAAGCGGTCCAGGGTGAGCAGTTTGAGGTAGGGCGGCTGAGCGGCGCTCGTCCGGTAGTGCAACGCGGCGCCGGCCTGTGAGCTGCGGAGATCCTGGCCGAGGTTGACCATCGCGCTCACCCCGTCGCCGAAGAGCAGCGGTCCGGTGGCGCGGCCGCCGACCCGTCCGTCGCCGGGCAGGTTGGGGACCACGACGCTGAGCGAGAGTGCCGTCGCGATCGCGAGCCCACCGACCAGGACAGCCCCGGTGCCGGGCCGGGCAAGACCGAGCCTGCCCGCCGGGCGCCCGCCGCGCCGGCCGAGCACGTCGACCCGCAGCAGGAGTAGGAACGCCGCCGCCGTGAGCACGAGGGTGAGCTTGTCTGCGCCGTTGTCGAGGATGAGCCCCGGCACCCCGACGGGCACGAGCACGGGCAGCCCCGCGAGCGCCGGCACCCGCAGGGTCAGCGCGAGGGTATCCATCAGCACCGCGATCGCACCGGCCCCGACGCAGAGCAGAAACAGGATTCCGGTGACGGGATCGGCCGGGGTCCCCTGGGACTGCACTGAGGCGATCCCCGCGTCGACGAGCGTGCGGAACCGGTCGATCGTCTCGCCGGTCGGCACGAGCCAGAGCACCCCCGTTCCTCCGCCGAAGAGCAGGGTCACGCTCCCGACGACCACGCCGGCACCGGCGAGTGGTACGACCCAGGTTTGGGGGCCGAGCGAGCGGATGCCCGCGGAGACGACGAGCACGACTCCCGCTTCGACCGCCATCAGCCACCACCACCCTGTGCCCTGCAGGAGGGGGCCGAGCGCGGTCATCCCGACGAGCAGGAGCACCGCGAGCGCACCGGTCACGGGCCAGCGGGAGCCGCTCCGCCGGCTGCCCGGGCGCCCCGGCGGCACCGGCGGCGGCGGCGGCCGCACCGGCAGCGTTCGCTCGGGAAGCGTGCGTTCACGCAGGCTCATGGAGCGCCTCCCGGCCGCCGACGGCGTCGAGCCACGCTGCGGGCAGTGCGGACGCCGAACGCACCGGAACGCACCGCCAGCCGGCCTCCCGGAGCCGGTCAACGGCATCCGTCGGCACGACGTCGAGCACGAACGCGATCGCCGGCCGGGCATTGGCCGCGAGTGCGGCGAGAACGGCGAGGTCGAGGCCGCCCCCGGCGCCGAGCACGGCGAAGGTCGGGAGCGCCCCGCGCGGAGCGCGTGCCCGCGCGGGTGCGACGTTCCCGCCCGGTACTCCGGTGCCGACGCGCTCGCCTTCGACTGGGAGCTGGACGACGCCCGCGAGGTCTTCCAGAAGATGCGACACGCCACCCGCTCCGCGGTAGGAGACCGGGTCTCCGGACCTGACGGCACCCGTCTCAGCGATTCCTGGCCCTGGCGAGTCGCCGGGACCTGTCGCGCCGAACGGGGCGGCACCGGTCGTACCCACGGTGCCGTTCGAGGCACGGTCGAGCGGGGTGCGGCCGAGCCCGGCGGTGCCGAGCTGGGCAGGGCCGAGCTCGACGACGTCCACCCGATAGCCGGCCGCGAGCAGATGCGTGCAGACGGATGCCGCGACTTCGACTCCCAGCTCGAACGCTCGAGCACGCCGTCCGCGCTCGTCCTCACGGGTGCCCGTGTCGTCCGGCGCGAGCGTGTCGAGCACGAACCGCACCCCTGAATCGCTCCGGTGTTCCTCCTGCCGTACCATGATCTCGCCGTGGCGTGCGGTGGCCGGCCAATTGACCCGGCGCAACGAGTCCCCCGGCCGGTACTCACGAGCGATCAGCTCGTCCGAATTCTGGTTGAGCAAGCGCTGGCGTTCGAGGGCTTCTCCGCCGCCGAGCATGCTCGCGAGTCCCCGGCCTGGCAGGGGGGTGACTCGCGGAGTGACGACGAGTTCGTTCCGGCCGCCGACCGCCCAGCGGGCCGTGACGAGTCCGAACGGGTCAGACTGGCCGAGGACGACCGGCCCGTATTCGTACCGTCCCCGCGCGTGCGGGGACAGCGGGAGCTCGAGGCGCACGGTCCGGGCGGTCACGCCGGGGGCATCGCCGAAGCCGTCGCGGCCGCCGCGCCGGCCCCAGGCGCCGCCGAGTCCGGCGAGCGGCGGGAGCGGGAGGTCCCTGGGCATCGGCGTCATGCCCATCGGGCCGCTTTCCCGCCAGTGCGCCCCCGACAGCGGGTGCACCCCCAGGTTTTCAAGGGTCAGCAGCTCGGTCGTCTCACCGCCCGCGGACACCAGGTTCGGGCGGAAGTCCCGACCGACGCGCATCCGGACGGGCCGGAGTGCCACCGACAGTCCGGCGGCGAGCGGCACCGCGATCAGCAGGAGGGCGATGAACAGCAGGTCCCGCCTGTTCTCGGAGAACGACACGAACGTCAGCACCGCTCCCCCGCAGAGGAAGGCGCCGCCCCGGAGGGTGAGCCGGGGAAAACGAACCGGCCGTGAGGGAGGTCGCCGCGCGGACATGGCGGCTAGGGGCGGCCGGAGACGCCGAGCGGCACCGGGGTCGCCGCGAGGATCCGGCGCACGATGTCCTCGAGCAGCGGGCTCGAATCCTGGTGCTGGTGCCCGAGCACCCGGCTGCTCGCCACCAACCGGTGGCCCAACACGGCGACGGCGAGCGCATCGATGTCGTCGGGGAGCACGAAGTCGCGGCCCTGCAGCGCGGACTGCGCCTTGGCCGCGCGGATCAGCTGCAGGGTCGCCCGGGGGCTCGCACCGAGGCGGAGGTCCTTGTCCGAGCGGGTGGCCCGCACGATGTCGACGGCGTATTGCTTGACG
Source organism: Cryobacterium zhongshanensis (assembly GCF_022760445.1). Lineage (NCBI taxonomy): Bacteria > Bacillati > Actinomycetota > Actinomycetes > Micrococcales > Microbacteriaceae > Cryobacterium > Cryobacterium zhongshanensis. The sequence goes on along the minus strand of NZ_JALGAR010000001.1, from coordinate 1,232,669 downwards.
GCGCTGGAGGCGAAGACACCGCGGGCGGCGGTCATCATGGCACGCAACTGCACACCGGTGACGACGGCGTCGATTCCGGCGAGCGGACTCGACGTGTCGCGGGAGTCGAGCATCGCGAGTTCGGACGTGGTGTCTGGGTAGCCCATCGAGATCCGGGCCATGAAACGGTCCCGCTGGGCCTCGGGGAGGGCATAGGTGCCTTCCATCTCTATCGGATTCTGGGTGGCGACGACAGTGAACGGGAGTGGCAGGAGGTACGTGGCGCCGTCAACGGTGACCTGGCGTTCCTCCATGCATTCGAGGAGAGCGGACTGGGTCTTCGGACTCGCCCGGTTGATCTCGTCGCCGATCACGATGTTCGCGAAGATGGCACCCGGCTTGAACTCGAACCTGCGGTCGACCTGGTTGAAGACGCTCACGCCCGTGACGTCGGAGGGAAGCAGGTCCGGTGTGAACTGGATGCGACTGACGGAGCAGTCGACGGAGCGGGCGAGGGCCTTGGCGAGCATGGTCTTGCCGACGCCGGGCACGTCCTCGATGAGGAGGTGGCCCTCGGCGAGGAGCACGGTGAGGGCGGTGACGACGGCAGGGTGTTTGCCGGCGATGACCGTTTCAACGTTGCGGACGATGGCCCGGCCGGCCTCCGCGACCAGGTCGAGACCGAGTGCGAGGTCAGGCTCGACGTCGGGTCCGGCGTCGGTCCCCGGCCCGGTTTCCGGTGCCGAGTGGATGCCCGTGGCGCGCTGCGTCGGGACGCCCGATGGGGCATCCGTTGTCGCGCCAGCAGGCGGGACGCTCACACGGGCGCCTTCTGCAGGTACTCCGCGACGACGCGGGGCACGTACGGGGAGATGTCGCCGCCGAGGGCGGCGACCTGGCGCACGAGGGAGCTGGAGACGTGGGCATTCGCCGGGTCAGGCAGCATGAAGATGGTTTCGACGCCCGCGAGGTTGCGGTTCACGATCGCCATCGGAGTCTCGTATGCGACGTCGACCTGGGAGCGGATGCCCTTGATGAGCACGCTCGCACCGACTTCGAGGCAGTAGTCGACGAGCAGTCCCATGCTCCAGGACGCGACGGTGATCGTGTCCGGCAGGCCGACGTCGGCGATGGCGCGCTGCAGCAGGGAGACCCGCTGGCTGATCGGCAGGAGTGCCGTCTTGCCCGGATTGTGCACGACGAGCACGTGCACTTCGTCGAAGAGGCCCGCCGCCCGTTCGATGACGTCGAGGTGACCCAGTGTGACGGGGTCGAATGAACCAGGGACAACGGCGATCCTGCGCATACGCAATACCCTAACGCGCGAGCACGCCTCGCGCCTCCCCGAGCGGAACACTCTCGGCATTCGCCCTGCTGGGAGGCCATATCCGTCGGCCGACAGCGCGCGCGAAAGGCCGGGCGGGGTCTCCCGCCCGGCCTTCGTACGCGCTCTAGCCGACGAGGGCCAGCGACTGGGCCATGACCGCGTCGGAAACCGCGAGGTTTCCGCCGAGGATGACGATCCGGGCCGGCTTCAACCGGGCGAGTTCCGCCGCGATGACACCAGGAATCCCGTTGGGCTGGACGAGGAGCACCGGACCCTGGTTCACGCCGGCAGCACCGGCTCCGGACAACGCGTCCTGGTATGTCGCCCCGGTTGCGAGGTACACCACCGGGATACCCGGCGTCGGGAACGTGCCCGCGGAGATCGCGGCCGAGGTGCCATAGGCATCCTGGCCCCACAACCGCGTTGTCGGAGCAACCCCGGAGAGGCTCGCGAAGACACCGTCCGAGACAGCCAGATTGCCGCCGAGCACCACGATCCGAGCCGGCTTCAACCGGGCCAGCTCCGCCGCGATGACGGCGGGAATGCCGTTGGGCTGGACGAGGAGCACCGGACCCTTGTTCACCCCGGCAGCACCGGCGCCGGACAAAGCGTCCTGGTACGCCGCCCCGGTGGCGACGTATGCGACCGGAACACCCGGCGTCGGGAACGTGCCCGCGGAGATTGCGGCCGACGTGCCGTAGGCATCCTGGCCCCACGTCCGCGTCGTCGGAGCAACCCCGGAGAGGCTCGCGAAGACACCATCCGAGACAGCCAGATTGCCGCCGAGCACCACGATCCGTACCGGCTTCAACCGGGCCAGCTCCGCCGCGATGACGGCGGGAATGCCGTTTCGCTGAACGAGCAGCACCGGACCCTTGTTCACCCCGGCAGCACCGGCGCCGGACAAAGCGTCCTGGTAGGTCTCACCCGTGGCGACGTATGCGACCGGAACGCCCGGCGTCGGGAACGTGCCCGCGGAGATCGCGGCCGACGTGCCATAGGCATCCTGCCCCCACAACCGCGTCGCCGTGGCCGTCGACGGCGCGCCGACCGTGTCATACAGCGCATAGTCGTCGGTCACCAGAGTGCCGTTCTGGAACAGGTTGAGCCCGAAACTGATCGCACTGACGTCCGCCGGAATCGGCGGCGTGGTCCACGCCGCCTGGGAATACGTGGTGCTCGCGGGAAAATACGGGCTAGACGTTCCATAGATCCAGGCGCCGATGGACGTGCGGTAGTACAGCACGAACTGGGTCTGAACCGTTGAGTTGTACCACGCCCTCAGCGAGTACGTATGGCCGGGAGCCACACTCGGCGCGCATCCAGCTTCCGTCATCGTGTGCAGGAGCTTCGCATCACCGTTGGCATAGGACGCCATGCTCAGGCTCATGGCCACGGTCCCGGTATGGGCCGCCGCCAGAAGCGCGAATGTCGGTACATTTGTCCCATAGCCGGCCGTTGACCAGCACTTCGGCGTCGGCAAGGCGTTTCCGACCGTCACGGTCCCCGCCGTTTCGAGGCTGGGGTTCACGACCCCGTTGACGCCGGCGGCCGGGGGCGCCACCACGGGCGCAACGGGACCGGCGACGGGCAGTGTGTACGTCCCGCCTATCACCTGCTGGACGGTCTTGACCGACGTTCCCGCTCCGTTCGGTCCCGCTCCGGCGGCAAGCCAGGCAGTGAACGCGTCGAAAACGGCCGTCGGAGTGTCGAGCTGCAGGGGTCCGGTGTCGCATCCGTCGCAGATGTTGTGGAACGTCAGCTGCACCCAGCCGCCGAGTGCCTGCGCATCGGTCACCTGCTTCTCAAGGTCGGCCAGTGTCCAGGTCCGATCGATTTCTTCAGGTGCCTTCGTGAGGTAGGGATCCGCGGGCGGGATGCTCTCCGCCTGGACGCAGCCTGCGCAGGCCGTTCCCTTGGCCGAAAGCACGTCGCCCAGGCCCCTGGCGCTGAGATAGCCGCAGTTCTTGACGATCGTCTCGACTGCCGCTGTCGTTTCCGAGAACGGATACGCGAAATCTGTGGGCTTGAATCCCATTGCGACCAGGTTTGCACGGTCGTTGCAGACTTCCCGGGTGGCGTCATCGGTGCTCAGCGAGGGGAGGGAGGGGTGGTTGATCGTGTGGCCGGCAATCTCGCTGCCCAGACCCTCGACAGTCTTGAGATCGTCCACCGACATGTAGCCCGGCTGCCCGACCCACCCGGACGGCACAAAGAAGGTGCCGGCCAGGCCGTGCGACTTCATGGTCTGGGCTGCGGCGAGGTGATTGTAGTTGGCGTCGTCGAAGGTCAGGGTGACCACGGTTGTCGCTGCCGCCTGGGCCGGGAAGGCCGCGCCCAGAACGGATCCGAGGGACAGCAGCAGCACGAAAACCGTCCCGAAGGCGCGCCACTGGGGCTTCCGCCGGCCGGGATTCCGTTTCGGCCCTGGCCGGGAGCCGTTCCTGTACTGCAGGTCGGACCTGTTCATGTCATCATCCGTTCGGGTGTCGGGAATCGATGGGAAGGGTGCGGGCAGCGCGTTGGCTGGCTCTGGGTCAATCGGTTCCCAGCCGGGGCACTCACCCATGAGTCACGGGTCCAGGCACGCTCGTACCCGACCTGTCGCGTAGTCGACGCCAGGGTGAGCGCCGGTCTACGAAAGCCCAGACTGCACTGGTTGATGCACTGTGTTGGATTGTTGAGGCAACGTAGCACCGCGCTCTTGGCACGGGATAGGCCGGATGTCACCCCCACTTCGTGGGTGGCGGGGTAGGCCGTGAGCGGGCTGGGAGAGGTCCCGCCCGCCGAGGGAGCGCCGTTCAGCCCTTGGTGAGCGAGGCACGCTCCGCGTCGTCGAGCCGCCTGCGCACCGCATCCCGCAGGGCCGGCACGCTCTCAAGCAGGGGGTCCTGCGCCGCGAGCTCCTGTGCGTGGGTGCGCGCCTCCAGGATGAGCTCACCATCGGTCGCGACCCGCAGCAGACGCAGCGACGAGCGCCCGCCGGACTGTGTGCTGCCGAGCACATCTCCCTCCCTGCGCAGCTCGAGGTCGATTTCGGCGAGCTCGAAGCCGTCGAGGGTTGCGGCGACGGCCTCGACCCGCGACCGTGCGAGCGAGTCGATTTCCGCGCGGGTGACGAGCAGGCAGAGTCCAGGGACTCCGCCGCGGCCGACGCGGCCGCGCAACTGGTGCAGCTGCGAGACCCCGAACCTGTCGGCGTCGAGCACCACCATCACCGAGGCGTTCGGTACGTCGACGCCGACCTCGATCACCGTCGTCGCGACGAGCACGTCGATCTCCCCCGCGGCGAAGGCGACCATCGTCTGGTCCTTCTGGTCCGCGGTCATCCGGCCGTGCAGCGGCTCGATCCTGGCCCCATCGAGCTCCGGCCGGGCTCGCAGCCTCTCGAGCACGACCTCGACGGATTCCGGGGGTGTGGCCAGCGTCGGGTCGGACGCACTGGCATCCGTCGCCTGATCGATCTCCTCGCCCTCTTCGAGTTCTTTCGGCGCGATCGCAGGGCACACGACAAAACCCTGACGGCCGAGAGCGAGCTCCTCGGCTAGCCTGGTCCAGACGCGCGAGAAGGTCTGCGGCTTTTCGGCGAGTGCCACCACGTAGGTCTGGATGCCCTGCCTGCCGGCCGGGAGCATGGCGATCGTCGACACGTCGAGGTCGCCGAAGACCGTCATGGCGACCGTGCGCGGGATCGGCGTCGCGGTCAGCACCAGGAGGTGCGGGGGCACCGCGCCCTTGAGGCGGAGGGCCTCCCTCTGGTCGACGCCGAAGCGGTGCTGTTCGTCGATGACGACGAGTCCGAGGTCGAAGAATGACACCGATTCGGCCAGCAGGGCATGCGTGCCGATCACGATCCTGGCCTGGCCGGACACCGCCCGCAGCAGCGCCTTCCTGCGGAGGGCGACGGGCAGTTTGCCGGTCAGCAGCACAGGCACCAGTTCGGCGGCCAGGTCTGGGCCGAGGATCTGCACGATCGACCGCAGGTGCTGGGCGGCGAGCACCTCGGTCGGAGCGAGCAGGGCGGCCTGTCCCCCGGTATCGGCCACGGCGAGCATCGCCCGCAGCGCGACGAGCGTCTTGCCGGAGCCGACCTCGCCCTGCAGGAGCCGGTTCATCGGAGCGGTGTCGGCAAGGTCCCTCGCGATCTCGGCCCCGACCGTCTGTTGATCAGCCGTGAGGGTGAACGGCAGTCGGGCGTCGAAGCGCTCGAGGTACCCGCCGGGGACGGGCACACGGGCGGTCGACTGAGTCGCCCTGGCGGCGTTGCGCGACTGCACGAGCGCGCTCTGCAGCACGAATGCCTCGGTGAAGCGGAGGGTGTCGCGGGACCTGATCCAGTCGGCGTCGACGACGGGTTGATGGATGAGCTCGAGCGCCGTGCGGTGCGGGAGCAGGCCGCGTTCGGCGCGGAGCGCGGGCGGGAGCGGGTCCTCGACAGGGCCGAGGTGCTTGAGTACCTTTCCGACGATCGTCTGGAAGTCCCAGCTCGTTACCGCAGCGGTCGCCGGGTAGACCGGGACGGGCTCGACGAGCCAGGCCTCGCCTTCCGTGGGGATCTCATGTTCCTGTTCCTCGTCACTCCCGGCGACGAAGAGCTTGTAGTGCGGATGCGCCAGCTGCAGCTGGCTCTTGAACGAGGTCACTTTGCCGGTGAACATGCCGCGGGTGCCCGGTACGAGCAACTTCTCGCGCCAGGCCTGGTTGAAGAACGTGAGGGTGAGGATGCCGCGGCCGTCGGAGATCTTGACGGTCGTGATCGAGCCCTTGCGGGTCTTCATCTCGTGGGTGGAGACCGAGCGCACCTCGGCGAAGATCGTGACCTGTTCGTCGAGCGGAAGTTCGCTGATCGCGCTGAGCTCGCCGCGCCTGGCGTAGCGGCGGGGGTAATGACTGAGCAGGTCGCCGACCGTACGCATGTCGAACGCTTTGGCGAGCGATTTCGCCTCGGCAGGCGTCACGGGGCGGATTGCCGTGAGTGGGGTATCCAGGGTCAGGGCACCGATGAACTTCACACCGGCCGCCGCGGTCGCATCCGTCATGCTTCGATCGTAGGCGCGGCCGCCGACACTCCGGTCCGGCTAGGCTCGAACGGACATGACGCGCATCATCTCCGGGTTCGCCGGTTCCCAGCCCCTCGCCGTTCCCAAGTCAGGCACGCGGCCCACGAGCGACCGGGTGCGGGAGGCGATCTTCTCCGCCCTCGACGCCCGCGATGTCATCAGGGGTGCCCGGGTGCTCGACCTCTACGCGGGCTCCGGTTCCCTCGGGCTCGAAGCCGCGAGCCGGGGTGCTCGGATCGTGACTCTCGTCGAGAACAGCTACGGGGCCGCGCAGATGTGCCGGAAGAACACCGACGCGGTGCTCAAGGCCGCCCCGAAGAAGGACGGTCCCTCGATCCGCGTTTCCGCGCAGGCCGTGCAGTCCTTTCTCGCGGCGACGGGCGAGGGGTTCGAGCTCGTCTTCCTCGACCCGCCGTATGAGCTCTCCGACGTCGAACTCGGGCACAACCTGCTCGCGCTGACCCCCCTGCTCGACCCGGACGCGCTCGTCGTCGTCGAGCGCAGCTCCCGCTCCCCCGAGCCGTTCTGGGGCCCGGGTCTCGCCGCCGAGCGCCGCAAGGACTACGGAGACACGACCGTCTGGTACGCCGCCCCGGTGCTCGCCGACAACTAGCCGCCGCCCTGCCGCCGCAGCCTCGTCGAGTGTCGCCGTTCGCGCCGACCGTCGCCGTTCGAGCGGCGACACTCGGCGTCAGGGGCGAGTCTCGGGCGTCCAGCGCCTGTGCAACGTCAGCCGAGGGCCCCGTCCCAGCCCCGGTACGGGTCCCAGCCACCCTGCTCGTGCGTGCGGCCGTCCACGAGGACCGCGCCCGCGGCATCCGTCGCCGTGCCGATGACCCGGAAGCCCTCCGGCACCACAGCGTCGGCCGGGAAGGTCGCGAGGAGGCCGTGGTCCTCACCGCCGCCGAGCGCGAGGCCGATACTGTCGCCGAGAGCGTCGGCGGCGAAGTCGATACCGACGCCGCTCGCCTTCGCCAGACGCCCGGCGTCGATGAAGAGACCGTCGGAGAGGTCCATCATCGCGGTCGCCCCCGCGATGGCGGCGGCAGGGCCGAGGTCGATCGGCGGTGACGGCGCCAGCTGGGCACCCACCTCGACCGGGTATTGTTCCCGGACCGCCGACGCGAGAGCGGCATCGGGAACGCCGTTCGCGTCGACGCCGTGACGGAAGAGCAGTTCGAGGCCGGCTCCGGCCTCACCGAGTCCCCCGGCGAGGGCCACGACGTCGCCTGGGCGCGCTCCGGAGCGCAGGACGGGTTCCCGGCCCTCGAGGTCGCCGAAGGCCGTCACGGCCAGCGTGAGGGCGTCCGAGGCGGACAGGTCGCCACCGACGACCCCGCAGCCGGGCGCCAGGGCCTCGCAGCAGTCCCGCAGTCCGTCGGCGATGCCCTCGATCACCGAGATCGGGGTCGAGGGCGGGGCCGCGATCGCGACCACGAGTGCGGTCGGGCGGGCGCCCATCGCGGCGACGTCGGACAGGTTGGTCGCCGCGGCCTTCCAGCCGAGGTCGTGCGGGGTCGACCAGGCCATCCGGAAGTCCGGGCCCTGGATCATCATGTCGGTCGTGACGACGAACCGTCCGTCGGGAGCGCGCAGCACGGCCGCGTCGTCGCCGGGTCCGAGCAGCTGGGTCGCGGCGTCGGGCAGCCGCGGGAAGATCCGGGCGAGCACCTGGCCCTCGCTCAGCTCGGCGAGGGTCTGCTCCGGCGCGGCGCCCGTCGACCCCGGGTTCGTCGAGGCGGTGGCCGCAGCAGCAGCACGGGTACCAACACCGACACCGACACCGTGCTCAGTGCGCGATTCCCCCGCAGCGGCCGTCGGTGAGTTCGCGGCAGGGGTCTTCGCAGCAGTGGTCATCTTCAAACGGTAGCCTGAATGCGATGACTTCCCGCCGTACCTCCCGCCGCACCCCGGCCACCGTGGCACTCGCCCTGGCCGGCGTCGTGCTCCTGAGCGGATGCACGGCGAGCGTCGCCCTCGAGCCCGCGGCCGATGCGGTGAACCCCGGATGCGCGGACATCGTCGTGCACCTGCCGACCCTCGTCGCAGACCAGGCCGAACGTGAGACGAACGCGCAAGCGACGGGTGCGTGGGGCAGCCCGGCCGCCGTGCTGCTGCACTGCGGTGTTGCCGTGCCCGCCCCGACAACGCTGCCGTGCCTCAACGTGAACGGCATCGACTGGATCGAAGACGACTCCGCCGCTCCGCTCTACCGGTACACGACCTACGGGCGCACGCCCGCGAGCGAGGTCGTCATCGATTCCGGCGTCGTCAGTGGATCGACCGTGCTCGTCGACCTGGCCGCCGTGATGGCGGTCATCCCGGCGACGGCCAAGTGCCTGGGCGCGGCCGACCTGACCCTGCCCACCGACGGCGGAACCCTCGCGCCGACGGCAACGCCCGCGCCGTAGTCCCGGCGGTTTCCTCGCCCGGCTGAACCGCAAGGTCGGAGTTTTTCGCGAACCACGGCATCCGCCGCCGGATGGCACGGCGTGTCGCGAAAATCTCCGACCTTGCGTAGGCCGGCAGCCCCCGCCCTGACGCACGCGGGCCGGCGATCCGTACCCCACCCCCGATCCGAACCAATTCGACGGAGTTTTTGCCGAGAAGAGGACGCGGGAGACCGGATTCGGGCCGGTTAGACCAAAATCTCCGTCGAATTAGTTCGAACACCGCGGCGGGCGAGGGCGACCGAGATCAGTTCGTCGATGAGCGCCGGGTAGGTGTAGCCGCTCTGCAGCCAGCAGGTCGGGAACATCGAGATCGGCGTGAAGCCGGGCATGGTGTTGATCTCGTTGATGACCCAGCCCGTGTCGGTGAGGAAGAAGTCGACCCGCGCCAGTCCGGCGCCGTCGATCGCGTCGAACGCCCGGATCGCCATCCGCTGCATCTCGGCGAGTTCCGCCGGTTCCAGGGCTGCGGGACAGACCAGTTCGATGCCCGCCGCTCCCAGATACTTGGCGTCGAAGTCGTAGAAGTCGCGCCCGGTGACGAGCACCTCTCCGGCGACGGATGCCCGCGACGGCTCCCCCGGACGGCCTTGCAGCACCGCCACCTCGAGTTCACGCCCCACGAGACCGGCCTCGATCAGTACCTTGTCGTCCTCCGCGAGGGCGGTCTCCATGGCACGGACCAGCTCGGCGGGGTCGGTGACCCGGCTCACACCGACGCTCGACCCGGCGCGGGCCGGCTTGACGAACGCCGGCAGCCCCAGTTCAGCGAGCGCCGCATACGCCATCCCCGGCGCCTCCGCCCAGTCGGCCGCGGTGATCGTGCGCCACGGTGCCACCGGGAGCGATGCCTGCTGGAAGACGGTCTTGGTGAAGTGCTTGTCCATGCCGAGGGCCGAGGCGAGCACGCCGGAGCCGACGAACGGCAGCCCGAGCAGCTCCAGCAGGCCCTGGATGGTGCCGTCTTCGCCGTAGGGGCCGTGCAGGATCGGGAAGACGAGGTCGACCGTGCCGAGGGAGCGGGCGGTGCCGCCGGGAACGTCGACGACGCGGAGCGTGCGGTCCAGCGCCGATTCCGGCCAGTGCACCCGGGTGCCGTTGTCTGTGACGACGGGCAGTTCGGCAGCCGAGGATCCGAGCGCGAAGTGCGCTGGGTCATCCGCTTCGAGCACGAACGCCCCGTCGCGGGTGATCCCGATCGGGATCACGTCGTAGCGCGACCGGTCAATTGCCGCCAGGACTCCGCCGGCCGTGGCGCAGCTGATCGAGTGTTCGCTTGACCGACCCCCAAAGAGCAGCGCTACTGTGAGCTTGTCCGTCATCAATTGTCCTTTCGCCCTGCGGTTCCGCCGAATCCGTCGTGAGGTGTGGGGCGATATCCCGCGGTTTCAGCGTACCGGCCAGCACCTGCCGCACCTGTTCGACGATGGGCATGTCGACCCCCTTCGCCCGGGCGAGGTCGAGGATCGGGCCGACGGATGCGAGGCCTTCCGTGGTCTGCTGCATCTGCTTGACGACGTCCGCGATGCTGTAGCCCTGGCCGAGGAGTCGCCCGGCCGTGTTGTTGCGAGAGAGCGGGGACTGGCAGGTGGCGATGAGGTCGCCGAGGCCGGCGAGGCCGGCGAGCGTCTCCGGCTGGGCGCCGTATGCCACGGCGAAGTCGGTCATCTCGACGAGGCCGCGGGTGATGATCGAGGCCTTGGTGTTCTCGCCGTAGCCGACACCGTCGACGATGCCGATCGCGACGGCGATGAGGTTCTTCAGCACACCGCCGAATTCGGTACCGATCACGTCGGTGTTGACGTAGGAGCGGAAGTAGCTGTTGGTCGCGAGGATCGCGACGGCCTGGGCGGTTTCGAGGCTCGTGGAGGACACGACGGCGGCCGTCGGCTGTTCCCTCGCGATTTCGAGGGCGAGGTTGGGTCCGGAGATCGCGGCGATGTGGTGCGGGTCGATGGGCAGCATCTCTTCGATGATCTGGCTCATCCGCTGGCCGGAGCCGCGTTCGACGCCCTTCATGAGCGACACCAGGATCGCGTCGGGCTCGAGGAACGGCTCCATCAGGACCAGGTTCTCCCGCAGCGACTGGCTCGGCACCGAGATGAAGACCTGTTCGGCTCCGGCGAGGGCCTGGTCGAGGTGCGGGGTCGCGCGCAGCCCGATCGGGAGATTGATTCCCGGAAGGTAGTCGCTGTTCCTCCGGCCCTCCGTGATCTCGCGGGCGAGTTCCGGCCGACGGGCCCAGAGCACGACGTCGGCGCCGCCGTCGCTCAGGATCTTGGCGAAGGTCGTGCCCCAGCTTCCGGCTCCGAGCACGGCGACGCGCGTTCCGGCAGGGACACCCTGCCGTTGTTTAGCCTTCAAAACGGCCGGTCTCCTTCTGGTCGTGCTCGGAGGGGTTCCAGCGCTTCGCCGGGGCCTTCTCGCCGCGGAGGTCCTCGAGGAGCCCGGTGATGGCATCCATCAGGATGGCCGTCGCCTCGTTCAGGGTCGCCGTGTCGAGGCCGCGTCCCTTGAACTCGTCGAAGGACAGCGGATCGCCGATCTTCACGTGGATGGTCTTTCGGGGAAACGGGCTGATCCGTTTCGAATACCGCGGCATCAGGTCCTGGGTGCCCCAGTGGGCGATCGGCACGATCGGGATGCCCTGCTCGAGCGCGATCCGCACGGCACCGGTCTTCCCGCGCATCGGCCAGAGCTCGGGGTCGCGGGTGAGCGACCCTTCCGGGTACACGATGACCATCTGGCCGCGTTCGACGAGCCGTCTGGCGGCCTTGACGGGCTCGTTGCCGCGCGCGACTCCGCCGCGTTCGACGGGGATCTGGCCGGACTTGCGCAGCAGCCAGCCGAGTACCGGGATCTTGAAGACGGATGCCTTCGCCATGAACCGGGGGGCACGCCCGAGCTTCCACGCGAGTGCACCGACGACGATCGGGTCGATCTCGCTGAAGTGATTAGGAGACAGCACGAATGCCCCGGTCTGCGGGAGCTTGCGGGCGTCCGTCACTCGATAGCGCACCGCAAGGTTGACCGCGGGTAGCACGATCGTCGCGAGGATCCAGAACACGGAGGGTTGCAAGGTCTCCTTGCGCACCCTCACCGCTTTCGCTGACTGATCAGGTTCGACGGACGGTTCGGATGACGGGCTTGCTCCGTTGACTGGCACAGAGCCATTATCCTTCGAGATCGAAGTCCGCCCCCAACAGCCGCAGCTTGGTGATGAAGTTTTCGTAGCCGCGGCTGATGATTCCGACATTGCTGACCGTCGAGGTGCCCTCGGCGGTGAGCGCCGCGATCAGGTGGCTGAAGCCGCCGCGCAGGTCGGGAACCTCGATGTCGGCGCCGTGCAGCTTCGTCGGGCCCGCGATGACAGCGGAGTGGTTGAAGTTGCGCTGCCCGAAGCGGCACGGGTGGCCGCCGAGGCACTCGCGGTGGATCTGGATCGTCGCGCCCATCTCCACGAGGGCGTCGACGAAGCCGAACCGCTGCTCGTAGACGGTCTCGTGCACGATCGACACGCCATGGGCGTGAGTGAGGGCGATCACGAGCGGCTGCTGCCAGTCGGTCATGAAGCCGGGGTGCACATCGGTTTCGATGACGACGGGCTTGAGGTCACCGCCCGGGTGATAGAAGCGGATGCCGTCGTCGTGGATCTCGAAGGCACCTCCGACCTTGCGGAACACGTTGAGGAAGGTCAGCATCTCGGACTGGCGGGCGCCGCCGACGAAGATGTCTCCGTCGGTCGCAAGCGCAGCGGCCGCCCAGCTCGCGGCCTCGTTCCGGTCGAAAAGGGCCCGGTGATTGAAGCCCTCGAGGCGTTCGACGCCCTCGATGCGGATGACCCGGTCGGTGTCGACCGTGATGATCGCACCCATCTTCTGCAGGATGTTGATCAGGTCCATGATCTCGGGCTCGATCGCCGCGCCCTTGAGCTCGGTGATGCCCTCCGCGCGCACGGCCGTGAGCAGGACCTGCTCGGTCGCGCCGACGCTCGGGTACGGAAGGGAGACCTTGGCGCCGTGCAGCCCGTTCGGGGCGGACATCCGGATGCCGTTGGGCTGCTTGTCGACGACGGCGCCGAACTTGCGCAGCACCTCGAGGTGGAAGTCGATCGGCCGGTCGCCGATGCGGCATCCGCCGAGGTCGGGGATGAACGCCTCGCCGAGGCGGTGCAGGAGAGGCCCGCAAAAGAGGATCGGGATGCGGGAGGATCCGGCGTGCGCGTCGATCGCGGCGAAGTGCGCGCTCTCGACGTCGACGGGGTCGAGCAGCAGTTCGCCGGGCTCAGGGCCGTCCGTGACCTTGACCCCGTGCACCGCGAGCAGCTCGCGCACGATGCGCACGTCGCTGATGTTGGGCACGTTCTTCAGGATGCTCGGGCTCTCGCCGAGCAGGGAGGCGACCATGGCCTTGGTGACCAGGTTCTTCGCGCCCTTGAGTTCGATCCTGCCGATCAGCGGGATTCCGCCGCGAATCGTGATCTTGTCGCCTTGCAGCCCCACAGCGGCCCCCCAGCTCTGCGCGTTCTCACGGTTTTGTTCGTCTTCGAGAAGCTGCGCCTTCACGGCTGCGTCTTCACGGTTCTGGGCGATCTCGCTGATGGTGCTCACAAACTTACCTGCCTTGCTGGAAGAGTACGGGGCCGCCACGGCTCCCGATGGGATTCGAATTCTGCGATCCGCGCTTCATCACGCAGGGTCAGGCCAATGTCGTCGAGGCCTTCGAGCAGGCGCCAACGGGTGTAGTCGTCGACCTGGAACGGGACGGTGAAATCGCCGACGCGTGCTGTACGCGCAACCAGATCGACGGTGAGTTCTATTCCCGGGTCGGCCTCGATGATGCTCCAGAGCCTCTGCGCGTCTTCCTCGGTGATCTGTGCGGCCAGCAGACCCTGCTTGCCGGCATTGCCGCGGAAGATGTCGCCGAACCGGGGGCAGAGCACGACGTCGAAGCCGTAGTCACGCAGCGCCCAGACGGCGTGTTCGCGGGATGAACCCGTGCCGAAGTCCGCACCGGCGACGAGGATCCTGGCCTGTGCGTACTCCGGACGGTTCAGGACGAACTCGGGGTCGGTCCGCCACGCCGCGAAGAGGGCGTCTTCGAAACCGGTCTTGGTGACGCGCTTGAGGTAGACGGCGGGGATGATCTGGTCGGTGTCGACGTTGGAGCGGCGCAACGGCAGCGCGACGCCCGTGACGGTCATGAACTTGTCCATGGTCAGAGTGCTCCATCCAGTGCCGGTGCCGCAGCAGGGGCCAGGTCGGCGGGAATCGCGTCGGCCGTGACGATGCCGGCGGCGACCAGGTCCCAGGGGCTCGAGAGGGTGCCGCGGATCGCCGTTGCCGCCGCGACGAGTGGGGAGACCAGGTGGGTGCGCCCACCCTTGCCCTGGCGGCCCTCGAAGTTTCGGTTGCTCGTCGAGGCGCACCGCTCGCCGGGGGCGAGCTGGTCGGGGTTCATGCCGAGGCACATCGAGCAGCCGGCGAAGCGCCATTCGGCGCCGAAGTCGGTGAAGATCTTGTCCAGGCCTTCGGCCTCGGCCTCGATCCGCACGCGTGCGGACCCGGGCACGACCAGCATCCGCAGGCCCGGCGCCATGGTCTGGCCCTTGACGATCTCGGCGGCCGCACGCAGGTCTTCGACGCGGCTGTTGGTGCAGGAACCGAGGAAGACGGTGTCGACCCGGATGTCCTTCATGGGCGTGCCCGCCGCGAGGTCCATGTATTCGAGGGCGCGCTCGGCGGCGGCCCGCTCGTTGGCGTCGGCGACTCCGGCCGGATCGGGCACGGTCTCGCTCAGCGAGACGCCCTGGCCGGGGTTGGTGCCCCAGGTCACGAAGGGTTCGAGCGTGTCGGCGTCGAGAACGACCTCGGCGTCGAAGACGGCGCCCTCGTCGGTCGCGAGGGTCTCCCAGTACGCGACCGCGTCGTCCCAGTCCTGACCGGCCGGCGCGTGCGCGCGACCTTTCAGGTAGGCGTACGTCGTCGCATCCGGTGCGACCATGCCCGCGCGGGCGCCGGCCTCGATCGACATGTTGCAGATGGTCATGCGGCCCTCCATCGAGAGGGCACGGATGGCGCTGCCGCGGTATTCGAGCACATATCCCTGGCCGCCGCCGGTACCGATCTTCGCGATCACGGCGAGGATCACGTCCTTGGCGGTCACGCCGGGGCGCAGGGTGCCGTCGACCGTGATGGCCATGGTCTTGAACGGCTGCAGCGGCAGGGTCTGGGTGGCCATGACGTGTTCGACCTCGCTCGTGCCGATGCCGAGGGCCATCGCCCCGAAGGCGCCGTGCGTCGAGGTGTGCGAGTCACCGCAGACGACGGTGATGCCCGGCTGGGTGAGTCCGAGCTGCGGCCCCACGACGTGCACGATGCCCTGCTCGATGTCGCCGAGCGAGTGGAGACGCACCCCGAATTCCTCGCAGTTGCGGCGGAGGGTCTCGATCTGGGTGCGGCTCGTCAGGTCCTTGATCGGCCGGTCGATGGCGAGCGTCGGAGTGTTGTGGTCCTCGGTCGCGATCGTCAGGTCCGGTCGGCGCAGCCGGCGCCCGGCGAGGCGCAGGCCGTCGAACGCCTGCGGGCTCGTGACCTCGTGCACGAGGTGCAGGTCGATGTAGATCAGGTCCGGGGTTCCATCGGAACCCTTGCTGACCAGGTGTTTGTCCCAGACCTTCTCGGCCAGGGTGCGCGGGCGTTCGCCCGACATCGATGCGTTAGTCATGTGTGTGCGTCTTCCTCAAGATTTGATGGCAGCCAACGACAGTCTCCGCGACGAGGGAGGCCTCAGAATTGGGACTCGTCGCGGCAGAGAAGAAGGAGTCGACCGTACAGCACTCGGACAGGCTAACACTTCGCGCCGAGTCTTCGCCGGAGGTCACGACGGTGACACGACCGATTCGACGAAGACGACCGTGACGTTGTCGTGCCCTCCGCGCGCGAGCGCCTCGTCGACGAGGGCGTCCACGACGGCCTGCTGGCCGTTGGGCTGCTGCTCGGTGAGGAGCCTCGAGATGTCGTCCGGCTCGAGCTCCTTGGTGAGGCCGTCGGAGCAGATCAGAAAGGCACGGTGACCGGATGCCGGCACGAGCCAGACATCCGCGTCGACGAATTCATCGGTCCCGATCGCCCTCGTGATGATGTTCCGCTCGGGATGGAGTTCGGCCGACCGCGCCGTGATCAGCCCCGCGTCGACGAGTTCCTGCACCGCGGAGTGATCGACGGACAGCTGCGCCAGGTGCACCCCGTCCCAGGTGTAGATGCGGGAGTCGCCCACATTGAATGCCATCCAGTGCAGGCCGATGTCCGCTCCGGCGTCCACGAAGGCCACGCCGGCCAGCGTCGTCCCGCTCACCGCGGCTCCGAAATCGTCTGCGCCGCTCAGGTCGCGCACCGCGTCGTTGGACGAGTGGATCGCGTCGAGGATACGTTCGGGCGTCGAGGGACGCCCGGACTCGATGTGCTCTTCGAACACCCGGAGGACGGTCTGGCTCGCCTCGTCGCCGTTGGCGTGCCCGCCCATCCCGTCGGCCACGAGGAAGACCGGAGAATGAGCCATGAAGCTGTCCTCGTTGAGCTGCCGGACCCGGCCGACCTCGCTGCGCGCGCCCACACCGAACGAAATCGTCACCGCGGGGAGGGTCATCGTGTCCGCGCTCTGGACCAAACCGGTGCTCCCTCGTCCTGCGGCGCGTGTTCCGAGCCGGCCCGATCGCGCCTCGACGAGGCGCCAGAGATCCACGGTACCAATTCGGGGGGCTTTTCGCGTCGCCCCGGCACGGTGCGACCGCGTTACTCCTTCTCGGTGAGCGACAGCTCCTCGCCGAGACTGTGGCCGCGTGCGCGGGCGTCGCGGTTCGCCTTGATCAGGCTCGCGATCGTGGCGACGGCCATCGAGACGACGATCACGCCGAGCGACGTCCAGGTGTCGATCTCCGGAGCCCAGCCCACACCGTGGCCGCCGTTGATGAAGGGGACCTCGTTGGTGTGGAGCGCATGCGAGACGAGCTTGACGCCGATGAAGAACAGGATGAAAGCGATGCCGTACTTGAGGTACACCAGTCGTTCGAGCAACCCGCCGAGCAGGAAGTAGAGCTGCCGCAGTCCCATCAGGGCGAACACGTTGGCCGTGAACACGATGAACGGGCTCGTCGTGATTCCGAAGATGGCGGGGATCGAGTCGAGGGCGAACACGAGGTCCGTCGTGCCGATGGCGATGAACACGATCAGCATCGGGGTGAAGACCCGGCGGCCCATGACGGTGGTGCGGATCTTCGACCCGTCGAAGGTCGGGGAGATCCTGAGGCGACGGCGGATCATCTTCACGAAGGCGTTGTCGGCCTCGTTCGCATCCGGTTCCTTGGCGACGGCCTGATGCACGGCGGTGTAGAGCAGGAAGGCGCCGAAGATATAGAAGATCCAACTGAAGTTCTCGATCAGCGAGGCGCCGAGAAGAATGAAGATCAGGCGCAGGACGAGCGCGATGATGATGCCCACCATGAGCACCTCCTGCTGGTATTTCCGCGGCACGGAGAATCTCGCCATGATGATCACGAAGACGAAGAGATTGTCGATGCTGAGGCTGTACTCGGTAAGCCAGCCGGCGAGGAACTGTCCGGCGTGCTCGGCATCGGCCAGGAGCAGCATCGCGAGCGCGAACAGCAGCGCGAGCACGACGTAGAAGACGACCCACAGGCTGGCCTCGCGCATCGAGGGAACGTGCGGTCGCTTGTACACGATCAGCAGGTCGCCGACCAGGACGAGGGTCAGGAGGACCAGGGAACCGATTTCGAACCAGAGGGGCAGGGCAAGATCCACGGAGGGGCCTTTCGAGGGAAGGAGGGCAGGCAGGAAACCTGAAAGTCTCTCCCGCGACGAATGCACGCCGCCGATCCGACCGGAACCCCTGCGCCGCGGTCCGTGTTGACGATCAGATCATCAGACCCAGTGGGTCCTGAGGGATACTCCCCTTCACGGGGGCCAGTCTAGCGGATTTCCGGGCCGAATCCCACAGACCGAGCCATAATGGGCCTGCGCGGGAGAGCGCCGCGCACTCTCGAGAGGCAGGGACCCGATGGCGCAGATCGAAACCCCCGAGCAACAGATCGAACGGCTTTCCGCCCAGGTCGCCCAGCTGCAGGCCCGGCTGGAGACCGCACCGCCCGGCACTCCCGCAGGGTACGAACCCACCAGGGCCTCGCTCCGGCTCCGCGCATTCTGCGCCGCACTCCTGATCGCCATCGGCGTCATTCTCGCCCCGGTCGCCGTCGTCGCGACGTGGACCAAAACCGAAGTCACCGACACCGGCCGATTCGTGGCCACCCTCTCGCCTCTTGTGGATGACCCGGCATTCCAGGCGTTCCTCGTCGACCAGATCACGACGGTGATCGACGACCAGGTCGACTTCGAGTCGATTGCCACGGACCTCTTCGATGGGATCGCCCAGCTCAACCTGGCGCCGAGGGCGCAGGCCGCCCTGGGCCTGCTCAAACAACCGGCGATTGAGGGTGCGCGCTCCCTGGTCCGCACGGCGACCCAGCGACTGATCGCGTCAGACGCCTTCGCAAACATCTGGGAGCAGACCCTGCGGGTCAGCCATTCCCAGTTCATGGCGGCCCTTCAGGGCGACACGAGCGGGCCGCTCACCATCGGAGCCCAGGGCGAGGTCGGCATCCAGCTGGCACCGCTCATCGCAGCGGTGAAGAGCGCCCTCGTCTCCCAGGGCTTCGCACTCGCCGATCGGATCCCGGAAATCAACCGCACGGTCCAGGTCGCCCAGTCCGACTCCCTCGTCCAGGCCCGGGTCGCGTACCAGATCCTGGATATCCTGGGTTTCGTTCTGCCCTGGGCGAGCCTGTTGCTCCTGGCGGCCGGCGTCGTCGTGGCCAGGCTGAAGGCGCGTGCGCTGATCTGGGCGGGTCTTCTGCTCGCGCTCTCGATGGCGGTGCTGGCGGCGGGGATCTCCGTCGGGCGCATCATCTTCGCGGGCTCGGTCTCGCCGCAGTACATGCCGCGGGATGCCGCACTGGCCACCTACGAGGCGATCGTGCCGTTCATCACCGCGACTGCACTCGCTGTCGGGACAGCAGGCGTGACGGTGGCTGTGGTGGCCTATCTCGCCGGTCCCTTCCGCGGCGCGATCGTGGTCCGCCGGCTGACCGTGGACTCCGCCAGGAGCATCCGCTCGTCGGCGGAACGACGAGGCGGGACCACGGGAGCCTTCGGCGTCTGGCTCTATTCCGTGCGGCGATACGCGCGGGTCGCGGTTGCGCTGGTTGCTGCGGCCGTCGTGGTGTTCGTCCGTCCGCTGACGACGGGTGTGATCATCGGCACCGCCGTCACCGCCCTCGTCGCGATCCTGCTGATCGAGCTCCTCCAGCGCCCGCCCACGGAAGGCGCCGCTGCCACGCTGTAGCCTTCGACCGTGAACGTTGAGAGCACGGATGAGAGCACGGGTGCGACCGAGGATTCTGGCGGCTCTGCCCCGGCCTCGGTGTCGCGGCCTCCGGTCGCGGCACGCCGGGCCCGCGTTGCGGTCGGCGTGCTCTTCTTCACGAACGGCGCGATCTTCGCGAACCTCCTGCCGCGCTATCCCGAGATCAAGGCAGACCTCGGCCTCACGAACGCGGAATTCGGCTTCGCGGTCGCCGCCTACCCGCTCGGTGCGCTCCTCGCCGGGTTGACCGCCGGGATGCTCGTGCGCCGCTTCCGCTCGTCTCGCGTGGCGATCGTCGCAACGGTGTTCACAGCGATCGGCATCCTGCTTGCCGGGGTGGCCCCGAGCTGGCTTCCACTCGCGGCCGGGCTGTTCCTGGCCGGCGCAATGGACTCGATCACCGACGTCGCCCAGAATTCGCACGCGCTTCGGGTGCAGCGGCTCTACAAACGCTCGATCCTCAACTCGTTCCACGCGGTCTGGAGCATCGGTGCGGTATCCGGCGGCGCGCTCGGCGCCCTCGCCGCGGGGCTCGGCATTCCCCTTGCCGTCCACCTCACCCTCTCCGCCGTGCTGTTCAGCCTCCTGGCCATGCTGTCCTACCGCATGCTCCTGCCCGGACCCGAACCCGCGGAGGTGCGAGCGAACCCTCTCCCGTCCGGAGTCCAGACCCGCGCCGGGCGGGCGGCGGGCGTCCTGACGAAATACGCGGTACTCCTCGCCCTCGTGCTCATCGCCGCGTCCGGGGCACTCGTCGAGGACGCCGGCAGCTCCTGGTCGGCCATCTACCTCTCCGTGGACCTCGGCGCATCGGCCTTCGTCGCCGGCCTGGGCTTCATCGCACTCCAGGGCATGCAGTTCATCGGGCGGATGCTCGGCGACCGGCTCGTGGACCGGTTCGGCCAGCGCTATGTCGCGAGAACGGGCGGCGTGATCGTCTGCGTCGGCATGGGGAGCGCCCTCCTGGTCCCGTCGATCCCGGGAACCGTGGTCGGATTCGGCCTCGCCGGACTCGGGGTGGCGACCCTGATCCCCGCGGCCATGCACGCGGCAGACGAACTGCCCGGATTCCGCCCCGGCTCCGGACTGACGATCCTCGCCTGGCTGCTCAGGGTCGGTTTCCTCGTCTCGCCGCCCGTCGTCGGCGCAATTGCCGACGCAGCCTCACTCCGGCTCGGCCTGGTCGTCGTCCCCCTGGCCGGTGTGCTCGCCATCGTGTTCGCCGGGGTCCTGTCCGGTCGGGCGACGCGAGGCCCGGGCCACTGAGTCTCGCCTCGCTGCGAAGCGACCGCGGGTCCTGCGCGGCTCAGCCTGCCGCAGTGGCGAGGCGTCCGACCACGATCGTGACCGCGTCGCCCGGTCGGGCTCCGCTCCCTGCCGCCGGCGAGGTCGTGATGACCGTGCCGACCAGGGCGGGGTCGCTCACGGTGGTCTCGTTCTTCACCACGGCGAAGTTCGACAAGGCCGCCCGGGCTTCGGCCTCACGTTTTCCGGTGACGTCCGGCACGACCACGAGCGCCGCGTTGCTCGTGCGCACCGTCACCGCGGAGCCGCGCGAGGCGCTTGTGCCCCCGGCGGGGTCGGTGTTCGCGACAACGCCGGCAGGCAGTTCGGAGTCGGTGACTCCGCCGTTCACGAAGAGGAATCCTGCGGACTCGAGCGTCGACTGCGCCTGCGCGATGCTCTTGCCGCGGAGGTCGGGGATCGGGACCTGCACGGCGTTGACGATGGCGCCGGAGGCGACCGGGAAGGCGTCTCCGCCGTACTTGGCGTTGGCGACGCTCATCACGACGGGCCACATCCGGTGCCGGGCCGTGGCCGCGGGACCGCTGTCGAACCGGGTGGTGCGCTGGTCGCGGTCTCCGGTGACGCTCATCACGCCGACGACAGTGGCGACCTTGGTCGAGGCACCGCTCATCCAGGTGTCCTTGTTGCCGTCCGTGGTTCCGGTCTTACCGATCATCGAGACTTTCGGAGTCGTCGAGACATAGGAAGCATGCGCGGTTCCATTACCGCTGGTCATGACCTGCTGCATCGCGGTCGTCATGCCCGCGGCCACGGCCGGATCGACGGACTGGGTGCACGTGCTCGCGGGCACCGGGATCGCGGCTCCGTCCGTGCCGGTGATGCGGTCGATCACGATGGGGCTGCAGGTGGTGCCCTTGTTGGCGATGCCGGCGAAGGCGACCGCCATGCTCAGCGGCGCGACCTCGTTGGTGCCGAGCACCGCGGAGGCGCCCTCCTGCAGGGGGTCACCGTCGGCTCGGGTCACACCGAAGGCCTCTGCGGTCTTGCGGATGCCGCACAGGTCGAGTTTCTTGGCCATGCCGATGAAGCCGGTGTTGATCGACCCGATCGTGGACTCGAGGGCACTGTAGTTGGCGCCGGCCTCACCGGAGTCGTTCTTGGGGTTGAAGACGAAGCTCTGGTTTCCGAGGCAGCTGTCCCGGAAGGTGCCCCAGTTCGACTTTCGTTTGGAGTCCACGCGTTCGTTGAGCGAGTGGCCCTCGGTGAGCCACTCGGCGAGGGTGAAGACCTTGTACGTCGATCCCGGCTGGAAGCCATGCGAGCCGCCCTGATCGACGTTGGTGTTGTAGTTGATGCCGGTCAGGTTCGAACCCGTGATCGGCACATTCGGGTCCTGGCTGTATTCCT
The DNA here is from genome assembly GCF_022760445.1 of Cryobacterium zhongshanensis. Lineage (NCBI taxonomy): Bacteria > Bacillati > Actinomycetota > Actinomycetes > Micrococcales > Microbacteriaceae > Cryobacterium > Cryobacterium zhongshanensis. The sequence continues at coordinate 1,210,761 of NZ_JALGAR010000001.1, read as the reverse complement.
TGTTCTGCGTCATCGCGAGCACCTTGCCGGTGCCGACGCCGACGGAGACGATCACGCCACCCACGTCCCAGCCGGGGTAGGTGTCGGGAACGTTGGCCTTCAGCGTGGTCTCTGCGGCGTTCTGGAGGTCCAGGTCGAGGGTCGTGTACACGTTGTAGCCGCCGCGACGGAAGTTCGCGAGGCGCGTGGCCTCATCCGCTCCGAAGGTCGTGTTGTTCTGCAGGGTGTTCACAACGAGGTCGCAGAAGAACGCACTGCCGGCGGCGGTCTGGCAGCCGGTCGACGGCACGTGGATGTTCGGCTCAATGAGCGAGGCGATTGCGGCATCGTGGTCGACCTGGTTGATCTTGCCGTACTTGAGCATCTGATCGAGGACGTAGTCGCGGCGGTCCTTGTTCGCGGCGTAGCCGTTCGCGGCGCCGTTGGTCACGCTGTCCGGCTGGTCGAGCTGGAACTTGACCGGGTTGTTCACGATCGCGACGAGGCTCGCCGCCTGCGGGAGCGTCAGCGTGAGCGCGGTCGCGCCGAAGTAGTACTCCGCGGCCGATTCGATGCCGTAGACGGTGCCGCCGAAACCGGTGATGTTCAGGTACGAGCGGAGGATGTCGTCCTTCGCATACTTCTTCTCCACGCCGATCGCGAGCCGCATCTCCTTGAGCTTGCGGTCGGGAGACTTTGCGATCGCCGCGTCATAACAATCCGACTTCTTCACCTCATCGGTGAGCACTTCGCACTTCTGCACGAGGACGTTCTTCACATACTGCTGCGTGATCGAGGAACCACCGCGCACGTCTCCCGTGGCTACGGTCGTGACGATCCCGGTGAGCGTGCCTTGCAGGTCGATGCCGCCGTGTTCGTAGAAGCGCGGGTCCTCGGCGGAGGTCGCGGCGTCCTTGACGAACTGGTTGATCGCGTCGGACCCGACCTCGACCCGGTTCTGGTCGTAGAAGGAGGCCAGAAGAGCCTCGGATCCGTCGGAGCGGGTCGCGTAGATGTTGCTCTTCTGCGAGAGCTGGTCGATCTTCAGGTAGTCCGGCAGGTTCTCGAAGACATTGATCGCGTTCGTCGCGGCGAGACCGGAGAGCCCCAGGGCGGGCGTCACGGCTGCCGCCACCAGAACGCCGGCAACGGCACTCATCGCGACGAAACCCAGTAATCCGCCGAGAGCGTCGAAATGTCGCCGTGTGTTCGGCTTTGTATTCACGTGTCCCCCATTTTTATACCCGGCCGTGCGGCAAATCAATCGCCGCTCCGGCTCCCCCGGGATCAATCTATATCGAGATGCCGCACGTTGGGGTTTATTTCGGACGAGACCGACGCAGCTAGGTTTATCGAGAGGGAGAACTATGCCAGCCGAGATCAGCACCGAGCGCGTCAGCGCGACTCGACGAACGGGCCGATTCGGCCGATGGCCGAACTGGGCCCTCGGGCTGCTTGTGGCCGCATTCGCGGTCGCCACGATCTTCGGGACCGCGGGCGACGTGAGTTCGCTCGTGCTCGGATTCTTCGCGTTGTGGATTCCCGCTGTCGTGTGCTGGGTTGCGATCGCACAGGGGCGATCCCGGCGCAGGGACCTGTACCTGATGTCCGCTGCCGTGACGGTGCTCGCGGCCGGGGACACGTACTTCGCACTGGCGACGACCGGGGGTGTGTCCCTGCCGCATCCGTCCTGGGCGGATGTCGGTTTCCTCGGTTTCTACCCGCTCATGTTCGCCGCGCTCGTCGTTCTCGCGAGGCGCAACATCCGGGGTCTCGCGTCTCCGATCGTCCTGGACAGCGCCGTCGGCTCTCTCGGCGCGGCGGCCCTGCTCGCCGTGCTGCTCGATCCGATCCTCAAGGCGGCCGTCGCGGCCCCTGGATCGTTCTCCACGACGGTCGCGTTCGCATATCCCCTCGGTGATGTCCTGCTCGTCGCCTTCTTCGTCGGGATTGCGGCCTCCCACGGCACCGCCATCGGACCAGGCTGGACCCTCCTCGTCCTCGGTCTCGCTATCTTCACCGCCGCCGATATCGTCAGCGTGTCCCTGCACCTGAACGGCCTCTACGTCATCGGAAGCCCCCTCGACATCGGCTGGCCGCTGAGCCTCGCGTTGATCGCGTCTTCGGTCGACAGGGAGGCGCGCCTCGGCTCGCAGCCACCCCGTTCGACCAGGGCGCTCCCCGAACAGACGGTTCCCGCGATAGCCACGGCCGCCGGGCTCATTGTCCTGATCCTGGGAACGCAGCTGAAGATCTCCCCGCTCGCCGTCGTCCTGGCGGCCCTGACCCTCGCCCTGGCGGCAGTGCCCCTGGTCTTTCGCCAGCGCATCCGCATTGCGGACGCCCATCGCCAGGCACGGACCGACGAACTCACCGGGTTGCCCAACCGCCGTGCCCTCTACGCCGATGTGCCCGCACTGCTGTCCGCGAATCCGCACCGGACCAGCGCGCTCCTCTTGCTCGATCTCGACAAGTTCAAGGAGGTCAACGACAGTCTCGGTCACGATGTCGGCGACCTGCTGCTGTTCCAGGTCGCCGGCCGGATCTCGGGTCAGCTGCGCACCGAGGACCTCTTCGCGCGCGTCGGTGGTGACGAGTTCGTCATCTTTCTCGATGGCTCGGATTCGGTCAGGGCGGAAGCGGTGGCCCTGAAACTGCGCGCGACACTGGCCCAGCCGTTCATCCTCGCGGGCATCTCGGTGCAGGCCAGTGCCAGCATCGGGATCGCCGGCTACCCCGACCAGGGGGAAGACCTGACCATGCTCCTCCGCAAGGCGGACATGGCGATGTACACGGCGAAGGCGACCCACAGCGGCCATCACGTCTACCGGGGCACGGACGACACTCACGGGGAGGATCGGTTGCACCTGCTCGAGGAGTTGCGCCTCGCACTTGTCGACGACCAGTTGGTGATGCACTACCAGCCCAAGATCGACCTCAAAACGGGCGACGTCTGCGGGGTCGAGGCCCTCGTCCGCTGGAACCATCCGACGCGCGGCTTGCTGCAGCCGGACGATTTCCTCGGTCTCGTCGAGGAGTCCGGGCTCATGCACGCGATGACCGAGATCGTCCTGCGCAAGGCCCTGGACCAGGCCGCGACGTGGACGGGTCAGGGCAGGACCCTCACGATGGCCGTGAACATGTCCCCGAGCTCCTTGATCGATACGGTGCTGCCGGAACGGATCAGCGCGATGCTGGCCTCCCGAGGCCTGTCCCCCGCACTCTTGGTTCTGGAGATCACCGAGGATTTCCTGCTCTCCGACCGGGAACGCGCGCGCAGCATCCTCACCCGGCTGCAGGCAACGGGCATTCGCATCTCCATCGATGACTTCGGGACCGGATACAGCTCCCTGGCCTACCTGCGCGACCTGCCGATCGACGAGCTGAAGCTCGACAAGTCCTTCATCATCCCGATGAAGGACGATCCGCGCGCGACCGCCCTCGTAGTCTCGACAATCGACATGGCCCACAGCCTCGGTCTGCGGATGGTCGCAGAGGGGGTCGAGGACACCACGGCATACTCGGAGCTCATCGGCTTCGGCTGCGATGTCGCTCAAGGGTTCCTGATGTCCCACCCGGTCCCGGCGGCCGAGCTGGAGGACTGGTTCGCCACTCGGGCGCTGGATGGAAGCGCTCTCGGCCAGGTATCAGGCTAATCGGTTCGCTCCGGGGAGGGTGCCGGCCGCGTCGATCGCCTCCACCTCCGTCTCCCCGAGCACGCGGAGGCGAGCGGCCTGCGCGCGCAGGTAGCCGGCGAAGCCGCCGGGAGTGCGCCCGACAAGGCGCCCGCTCGTACGAACGGGGATGCGTGCCGTACGAATCTCACACACCCGCAGTCCCCGAAGCGCCGCGACGAGTGCGATGTCCTCATCGGAGTCGATCTCGGGAAACTCCCCGGCAGCGAGGTACCGGTCGGCCCGCACACCGAGATTCGCCCCGTGCACGTGCGGATGTCCCTCGACGAGCCGCTGCTCCATCGCCCAGCGATCGCGTATTTCGCCGTCGAGGCAGTCATCCGGCTCCACGGTACCGAGCACCAGATGCACGTCGTTCCTGGCGAAGGCAAGCTGGCTCGTCAGCCAATTCACCGGGACGGCGGAATCGGCATCCGTCGACGCGATCCAGGTGCGACCCGTGAAGTCCCCCGCCGATTTCAGGATGCCGCGCACCCCCGCACGCCGCGCCGCGCCGACGGCTCCCGTGTCGCTGCGGACCAGGTGCGCACCGGGGAAGCCCGCGGCAATCGACTCGGTCCCGTCAGTACAGCGGTCCAGCACGATCACGACCGATACGGTCGGGGGCACCGGATCGAGGATCGCGAGCACGGACTCGATTGCGGCTCCCAGCGCAGCGAGGCACCGGGGAAGCAAGTCCTCCTCATTGTGCGCCGGGATGACGATGACCACATGGTCGATTTCACCGGGCCCGATCACGGAACGAGTCCCTCGTCCTGGGCCACGGACCGTGCCGACTCGGGTTGCCAGACCTCGAGCAGGAAGTCGGTTTCTCGATGCGCCACGGTGCGCACGAGTCCGGGCACAGTCGCGAGTATTTCGTGGACCCGGTCGCCGCTGAGTGGATACTCCGGAACCGGATGTCTCCAATGACAGGCGATGAGGACGCCCCCAGGAGCGAGGCTGTCCCTGCACCGTTGGAAGAACCGTTCAAGGTCGATCGTCGCCAGGTAGTAGCCGACCTCGGAGACCACGATGAGATCGAAGAGACCGGAGGGCCATTCACCGGGCAGGGTCATCCGTTCGAAGCTGACGCCGGGGCGACCGCCGAGCCGTTCGCGCGCAATCGACAGCGGTTGCTCCGCGATGTCGACGGCCGTCACCGAGTCACACCGGTCGGCGAGGTCGGCCGTCAGTACTCCGATCGAGCAGCCCAGTTCCAGGGCGGTGCCGAATCGTTCGCGCGGCAGTGCAGCGAGGGTCAGCGCGCGTTTGCGACGTTCGTACCAGCGCGTCTCGAAACCCCACGGGTCGCGCGCCTCCCGGTAGAACCCGTCAAAGAACGATTTCGTCAGGGTTGCCATCCCGGGTACATCCGGGGGCGGCGCCTCGGCCGCGGTACGGTCGACGAAGATCTCGAAGCCCCTCGCGAAATGGGCGGCCATCTCCGGAGGTACGACGGCCTCGTCTCCGGGCCGGTCGGACAGCGGCCGTACCTGGCTGCGGTGCAGCGCGAGGGCCTGCGACTTCCGCACGTGATCCTCGGAGCCGAGCTCGAACCTGCGGATCAGGTCCAGCGGCCACTCCCCGTCCGGTGTCGACCAGTGCCAGGCCCAGATCGGGTACTCGAGCAGGCGGGCGCCCGCCCACGCTGCGCCCGCGGCGGCCACATCGCCGGCGAGAGTGTGGTCGGGATGCCCATCGTCACGCCACGGTGCCACGATCCAGATGCCGGTGGTTGCTCCTCCCGTTTCCGCCTCCGCACCGGAAGGCGGCGCTCCGAGCACGGACGCCAGCGCCCGCGCCCCCGCCTCCCGGTTTTCGGCAAGGTCGCCGTCGGGCAGTCCGGCGAAGTGCAGGCGAGCGGATGGCGCCAGGTGCGCGACGGCATCCGTCACCTCGGTCCTGCGCACACGCGACAGGCGTTCCCGGGTATGTGTCTGGGACGCGGGATGGGACGCTTCGCCGTCACTCAGGACGAGCACGTCGACCGGGATCCCGCGTCGTGTCGCACCGGCGATCAGGCCGCCTGCACCGAGGGTCTCGTCGTCGGGGTGCGCTGCGACGACGATCAGCCGGGCGAGATCATCGAGTTCGAGTCGTACCGCGTTCGTGATCCAGGGTGTGTCCGCCCAGGCCTGCTCAGCGGTGCCGGGGTCCCGGTGGCTGAAGGTCACCACGGTGCGTTTGCCCGTGCGCCATCGAGCAGCAGGACTCCCAGCCTGGCCTCGTCGCGCTCGGCGTGGTGCTGTCGAATGTACAACTGCAGGTCGGCGACACGCTGCGCGTGGCGGCTGTCGAAGGCGAGGGGGGAGGGCCCCAGGGCATGCCCGGCCCGCTCGATCACGCTCTCTGCAGTGCCGGCGACGAGCCCTCGCACGCGGGCCGCACGCACGGCCCCGCGTGTTCCGGTCGCGGTCCCGTCGTCGATCGACGTCGCGGCGGCCGCAAGTGCCTGCCCCGATGCCGTCAGCAGTATGTCGATCGCGCCGAGGTGAGCAAGACCGATCTGATCCGGCGTGCGCTCCTCTGCGTCCCGGTAGACGCGTCTGGCGACGCCGACGGCGCCGCCCCACCAGCAGGCCGCGACCCCGATCCCTCCCCACGCGAAGCCCGGCCGGTCGAGGTACCAGCCGTCGACGCCGATCGGCTCCGCGGGAACGCCGCGAAAGTCCACCGGGCCACTCGGAAGCGCTGCGAGTCCCCTGGCCACCCAGGTGCCGTCCGACACCGTGATTCCCGGCACGCGCAGGTCGACAACGAACAAGCGACGGGTGGTCTCCGAGGTATGCGCGGTGACGAGCGCGTGGCTGAGGGAGCCGGCGAGCGAGCACCAGGGCTTGACGCCGTCGAGCCGCCAGCCCGATTCGGTCTGGCGCGCCTCGAGGCGCGTGCCGCGTCCTTCGGCTGCGAACACGCCCCACGTTCGCCCGTCCCCGGATTCGACGTGGTGTCCAGCGCCGGAGTCGGCGGCCTGCTCGAGAATCGAAAGCGCGTCCAGGTGCGCCTCGACGACGCGGGCAGCGGTCAGGTCTGCTGCCGCGACCGTGGCGAGCGTGTCGAAGAGTCGCTCGGTCCTCCCGGAGCCGGGTCCCGCTCCGTCGAGCCGAACGCCGAGCGACACCGCCAGTCGCAGCGCCGCCTGGGTGTTCCCATTCACTTGGAAGGCGCGGTCGGCGACGACGCGCAGGTCGTCGTCGCCCGCGCCCAGCTGCGACCTGTCCAGCCGAACCGGCCCGCTCGTGATCTCAGTATCCGACTCGCTCACCACGTCGCACCGAACCCGGCCAAGGCCATCACCTGTCCCCCGTCTCACAACCGTTCATCGTGCGGAACGTCTGGTCAGCTCCCGAGTCGCTCGCTCGTATCCGGAGCACCATATCAGGAACCGCGGAAACAAAAGAGTCCCAGCCGGGGAGAACCCGACGCCGACGTGTCTTGGGCGGAAAGCGCTCAGAGCCCCACGGTCAACACATCAAGCGGTTGTGGGCTGCGCCTGACCGGCTGCTTCTCAGAGTTCAGCGCGAACGTCGGCCAATTCCTGTGCGCGTTCGGCTGTGACTGCCGGGTAGGCCATCTTCAGCCCCCTGAGCGCATCCACGATTATCTGGGACACGATGAGCCGGGCGTTCTTCTTGCTGTCCGCCGGGACCACATACCAGGGGCTGTCCCTGGTGCTCGTTGCTGTCAGGCATTCCTCGTAAGCAGAGATATATCTGTCCCAATGCCCCCGTTCGTGAATGTCAGCGAGAGTGAGCTTCCAGTTCTTTTCGGGAACATCGATCCGTTCGCGGAACCGACTCGCCTGTTCCTCTTGAGACAGGTTCAGGAAGATCTTGACGATCTTCGTCCCATTTCGGCTCAAATGCGCCTCAAGGTCCGCAATCGAGCGATACCGCTCCTTCCAGATGGACGATTCGTTGATGAGTTCAGCCGGGATACCCTCGCCGTGCAAGATCTCCGGGTGCACCCGCGCGATGAGAACTTCTTCGTAGTACGAGCGATTGAAGATGCCGATCCGGCCACGCTCGGGGAGGTGGCGGGTCGTCCGCCAGAGAAAGTCGTGCTCGAGTTCCTCGCTGCTGGGCTGTTTGAAGCTGAAGACCTGGCAACCCTGGGGGTTCACCCCGGACATGACATGTCGGATCGCTCCATCCTTTCCTGCCGCATCCATGCCCTGGAAGATCACCAATAGTGAGTAGTGTCCCGAGGCGTAGTGCAACCGTTGGAGTGCGGTCAGCTTTTTGACGTGCCGGTGCAGGACGTGCTTGTACGTTGTGTCGGCCCCCCAGACATGTGCCACGTCCGTCGCGCGGTCGGCAAGGCCCGCGTCCTTCCCTGCTTCGACGCGGAAGTCACTTGTGTCGATCTTCATGACAGGCCCTTCGTCTCCGGCGCTGCGGCGCCTTCTGGGTGAGAATCCACGTTGGCCCCGTGGGGTTCCGGTGCAGCGGAAGAGGGTGCGGCAGAGTTCGTCAGCGAGCGGCGGGTCCCCCGGTTCTTCCCTGCGGGGTCGAGGATGCGATACGCGAGGAGTTTGATGCGGTCGTTGACCAGCGCCCAGGCGATCGCGTAGCCCCACACGAAGGCGGCCCAGCCCCAGCCGAGCGGAGTCATGAAGAGCCCGTAAACGGCAATGAGGGTCGCGACGGCCTGGGTTCCCAGGACCGCGACCCACAGTATGCGGGCCGGTCGGATCGACCAGAACGGGCCGCGGGTGCGGGTCAGGAAGATGGTGAGATGCCCTGCCACCGAGAGCTTCAGGTACATCAGGGTTTGGATATGGTCGCGATCGAGGTGGAAGACATTCTCGGCCAGATAGAAGAGTCCGAAGGCGGAGATGACTCCGGCAACTCCAAGCACGGTCGATATGCCCAGCACCAGACGCATGTTCCACGCCTCTGGTGCCTTCCGATACTTCACGTTGTCGTAGGCGATGGACAGGATCGCCCCGTCGTTCAGGATGGCGAGCATCACGATCATGATCGCGGTGACGGGGTAGAAGTTGAAGACCAGGATCGACACCGTCATGAACAGCAGGACACGCAAGGTCTCTGCGATGCGGTAGATGGCGTAGGAGTTCATCCGCTGGAAGATCCGGCGGCTCTCCTCGATCGCCTTGATGATGACGGACAGACCAGGAGTGAGCAGAACGATGGCGGCCGCGGCCCTGGCGGCGTCAGTCGCTCCCGAGACTGCGATCCCGCAGTCCGCCTTCTTCAGTGCGGGCGCATCATTGACGCCGTCTCCCGTCATCCCGACAATGTGACCGCGCTGCTGCAACACGTCGACGATGTGGTACTTGTGCTCGGGGAAGACCTGGGCGAACCCATCAGCTGTTTCGATGGATTCCCCGACCGCCGCGGTCTCCTTCTTCTTCACGTCGCCCAAGCCGGACGCGTCAAGAATATTCGTGCCAAGACCGACCTTGGCGGCGGTCTCCTTGGCGATCGCGATCGCGTCACCGGTGACCATCTTCACCGTCACACCCATCGCCTTCGCTGTGGCGATGGTGGATGCGGCGTCCTCGCGAGGCGGGTCGAAGAGCGGGAGGACACCCAGGAACTGCCACGTTCCCTGTCCTTCTGCGCGGGCCACACCCAGAGACCGGAAGCCGCGTGCGGCGAAGTCATTCACAGCGGTGTCAACGGCGGAGGTGATGTCCGCGGAATTGTCGGCGAGAGCGAGGATGACCTGGGGTGCGCCCTTGGTGACCGTGAACGTCGCGCCCCGGTCGTCGGTGACGGTGGCTTCGGTGCGTTTGTGAACCGGGTCGAAGGGTTGGTAGTGCGTGACCGTGTAGGCATCCATCGCGGTCTTCTCCGGGAGACCGCCGAGGACGGCGAGGTCGATGGGGTCATCGTTTTCCGCGCGGGAAGCCAACGCACCCGCGAGCACGATATCCGCGGCCGAAGCACCGTCAAGGCTGAACGGGTCGCCCAGGGTCAGCGCGTTGCGGGTGAGTGTGCCCGTCTTATCCGCGCACAGGATGTCTACGCCGGCGAGTTCCTCGATCGCCACCAATTTGCTGACGATGGCCTTTTCCCGGGCCAGCAGCCGCGCGCCGACCGCCATGGTGACCGACAGCACGGTCGGCATCGCGACGGGGATGGCCGCAACCGTGAGCACGAGCGCGAATTGCAGTGTCGTCAGGATCGGGTCGCCCCGGAGAGTCGACACCACCACGATCACGGTCACCAACGCGAGGGCGAGGAGGATGAGATAGTTGCCGATCTTCAGGACGGCCTTCTGGAAGTGGCTGACGGTATGGGCATCCTGCACCAGACCGGCCGTCTTACCGAAGTTGGTATGGGCGCCGGTCGCATAGACGAGGGCGCCGATCTCGCCGCGGCGCACGATCGAACCCGAGAACACGGCATCCCCCGCATGACAGGTCACGGGAAGCGACTCGCCGGTCAGCGCGGACTGGTCGACCTCGATCTCGTCGCCGTCCAGCAGTCGGGCATCCGCGGGAACGATGTCGCCCAGCCGCAGACGGATCACGTCTCCGGGCACCAGTTCACGGGCGGCGGGTGTGACCCATGAACCATCGCGTCGAACGCGAGCGTTGATCGCGAGCGTGTCTTTGAGCGCTGCGATCGCATTCCCGGCCTGGCGTTCTTCGAAGAAGCCGACCAAAGCATTGGCTACGAGCAGCACGAGAATGATGAAGAAGTCCGGCCAGTGCCCGACCAGACCCGACAGGATCACCGCAATTTCGATCATCCACGGGATCGGACCCCAGAAGTAGGAGAGAAATTTCAGCAGTGCGTTGGTCGTGTGTTCTGCGATCTCATTCGGACCATACTTCGCCAGGCGTTTGGCTGCCTCGGTCTGAGTGAGCCCGTCCGGTGAACTGCCCAGCTGCTTCTCCACGTCCGCCATCGGGAGTGACTTCAGGTCGGAAGTCACCCTGGACGCCGCCGAACCGGCCGCCCCGCTCGTGGTGTTGTCTGAACTCATACCACGGTTCGCGTTCTCATCATGATCCAATCACCTGGGTTCACCATCTCCGGCGCACGCGGCGCGCGCGTCACCGTCGGTGTCGACGCCGGAAATACCAGGCCGCCTGCCGCCGAGAATGATGCTTTCATGCAAGTGTTGCACAAAATCAATATTCCAACGCTCGCCGTGCCTGCGGGTGACCTGGCTCGACCGAGAGAACTACCCGTCGCAGGCGAGAACCCTGACTCGTCAACGAGTGAAATCGGCTCAGCGAACCGCTTGCACGTCGTACTGGGGCTTATCAAGGAGCGCGGTATCGCTCGAGCGTCGTTCGCACTGAGATTCACCTGCTCGCGCTTCGGAACGGCTCCCACTTCTCGGAGCCCCCTGTCACAATCTGGAATAAAAGTCGGCGTAGTCTTAATTTATCGCATATAATTCGTGCGCGACCGCTCAGGATCGCGTCATCGGCGACGAGTTACGATGAGGCCGGTTCCGGCCAAGGCGGGAGCGTCCACGTGGCGCCGCAGTTCATCCTTCAGCTCTCACTCCGAACAAGGCCATCGCTTGATGCCTTTCCGGGCATCCAGTGAGTTTCCTCAACGATCTCTTCACCACCCAACCGCTCATCGCGCTCTTTGTCACGATCGCCCTGGGCTACTTGATCGGAAAGATCCGGATCGGCAAATTCGTCCTCGGCGGTATCGCCGGAACGCTGCTCGTCGGAGTGGTCATCGGTCAAATCGGAATCACGATCGACCCGGGAATCAAGACGATCTTCTTCGCCCTGTTCATCTACGCGGTCGGATTCCAGGGCGGTCCGCAGTTCTTCCACGCCCTGAACCGGCGGTCGCTCAACCAGCTGGCATCCGCTTTCGTGATGTGCGTGATGGGCCTGATCACGGTCCTTGTCGGAGCCTGGATGTTCGGACTCGACCGGGGTCTGGCCGCCGGGCTCGCCAGCGGCGGACTCACTCAGTCCGCCATCATCGGCACTGCAGGCGATGCGATTGCCAAACTCGGCCTATCCGCAGCGGTGACAAAGACTATGCAGACAAACGTCGCCGTCGGCTACGCCGTCACGTATATCTTCGGCTCCCTCGGGCCGATCATCCTGGTGACTTGGCTACTACCGGCCCTCAAGCGCTGGGATATCCGGGCTGAGGCGATCAAGCTGGCCGCGTCGATGTCCGGCGGTCGCACTGAACTCGATCCGGGGCAGTTCGACGCGGTCCGCCCCGTCGTGACACGGTTTTTTTCTGTTGAGGCAAAGAGTAAAGCGGCCGGGAAGACAGCCCTGGAGGTCGACACGGCTCTTTCTGATGCCGCGGTCGAGGCAATCATCCGGTCCGGCCAAGCCATCACCCTTGCCGAAACCAGCGTGATCCGTCCGGGCGACCTCATCGCACTCAGCGGGACGCCGGAATCGATGAGCGCAGGTCAGGCGTTGCTCGGTGAGGAGTCGCCGGCACCGGTTGGATTCCGTCTGGTGGAGGAATCCCGGGAGATCATCCTCACGAACAAGGCACTCGCGTCGCGAAAGATCAGCGAAATCCACGAGCACGTGAACGCGGGGACCCGTCACGGGGTGTACCTCACGCAGGCCAAGCGGATGGGAATCAACCTTCCCCTGCTCGACAAGCTCGAGTTGAACCGTGGCGATGAATTGCACTTCGTCGGCCGCCCCACAGACCTCAACCGGGTGCAGTCCAAACTGGGCTATACGATCAGGGCAGGCGCAGTGACCGACTTTGTCTTCTTCGGCATCGGAATGACCGTCGGGCTACTGATCGGCCTGATCAGCTTCACCCTGTGGGGCGTTCCGATTTCCATCGGGAGCGGCGGCGGATGCCTGCTCGCCGGCTTAATGTTCGGCTGGCTGCGGAGCGTGCACCCGCGTTACGCTGCACTTCCCCTGGGGGCATCCACGTTTCTTCGTGATTTCGGCCTCGCCGTCTTCGTCGGAATCGTGGGAATCACCGCCGGCCCGCAGGCCCTGGTCGCGATCCAACAATACGGACTCACGCTGTTCTTCCTGGGGGTTGCCGCCACCCTGATACCGCCGATTCTGACGTTCTTCTTCTCGTACTACGTCCTCCGCATCCGCAATCCCATCGAAGCACTCGCCTGCGTCGCCGGCGGGCGGAGCGCCAATCCCGCGTTCGCCGCCCTTTTGGAGAAGGCCGGGAACTCGACCCCGGTGGTCTCGTTCACGATCACGTACGCCGTCGCCAACGTGTTCCTGACCCTGTGGGGTCCGGTCATCGTTGGACTCATCACGAAAAATGCCGTCGCATAACCACTCCCGGAAAGGGAACGCAATGTCCAAGCAGGACTATTCAAGCTTCGCCGGTCTCAGCCCATTCGAGCTGAAAGACAAACTCATCTCCGTAGCCTCTTCGGACGCACAACGCCTGATGTTGAACGCCGGTCGAGGAAATCCGAACTTTCTGGCAACTCTCCCCCGTTGGGCATTCCTGACCCTCGGCGAATTTGCCCTCAACGAATCCCAACGCTCATACTCCTATCTGGACAGCGGCTTCGGCGGCCTCCCGGAGCAGGAGGGTATCGTCGGGCGCTTCGAGGCCTTCGCCATCCACCAGGAGAACAGCCAGGGCGTCACTTTCATCCGTGCGGCGATCTCCTACGTGAAGGACCAGCTCGGTCTCGACCGTGAGGAGTTCCTCTTCGAAATGGTCGGCGCCTTCCTCGGCTGCACCTACCCGACGCCGCCACGGATGCTGCGCCACGTCGAGGAGATCGTCAAGGCTTACCTCGAGCAGGAGCTGTTCGGACCGATCACCTCCGACGGAAAGTTCTCACTCTTCGCCACCGAGGGCGGCACCGCAGCGATGGCCTACATCTTCCAGAGCCTCTCCGCCAACGGCCTCACGCACCCCGGAGACAAGATCGCCATCGCCACCCCGATCTTCTCGCCTTACCTCGAGATCCCTGCCCTGGCGGAATACGGCCTTCCTGTCGTCGACATCCGAATGGATCGAACGCAGGACTGGCAGCTTCCGCAGGAGGAACTCGACAAACTGCTCGACCCCGCCATCAAGGTCTTCTGTGTCGTGAACCCGAGCAATCCACCCTCGTCCAAGCTCTCCACGGCCGTTCTCGACCAGCTCGCCGAACTCGTCTCGACACGCCGTCCCGATCTGATCATCATCACGGACGATGTCTACGGCACCTTCGCCGACGACTTCGTCTCCTTGTTCGCCCGGTGTCCCCACAACACACTGTGCGTGTACTCGTTCTCCAAGTTCTTCGGGGCCACCGGCTGGCGGCTGGGCACGATTGCCCTGCACACCGCCAACGTCGTCGACGAGCTTCTGGCGGCACTTCCCGAAAACGACAAGGTCCGCTTGGACGCGCGTTATGCGTCCCTGACCGACGAGCCCCGCACACTCGCGTTCATCGACAGGCTGGTGGCCGACAGCCGTGCCGTCGCTCTCAACCACACCGCAGGGTTGTCAACGCCTCAGCAACTGCAGATGGCTCTCTTCGCCATGAACGGGTTGATGGACCGTCTCGGCCAGTACAAGAATGCCGCCAAGCAACTCATCCGCCAGCGCTACCAAACGCTGTACCGAAGCATGGGCGTGCCGGCGGGGTTCGAACCCGATGACGTGGACTACTACACACTGATCGACCTCCAGGAGCTCGGCGGACAGCTCTACGGCGCCGAGTTCGAAGCCTGGTTCATCAAGCAAGACCTCGGAACAGAGTTCCTCTTCCGCCTCGCCGACGAGACCGGCGTCGTGCTACTGCCAGGGAAGGGATTCGAAGTGGTAGACACCTCGGCCCGGGTCTCTCTGGCCAACCTCACCGACAACGAATACCGCGCGATCGGGGCGGCAACCCGGCGCATCGTCGATGAATACCACGAGGCGTTCGCTCACTCACTGCCGTGACCACATAATTCGCCAGGGTCGACGGCACCCAGGCGGATCTTCCGAGTCGCTGGATCCGCCCGATGACCGGATCGAGGCGTCAGCCGAGCCGCCCAACCGTGAGCGTCACAGTACCGCCCGAGTGCATCGAGGTTCCCGCACCGGGAGTCATGGACAGGACCACTCCGACCTGTTTTGGGTCAACGACGGTCGTATCGACGACGACTGGGGCGTAGGCGCTGAGCTTTGTCCGGGCCGCTCCTTCCGTCAGGCCGACAACATCCGGCAGCAACTTCAGAGCCCCGTCACTCGTGTGAAGAGTGATGGTCGAGCCGGGACGGGCCTTCGTTCCGCCGGCCGGCGATGAGGTGACAACCGTTCCCGCCGCCAGCTCCGACGCCGCGGTCCGACCGGTCACGACCGTGAACCCAGCGGACTCCAAGGCGGCCGTTGCGCGCGCAGCCGATTGGCCACGCACGTCGGGAACGGACACCGGCGTTCCATAGAGGGTGTCGGTGGATGCCTCGGCAAAGTCATCCCCGCCGTACTTCGCGTTAGCGACTGACATGACATCGGGCCACATCCGATGTCGGGCCGTCGCAGCCTGACCGCTGTCGAAGTAGACATTGCGCTGGTTGGCCGACCCTGTGACGCTCACCACGCCGACGACCGTCGCCACTTTCGAGCTGGCTCCGCTCATCCAGGTGTCCTTGTTGCCATCGGTCGTTCCGGTCTTTCCGATCATCGGCACTCGTGGCGTCGTATCGCGATAGGACTGCCACGCGGTGCCCCCTGTCATGACTCGATGCATTGCGTAGGTCATGCCTGCGGCCACTGCAGGCGACACCGACCGCGCACAGACGGAAGGTGAAATGGGAACGTCGGCGCCATTCGCGTCGGTGACGCTGTCGATGGCGACCGGGGTGCAGGTCGTGCCGTCGTTCGCTATGCCGGCGAAGGCTGCCGCCATGGTCAGCGGTGCGACCTCGTTGGTGCCGATCACGGTCGCAGCACTTTGCAACAGAGGGTTCCCGTCTGCACGATGGACGTCGAACGCCTCTGCTCTCTTACGTATGCCGCACAGGTCCAGCTCTTTGGCCATTCCGATGAAGCCCGTGTTGATGGAGTCGATCGTCGATTCGAGAGCGCTGTAGTGCGCTCCGGTCTCGCCAGAGGAATCGTTTTTCGGGTTCCATCCGGGATAGGTCTGCGGGCCCAGGCAGCTGTCCGAGAAGGTGCCCCAGTTGCTCGTGCGTCGGGAATTGACCCGCTCGCTGAGCGCATGCCCCTCTGTCAGCCATTGTGCCAGCGTGAAAACTTTGTAGGTCGACCCTGGCTGGAACCCATGTGATCCGCCGTCCTGGTAATCGGTGTTGTAGTTGATTCCGGTGGAGCTCGCACCGGTTGACTGGACGTCGGGGTCTTGACTGAAGGTCTTGTTCTGCGCCATCGCGAGCACGCGTCCGGTACCGACTTGGACGCTCGTGACGACGGCTCCCACGTCCCATCCGGGGTACGTGGTGGGCACATTCGCGGCCAGTGTGGCGACGGCTGCATTTTGCACGTCGAGGTCCAGTGTGGTGTAGACGTTGTAGCCGCCACGCCGGAAGGTGAGGAGTCTGGTGTCTTCGTCGGCGCCGAATGCGGGGTCGTGTAAGAGCTGTTTGGTCACGTAGTCGCAGAAGAAGGCGTTGGCGCCGGCCGTTTTGCAGCCGGTGCTCGGCTCGGTGATGGTGGGTTGCACCGGCGTTGCTATCGCGGCGTCATGGTCTCCCTGGGTGATCTTGCCATGGCGGAGCATCTCGTCGAGGATGTAGTTGCGCCGGCTCGTGTTGTCGGCGTATCCGTTTGCTGCGCCGTTGGTTGCGCTGGTCGGGGTGTCGAGCCGGAATTTTCCCGGATTGTTCACGATCGCGACCAGGCTGGCCGCCTGCGGCAGTGTCAATGCCGCGGCGGTCGAGTTGTAGTAATAGTTGGCCGCAGCTTCAATGCCGTATACGGTCCCTCCGAATCCCGTGATGTTCAGGTAGTGAGCAAGGATTTCGTTCTTGGAGTAGACCTTCTCCAACCCGATGGCGAGCCGCATTTCCTTGAGCTTGCGGTCAACTGTCGTCTCCGTCGCCGCCCGATAGCAGTCAGCAATGGCGTTCGCATCGTCCAGAACCTCGCACCTCTGAACGAGGACGTTCTTCACGTACTGTTGCGTGATCGAGGAGCCACCTTGGATGGCGCTGCCCGTTGCCGTTCTCACCACGGCGCGGAGGGTCCCCTGAAGGTCGATCCCGCCGTGCTCATAGAAACGTGGGTCCTCCCCGGCGACAGCCGCGTCTTTCGCGAATTGGCTGATCGCTCCCCACCCGACATCAACGCGATTCTGGTCGTAGAACGACGCCAGGAGCACGGGCGCGCCATCGCTGTGTTTGGCGTAGATATTGCTCTTCTGAGAGAGCTGGTCGATCGCGAGATAGCTCGGCAGGTTTTCGAACGTGTTGATGACGTTGGTGGCCGCCATTCCAGACACGGCGACAGCTGGAGTCACCGAGGCAGCCACGAGGACACCCGCGACGGCACTTATCGCGATGAAGCCGACGAGGTGCCCGAGCGCTCCGCGAACGGTGTGGGGTGGTGTCGATTCGGTGCTCTTCGTCACACTGTCCTTTGATTGGTCGCGAACATATCTACGGCGCCGTCTCACTGCGATCGTCCCTGGCGCCGATCGCGGCGAGATAGGAGTTGTATGCGACGCGCTCGGCGTCGCCGTCTTGTGCTGCTTTCCGATCGGCGACTCGATCGTGGCGCGTAGCCGCACTCTGCCAACGGAGGAACAGCGCGCCCAGGACGAGCAGGGTGGGCAGTTCGGTGAATCCCCAGGCGATCCCACCGCCCAGCGCTTGGTCCGCCAGCGGCGAAATACTCCAGCCGGGGGCAGGGTGAGTGTAAAACGCCACGATCGGGGCGACCGACATCATCACGACGACGCCGAAGAACGCATGGAACGGAACCGTGATGAACAATTCCAGGATTGCCAGCACCGGTGGAGCCAGCCTGCGAACTCCTCGAGACGCTTCCCGTGGCGAAGGGTCGACACCCAGGATCCCCCAGAAATACAGCATTCCAATCACGAGGAAGTGCACAAGCATCAGATTGTGCCCCCACATCGTGCGCATCAGAGAGTCGAAGACCGGGGTGAAATAGAGCCCATACAGGCTCATCAGGAACAGGCCTGTCGTGACTCCCGGATGGGTGACGAACTGAGCGAACCGGCTGTGCAACAGCGCGAGGAGTCCTTTGCGCAGGTTCCAGCCGCCGCCGTGCCTGGCCGGGAGTACCCGCAGCAGCAGAGTTACCGGTGCACCGAGCGCGAGCAGGACCGGCGAGAACATGCTGAGCGTCATGTGCTGGACCATATGTACGCTGAACAATTGCATTCCGTAGCCATCCAGCCCCGTGGCTGTCATCAGTATGAGTGTTGCGACGCCGAGGAGCCACCACACCGTTCGCTGCACGGGCCAGCGGATGCCGGAACGGTGTAGATGCCAGAGTGCGAAGAGATACAGGACTGCCATCACAAGGCCGAGAGTGGGCAGCACGGGAACTGGCTGAAGGTGCCAGGCCAGCAGGTTCGGAAGTGTCGGCGGTTGCGTCGGCATCCACATGGAACCCGTCATACTGCTCAGCGACGCGCCTTCGCCCGGGGTGGGAACCGGTACAGGGAACTGTTCAGAGCCCAAGAGTCAGCAAATCCGCGGCCTGGGGCTCACCTGCCGCATCCGCGAATGCTTGCAGTGCGTGCTGAAGTGCGGTCCGTTGATCCGGCGTCATGATCGACAGGATGGCGGAGATGTCCGCTCGGCGGCATTCGGTGACGTCGTCGACGAGTCGCCGGCCACTCGAGGTGAGTTCGAGGAGGACCTCGCGCCGGCTGTCGGGACTGGCCGCCCTCTCCACCCAGCCTCCGGCGACCATGCGATCGATGAAGCGGCTGAACGTCGATGGGATGACTCCCATTCGCTCCGCCACAGCGCCCATCCGGGTTGGACCGGACGAGCTGAGCATGACCAGGACCCGAAACTGCGGCAGGGAGACGACGTCAAGCGTTGCCACAACCGATCGGGCAACCACGCCGAGCAAGGCGCGGGAGGCAGCAAGGGTCGCGTCCGCGACCCTTGCGTCGGCCGCAGTGAAGGCATCCATCCGTCAAACCCCGTTCCAGACAAGTGATAACGTGATTATTGCACACATACAACAATTGTCTAATTACACATTACGGAGCCTTGATGGCACAGCCCACTCTGAGCCTGCGGGGACGAATTGGATCCCTGTTGTTGGAGCCCTTGCACACGTGGTTCACCCGGATCCTCACCGGCTCCGGACGACTCATGTTCATGTCCGTCGTGGTCGGCGCAGGTGTCGGTTTCGGCGCAGTCGCGTTCCGTTGGCTGGTGGCCACCGCGACTCTGATTTTCACGGGAACGGTCGATTACTCAGCCTCCGTCGGCCATCCGGCCAATCCCTGGGTTCCGTGGTTGGGGGGCGCATTCGTGATCGTCGCTCCGGCCATTGGCGGTCTCCTCTACGGCCCCTTGGTGAACAAATTCGCACCGGAAGCCCGGGGGCATGGCGTCCCAGAGGTCATGTACGCCATCACCAAACGGGGCGGCCGGATTCCCGGCAAGGTTGCGATCGTCAAGTCGCTCGCTTCGGCCATCACCATCGGTTCCGGCGGGTCGGTGGGGCGCGAGGGCCCTATCGTTCAAATCGGGTCAGCATTGGGGTCCACACTGGGGCGGGCAGTCCGGCTGCCCGAATCCCAGCTCAGAACCCTCGTCGCGTGCGGCGCGGCAGGCGCGATCGCAGCCACGTTCAATGCTCCGATCGCCGGAGTCTTTTTCGCCCTCGAACTGCTGCTCAGGGATTTCGCCGCCCGTTCCTTCGGTGTGGTCGTCCTGGCCTCAGTGACCGCATCGATCGTCGGCCGCTCGATCCTCGGCGATCACCCCTTCCTGAGCCTGCCGACGTTCACCATCGTCAACCCGTCTGAGTTCACGCTCTTCGCCGTGCTTGGACTCGCGGCAGGCCTGACCGGAGTCGGGTTCACGAAGGTCCTGTACGCCGTGGAAGACCTCTGCGACTGGGCCTGGCGGGGCAAACCGGAGTGGTTGAGGCCGGTCGCCGGCGGCCTCGTGCTCGGTCTGGTGCTGTTTGCCCTGCCCCAGATGTACGGGGTTGGTTACCCGGTCTTGGAGAAGGGCGTCCAGGGCGGCTATGCCCTGGGCTTCGTTGCGCTCTTGCTCGTCGGCAAGGTCGTGGCGACGAGCCTGACCATCGGCATCGGCGGCTCCGGAGGAGTGTTCGCACCGTCGCTCTTCATCGGAGCGATGCTCGGTGCCGCGTTCGGCGACGTCGCCGGCATGGTGTTTCCCGTGTTCGCCGGTCAAACCGGCACGTTTGCCTTGGTCGGTATGGGAGCAGTCTTCGCCGGAGCCACGCGGGCCCCGATCACGGCAGCAATTATCCTGTTCGAACTGACCGGGGAATATTCGATCATCCTTCCTCTGCTGCTCGCGATCGTGATCGCGACGGGCGTGTCCCGATTGCTCAGCAGGGACACGATCTACACCCTCAAACTTCGTCGCCGCGGCGTGAGCGTCGATGGGGGTCCCGGCGGCATCCTGCTGCATTCCACGCTCGTGCGTGAAGTCATGACGGATGCTCCCGATCCGGTGAGTTCCCGGCTCACCCCCGCCGCAGGAGCGCGGATCCTGATCGATTCCGGCAAACGCGCCCTGCCGGTTCTTCATAGCGACGGAACGTTCATCGGGATCGTGACCGTCGCTGCCATATCCGACTCCCTGGGCAACGATGACGACAGCAGTGCGATCACCCTCAGCGCCCTGATCGAGACGCCCACTGCCGCGAGCCCCGACGATACCCTGGACAGCGTTCTGGATCGGGTTCTGGCGGCGAGCGAAAGCGATGGCCTGCCCGTTGTCGACTCGACCGGCATGCTCCGAGGCTGGCTCACACTCAATGCCGTCCTCCGAACGGTGACGGCCAGACCCTGACACAGCGACGATCGAGGAAGTCGAAAGATGTCGAAGCTCCCGGGCGGATTATCGTCACGATCTCGCACCTTACTGCTGATGGCCTTCGCCTTTTCCGTGATGGCCGACCCGGTCTCTTCGGTCGCGTACGCTGTCGAAGCGGCGCTGCGCGCCCTGGACGGCGACCTTTCTCTCCTCGTTCCAACCATGCTCCTGGTCGTTGCCATCATCGCGCTGGTCATCGTGAACTATCGGCAGCTCATTTTCCGGTATCCCAAAGGTGGTGGAGCCTCCGCGGCTGTCGGTGAGGCCTTCGGGGATGCCTGGTCATTTATCCCGATCGGTGCCCTGGTCGTCGATTTCGTACTGACCATTGCCGTGAGCGTCTCGGCAGGCGCCTCGGCGCTCATCGCCTATTTCCCTGACCTGGCACCCTGGCGACTCCTTCTCGCGTGTGGCCTGATTCTCGCCGTGGCAATGCTGACTCTGTTCGGGCAACTCGGCCGCCTGGTCTTCGCCGCGATGGCTCTTGCATTCATCGCTGTGACCGTCGTCGTCCTGTGCTTCGGTCTCGGCGCAACACCGCAGGCCGCCGCCGCTCCGGCATCGTCTGGCCACGTCCCGATTGTGGCCGTCGTGCTGGCGTTCCCGGTTGCCATGGCGCTCGCCACGGGAGTGGAGGCGCCATCGACCGCAATTGCCGAACTCGGCGAGCTGAATGACCGGGGTCGCCGACGATTCGGTCGGGTGACGCTCTGGCTGACCCTGGCCGTCGTTGGAACGTTGACCCTCGGCGTCGCACTGGAGGTGGTGCACTTGCACATCGGAGTCCCCGGCGCCGACACCACCCAGATCGCAGAACTTGCGCGCCTGGCTGCCCCGGAACCCCTGTTTGCTGCGTTTCAATTCACCACTGCCCTCCTGCTTGTCGCCGCGGCCAGCTCGTCGTTCCAGGCAGGACCCGGGATGCTGAAGGCTCTCGCACGCCACACCGGTCCCGACGGTCGCCGGGTCGGGATTCTGCCTGCCGTGCTCGACCGCACGAACGCCCGCCATGCCCCTGTCTGGGGAGTGGCACTGTTCGGAGTGCTCGCTGTGGTGGTGACTGTACTCGCGGGCGGCGATGATCAGACCCTCGTCCTCTACTACGCGGTGTCCGTCTTCCTCAGCTTCCTGGGCGGCCTGCTTGCCATGGCCAGGTTCTCCCACCGGGACCGGCATCCGGCTTCCCTCGTACTGAACCTCGTCGGCGCGGCGACCGTGGCGTTCACACTCATCGTGAACCTCGCTCGCGTCCTGCCGCTGGTGAGCCTCGCCGCGTCACTGCTGGTGTCGGCCATCCTTTACCTCGTTTGGGCGCGCGCAGGACGCCCCGAGGGAATCCGCATGGACACCTCCGATCACGCCGATGGCGACGGCGATCCCCGGCCCTGAGCACCGGAACGCACGAACGGCCCATGCCGAAGCACGGGCCGTTCGTCATAACAGCGGCTTACTTGGTGAGCGAGTCCACGTAGTCCTGGTTGTCGGCGATCCACTTTGCGACGATGGGGCCGTAGTCCTGGCCGTCATAGTCAACGAACATCGCGGTCTCGAGCGAGTACAGCTGATCTAGGTCCATCTTGTACCCGGAGAGCCATTTCGTGGCCTGCGGGAAGTCAGTGCCGAAGTCCTTCTTGCCGTAGGCGTGGAGGGTCTCCGCGGCGCCGAGGGTGCCCTCGGGGTCTTCGAGGTTCTTCAGGTCGAAGGAGCCATACGCCCAGTGCGGCTCCCAGAGGGTCACGGCGATGTTCTCGCCGGTCTTCGCTGCTGCCGTGAGCTCGGTGAGCATCGCGGCGGTCGACGAGGTCTGGTAGTCCATCTTCTCGAGTCCGTAGGTCGGAATCGTCTTGTTCGTGACCGCTTCGGTCAGGCCGGCTCCCGGTTCGATGCCCACGATTTTGTTGCCGAACAGGTCGGCGTTCGCGGCCAGTTCGGCGATCGAGTTGATCGGTGCATCCGCATTCACGGCGATGGTGTTCTTCGCCTCGGTGTTCCAGGCCGCGAGTTCGGTGATCTTGTCACCGTATTCCTTAAGGTAGGTGGCGTGGGTGTTCGGAAGCCAGACGTCGAGGTTCATGTCGTAGTCGCCGGTGGACAGCCCCGCGTAGACCGCGGCGACGTCGGCGTACTCGAGTTCGACGTTGTAGCCCTGCTTGTCCAGGATGGCTTTCCAGAGCTCGGACGCCGCGACACCCTCGTCCCAACCGTTGAACACGGCGATCGTGAGGTCTTTGTTGTCGGAGTTGCCGTTGCCGACGGTCTGCGCGGGCGTTGCTGCGCAGCCCGTGAAAGCGAGGAGCCCGACGGCTCCGAGGGCGATGATGCTGAGGGAACGCTTTTTCATGTGTCTTCCTGTCTTGTCACCTGCTGTGGGTGACCGGGGTTGACGGATGTGACCGGCCGCCGAGGCGGCCGGGCGTGCCACGGAGACAGGTGTCTCCGTGAGTCTTGGAGGTGCCGGTCAGAACGAACTTGACCGGCGGGCATCGAGGGGGACGTCCTCTCGCCCGGAGCCGGTCAGACTCAGGCGGGCTGCGGCGTCTTCAGGTCTGCGACGGGCGCGCTGATCGCGCTTCCGTCAGCAGCCGCGGCGACCTGCCGACGGTGCTTGCGCCCTGCCAGGAGCCGGCCGATCGGGGTGCTTCCCGTGCCGAGGGAGGCGGTCATCCGGTCGAGGAAGATCGCGAGGATCACGACGGCCAGGCCAGCTTCGAAGCCGAGCGACACGTCGATCCGGCTGAGGCTCGCCACGACCTGCTGGCCGAGACCGCCCGCGCCGACCATTCCGGCGATGACGACCATCGAGAGGGAGAGCATGATGACCTGATTGATACCGGCCATGACCGTGGGCATCGCCAATGGCAGCTGGATCTGACGGAGTATCCTCGCCGGCGACGCACCGAATGCCTCGCCCGCCTCGACGACCTCACGATCGACGCTGCGGATGCCGAGCTCGGTCAGGCGGACACCCGGAGCCATCGCGAAGATGATCGTTGCCACAATGCCGGGCACGACTCCCACCCGGAAGAGGATCAGCGCGGGAATCAGGTAGACGAACGCAGGCATGGTCTGCATGAAGTCGAGAATCGGCCGGATGATCTTGGATCCTACGTCCGACTTGGCGGCCAGGATGCCCAGGGGAATGCTGACGAGGATGGCCAGAATGCTCGCGACGAGCACCAGGGCGAGCGAGTCCATGGCGTTCTGCCACTGGTCAACACCCACGATGACGATGAGGCCGATGACAGCGCCCACCGCGAATTTCCAGCCGCGGACCATCAGTCCCAGTGCAGCGGCCACGAGGATGATCACCCAGAACGGCGGGGAGGCAAGGACGAGGTCGACGAACTCATAGGCGCCATTGAAGACGGTGCGCACAAAATCGAAGAGGAAACTGAAATTGCTGGTGATGAAGTTGATGAAGTCGTCGGCCCAGCTACCGAGCGGGATGCGGAAGTCGTTCACAGCTGCGCTCCTTCCGAGGCGGTTTCGCGCAGGGTTTCGGTGATCACGCTGAGCGAAATGGTCGATGGCGGTTCCGTGATCGGCAACTCCCCCGTCGTGGTGGTGACGTTACCGAGAGCGGCAAGCAGGGTCACCCGCGGGATGACGCCGAGCAGACGGTTGCGCGCATCGACGACGGCGATCGGCAGGTCGCTTTCGACCGCAAGCTCGACGAGGTCGACCAGGGCGGTATCTGCGGAAACGGCCGTTGCCTCCTTGATGATGGGGCGAAGGTCGGGGTGGTTGGCCTTGACCTGTTTGAGTACGTCCCGGTCACGCACGACCCCGACGAATCCGAGGTCGCGCCCGACCACGAATGTCGCGGAGGTCTGCAGGTCGCGCATCGTGCGAAGGGCGGCGCGCGGCCCGGAGTTCACGGTCACCATGGATCGCACCGGCTCCATCACGCTCCCGGCCGTGAGCACCCGCGCCCGGTCGACGTCCTGAACGAACTGGGCGACGTAGTCGTTCGCCGGGTCGGTGAGGATGTCTTCGGGGGTACCGATCTGCACGATGCGACCGTCGCGCATGACCGCTATCCGATCCCCGAGGAACATGGCCTCGTTGAGGTCGTGGGTGATGAAGATGATGGTCTTGCCGAGTTCGGCCTGCAGTTCGATGAGCTGTTCCTGCATTTCCCGGCGGATCAGCGGGTCGAGTGCCGAGAACGCCTCGTCCATCAGGAGCACGTCGGTATCGGCGGCGAGCGCCCGGCCGAGGCCGACCCGCTGCTGCATTCCGCCGGACAACTCGGACGGCATGCTGTCTGCCCAACCGTCCAAGCCGACCAGGCGGATGATGGTGCGGGCCTTTGCGAGGCGCTCCACGCGAGGCATGCCCTGAACTTCGAGGCCGTACGCCACGTTGTCGATCACGCTGCGGTGAGGCAGCAGGGCGAAGTGCTGGAAGACCATGGACACGCTCTTGCGACGGACGTCGCGCAGCTTGGCGGCCGGGAGTCCGGTGATCCGGGTGTCACCGACAGTCACCGTCCCGGAGGTCGCTTCGAGCAGGCCGTTGAGCATCCGAATCAGAGTGGACTTGCCCGAACCGGACAATCCCATCACCACGAAGATCTCGCCGCGCTGCACTTCGAAGGAGGCGTCGATCACGGCGGCTGTTCCGAGATGCGCAAGGTCTTCCCGGCTCGCGCCGCCTTCGAGTTTCTTGACGATGTCGTGTGGTCGACGACCGAACGCCTTGTACAGGTGGTCTGCCTTGACGGCGATTTCAGGTGCTCGGGATGTCGAGGCTGTGCGCTCCGCCGAGGCGGCGGATTCCTGCGCGTATTCGGCAACGATCTGGGTCACGGATTCTCCGGAGCACGACGACAAAACCGGCTTCACAGCCGACTGGACGGGGCTCGCTGTATCGGGCGGGTGGGCCTAGACCGGCCCTGACACCGTTGAGCGGCGTGAGCTGGAGCGACCATGGGGTCACATCCGTCTGGCCCCACCATACGACCGCGGCTCTTCCAGTCATGCTGGGGGCTGCGCGCTCGCGTCCTGATGAGGGGTATTAATTGCTTCCAGTAGCGTACACCCTCAAGCGGGGGCCCTCAGATCACCAGGGTTTGTTCGACAAGGCCTTGGGCCACTCGGGACAGCAGTAGACGGTTGGTGCGGGCGTACGTCCGGAGCAGGGTGAATGCTTCCTCCATCGAGATGCCGCGAGAGTGCGCAAGCACGCCTTTGGCCTGTTCGATCACCACCCGGGACGTCAATGCGTTGGTGAGCTGTTCGCGGACGGACATGCTTTCCCGGAGCGTGCGTTCCTGAAGGATTCCGATCGTCGCGACATCGGCCAGGGCCTGCGCGGCACGAACGTCTTGGGTCGGCAAGGCGCCGGGAACGCTGGACAGCAGGTTGAGCGCACCGATTGTCGTCTCGCGCAACCGCAGCGGGATAGCGAAGACGGCGGCGAAACCCTGCTCGCGTGCACTGTCCCGAAAACGTTGCCACTCGGGCGGGCTGTCCTCGACGTCCGGCAGAGACACGACAGAGCCGGACGTGAAGGATTCCACGCAGGGGCCCGCCCGGGCGCTCAATTGCATGACCTCGACCAGCCTGCTCGCCTCACTTGTCGAGGCGATCACCTCCAACTCGCCGTCGGCATCGGCCAGGAGAATTCCCGCCGCCGCGATGTCGAAAACATCCGCGCACCTTTCAACCAGTGTCTGCAAGAGATCGACCACGTCATAGTCGGCGACGAGGGTGTCGGCGAGGGTCGCGAACGTGTCGATCAAGCGATCTTCTCGGGTGCTGTCAATCATGAGACCCTTCGATCTGCTGTTCGTTCACGGCAAAGCTCAATCGCCGGTCGATGATCTCGCTTGAGATGTCGAGCATGGATCGTCCGGCGGCGAATGCATGGCCTTGGATTACAAGGAAGGCATCCGCTGCGGGGATGCCCAGTTGCGCCAGGACCATACCCGTTGCTTGATGGATTTCTCGGCGAGAGAATGCCCGCCGGGTGGCCGTGTCGGCCTCGCCCACGAGGTCGCTCTCGGACAGTCGGAGTGCTCGATTGAGAACCATCCGGCTGACCACGGTTGCGAGGATCTCGACGTGCTGGATGTCTTGCTCGCCGAGTCGATAGGGCTGATTCGTGTAGAGGTCGATCGCCCCGATGCGCAGCGGGCCCAGCATCAAGGGAAAGGCGAAGAGCGCACCGAAGTTTTCGGCGATGATTGCTTCCGAAAAGGCCGGCCACACGTGGTTGGGCCGTTCACGAATGTCCGGCTCCAGGACGGGCTTCGCGGTCTCCAGCGCGTCCCAGCACGGGCCCTCACCAAGATCGAATTGGAGCTCGTCGAGCCGGAATGATTGCGCGTCGCTCGCGGAAATTGTTTCAGCGGCGAGAATGTGGCCGAACGTGGAGATGGACAGCCCATCGACGGGCAACAGAGCCAGGAGGGGCTCAAACAGGCGCGATTCGTGCCCCGTCAGAGCGTTCAACGAGTCCTCTGTCGCGGCTAATCGGTCAGGCATTGACATCGCACCCTCGATTCCTGCTGCCTACCTGATTCACACGCCTCCGCTGCATATCCGCAAGCTACTCCATCGACGTCGGAATAGCATCCATCGGTACAACCGGATTCGCATCGTCACGATCCCGATCTCCGTTGGCTACCCCAGGGAGACAGACCGTTTGCATTCGGGCACCCAATTCGGCATCGTCAGAGATCGTTCAGGTCCGGGTCACTCCATTCGTAGTCCGGGACTGCGATCGTTTCCAGGTACTCGGTCTGGCTCGGAGCGGAAGCCAGCACTTCGAGATTCGCGAGGTGCTTGACGGTTTCCGACGCATCGGGTTCAGGCCACGCTGATTCTTCTGGAATGGACATGAAAGGGCTGGCCGGTGCGAGGAGCAATGTCGCAGTTACGCTCGTGCCGTCGATGAGCACGACCGGGATGCGCGCGACCGCGGCGCTGTTCTTGACGTTGAGGACGACCAAGAGGGCAACGAGCGCGTCACCGATTCGATCTGCCGTCAAGAACGAGGCGCCACCGAACGTAATTCGTCTCATGCGTCCACGCTGAACTCGTTCCCCGTCGGGCACAAGGACCTTGCGCGCCCGTGCTGCACTGGTGGCACCGGACAGTATTGCGACGGCTCTCGATCAGATGGCCCGTAAATCGGATGCTGCCGAGATGTTGCCAAAACCCGAAAACGGGCCTTCTCGGGCGCTTAAATCCACGTTGTTCTCAAAAGAGTGTTGCCAAAATTTTGCCATTTTGGCTGTGCGCCCATTTCGCGCCCTTTTTTCAACCTTGCTCTGCGATCCGCAGTGAGCGCTCACACAGGATCGTCTCCGCGGCCATCGATGACGGTCGACGCCGACGGGTCGGCCAGGCCGGCCGCGAACACCCAGTGCCCGCCGGCGACCAGCTTCTCGTTGAATGCGTCGATCGCGGCCGCCTCCTCCACGGTGCCGGACTCGCTTCGGTCGTCGATGACATTGATCAAGTACTGCATAGTGTCGGTCCTCTCGCTCAGGCGTACACGGGGCGGCCGCCCACGCGGTAGGTGAGCGCAACGATACCGGTGCCGAACACCACCGAATCCTCCAAGTGCAGTCCGAAGTCCAAGCCGTTCTGCGGGAAGAGCCGCTCGCCCTCCCCGACGATCACCGGGAACAGGACGAGGTTCAACTCATCCACAAGTTCGTTCTCGAGGAGCCAGCGGGCGAGCGCCGCACTCCCGACCACGAGGAGCTCGCCAGCCGGCTGGGCCGTGAGCTCGCGAATCTCGGCGGCGACGTCACCCGAGATCACCGTCGTGTGCTCCCAGGCCGGATTGGTCAGGGTGTTCGAGACCACGTACTTCGGCTTCGAGCTGATCGCCTCCCCGAACCCACCATCGTTGCTTCGGGTGCCCCAGTACGTCTCGAACAGGCCGAATGTCCTTCGGCCAAGCAAGAACGCATCCGGGCGCCGCCAGGTATCGAGGATGTATTGCGCGGCATCCTTATCACCGAACGCACGCGCCCAGCCGCCGCGAGTGAATCCGGGGTCCATCTCCTCGTTGTTCCCGCCGTTCGCCTGAGCGACGCCATCCAGGGTGACTTGCAGGCTGATGGTGAGTTTCATGGTGCTACTCCCTTCGCGCCACCCCTGGTGGGCGGCCTCACTACTGCAACGAATGCGTCCGATCCAATTCGACAGTTCTGCTTGGAATTCTCCGGAAGTACCAAACTTGATGGGAAGCGTCGGCTCCGCCTCGATCCAGGTGAATGTACTCGAAAAATACGAGGCGAGCGCGCCGACGCTGTGTCAGAAGGGAACGGCTTGCGGGACTCTCGAACTCTGAACGGCCCATTGGGGTTCCGGGAAGGGGATCAACTTCTGTGCACGACCGGGGCTGCTTAGGGTGGAGGGATGAACGCAACGTGCGACACCTGTGAATCGGCATTGAGACATACCGCCGGACCTCCACCGCACAACGTTGACGTTCTCGGCACGACCGCTGAATTAGCGGATCGGGTTGCCGAGGGTCGCATGCGGTACCTCCGGGGAGATGTCGCGTTGGAAGACATGATCGACCTTGCTCGATCCGAATTGAGGTACACGATAGTGAGCTTCTTGGATTGCGCTGACTGCGGTCAAGTCAAATTCTGGGGACTTTGTATCCGCGCAGCTCCGATCTACAAGACGGTCGATGCCGGGGCTCCCGCGGCCTGGAAGTGGGAACCTGTTCCGTCTCGTGAGACATGGGCTCGCCAGGCATAGACCGCTCGCGAAAGTCAGGTCGCGAAATCGGATGTTGCCGAAACCCGAAAACGAGCACTCTGGGGCGCTTAAACAAGAACGCCCGGTTCCCTTTATTTTCAAGGGAACCGGGCAATTGTGACCCCAGCGGGATTCGAACCCGCGTTACCGCCGTGAGAGGGCGATGTCCTAGGCCGCTAAACGATGGGGCCGTTTTTGCAACTTACCGAGTATGCCACACGGATCGGGTCCGCTCCAAACCGAGCGGACGACACGGCACGTCGTCGGCTTGCATCACGCAGTCATCTGGGTATTAGCTCGGTCCAGACACCCGAGAGAACGGACCCGACATGAAACTGACCAAGCTCGAGCACGCGGCCCTGATCGTCGAGGTAGCGGGACGCAAGCTCTTCATCGATCCGGGTTCGTACACGACGGCATTGACTGACACGGCGAGGGCGGATGTAATCGTCATCACCCACGAGCATCCCGACCACTGGACTCCCGAACAACTCGACCGCATCATCGCCCTCAGCCCCGACGTGCGGATCTTAGGTCCGGCCGGGGTTGCCGCCGCAGCACAGGGCTACCCCGTCGAGGTCGTCCATGAGGGCGACACCGTCACGGTCGGCGAGTTCACCCTGCGCTTCTTCGGGAGCACGCACGCCGTCATCCACTCGTCGATCCCCGTGATCGACAACGTCGGCGTCCTCGTCAACGACCGGCTGTATTACGCCGGCGACGCCTTCACGGTCCCGGCAGGGGTGGCTGTCGACACGCTCGCCGTTCCGGCCGGCGCACCCTGGTTGAAGATCAGTGAAGTGATCGACTATGTGCTCGCCGTGAAGCCGCGCCGCACCTTTCCGACCCACGAAATGCTGCTGTCGAGGGCGGGCAAGGACCTCTCCAATCTGCGCATCGCCGCAGCGACCGAACAGGCCGGCGGCGAGTTCTTCGCCCTCGAACCGAACGAGTCCCTCGACCTCTGAACCGGGCAGTCCGGCATCCGCCGGTGCGGCACCCGAAATGCGCGTCGTACGCTGGGATGACTGGGATGTAAACGTCGGCTGGTTCCCAGTCCTCTCCCAGCGAGCGCCGTGAATGTGCAACTACTGTGAATTTATTGTCTGCGCACCGTTATCGCCAGCATCCGCTGGCCGGTACGGCTTCCGCGGGTCGAGCGAAGCGCTCCAGTCACCCAACGAAGGAAAGCCCGCATGAGTGTTCCCGTTTTGTCCGCGCAGGTCATCGGCAAGTCCTATGGCAGCGGAGCCAACCGCTTTGATGCGCTCAAAGGCGTCTCCCTCGACATCCAGGCCGGCGAGTCCGTAGCCATCGTCGGAAAGAGCGGCTCGGGAAAGTCGACGCTCATGCACCTTCTCGCGCTCCTCGACGATCCGGACTCCGGCGTCCTCCTCGTCGAAGGGACCGACGCCAAGAAGCTCAAGGCGAAGGAACTCAACCGGCTGCGCAACCAGGACTTCGGTTTCGTGTTCCAGCAGTTCTTCCTCACTGCGAACGCGACCGTGCTCGAGAACGTCGTCCTCCCCCTCACGATCGCCGGCGTCGGGGCCAAGGAACGCAAAGCCCGCGGCATGGCTGCACTCGAACAGCTCGAACTGGCCGACAAGGCCAAGAACAAGGCGAAGAACCTCTCCGGCGGGCAGAAGCAGCGCGCAGTGATCGCGCGCGCCCTCGTAAACAACCCCAAGGTCATCTTCGCCGACGAGCCGACCGGAAACCTCGACTCCGCCACCGGAACGGTCGTGGAAGACATCCTCTTCAAGCTCAACAAGGAGAACGGCATCACGCTCATCATCGTGACCCACGACACGGAGCTCGCCGCCCGCTGCGACCGCCAGATCTTCATCCGCGACGGCCTCGAAGAGACAGCCGACTCGCCAACCGGAACCCACAAGAGAGGCGGAGCCCACTCGTGAAGTTCCTCGACATCGTCCGCTCCGCCATCCAGAACAGCTTCCGCAACAAGCTCCGCACCGGCCTCACCGTCATCGCCATCTTCATCGGAGCCTTCACGCTCACGATCACGAGCGGCATCGGCACCGGAGTGACCGCATACATCAACGGTCAGGTCTCGGCGATCGGTGCCGCCGACGTGCTCACCATCACCAAGGCATCGGATGCGACGGCCACGGCCAGCGACGGACCGGCCGCCTACGACCCAAGCAAGTCCACGACCGTGAGCCTCGGCAACGGATCTCGCCCCGGCTCGACCATCCAGGCCTTGACCGCGGCCGACCTCGCGAAGATCAAGGCGACCGCCGGTATCCTGAGCGTC
Organism: Cryobacterium zhongshanensis; assembly: GCF_022760445.1. Classification (NCBI taxonomy): domain Bacteria; kingdom Bacillati; phylum Actinomycetota; class Actinomycetes; order Micrococcales; family Microbacteriaceae; genus Cryobacterium; species Cryobacterium zhongshanensis. The sequence goes on along the minus strand of NZ_JALGAR010000001.1, from coordinate 1,179,168 downwards.
GACCCCGCCGTGCGGGTCTCGCCGGACTACGTCGAATATGCCGACAACGGAAAGTTCGAGCTCACGGTCAGCCAGACCGGCACCATCACGACGGCAGACCTCGCCGCTGGAGCGCAACTCGACAACAGCAGTTCGAGCGACCAGCTCCTCCTGCCGACGACGTACCTGAAGAACCTCGGCTACGCGAACGCCCAGGCCGCCGTCGGCACGCCGGTCAGCATCGGCATCACCGACTACACCGGAAGCCAGCAGACCGTCACGGCCACCGTCGTCGGCGTGCAGAACGAGACGCTGCTCGGCAGCGGTGCCGCCCTCAACCGGAGCCTCGTCGCCCACCTGCACACCGTCGCGATCACCGGAGAGCCGGCCGGAGTTTCCGCAGGCTATGCCACCGCCGTCGCGCACTTCGACGCCTCGGCGACGAAGGCTGAGATCTCCACGATCAAGGCCGACCTCAGCGCACAAGGATATTCATCCCAGACCGTCGCAGACACGATCGGCGCCTTCGAGACCGTGATCAACGTCATCATCGGCGTGCTCAACGCCTTCGCCGTGATCGCCCTGATCGCCGCCGGGTTCGGCATCGTCAACACCCTGCTGATGAGCGTGCAGGAACGCACCCGCGAGATCGGACTGATGAAGGCCATGGGCATGAACGGCGGCCGGGTCTATGCCCTGTTCAGCATGGAGGCGGTCTTCATCGGCTTCCTCGGCAGCGCGCTCGGCGTCGTCGCCGCGATCGGTGTCGGCTCGCTCATCAGCAATCTCCTCGCGAACGGGATCTTCTCTGCACTGCCCGGCCTCCAGGTCGTGCAGTTCGCACCGGCTTCGATCGCCATCATCGTCGGCGTGGTGATGCTCATCGCGTTCCTCGCCGGTACCCTTCCGGCCAGGGCCGCCGCACGACAGAATCCCATCGACGCCCTTCGGTATGAGTAACGGGGCGGGGACCACGCACACCGCCCCCTCCGACGCCGGGCAGGACGACGGGCTGCGCGCTCGCAAGCGCGCAGCCACCCAGGCCGCGCTCGAAGCGGCCGCCATCGGCCAGGCCAGCGAACATGGCTACCACCACGTCACCGTCGAGATGATCTGCGAGGCCGCCCAGGTCTCTCCACGCACCTTCTTCAACTACTTTTCGACGAAGGATGCCGCCTTCCTCGGGGCATCCGCGCCCATCCCGACCGAGGCAGCCGTGGAGACGTTCGTCGCGGGCGCCGGCGGATCGGTGCTCGCCGAACTCGTCCTGATGATCGAGTCCGCGATCGACGCGAGCGAGCCCGACCGGGAGCTTCTCCGGGCCAGGCGCACGCTCATCGAGAACACACCAGAACTCTTCACGAGTGAGATCACCCGCCTTGCCGAACTCGAGGACCGGCTTGCGGAGATCGTGCTCCTTCGTTTCGCCACCCGCGGGCGCACGGCGGCGACCACGCCGGACATCCTCGACGAAGCGCACATGGTCGTCGGGCTGGCGGTCAGCGTTCTCCGGTTCGCGATGCGCAAGGCCTCGGAATCCGACGACTCTGCCGATCCCCGCGCCATCCTGCGTCACGCCATCGGCCTCGTCGAACGCATTACCGGGGTCAATCCGTTCACGACGGATGCCCGCGAACCGCGGAGCGACTAGCCCACCTGCTGAGCTCCCTGTGTATCCACACACTGCGGTTGCAAAACGTGAGGAATTGTCTACTTTGGTTCAGTAGGTACCTGACGCCGTACTCGCGAGTGCGGCCGGAACCCCGGAACTGAATCGCTGCACACCTTCGACGAGTCAGCTCAATGGCGCCGCTGACCAGCACAATCGAGCACAAGGAACCCGATCCCTATGCCCCCAGAATCGACAGTGTCCGCTGACCCCGGCTACGCGTTGGACTGGGGCGCCATCGCGAGTGCTGTTGTGCACGACGCGGGGGTCGTGGTTTCCTATTTTCCCCTGGCCATTGCGGGAACCATCGTCTGGGGACTCTGGCTGTACCGGTTCATCCTGTCGCATCGGGCCCCAGCGATCGTCACAGACTTCCGAACGTCGACCTCCGTGATCGTGCCCTCGTTCCATGAGGACCCCGAGATCCTGTTGAGTTGCCTCGATACCTGGCGGGCCCAGAACCCCAACGAGATCCTGATCGTGCTCGACGTCGCGGATGTCGACACCTACGAACGCATCGTCCGGATCGGCGATCCACGCGTCAGACCGATCCTCTTCCATCATGTGGGCAAGAGGTCGGCGCTCGGGGCGGGGATCCGGGAGGCGAGGCACACCCTCCTCGTTCTCACGGACTCGGACACGTGGTGGGAGCCGGACCTGCTCAGAAACGTACAGATGCCCTTCGAGGACCCCCTGGTCGGAGCGGTCGGTACCCGCCAGAACGTGTACCAGAGCGGCACGAGTGTCTGGCGACGGATCGCAGACTGGCTGGTCGACCTGCGCTACCTCGACTACGTGCCCGCCATGGGGCGGGCAGGGGCCGTGCCCTGCGTGTCCGGGCGGACGGCGGTGTATCGGCGGGCGGCGGTCCTGCCCGTGCTCGACCACCTCGAGAACGAGTTCTTCCTGGGCCGACGCTGCATCTCCGGAGACGACGGCCGCCTGACGTGGCTCGTGCTCGCCTCCGGCTACAAAACCGTGCACCAGGCATCCGCACGCGCCCTGTCGATGTTCCCGACCGGCTTCCGGGCCTTCGTCAAGCAACGCGTGCGCTGGAGCCGCAACTCCTACCGGTGCTACCTCACCGCCATGGCCAGGGGCTGGCTCTGGCGGGTACCGTTCATCACCAAGGTGACCGTGCTCCAGATCCTGCTCACCCCGCTCACGATGGGCATCACCCTGTTCTACCTGGTCTTCAGTCGCCTCGAGTTGAGCGTCGTCGGGTTCGCAGCAGCCATCGGCTGGCTGCTTCTCGGCCGCGGCATCCGTGGGATCTCACACCTGCGCCGACACCCGAAGGACCTGCTGCTCCTGCCGTTGCTCGCCCTCGCCGTCATCATCGTCGCCCTCCCGATCAAGACGTATGCCCTCGTCACCATGAACCGGCAGGGCTGGCTCACCCGCCACAACGACACCATCGGCGGTGACGGCCAGGACGCGCGCACCCTCACCCCAGCGGCGGTGGCCCCGTGACACGGACCAGGGTTGCGCCGGTCCGGGTGCCCCGCACCCGGACACCGAGAGTGCAAGCGACCGTGAGCAGACACCGCCAGTCCGCTCGTCCTGCCGGCGCACGTTTCGTGCTCCTCGGCACGCTCGCCGGCATCGTCGCCGGCGTACTCGCGGCAGCCCTCATCCTCGTCGCAACGGGAGTGTTCCACTCCCCCACGAGCGCCTTCGGGCGAGCCGAGATCGCGCGCAACGGGAATGTCCAGGGCGTTCTCTATCCCGGCGACCCGACCCGCGAGACGAGCCTGGTGGACACGGAGAAGGCCAGGCTCAGCTATATCCGCAGCGTCTCGGCATCCGCCCAGTGGCGGGTCGCCGGGCTCCAGGGCCCCTATCGGCTCACGACGGGCAGTTCCGTGACCCTCGTCCTGCCGGCCCGGGCGCAGCCCTACCTCGTGTCCGACCTGCTCACCTTCGCCCCGACGACCTTCGTACGGCAAGCGGATGGCGGCTACCTGCTCTCCGAGAACATCGTCGTCCTGACCGGCGCAACCCTGTCGCTGACCGCCACGGATGGACTCACCCTGCGGCTCCGCAGCGACCCGAGCACGTTCGTGTCCGTGATCGGACTCGGCGGCTCCGTCCTCATCAACGGCACGGCGACGGCGCCCGTGGCCATCGAGAGCTGGAATACCCGGACCGGGGCGGTCGACACCGATACGTCCGACGGTCGCGCCTACCTCCGGATGATCGACGGCACTGTCTCGGTCTGGCACGCCCGCATCGCGAACCTCGGCTTCTGGAGCGGGGAGACGGGCGGGCTGGCACTCTCCGGGACGGATGCCAGCGGGACGGACACGTCCGGAGCCGACGGCTCGGTCACGGCGGAGGCTCCCGGCACTGCCGGTGCCTCCGCCACGGCCGCCGCCGGCCCGCTGGCCGGCGCCCCCCTGGCCGGCGCCCCCGTGCTCCCCCCGCAACTCCTGCGTGCGCCCGCCGGATCCGCCGCCGCGAACGGGCCCTCCGCGGCGACTCTGTCCGCCGGGTTCCAGGACGTCACGATCGACGGCAACGCCTTCGGTCTTTTCGTCACTCACGCCGCGGGTGTCACCATCACCGACACCCGGATCATGAACAGCCTCGTCGATGGCCTCGTCTTCCACCGGTTCGTGTCCGACACGACGGTAACCCGGACGAGCGCCGTCAACAGCGGCGTCGACGGCTTCACGGTGGCCAGGTCGAGCTCGGGGATCATGTTCGACCAGATCACCGCGACGGAGAACGGGCGCAACGGCGTGTCGATCGACGGCCGTTCGCTGGCCGACGGTCCGAGCGCCATCGGCACTGGTGTGGAATCCTTCGGTTCGAGTACAGTGACCCGCAGCACCGTCGAAGACAACCGGAGGTACGGCATCGAACTCAGCGGAGGTCAGGCTCTTGGGGTGTACTCGAGCCTCATCGCGCGCAACGACATGGGCATCGTGCTCGACGACGGGGCGTCGGGCGTCGTCGTGGCCGGCAATACCCTGAAGGACCAGGCCCGCCAGTCGATCGCAATCCGGGACCGGGTGACCGACACGAGTGTGCGCAACAACGCGATCAGCGGCAGCCAGACCGGCGTGTACGTCCGAAACGCCGGTGCCAGTGTCACCGACAACACCATCCGGGCCGTCTCCAACCACGCCGTGAGCCTCGTGGGGGACGCCACGTCTGTGCGGGTCGTAAGCAACGCGCTTTCGGGCTCCGGCGCCGTTCCGGTGTGGGACGAGACCTCGTCCGGAGCAGTCGTCGCGGGCAACAACCTCTCCGGCTGGCAGCGCGCGACGACGGCCCTCACGCTGGTCCGGTCCCTGTTCCAGCCGCTCACCGTGATCTGGCTGTTGCTCGCGCTTTTGCTCCTCGTGACGGCACTCACCCGCAGCGGTCCCCAGTTCGGCGCGATCCGGCATCCGTACGCCGAGCGTGTGCCGCTCACGTCGCTCTCACGCGGCATCGTCTCGCGCGAGTCCGTCGGCGGCGCCCCCTGATGCCCGATTCCGTAGACCGGGCGGATGCCCCGGCGCGCCGCCGGACGCCGTCGCGCCTTCAGTGGGTGCTCACCGCCGGCGTCCTCGGAGTCGCGGTCGTCAGCGTCGCCATCATGGTCATCGTCGCCATCACGGGCCAGACCCAGAACCTCACGCAACCCACGACGCCCCCGTCCACCTCGCCGGCTTCTCCTGCACCCGAGACCGTGGCCGGCTGCCCGCCGTTCACGGTGACAGTGACGACCGCGCGCGAGCTCCAGGCGGCCCTCGACGCCGTCAATCCCGGAAGCGTGATCGGCCTGGCCCCCGGCGTCTATCAGGGCACCTTCACTCTCCGCACCGGTGGCACCGCCGATGCGCCGGTCGCGCTCTGCGGCACGGCCGGAAGCATCCTCGACGGCGGCGGTGTACAGGGCGGCTACGTGCTGCACCTCGATCGCGTCGCCTACGTGCACCTGATCGGGTTCGCCGTGCGCAACGGCCAGAAAGGCGTCATGGCGGACCAAACCCGGAACGCCCTCATCCAGGGCCTCCAGGTGTCCCAGATCGGCGACGAGGCGGTACACCTGCGCAACAACAGCACCGACAACCGCGTCGCAGACAACCAGATCAGTGACACCGGGCTCCGCCGGCCGAAATTCGGCGAGGGCATCTACGTCGGAACGGCCGAGAGCAACTGGTGCGACGTGAGCGGCTGCGAGCCGGACCGCAGCGACCGGAACACGATCATCGGCAACCGGATCTCGGCGACGACCGCGGAAAGTGTGGACATCAAGGAGGGCACGACCGGCGGATTCCTCCAGCAGAACAACTTCGATGGTTCGGGCATCACGAGCGCCGATTCGTGGGTCGATGTCAAGGGCAATGGCTGGATCATCGACGGCAACACCGGCGTCAACTCACCGATGGACGGATTCCAGACCCATCAGATCCTCGACGGCTGGGGCATTGGCAACATCTTCCGCAACAACCAGGCCACGGTGAACGGCCCCGGCTACGGGTTTGCCCTCAAGCCGGCCAACGACAACGTGGTCGAGTGCAGCAACACCTCCGCCGATGCCGGCGAGGGATCCTCGAATGTTCGCTGCGCTGCCGGCTGACCCTCGGGAAAACCAAATATTCATTTGAGATTTCCTCAGGAACGTGTATCGTCGGGTGAACTAACGTTCCAAGTTTCCGGCAGCATTCTTGCCGTAATCTGCAGGCTGCTGTTGATCCCCGCCCCGCCTCTGCCATCGTGCACGCGACCGGTTCGGCTCCTGTCTTATTACAGGGTGCTGCCGAAGTCATTTGCCATATTCTGTCGATCCATCCATGCGGTCATACCGTCATGCCGTCGACGACGTTCTGTGGTGCCCTGTCCACTCCGACAGGGAGTTGTCGGCCTCGTGGTCCACCCGAGGTTCGACCGGTCAGACAGTCTTCCTGTTTCACTCCACAGGAAGCTGTTGATTTCGTGCTCCACTCATTTGCTCGTCCGTTGCGTTTACTCCCCCTCTCCCCCATCGACCGGCGGCTCTCCCCGCGCCGCGTGGCCACCACCGCCCTCCTGACCGGCGCCGTCGCGCTCGCGGGGGTCGTCCTCGCCCCCGGAACGGCGCACGCCGCGACGGTGACGAATGTGTCGACATCCGCTCAGCTGAAGACCGCGCTCGGCGCCGCAAAGCCCGGCGACACCATTCACCTCGCGGACGGCACCTACTCCGGCAAGTTCGAGGCCTCGGCCGTCGGAACCGGGACGGCGCCGATCACCCTCACCGGCTCGCGGGCCGCCGTGCTCACGACCGGGTCGACCGGTTCCGGTTATGCCCTGCACGTCACGGGAGGGCACTGGAATCTCACGGGATTCCGGGTCGACAAGGCGGCCAAGGGCATCGTGCTCGACGATTCCGACTACACGGTCATCTCGAGCGTCGACGTCGGGCACATCGGCCAGGAGGGGGTGCACGTGCGCCACAGCAGCACGAACGTGGTTCTGAAGAACTCCTACGTGCACGACACCGGCCTCACCTCGGCGAGCTACGGCGAAGGCGTCTACGTCGGCAGTGCGAACAGTAACTGGAGTTCCGTCATGGGTTCCTCGTCCTCCCCGGACAAGTCGGACAATGTTCTGATCCAGAACAACCGCATCGAGGACAACGCCGCCGAGGGCATCGACATCAAGGAGGGCACGACCGGCGGGCGCATCACCGGCAACACCTTCCGCCACTCCGGCTACTCCGGCGACAACTCGGCCGACTCCTGGGTCGACGTGAAGGGCAATGGGTATTCGGTCTCGGGCAACTCCGGGTCCTCAACCCTCGAGGACGCGTTCCAGGTGCACTCCGTGCTCTCCGGTTGGGGCGGCAGGAACGATTTCGCCGCCAACACAGTCACCGGCGGCGTCCCCGGCTACGAGGTCAACAACGCTTCGAAGACCGCGGGCAACGTGGTGCACTGCAAGACCTCAGGTGCCGGCAGCGGTCTCACGAACAAGGGCTGCCTGTAGGACTCACATTCGCGGTGCGGTCAGGGCATTTTCTCCGAACGCCTTGACCGCACGCCGCAAGTGCCGCATGATGACCTGACAGGGCCAGCCGTCCTGCCGAGAGAGCGGACGAATCCCATGAGCGACACTGGAGCGTTTCACATTGTGGTGGGCGTCGACGGGTCCGACCCGTCACTCACGGCCCTCGACTGGGCGATCGTCGAGGCGAAGCTGCGCGGCGCCGACCTGACCATCGTCACGACCTGGTCCTATCCGATCATGGCCGGAACTCCCGGAGACATCGTTCCCGAAGACTCCTTCAAGGAGGTCTGCGAGCGCATCCAGGCGGATGCCCTCACAACCGCCGCCGATTCCGGCCTCACCGCGACCGGGCGAATCGTGCGCGGCGGCGCCGTCACGGTGCTCCTCGAGGCGGCACAGACCGCCGACCTCCTCATCGTCGGTTCACGTGGCTACGGTGGCTTCACGGGACTCCTCGTCGGATCGGTCTCCAATCAGCTCGTCCACCACGCCGCATGCCCCGTTCTCATCGTCAGGTCGAAGCGCGCCCCCCAGCGCGAGCGATGACGACAGCATCCCAGCTTCGGTGACTATCGACTCGGCCGGCAGAGCAGCACGATGAGGATGATCACGCCGACGATCGGGAATAGCAGTAACCAGAGCCATTTCCAGGAGAGGCCCGAATCCCGCAGGCGTCGGGCCGCGACCGCGAGGAACGGCAGCACGATGACGGCGATCCAGAGCGCGGAGAACAATCCGAACGCCGAGGTCGGATTCATCGCCGAGTCCAGGGCGTTGAGCACGAAGTCGACGATTGTCACGAAGAGGACCCACCACCAGTACTCCGAGCGACTGGCGACTCCGGTGAACTGACCGTACTTGCTGAACACGGTCGAGATCGATTCGCCGAACGTCATGGTGGTTCCTGACTCAGAAGAGGGATGCCGGTGGTACCGGACGTCCTTTCATCCTCCCAGATTCCGGCACGAGGGTCGTGAGGTGGCGCATCTTGACGATGCTCACGATCACGGCGACGGCGGATCCCGCGGCCGCCAGGAACAGGGCGTTGTTGGCTCCCTGCGCTTCGAGGGCAGGCGAAACGGATGAGGCGCCCACCAGCACCAGGGCGATGCTCACGGCGCTGGCGCCCATCGACTGGGCAAGGGTCCGGTTCACGTTCATCACCCCCGCCATCGCACTCGCGTGCCGGATGGGAGTCGCCGCCATCATGTCCCGGTTGTTCGGCGGCTGGAAGATGGCGAAGCCGAGCCCGGTCAGGCCGGTGCTCGCGAGCACGAGCAAGAGCGGCGGCTGGCCGCCGAGGAAGGACAGGGCGAGCAGTCCGACAGTGAAGACCGTCAGGCCGATCACGGGGAGGGCCCCACCGGGGTATTTATCGGCAAGTCGACCGGAAAGCGGCGACACGATGATGATGATGAGCGGCCAGGGCGTGAACAGCAGGGCGGATTGGAGCGGGCTCGCGTGATAGGCGCTTTGAAAGAGGAACGGCAGAGCCACGAAGGCGGCACCCTGGCCGAAGAACGACCAGAAGGCAGTGAGGACTGCGAGTGTGACACGCCCGTTGAACAGGCTCGGCGGCAGAACGGGCCGGGCAGCCCGCCGTTCGATCAGTGCGAACACCGTGGCCAGGAGCCCGCACCCGATCAGGAGGGTCCCGGCGATCCAGAGCGTCGACGTGTCGGTGAGCTGATGGATGCCCAGCAGGAAGCACGCGATCGCGGCTGCCGCAGCGAGGGCCCCCGCAAGGTCATAGCCGCCGCGGGTGGGATGCCGGCTCGGGAGGAACACGATCCCGAGCACGGTCGCCACAGCCCCGATCGGCAGGTTGATCAGGAACAGCCATGGCCAGTCGAGTTGAGCGAGGATGAGACCGCCGAGGGTGGGGCCTGCACAGATGCCGAGGGCCACGACCATGGCGTTCATGCCCAGCACGAATCCCAGGCGCTCCGGCGGGAAGATGCGGCGGTAGATCGGGATCGCGACGGCGAAGAGCATCGCGGCGGCAACGCCTTGAAGCACCCGTCCGGCCACGAGCGCACCGAAGGTCGGCGAGAGGGCGCAGGCCAGCGAAGCGACCGTGAACGCCGGGGTGCCGATCAGGAACATCCTCTTGCGCCCGATCTGGTCGGCCAGGCCCGTCATCGCGGGTATGGAACAGGACACCGCGAGCAGGAATGCAGTCGCGACCCAGACGGCATCCGCCGGAGTCACGGCGAGGTCGTGCGCCAGCTGGGGAAGCGCGACGTTGACGATCGAGGTGTCGATGTTCGTCATCAGCATCGACAGCAGCACGGCGATCATGGCCACATTGCGCCGCACCGGGGACATCACGATCGTGTCGTCCAGGTCGGCCGATACCGGGACGGAAAGTGCAGACGACGTCACGGAAGATGTCCAATGGTTGATGTGGATCAACTATTACACTATCGCGCACTCCCTCGTCGACCGCACAACCCGTCCCGCGTACGGAGTCAGGAGCGGGTCGCGACCTCGTCCCGCGAAAGCTCGTCTCGGGCGAAAGCGGGGTCGTCGTCGAAGGACTTGATTCGGGCGACCTGGTAGATGATCACGGCGTAGACGGCCTTGGCGAGGATGTCGGCGACGGAATAGCCGACCTGCTTGAAGACCCAGGCATCCGCTCCCGAGATATTGAGCAGCGGCAGCAGGTATGCGATCGGGTAGACGCCCCAGCTGAGCAGGAGCAGGAATCGCAGCTGACTCAGGATCCTGCGGACGCCGGACGGCTGCTGGTCGAGGGACTTGCTCAGCTGGACGAAGAGCACGAAGAGGATGTAGGCGAACGGAATCGTTGACAGCAGGCCGAACAGTCCGCGCAGGCCGTTGTCGCCGCTGATCTCCCCCGGATAACCGAGGATGATCATGAGCGCCGCGGCGGGAACGAGCCTCCGCAAGAGCGCGGACTGCACGGACCGCACGAGGGCGAGTACCGCGACGAGCTCGACGAGGAGCAACGGAACGGTGAGGAGCCAGTCGACGTAGCGGTAGCCCTCGTTGAACCCGGCGCCGACGGCCTGGGAGTAGTCGCCCGTTCCGCCGACGGCATCCGTCACGAACGCCGCCTTGAACGAGTCGAAGATGCGGAAGTAGTGGTAGGCGGCGATGCCGCAGACCACGATGGCCACCGTGATGGCCTGCCGGTAGCGCGGCAGGATGCGAGGCAGGGCGATCACAAGGAAGACGGCGGTGAAGAGCTGCGACGCGATGACGAGCGACAGGAAGTTGTAGACGGTCTCGTACTGCCCGTGCGAGAGGATATCTGGAATCATGGCGTGCTCCGTAGAAGGTCAGCGTTCCCGAGATAACTTAGTGTTTCAATTACATGTTAAGTAAGCTAAATCGTCAACATCTTTTTGACCTGATTTCGCTAAGATCAGATGCACCAGTCGTGACGACACAAGGCTCGCTCCAGCGCAGGCCGGAGGAAACATGGACCACTCGGAACGGCACCCGCATACGCTCAGCGGCTTCCCGGCCGCCGCTACCGAATTCGTGAGTGCCCTCGACGGTAACCGCCACCGCATCGCCGAGCGTGCCGGCGTGTCAGGAACCGAACTCCGTGCGCTCTTCCGGATCGCGCGGATGGGGTCGATCACTCCGAAAGACCTCGCAACCCACCTCGGGATGACAACGGGAGCGGTCACGGCGATCTCCCGCCGCCTGGTCGAGATCGACCTGCTTCATCGAATCGACCACCCCGGTGATCGCCGCAGTCTCTATCTCGAGCTGACTCCCCACGGGCATGACGTCATGGGCGAGATCCACCGCGATTTCACCGACATGCTGTCGGCCTCCACCTCGGGCCTGGACGCTGCACAGCTCGAGGCGTTCACCGCTGCGCTCGCATCTGTGGCCGCTGAAGTGCGGATCCGATCGGCACAGCTCTGAGGCCTGGACCGCGCTGAGGCCTGGCCGGAACCTACGCTGTCGGCGGGTGCGTCATGTCGGTGAATGAGAGTGCCGAGTCCCAGGCGAGACGGCTGGAGGCCTCTCCCCGACCGGTGCGCACCCGATACGCCGCCCACCGCGCGTAGCGCCCGTCGGCCCGCCTCGCCAGCACGGGTACGGCGCGCAGGTGCACGCCCTCCCTCGGCAGTTCTTCTCCGGGGAAGGTGAGGGGTGTCGGACGCAGGGTGATGCCGCTCGGCATGACGGGAACTCCGTCGCGGAGCAGTGCCGCCTTGCGCAGTGATACCTGGCCGGGCGTCAGCGCAACGGGTGCCAGCGGGATCCAGTGCGCGGGCACGAGTGATTGCAGCCGGTACGCCCGCTCGTCCTGGGTGAGACCCTCCGGCCACGGATCGGGAACGGGCGGCCGCTCGCTCGCGCGCCGCCGCGGGTCGCCGCTTCGACCCTGCACTGAGTTCTCGATGGCCCAGGCCATGTTCGCCATCTCGTCGCGCAGGAACAGCACGTCTTCGAGGGCTTCGCCCACGAGTGTGCCGACGGCCACGGGCGGCAACACGATGCCGGGGAGCATCCGCCCGGCCGCCGACGAAACGCCGAACATGGTGAATGCGGGATCGGCGAGCTCCGGAACCGTCACCGCGTCGCCGAAGTCGTCGGTCAGGGTGACGGTTCCGACCCTGTTGACCGCTCCGAGCAGGCCGTCGACCGGTACGGCCAGCCAGTCGTCGCCCGAGGACAGTGCGAATTCGGCCAGGCAGAGCCTCGCGAGGTCGTTCGTCTGCGCCTCGATGGCGCCCACGTCGACCGCGCCGTCCTCGAGCTGCCAGTAGCGGTCGGCCGGCATGCCGGGGAACCGTAGCGGAGTGGCGAGCATGGTCGCCTCGCTGCCGACGGGGGTGCCGCTCGGTGCCGCGTCCGGCAGTTCGGCGGTGGCGCCCTCGACCCAGTCGAGGTCGCTCCAGCGCACGGATGCCGAGCCGAACTGGGTGCCCCTGGCGAACACGGCGTTGGCCTGGTCTCCGAAACGCAGCGCGAAGCGGTACTCCAGGCGTTCGGTCGACCAGGCGCCCCCGGAATCGGGCTCGCCGTCCAGCCAGGCCAGCCACTCGGCGATCGCCGAACGCGCGGCTACGGCATCCGTCGCCTCGTCGATCCAGCCGGGATCTCCGGCGCGCAGCTCGATGGCGAGTGTTCCCCCGTCGGGAACGGCGCCGCCGAGCACAGCGAAGAGGCGGGCGGCCTGCGGGTCGTCGAGTCCGAGTGGATCGTTCGGGTCGTCGTCGAGGGTGAGCGGATGCCGGCCCGTGAGCGAGTGTGCGAGCGTCTCTTCGCCGGCGTCGGCCAGGAGGTCCACGAGCTGGGCTCCTGCCTCGGCGCGCTGTCGCAGACCGTCGCCGAACGCGAGTTCCGGCACGTCCTGGATGAGTTCCTCGAGAAGCGCGCCCTCGCGCCAGGGCCGCCAGTCGGCGTCGGCCAGGTCGATCGTGTCGCCCGGGAGGGGGGCCCAGGCCGTGATCGGCAGTGCGCTCGACGTCACATGCACCGACACGACGGATCCGGCGTCTTCGCCGGTGAGCTCGCCGAACTGCCACTGCCGACCGAGCATCCACGCGGCATCGCCGATGCGCGCTTCGGCGCCGGGGGCCGGGTCGCCGGTGACCGAGTCGGGCTCGAGCCGCACCATGGCCGGTGGGTCGGCGACCTGCAGCAGCTTCAGGATCGCCGCCAGGTTCTGGTCGGTCACCGCGCTGACCATCATGTCGATGGGGATCTTGACGGCCATCACTTCACCTCCGACAGGAACGGGATGCCGGCGCCGGCCCATTTCACCGTGGCCAATTCCGTGAACTGGAGCCCGGTGCGGACCTGCAGCCACGGGCTCGCCACGTAGATAGCGGGCAGGATGGCGGCGTCGCCCGGAGCGTGCTCGTAGGTCACCAGCCGGGCCTTGGCCAGCTCCACGGCCTCCAACACCGTCGCCACGACGGAATCGGTCGTCCACCGGGTGCCGTCAGGCGAGACGGCGGAGAGCAGCACCTGCGGCGCCCTCGCCGATGCCTGGTTGACGTGCACGGCGAGCCCGGTGGTGGCCCTGGCCGCCCGAAGCGGGTTGTCCGGCGCCGCCGGATCGAATGCCCGGGGGTCGGGTTGGAACGGCAGCGTCTCGGCCCAGCCGTCGATCGCGAGTCCGGCGAACGCCCCGGCGAAGTCGTCATGGCCACCGACGAGTTCGACGACGAGGTGGCTCGCGGATGCCGCCGGCCAGGGGATGTCGTCGGGGAGAGGCCCGGCCAGCCAGCGCTCCGTGCCCGCGGCCGGGACTCCGGTGGCCTCATCGTGTTCCGTGAGCTGCACGATGCGCAGCGGGATCGGGATGCCGAGGGCCCCACCGAGTAGCTGCGCCTCGGCGAGACGTCCGACGCCGGCCTGGACCGAGGCGTGATCACGCACGAAGGCGTTGACGTGTGCATGCGCCGGCTGCTTCTTCATGGCCGGCGTGGTGATCGCGGCGTGGAACGAGTCGGTGCCGGCGGGCTTCGTCAGCAGGGGCAGGAGCAGGAAACCGTCGCCGAGTATCCCCTCGGCGACGGCGCGACAGGCATCGACGATCTCTCCCGGGGCGGCTGGGGTGTCGCGGGCCGGGTCGTTCAGGGCGGAGAGTGTCCCCCGGGCCTGCCCCAGTCGCGCGAACGCCGCCTGCCACGCGCCGACGGCCCACGCGACGTTCGATGGAATCGCAGCATCCGGAACCAAGGGAACGCCGAAGGCCGCGAGCCCGCGCACGGCGCCGATCACGTCGGCCACGGCACTCTCGTCGACGGCCAGGCTGTCGGGGTCGATGGCGGCGATGACCGCCTGGCCGGAGGCGAGCGCGGCGGCGAGGGCGTCGAGCACGGCGCCGACACGCGCGATCAACTCGTCGGTGTCGATCAGGCGTTCCGGGGCGACTCCGGTGCGCACCAGCGAGTCGGGACCGAGCGGGGTTCCTCCGGCCGCAAGCGAGCGGAGGCTGCCGGCGAGAGTGGCGGCGCGCAGCAGTCCGTCCGCGAGCGGAGAGTCGCCCAGGGCGGGTATGGCTGCACGCAGCTCACGGTCGAGGGAAGCCGCGTCGTCCGCGAAGACCAGGTCGAGAGCGGCCCAGCCGGCCTCGGCGAGGGTGTGACGGTTGGGGGCGTCGGTCACCGAGATGTCGGCGGGATCACCGAGTCGGCGCGCCGCCCACGCTTCCAGCCTCGGTTCGGCGAGGGCGCGGGGGCGGGTGGCCGACCAACCGGTCGCACCGGCCGGGATGGCCGCGAACACGCCGTGGGTGAGGATGCGTCCGGTCTGGCGCACGCCCAGGATGCCGAGGTCGGGGTCGACGGCGGCGCCGCTGGCCATGGCGTCCATTGCCGCGGAGGCGCGCGACGGGTTGCCGGACGAGTACTGCAGGACGCTCTCGCTCAGAAGGGCATCCGAGACGGCGTCGAGGGTGGCGGCGGCTCCGCGCAGGGCTGCGACCAGGAGGTCCCACTCCGGGTTCGACACGGGGTCCCAATTCTCGACGAAGGCGTTGTCGGGCTTCAGGCTGAGGCGGGCGCGCAGCGGCGGGTCGGCCGCCGTGAGCGTATCGAGCGGGAACAGCCGGAGCAGTTCTGCACCGTCGACGACGTCGGCGGCGGCGACGCGGGCTGCCGCGACCTCTTGCGCTTCGTCGTTGCCGAGCTGATCGGTGGCGGCGGGCGCGATCTGCCGCAGGCTCAGCTGGAACCGGGCCGCCGAGGTCCCGGCGAGGCCGCGTTCGATCTGGTACCCGAGCAGGGCGCCGATCGACTGCCCGGCCGCGACGCCTTCGAGCACGCGTCGGAGTTCGACGCCGCGCCGACTCGACAGGTCGATGGCGAACGGTTGCTTCCCCGGCAGTGCGCCGATGTTGGAACGGTGCGCGCTCGCGAGCACGCCGGCGGCGACGGCGTGCGAGCTGCTCGGCGCGTGGATCCAGCCATCCGGATCGCTCCGGGCCGTTCCGAGACGGATCTGCTCGACGTAGCCGAACGCGCCGATGGTCATTCCGACCGGGGCGGTTGCCGCCAGGGTGCCCTGGCGTGCCGTCGCGACGCCCGTCGCCCACGCGTCGACTCGATGGGACGCCAGATCGAGCGCGGAGGCGACGGCGATGCGACGCTCGTCGAGCGGGGCCGCCGCGAGCGCGATCATGGCGGCTCGCACCTCGCCGCCCACTCCGAAGGCATAGAGCAGTTCGGTGATGGCGCTGCTGCCGAGCCACTTCGCCTGCGGCGTGTCGCCGAGATCGAGTGCCACCTGTGCCAGGGAGGTGCGGGCCTCGGCGACCGGTTCGATGGCGGCGATGCTCACACGCTCGGTCGGCTGTCCGTCGAAGTGCCGCACGGAAGCGACCCGCTCGGCGGCGGCGAAGAAGCGCTCGGGGGCGGTGTCGTCGATGGCGGCGTCGGCGGATGCCGCCACCGTGATGATCCTCCTGATCTCGGGGTCGAGCTCCACGAAATCGACCAGCGGGCCGACGAACTCCTGGGGCGCGGCGCGGAACCTCAGTCGCTTGGCGCCGTCCCAGGCGATGGCGAGCAGCGCCTGCAGCACGCTGTCGACCTTCGGCGTGGTCCCGGCCAGGATCTCGGCCACGACATCGGCATCGCGCTCCGAAACGAGGGGCAGGCCGATGGTGCGGGAGTCGTCGTGCGGCGCCGGAGTCTGCAGGATCTTGGCGGCGTCGACGGAGAACTGCGCCATGATTGCCGTTCGCAGGCGAGCCTCAGCCAGCAGTTGGGCGGGATCCGCTCCGGTCGCAGCGGCGAACGACGCGAGCTGCGGGCCGTCGACCGCCGGTCGGGCGCGCACGCCCGTGGCGACCGGGCTGGTGCCGAGCATGTCGAGCAGGTCCTGGTCGTCGAGCTGCCCGCCGGGACGCACATGGGGAACGACGGGCGCGCGGCTCGCCCAACGGGAGAGCGTGCGCCGGATGAGCGGCACCAGCTGCGCCGTGGTCTCACCGGAGCGCGGGTTCCAGGCATCGAGATCCGCGACCGGCAACACGCCGTAGGGCTGGGCGCCGATGCGCAGCGTCGGCGCCACCCCCGCTCCGCGAACGTAGTCACGGTGCAGGCGCCGGGCCGACTCGATGCTTCCCGGGGTGACCGCGGGGATCGCGAGGTCATCGAGACGCTCGAGCACAGGCTCCCAGGTTGCGAACCAGAGTGCGGTATTGGCGGCGGCCTGGGCCTCGTCCTGGGTCGAGACCGGTCCAGCGGGCAGGAGATGTTCGACGGACGCAGCGTCGAGGCCGAGGGCCGCCGCGAGTCGAGTCGCGTCCCGCGACGGCATGCGCGGTTCCACTTGCGGGCCACCGGCGCTTGCGGCGGGGTGATACGGCGAGCGCTCGGCATCCGCATTGTTGGTGACGGTTCCGGGGGCCAGCAGCGAGACGCCGTCGGTGAACCTGTGGCTGGTGAGGAGGTCGACGAAGTCGGCGGCGTTGGCCTCCTCGGAGACCGAGTTGCGCGTTCCGACCACCACGATGCGGTCGATGAGCGTGGTGCCGACGGGCAGCTGCACCTCCACCCCCAGGCCCGCGTTCTTTGCCGCATCGAAGTCGACTGTCCACTCCGAGCCGAGCGGCACGGTGAGGCCGGCCACCTGGCTCAGTTCGTCGTCGCCGAACGCGATCGGCGAGAGCGGCACGTCGGTCGCCACCGGCGAACCGGTCACCGTAATCGGTGCTGCTCCGTTGGGAAACACCCGCACCACGAACTGGTCGGGAAGGCAGCGGGCCACGGTGCCGTGGGCCACCTCTTCCGGTGATTCCGGGAAGACCGGGGCACCCTGTCCTCGGGTGGCGAGGTTGGTGGGCGTCGTGACCTCGGCCACCCACCCGGCGCGACGTTCCCCGACGTCCGCGGTGAGTGCGGGCCAGGCGAACGCATCGGCGGCGTCGACCCAGACGGCCGACCAGTACGCCACCCCGGCCGCGACCTCGGCGTCCGTCACCGAGCGCAGCAGGCTGTCGATGTGCGCCTCGTCGGGCGAGATGCGCACCCGAAGCGTCGACGTGCCCGGTGTCAGCTTGCTCTCGATACGGACGGGCAGCAGCACCAGGGGAACCTCCGGAGAGGCATCACACGGGTCGAGGCGATCCCGCAGCCCGCCGATGATCGCGCGCAGGTCGTCGTCGAGCGTGAGGATCTCGCCGCGCCGAAGGTGGTCGGCCGGACGTCGGATGAGCGTTCGGCGCTTCTCGGCCAGGGTGGCGATGCGCTCGCGAACTCTGGCCAGGACGGCTGGGGTGTCGACGGGCATGGTCTACGCCTCTCTCACGATGAGGTCCGTCGCCTGGAACGCGACTCGCACCGGCCGGTGCAGGTGTTTCTCGGCATAGGCGGCGGAATGCGCTGCCGTGTCGGTGAGGTGCTTCTGGTCTGCCGGCAGCTGGGCATCGGCCGGTCGCTGGAATCGGGTGGCGCTGGGATGCTCGGCGATGGTGATCCACCACTGCTCTCCGTCGAGTTCGTCGACGGAAAGGTCGACGCCCACGAGCGCGATGTCGGGATCGAGCACCTCGGAGAAGAGCACGCGGGCGGTCTGCTGCGGCGAGCCGACCTTCTCGAAGACCGGATCGCGCACGGTCCCCTGGTTCTTCACCGCCTGAATGATGAGATCGGGGAATCGCCGCACAAGCTCGCTCTTGACCACGATCACTGCGCGGCCGTCGCCGCCACCGAGGGAAATCTGCGATGCCAGGGGCGTCGCGGGGAACAGGTGGATGGGCGTCGCCAGCTCGTCTGCTTTCGGGTTCCAGAAGCGATGGAAGTAGGTGCCGCGCTGGTCGGTCGGGTATCCTCGCCAGAGCAGCTCCCGCCCCATCTCGTCGCTCAGACCGACGAAGAACGCCGCCATGAATTCACTGTTGGTGGAGAGCACCGTGACGAAGTCGTCGGCCGGCAGGAGGCCGAGCCCGGGAACCAGCCATTCCCGGTCGTATTCCTCGAGTGCGCGGTACATCGGCCGGTCGAAACGCGGAGACGCCATGATCGGTGCGATCCGCGGTTGGGCGAACCAGCGATCGGCGAGGCCGCTGCTGAGGTGAAGTCGACCGGCGAGGGACGAGCGCACGGTGTGCCTGGGATCGATCGCCGTGGCGATGGCAGCGGATGCGACGGCCAGGGTGTCGCGGTGCGGCACGGGATCGATCGTGAGCAGTGCCCCTGGATCGATGAGCGAGGTCATCTCGGCGCGCAACACGTCGAGCGGAAGCTCGTTGATGCGGTCGAGGGCGGGCGTGAGCTTCACCTCGGCCAGGGCCGCGAACTGTGCCAGCCCGGCATCGAGTTCGGCCGCGTCCCTCAGGCCACCGAGCTTCGTGAGGCGCTGCGCGTCGATGACTCTGAGTCCGCGTCCGCCGATGAGCACCCGGCCGTCGACCGGGACGCGACGGAATTCACCGCCGCCGAGCGGAACCCGCACCGCACCGCCGCCCTGCGGGAGCCGGCCAACGGCGCCGCCGATGGGTGATCGCCTGATGATCGGCGCTCGCGGGTTCAACGGTGCGACGATCGGGCCGACCTCGAAGGGGTGCAGGTCGACCGGGTGCACATCCACAGGGTGCACGTCCACCGGGTGCACATCGAAGACCCCGAGATCGACCAGTACCCGGTCGTTCAGCTTCACGGCCCTGCCCTTCAGGCGCTCGCGCAGGGGGCTCGCAATTGTCGCTGTCGAGAGCGAGAGCTCGGCAGCGAGCGGGCCGATGCGCTGGGCGCGGATGGACTCGATCGCGGGAACGGACGAGGAGCGCAGCAGCCTCTCGCTCCACCGGGTGGCGATGTCCGCGCCCAGGTCGAAGCCGGTGTCGACCGCACTCCAGCGACTCGGCTCCGTGAGGTAGGTGGCGAAGCCGCCCGTGCCCTCGACGCGTGCGTTCGCGTCCTTCAAGAGGCCGCCAATGGTGTCGACAGGAGCGCCGATCGCCGCACTGACGAGTTGCAGGTCGAGGTGGGCGACGACGTCGGCCGTGAGTCGCCCGATGCCCTCGGGGTTCGCGTACACCCGGGTGAAGTCGCGGAGTCCCCCGTCGGTTCCCACGACGTTGCCGGCGCGTTGACGGGAGGCGGCATCCGTTCTCCGGATCATCGGTCCGTCCGGTCGGGTGACCCTTCGAAAGGCGCTCTCGGTCGCTGCGACGGGGGTCGCACTCAGGACCACATCGGCGAACAGCGTGCTGCCCGCGGTGACCGAGATCCGGGTGGCGAGAGGAGCGGCGACCTGGAGCAGGTGCCCGGCCTGCAGCTCACCGAGCCTGCCGTGGAGTCTGGTCGCGAGCAGTTCAGCCAGCTGGGCCAGGCGGATGGCGCGATTCGCCGCCTCCACTTCCCCGAGCTGGGCCCACGCCGACTGCATCAGACGCTCCTGGTCCCGCTGCACCACGCGGGTTCCGAGTCCGCCCACGATGCGCTTCACGGGAGCGAGATTCAGCTCGGCGAACCAGTCGGAGCCCTCGATGACGGCGCTGCCACGGTGCAGCTTCGCGTAGATGCGCGGCCCGATGATGGGCAGGTCGGGCACACCGTCCGTCTGCTTCTGCGTGCCCTCGATGGCGGCAGGCAGATCGAGTTCGGCGCGCAGGTCGTCGACCATGTCGTCAGGCCAGACCGCCGTCTCCGCGATCTGCTGCTCAGGAGTCGACGGTGCGCTTGGCGAGAACAGGGCGCAGCGCAGCACCTGCTTGCGCCCGACCTCGTCGGCAGCGAGCGCCCGCAGCGGCTTGCCCGGTTGCGACGTGTCGATGAACTTCCGCCCGACCTCGTAGGGTGCCGCGATGCCCTGCAGCTTGATCGCGAGCGAACGAAAGTCGCCGTCGGGACCGGTGCGGAATTCCCAGCTGTCGTAGACCGGAAGGCGCATCGGGTCGGGTGAGGAACTAGTCCAGGCCGGGTCGAGGGTGCCGCCCGCGACGCCGAGGCCTCCCCGAACTCCCACGTCGGTCGTCGGCACGAGGGCAGCGATGTAGTCGGTGTCCTGCTTCAGGATGCGCGGTGAGATGACCCGAGACAGGTTGACGGGAGCGTGCGCCGGTGAGAAACGGGCGGAGAGGTCCTGCCCCGACGTCGTGGCCGGCACCTGGGCATGCGCCCAGAGGTCGGCGTGGGTGAGCGTGGGCAGTTGCGCGAGCGCCACCTGGAAGACGGGGAGCAGTGCGGTGGTCGCCGGCTCGCGCGTGACCGTCGAGCGCTCCAGCACGACAAGAGTGAGCCAGGGACGCATGACGGGAGCCTGCTGGGCGGCGCTGAACGCCCAGGGCAACTCGGGGCGATCGAATTCGATGTGGGCCAGCACGGTCTCCTCGGCCGTGCGGGCGCCCGGTGCGGGGAAGCGCCGCACGATCTGCGCCGGGTCGATGCCCCGCACGTCTCCCGGACCGTACAGGGTCACCGAGAGGGCTGCGGATGCCGTCCCCCCGGCGCTGTCGGCCAGGGGCACCTCCAACCGGGAGCTGGAACGCACGCTGCCGGCGGGCGGAGCGCTCGCCGCCGCGGCGAGGCCGCCGACGACGGTCGATGCGAACTCAAGCGACTCGATCGCCACGGCGCTCTCGTCGAATTCGTCCTCCGGAGCGATCATCAGCGCGAAGGCGTCACGCACCACGTGGGTGGCGGTACGGTCGAGCGGCGCGATGACGCTCGCTGCGATGGCATCCAGGTCGGCCATCAGGTCACCCCTTCACGATCATGCGCGTCGCAGTCGCGGCGCTCTCGATGTTCACGGCGGTTGTCACGAGCGCCGCCTGCGTAGCGCTCAGTTCGCCGAGGCCGGCGAGCAGCGTGGCGCCGGTGGCGGCATCCGCGATCGTCGACGTGCCCTTGTCGGAGACCGTGACGCCGGCGTTCGGCGGAGCCGGTTGCGTGTAGGGATTCCCGACCTCGCGCACAGCCCTGCCCACGTTGGTCTTCGTGGCATAGGAGCTGGAGATGACGGCGAACGCCCCCGTGAATTCGATCATCGCCGACGGCTCGTCGGGATTGCGGACGTAGGTCTGATAGGCCACCGTCGCCGGCGTCGCGGTTCCGACCTTCGGGGTGGTCGCAGCGGCGATGCGGCATCCGCCGGTCATGTCCTCGAAGCCCGAGCGGGCGAGCAGGGACTCGCCCTCGAGCGCGAAGAACTGCCCGGGCGCGAACGCCGTCTTGAGTTCGCTGACAGCGCCGACGAGCCCGGAGTCCGGGCTCGCGGTCGGCGTGCCGATGGTCACCATGTCGGCCTTCACTGCTGCCGAGCCGATGCGGGCGATCGCGACGCCCAAGGGCACCTGGGTTTGCGACACCTCGAGTCCGGCCAGCGGATGCGCGACGCGGCCCTCGATGTCGTCGACCTCGGCCAGGGTGACGAGTTGCGCTGCGTGGTCGGGCAGCTGCACCTTCCAGGCGTCTGGCTCGTTCATCGCCGCTGCGGCGATCTGGAGGGCATCGACCGTTGCGGTGATCGGCGTGGGCTTCTCACCCCACTCGACGGGTCCGAGGTCCTCGTCGAAGGTGGGAAGGAACCAGACATCGACCTTGATGTGGCCCGCCAGGCGGAACGGTGTGGTGCCTTCGAGCGAGCCGCGGAAAACAATGGAGCAGAGCGTGCAGCCGAGCAGCTCGACCTCGACACCCACCTCGATGGTGATCTTGAATGCGAAGCGCGGTGCCCAGATGAAGATCATGTCGAGAGTGAGCCAGGCCTTCGCCACGATGACGGAGAAGTCTGCGTTGAGGCGCCCGTCGACGCCGAGCATGACCGAGCCGGCCGTGATGGCGAAGTACGCCTTGATGACGAAGCTGATCGCCTTGGACGGCGAGAGGTCGATGGTGACCCTGTCCATGTCGCCGAGCTTCGGCTTGCCGCCCGTCAGTTTCTCGTACTCCGGGTGGAAGCCGCCGACCGAGAACTCGAACGCTCCGGTGCCCGACCACTGGATGTAGAGGCCGAGGTCACCCGAAATCTTGATGCCGGCCACCGTGGAGTCGCGCATGCTCGCGAACAGCAGCAGGTAGTCGGGGGTGATGGCCACGAAGACGTCGGCGCGGATGTCGGTGATCGGCGCCTCCTTCGTCGGCACCCGCACCCGCAGGGAGCCGAGAATGACGATCATCGGATCGGGAAGTGCGAGCACCACGCCGAGCTTCATCTCCACGAACTTCGCCTGCGAGCCCCAGCCGAGTTCGACGATCGGGCCGAAGACGAAGCCACCGTCCTTCGGCGGGAACACGTGCGCGACCTTATCGAGCAGCTTCGGCGCCTCGGCGACGGGGTTGTCGGGGAACAGCATCTTGTCGAGGATGTGCTCCTTCATCCCGGAGCGCAGCTCTTCGAGGTCAAGACCCCGGTTGAGCGCCAGGATGCCGCCGATGCCGTTCAGCGTGAATCCCATGCTGAGGTCGATCGCAACGGGGAAGCGCACGCCGATGACGAGCACGATGGAGAACGGATCCGGCGAGAGGATGACGATGGCCGACAGGCCGAACTTGAGGATCTGAAGCTGGACGACCCCGCCGAACTCGACCCGCTTCACATCCTGCCCGTCGACCTTGTAGGTGCGTTCGACGCGTTGGATGAACCCACCACCCGTGACGGGGCCCGCCTTCACTCGCAGGCCGATCGCATCTGGCCAGCGCGGCGAGACGGGGAGGTTGAAGACGGCCTGTTGCTCGGCCTGACCCTCGGGGGTCACCACGAAACCGGAGCCGACGATCTGCAGCCCGATGACATCGCCGAGCTTCGCCGCGATGGACGTGGTGAGTTCGAATCCGGTGACCTCACGGGCCGGGTTGCGCACGAGCCCGAACGCCACCTCGCGCAGTTCGACCCCCGGGAAGGAGAAACGCGTGGGCAGGACCGCCTTCTCGTTGCCGCGGCCGTCTCCGAGGTAGAACCCCTGTCCGGTATCGAGCGACACCGTCGTGAGAGTCGTGGCCTTCGGGTCCTCCGAGCCCGGCATGACCTTCGCCAGCAAGGGGTCGCTCGTGAGGCCGGGCTGAAGGATGGTGCGGAAGCGCAAGCCGAGGATCGCCACATCGCCCAGGAACCACTTTCCGTCACGCTCGAGCAGCCTGGTCTTCTCCTCGGCCGTGGGGTTCGCGATCTCGCGGTCACTGAACTGCAGGAACGCCTCGAACGTGACCTGGTCGAGCGTCATCGCGCCGAGCTTCACCTGGCCGGAGCGGAGGAATGTGGCAGCCAGGAGGAACTTCCCGTCGGTGCGGTCCAGGGCGAGGTTGTCGCCGAGCTTCTTCACCAGGTCATCGACACCGAGCACGTTCTTCCCGAAGCTGTTCAGGAGCTTGCCGGAACCTGCGCCGAGATTCTTGAACGGTTGCGCCCACGGGTTCCACACGTCCATCAGACCGGAACGGATGGCCTCGTCGACGGTGCCGTCCGCCTTCCTGGCCAGCTCCTTGGCGACGATGTTGAACGCCTCGTCCATGGCGGCGAGGGCCATGCCGATGCGCACGGCGACCCTCGCGGCGGTATCGACGTTGAAGTCGTCCTTGTCGATGTCGTCTGCCGACTCCTTCACCATCTTGGCGATGAGCTCGGTCTGCTTCTTGAGCTTGTCGGCAATCGGTTCGACCAGAGCGACGGCGGCCTTGATGTCCGCCTTGAGCTTGTCGAAGGTCGGTTTCACGTCGCCGACGGCGCCGAACGTGACGATCGACTCGAGGAACGGCACCGTGTCTTTGAAGGACGTGCCGCTCAGGGCACCGAGGCGTGAATTGGCGAATGCTTCAATCCCGTTGAGGAATCCGGTTCCGATGTCGGTCATCGTGTCCCACTTTGTGTTCAGGAGCCGCGCTGGCCTGCGATCCTGGTTTCGTGCGTCGGTCCACGTCCTACGGACGTTTCGGCTCCGGGCGCTCACCCCTGAATACGCGGACTCGGGGCGCGGACGGAGGACACCCGAACACAGCGGGCATCGCGAGAATTCAGTTGTTCAGGGTGGTCAAGTGGCGCGACGTTGCGGGAGCTGAGAACTGATCTGCGGAAGAGCATAGACCCGGGGCAGGGCGAGCGTCTAGAGGTTTGTTGAGGGGGCCGTTGTCGCCTGGCTTCAATTTCTGTGCCGCGTCTCGTTGTTTCGCCTTCGGCCCAGGCAAGAACGCTCGCCCTGCAGGATCAGCTCGCCGTCTCCGCCGATGCCGGCAGCTAGAGACGTTTCTCTATCTCGACGAACTCGATCGTGTTGCCCCCGGGGTTGACTACGGTGTGCTCAGCGCCGGCCGGGCGGGTGTAGCTCTCCCCTAATCGAATCTCCGCCAGCACCTCCGAGCCATCGGAGTTGAGCACCCGCATGCTGTCGTTGACGAGCGGCACGACCACGTACTCGAACTCGTGCACGTGCATGGGAATGCCGTCATTCGGCGCGATGGTCCACTTCGTCACCCTGAAGATTCCGTTGTCGATCTGCGTTTCGGCGATTGCCATGATGCTCACCTGTTCTTCGTCGTGGTGGTGCGTTCCCTGGCATCGATGGCGGAGCCTGGGCGTGCACGCGGTTCCGTGTGCAGACGCAGCAGCGGCGCCGACCGGGTGAATTCACCTCGGGTGGCGCCGTGCGGCTGTGGGCCTATCTGTCCGCCACCCTGGCGTCCCGCAGCTGTTCGGGCAGGATGATCGGGATCGACGAGGTGTCCTCCAGCGAACGCCCCTTGGTTTCGACCGCCCACGCGTAGGTGACCACGAAGCCGATCACGGTGAGGATCGCCCCGATGAGCATGACCCCGCTGACGCCCAGGTGGTCCAGGCCGATCGGCATCAGGAATGTGCCCGTGGCCGCGCCGATCCTGCTGATGGCGACGACGATGCCGACCGCGGTCGCACGAATCTCGGTCGGGAAGAGCTCGTTCGGGTAGATCCACTCCATCAAGCTGGGACCGCCGGAGACGAACGCGTAAAAGCAGAACGCCAGGATGACGAACCACACGGGCCCGTGGGGAAGCAGCCAGAGCGCCAGCAGCGGCATCGCCATGAGGGCGAAAGGAATGACGGTCATCGGGCGCCGGCCGAGGGTCTCGACCGGCTTCAGGGCCGCCGCATTGCCGATGACGAAGAGGAGGCTGATCACCGCCGTCCCGATGATGTCGAGGCTGCCTCCCTCGAGGCCGAAGGACAGGAGGATCATCGGGCCGAAGATGTAGATCGCGTACTGCGGGGTGATCTGGGCGAAATACAGCACGCCACACATGATCACGCGTTTGCGGTACTTCCGGCTCAGGACCAGGCGGAGAGCTTCGAGGGTGGGCAGGGTCCTGTCCTCGGTGTTGACCGTGCTGAGGGACACGTCCCGGTGGCCGTAGACCTGTTCGATCACGTCGTGGGCCTCACTGATCCGGCCTTTCTGGATGAGCCAGCGCGGCGATTCGGGGATGCCGCGACGAATGACCACCACGATGACACCGAGGATTGCGCCGCTGAGCAGCATCCACCGCCACAGGCCGTAGCCGCCGGAAGCGGTGACCATCACCCAGCCGACCAGGAAGGCGGTCATCGCGCCGAGCCCCCAGGCGAGGGCGGAGAGGCCGATCATGTAGCCGCGCTTCTTCACGGGCGTGAACTCGGTGAGCAGCGACGTGGCGATCGGATAGTCCGCGCCGATGGCCAGACCGATGATGAATCGCAGGACGATGAGTTGCCACGGACCCTGGACGAACGCGGTGAGGAAGCAGGCTCCCACGAGAACCATCAGATCGACGGCGTACATCTTCTCGCGGCCGATGCGATCGGTGAGGGTGCCGAAGACGATGGCCCCGAAGAACATGCCGATCAGTGATGCCGCCCCGATCAGGCCGACCTGAACGGGGCTCACCGGGAAATCCGCGACGAATCCGACGAGGGCGACCCCGATCAGGCTGAGGATGTACCCGTCGAGGAACGGTCCCCCGCAACAAGCGATCAGAAGCTTCCGGTGGAATTTCGAGGTTGGGGCCTCGTCCATTATGGACAGCGAGCTCATTCGATCTCCTTTGATGATGAGTGGGGTGTTCGGTACGGGTGGGACCGGGGAAGAAAGCTCAGCGGAAAGCCGCGATTCCGGTGATGTGGTTGCCGATGACGAGCGTGTGCACCTCGTCGGTGCCCTCATAGGTGCGAACGCTCTCCAGGTTGTTCGCATGGCGGAGCGGCGAGTAGTCCAACGTGATGCCGTTGCCGCCCAGCACCGTGCGAGCCTCGCGGCAGATCGTGATCGCTTCACGTGTGTTGTTGAGCTTCCCGATGGAGATCTGGTGCGGCTTCAGTGTTCCGGCGTCCTTGAGCCGGCCGAGGTGCAGGGCGAGCAACGTTCCCTTGTTGATCTCCAGCGCCATGTCGACGAGCTTCTGCTGGGTCAGCTGGTAGCCGGCCAGCGGCTTGTCGAACTGCATCCGCCCGCCGGCGTAGGCCAGTGCGGTGAGGTAGCTGTCACGCGCCGCACCCATGACACCCCAGATGATGCCGTAGCGCGCCTCGTTCAGGCAGGCGAACGGGCCGCCCAGCCCCCTGGCCTTCGGCAGCATCGCCGAGGCGGGCAGGCGCACGTTGTCCAGGTCGATCTCGCACTGGATGGAGGCCCGCATGGAGAGTTTCGGGCCGATCACGGTAGCCGTGAACCCGGCCGTCTCGGTCGGCACGACGAATCCGCGCACCCCGTCGTCGGTCATCGCCCAGATCACGGCGACCTGGGCGACGGATGCCAGCCCGATCCAGCGCTTCGTGCCGGAGATCACCCAGTCGTCGCCGTCACGGCGGGCGAAGGTTGTCATGCTGCTGGGATCGGAACCCGAGTTCGGCTCGGTCAGCCCGAAGCATCCGATCGCCTCTCCGGCCGTCATCTTCGGCAGCCACTCGTTCTTCTGCTCTTCCGAGCCGTGCTTGTGAATGGCGCTCATTGCGAGCGATCCCTGCACGCTCACGAAGGTACGCAGGCCCGAGTCCCCGGCCTCGAGTTCCAGCGCGGCCAGCCCGTACTCGACGGCGCTGCGGCCGGGGCAGCCGTAGCCCTTCAGGTGCATTCCGAGCAGACCCAGCCTGGCCATCTCGGGCACGATCTCCAGGGGGAAGACCGCGTTCTCGTACCAGCCGGCGATGTTCGGCCTGATGGTCGAATCGACGAAGGCTCGCACCGAAGCGCGCAGGGTCACCTCCTCGGCGGTGAGCAGGGAGTCGATGTCGATCAGGTCCGAGGTGTCGATCGGGGGCGCGGCGACGAGGCCGGCGGGAGAGTCGGACAGTGCGGGTTCGAGCTGAGTCGAGAGATCAGTCATGTGATTCGCTTTCGTCGGGTGGAGCCGGAAGTCAGGGCGCCTCTGGTGTCTGGTGCGTGTGGCGTGTGGTCGTGCGGTGTCTGTGCGTGCGGCGTCAGCCGGTGGGCAGTGTCAGGCGGCCGTCGATGCGCCGGGGAATGCGCCACGGGTTGTCGGGGTGGAGGGCCGCCGGCAGGTGCGCCGGATCGGCATTCTGCACCGCGACCGGCCGTACGAATCGGTCCAGCGCGCCCGCGCCGACGCTGGTCGCATCGGACCGGGAGGTGGACGGCCACGGCCCCCCGTGCTGCATGGACCAGCTGGTGGCCACTCCGGTCGGCCACGCATTCAACGCCACCCGGCCGACCTGGCCGAGCAGCCGGGCGACGACCTCCGCCGATTCCGGGTCGCCGGGACCGCCGGTGAAGACGGAGGCGACCAGGCTGGGCTGCAGCCGGGCGAGGGCATCGAGCGCCCCCGCTGCATCGTCGTATTCGCAGATGAGCGCGACCGGGCCGAAGCACTCCTCCAGCAGGCGCGAGCCGGGGTGGAAGTCCTCCAGCCGCACCAGGAAGACCTGCGGGTCGACCCCGTAACCGTCGGTGAGCTCGACGGGGGTGTCCGTCGCGGCGCCGGTGGCCACGGCGGTGGCCGCCTCAGCGGTCGTGACCCCGGCTGCCCTCGCGAGGCCGGCCAGGCCCGTCCGGTAGCCACGCGCGATCCCTGCCGTCAGGAGCGGTACCCGGGCTACCTGCCCAAGCTGGGCCCGTACGGCGTCGAAGATGCCGGCGCCGGCGGGCGCGAAGAGTAGCCCGGGCTTGGTGCAGAACTGGCCTGCCCCGAGGGTGAAGGAGCCGACGAAGCCGGCCGCGATCCCGGCGCTGTCGGCCGCGGCATCCGTCGTGACGAAGACCGGGTTCACGGTGCCCATCTCGGCGAAGACAGGCACGCCGCGCGCGGCGGCGCGTGCCACGAGCGCCATCCCGCCGCCCTGGCTGCCGGTGAACGCGACCGCGGTGATCTCCGCGGCGTCGACGAGCTGGAGTCCCGCGTCGAAGCCGACGACGAGGGCGTAACTGCCCACGGGAGCCCCGGCCCGATCGAGCGCGTCGGAGACAAGCTCCGCCAGCCGCACGCTGAGGCGAGGGTGCGCCGGGTGCGCCTTGACGATGACGGGGCAGCCTGCAGCGAGCGCCGAAGCCACGTCGTGGCCGCACACTCCAAACCCGAACGGGAAGTTGCTGGCCCCGAACACGGCGACCGGGCCGACCGGGATGTTCCACCCTGACAGGGTGGATTCGCCGCCGATGCCCTCGGTGCTGGCGTCCAAGTAGCTGCCCTCGGCCGCGACCGCGCCGTAGAAGACTGTGCTGGCGACGCATTTGGCGAGTTCGCCGCGCAACCGGTCCGCGCCGAGGCCGGTCTCCTCGCCGGCGAGATGCACCAGTTCGTCTTCGTGGGCGCTGAGGGCCTCCGCGATCGCGGCGAGCCAGGCCTCCCTGGTCGCCGGGCTGGTGCCGGCGATGCGGGGAGCCGCGCCCTGCGCCCGCCGCAGGATCTCGGCGACGTGCTCGGGCGCGGTATGCGGGATACTGCCGTGCTGCTTCCCCGTGCGCGGGTCGAAGCTCGGGTCGACGCCGCGGCCGGCAGTTGCTGCCGCGGGCCCGCTCACGCGTGCACCGCCCCGGCGTCGACGGACTGCTCGGCGTGGACGGACTCGACGGCTCTCCGCAGCACGAGGAGCCCGTCGTCGAGGAGATCCTGGCCGATGAGGAGCGGGGGAAGCAGACGGATGACGTTGCCGTAGGTTCCGCAGACGAGCACGAGCACACCCTCGCTGTGGCAGCGCGCGGCGACCGCGGTCGCGAGCTCGGGACGCGGCTCGAGGGTCGCCCTGTCGGCGAATTCGATCGCGAGCATGGCACCGCGCCCGCGGAAGTCGACGATCGGGGAATCCTCGGCCACGAGCGGCTCCAGGATGCGGCGGGCTGCGCTCTCGATCCGCAGTGCCCCGGCGAGCAGGTCGCCGTTCTCAAAGGCTTCGAAGACTCCGAGCGCGGCCGCGCAGGCAAGCGGGTTACCGGCGTAGGTGCCGCCGAGTCCCCCGGCGTGCACGGCGTTCATCAGCTCGACGCGGCCGGTCACGGCGGTCAGCGGCAGCCCGCCGCCGAGCGCCTTGCCCGTGACGAGGAGGTCCGCGGCGACGCCCTCGTGCTCGCTGGCGAACATCGTGCCGGTACCTCCCATGCCGGCCTGCACCTCATCGAGAACGAAAACGATCCCGTGGCGGGTCGCCAGGTCCCGCAGCCCGGCCAGGAAGCCGGGGGCCGGCACGATGAAGCCGCCCTCGCCCTGGATGGGCTCGATCACCATGGCGGCGAAAGTCTCGGGGCCCTGCTCGGCCAGGATCGCCTCCACCCGGGCGAGCGCCTCCGCCGTGGCATTCTCCGCGCCGCTCGGCCAGCGCAGCGGGGCCGCCATCGGCGCGCGCACGATTTCGGTGGGGAACGGCCCGAAGGTGATCTTGTACGGATTCTCCTTGGCGGTCATGGCCATGGTCAGCAGGGACCGACCGTGGTACGCATCGTCGAAGACGAGGACCTTCGCCCGGCCGGTTGCGGCCCGGGCGATCTTGATGGCGTTCTCCACGGCCTCGGAACCGGTGGAGAACAGCGCCGTGCGCTTCTCGAAATCGCCGGGAGTACGAGCGTTGAGCCAGGCGCAGACCGCGGTGAACGAGTCGTACTCGGTGACCATGAAGCAGGTGTGGGTGAAGCGGGCCAGCTGTTCGCTGACGCGGGTCTGCACGAGCGGGTTGGCCGCTCCGACGCTGGTGACGGCGATGCCCGAGGCGAAATCGATGATGCGGTTGCCATCGACGTCCTGCAGGATGCCGCCTTCGGCCCGCTCGATGAAGACGGGCAGGGTGATCCCGAACCCGCTCGAAACCTGCCGCACACGCTCGGCATGCAGCGCACGGGACCGGGGACCCGGGATGGATGTGCGGAGGAGTCTGGTCTGGGGAACGGTCGCGGTGTCCATCGCCCAAACGTAGGCGAGACCACGCCGCTTGACATCGTATGAATCGTCCAAGAAAGCTCAGGAAATTAGCTATAGTATCCAGAACATTGGCCTTTCAGAGTCGAACAGGATTCCCATGGTGACGATCAGCCTCGCGCAGCTGCAGGAACGACTCGGCCGCGACCTCCAGTCGGACGGCGGCGGGCGACCGGAACGGCTTGACCTCACGGGGGTCCATATCTCCGAGCTCACCGACCCGACGCCGTATCTGGGCGGCGGGGAACTGCTGCTGACCACGGGAATCCCCCTGGCCGGAACCGACGAGCACGTGAGCCGGTACGTGCGGCGGCTCGTCGATCACGGGGTGGCTGCCCTGGGCCTGGGCCTCGGCGCGGGCACCGACCACGTTCCGCCGCACCTCGCCGACGCGTGCCGGGCGGAGGGACTGGCCCTGCTGATCGTTCCGGACGGGACCCCCTTTCTGCAGGTGTCCCGGGCCTACTGGGATCTTGTGGGCCGCACCGAGCACGCCGATTTCGCCGCGAACCTGGGCCTGCAGACCTCACTCGCGCGCGCCGCCACGCAGCCGGGAGCGGCGGCATCCGTGGTGAGGGTCCTGGCCGAGGCACTGGGCGGCTGGGCCGCGTACCTGCCGGCCGACGGCACTCCGGAGTCCCTCTGGCCGGCGAACGAGAGCCGGGTGCTGCCGAAGCTTCGCGAGGAGACGGCACGGCTGAACCTGGCCGGCACGCATGCGGCCGCGACCTTTCCCCTGCTGGGAACGGACGTCGTCGAGTACTCGATCGTGGCCGGCGGGCGGACCGCCGGGTTCCTCGCGGTCGGAGCCGGGCGGGCGCTCCGCCCGTCGGACCGGCAGTTGATGCTGACCGGCTGCATGCTGCTTTCCATCACGGCGCAGCAGGGCTGGGAGGTCCGGCGAGCCAACGCGATCCTGGGCGGAACCGCGGCGACCCTTCTCTTGCACGGCCACATTGACGCCTCGCGCCTTGTCGCGGCAGAGTTGGGGCTGCCCCCGTTGACGGAACGGGTTCGGGTCCTTGCCGTCACCGGCGAGCAGGCGGACCTGCTCTCGACCGAGGAGTTGGCCGACGCGATCGCCTCGATGGCGGGGCGGGAGGATGCATCCGAGCTTCGGAAGAGCATCCGGCACTCAAGCCTGCGCTGCACCTTCGACGGCCTCGACTACGTGATCGTGGACGTGCCGAAAACCGCTCACGACGCCGCTGGCGCCGCCGCCGCTCCGGCCGGGGCACCGCACTCGGCGCAGGCGGTGACCGTTCCGGGACGGCTGCCGCCTGCCGCCCTCGGCCTGCTCAAGGCTGCGATCAGCGGCCCGGTGACGCTGGCCCAGCTCTCCAGCATCGTGGTCGAGGTGGGCCGGGCGTGCCGGCGGGCAGCGTCGGGGACGCTGGTGCCGGTGGAGAACGTGCTCGACCCGCGGGCCGAACTCTGGGTCGAAGAACTCAGGGTCTATACCCGGGCGGATCTCGTGGAGACCGTGCGCTGCTACCTGCGGCATCGAGGGCAGTGGGAGACCACCGCCCGCGACCTGCAGGTGCACCGCAATTCCCTGCGGCACCGGATCGAGATCGCTTCCCGGCTGATCGACGCGGACCTCGACGATCCCGATGTGGCGGCGAACCTCTGGCTGGCGCTGCGCGGTGTCACCACCCGGCCGGTGCAACCGGCTTAGCCCGGGGTTCCGACGAGTCCCTCAGTGCCGGTGAGCCAGGCGCGAATGGAGTCGCTGTGCTCGCCGAGGGCCGGCGGCGCGCTCCTGCGCGGCGCCAACGGCGGCGTCCAGCTGACGGGGTGGCGAATCTGGCGGCCCACGGCGACACCGGATGCATCGTGCACCTGTATCGTCGGCTCCAGCCCCAGTGACTCGGCGAGCTCGACGCCCTCGGCGATTGTGCCGACCCGGCCGGCCGGCACGCCGGCGCGCGTGAGTCGTTTCTGCCAGGACAGCGCCGGGGCCTCCGCGAGGCGAGCTTCGAGGATTCGCACGAGTTCTTCACGGTGGTGCACACGGGC
This sequence comes from Cryobacterium zhongshanensis, assembly GCF_022760445.1. Lineage (NCBI taxonomy): Bacteria > Bacillati > Actinomycetota > Actinomycetes > Micrococcales > Microbacteriaceae > Cryobacterium > Cryobacterium zhongshanensis. The sequence goes on along the minus strand of NZ_JALGAR010000001.1, from coordinate 1,146,267 downwards.
CGAGTTGTTCGAGAACCGCGGGTCGACGGCGAGTCCTTCGTCGCCGAGCACGCGGGCAAGCCTGGCGAACTGGCTGTCGTTTCCGCAGGCCACGGCCAGTGGGCCGTCTGCGCAGGCGAGCAGCTGGTAGGGCACGATCGACGGATGCCGGTTGCCCATCCGGCCGGGAAGCACACCCGCGCCGAGGTATGCCTGCGCCTGGTTCGCGAGCGCGCCTTGCAGGCTCGACAGCAGGTTCATTTCCAGCCGAGCCCCGAGCCCGGTGCTCGCGCGGGCGGTCAGGGCGGCGAGCACGCCGATGGTCGTGTCCTTGGCGGTGAGCACATCGACGACGGCGACTCCTGCTTTCATCGGGCCGCCCTCATCCCCCGTGACGCTCATCAGCCCGCCCAGCGCCTGCACCATGAAGTCGTAGCCGAGCAAGTCGGCCCCGCCCGCGCTGCCGAACCCGGTGATCGAGGCGTAGACGAGGCCCGGATTCTCCTCCTTGAGGCTGTCATAGCCCAAGCCCAGCCGGTCCATCCCGCCGGGCTTGAAGTTCTCGACGAGCACGTCGGCCTTGACCGCGAGAGCGCGTGCGACGGCCAGGTCTGCGTCGTCGGTGAGGTCGAGGCAGAGGGATTCCTTGTTGCGATTGACGCTCTCGAAGTAGGTGGCCCCCGTTGCGGAGAAGGGCGGGCCCCACGCGCGCGTGTCGTCGCCCGTTCCCGGTCGTTCCACCTTGACCACCCGGGCTCCCAAGTCGGCCAGCATCACGGTGGCGAGCGGACCAGCCAGCACTCGGGAGAAGTCCGCGACCAGGATCCCATCCAACGGCTTTGAGGTGGGACTCCGGCTGTCTGCGATCTGATTCTGCACTCGTGCTCCGTTGGCTCAGTTCCACTGATGTTCAGGCTCCCCGAATCTAGTGGCGAGTCAGAGCCGGTTCGTTGGATGGATCATCCACAGCCAGGACATGTCTGCACTGAGGGAAGCGTTGTCGAGTCGTGGATTCACGCGGAAATTCCCAGGCACTCGGGCGAAGCGACACACTCGCCGGCACGACCTCCGTCGAACCGCTGGTAGATCACGTTGCTGCCATGCCCTTCGGCATTGTGAGATACTCCGGTTGCGGCGAGCCGTTACGCGGTGAGGAACTCCGTTGCTTTCTCGATGGTCTCCATGCGACCAACTCTATGACTGTGGGTCCAGCGCCATCTCGCGCACAGAGGACGGAGGAGAGATACCCAGAGTCACGGCAAACCCGGTGAGGCGAGGCATTCTTGAGGGATCCATTATCGTCTGGCTTCAATTTCTGTGCTGTATTTTGTGGTTTCGCCTTCGGCCCAGACGAGAACTGAATAAGAAAGCTTCGGCCCGGTCTTCCACCAAAGAACTGAATGACCGCGCGCGCCAGAAGGCAGCAACATGCCCGGATTGTCCAGGATCTGGTCCCACCCATCTGCTTCGAGAGCGTGCGTGTAATAGTCGAGCACCTCGAGCTGCGTATGCGTCGTGGTAGCAGATATTCCAGTGGCAGCAACGTCCCCGCCATCCAGTCCGAATTGGACCCGACCGGGTATTTTATCGGTCGTCACTTCCGTGCTGCCGGGGTAGGTCAACGCTGCTTCAGGCTCCATGGACAATGTCTCCACGGAATATCCGCCGGGCACGCACCCGGTCAGGATAAGCCCACAGATCGCGGCCACGACCACTCCAGCCGCGACACGGTGCCTGTCCATCATTGGCCTTCCTCTCACTTCTGATTGATGAACGCGAATATCAGGGGGCTTGAGGGTCGGGTGCGGTGGTGTCGTAGTTCGCGGGCGTCGAGTCGGGTTGCATGGTCATGTACCGCCACTGGCCGCCAGTGTAGATCAGGCGCAGGTGTGCGTTCACTTCATTCGGGGTGGCGTCCTTCGTGTACGCGAATGTGATTGGCACGAGAGCGAAGTCCACTCCGGCGCTCGTCGTGACATAGCTCGTCGCCCCGGTCGCGGTGATCGCGGTGACGCTGCCACTCTTGGAAGCGCTCATCGCTGTGATGAACTGAGCCTTCGTGAGACCGTGGCGCAGACTCGGATCCCCAAGATCGTAGATGGCGCCCAAATCGGTGGCCTTCAGCGCGGTGATCACCGAGGTGATCACCTTCCCGGCGGTGCGTGGGGCGGGCGCGGCTTTGAGGTTGAAGTGCTTCTTGCCGATCCACACTTCCACGCTTGCGGTGCGCTTGGCAGTGTCAGCATGCCCGATCACGCGCACAGTGGTCGCGGTGGACGGCCCGCTGGGAGCAGGTTCGCTAATATCGCCGGCCAGTGGCGCGGCCGCGTACTGTGCGGCCGGGCCTTCATATCGAAATTGTGCGTCGTGCTTCTCGTTGGACTCACCACCGTCATCACGGGAGTCGTCGTTGCTGCTTCGCTTGTCCAAGGTAGCGGGTGCGGCCGGAACGACCAAGCCCACGCCCGGTGCGCTGAAGTAGAAGCCGCCGGCACCCGCATCGGTGGAGTCAAGATCGATCCGCAAGTACGCGCCCGTTTGCTGGTCCCGGAAGCCGACGCTGGGATCCCCGAAATTGACCGATGCCTCCGCACCAGCAGGGAGCGTACTGACCACCATTGCTGAGGCAAGACCCAGCGCGGCGAAGCCGGCCAGGATGAAACGGGTGCTCTTGTTCATGGTGATCCTCACGGTTTGCAGTTGTAGGGGATGCCGGAGGAACGGCCGTTGAGCAGGCGAACCAGCTCTTCGTCCGCGCTGACGGTGGAATGGTCTCGGCAATCGGTGACCAGAGTCTGGTCAAGGGCAAATCGCACATTGAGGTGCTGCTCAGGCGCAGAGAAGAGTGCTTGTCCATACGCGATGCCCTGACTCGCTGGAAACACCGGATCCCAGTAGTAGCGGTGCAGTTGGGTGAATTCCCAGTTCTGCGCCCCAGGCGCTCCGTTCAGGAATTTCTGGCCGCCCTCCAGAGGCGTATCGGTGGGATGGCTCCCGCGTTTGCGAGTGGTGAGCCTTGCTGTACTCCGTGGATGAATGACACACTATCGATCATCTTCTCGGCGACGTGGTCCCCAGCAAGCTGCGAGTAGGCGATCATTCCACGAATAATGCTGCCGCCCATGCTGTACCCGACCAAGATCACAGGTTGATTCCCGCTGTCTTCAAAGTCCTTTTTGATTTGTTCCTCGAGCTTGATCGCGTTGACCCCGATCGAGCTCGAGCCATCACAGTTTGGCGAGCCAAAATCGTGGCTCCCAGAGATAGGCATCCCGACCGCAGCAGCCTTCTCGACCACATTCAGAGGCAACCCCGATCCGCAAGCACCCAAACCATTCGCCACATTGCCCTGGGCCACGTCTTCGTAATAGACAAAACCCTCCAGTACGACATTTCCGACGCGACTGAAGATCGAGGGGAACTCGGTGAAGGCTGTTTTCGATTGCGCCTCCTCATTGATTCCATGGACGAAGATCAAGGACTTCTTTCCCTGGATGGCCCCCGTTCTCGCGGTCAGTTGTGCGCTTTGCAAAGCACCTTCCAAGGAGAAGTACGCCGTGCTTCCGGGAGCCAGCGCCGGAGTGAAATCGACCTCAGCGGAATCGGGCAGATTCGAGCGCGTCACGAACGATGTACCGGGACCTTCATAATCCGTGGGTCCATAGTTGCAACCGCTATAGGCACACAGGCCGTCGCCATCGAAACCGGCCAGACCAGATCCTGGTCCCGTGACCGTGATAGCGCTCACAGGCACCAGCGAGTTGTTCACGATGCCGACCAACGTGTCGTCCGCACCGTCGTAGGAGCCCACCGAATTGTCAACAGCGACACCGATTGAACCGTCCTGGCCGACCTGCAGCTCAATGCCGCAACTCGGTGCGTAATTCACAGCAGGGCACTCGCCGAACGGCCGCTCTGAAGCTGCATGCGCCGTACCGGTTGGCACAACCAGGTTGACGAATATCAGCGCTGTCAATCAAATGTATGCGGACAAAGACCATCGCAATTGATTCCCCCCAAGCAGATGAATGAAGTCCACAACACCGAGCCTGCATTCCTGCGGCGAACGGCAAAAGTGCACTCTGAGTTCCGAACGCTGACCATATCCAATCGGGCAGGCGAACTGGCGACCAGCCCCCAAATTTGGGGCTCGACACTCTCAGGTGAGCGAAAAAATGAGACACAGGAAAAATGCAAGGCCAGAACTGGTCCAAGCACGGTGCCGCTCCCTAGCCTTCGATTGGCGACGAAAATGTTCGCTGTCCCGAGCATGGCGTTGTCTATTGGGAGGTCGATGGCCACAGGGGCTCTTGGCGCCCGCCGCGGCAGGTGCGGCAGGTGCGGCGGAAGACTCTGGTCACGATACAAAAGAACCCCTGGTTTCCTTAGGAAACACAGGGGTTTTAAGCTGGGGTACCTGGACTCGAACCAAGAACAACTGAACCAGAATCAGTCGTGTTGCCAATTACACCATACCCCATTGGCCGTAAGCCTCTCCGAAGATCGGCCGACTCGTAACTCTAACCCACAGAGCGGATGCTGGCCAAACTGAGCGCCACATCGGCGGGTCGTGAGCCGCGAATCACGGCAGTCGCGCTCAGGCGGCCGGGCCCTCGACAACCGCCGGGCTGCCGACCACCGCCGGGCTGCCGGCCAGCAGCGCCAGTCGCGCGAGCGACTCACTGCGGCCGAGGATCTCCATCGACTCGAACAGCGGCGGCGACACCTTGCGGCCCGAGATTGCGACGCGCAGCGGACCGAAGGCGACGCGGGGCTTGAGCCCCAGTCCTTCGATGAGAGCCGTCGCCAGCGCCTCGTGCACGCGGTCGTGGGTCCACTCGGCCTCGGGAATGCTCTCGAGGGTGGTCACAGACGCCGCAAGGATCTCGGCGGCGTTCTTCGGGAGGCTCGCGAGGGCATCCGCTTCGTGCACGAGCGCCTCGCTCGTGACGAACAGGAAGCCGAGCATGCCGGGCGCCTCGCCCAGCAGGGCGATGCGTTCCTGGATCAGCGGCGCGGCGGCCGTGAGCACGGCCTCGCGGGCGTCGCCGAGCGGCAGGTCGACGACCCCGGCGGAGACAAGGTAGGGGACGATACGGGCGGCGAAGTCCGCGGGCTCGAGCAGGCGGATATGGTCGCCGTTGATCGACTCGGCCTTCTTGAGGTCGAAGCGCGCCGGGTTCGGGTTGACGTCCTCGACGTCGAAGGCCGCGACGAGCTCGTCGACGCTGAAGACGTCCTGGTCCTTGGAGAGCGACCAGCCGAGCAGCGAGAGGTAGTTGAGCAGCCCCTCGGGGATGAAGCCGCGCTCGCGGTGCAGGAACAGGTTCGACTCGGGGTCGCGCTTGGAGAGCTTCTTGTTCTTGTCGCCCATCACGTAGGGCAGGTGGCCGAAGCGCGGGATGAAGGTCGTCAGGCCGATCTCGATCAGCGCCTGGTAGAGCGCGATCTGACGCGGCGTGGAGGAGAGCAGGTCCTCACCGCGGAGCACGTGGGTGACGCCCATCAGCGCGTCGTCGACGGGGTTGACGAAGGGGTAGAGCGGATGCCCGTTGGGACGCACCACGACGAAGTCGCTGAACGAGCCGGCCGGGAAGGTGATCTCGCCGCGGACCAGGTCGTCGAAGCTGATCTCGGTGTCCGGCACCTTGAGCCGCAGCGCGGGCGCACGACCCTCGGCGCGATAGGCGGCGCGCTGCTCCTCGGTGAGGTCGCGCTCGAAGTTGTCGTAGCCCTGCTTGGGGTCGCGGCCGAGGGCCACGTTGCGGGCCTCGATCTCCTCGCCGGTCGCGAAGCTCTCGTAGATGTGGCCCGACGCCTTGAGCTTCTCGACGACGTCGCGGTAGATGTCATAGCGCTCGGACTGGCGGTACGGCCCGTGCGGTCCCCCGGCGTCGACACCCTCGTCCCAGTCGAGCTTCAGCCAGCGCAGTGCGTCCTTGAGCTGCAGGTAGCTTTCCTCGCTGTCGCGGGCGGGGTCGGTGTCCTCGATCCGGAAGATGAAGGTGCCGCCGGTGTGCCGCGCGTATGCCCAGTTGAACATGGCCGTGCGAACGAGACCCACGTGCGGGGTTCCGGTCGGTGAGGGGCAGAACCGCACGCGGACATCCGTGCCGGTCGCGGTGGAAAATGGGTACACAGTGGTCTCAGACATCGGTATCGAGTCTACTTGGCGCGTGGATCACGCGGGTGGGCGGGCAAGGACAGGTGCGGGCCTGGCGCTATCGGGCGGATGCCGTCAGCGACGTGAGTGCGCGGAGGGTCTCCCCGAGCGCCGGCACGCCGGTGGCCCCGTCTGCGGTGACGGCGTGCAGGGTCCGGTACTCGCCCGTCCGGGTCGGCCGGATCAGCACTCCCGACCGGGCGCCGACGGAGTCGACCGCGAGCGACGGCAGCACGGCGACGCCGATCCCGGCGGCGACCATGCCGAAGACAGCGGCGACGTTGTCGGTTTCGTACGAGATGTCCGGAACGAATCCGCGCCGTTCGCAGAGCTCGAGCAGGTGGCCGCGGCAACGCGGGCAGCCGCCGATCCAGCGCTCGCCCGCGAGATCGCCGAGGTCGATCGACTCCGCATCGCCCAACCGGTGGCCGACCGGAACCACGAGCAGCACCTCGTCCCGTCCGAGCGTCGCGACCGAGAGCCCTTCCGCGCTGTCCTTGTGCGGGTCGACGAGGTCTCCGGGGTAGCTGAACGTGAGGGCGAGGTCGACCCGGTTCTCGCGGACGAGGGCAACGGCCTCCGGCGGTTCCGCCTCGACGTAGGTGATCGAGAGCCCCGGATGCCGCCTCCCCAGGTCGGCGAGCAGGCGCGGCACGATCGTCGCGGACGCGGAAGGGAACGCGGCGACCCGCACCCGGCCGGCCCGGAGGCCCTGAAGCTCGGCGAGGTCGCCTGCGGCGGCGTCGAGGGCTCCGGTCACGGTGCGGGCGTGCCGGGCGAGCAGCCGGCCGGCCTCGGTGAGGCGCACGCCACGGCCAACCCGCTCGACCAGGGCCAGCCCCACCCGCTGTTCGAGTCGTTTGAGCTGCTGGCTGACCGCGGGCTGGCTGTAGCCGAGGGCGCGCGCCGCCGCGGTGATGGAACCGTGCTCGGCGAGGGCCTGAACGACCCGCAGCGCATGGGAGTCGAGGCCGGAATCGGTGGCAGGCATCCTCAAGGATAACCCGAGGTTATGAGTTCCATCACTCACTGGCGATTGTCGAATGATTAGCGGCGGCGGATGCTGGTGGAGTGACCAGCCCAGACTCCCCCGACACGACCCGCTCGCGCATCGCCCGTCCGCAACTGGGTATCGCCGCCGCCCGGGCGCAGTTCCCCGGCGGTCGCGGGTACCTCGCCGCCTGCACGCTCGGGCTGCCGACGGCCGGAACGGTCGCGGCCCTCCGCGCCGACCTCGACGCCTGGGCAAGCGGCTCGGCCTCGGCCGCCGGGTATGCCGCGGTCGTCGAACGGGTGCGCGCCGCCTACGCGCGGCTCGTGGCGGTACCGGTGAGCCGGGTGGCGATCGGTTCCCAGGCTTCGGTGCTCGCGGGGCTCGTGGCCGCGAGCGTTCCGAACGGGGCAGAGGTGCTCTGTGTCGACGGCGACTTCAGCTCGATGGTCTTCCCGTTCCTGAACCAGGCCCACCGCGGCGTCACCGTGCGGCACGTTCCCCTCGCGCACCTGGCCGAGAGCATCACGGGCAACACCTGGCTGGTCTCCTGGTCGCTCGTCCAGTCCGCGACGGGCGCCGTCGCCGAGACGACCGCGATCCTCGCCGCTGCCCGCCGCCATGGCGCCTTCACCCTGTGCGACACGACCCAGGCAGCCGGGTGGATGCCGGTGGACGCCTCGGTCTTCGACGCCACGATCTGCCACGCCTACAAATGGTTGTGCGCACCTCGGGGCGTCGCCTTCCTCACCGTTGCCGAGCGGTTCGGCGCCGTCGTGCGCCCGGCCCAGGCCGGCTGGTACGCCGGACAGGACGTCTGGGGCTCCTGCTACGGGCCGGGCATGCGGCTCGCGGCCGACGCCCGCCGCTTCGACGTGTCGCCGGCGTGGACGGCCTGGGTCGGTGCGGAGCCCGCGCTCGAGTTATTCGGCACGCTCGATCTTGACGAGGTGCGACGGTACGACGTGGGCCTCGCCGACGCCTTCCGGGCCGGCCTCGGCATCGACCCGGCCGAACAGGCCGGCCAGGCCGTCGTCACGTGGGCGGATGCCGCGGGCACCGACCTCGCGCGCCTCACGGCCGCCGGACTCACGGCATCCGGTCGGGCAGGACGCGCTCGCGTGGCCTTCCACCTCTGGAACGATGCCGACGACGTTGAAGACGCCCTCCGCGCCCTCGGCCACTGACGCCGCACACCCACGCCCACACCCACGAAGTGAGGTGTCGCAGATCGACGTTCGCGTGCCCGCGGAACCTCGATCTGCGACACCTCAGGTGCGCGCGGTGCTACTTCTTGGCAGCGACGACCGCGATGATCCGGGCCGCGAGCTCGCCGGAGGATGCCGGGTTCTGGCCGGTGTAGAGGTTCCGGTCGACCTCGATGTGCGCGGTGAACGGCGCCGCCTCGACGAAGTCCGCTCCGAGCTCCACCAGGCGGGTCTGCACCAGCCAGGGCGCCTTGGGGGCGAGCCCCCCGATGACCTCTTCCTCGTTGGTGAACCCGGTCATGCGATACCCGGTGAACGGCCAGCTGCCGTCCGCACGCTTCGCGGCGAGCAGGGCGGCCGGGGCGTGGCACAACACGGCCAGAATCCGGTCGGTGTCGAGCGCCTCCGTCATGAGCGCGCCGGACGTCGCGTCGACCGCGAGGTCTTCCATCGGCCCGTGACCGCCCGGGTAGAAGACGACGTCGTAGTCAGCCACGACGATGTCGTCGATGCTGCGCGGGGCGTCGAGTTCCTCGCCGATCGAGCCGAGGTAGGCCACGATCTCCGCGGCCCGGTCCTCGCCGCCCGCGGCCTGAGCGGTGAGGCTGCCCCGGTCGATCGTGGGCGCCACCCCGCCCGGAGTCGCGATGGTGATGGACCAGCCGGCCTCGCTGAACAGCCGGTGCGGTTCCGCGAGTTCCTCGGCCCAGTACCCGGTCGGGTGCAGGGTGCCGTCGTTGAGGGTCCAGTGGTCAGCTGCGCTGACCACGAAGAGTACGTGATTCATGGTTCTCCCAGGATCGAATTGTGATGAATGCGGGTCATGGAGCGGGACCGAGTCGGCTCAGGCGACGGTGCGAACGACCATCTTGCCGGTGTTCTCTCCGCGCATGAGGCCCAGGAAGGCCTCGACCGCGTTGTCGATCCCGTCGACGACGGTCTCGTCGAAGACGACGGCGCCGCTGGTCAGCCAGCCGGACATCTCGGCCGAGAACGCGCCGAAGTGCTGCAGGTAGTTGCCGACGGTGAAGCCCTTCAGGGTGAGCCCGCGGGTGACGATGTTCGACATATTGCGGGGTCCGGCGGATGCCTCCGTCGTGTTGTAGTTGGAGATCGCGCCGCAGAGGGCCGCGCGGCCGCCGTCCTTGAAGGCGCCGAGGGCGGCCTCGAGGTGTTCTCCCCCGACGTTGTCGAAGTAGACGTCGATGCCGTCGGGCGCGGCGAGGGCGAGCTGGCCGGCGATGTCGCCGTCCTTGTAGTTGAAGGCGGCGTCGAAGCCGTACTTGCTCGTGAGCAGCGCGACCTTCTCGGGCGTGCCCGCAGAGCCGACGACGCGGCCTGCGCCCTTGAGCCGTGCGATCTGCCCCACCATGCTGCCGACCGCGCCGGCAGCGCCGGAGACGAAGACGGTGTCGCCGGGCTGCATGCCCGCGATGTCGAGGAGGCCTACGTAGGCGGTGAGCGCGGTCATCCCGAGCACGCCGAGGTAGGCGGAGAGCGGAACGCCGGGCAGCTCGGGGACGACGCGGAAGCCCTCGGCGGGGGCCTGCACGAGGTCGCGCCATCCGTACTGGTGCACGACGACGTCGCCCACGGCGAATCCGTCGGCAGCGGATGCGACGACCCGGCCGACCGCGCCGCCGGACATGGTCTCATCGAGCGCGTAGGGCGGCGAGTAGCTCTTCACGTCGTTCATCCGGCCGCGCATGTACGGGTCGACGGAGACGAACTCGTTGGCGACGCGGATCTCACCGGGCGCGAGGTCAGGGAGGTCGACGTGGACCGTGCGGAAATCGGCCGCCGTCGGCCATCCGACGGGGCGTGCGGCGAGCTGGATCTGGGTGCTGGACGTAGTGGATGTGCTGGGCGCGGTCATGGGTGACTCCTGTACTGGTCTGTGCCGAACGTGGCGCTCGGAACGTTTTTGTACCGACCGGTTTAGTATATGCTGAATCGAACGGTACACAAAAACCCGACCAGTGACTGGAGACCGAGATGGGCCGCACGGCAAGCTTCGACACTCCCATCGTGGTGACAGCGGCGCGCGACCTCTTCTGGGACCGCGGCTTCGAGGCGGCGTCCCTAGCCGACCTCGAGCGCGTCACCGGGCTCAATCGGTCGAGCCTGTACCACGCTTTCGGGAGCAAACGCGGGCTCTTCGATGCCGCCGTCGCGGACTATCTGGAGACGGTCATCCGCCCACGCCTGCGTCCGCTGCTCGCCGAATCGGCGGGCCGGGTCGCCCTGCTCGAGTACTACGCAGGGCTGAGCCTCGCCGTAGCCTCGCTGCCGGACGATTCTCCGCGCCGGGGGTGCCTGCTGGTCAACTGCGCAGCGGGACTCGCCGGCCACGACGCGCTCGCGAGGAAGGTCGTCGACGACTATCGTGCCGAACTCACCGCGGCGCTGCGCAACGCCCTCGCCGGCGCCGCGGCCGAGTCCGAACCGGGCACGGATGCCGCGCCGACCGTTCTCGACGAGCGCGCACGCACGCTCGCCTCGCTCTCGATGAGCGTCATGCTGCTCGCCAGGGTGAACCGGGACGAGTCCCTCGCGCTCCTCGCGACGGCGACCGCCCAGGTCCAGTCCTGGCACCCCTGACCGACTCGACTAGAGCCGCTTGACCGGGTTCGTCAGGATCCCGATGCCCGGGATCTCGATCTGCACGGCGTCGCCGTCGCGGACCTTCTCGGCCCGGTCGGGTGCGCCTGTGAGGATCACGTCGCCCGGGAGCAGCGTGAAGACGCTCGAGACGAACGCGACGACCTCGGCGACGGAGTGCTTGTAGAGCTCAGCCGTCCCCTTCTGGAACTTCTCGCCGTTCACCCGACCGGTCAGATGCAGGCTGGTCCAGTCGTACTCGGTGTCGATCACGGGGCCGAGCGGGCAGAACGAGTCGAAGCTCTTGGCGCGGGCGAGCTGGCCGTCGCGCTCGAGGAGATCGCGCGCCGTCACGTCGTTTGCGATTGTGTACCCGAAGATGACGTCCTCCGCGTTCTCGACCGTCACGTTCTTCGCGATCTTGCCGATCACGATTGCGAGCTCGCCCTCGACGCGCACGTCGTGGGACTGCGCAGGGAGGAAGATCGGGTCGTCCGGCCCGATCACCGCGGTGTTCGGCTTGAGGAAGAACAGCGGCTCGCGCGGTTCGGCCTGCTCGCGTTCCTCGTCGTCAGAGTAGAACGCGTGCGCCATGCCGACGATCTTGGACCGCGGGATCACCGGCGCGAGCAGTTTCACGTCGCGCAGGGCGACCCGGTCGCCGGTCGGGTCATATCCGGCGAACATCGGATCGCCCTTGAGCACCACAAGCTCATCGTCGTCGACGATGCCGAAGGCGATCACGCCATCGAGGCTGAACCGCGCGACCTTCACGCCTGGCCCGCAGGCGTGTCGAGGCGGGTGAGCCAGCCATGCCGGTCGGGCAGCAGCCCGTACTGGATGTCGGTGAGTTCCTGGCGGAGGGCCATGGTGATCGTGCCGGCCGGGGCATCGGCATCGCCGATGGCGAGGCCGCCTGGGCCCTTGAGCTGCGAGATCGGGGTGACCACGGCGGCGGTGCCGCACGCGAAGACCTCGGTGATGGCACCGGATGCGATTCCGTCGCGCCAGTCGTCCAGGGTCACGTCGCGCTCTTCGACGGTCAGCCCCCGGTCGCGGGCGAGCTGGATGATGCTGTCGCGCGTGACGCCCTCGAGGATGGTTCCGGTCAGCCTCGGGGTGACGAGCGTGTCGGTGCCGTAGACGAAGAACACGTTCATGCCGCCGAGTTCGTCGATGTGCGAACCGGTCTCCCCGTCGAGGAAGAGCACCTGGGCGCAGTCGTTGTCATAGGCCTGCATCTGCGGCAGGAGCGAGGCGGCGTAGTTGCCGCCACACTTCGCGGCCCCGGTGCCGCCGCGGCCGGCGCGGGCGTATTCGGTCGACAGCCAGATCTTGATCGGGGCGACGCCGTTGGCGAAGTAGGCGCCCGCGGGGCTCGCGATGACGTAGTACCCAACCTTGTGGGCGGCGCGCACACCGAGGAAGCTCTCGTTCGCGATCATGAACGGACGCAGGTAGAGGCTCGTCTCATGGTCAGACGGCACCCAGTCGCCGTCCACGGCGATGATCTGCCGGATGGACTCGATGAAATCACTCTCGGAGAGCTCCGGCAGGGCGAGCCGGCGTGCCGAACGCTGCAAGCGGTCGGCGTTCTTCTCGGGGCGGAAGGTCCAGATCGAGCCGTCGGCGTGGCGATACGCTTTGAGGCCCTCGAAGATCTCCTGGCCGTAGTGCAGCACGGACGAGGCAGGGTCGAGCTGCAGCGGGCCGTACGGGATGACCCGGGCGTCGTGCCAGCCCTCCTCGACCGTCCAGTCGATCGAGACCATGTGGTCGGTGAACTTCTTGCCGAAACCGGGGTCGGCGAGGATCTCCTCGCGCTCGGCCCTCGTGCGCGCCATCGTGGACGGCGTCAGGCTGAAGGTCAGCGGGAAGGCACCCGTCGTCGGGTCTGTGGTGGTTTCGGTGATGGTGGTGTCGCTCAGTGCTGCCTGGCTCATTGGAGTCCCTTGTCTGTCATTCGAGTCACGATGGCGTCGCCCACCTCGCTGGTACCGCGCGACGCCGTGAATGCTCCGTTTCCGGTACGGGCCGCGATATCGGCGACCACCGCGTCCCTGACCCGGGCCGCGGCATCCGTCAGGCCCAGGTGATCGAGCATGAGGGCGACGGAAAGGATGGCGGCCGTCGGATCCGCAAGCTGCTTGCCCGCAATGTCGGGGGCCGAACCGTGCACCGGTTCGAACATGCTCGGGAACCGGCCGTCCGGGTTGATGTTCCCGGATGCTGCCAGGCCGATGCCGCCGCTGATTGCGGCCGCCAGGTCGGTGAGGATGTCGCCGAAGAGGTTATCCGTGACGATGACATCAAATCTACTCGGATTTGTGACGAGGAAAATCGTCGCGGCGTCCACGTGCAGGTAGTCGACGCTCACGTCGGGGTATTCCGCGGCGACCGCGGTTACGATCCGCTGCCACAGTCCGCCCGCGAACACGAGCACGTTGGTCTTGTGCACGAGCGTCAGATGCTTGGCCGGGCGGCCCTGGGCGACTTCGAAGGCGAAGCGTACGACGCGTTCGACTCCGAAGGCCGTGTTGACCGAGACCTCGTTGGCGACCTCGTGCGCGGTGCCCTGGCGGATGGCGCCGCCGTTGCCGACGTACGGTCCTTCCGTGCCCTCGCGCACGACGACGAAGTCGACGTTGCCCGGGGCCGCGAGCGGGCTCGGCACACCGGGGAACAGCACGCTCGGGCGCAGGTTGACATAGTGGTCGAGCGAGAAGCGCAGCCGGAGCAGCAGGCCCCGCTCGATGTTCGCGTTCGCGAGGCGCGGGTCGCCGGGCACTCCCCCGACGGCGCCGAGCAGGATGGCGTCCTGGGCGGCGATCGCCCCGAGGTCCGCATCGGTGAGCACGTCGCCCGTCTCGAGGAACCGGGTCGCGCCGAGCGAGAACCAGGTCAGCGCGAACTCGACGTCATCGGCGACCGTCGCGGCGCTGAGCACCTTGACGGCTTCTGCGACGACTTCGGGTCCGATCCCGTCTCCGGGAATGACGGCGAGCTTGATCTGACGGGACATGGGACTCCTGGGGGCTCGGATTGCTGTACCCAAACCCTACTGCGACGCGTCAGGTCGGGTGATCCCCGCAGTACCGGCACGCCAGCGCCCGAGGCCCGTTCACCGCGCCGAGCGCAGCGCGACCAAGCCGACCAGAGCGGCAACGACCACGAGTCCGGCTCCGATCCAGGCGGTCGGGCCGATTCCGCTCAGGAAGGCCTCCCTCGCGGATTCGAGCAGCATCCGGCCTGCTCCGGCAGGCAGGTCGGCCGCGACGGCAACGGCCCCGCCGAGGGTCTCCCCCGCCGCCGCCCGTTGTCCGGCGCCGAGCCCGTCCGGCAGCACCACCGCGGAGCGGTATGCGGAGGTGAGGATGCTGCCCAGGACCGTGGTGCCGAGCACCGCACCCAGTTCGTAGGCGGTCTCCCCGACAGCGGATGCCGCGCCCATCTTCTCCGGCGGTGCGCTCGCGACGATCAATTCGTTCGACACCGTCTCGGCGGCCCCGATCCCGATCCCGAGGGCGACGAAGGCGACGGCCACACCGGCAGGGCCGAATCCGGCGCCGCCGACCGCGAACGCCGTGTACCCGGCCGCCGAGAACAACAGCCCGGCCGGGACCACGACCGACGGCCGGACCCGCCGGGCGATCGGGACGACGAGCAATCCGGCCAGGATCATCGCGAGCAGGCCGGGCACGAGCACCAGACCGGCGGCGAGGGGCTCGAGCCCGAGGACGAGCTGCAGGTACTGCGAGACGAAGAACAGTCCGCCGACGAGAGCGACGACGCTCAGGAAGTTGACCCCGACGGCGCCGCTGAACGAGCCGCGACGGAAGAGCGCGAGGTCGAGCATCGGCACGCGAAGAGACCGCTGCCGACGGACGAAGAGGAGCGCGGCCACCAGTCCCACCGCGATCGACGCGATTCCGGCGACACCGAAACCGGTATCGGCGAGGGTCTTGATGCCGAAGACGATCGGGAACATCGTCACGAGCGACAGCAGGATGCTCGGCACGTCGATCGCGCCCGGGTTCGGGTCCCGGGATTCTGGCACGATCAGCGGCGCCACCACGAGCAGGGGCAGCAACAGCGGCACAGCGAGCAGGAAGACGGATCCCCACTCCCCGTTCTCGAGGATGAGGCCGCCGACGACGGGCCCCAGTGCGCTTCCGGCCGCGAAGCCGCTCGCCCAGATGGCGATGGCGAGGCGGCGTTCGTTGCGGTCGGTGAAGACGGACCGCAGCAGCGCGAGTGTCGGCGGCATCAGCATTGCCCCGAAAATGCCCAGGGCCGCACGGTCGAGGATGAGCCATTCGATGCTCGGGGCGAAAGACGCGATCACCGACATCACTCCGAAGCCCGCGGAGCCGATCAGCAGCAGGCGGCGTCGGCCGATCCGGTCGCCGAGGCTGCCCATCGACACCAGTAGCCCCGCGAGCACGAGGGGGTAGATGTCGATCACCCAGAGCAGCTGGGTGCCGCTCGGGCTGAGGGCCTCGGAGATCTGCGGCAGGGCGAGGTTGAGCACGGTGTTGTCGATCGACACGAGCAGCACTGGCAGCATCAGCACCGCAAGTGCCCACCAGCGGCGTACGGGCGCGGCGCCGGGTATGAAGAGGGTGCGGGGGCGGGTGGGGGTTGACACTGTGCAGCAACTTTCCGGGCGAGGGACGGCTTAAACCGTCGCAGGAGGGGACGGTACGAACTGTACCGTCCAGACGGTACAGTAGCACTATGACACCCGTGCCCGCACAGCCACCGATCCGGTCAGCCGAGCAGTCCTCGACCCGGTACCGGATCCTCGACGCGTTCACCGGTCTCCTGATCGACCAGGGCGAACGGGCGGCAACCCTCGAGAATGTCGCGGTGGAGGCCGGCCTGTCGAAGGGCGGGCTCCTATATCACTTCGGCACGAAGGATGCCCTGGTCCAGGGACTCCTGACCCGACTGGGAGATCTCGTCGCCACCGACATCGAACAGATCAGGTCGGCTCCGGCCGGGCCGGTCGACTACCTGATCCGCACTTCCCTAAGTGTGGGCACGGCACTCGACCGCACGATCGCCGCGACCGTGCGCCTGGCGCAGGGGTCGCATCCTCTCGCGAATGCAGCAATGGTCTCAACCCGGCGCCAGTGGCTGGCAGTCATCGAGGAGACCGTCGGGGATCCGGACGTCGCGGAAGCGATCCTGTTGATCAGTGACGGACTGTACTTCGGAGCCACGATCGCGAGCCCGGCCCAGCCCGCCACCGACGTGGTGTCGGCGGCGAGACTGGACCGGTTGCTCGCCGTGATCGGTCGGATGACCGATGGACCGGCTACTCCGTGATGGCGATTTCGACCATCACGTCGGCCGAGATCGCGTCGCGCACGGTCCCGAGCAGTGCCGTCGAGACGGGTGAGTCGACGGTCAGCACGCTCAGCGCCTTGCCGCCGGCCTCGTGGCGGGCGATCTGCATGCCCGCGATGTTGATCTGGGCGTCGCCGAACTCGCGGCCGTAGACGGCGACGATTCCGGGGCGATCGGTGTAGACCATCACGATCAGGTGCTCGGCGAAGGTGACCTCGACGTCGTACCCGTTGATCTCGACGATCTTCTCGATCTGCTTCGTGCCGGTCAGGGTGCCGGAGACGGACACCTGCGAGCCGTCGGCGAGGGCGCCACGAATCTGGATGACGTTGCGGTATTCCGGCGATTCCTTGTCGGTGAGCAGGCGGACCGCGATGCCGCGCTGCTCGGCGAGGAGCGGCGCGTTGACGTAGGAGACGGTCTCGCTCACGACGTTCGTGAAGATGCCCTTGAGCGCGGCGAGGCGCAGCACGCTCACGTCGTAGTCGGCGAGTTCGCCGCGCACGTCGATGTCGACGCTCGTGAGCGGGCTCTGTGCGGTGAGGCCGGAGAA
Source organism: Cryobacterium zhongshanensis (assembly GCF_022760445.1). NCBI lineage: Bacteria > Bacillati > Actinomycetota > Actinomycetes > Micrococcales > Microbacteriaceae > Cryobacterium > Cryobacterium zhongshanensis. The sequence continues at coordinate 1,129,420 of NZ_JALGAR010000001.1, read as the reverse complement.
GACCTGGCCGAGCTTCTCGACGAGCGGGATACCGGGACGCACGTAGGGGTCGATGACGCCGCCGGCGACGTTGACCGCGTCGGGAACGAGTTCGCCGGAGAGGGCGAGGCGTACCGACTTGGCGACGGAGACTCCGGCCTTCTCCTGGGCTTCGTCTGTCGATGCGCCGAGGTGCGGGGTGGTGATCAGGTTTTCCAGGCCGAGGAGCTTGGAGCCGGTCGGGGGCTCCGACACGAACACGTCGAGGCCGGCCCCGGCGATGGTGCCTGCGGTGAGGGCGTCGTAGAGGGCGTCTTCGTCGATGAGGCCGCCACGGGCGACGTTGATCACGAACGCGGTCGGCTTCATGAGCTTGAACTGCTCGGCGCCGATCATGCCGGTCGTCTCCGCGGTCTTCGGCATGTGGATGGTGACGAAGTCGGACTGGGCCAGGAGTTCCTCGAGCGTCACGGGCACGACGCCGAGCTGCTGCGCGCGGGCGGAGGTGATGTACGGGTCGAACGCGATGATCTTCGTGCCGAAGGCCTGCATCCGAGCGGCGATCAGCGCGCCGATGCGGCCGAGGCCGATGATGCCGACGGTCTTTTCGTAGAGTTCGACGCCGGTGTACTTGGAGCGCTTCCACTGCCCCTCCGCGAGAGCGCCACTCGCTGCGGGGATGTGGCGGGCCAGGCTAATGATGTGGCCGACGGTCAGTTCGGCGGCGGAGATAATGTTCGAAGTCGGCGCATTGACGACCATCACACCGGCGGCCGTCGCTGCTTTAATGTCCACGTTGTCGAGTCCGACACCCGCGCGAGCGATCACCTTGAGCAGGGGCGCTGCCGCGATGGCCTCGGCGTCGACCTTGGTCGCGGAGCGCACGAGCACGGCGTCTGCCGATGCGAGCGCGGCGAGAAGGGCCGGCCGGTCCGTGCCGTCGACAGTACGGACCTCGAAGTCGGGTCCGAGTGCGTCGACGGTTGCGGGTGATAATTCTTCAGCGATAAGAACGACTGGTTTTGACACGAAAACAGAACCTCCGATAGCAGCAGCAATTGTGGCTCGCGCCGCGACCGTGGGGCGCCAGTATTGCGTCGAGTCTATCGGCCGTAATATTCCCCAATGAGCACTGTTACGTTGGACTCCCTCCAGTTCGTCCTGCGCTGCCTTCTGGCCGTCTTCTTCTTCGGCGCGGGGATCACCCATTTCGTCCCCGTGGTCCAGCGCACGATGGCGGCGATGATCCCGCCCGGATTCCGCTTCACGGCAATCTTCGGCGCGCGGGGCCCCGTCGTCCTGGTCATGTTCACGGGTGTCTGCGAAATGCTGGGCGGCCTCGGCCTGCTCTGGCCTCCCACGGTCGGGGTGACCGGGGTGCTGCTCGTGATCTTCCTGATCGCGGTCTTCCCGGCCAACGCGTTCGCCGCCCGCGACCCGCAGCGCTTCGGCCGGGCCGCGATCCCGCTCCGGATCCGCGTCCTCGAGCAGGTCGCGCTGATCGCCCTCGTCGTGCTCGCCATTCTCTGAGCCTGCCGACCAGGCCCGACGCCTCGATCAGACGATGAGGCTGCCGAGCCCGAACTGGTAGATGTCGAGGGCCAGGGCGGATGCGAGGGCCAGGCCCACGAGGAACAGTGCCGCCTGCGCGTAGAGCGGCCTGCCCCGTCCGATCCGGGCGGCGAGCAGGAAGATCAGCATCGGCAGGAGCACCCCGGCGAGCAGGATTCCCCAGCCGAACCCGCTGAGCTGGGTGTCGAGGGACCCGGCGTTGAGGGAGAGGCCGATCAGGTTCCCGAGGCCCGACCAGACGTCCCAGGCGTAGAAGAGTCCGAAGAAGACGGCGACGACCAGGAACGGCCAGGAGGGCCTGCGGCGCTTCGACGCGACGTCGGTTCCGGCAGTGCCGGTTCCGGACGTACCGGTGCCGGACGGGTTCGGGAGTGCGATGGGCTCGCTCATGCGACGGCCCCTCCGCTCACGAGCAGTGGGAGCGGGGCGAGCAGCACGACGCCGAGGAGCAGCCACAGGATCCGGCCGCGCGGCCGGGTCGGGGTCAGCCAGAGCGTCACCGCGAACCAGGCGACGGGGGCAGCGACGGCGAGCCACGTTCCGAGGCTGAACATGAAGCTCGCGAGCGCATCGCCGAGCGGGTTGTCGATCCTGCTCACACCGATGAACCAGCCGATCGTGAAGAGCAGGTAGATGCCGCCGAAGACGCCGAGGGAGATCAGGGTGAATGAGCTCATCGGTGAGCGGTCCGAGCCGCGGGCCGCGGCATCCGCTTCGATTGCAGCGGTCGGGCCCTTGACGCTCCAGCCGTCCGGCAGCGCGGCGTAGACCGGTTCGGATGCCGGTGGTGATGCCGGTGTTGATGCCGGTGCGGAGGCACCGGGGTCCGGCTCGACCGGCGTGCGGGAGCTTTCGCGGGCGTCGGCGTCTTCCGACCGGGTCTGCAGGGTGGGATCGTCGTCGCCGGCCCAGCCGAGCGCGTCGTCGTCGTCGTGCGGAACGTCGCCGCGTGGTGCTGAAGTCATAGGGCCAGAGTAGCCGTCGGAGGCTGTCGGCGTTAAGCGAAGCGGCGGGGCCCCTCGGGTGGAGGAGCCCCGCCGTTCGTCGTGCGGTGTACGCGGTGCGTGGTGCGGTGTCTAGCGGGCGGCTTCGCCGTCGACGTAGTCGTCGTCGTTCGAGGCGTTCCACGCGAAGAGCTTGCGCAGCTCGCGGCCGGTGGCCTCGATCGGGTGCTCTTCGCCCTTCTTGCGGAGCGCGAGGAACTCGGGTGCTCCGGCGTCCTGGTCTGCGATGAAACGCTCGGCGAACGCGCCGCTCTGGATGTCGGCGAGAACGGCCTTCATGTTCTCCTTCACGTGCGGGTCGATCACGCGGGGGCCGGAGACGTAGTCGCCGTACTCCGCGGTGTCGGAGACGCTCCAGCGCTGCTTGGCGATGCCGCCCTCCCACATCAGGTCGACGATGAGCTTGAGCTCGTGCAGCACCTCGAAGTAGGCGACCTGCGGCTGGTAGCCGGCTTCGGTCAGGGTCTCGAAGCCGTACTGGATCAGCTGCGAGACGCCGCCACAGAGCACGGCCTGCTCGCCGAACAGGTCGGTCTCGGTCTCTTCGGTGAAGGTGGTCTTGATGCCGGCGGCACGGAGCCCGCCGATCGCCTTCGCGTAGCTGAGCGTCAGCGGCCAGGCATTGCCGGTCGCATCCTTCTCGACGGCGACGATGACGGGAACGCCACGGCCGGCCTCGAACTCGCGGCGCACGGTGTGTCCCGGTCCCTTGGGGGCGACCATGACGACGTCGACGCCCTCCGGAGCAGTGATGTAACCGAAGCGGATGTTGAACCCGTGTCCGAAGACGAGCGCCTTCCCGGCGGCGAGGTTCGGAAGCACGTCAGCGGCGTACAGGTGACGCTGCACCTGGTCGGGCGCGAGGATGACGATGACATCGGCCCACTTGGCCGCCTCGGCGGTGCTCAGGACGGTGAAGCCGACCTCTTCGGCCTTGGCCTTGGACTTCGAGCCCTCCTTGAGGCCGATGACGACCTCGACACCCGAGTCGCGGAGGTTCTGGGCATGCGCGTGTCCCTGCGATCCGTAGCCGATGACGGCTACCTTCTTGCCCTGGATGATCGACAGGTCAGCGTCTTTGTCGTAGTAAATCTCAGACACGAGTGGTTATCTCCTAGTTGTTTGGTGAAGAAAGGTCGGTGAAGAAAGGGGGTTGCTGGGCGAACGCTAGCTCTTGAACACGCGTTCGGTGATCGATTTGGACCCGCGGCCGATGGCGAGCAGTCCGGACTGTGCGATTTCCTTGATTCCATAGGGCTCGAGCACGCGCAGCAGCGCCTGCGTCTTGCCGGAATCCCCGGTGACCTCGATCACGACGGAGTCGGTGGCCACGTCGACGACCCGCGCACGGAACAGCGTCACCGCCTCGAGCACCTGGGACCGCGTCGTGTTGTCCGCACGCACCTTGACGAGCAGGTGCTCGCGCTGCACGGACTGTGCCGGGTCGAGCTCGACGATCTTGATCACGTTGATCAGCTTGTTGAGCTGCTTCGTGACCTGCTCGAGCGGGAGGTCTTCGACGTCGACGAGGATGGTGATCCGCGACAGGCCGGGGATCTCGGTGTGGCCGACCGCGAGGCTTTCGATGTTGAATCCGCGCCGGGCGAAGAGGCCGGCGACGCGGGTGAGCAGGCCGGGCTTGTCCTCGACGAGGAGGCTCAGGACGTGGGAACTCATGGGCTTACTCCTCTCCCCAGGTCGGTGCGTGGTCTTTGGCGTACTGCACGTAGCTGTTGCTGACACCCTGCGGCACCATCGGCCACACCATCGCGTCCCGGCTCACGACGAAGTCGATCACGACCGGACGGTCGTTCGTCGCGAGGGCGAGCTTGATCGCGTCGTCGACCTGGTCGGCGCTCGTGACCCGGATGCCGAGCGCACCATACGCCTCGGCGAGCTTCACGAAGTCGGGCACCATCGCGGAGCCGTGCCCCGTGTTCAGGTCGGTGAAGGAGTGCCGTCCGTCGTAGAAGAGGGTCTGCCACTGGCGCACCATGCCGAGCGAGGAGTTGTTGATGATCGCGACCTTGATCGGGATGTTGTTGATCGTGCAGGTCGCAAGCTCCTGGTTGGTCATCTGGAAGCATCCGTCGCCGTCGATCGACCAGACGACCCGGTCGGGTTCGGCGACCTTCGCGCCCATCGCAGCGGGAACGGAGTAGCCCATCGTGCCGGCGCCTCCCGAGTTGAGCCAGGAGTTCGGACGCTCGTACTTGATGTACTGGGCCGCCCACATCTGGTGCTGGCCGACGCCTGCCGCGTAGATGCCCTCCGGCCCGGTGAGTTCGCCGATGCGCTTGATCACGTACTGCGGAGCGAGCAGGCCGTCGGCCGGCTCGGAATAGCCGAGCGGGTACTCCTTGCGGAGACCGTCCAGGTAGGTCCACCACTCGGTGAAGTCCGGCGTCGTCGTCTTCAGCACCGCGGAGAACGAGACGGCGAGGTCGGCGAGCACGTCCTTGGCGTCTCCGACGATCGGCACATCGGCCGTACGGATCTTGGAGATCTCCGCCGGGTCGACGTCGACGTGCACGATCGTGGCGTTCGGTGCGAATTCGCTGACCTTGCCGGTGACCCGGTCATCGAAGCGGGCGCCGAGCGCGATGATGAGGTCGGCCTCCTGCAGGGCGAGGACGGCGGGGACGGTGCCGTGCATGCCCGGCATCCCGAGGTGCAGGTCGTGCGAGTCGGGGAAGGCGCCGCGAGCCATCAGCGTCGTGACGACGGGGGTGCCGGTGAGTTCGGCGAAGGCGAGCAGCTCGGCGGATGCGCGGGCGCGGATGACTCCGCCGCCGACGTACAGCACGGGCTTCTTGGCGTCGGCGAGCAGCTGGGCGGCCGCCTGCACCTGCTTGCCGTGGGCCTTGGTGATCGGCCGGTAGCCGGGCAGGTCGATCTTCGGCGGCCAGATGAACGGCGCCGTCTTCTGCTGGGCGTCCTTGGTGATGTCGACGAGAACGGGACCCGGCCGGCCGGTCGAGGCGATCAGGTAGGCGGATGCGATCGCACCGGGAACGTCTTCCGGCCGCTTGACCAGGAACGAGTGCTTCGTGATCGGCATGGTGATGCCGACGATGTCAGCCTCCTGGAAGGCATCCGTGCCCATCAGCGTCGAGAAGACCTGGCCGGTGATGCACAGGATCGGCACCGAGTCCATGTAGGCGTCCGCGATCGCCGTGACGAGGTTCGTGGCACCGGGACCGGAGGTCGCGATGGCGACGCCGACGCGGTTGCTCGCCGAGGCGTAGCCCTCCGCAGCGTGGCCGGCGCCCTGCTCGTGGCGCACCAGGATGTGCCGGATGGCGTCCTGGGTCATCAGCTCGTCGTACAGCGGGATGACGGCGCCGCCGGGCAGCCCGAAGACGTCGGTCACGCCGAGCAGTTCGAGGGTGCGGATGATGGCACCGGAGCCGGTCAGGAGTTCGGGCTCACCGGAGCCGGCCGCGGCCGTCGCCGCGGCGGACGGTAAGGCGGCCGAAGTCGGCGAGGGCGTGGGTGATGGCACGGGGTTCTGTTCCGCGGTCATTGAGTCAGGTCCCTAAGGTCGAGTACGAATGGTGAGCGCTACCCCGTGACGGCGCCAACGGCCGCCGATTGCACGAGCTTCGTGTACTTGGCGAGCACGCCGCGAGTGTAGCGCGGGGGGAGAGGCGCCCAGCCGACTCGTCGGGCGTCGAGCTCTTCAGGGTCGACCAGTAGGTCGAGCGTGCGAGCTGCGATATCGACCCGTATGAGATCACCATCGCGCACGAAGGCGATCGGACCTGCGTCCACCGCTTCGGGTGCTATGTGGCCGATACACAGTCCGGTTGTGCCGCCTGAGAATCTGCCGTCCGTTAACAGTAGTACATCGGCACCGAGCCCGGCGCCCTTGATGGCCGCGGTGATCGAGAGCATCTCCCGCATTCCGGGGCCGCCCTTGGGGCCTTCGTAACGGATGACGACGACGTCGCCCTTTTCGATGGCGCCCTCGGTGAGGGCGTCCATCGCCGCGCGCTCGCGCTCGAAGACGCGGGCGGGCCCGGTGAACACGTCGCTGTCGAAGCCGGCTGTCTTGACGACCGCACCCTCCGGAGCCATCGAACCCTTGAGGATGGTGATGCCGCCGCTCTTGTGGATCGGGTTGTCGAGCGTGCGGAGCACCTCGCCGTCGAGGTCCGGCGGGTCGATCTCCGCGAGGTTCTCCGCAACGGTCTTGCCGGTGACGGTGAGCGCGTCCCCGTGGATGAGGCCGGCCTCGAGCAGGGCGCGCATGACGGCGGGCACCCCGCCGTGGCGGTCGACGTCGTTCATGACGTACTTGCCGAACGGCTTCAGGTCGCCGATGTGCGGAACCTTGTCGCCGATCGTGTTGAAGTCGTCGAGGCTCAACTCGACCTCGGCCTCGCGGGCGATCGCGAGCAGGTGCAGCACGACGTTCGTGGAGCCGCCGAAGGCCATGGCCACGGCGATCGCGTTCTCGAAGGCCTTGCGGGTGAGGATGTCCCTGGCCGTGATGCCGAGGCGCAGCAGGTTGACGACGGCCTCGCCGGAGCGGTGCGCGTAGTAGTCGCGGCGGCGGTCGGCAGAGGCGGGGGACGCGGATCCCGGCAGGCTCATGCCGAGGGCCTCGGCGACGCTCGCCATGGTGTTCGCCGTGTACATGCCGCCGCAGGCACCCTCGCCGGGGGCGAAGGCGCATTCGATGCGCTTGGCGTCCTCCACGGACATCCGCCCGGCCTTGACGGCGCCGACGGCCTCGAAGGAGTCGATGATGGTGATGTCTTTTTCGGTGCCGTCGGAGAGCTTGACCCAGCCGGGCGCGATCGAGCCGGCATAGAGGAAGACGCTCGCGAGGTCGAGACGGGCGGCGGCCATCAGCATACCCGGAAGGGACTTGTCGCAGCCGGCGAGCAGGACGGAGCCGTCGAGGCGCTCGGCCTGCATGACGACCTCGACGGAGTCCGCGATGACCTCACGGGAGACGAGGGAGAAGTGCATGCCCTCGTGGCCCATCGAGATGCCGTCGGAGACGGAGATGGTGCCGAACTGCAGCGGGTAGCCGCCACCGGAGTGCACGCCCTCCTTGGCCGCCTGCGCGAGGCGGTCGAGGGACAGGTTGCACGGGGTGATCTCGTTCCAGGAACTCGCGATGCCGATCTGGGGTTTGTCCCAGTCTGCATCGCCCATCCCGACCGCGCGGAGCATTCCGCGGGAGGTCGTGGCTTCGATTCCGTCGGTGACGTCGCGACTACGCGGTTTCAGATCGATCTCAGGCATGTAGTGATTCTAGAACCTGTGTTTCGGGAACTTTGCCGCAGGGTTACCGTTCGCTGGGAGTTCCGGTCTTTCCCGCAGCCTCCCGGAGGTCGGCGATCAGCTGCAGCACGAGCGGCACTTCTTCCGGCCCGCGCACCCGGTAGCCGGCGAGGGACGTGCCCGCACCGATCTTCAGGCCCAGGTCGCCCGGGCGCAGCGCGGTGAAGGCGTCTTCGTCCGTCACGTCGTCTCCGGCGTAGAACACGCGGTCGGCGCCCGTGTACAGACGGAGCCGTTCGAGCGCATCGCCCTTCGAGCTCGAACGCACGGCGAATTCGAGCACGTTCTTGCCCTCGCGCACGGTGAGATCCGGCAGCACGGCGCCGAGCTGCGCGCGGGCGTCGCGTTGCACGGCCTGGGACGCCTGCGCTGTCGCCTTGCGGGTGTGCAGGGCCAGCCCGGCGGGCTTCCGTTCGATCCAGGCGCCCGTCACGGATGCCGAGACCCGCTCGAGCACGCGGGTGAGCGTGTCGAGCTGGGCGAGCTCGTCCTGGTTGAGCCCGAGCTCTTCGTCCGGGGTGTCCAGTTGCACCTCGATGCCGTGCGATCCGGTCAGGAGAACCTCGATCTGCGGTTCGGCGACCTGGCGCAGGCTGGCGAGCGACCGGCCGGAGACGAGGGCGACCCGCACGCCGTCCATCCCGATCAGGCGCTCGACGGCCTCGCGGGTGCCGGCCACGGCACGCGAGTCCTGCGGGTTGTCGACGATCGGGGCGACGGTGCCGTCGAAGTCGAGCGCGACGAGCAGCGAATCGGCCGAACTGAAGTCGCGGAGCGCGTGCACCAGGTCATCGGGCACGCCGGGCTGCACGGCCGCGCCCTCGGTGAGGGTGCGCAGGAAGGACGAGGACCAGGCGGCGACGTCGTTGTCGAACACCTTGCGACGCAGGGCACGCATCCGTCGCTGCCTTTCGGGACGCGGCATCGCGATCGCGCGCAGGATGGCCGCCTTCATTCCGTCGATGTCGTGCGGGTTGATCAGCACGGCCTGTTTGAGTTCGTCGGCCGCGCCGGCGAATTCGCTCAGCACGAGCACGCCGTCGTTGTCGCCGCGGACGGCGACATATTCCTTCGCGACGAGGTTCATCCCGTCGCGGAGGGCGGTGACGAGCATGACGTCTGCTGCGAGGTACAGGGCGACCATTTCCTCGCGCGGATACCCGTGGTGGTGATAGCTGATCGCGGTGTGGCTGATCGTCGAATAGTCGCCGTTGATGCGGCCGACGGCGAGTTCGATCTCGTCGCGGAGTGCCATGTATGCGCCGACCCGTTCCCGGGAGGGGCTCGCGACCTGCACGAGGGTGACGTCCTCGACGGAGATGGACCCGTCTTCGAGGAGCTCGCCGAAGGCCTTCAGCCGGTGGCCGATGCCCTTGGTGTAGTCGAGCCTGTCCACGCCGAGGATGATCGTCTTCGGGTTGCCGAGGTCTTCGCGGATGCGGCGCGCGCGGGCCTGGATCTCCGGCTGCTTCGCGAGGTCGGCGTATGCGACGGCGTCGATCGAGATCGGGAAATGCTTGGCGATCACCCGGCGGTGGTGTCCCCCGGCGCCCGGCACGTCGATCGCGACACCACGGGTGGAGTACCCGAAGAGGCGACGGACCGCCCGGGAGAAGTTGCCGGCATCCGCGAGCCGCTGGAAGCCGATCAGGTCGGCGCCGAGCAGGCCGTCGAGGATCTGCTTGCGCCACGGGAGTTGAGCGTAGATGCCGTAGGGCGGGAACGGAATGTGGTTGAAGAAGCCGATCACGAGGTCTGGACGCATGTCCCGCAGCATCCGCGGCACGAGCTGCAGCTGGTAGTCGTGGACCCAGACCGTGGCACCGGATGCCGCGGCCTCGGCAGCCGCTTCGGCGAACCTCCGGTTGACGCGCACGTACGCCTCCCACCATTCGCGGTGGAAGCTCGGCGGGGAGATCACGTCGTGGTAGAGCGGCCAGAGGGTGTCGTTGGAGAAACCCTCGTAGTAGTCCTCGAGGTCGGCGTCGGTGAGCGAGACGGGAACGATGTTGATGCCGTCGTTCTCGAACGGGGCGAACTCGCGGTCGGCGACGCCGGGCCAGCCGACCCACGCGCCGTCCGAAGAGCGCATCAGCGGCTCGAGTGCGGTGACGAGACCGCCGGGTGAGGTCTTCCAGCTTTCGGTGCCGTCCTCGGCGACGACAAAGTCGACGGGCAGCCGGTTCGAGACGGCGACGAGGGCGTACGTGACCTTCGGCTCGGCTGCGGGCGTGTCAACGGCTTCAATCGAAATGGCTGGTCCGTTCCGGTACCTGCATGGCGCACGCACCTCGGTGAACTTCCAAGGATACCAGCAGGCCGGATGGAGCCCCCTGAAAATTGGGGCACGGGACACCCGCTGTTCAGCAGTCGGGTTTACTCTGGCGCCAATGATTCGCATCGGCATGAGCACCACGTGCGCCTATCCGCTCTCGACAGAGCACGCCTTCCGGCTCGCGAAACTCGCGGGCTACGACGGCATCGAAATCATGGTTTCCCGCGACGAGGTCACCCAGGACGCCGGTGCGCTCCTGGCCCTGTCGCGGAAGTACAAGCTGCCGATCTTCTCGATCCACGCTCCCGTGCTCCTGCTCACTCATTTCGTCTGGGGTCGGGACCCGCTCGTGAAGCTCGAACGGTCGGCAGCGCTCGCGGCCGAGGTCGGGGCGCGAACCGTCGTCGTGCATCCGCCGTTTCGCTGGCAGGCCGATTTCGCCGTCACGTTCCTCGACTCCGTGCGCGAGATCGGCGCGCACACCGGCATCGAGATCGCGGTGGAGAACATGTTCCCCTGGAAGTTCGGCGGCCGGAGCATGAAGGCGTACTCCCCCGGCTGGGACACCACCCGGATGGACTGCGACGCTGTCACGCTCGACTTCTCGCACTGCGCCCTGAGCGGGCTCGACAGCCTCGCGATGGCGACGGAGCTCGGCGACCGCCTCCGGCACGTGCATCTCTGCGACGGGTCCGGTTCCCTCGACGAGGGCAAGGTCTTCGACGAGCACCTGCTTCCCGGCCGGGGCAATGAGCCCGTCGCCGAGGTGCTCAACCTGCTCGCGCGCACGGGCTGGGAAGGTCGCATCGTCGCCGAGGTCAACACCCGGAAGGCCCGCACCGAACAGGAACGCCTCGTGCTGCTCGTGGAGACCCTCGCGTTCGCCCGCCTGCACACCGCCCAGCGTCGGGTGCGCCGCGCCCCGCGCTCGCCCCGCGCCCACGAGTCCCTGCGCCCCGGCCAGCAGCACTAGCGGCGCCCCACACCCGCCCACACACGCGCGAAAGCGGGTGAATCGTCGGTCTGATGCGCTCAGACCGACGATTCACCCGCCTTCGCGGAAGGAGCTGCTGCGTCAGCCGCGGGCGAGGGCCAGGGCGAAGGAGCGCGGACCGCGCTTGGCGGCCACGGCCCAGAACGTCAGGCCGATGCACACCACCGCGAAGAGCAGCAGGACGCCCACGGCATCGAGCGCGCCGGCGCCGCCGCCGGAGACGATCCCCTGCATGCCGCGCACGGCCCAGGTGAGCGGCAGGAACGGGCTGATCGCCTGGAACGGCGCCGAGACGAGCTCGATCGGGTAGAGACCGCCGACCGCCGTGAGTTGCAGGGCGAGGAGCACGAGGGACACAACGATCCCGACCCGTCCGAACGCGACGGTGAGGAACTGGTGCACCGCGACGAACACGAACGCGAGGAAGACCGCGAAGCCGAGCGTCGCAGGGAGCAGAGTCCAGGTCACGCCGAGCGATGCGTGCAGGAGTGCGACCACGACGACCGCCTGGGCCGCGGCGAGGCCGAATGCCCGGCCGAAGCCACGGGAGACGAGACGTCCGGTCGAGGCCGTCGAGGCGAGCGCCGTCCTCGTCACCGGGCGCATCACGAGGAAGATCGCGAGGGCGCCGATCCAGAGGCCGACCGGGACGAAGACCATCCCGAGGAGCGGGCCGATCGTGGTGATCGGGTTGTCGCGGCTCGTCGTGATGGCGACGGGCTCCGACACGACCGAAGCCGACTGCGCCGGATCGTCCTGGTTCAGCTTCTTCGCGCTTTCGGCGCCGGACGCGAGCCCGGTCGCGAGCTGGCTCGCGCCCGTCTCGAGCTGGTGCACCCCGGTCGCCGCGGCAGCGGTCCCCGTCGCGAGTTGGGAGACGCCGCTGGAGAGGCCGGCCACCCCGGAGGCGAGCCCGGTCGCGCCCGAACGGAGCGATGCGGATCCCGCGGCGAGCTTCGCGGCCCCCGTCGCGCTCTGCGCGACGCCGCCCTGCACGCCCGTGAGAGCGGATGTCGTCTGCTGGCTGAGTCCGGCACCCTGGGTGGAGAGGGTGTCGAGGCCGCCCTGGAACTGGGTCAGTCCGGCCGCATACTTGTCAAGAGTTTCCTTGTAGCCTGCATTCGCGGGATTGGCCAGTATGGCTGCGGAGATCTGGTCGAAGTTTGATTTCAGATCCGTGAATCCGGTCGCCGCTTGCGTGACTCCCCCGGTGTACTGGGCGACGCCACTGCTGAGGGCGCTGAGCCCCGCCGTGCCGGTGTTGAGCTTGCCGAGGCCGGCGCTGAGCGCATCGACCCCGTTCGTGTACGCGGTCACTCCGGTTGCGAAGCTCGACGCTCCGGTCGCGGCGGACGCCGCACCGGTGGCCGCAGAGGCCGCTCCCCCGGAGAGGGAGTCCAGGCCGCTGGCCACTCCGGTGACGCCCGTCGAGACCTGGCCGGCGCCATCCGCTGCCGTGGTCAGCGAGCCGCCGAGCGTCGTCAGTCCCTTGTACAGGCCGCTCAGGTACTGGGTCGTGATCTGACGACCGAAGACGCCCGTCATCGCGGACCCGACCGACCCCGCCACGGTTCCCGCGAGGTAGGAATGCGCGTCATCGGTGCGGATGGCGAGTTCGGCCTGGGTTGGTGCTGCGGTACCGATCGAGGTGATCGACTTCGAGAAGTCGGCGGGGATGGTGAGCACCGCGTACGCCTTGCCGGAGGCGAGGGCGGCCGCCGCGTCCGCGGAATTGGAGATCGTCCAGGCGAACCCGGTCGAGGCCGTGCTCGAGGATGCCGGCGCGGTGAGCTCGGTCACGAGCAGGCGCCCGGCGAGCACGGTCTGCTTCGTGCCGTCTGCGGCGGTCGTGGTCACGAAGGTGTCATTGTTGACGACGATCGCGGGCAGGGTGTCGAGCCGCTGGTCTGCGGTCGCTAGCGCGCCGGCGAAGACGCCTGCGACCGCGAGCGGTACCACGATGAGTCCGGCGAGTACGGCGCCGAAGGTCCAGCGGCGCTGTCCCGGCGTGCGGCTGAAGAGTCGTTCGAGCCTGGTGCTCATCGCAGTGCGGCCTTTCCATCCAGGGAGTCGGCGCCGATGACGGCGTCGCGGGGGTCGAGGGTGTCCGTTGGCCGGGTCGCATGACGTGGCTCCGGTTCGAGCGGCGGGTACCCGCCGAGAGCGCCGACGGAAGCGAGCTCCGCCGGTTCGGCGGGCGCGAGCTCTTCGAGGTCGACGACCTGCACGGCCCGGCCGGCGGCGGTGAGCGGATGCTGCGAGGCCGCAGCGAGGATCAGCGTGGTGTCCGCGGGGGCGAGCCGTGCGACCACGACGCCGATGCCGGGGCCCGCGGGATCGGCGGGGAGCCCGTCGCCGAGGTCGATGACGACGACGCCCGGACGCTCGGCGAGCGCCGCAGCGACGAGAACCGCGGCACGGGAGACGGCGGAGAGGGAGGACACCGGGGTCTCCGCGGTGATCGCCGGCACCGGGGAGATGTCGTCGGCGACGGCGCGATTGATGCGTCCGATCCAGCCGTCGAGCTGGGCGCGGCGGCTGCGGGAGCGGAACCGGGGCTGGGTGAGGTCGAGCCGTTCGGCGAGCAGCTCGCCCGTGGTCAGGCCGTTGTCGCGGCTGTCGCCGACGTCGGCGAGCGCGACGACACGCAAAGCGCGACCGCGTTCGGAGGGCAGCGGATAGCTGAGGACCTGAAGTCGGCCGGAGACCGGGTCGAGGCGGCCGGCGAGCGTCGCGGCGACCACCCGGCGATGGGCGGTGGTCCCGGTGAGGACGAGCACCGATCCGGTCGGCACGGAAACGGTGAGCGGGCCGATCGTGCTGCCCGGCAGGCCGAAGACTGCCTGGTCTGCGGTGATGGCGCCGTCCTGCGCCTTCGCCCAGTGACTGTCGAGCATGTGGTGGCGAAGTCCTTCGCCTTCGATGTCGACGTTGGGGAGCAGCCGGTCGAGCCAGCGCGGCAGCCACCAGGCCGCACGGCCGGCGAGGGCCATCGCGGCGGGCACGAGTGTCATCCGCACCAGGAACGCGTCGAGGAACACGCCGACGGCGAGGGCGAACGCAATGCCCTTGATCGCCCCGGTGCCGTCTGGCACGAAGGCGAAGAAGACGAAGAACATGATGAGCGCCGCTGCGGTGACGACGCGGGCGGCGTGTGCGAAGCCGTAGACGACGGCCTGGCGCGCGTCGTTGCTCTTGACATACTCCTCACGCATCCCGGAGACGAGGAAGACCTCGTAGTCCATGGCGAGTCCGAAGAGCACGGCCATCAGCAGGATCGGCAGGAAGCTCAGGATCGGGCCTGGCGTGCTCACCCCGAGCAGGTCGGCGAACCAGCCCCACTGGAAGATCGCGACGGTCGCGCCGATCGAGGCGAAGACGGAGAGCAGGAACCCGATCGCAGCCTTGACCGGCACGAAGACGGAGCGGAACACCATCGTCAGCAGGATGATGGAGAGCCCGACGACAATGAGCGCGAACGGGATGAGCGCGTTGCTCAGCCGGTTCGAGATGTCGATCGACACGGCCGTCGCTCCCGTCACCGTGACGGGAGTCCCAAGTTCGGAGTCGATCCCCGGCGCGAGGTCGCGGATGGCCTGGACGAGGTCCTTGGTCTTCGGGTCGTTCGGTGCGCTGTTCGGCATCACCTGGATGATGGCGGTGTCGACCGTGGCGTTCGGGGTGCCCTTGCCGACGAAGGCGACGTCGGGCAGGGTGCGCAGCTTGGCGCTGATCGTCTCGAGGTCCGGGAAGATGTTCGTGGTCTGGGTGATGTCGACCACCACGATGAGCGGGCCGTTATAGCCGGGGCCGAAGCCCTCCTCGATCATGGTGAATGCCTTGTGCTGGGTCGAGTCGACCGGCTCGGAGGCGCCGTCCGGCAGGTTGAGGTCGAGGCTGAGGGCGGGGATCGCGAGGGTGCCGAGGATTCCGACGACGAGGATCACGGCGACGATCGGTGCCTTCATTACGAGGCCGACCCAGCGGCGGCCCATCGTGGGCCGGCCGGTGTCCGGCATGGTCGCCCGGTTGTGGGCGCGCCCGCCGGGTCTCGGGGTGAGGCGGCCCTTGGCCAGGCCGAGGATGGCCGGCAGGAGGGTGATGGCGACGAGGATGGCGATGAAGACGGCGACCGCGGCTCCCACGCCCATCACGCTCAGGAAGGGAATTCCGACGACGAGCAGTCCGAGCAGGGCGATGATGACGGTGAGCCCGGCGAAGACGACCGCACTCCCGGCGGTGGCCACGCTCGTCGAGGCCGATTCGTGCGGTTCGACGCCCCTCGCGAGCTGGGTCCGATGCCTCGACAGGATGAAGAGCGAGTAGTCGATTCCGACCGCGAGCCCGAGCATCATCGCGAGCATCGGCGCGGTGCTCGAGACGGGCACGAACGCGGAGATCGCCGTGATGCCGCCGATGGCCACGCCGACGCCGATGAGCGCCATCAGCAGCGGCATTCCCGCCGAGGCGAGCGAGCCGAAGGTGATCAGCAGCACGACCCCGGCGAAGAGGAGGCCGAATACCTCGGTGATGGTGATGCCGAAGGTATTGGACGAGAAGACCTGGCCGCCGAAGGCGACCTCGAGACCGGCCTTCTCGGCGATCGCGGCCGTCGCCGTGACGGCGTTGAGGGTCGCGTCCGTCACGTCTGCGGATGGCCCGTCGAGTTGCACGACACTGCGCGCGGTCGCCTCGTCGCTCGAGATGGCGCTCGAGGCGTACTCGGAATACGGGGTGATCACGGACACGACGCCGGGAACGGACTCGAGTGCGGTCGCCATGTCGGTGATGGCCGTCTTGTACGGCTCCGCGGTGACGGATGCCCCGTCGGGTGTCCGGTAGACCACCTGCACGGAGGCGCCCGCCGCCTGGGGGAAGACGGCGGCGAGCTGGTCGATCGCATCCTGCGATTCGGTGCCCGGAATCGCGAACGACTCCGCGGTCTTGCCGCCGAGGGCGATGCCGCCGCCGAGGATCCCGATGAGGAGGAGCGCCCAGACGCCGATGACGAGCCACGCGCGCTTATAGGCGAAGTGGCCGATCCGATACAGAAGGGTTGCCATTGTGATTACTTCCTGGACTGGGTGGTGCGGACGGCGACGGGGGCGAGGAGTTCGGAGAGGAGAGTGATGAGGGCGGGACGCAGGTCGTCGGGCGGCGTGATGTCCTCATCGAAGAAGGTCAGGCCTGCGACGAGGGAATACGCGGCACCGCCGAGTGCGACACCGAAGCGCATCCGGTCGATGGTCGTCGCGTGTTCCTGGCAGAGGGCGTCTCCGAGGCGCACGATCAGGGCCCTGGCCCTGTCGATCACGTCGATGCCCTTGAGGGACTGGGCCTGGTTGATCAGGACATGGACTTCGAGTCGGTACTGGAGCAGGAAATCGACGAAGTCCTCGACGAACTGCCTGCGGGAGGCCGCGTCCTCGGAGGTGGAGGTGAAATCGCCGAGGATGGCCTCGAGACGCTCGATGGCCGGGGTCAGCACTTCCCCGAGGAGAGCGTCCTTCGAGGCGAAATGGTAGAGCACGCTCGATTTCGAGTATCCGGCGGATGCCGCGATCTGCTGCAGCGAGGTTCCGGCGAATCCCACGGCGGCGAACTGCTGTAGTGCCATGACCCGCAACTCGGCGCCCGCACCGGGACGGACGGTCGCGGTCGCGGTCACTACGGGGAGTATGGCTTCCGGTTCGATCTGCACTGGACTACTTTAGCTGACCGATCGGTCAGTTCCTGCACGATCGGTCAGATTGTTCACCGGCCGGAAACATGCCGGACGATGAATCGCGCCTGCGCCCGTCGCCGCCCCGATCCGGGTACCGTGGTTCCCGGAGGACCCATGCGAAAATTCATCTTCAGCAGCGCGATGCTCGGCGTCGTCGCCGGCGGTTGGAACATCCTGCAGGCCACCCGGCGCGGTCCGCGCGACTGGCGATTGGTGCTCATGTGGATCGGCTGGGCGTTGAGCGCAGCCGTCGCGATAGGCACCATCGTCAAAGATGCCGATGAGCGGCAAATCGACAGCTAGAAAACCCGCGGCTTCCGGCTCGGACTCGCGAGTGACCGGCGTGTCCGCCGCTCAATCCTGCCCAGGGCCGTCACACTAATAGCAGAAAGAGCTATCGATCGAAAGGGGCTCCCGATGTTTGGTCGACGACGTCGTGCCGCACCCGTCATCCCGGTGCCGGTGATACCCACCCCGGAGCTCAGTGACGACGAGGTCTTCGAACTCTTCCACGGCGAGCTGTCACGGCTGATCGGCGAGCAGGGACTCTGGACCCTGGTTCCCCGCAGTCCCGCGGACACCGACGTGATCTTCCACGGACTCAAGGCCCGCCAGGTGGCGGCCTCCCTGACGTCGGCGCTCCGCAGTGCGACGTCCGAATTGCGCGGCGAGTCGGTCGGCGAACCGGCGGCCCTGTCGTTCACACCGGCTCCCATCACCGTCTGGGCCGAACCGGATGCCGCAGCCCGCAAGCCGGCGGCCGCGCAACCCGAACGGTTCGTCTCCGCGGTCCCGCTCCCGGGCTACACCGCCGTCGAGCCCGCGGAACGCGCCCGCCTCGTCGCCTGAGGATTTCCTCTGCATCCTGAACCGGGCATCCGCTCGCCGCAGAGCGCACCCGTGCGATGACAGGATGTCTGCATGCCGCTGAACATCGAGGACTACGCCCTGATCGGCGACTGCCGTTCGGGGGCCCTCGTCGGCAGTGACGGCAGCATCGACTGGCTCTGCCTGCCGCGCTTCGACTCCGCTTCGATGTTCGGAGCGCTCCTCGGCACCGAGGACCACGGGCGGTGGCTGCTCGCCCCGGCTGACCCCGCCGCCACGAGCACCCGCAGCTATCTCGAGGGCACCTTCATCCTCTCCCAGGTTTGGACGACCCCGACCGGTCAGGTCGAGGTCCTCGACTTCATGCCGCACGGCGACGGCAGGCCGGACGTGCTGCGCCGGGTGCGCGGCGTGTCCGGTTCCGTCGAGATGACCGAGGAACTGCGCATCCGCTTCGGCTACGCCGCGAGCATTCCCTGGGTGCGCCAGGTCCGGCAGGACGACGAGACGGTGCTGCTCGCCGTCGCCGGGCCGGACGCCATCGCCGTGCGCGGCCCGGCACTGACATCCGCGGATCACCGGCACACGGCCACGTTCACGGTCGCCGCGGGCGAGGTCGTCGACCTGCAGCTCGCCTGGCATCCGTCACACCGGCCGCCACCCGGACGCGTCGACGTCGACGTCGCCCTGGCTGCCACGACCGCCTGGTGGACGGACTGGGCCAGGTCGTGCACGCACGACGGCCCGTACCGGGACGAAGTCGTCCGCTCGATGCTCGTCCTGCGGGCACTCACCCATGAGGACACCGGCGGCATCGTCGCGGCGGCGACGACCTCCCTGCCCGAATTCCGCGGCGGTCACCGCAACTGGGACTACCGGTACGTCTGGCTCCGCGACGCGGCGCTCACCCTGACCGTGCTGCTCGCCCACGGCTATGACACCGAGGCCCACGACTGGCGCGGCTGGCTGTTGCGCGCGATCGCCGGCGACCCGGACGACGTGCAGATCATGTACGGCCTCGCCGGGGAACGGTACCTCCCGGAGCGCGAGCTCACGAGCCTGCCGGGCTACCGCGGGTCGAGCCCCGTGCGGGTCGGCAACGGCGCCGTCGACCAGTTCCAGGCCGACGTGATCGGCGAGGTCATGGTCGCACTGCACGCCGCGCGCCACAGCGGCCTCACCGAGGGCGAATTCTCCTGGCCGCTGCAGCGCGCCCTGATCGGGTCCCTCGAGCGGAACTGGTCCCGGCCGGACCAGGGCATCTGGGAGGTGCGCGGACCGGCCCGCGAATTCACCCACTCGCGGGTGATGGTCTGGGCGGCCTTCGACCGGATGGTGCGGGGCTGCACGGAATTCGGCCTCGACGGCCCCGTCGAGCGCTGGACCGCCCTCAGGGACGAGATCCGGAGCGACATCGAGCTGCGCGGCTTCAGCACCGAACTCGGCACGTACACGCAGTACTTCGGCGGCACCGAAGTCGATGCCTCCCTGCTCGTGCTTCCCCAGGTGGGCTTCCACGACGCGACGGATCCCCGGATGCTCGGCACGGTCGCCGCGATCGAGGCCGACCTGCTGAGAGACGGCCTGGTGCTGCGCTACCGCACGGAGGTCCCGGTCGACGGACTGGCCGGCGGCGAGCATCCGTTTCTCGCCTGTTCGTTCTGGCTCGTGGAGCAGTATGCACGCTCGGGGCGTGGCGACGACGCCAGGGCGCTGATGGACCGGCTCGTCGGCTTCGCCAACGACGTGGGACTGCTGAGCGAGGAGTACGACGTCGGCGAGGGCCGCCAGGCCGGCAATACGCCGCAGGCACTCACCCACCTCGCCCTCGTGCGTGCCGCCGATGCGATCACGGCCGCCGAATCGGGCACCTCCCGATAGAGATCCACCGGATTCTTTGTAGGTCTCCTCTGGAATGCGCCCCCGCCCTGCTCGTACATTGAAAACCATGACCGCCAGAACCCTGACCGTGCGCGACCTCGCGCAGATCGCCATCTTCGCCGCGCTGATCGCGGCCCTCGGCGTCCCCGGGCCCCTGTCCCTCGGCGTGATCGCGGTTCCGATCACCCTGCAGACCCTCGGCGTGATGCTCGCCGGCGCGATCCTCGGGGCACGCAAGGGCTTCTTCGCCGTCCTGCTCCTCCTCGCCCTGACCGCCGCCGGGCTGCCGCTGCTCGCCGGCGGCCGCGGCGGTCTCGCCTGGTTCACGACGTCGCCGTCCGCGGGGTACCTCTACGGCTGGCTCATCGGCGTGCTCGTGATCGGGTACCTCACCGGCCGACTCCTCCCGAAATACCCGTTCTGGCCTGCCCTCGGCGCGACCGTGCTCGGCGGCATCGTCGTGATCTATGCCGTCGGCGTCCCCGTCACGGCGTTCACCCTGCACCTCCCGATCTGGGGCGCCCTGATCGACGCCTCGAAGTTCCTGCCCGGAGACCTGCTCAAGGCCGTCGTCACGGTGCTCGTCGCCCGGCAGGTGCACCGCGCATACCCGGGCCTCATCCCCCGCCGCCGCGCGGTCGCCGTGTCCTCCCCCACCTCGACCGCGACCTCGGCCAAGGCCCAGGCCCAGGCTTCGGACGAGTAGGCCGCCGTGAGCACGATCGTCTTCGACGGGGTGTCGCACTCCTTCGGCGAGCGCCGCGTGCTCCGCGACCTGAGCCTCACCCTCTCCGAACGCCGCATCGGGATCGTTGGCGCGAACGGCTCAGGCAAATCCACCCTCGTCCGGCTGATCAACGGACTCATCACACCGGATGCCGGCACCGTCACGGTCGACGGCCTCCTCGTCACGAAGAACGCGCGCGAAGTACGACGCCGGGTCGGCTTCATCTTCACCAATCCCGACAACCAGATCGTGATGCCCACCGTCGAGGAAGACGTCGCGTTCAGCCTCCGCAAACGCGGCCTGAGCGCCGCCGAGATCGCCGAGCGCACCCGGGCGGCACTCGACCGCTTCGGGCTCACCGCCCACGCGACCCATCCGGCGCATCGACTCTCCGGCGGCCAGAAGCAACTGCTCGCCCTCGCCGCGGTCCTCGTCGGCGAGCCACAGGTCGTCGTGGCCGACGAGCCGACGACGCTCCTCGACGCCCGCAACTCCCGGCGCATCGCCGACCTGTTCCGGGCCATGACCCAGCAAGTGATCGTGGTCACCCACCAGCTGGACCTGCTCGAGGACTTCGACAGGGTGATCTGCATCGAGGAGGGGGCCATCATCGCGGACGGCGCACCGTCGGTGGCCATCGATGCCTACCGGGCTCTGCTCGCATGATCGGCCTCTATTCGCCCGGGCACTCACTTCTCCACCGGGCTCCGACGCTGCTCAAGCTCGCCGTCCTGTCTGCCGGCGTGCTCTGGGTCGGTTTTCTCGGCGAACCGTGGCAGCTCCTGATCGCGCTCGGCGTCGTCGCCGGCCTGTATCTCCTGGCCGGCGTGCCCGCGCGCGCGGCCTGGCAGCAGGTCGGTCCGATCCTCTGGATCCTCCTGATCGCCGTGCCGATCCAGGCACTCCTGTCCGGCTGGGTTCCGGCTGCCGTAATGGCCTTGCGGCTTCTCGTGGCCGTCGCCCTCGCCGCCCTGTTCACGCTGACGACCACCGTGACGGCGGTGCTCGAGGGGTTCCAGCGGCTGCTCCGCCCGTTCGGTCGTTGGGTCGATGCCGACCGGGTCGGTCTGCTCGTGGCGATCACGCTGCGCTGCATCCCCCTCGTCGCCGAGATCGTCACGGACGTGCTCGAAGCACGCCGGGCCCGCGGCACCCAGGGCTCCCTGCTCGCTCTCGCGGTTCCGGTCGTCGTGCGCTCCCTGTACGCGGCGGATGCGATCGGCGAGGCCCTCGTCGCGCGCGGTCTCGACGACTGATCCGCACCGGCATGGCACCCGTTCTGGGCACTTCCCCGGCACGAGCGAGCCTCGACAGCCCCACCGGCCGGGAGCACACTGGGAGCATCTGAACCATCGTTTCCGGCTGGAGGCCGCTCGTGAGCGCGCTCGTTGTATTCGATTCCAACTACGGCAACACCGAATCCGTTGCAGCGGCCATCGCAGATGCGCTCGGCGGCAGTGCGGTGCTCGTTTCGACCGTCAGCCCGGACAGCCTGACCGGAGTGGATCTCCTCGTCCTCGGCTGCCCCATCAACGGCTGGCGTCCGTCCCCGCGGATGCTGGCGTTCCTCGACCAGCTCGGCGCGGGATCTCTTCGCGGCATCCAGGCGGCGGCCTTCGACACCCGGCTCCGTTCCCCGATTCACGGGGATGCCGCAGGAAAGGTGACCCGCAAGCTCAAGTCCGCCGGCGCCCACGTCCTGGCCCGGCCGACCGGATTCATCGTCGAGGGCAAGACCGGACCACTCGCCGACGGAGAGCTCGACAGGGCGCGCGAGTGGGCTGACTCGATCGTCACCGCCCTCGCTTCCTGACCCGCCGCCCTCGTGGCGCTATTTACGTCCGGCCCTGGCTCGCCGGCGCCGGGTGGCCGACCGTCGCCTGGCGACGACCGCTCCCGGTTCCACGACGCTGAATCGTGCCGCGCGCCGGGCAAGGTGGTGACTCGAGACCCGCTGACGAGTGGCTGCGGGCTGCTGCGCGGGGCGACTGAAGAACCATTGTTTGGCGAACTCGACCAGCACGAGGTACAGCACGGTCATTCCGGCCAGGGCGAGGAAGAACGGCAGCGGCAGCGGGTCGAAGCCGAGCACACCGGCGAGCGGCGAGAACGGCAGGTACATCCCGATCGCGACGACGGAGAACGCCGACAGGGTGAGCCCGCGTGAGGCCCTGCTCCGCAGGAACGGCACCCGGCGCGTGCGGATCGCAAAAATGATGAGCGTCTGCGTGGCGAGGGACTCGATGAACCACCCGGCCCGGAATTCCCCGGGCGCGGCCTGGAAGACCAGGAGCATCAGTGCGAACGTGGCGAAGTCGAAGAGCGAACTGATCGGCCCGAACAGGAACATGAAGCGCCGGATGTAGCCGATGTCCCAGTGCGACGGCGCGAGCAGCTGCTCCTTGTCGACCCGGTCGCCGGGGATGGCGAGCTGGCCGGCGTCGTAGAGCAGGTTGTTCAGCAGGATCTGCCCGGGCAGCATCGGCAGGAAGCTGAGCACGACGGATGCCGTCGCCGCGCTGAACATGTTGCCGAAATTACTCGAGGTGCCCATCAGCACGTACTTGATCGTGTTCGCGAAGATCCGCCGGCCTTCCATGACCCCGTCGGCGAGTACTCCCAGGTCCTTGTCGAGCAGGACGACATCCGCGGCGTCCTTGGCGACGTCCGTTGCGCTGTCCACCGAGATCCCGATGTCGGCTCCGTGCAGGGCGAGGGCGTCGTTGACGCCGTCGCCGAGGAAACCGACCGCCCGACCATTGGCCCGCAGGGCGTGGATGAGCCGGGACTTCTGCTCGGGGGAAACCCGGGCGAAGATGCTCGCTTCCTCCGCGCGGACCGCGAGTTCGGCATCCGTGAGCGCGTCGATCTCCCCGCCCGTCAGGGTGCCTCCCGACTCGAGGCCGAGGTCGCCGCACACCTTTTCCGCGACCCGGGCGTTGTCCCCCGTGGCGATCTTCACCGAGATGCCGAGGGTCTCGAGCCGCTTCAGCGACACCCGCGCACTCTCTTTCGGGCGGTCGAGGAAGATGAGGAACCCGGCGAGGGTGAGGTCAGTCTCATCGGCGGGGCGGATGCCCGTGAGCCCGGCCGCGGTCCGGGTCGCCACCGCGACGACGCGGCTGCCCTTCTCGTATTGCTGGTCGAGCAGGTGCCGTGCGGCCGGTGCCACGTCCCGGCAGACCCGGAGCACATCCTCCGGCGACCCCTTGGTGACGAGGGTGACTGTGCCTGCGGAATCGCGCACCAGGACGCTCGTCATCCGGCGCTCGTGGTCGAACGGGATCACGTCGAGGCGGGTGTACTCGGACACCCGCGACGCTGCGGCGTCCGGCGAGGCCCAGACGGCGATGTCGAGGGGGTTCTGCCCGACCGTGGACACCGTGCCCGCCGAATAGTCGACCTCGGTGGCGAGCAGGCCGAACCGGAGGACGTCTCCCGCCTGCACGTGCGGGGCTGCCGGGATCGCCGTCGTGAAGGAGATCTTCCCCTCGGTCAGGGTGCCCGTCTTGTCCGTGACGAGCACATCCATGTCGCCGAGGTCCTCGATCGAGACCAGGCGCTTGACCAGGACCTTGCGTTTCGCCAGCTCCCTGGTTCCGGTGGCGAGGCTCGTGGAGACGACGGCGGGCAGGAGCTGGGGCGTGATCCCGACCGCGATCGCGAGCGAGAACAGCAAGGACTCGAGCAGGGGGCGTTGGAGGAGCAGGTTCGCGACGAAGATGAGCGTCGTCAACCCGATCGCGACCTGGAGCAGGAGCATCGAGAAACGCCGGAGGCCGAGCTCGAACTCGGTCTGCGGCTGCCGGGTGCCGAGACCGAGCGCGATCCGCCCGAATTCGGCATGGGCGCCCGTGTAGACGACGACACCGGCGCAGCTACCGGACTGCACGACCGTGCCCATCAACACGCAGGAGCTCAGGTCGCCGAGAGCAGCCCCGCCGGGGATGGGGTCCGGCGACTTGTCCACCGGAAGTGACTCCCCGGTCAGTATGCTCTCGTCACAGAGCAGGTCCTCACACGAGAGCAGGCGGATGTCGGCGGGGACGACGGCGCCGAGGGACAGGTGCAGGATATCGCCGGGGACGACATCGACGACATCGATCTCGACGAGGGCCCCGTCCCTGACGGCGACGGCTTTGTGCGTCACCCGCGAATGCAGGGCTTCGGCGGCGAGTTCGGCCCGGTACTCGTTGCTGAAACCGAGCCCCACGCTCGCGAGGAGGATGACGCCGATCACGATGGAGTTGGTGACGTCCCCGAGGAGGAGCGACAGGGCGGCCGTCACGATCAGGAGGATGAGGATCGGGCTGCGCAGTTGCCTGCCGAACACGGACAGGGGGCCCGCCTTGTGCGTGCGGACCGCGTTGGGGCCGGTCTCGGCGAGCCTGCGCGCTGCCTCGACACCGCTCAGGCCCGCGGCCGTCGACCCGAGTGCGCTCAGTACCTCTTCGGCGCTGGTGCTGGCGAAGTCCGCGAGAGGCGGCGCGCCGGGAGGATTCTGGCTCAGGCTTGCGGTTGCCTTCGACGTGAGGTCGGACATCTCCGTCATCTTCTTCTCGGTCCCCCGGTCAGGCGCCTGGTACGGCGCTGATTCCGAGACTATCCCTCCCCCGGCGGGACGACGGATGCGCGGCGGCGGGCCCGCCCCCGAGGGAGGCGAGCCCGGCGCCGCCGGCGAATCCCGGGTCAGCGCCGGGCGTCTTCGAGCACCGCAGACTGCGCGGCCCGTTCCGCCTCAGCCGACCGCTCAGCGGGGGTGGGGTCGATGGCGTGCGCCATCATCGTAGTTTCGTCGAACGGCTCGAGACGATCGAGGACGCGGTCGACCTGGGCCCGGTCGATTTCGCGGGTCCAGGACCCGATCAGCACCGTGGCCACGGCATTGCCGGTGAAGTTCGTGAGTGCGCGGGCCTCCGACATGAACCGGTCGATGCCGACGATGAAGCCGACGCCGCCGAGCAGTTGCGGGGCGTGGGCCTGCAGCCCCGCCGCGAGGGTGGCGAGGCCGGCACCCGACACCCCGGCGGCTCCCTTCGACGCGATGATCATGAACACGAGCAGGCCGATCTGCTCGCCGAGGGCGAGCGGCTGGCCCATCGCGGTGGCGATGAAGAGGGAGGCCATGGTGAGGTAGATGGCGGTGCCGTCGAGGTTGAACGAGTACCCGGTCGGCACGGTGACGCCGACGACCGGCTTGGAGACACCGAGGTGTTCCATCTTGGCGATCAGCCGCGGCAGCGCCGCCTCCGACGAGGACGTCGAGAAGATCAGCAGGTATTCCCGGCCGAGGTAGCGCATCAGCTTGAAGATGCTCACGCCGGTGGAAATCTTCAGCAGCCCGCCGAGGATGACGACGATGAAGAGGATGCAGGTGAGGTAGAACGCGCCCATCAGGGTGAAGAGGCTGACCACGGCCTGGAAGCCCGTGGCGCCCACGACCGCCGCGATGGCGCCGAACGCGCCGATCGGGGCGAGCCACATCACCATGATCAGGATCCGGAAGACGAGGGCCTGCACGTTCGCGATCGCTTCGAGGATCGGCTTGCCGGCCCTGCCCATCTTCTGCAGGGCGAACCCGGCGATCAGGGCGACGAAGAGGGTCTGCAGGATGTTGCCGCTCGTCAACGACGAGAACAACGTCGTCGGGATGATACCCAGGAAGAAGCCCTGCGAGTCAGCGGCCGCCGGCGGCACGTATGCCGCGGCCGCTTTCAGGTCGAGTCCCGCGCCGGGGTGGATCAGGTTCCCGACGAGCAGCCCGATTCCGAGTGCGAACGTGGACATGACCAGGAAGTAGCCGAGTGCCAGTCCGCCGATCCGGCCGACGGTCGCGGCCTTGGCGATCGAGCCGATGCCGATCACGATCGTGCAGAAGATGATCGGCGAGATCATCATCTTGATCAGGGCGATGAACACATCGCCGAGAGGCTTGAGCGAGACGGCGAAGCCGTCCTTCCCGCCGAAGAGCAGTCCGACGGTGATGCCGAGGACGACGGCCACGACGACCGCGATGTACAGGTAATGCGACGTGTCGATCCGTTTCGCCGGCCGAACCGGGCGTGTGGCTCGCAGTGCTGCCATGAGAGACTCCTTTGTCTGGTGTTGTGCGTTTCAGAATGGTCGACGCGGTGCGTGACGTCACGGTTGCGGTCATATTGTTCACGCGCGACGTGCACACGATTTTTGAGTCACATCGAGGTGAGAAGGGCGGCATGCCATGATCCGCGGCTGGAGTATCGCGCGCCGGCTCTTCCTGGCCCATTCCCTCTTCATCGTCGCGCTGACCGCCTTCGTCGGTACCGCCCTGTTCATCGACGCCCGCGATCGCGGCTACGCCGAGACCGAGAGCCGGATGCTGTCGGTCGCGACGGCCATCGCGGAGAACCCGCTCGTGCTGGAGGCCAGCACGGCGACGGATCCGACCGCCCTCCTGCAGCCCTATGCCCTGAGCGTCACGCAGAAGGCCGGACTCGACTTCATCACGATCATGGCGCCCGACCGCACCAGATGGACTCACCCCACCGAGTCGGAAATCGGGCGGCCGTACATCGGCACCATCGCACCCGCGTTGGCGGGAACGCCGTTCACCGAGGTCACGACGGGAACCCTGGGTCCGTCCGTCCGCGCGGTCGTGCCCGTCGTCGACGCGCAGGGAGCCGTGCGCGCGCTCGTCGCCGCCGGTGTGAAGACCAGCAACCTGTCCATCGCGCTGACCGCCCGGCTGCCCGAGGTCCTGGGCCTGGCCCTCGCCCTCCTCGTCGCCGGCGCGCTGGTCACGTCCCTGATCGGGCGCTACCTGCGCAGGGTCACCCTGGGCTGGGGACCGGAACAGCTCGCCCAGCTGTTCGTGTACTACGACTCCGTGCTGCATTCCGTGCGGGAAGGTCTCGTCCTCGTCGACCTGAAGGGCGACCTCGTGCTCTACAACGACCAGGCCGCAGAGCTCCTCGGCATCCCGTCCCGGCCGGCGAATCCGATGGGCGGGGCCGCCGCCCCGACTCTGGGCGAACTCGACCTCCCTGCGGGACTCGGAGACCTGCTCCGCAGCGGCCGGCCCGTCCAGGACGAGATCCATCTCACCAGCACCCGGGTGCTCGTCGTCAGCCAGCAGCCCGCGCTGGCGCCACCCGTCGGCGGCCGGGCGAAACCGACGCCGATGGGGTGGGTGGCCACGATCCGCGACCACACCGACCTGCAGTCTCTCGGCAGCGAACTGCAGTCCATGCAGACCCTGTCCGAGGCCTTGCGGGCCCAGACCCACGAGCACGCCAACCGGCTGCACACGATCGTCTCGCTGATGGAGCTCGGCCGCACCGGAGACGCGCTGGAATTCGCGACGAGGGACCTCGAACTCGGCCAGATGCTGACGGACGAGGTGGTGGCGTCTGTCGACGAGCCCGTGCTGAGCGCACTACTGATGGGCAAGTTCGCACAGGCCAGCGAGCTCGGCGTCGGCCTCACCGTCGAGGCCACCGGGAACCTGTCGGACACCGGGCTGCAGGCCAGGGACCTCGTCACGATCGTGGGCAACCTGATCGACAACGCCCTCGACGCCGCCATGGATGCCGCGGCGCCCCGGGAGGTCCACCTCTCCGTGCACAGCGGCGCACGCGCTGTCGTCGTCGAAGTCGCAGACAGCGGCCGCGGCGTCGATCCCGAAACGGTCGACGACGTGCTTCGCCGCGGCTTCAGCACCAAGGAACCCGGAGAATTCGGGCGCGGGCTCGGCCTCGCCCTGGTCAAGCAGACCGTGAACCGGCTCGGCGGCACCCTCTCCATCGGCCGCAGGACGGGCGCGGTCTTCACGGTCACGCTGCCCTGCCGGCCACTCCACCCGGAGGTCGCCGGCACGAGCCCGGCCGGAGCGACGGATGCGCACGATGCCTGACCCGGACATCCGCGTGCTCGTCGTCGAGGACGAGGCCATCGCGGCGGAAGCCCACGCGGCCTACCTCGGTCGTCTGGCCGGCTTCGTGCACGCCGGAACCGCGCGAGACGGACATTCCGCCCTGCGGTCGCTGGCGGAGGCGGAATCGGCCGGCCAGTCGATCGACCTGGTCCTGATGGACATGACCCTTCCCGACCTCCACGGCCTCGACGTCAGCCGCCGGATGCGTGCGGCCGGGCTGATGACGGACATCATCGCGATCACGGCGGTGCGAGACCTGACGATCGTGCGCGGCGCCGTGGCGGCGGGCATCGTCCAATACCTGATCAAGCCGTTCACCTACGCGACCTTCGCGCAGAAGCTCGGCCAGTACCGGGACTTCCGGCTCCAGCTCGGCACGGAGTCCCGGGTCACCAGCCAGTCGGACGTCGACCTGGCGTTCGCGAGCCTGCGCGCGCCCGCGGAGCTTCCCCGGCCGAAGGGACTCGCGGAAGGCACCCTCTCTGCCGTCGTCGACTTCCTCAAGGAGCACGAGTCTCCCGTCTCCTCGAGCGAGGTCACCGACGAACTCGGTATCTCCCGGGTGACGGCGCGCCGGTACCTCGAGTACCTCGCGGACACCGGAACCGTTCTGCGCTCTCCGCGCTATGGCACGCCGGGCCGCCCGGAGAACGAATATGCCTGGAAGCGCATACCGCGTCCCTGACGCTCAGGGAAGGTCCGGCCGCCGCCGCAGCACGCCGAGACGCAGCGACACGTACGCCGCGAGACCGAGCGGGATCGGCAGCCAGAACTCGAGCACCCGCCAGCCCACCACGGCGAGCAGCGCCGTCGCGTGCGGAGTGCCGACCGCGACCAGGGCAGGCACGAGCACACCCTCGACGATGCCGAGGCCCCCCGGGGTCAGCGGCAGGAGCGCGAGGAGCCCGCCGAGTCCGTAGACGGCCAGCAGAGGGCCGACGGCGAGCGGATGTCCGAACGCGGCGAGCAGGACCCCGAGCGACGCCGCGTCGAGCAGCCAGTTCCCGCCGGCGAGGCCGAGTGCCGCAGACATCCGCCGCCGGTCCGTGACCAGTTCGATGACCTGCGCCGCCACAGAGCGAACGAAGACCTCAACGCGTTGTTCGGAGATCAGCGGCACGCGGGCCGCCACCCGGCGTGCGCCCCGCACGACGAACTCGGTCCGACGGGTGAGGAGCCAGACGCCGGCGCCGGAGCCCGCGAGCAGGATCAGCACCACCGTCCCCGCCACGATGTAGGTCCCCGTGACGACGAGCGTCGTCAGCGACAACAGGATCCCGCCGGCGAACACGACCCCGAGCACGAGGTTCGAACCGGTGGTCTCGATGGTCGCGGCCGTGATCGCGGCGCTCGAGCGCACTCCTGCCCGGACGAGCAACCGGAAGCGCACGGCTGCCGCCGTCGCACCCCCGCCGGGCACGACGTGGTTGACCCCGAGGTCGGCGAGGTCGATCCGGAGCAGGGTGAAGTAGCCCGGTCGGACGGGTCCGAGCACCGCGGCGGTCAGCGCGCTGAAGGAGAGGAGCGAGGACAGCTGGAGGACCGCGGCCAGGAGCACCAAGGGCAATGACACGCTCTCGAGCGACGCGAGGGCCGCCTCCACGCCGGCGAACTGCGGCACAACGACGAACCAGACGATGATGGCGAGCAGGGCCGTCGACAGCAGAACTTTGAGCCACAGCGGCACGCGCGGCCGGGTGCCGGCAGGTGTTGCGGCGGCAACGGCCGGAACGGCGCTCTGGCGCACGGCGGGGTCAGACCCCGGAGCGGACCGCCAGGCCCCGCACGAAGGCGGCCTGACCAGCGTGCTGCAGGTCATCGGCCAGCACGCTCACCAACCGGGCGCCGAGGGTCACGGGTGGGTTCCACGAGGTGTCGACGATGCGGTCGAGGTCGTCGGGGGTCAGCGTCGGCAGGTAGGCCAGGGTGCGGGCGTGTACGGCGTCGAAGTAGCCGCCGAGCAGTTCGGCACTCGCCCGGACGCCGCCGACCTGCTCCGTGGTCTGGCCGTATCCGGTCTCCGTGTCGGGGAAGGGCAGGCCGAATTTCGCGGCCCAGCCGTCCGTGGTCCAGAGCTCGTCCTCGCCCAGAAGCTCGGACACGTGCCCGTCCTGCACCCGGGTCAGGTGCCAGACCAGCCACGCGATCGAATTCGCCTCCGGGTCCGCCCGGTATTCGAGCAGGGCCGGTCCGGCCTGTCGCAGCACCGAACGCACCACGCCGCCGACCCGGCCGTAGGCCTCACTCAACAGCTCGCCTGACAGCATCCGTCTCCCCGCTCTGGTTCGTTTCTCTCAGACTAGCTTCGAGGCGCCCGTGCGGAGTAACGCCGAAACGACGCTGCGGGCACGAAATGGGACTACGTTTCCCAGTGAATCGTTGGCGGAGCCACTCGATGGACAACCCATCAAGAGGATGGCGGGACAAGTATGAGCATCGTCGGACCCGATCCCACTCCCCTGCCCCGGTATCCGCGCGGGACGCTGCTCCTCGTCGGCCTCGCCGCCGCAACGGTCACGGCGATCGGGATGAGCAGCATCCGCGGCATTCTGGCGCCGGTCCTGCTCACTCTCGTGCTCTCCATCTGCGCGCATCCGGTGCGGGTGCGCCTGGAGAAGCGTGGAGTACCGCACGGCCTCGCGACCGGATCGGTGATCCTCGTCGTCTTTGCTCTGCTGTCCGGCTTCTTCTACGTCGTCATCGTGGCCATCTCCCAGTTCGTCTCGATGCTGCCCAACTATGCCGCGGAGATCCACGACCTCGGCGTCTCCCTGAGCGAGCTCCTCAACACGATCGGCATTGGCGACGCGCAGATCCAGGCGATGACAGAGGGTTTCACGCCCAGCCGGTTCGTCCCCTACCTCACCGGTTTCCTCGGCAGCTTCTTCGGCATCGTCGGCTTCCTGGTCATCGTCCTGACCATGCTGATCCTGATGTCCTCGGACGCGTCCTATGCGCACACCATCCTCGGGCAGTTGAGTCAGCGCAGGCCCGGCCTCGTCGATGCCCTCAAGACCTTCGCCGCGAATGTTCGCCGCTACATGGTCGTGACGACCGTGCTCGGATTGGCGCAGGGGCTTCTCAACACCATCGCGCTGTGGATCCTCCAGGTGCCCGCCGCGCTGCTCTGGGGACTCCTGGCCTTTCTCTGCAGCTTCATCCCCAACATCGGCTATTTCTTCGCCATCACCCCGCCCATCGTGTTCGGCTATCTTGTCGGCGGCTGGCCGACCGTGATCGCCGTGATCATCGTCTACGGCGTGATCAACGGCGGCGTGCAGTCGATCATCCAGCCCAAGGCCGTCGGCAGCGCGGTCTCCCTCAACCAGACCATCACCTTCTTCTCTGTGCTGTTCTGGGCCGTCGTGATCGGACCGATCGGCGCCATCCTCGCGATCCCCCTCACGCTGCTGGCACGAACGTTCCTCGTCGACTCCGATCCAGACATCGCGTGGGTCAGACCGGCATTCGGACCGACCACCGAGACGCGTCGCCTCCTGAAGGAGGCGGATGTCGCAGACAAGAATGCGCGGAAATCGAAGGCTCCCAAGCCGCCAGACCCGACGCCCGCGAACGCGCCGGAGCCCCGGCGCACGGCGTGAGGCGCTCCCATGCTGCCCACAATCGGACGACTGCTCCCGCTGGCGCTCGCCGTCGCGCTCAGCACCACGCCCCTCCTGGTGACGGTACTGCTGTTGCTGTCTCCGAAGCAGCGCTGGTCGGCCCCGGCCTTCCTCGTGGGCTGGACCGTCGGGCTGATCATCGTCACGGCCCTGTTCACGGCGACGTTGACCTGGCTTCCCCCGGCAGACATGTCCGTCGTCCAACCCGCCCTCGGCTGGGTCGAGATCGCCCTCGGCGCCGCTCTCCTCGCATCCGGCGTGTGGAAGCTCCTGCATCCGTCCCCGCCCCGGTTGGCGGAACCCGCCTGGCTCAACCGCATCGCGACGCTGGGCCCGGTGTCCTGCGCCGGGGTCGGACTCGTGCTCAACATCCGGCCCAAGGCGCTCGTCCTCGGCACGGCCGCCGGGCTCGCCCTGAGTGCGCGCGCGCTCCCCCTGGCCGAGTTGGTGATCTGTATCCTCGTCTACACCGTCATCGGAGTCTCGAGCGTCGCGGTTCCCGTCATCATGACCCTGGCGTCACCGCAGACCATGGTCAAGCCGCTCGAGGCGCTCAAGAAGCGCATCATCAACCCGTCCCAGACCGTCACCGTCGTCGTGGCCCTCATGCTCGGAGCCCTCATCCTCGGCGACGGAATGACCCGGATCTGACCCCTCGACCCCGGGGGTTGACGTTGCCAGAACGCCGGCCGTGCCTGCACGAAACGGAGGTTCTCGCCCCGCGATCAGTGAGCGGGCGGATCCGCGCTCACGGAGGCAACAGGATCGACGCGCCAGCGTGACCACGGCCAGACCCCGTCCATTTCGACCTCGAGCGAGAAGCTCAACACGACCCGGATCACCACGATCACGGCCAGGACGAGGACACTCTCCACGGTCGGTTCGACGAGGATGGTCCGGATGATATCCGCCACGATCAGGACCTCGAGACCGAGCAGGATGGCCCGGCCCAGGTCACGACGAAGGCCGACGTACGCCTGGGTGCGGGTGGCGGTTCGCAGCACCCGCGGCAGGGCGACAGCAAAGGCCAGGGCCCCGCCGAGCACCATGATGATCGCGCCGGCGGCCTCGACCACCTGCACGCCGGCCGAAATGACCTGCTCGAAGTCCATAGCCATCCTTCCCCTCGGGTGCTCAGACGTTACCCCGTCTTCACCTCCCGGGCGAGGCTCGTCCCTCTGCAGCCGGCGTCACCGAGCAGGGAAAGCCGCCGCCAGCATCCGCTCGCTGGAACCCTGGCTACCGGGAGGCACCAGGCCGGGCAGGAGGATCTCCCACATTTCCCGAACTCGCTGCCGCAGGTCGGCGCGCTCAGTGAAGACGTCGGAGACCATCTGGACCCCCGTGAATGCGGGAATGATGAAGTGCGCCAGCTTCTCGGCATCCGTGTCGGCGCGGAGCTCGCCCGCCACAGTGGCGGCCCGGGCCAGAGTCTCGAAGGTTGCGAGCCAGTCTTCGTAGGGACGCGTCACCGACCGATCGAACGTTGATGTCTCCGTGGTGAGGCGGATGCCGGCACGAACGATGGGATCGGTGGTCAGGCGTTCAGCGAGGTCCGCACAGAGCCGGAGCATCGACTCGAGCGGCCCGCTCGATGATTCGAGTATCCGTGTCGCGGCAGCGGTCGCGATCTCGTGCTCCGCATCGATCACCGCGAAGGCGACGTCGTCCTTGGACGGGAAGTGAAAGTACAGGGCACCCTTCGTGACGCCGGCGGCTGCGATGATGTCCGCGAGTGTCGCGCCGCCGAAGCCCAGGCGATAGAAGACGTCAGCGGCCCCCGCGATGACCTTCTCGCGAGTCAGCATCGCTCGCTCCTGCATGACGGTCATCGTGATCCTTCGGGTGTTTGCACATCGTCACTCCGGTTCACGGAGTGACTCGACCTTCGGTGCCTGCCTCAGCGCCACCCGAATCATCAGGACTCCGGCTGCCATCACCACGGAGATGCCCAGGACCGGCCCCACCGCGTATCCGAGCCAAAAGAGCGGCATGAATACGAGACCGGCGATGACGAGTGCTGTTGAAATGTCTGCCAGCTGCGCTCGCGTTGATTGTTTCAAACTTCCCCCCAGATGTTTGTTCGGAGAGCTCGGCACCGGCCGAACGTGAGTTCAGCACCGTGCTCACCGCCCCCGGCATCGTCGACGTCGGCACTGCGCCAGTCAGCGAACGCCCCCGTCAATCAAATAAAAAACCGGTTTCCCCGTTTGTTTGGTTCCCCTCGATGAGTGTACGCCATCTGCGCTGCAACAGGTCGGTTCTGCACAAGAAAATCCTGGTCGAACTTCTCGCTCGCGTCGAGGTCTTACTGCTTCTCCGAAGCGGTCGTGCGGTCCAGTGCCCTCAGCCGCAGCGACGAGAGAGCGAACATCGTCGCGATCAAGCCATCAACGACAATCGGAATTATCGAGGAGGCGGAGTCCGAACCGCCTCGGAAGGTGAGCAGCACGTAAATCGCCTGCGAGCCGAACAACAGCGCGAAAACGAAACCCGACGTCGGACGCGCCGTCATTTTCCACCAGGGCCGCCTCTGCTCGACCGGTTCGCCCTCGCCACGAAAGGTGCGCACGGCAAATCCGACCACGATCAGTGCCAACACCCCGGCAACGACGGGGACGGCCGACGACGGGAGGCCGATCGCCAATGCCGCGCCGAGAATGAAGACTACGCAGCTCGCCACGACGTACGCGATCTTCGTTGACGTGCTTGTGATTCGAATTGGCATGAACTCCCCCTAGAACCCGTGTCGTGCGCGCACCATCATCCGGGACGTGCGGAACCATGATCGCACCCGGCACAGGAACGCTGTCTGGCTAAGCGCCCGTCCTCAACATAGTACGTTTGACCGGCTTTTCCACAGGTGATTTGTGGGCGTGCGGATGCCGGTGGAATGTCGGTGGTCGTCCGTAGAGTGCCCCCATGACAGCTGAAGAACCCTCAGAATCTCACCTGGACAGCCCCGTGGACAGCAATGTCGACAGCACTGCGGAGCCCCCACCCGGGACCCCTCCTGACGTCCCTCCCGATAGCTACCTCAACGCCCGCCACCTCGGCCTGGTGGAGCCGTCCCTGGCCGAGGTCTACGACGCGATCAAGGAGGCGGACCGGGAAATGAACCGGGCCGCCGCGAAACGGGCTGATGCGATCTATACCGCGCAGCGGGTACTGGCCGACGTCGGCCGGGCCCGGGCGGAGGCCGCCGTGCGGGCCGGTGGGCGGCGCCCGCCGTGGTCGCCGGAGGAGGCCACGAAGGAAGAGTTCACCTGCGAGGTCGGCGCCCTGCTCCGGCTGCCGCGGCGCACGACGGAAACCCTGATCGAAGCCAGCCGCACCCTGGCCGAGGAACTCCCCGCAACCCGGGAAGCATTGTCCTCCGGGGCGATCAGTTACCGGCACGCGCAAGTGATCATGGATCAGGCCTGGGGCATCACCGTCGACGGCGACCCGGACGCCGCCGCCCGGGCCCGCGCCGTGTTCGAGGACGTCCTCGTGCCCGACGCGGAAGTGTTCACCGTGGCGAAGCTCGCCGACCGGGCGCGGAGGGTCCGGGAACGCACGCACCCGGAGACCATCACCGCCCGGCACCAGAAAAGCGTCGAGGAGCGACACGTGGTGTTCCAGGCCCTCAACGACAGCATGGCGTCCCTGTATGTGACCGGCGACGCGGAGAAGATCCAGGCCGCGTACCACCGCACCCTCGACACCGCCCTCACCTTGCAGGGCCCGGACGAGGAACGCACACTGACCCAGCTCGCCGCGGACGTACTCACCGACGTCTTGATCGGCGGGGTCACCCCGGACGGGACCGGTGCCGGAGTCTCCGCGCAGGTGAATGTCACCGTCCCCGTCCTGACCTTGCTGGGGAAGAGTGAGGAACCGGGCTATCTGGCCGGGTACGGGCCGATCGACCCCGACACCGCCCGGCGGCTCGCGGCCGGTGCGCCGAGCTTCACCCGGCTACTCACTCACCCCGAGACCGGGGTCGTGCTCTCGATGGGCCGCGACACCTACAAAGTCCCGGCCGCCTTGAAGAAGTGGCTCGAGGTGCGGGATGAAACCTGCACCTTCCCCGGCTGCCGCCGGTCAGCGAAACGCTCCGACGTGGACCACAGCGTGGAATGGCAGCACGGCGGGCAGACGGACGCAATGAACCTCGCCCATCTCTGCCCGTATCACCACGCGGTGAAGAGCTACACGAGATGGACACCCCGGCACCTCGGCGACGGTCGCATCGAGTGGACGTCCCCGGCCGGGTATCGCTACATCGTGGAACCCTCCGCCGACATGCGACCACCCCGGAAACCCCAACCCGCACCCAGACCGCCGGCCCCCGTCGTGGACGTCTGGAACCTCGACCCCACACCCGACGACCCCGACAACCCTGACGACCCCAGCCCGTTCTAGACGCTGTACGGCGGCGTCTCCTCGACCGCGTGAGCCCCTTCGGTGGAGGGAGGCGGAGCATCAACCGTGCGTGCCAGGTCCGGCTCGAGATCCTTGCGCAGCCAGACTCGAAGCGATCCCCATCTGGTCATCAGGGAGCCCGGTTCGGGATGCTGGCTCTGACCACTACCGGCTTGACGCCATGGTCCAGACATCAGGTCCCCGGTCATACGTCCACTCCTGATCTGTTGCCGTTTCAGTGGCGACGTCTCGGAACCAGTAGGTCTGGTCCGGGTCCCACCCCGCGAGGACGCTCGCCCGATCATCATCGACCACGATCGCCCTCCCGGCGGTGGTCAGGTACCCGGCGACCGACACGTGAACTGCGTCGACGTCCCGCTTGACGTCCTGCCAGTCCGGGATGACCCAACTCCCCCGTCGGCCTGTGGTGCGGTACCAGTCCTGCCGACGGGATGCGGTGACGTCGAGCGGGTATCGCCGGCACAGCTCCGCCCACGCATCGGGGCCATCGATCTCGTAGATCCGGACGTCTCCGGGAACACGGATTCTTCGGGCGGCGGCCGCAGCCCAGTCGAGCCCGTCCTCCACGAGCCACAGGCCGACGGGGCCCCTCCCTGCCAGCCATCGAGTGGTGCGCGTCAACAAGTACGGTGGCCGCGACCACCAGGTCCCGCTGAACCTGGCTTCGGGATCGGGAGGCCGCTCGCGGTCGGCGACGGCCTCCTCGTCGAGCTGGTGCGCGTGCCACTGCTCGAGCACCTCTCCGGCGTTCACCGGGGTCGATTACGCGGAGCCCGTGGTGCCGGGAAACGAAACGGCCCACTGCCCGGTCGTGTCTACCGGGTCCTTCCAGCCGACGGCGCAGGCCGAGGCAATCAGCGCAGTCGCCATGCGGCCGAGCGCCTCTCGAACCTCCGGCACGCTGACGAGGACGTTCTCGCCGTCGGGCTCACGGCAGAGCGCAGCGACGACAGCACTGCGCCGTCGTGAGGTTCGGCGAGGGGCAGGCTGTTCAGGAGACGCGCGACGTCTTCAGGCGAGGTGTGCAGATGTGAATACTCGCCGCCGCCCGCCCCGGCCAGGACCCGCGATGTTCCGCGCCCAGGATCCAGATCGTAAGCCACCTGGGTCACGGCCGCTGTGAGCGCATCCACTGCAGCGCTCTCGTGGTTCCCCCCTCGCAGCGCCGCGTCCAGGCACAGGCGCCTTCCGCGGGGGCCGGCGAGCAATTCAGCGGGAGTCAGATCCATGGCCTGGGTCGCTGTGATTCGTTAGTCGGCCATCGACGGCGTCGAGCGGCTCCGTGACCGACTCAATCGATCGCCGCAGACGATGGCCAGCACGCCGAGGAACAGAGCGCTGCCGACTCGGATCAGTCCATCGAGGGCACCGATCAGGATGATCGGCGTCAGCGCAGATTGTTGAGTGTCCCCGGCTGCGATGACCTGCGTCAACAGCCACGGCACGGACACTGCAACCAGAGCCCAGGCGGGCGCCCAATTCCACGGCGCCGGAACGACACCGGCCCGAGCGATCTGGATGACGGCAACGAGAGCGGCCGCGAACTGGACGAAGGGATCGATATACCCGAACTGAAGCAACGACCCCGGCGGCGAATCGTGCGGGAAGGCCGCGATCAGAACGGACGAGAAGACTTGTCCCAGGACCAGCCAGACAGCCAGCACGGTCAACGCGGCAGTACCCAGTGGCCGCCGTGCCGTGACACTCCCCGATCCGCGCAGTCCGAACGCGAACACGAGCAGGGCCGCCGCATACACCGCCACACGGATGACGCCACCCGCGCCGATCAGTGTGGTCACGGCCTGCGCGGCCACTCCGAAGACCACGCTGACCAGCAGCAGGACACCCCCGACGGTCCAGGCCCGGCCGGGTGCCACAGGAGCAGGATTCTGAGAAGTAGCCATGTTGCCGCACTGTACTCGTCATCAGCAGAGAGTGACCCACCCCCAAAGGGGGCCTGCCCACCCCGGATGGGATGAACTCGCTCGCGCTCTCCACGCCTCTCGCCGGCATCTCAATTCGCAAGCGGGTCCCGAGCGTGGCGCCGCCTCTGGCAGCTTCGAGGACGCTCATTGGTTGCCAGCAGACCGCTGGCAGCTTCCCGAACGTCAGGGCACAAATGTCGTTCTCAACATGGCGCAGACGCCAGCTACGAACGAGGCCGTCGGGTACCTGCAAGGTGACCCGTGGCAGCCAGTTGGTTGGACGCGGCAGCACCCCCAACATTCCGGTGGGGTGATGGAAGGGAAGCCGATTGTCCGCGCACTGGATGTTGTCACCGGTCGCCCCGTCGTCGTGCCCATGCAGCGCGTTGCACCCCTTCCGGACCGCCTTAAACGGGACTTCACTGCGCTAACCAGGGAGAACTTTGTCCTCGTCGGATCTCGCTGGGGGTGGCACGCGATGAGCCGTTCGACTCGGTACTGCTTTCCTGGCGCCGCATCGCGACCGACAGTAGACAATGCACTCACCACTTCCGGCAATCAAGAAAAGGGTCTGACGACCATGACCGAACCCATCAGCCCCTCAGGCGAGAGGACGCGGATGCCACGCAAGAAGCTCATCGCCATCATTGCCGCTGCGGTGCTCGTTGCCGCAGGCATCACCGTCACCTCCGTAACCGTGGCCAACGCCAACGCCCAAGAGACCGCTCGTCAGTGCACGGTGGCCCTGAAGGACGGCGCGAGCGCTAGCAAGCTCGCAACTGCGTCTCTCGCGGCAACCGATGCGGCCCTCGTGGCCGTCACGAGCACCACGTTGCCCGCTAACGGCGGAACCAGCACAGCCTACGCAGCCCGACCGGGCGTCGCATCGATTGCGCCAGTCGCAGCCGTGGCGGCTACGGAGGCCGTTCCGGCTGTTGCCGAGGTCGCTGCCGTCGCTGGTCGACCCAGTGGCGCCGACCTGGTCAGTGCCGCAACCACGGCGCGCGCAGACCTGGCGGAGATCGTGATCCCCACCACCTGCACCGAGCGTGCCCAGGCGGAACGGATCGTCGCGCTCACCGCAGCGGAGAAGACCGCCACCACGGCGCTCGACACGAGCGGCACAGCAATGACGGCAGATTTCACTGCCTTCCAGAGTGAAGAAGCAGCCCGCATCGCCGCCGAGATTGAAGCGGCGCGAGTCGCTGCTGAAGCTGCTGCGGCCGAGGCTGCGCGAGTCGCCGCTGCCCAGGCTGCGGCGAAGAAGAGCATGTCGTCCAGCTCTGGTTCCGGTTCCTCCAGCGGCAGCAGCTCGAGTGGTTCCGGTAGCAGTGGTGGTTCCGGTCCCAGCGGCAGTCACCCCGTCGGCGGCGGCGGCATCGGGCTCGGTAGCAACAACGGCGCCTGCCTGACATCCAACGGCATGGGCGGTACCAAACTCTGCGGCTCCTAGGTCCCTGCTTCAGCTCGCCGTGAGTTCCGCGAGGTAGCTCTGCCGGCGGCTGTCGGCGAGCTCCTTGCTCTCGAACGTCCCCATCCAGGTCTCGAAGAGGGGAAGTCCCTCGAGCTTGAGTTCAACGAAGACGTCCACACCTTCACGGGTGACCGCGAGCTGGGCGTCCAACGTCAAGGTATCGCCGGTCAACCGCGGGGCTGGCGCCGCTGGCTTCCCCGCCTTCCACGTCGAGGTTGGCAATCTGACTACGAAATTCCCGCAATTCCGGACCGAAAACGTGGTTCTCTACAACCCCGCAAGCTGACGTGGCGCGCCGGGAGCTTGCTGAATCCGCTGGTAAAGCGCTGGCGAAGCAACGAAGAATGAAAAAGCCCCGAACAGATTTGCATCTGACCGGGGCTTTTATTGCTTCTTGGTGCACCCCCCGGGACTTGAACCCGGAACCCACTGATTAAGAGTCAGTTGCTCTGCCAATTGAGCTAGAGGTGCGTATTTGTTACTCCGGGACGACCCGAAGCGACTCTAGAGAATAACACCGGAAACGTCTCCGGCGCCAATCGAGGCCGCGCACCGGTGAGTCGCGCGGAAATTACTATCCTTGGGAGTGTGACCGACGCGACAATTCCTGCCCGAAACAACGCCTCAGACGAGCCCTCGACCTCTGACACCGTCTACAGCCTCGACGAGGATCTGGCCCTCGCCATCGAGCTCGCCGACGCCGCGGACGCCATCTCACGCGACCGCTTCACCGCGATGGACCTCGTCGTCACGACCAAGCCGGACCGCACCCCGGTGACCGACGCCGACCAGGCCGTCGAACGGGCCATCCGGACCCTCCTGTCCGAACGTCGTCCGAACGACGGCATTCTCGGCGAGGAGTACGGAACCGCCGGCTCGACCGTGCGACAGTGGATCATCGACCCGATCGACGGCACAGCAGGTTTCCTCCGCGGCGTTCAGATCTGGGGCACCCTGATCTCGCTCGCGGTCGACGGAGTGCCCGTCGTCGGCGTGGTGAGCTCCCCCGCCCTCGGCAAGCGCTGGTGGGCACGCACGGGCACCGGAGCCTGGTCGAGCGACGAGCGCACCCCCGACGCCGCGCCGCGCCAACTCCAGGTCTCGGGCGTCGCGACCCTCCCCGATGCCTCTCTCAGCTACAACAGCATTCAGCAGTGGGATCAGACCGGCCATCTCGACGAACTTGTCGCCCTGTCGCGATCGGTCTGGCGCACCCGGGCATATGGCGACATGTGGTCGTACATGCTCCTCGCCGAGGGCGTGCTCGATATCGTGGCCGAATTCGACCTCAAGCCGTACGACCTGGCTGCACTCATCCCGATCGTTCAGGAGGCCGGCGGCACGTTCACCTCGGCCGACGGGCTCGAGGGCCCCTGGCACGGCAGCTCGCTCGCCACGAACGGGCTCCTGCACGCCGCAACCCTTGAGGCCCTCCGCACGGCGGCGGGCGGCGGCGCCCGCACGGCCCGTCACGGCTGATGCCGCCCTCGCTCCCCGGGGCGGGGCGGAGCGCCAGGCTCTCTGCCC
Organism: Cryobacterium zhongshanensis; assembly: GCF_022760445.1. NCBI lineage: Bacteria > Bacillati > Actinomycetota > Actinomycetes > Micrococcales > Microbacteriaceae > Cryobacterium > Cryobacterium zhongshanensis. The sequence continues at coordinate 1,088,248 of NZ_JALGAR010000001.1, read as the reverse complement.
GGCGCGCACTCGTCACGCGCTGCGTCGTCACACGCTCCGTCGTCACGCCCTCCGTCGTCACGCCCTCCGTCGTCACGCCCTCCGTCGTCACGCCCTGCGTCGTCACGCGCTCGGTCGTCACGCGCGCCGTCGCCGCTGCGGCGCTCGCCCTCGGCCTGTCGCTCGCAGCGAGCGGATGCGCTGCGGTCGCCAGCCTCTCTCCCTCGGCGGGTGCCGGGAACGGCTCGGTTGCCGCGTCAGCAACGGCGGCGCCGATCGAGGTAGCGGACGTCCTCGTCGGGGATTGCTTGGACGGCCTCGGGGACGCCGACCTCGCATCCACTTCGACCGTCACACTGGTGCCGTGCACCGAGCCGCATGCCTTCGAGGTCTACGCCGGCTTCGACCTGCCGATCGGGACGTATCCCGGCGAGGACGCGGTCGTCGCCGCGGCCGAAGACGGCTGCGGCACCCGGTTCGAAGCCTTCACCGGAAGCGCATACGACGGTTCCCAGCTCGACTACAACTACTTCATTCCGCCGGAGGACGACTGGACGATCTCCGGCAGCCATCTGGTCTCGTGCCTCATCGACGACCCTGCTGGGCCCGTGACCGGAACCCTCGCCCAGGCCCGCCGCTGACGCGAGGGCTGCCCCTCCGGTTCGACGGGTCAGGCTTCGCTGTCCCACTGGGTGCCGTCGAGGTCCCCACGCAGCGTGCCCGTCGCCCTGTCGACGGCGGCGCCGACGGTGTCGGCGAAGCGCTCCGGAGGGAACCGTGTGCCCAGCCCATAGCGACGCAGCACGTCTTTAACCGGCCCTTTCATCTCCGCGAAGATGAGGGTGGCGCCGCGCGATGTCAGGAATTCGTCGAGCTCGAGCAGTTCGTCGACGGCCGTGGTGTCGATATCGGTGATGGGCTCCGCAGCCAGGATGACGGTGCGAACGTCGGGACCGGCCGCGCTGACCGTCGCCCGCACATAGTCGTCGAAGATCCCGCCATTGGCGAAGAAGAGCGGCGCGTCGAAACGCACGATGACGATGCCGGGCAGGCGCTCGCCGTCCGGATGCCGCGACAGGTCGTGGTAGCCCCGGAGACCGCGGATACGGCCTAACTCCGCCCGATACGGCCGCCAGGCGTGACCGACGAACTCGCCGAGCGACAGGACGACCGCGACGATGATCCCCTCGATCACTCCGACGACGAGCACGCCGAGGAAGGCGGCGACGGACAGGAAGGCATCGGTCCTGCTCATCCGCACGAGGGCGACGAATCCCGTGATGTCGACAAGCCCCGCCGCCGCGACCATGACGACGGCCGCGATCGTGGCGGAGGGCAGATAGTCCGTGACCCCGGGTGCGAGCAGCATGAACAGGACGAGAAGCACCGCCCCGGCCACTCCCGCAAGTTGCGAGCGCGCCCCGGCATTCTCAGCGGCGGCCGTACGCGACGACGACGCCGAAATGGGAAACCCGCCCAGCAGGCCGGCGAACAGGTTCGAGGCGCCGACCGCCACCATCTCCTGGCTGCCGTCGACGTTGTCCCCGCGGCGGGCGGCGAAAGTGCGGGAGAGCACCGCGGTGTCAGCGAAGGCGATGAGCGCCATCCCGAGCGCGGGAAGGGCCAGGCCGACGACATCCGCCCCCTGCAGGCCGGCGAGGGCGGGTGCCGGGAGCCCGGCGGGGAGAGCGCCGACGACGGGGATGTCGCCGTGGAGCCTGAGGACTCCCGTCAGGACCGTCGAGGCCACGACCGCGACGAGGATCCCGGGGATGCGGCTCTTCGTCCAGACCAGGACCAGGATGACGACGAGTGAACCGATTCCGAACAGCATCGCGGTCGGGTTCACCTGGCCGCGCGCGATGCCGGTGACGATGGCGATCGCATCTCCCAGGGGCGACTCCGAGGAGATGGAGAAGCCGAGGAGCGGTGGGATCTGCGACAGGATGACGATCACCGCGAGCGCATTGAGGTAGCCGACCCGGAGCGGCTTGGAGAGCAGGTCGGTCACGAACCCCAGGCGCAGTAGTCCGCCCAGGATGAGTACCGCACCGACCATGACGCCCAGGAGTCCGGCGAGGGCAACGGCCCGGCCGCTGTCCCCCGCGGCGAGCGGCAGGATGGCCGCGGCGATGATCGGCGCCAGCGCCGAGTCCGGGGCGAGCACCAGGATCCGGGAGGGCCCGAAGACGGCGTAGGCGATGAGGGGGACGATCGTGGCGAAGAGGCCGGTCTCGGGCGGAAGGCCGGCGACCTCGGCATAACCGATGCCGACCGGGATGAGCAGGGCGGTCAGGATCGCCCCCGCGCGCAGATCCTTCAGCAGCCACGAGCGCCGGTAGCTCAGCGCCGTCGCGACACCCGGCACCCATCTGCGCAGTCCGTTGACGGCCATCCGGCTCCTCGTCCGAAGTCATCATGCCGCGAAAGCGCCGGGCGGACTACCGGGCCGTGCGACGGGTGAAGACCAGATGCACGACTCCGGACGGAGACGGGGTGGCCTCGATGTCGAAGCGCTGTTCGAGTCCTTCGAGCCCGTCCCAGAGCCGTTCGCCCCGGCCCAGGACGATCGGTACGAGGACGATGTGCATGTGGTCGATCAGATCGGCCTCGAGGAACTGTCGGACCGTGCTGACGCCGCCGCCGATCCGCACGTCGAGGTCCCCGGCCACGGCGCGAGCCTGCTCGAGGGCCGAGGCGGGGTCGGCGTCGACGAAATGGAAGGTCGTTCCGCCGTCCATCGCGAGTACCGGCCGAGGATGGTGGGTCAGGACGACGACGGGGGTGTGGAACACCGGGTTGTCGCCCCACCATCCCTTCCACTCGTCGTCTTCCCAGGGACCGCGCACCGGGCCGAACTTGTTGCGCCCCATGATCTCGACGCCGATCCCGGGACCCCAGGCGCTCGCGAACGCATCGTCGACGCCGAAGGATGCCGACGACTCCCCGTGGAGGCCCATCGCGCGGAACGTGCGCGTCGCGATCGCCCACTCCATGAGCCGGGAGCCGGCGTGGCCGAAGGGAGTGTCGAGCTGCTGGCCCTCACCGGCGCCGAAGCCGTCGAGGGAGACCGAGAAGTTGTGCACGCGGACGAGGGACATGTCATCTCCTGGAGTCGTGGCCTGTGGGAATCACACTATGGCGATTCGGCCCGCGTATTCAAGGGCGCAACGACTCACGACCGACGGTCGGACGGACGGAGATCCAACGACTCAACAACGTGTGACAGGAACCGATGGTGGAGATGGGGGGAATTGAACCCCCGTCCACTGCTGTGGTCATATGCCTTCTACGGGTGTATCCAGTGAAGTCGTTCTACTCGGCTCCGGAATTTGCCACTGTCAGCTAATCCGACGAGCCCAGCCCTCGTTTAAGTCCCCCTACACCCCGCGGCTCAGAGTAGGAGCAATCTCTCTAAATGACGTCAGGGTCCGGGTAGAGAGCATTCCCGGCCTGACGGACTCTCTAGTTGCTTTACTTAGGCCGCGAGGGCGTAAGCAGAAGCAGAGTCAGTGCGGTTTGTTTTGGCACTTATTGTTTTGCAGGGAGCGTTAACGAGTTAACCCTGCATCCTCGACCCGCTTCTCACAATTGCGCAGGCAATGTCGAAACCGATCATCCCCATGCGCACTCGTCGCCATGGTTCGGCGCCACCGGCTTGCGGTGGAATGAGTGGGTCCTGTCACACGCTGTTGAGTTGTCAAGACTGCACACGTTCTTTCGAACTGCTCGTGCAGCCCTTCAGTCTACAACACTTGTGCCGGGATGTGGGGCGACGACCAGGAGGACGCGCTCAGCTTCTGAGTCACTGGGAACGATCACGTCTAGGGATGCGGCACCCGACCGGACCGTGACGACACTCGCCTCCGCGTAACGCGGATGCCGGTGCACAGTGACAGAGTCCAGCCGCGCCAGGAACACGATCAGGCGGGAGCTCGACAATTCGGACCGGTCGGCGAGTCCGAACCAGTCACGGCGGGACAGGATCTGCACCTCCGCGTCGGTCCCGCAGACGATGGCGCCGTGCAGCACGGTCGGACGCAACAGGTTCAGCACGCCGGCCAGGAAGCCGCCGTCCACCCGGACCCGCTGCCGCGGATGCGCGGCGTAGAGGTGGAGTTCGGGCTCACGATCCCGAAGATTGGTCCAGTCCGCCATCAGGTCCGCGTCGGTCGCCCGGAATGCGGCGGAGTTGAGGACGGCATTGGGCCGGCGGTCGACGGCGGGGCCGACCGGGAAAGTGAGCATCGACGCTGCGAGCGTTGCGGCTTCGGGTGAGCCGACTGTCACGGCCGAACCGAGCGACATGTCGCGGAGCAGGTCGACGAATCCACTGACGACCTCGCGCGAGGAGCCGTTGTAGCCGATCTGGAGCACGCTGCCGTCCCGGGAGTGCACCCGCAGGCGACCGTCGGTCAGGTCGACGCTGTCCTCGATGGCGACGACGGCGTCGTAGGGCAGGGTCGAGCCGGCGTATTCGGAGCCGGTCCTGCTCAACACGGTGAGGTCCACGTCCCCCGCGATGATCAGGTGGTCGTAGAGATCCATGGTGGGGTCAGCGTCCCTGCGGGGGATGTTCCGCGGCACCTTGAGCACGAGCCGTTCCGACGTGGGATCGCAGCCGAAGTCACGAAAGAGCCGCGGGACCTCATCAAGCGTCCGCACCGCGTCCACCCAGGGGCCGAAGGCGTTGTATTCCGCGTCGGCTGTACTCATTGTCTTTATCGTAACGCCCGGCATTTGTCGTATTGATGCACTTGGGGGCGCCCGGCCACCCCCCGAGCGGGCCGCCGGGGCATCCGCTGGTTCGGGCGGTCAGTCGCCGAGGTGCTTGCGCGCGGACATCGCGCGGTCGGACTCGCGCTTGTCCTGACGTTCGCGCAGGGTCTGGCGCTTGTCGTATTCCTTCTTGCCCTTTGCGACGGCGATCTCGACCTTGGCCTTGCCGTTGCTGAAATAGATCCGCAGCGGGACGAGCGTGTAGCCGCCCTCTTTGGTCTTGTGGCTGATCTTGACGATCTCCTGCTTGTGCAGCAGCAGTTTGCGCTTGCGCCGCGGCGGGTGGTTCGTCCAGGTGCCGGCCATGTATTCCTGGATGTGCACGGCGTCGAGCCAGGCTTCGCCGCCCTCGATGAAGGCATAGCCGTCGACGAGTGAGGCGCGTCCCGCGCGAAGCGACTTCACCTCGGTTCCGGTCAAGACCATTCCGGCCTCGTACGTCTCCTCGATGAGGTAGTCGTGGCGTGCCTTGCGATTGGTCGAGACGACCTTTTCGCCGATTTCCCTGGGCACGGGTTACTCCTCAACGTCGGTGGGTGGGCAGGCCGAGGACCGGCCAGCCCACCAGTCTAGCGCTCGGCGGGAGGCTAGACCTTCAGATAGCGGGTGATGGCGAAGTTGGCGGAGAACGCCGCGAGTACCGCGCCGACCACCAGCAGAATCGGCACGACAAGGAGCGCATCCTGCATCCCCACGAGCGAGAAGCCCGTGAGTCGTGAACCGAGGAAGCCCTGCACGAACCATTGCACCAGGGCAAGGATCGCACCACCAGCCAGGAGCGATCCGAGGAGCGCGGCGAAGACGCCCTCGAGGATGAACGGTGTCTGGATGAACCGGTTCGACGCGCCGACGAGTCTCATGATGCCGAGTTCTCGCCGCCTCGAGAACGCCGACAGCCGGATGGTGGTGGCGATCAGCAGCGCCGCCGCGACGAGCATGAGCGCGGCGATACCGATCGCCGTGTAACTCGCCGCGTTGAGCACGGAGAAGATCTGGTCGAGGTACTTGCGCTGGTCCGCGACGTTCTCGACCCCGGCGACGCCGGACAGGCTCTCGACGAGCACGTCCGATTGGGACGGGTCCTTGAGGTTCACCCAGAAGGTCTGGTTCAGCTGGTCGGGCGTCACATAGTCGGCGACGGGGTTGCCGGCGAACTGCTTCTTGAAGTTCTCGAAGGCCTGCTCGTGCGTCTCGAAATAGTACTTGTCCACGAACGGGGACAGCGTCGCAGACTCGAGCTGCGCCTTGACGGAGTCGATCTGGTCCTGGCTGGCCTCTCCGCCGGTGCAGGTCTCCCCCGGTGAGATGGCGGTACACATGTAGATTCCGACCTGCGCACGGTCGTACCAGAAGTTCTTCATCTGGCCGATCTGCATCTGCATCAGGATCGCGGCGCCGACGAAGGTCAGCGAGATGAACGTCACGAGCACGACGGAGACAACCATCGAGGCATTGCGACGCAGGCCGTTGGCGGCTTCGGAGAGCACCAGTCCGAGTCTCATCGGGTGGGTCCCACATTCTGTTCGCCGGTCTGGTCTGGTTTCTCGCCGGGAGCACGCAGCCCCAGTCTCTCGGCCAGGGTGAGCTGGTCGAGAACGTCGTCCTGGGTGGGCGCCATCGGTCGCGTCATGTACGTCGGCTGCTCGGCCGCACCGGCCGCGGTCGGGGAATCGTCGGCACCCGTCCCCGGGGTCGTCTCGTGGGCATCCGCCTGCGGCTCGCGGCCGGGAACGAAGACCGCCGAGGTCAGCGGGAGGGGCATGCCGGAATCCGCGGCGATCGCCATGGCCTGCTCACCGAACGGTTGCGGAACGGAAGCGGGCGGCGTGACCGGGGCCGCAGCGACTGTTCCCGTCTCGGCGAGGGAGACGGCACGCGCCGGGGCGTCGGGGACGATGACGACGGGCGTGATGGGTGCCGCAGGAACGACAACGGCGGCGGGCGCAAGCGGTGCGGGCACGGGTACGGACGGGTGGGTGAGGGCGGGAGTCGCCGGGGCCATCGGGTTCGCCTGGTTTGCGGGGTTCGCCGGGGCGAAGACCGAGGGCAGGACGCTCGGAGCGAGCGCGGACACGGTGCGCTGCGGATCGACGGCCGGCTTTCGGTGCAGGCCGGCCCCGAGCGGAATGATCGGGATGCCCGCAGTCGCGTAACCGCCCTGGCGTTCGTCGCGCACGATCTTGCCACCGGAGAGCTCGATGACCCGTCGCTGCATCTTGTCGACGATGCCGGCCTCGTGCGTGGCCATGACGACCGTCGTGCCACCCGCGTTGATGCGCTCGAGGAGGGCCATGATGCCCGCGCTCGTGGTGGGGTCGAGGTTTCCGGTCGGCTCGTCGGCGAGGAGGACCTGGGGCTTGTTGACGATGGCGCGTGCGATCGCGACCCGCTGCTGCTCACCGCCGGAGAGTTCGTGGGGCAGCCGGAGCGCCTTCTCGGCGAGTCCGACCATCTTGAGCGTGTCGGGAACGGCCTCCTGGATGAAGCCGCGCGACTTTCCGATCACCTGGAGGCTGAAGGCGACGTTCTCGAAGACGCTCTTGTTCGGCAGCAGCCGGAAGTCCTGGAAGACGACCCCGAGGTTGCGCCGGAAGTAGGGAACCTTGCGGTTCGAGATCGACCGCAAGTCCTGGCCGAGCACGTGGATGCGTCCGCTCGTCGGCTTGTCCTCCTTGAGGATCAGCCGCAGGCAGGTTGACTTACCCGAACCGGATGCACCGACGAGGAAGACGAACTCGCCGCGCAGAACCTCGACGTTGATGTCGTCGAGGGCCGGTCGGGTCGTTCCCGGATATTTCTTAGTGATGCTGTCAAAACGGATCATGGCCCCTTGAGCCTAGGCAGGCATCCTGCATTTTGCCACTGCGACATACCGGCGAGCCGGCTTCCCAGGCAGGAACCCCCGAAATGGGCCCAATCCTGCGAGTGGGTTCAGTCCTGCGGTGCCTGCTTGCGCCAGCGGATGCCGGCGGAGATGAATCCGTCGAGGTCGCCGTCGAAGACCTGGGTGGGGTTGTTGACCTCGTAGTTCGTGCGGAGGTCCTTGACCATCTGGTACGGCGCGAGCACGTAGCTGCGCATCTGGTCGCCCCAGCTCGCCGTGATGACGCCGGCGAATTCCTTCTTGGTCGCGGCTTCCTGCTCGCGCTGGATCAGCAGGAGCCGGGACTGCAGCACCCGCATGGCGGCCGCGCGGTTCTGGATCTGGCTCTTCTCGTTCTGGCAGCTCACCACGGTGCCGGTCGGGAGGTGGGTGATCCGCACGGCGGAGTCCGTCGTGTTCACGGACTGACCGCCCGGCCCGCTCGACCGGAACACGTCCACCCGAATGTCGGTGTCGGGGATCTCGATCGACTCGGTCTGCTCGATGAGCGGCACGACCTCGACGGCGGCGAAGGAGGTCTGGCGCTTGCCCGCGGAGTTGAAGGGGCTCATCCGCACGAGCCGGTGGGTGCCGGCCTCAACACTGAGCGTGCCGAAGGCATACGGCGAATCGATCTGCAGGGTCGCGGACTTGATCCCCGCCTCTTCCGCATAGCCGACGTCCAGCACCGTGACCGGGTAGTCGTGCTGTTCGGCCCAGCGCAGGTACATCCGCATCAGCATCTCGGCGAAGTCGGCCGCGTCGACGCCACCGGCACCCGAGCGAATGGTCATCACGGCGGGTCGTTCGTCGAATTCACCGTTGAGCAGGGTGTGCACCTCGAGTTCGCCGAGCACCTTCTGCAGGCTCGCGAGTTCCGCGGTGGCCTCCTCCGCGGATTCCTCGTCGCCCTCGCCGTCGTTGGCCATCTCCACGAGGACCTCGAGGTCGTCGAGACGGTGCTCGATGCTCTCGATGCGCGCGAGCTCCGACTGGCGGTGGCTGAGGTCGCTCGTGACCTTCTGCGCGTGCTCGGAGTCGTCCCACAGGTCGGGAGCCCCGGCCTGGTCGTTCAGGTCGGCGATGTCGGTGCGCAGTTGATCGATATCGATCACGGCCCGGATGTCGCCGAAGGTGGCCCGCAATGCGGCGATCTGCTCCGAAATGTCCAGCTCAATCATTTGATGCCCAGCCTACCCGGCGTCGCGGGCCGCGGGCTTGTGCCGACCCGGCCGCAGTGGCGCACACGGGTAGCATCGAGGAGTCATGACAAGCGCCGAACGCCCCTTCAGCCTGCGTTCGGTGGCCCTTGCCGCCTTTCTGCCGACGTTCCTCTTCTCCGTCGGCGAGGGCGCGATCATCCCGCTGATCCCGATCGTGGCCAACAACCTCGGGGCGTCGCTCGCGATGGCCGGGTTCATCGCCGCGATGATCATGGTCGGCGAACTCATCGGCGACATCCCGAGCGGCTGGGTCGTCTCCCGGATCGGCGAGCGCAACGCGATGATCTGGGCCTCGTTCCTCGCGATCATCGCCGTCCTCGTCTGCCTGGTCGCCCCGAACCCGTTCGTGCTCGGCGTCGGCATCTTCATCGTCGGCCTCGCGACGGCGATCTTCTCCCTCGCCAGGCACGCCTTCATGACGAGCTATGTGCCGGTCGCCTACCGGGCCCGCGCACTGTCGACCCTCGGCGGGATCTTCCGCGGCGGCTGGTTCGTCGGCCCGTTCATCGCGACCGCGGTCATCCGCTTCACCGGGGGCACCCAGGCCGTGTTCTGGGTGTTCGTCGTCGCCTGCCTGGGCGCCGCCCTCGTGCTCCTGCTGTTGCCCGACCCGGCGAGCACCTTCGGCACTCCCGAACTCGCGACGGCCCCCGACGGAACCGTGCGGCCCGCCGGCCAGGAACTCGCGGAAGAGGAGAGCCAGGGCCTGTTCCAGACCATCTGGAGCTTTCGCGGAGTCCTCCTCCGGCTCGGCACCGGCGCGGGCCTCGTCGGCGCGATGCGGTCGGCGCGCGCCGTCCTCATCCCGCTCTGGGCCGTCAGCATCGGCATCAGCGAGCCGGACATTGCCCTGATCATCGGCATCGCCGGCGGCATCGACTTCGCCCTGTTCTACGCGAGCGGCCAGATCATGGACCGCTTCGGCCGGATGTGGAGTGCGCTTCCGTCGATGATCGGCCTCGGCCTCGGTCTCCTCGTGCTCGCATTCACCCATGACCTGTCCGCCAACGTGCAGTGGCTCATCGGGGTCGCCATGTTCCTGTCGGTCGCGAACGGGATCGGCAGCGGAATCCTGATGACCCTCGGCGCCGACCTGGCCCCCAAGGACAACCCGGCGCCCTTCCTCGGGGCGTGGCGGTTCACCGGGGACTTCGGCAGCGCCGTCGCCCCCGTCGCCGTCGCCGGGCTCACGATCGTGTCGATCTCGCTCGCGAGCGGCGTGATGGGCGCCTTCGGACTGATCGGCGCCGTGCTCCTCGGCCGCTACATTCCGCGTTACGTTCCGCGTCGCCCCCGGCCGGCAACGAAACCGGCAACGAAGCCGGCCCCCGGATCCGGGACTCCCTGAATTCCGCCGGGCCGAGAACAATCGACGCGGAATGTTCCCCGGCCACGTGACGTTTAATGGTGTCATGCCCCTCATCGGAGAATATGAACCCAGCCCAGAGCAGTGGGTCCGCGACCAGGTCGCCCTCTACGAGAGTTCCGGCGGCCGGGAGGGCACCACGATGCGCGGCATGCCCGTCATCGTGCTGACCACGCTCGGCGCGAAGTCCGGCAAGATCCGCAAGGCCCCGCTGATGCGCGTCGAGCACAACGGCAGCTACGCGGCCATTGCCTCCCTCGGCGGCGCACCGCGCAACCCGGTCTGGTACGCCAACGTCGTCGCCCACCCCGAGGTCGAACTGCAGGACGGCACCCGGAAATGGGACATGGTCGCTCGCGAGGTCACCGGCGACGAACGCGCCGCGTGGTGGGAACGCGCCGTCGCGGCCTACCCCGACTACGCCGACTACCAGGTCAAGACCGAACGCATCATCCCCGTCTTCGTGCTCGAGCCCGTCTCCACCGAGCCCGTCTCTGCTGGTCAGGGCGCCGCTGGTCAGGGCGCCGCTGGTCAGAGCGCCGCCGGCCAGAGCGCCGCCGAGCCGAGCCCGGCCGCGGCCCCGGCGCAGGACTGAGCGTGGCGCGCGCCCGCTCCGGCACCAAGCCTCCCCTGCTCGACCCGATCCGCCTCGACGACCTCACGGATGCCGACGGGTCCGAGCTCTTCTCGGGCGCCGACGTCGAGGCGCGTCGTTTCACCGACTGCGACTTCGAGGGGCGCGACCTCACCGGGGTCGCCTTCCGCGAGTGCGAATTCCACACGGTCTCCCTGAACGACGCGAAACTGCGCGGCGCGACCCTGTCGGAGTGCGTCGCCGGCGAACTGCACGCGGCCATCTTCAGCGCACCCCGCTCCGCCTGGCGTGACGTGCGCATCGAGCACTCCCGCCTCGGCTCGGTCGAGCTCTACGAGTCGAGCCTCCGTTCGGTGCAGTTCGACGGCAGCAAGCTCGACTTCGTGAACCTGCGGAACGCCCAGCTGCACGATGTGCTCCTGAGCAACTGCATCATCGAGGAGCTCGACCTCGGCAGCGCGACCGTGCAGCGACTCGAGTTGCAGAACTGCCGGATCGGCACGCTCGACGTGACGCGCGCCACGCTCAAGGACGTCGACCTGCGCGGAAGCGACTTCAGCGTGATCCGCGGCCTCGAGGGCCTCCGTGGCGCCACGATCGACGACGCCCAGCTGAGCCTCCTCGCCCCGATCATGGCCGCTCACCTCGGAATCATCGTCGAGTAGCGGCGTCGAGTAGCGGCGTCGCGGCGCGTTCCTGCCCCGCGCGCCAATTGCGCCGTTCCGCGCCAGGCACGCCTGGAGCGGAACGGCGGAATTGGCGCGGGACGTCTCGCCGGCCCGGTGCGGGCTCAGGATTTCCGTGAACCGCCCGACTTTGCCGGCTTCCGAGACTTCCCCGCCTTGGACTTAGCGGACTTCTTGTGGGACTTCGAGGGCTTCGGGGACTTCGCCGGCTGTAGCGCAGCGGACGGGACCGCAGAGGGGCGGGATGCGGCCTGTGCGTCGCTCGGGCCGGCATCCGCTGCACGTGTCACCGGCACCGAATCGCCCAGCGGATCGCTCGCCCCTGCCGCTGCCGGGCGGTACCCCTGCAGCCAGGCATCGAGGTCGTCGAACGCCGTGGCCGCGAGCGAGTAGATGCGTTGCTGGGCGCGAGGCTGCACCGTGACAAAGCCCGCCTCGCGCAGCGCGCGCAGGTGCCGGGAGGTTCCGGGCTGGCTGAGGCCCAGGTGCGCCGCGAGTTGGCCGGTGCTGCGGTCGCCGAGTCGCAATTCGGCGAGAATCGCCCGGCGGTTCCCGTCGACGAGGACGTCGAAGGCCGTTTGCATGTCCGAGTTGTGCATGCATTCAGTATGTACTCGGCTTATATAAGCGGCAAACGCATACAAGAGACGCTTCTCGGTTAGGGAATGGCGCCCGCGGTCGCCTCCAGGTCGGAGATCGGGCGGTCGCGCTGGGTCGCGATCGCGGCGCCCGCGGCCACGCACACGATGATGATCGCGATCTGTTGCTGGAGCAGCAGGGTCTCGCCGAGCACGAGCACTCCGAAGATCGCCGCGATCACCGGGCCGAAGCTCGTGATGATCGCGTAGAGGCGCGGGGTGATCCGGCGCAGGATGTAGGTGTCGAGCACGTAGGGGAAGGCAGAGGAGAGCACCCCGATCGCGAGCAGCAGCCCGAGCACACCCCAGCTGAGGCGGGAAAAGTCGACGGTGAGGAGCGCGAACGGAACCAGCAGGGTGAGGCTGACGACACTCGCGACCGAGATGCCTTCGAGTCCGGGGAACGTCACGGCCACCCGGCGGGTGAGCAGGATGTACCCGGCCCAGGCCGCCGCCGCGACGAGGGCGTAGAACAGTCCGAGCGGGTTGATCTCTCCGGAGGACCAGGTCAGCAGGAAGACTCCCCCGGCTGCTGTCGTCGCGCAGAGGAAGTCGAGCGGTCGCCGCGAGCTGACGAGGGCGAGCGAGAACGGGCCGAGGAATTCGATCGTCGCGGCGATGCCGAGGCCGAGCAGGTGCACTGCCTCGTAGAAGGCGAGGTTCATCACGGCGAGGTCGAGTCCGAGGAGGAGCGCGGGCCAGAGCAGCCGCCAGGTCAGGTTGGCGAGCTTCGGTCGGTAGAACGGCAGCACCGCGCAGGCCATCACGATCTGCCTGACCGCGACGACGACGGGGGAACCGACGATCGGAATGGCGAGTCCGGCGAGCGAGGAACCGTAGTTGATGCTGACCTCGGTGACGAGCTGGGCGCCGGCCCCGGCGAGCCGTTCGGATTTCGCCGTCACGCGGGGTGCCCCTGTCTCGTACGCGTTGTGTGCCGCGCGGATCGCGCTCGTCTTCGAGGCTAGCGGGTGGCGGAACGGTTCACGGCCCGGCCCACGCCTCCCTCAGGAGCGTGACCGTTTCGTCATCGGAGAGCTGGTGGAAGTCGACGTAGAACTGGCCGATCGCCCAGAATTGCTCCGGGATCTGCACCACGACCACGTCGTCGGCGAGCCTCCGCATCTCGTCGACGACGTCGTCAGGGGCGACCGGCACCGCGAGGACCGTGCGCGCGGCACCCTGGCGCTTCACCGCGGCCAGGGCGGCCTTGGCCGTCGCCCCCGTTGCCAGCCCGTCGTCGACGATCACGACGACCCGACCGGCCGGGCTCACGCGGGCGCGGTCCCCGAGATAGACCGCCCGTCGGCGCTCGATCTCGGCGAGCTCCCGGCGCCGGGCCCGGCCGAGGCCCGCGGCATCGGCACCGGTCTCGGCGAAGACATCCTCGTTGACGATCGTCTGGGCATTCTTGCCATCGACGACGGCGCCCATCGCGACCTCGGGGAATCCAGGCGCACCGAGCTTGCGCACGAGGATCAGGTCGAGGGGCGCGTGCAGGCGCCGGGCGACCTCGAGCGCGACCGGCACTCCCCCACGCGGCAGGGCATAGACGACGGGGTCGGCGAGGTTCAGGTCGGCGACGAGCTCGGCGAGCAGTCGGCCGGCATCGCGGCGATCGGTGAACATGGTTCCTCCCGGTTCTCCCCGGCTGCTCCCGGTTCGTTCTGGAGAGTATCCCCGTGTGTGCGCTCACCGGAAGACCGAGCGGGCCACGGCGGTGACCTCCAGGCGCACACCCGCCGGCAGCACGAGGGTGAGGACCGGCGGGCGCCAGTATGCGCTGAGTGACACGGTCGCGCTCTGACCGTCCGCGGATGCCGCCCGGGTCACGACCAGGTCCTCGAGGGTGGCGTGCGGGGCTGCCGCGAGATAGGCATCCGCCGCCGCGCGTACCGCTGTGGAATCGAGTTCGGTGCGCAGCGGGGCCGTCGAACCGTCCGGGGCGACCGTGACCGTGTCGAGGGCGTAGGCCTCGGCCGCGGCGAGCGCGGCGCCGTCCGCGAGGGTGAGCAGGCGCTTCCGCTCGAGGTAGAGGGACGACGCGGCGATGACCAGGAGGATCACGACGAGCGCGAGGAAGCCGTAGAAGATCGTGAGCAGGAGGGTGGATCCGGCGTCGTCCGGCCGGTCAGCCGGCACGCCAGGGGCCCTCGCGTCGGGCACCGTGCCCCGCCGCACGGTCATGGTGCGGCTCCCGCCTGCCAGAAACGGGACACGGTCTGGGTGGAGCTTGATTGCAGGGGCACGCTCGCCGTCCCGGTGAGACCCAGCACGTCGGGCACGAGGGGTAGGGACACCCGCAGGCGCACGGTGACCGTCACGACGGCACGACGGGTCAGGCATCCGCCTCGCGCGGCCGCGCAGTCGATCGTCACCTGCGCGTCCCCGGCCGGGAGGCCGTAGTCGGCGAGGGCGAAGTCCACCGCGCGTTGCGCCCGTTCCGCTGCGACGGCCGCGCTCGGCGCGCGCACATAGACACGGGCCGCCTGCCGGGCGGCGCCCTCCACGGCGAGTGCGCCACCCTGCAGCACGGACATGGCGAGAACGAGGTAGACGAGCGGTACGAGCAGGATCAGGCCGGCGGTGATGAACTCGAGGGACGCGGACCCTCGGTCGGAGCGGAGGCGGTGGACGAGAGTCCGGCCGCCGAGACACCGGTTGCTGAAACCCCGGTTGCTGAGACCCCGGGCGCAGAGGGTCCTTGCCACGCCTGCGACGCGCAGACCGCGACTGCTGCCTCGTGTGCTGTCACCCGGAGCCTTCGACGACGGCACGTCCGATCACCTCCAGGCTCCGGTCGGGGCCGAGCAGGCCCAGCAGCGGGAGCGGGGTGACCACCCGCATCCGCACGGTCGGGTAGCCGTCATCACTCGCGTAGGCCGCGGTCACGTCGGTCGCGAAAGCGGGGCCGAGCGCCGCCACGAGCAGGTCCCGGGTTCGGGCGGCGCCGGCATCGAGTCCGGTGTCGGCGAGCGAACCGTAGCGGGCACCCTCCGCGGCGGCATCGAGGACGGTGTTGCGCACGTGCAGCGCGAGGGCGAGTTGAAGCACGGTCAGGGTCAGCACCGTCAGCAGTGCCGCGACGAGCACGAACTCGGCCGGCGATGAACCGCGGTCTGCGCCGGCCGCGCGGAGCAGCATCCGCCGCCGACCGCACGACGGTGCTCCGGTGCGCTCGGCCCGTTCACCCCGCTCGGCCCATCCGCCCCGCTCACCCCCCTCGATCCGGTCCGGCGGGCCGGTCAGAGTCCGCTCACCCGGGTGATCGCCTGTTGGAAGATGCCGCTGAGCGCCGGCCCGGCGAGGCCCCAGATCACGATCACCAGCCCGGCGGTCATCAGCGTGATCAAGACCCAGCCGGGCACGTCCCCGGTGTCGTCGTGCCACGCGTTCCACTGGTTGCGGATGCGCCGCGTCAGGGTGTTCATATTCGTCTCCTTTTCTCGGTGGTCGTCGTGCGTATGGTCGTCGTGCGGGTGGTCGTCGTGCGGGTGCCGATGGTGCCAGAGAGTGGCCTCCGGGTGGAGTCTCGGCCGGCACGGTCAGAAACCGGCCTGCAGGATGAAGAGGCCGGGAAAGATCGCGAAGAGGATGGTCATCGGGAGGATCAGGAACACGAGCGGCACGAGCATGGCGACCTCCTTCTTTCCGGCCACCTCGAGGAGCTCGCGCTTGGCTTCCTCACGGGCGTCCTGCGCCTGGGCGCGCAGCACCTCCGCGAGCGGGGTGCCGCGGTCGAGTGCACCACCGACCTGGTCGACGAATCGGGTGAGCGCGGCCAGCTGGAGCGACCTGGCCAGTGAGTGCAGGGCCTCCCCGAGGGAGATCCCGGAGTGAACCTCGGCCACGACGCCGCCGAATTCCCGGGACAGCTCCCCCGCGCTCGTGCGGGACACCCGGGCGAGGGCATCGAGGATACCTTCCCCGGCCGACAGGGACAGGGTGAGGAACTCGAGGATGGTCGGTAGTTCGCCGCGCATCCGCGTGAGGCGGCCGAGTGCGGCGCGGCGGAGGAGTCCGTCCCAGAGCAGGGCGCCGCCGAGCCCGGTGAGCACGGGTATCGCGGCGGCCGCGAGCAGCGGGAGGGCGTGCAGGGCAGGGACGAACACCACGGCGACGAGTCCGGCGGCCGTGCAGAGCAGCGCGCAGACGAGCTGCTGGGACCGGAACTCGTCGAGGCTGCGCCGGGACCCGGATTGCCGGAGCCGCCGTTCGACGGTTTCCGACCCGCCGAGCAGGGCCGCGAGCCCGCGTCGTAGCCGGCCGAAGAGCGGCAGGAACAGCGTGCCGAGCACGGGGATCGGATCGACGGTGGTCCGGCCGACGAATGCGCGGGCCTCCGGCGACACGTCCAGGATGTAGGGGGCGAGCCGGTCGGCCAGCCGGGGCCGGCTGAGCCGGGGGAAGACGCTCACGAGCGACCACAGCCCGATGCCGAGCACCACACCAAGGAACACGCCCCAGGCGAGCGGGACGCTCACCGGAACCACCGGCGTTCCTCGGGCAGGCGGCCGATGACGACCATCAGGCGGTACGCGATCACCGACACAGCAAGCCCGGAGACGATGACGACGACCCCGCTGCCGGTGTTGTACGCGACCGCGCCCTCCGGCCGGGAGGACAGCAGCAGGAGCACGATCCAGGGCGCGGCGACGCCGAGCCTGGCGGCGTTGACGACCCAGGATTGCCGGGCTTCCACCTCTGCCCGAATCGCCGCGTCCTGGCGCAACCAGGCGGCGAGGTCGCGGAGCACGAGGGTGAGATCACTGCCGCCCACCTCCCTGGCCATCCGGAGGGTCTCCAGGATGCGATCGGCCACCGGATCGGCGAGGCCCGCCTTGAGCCTGTCGACGGCATAGCCGAAGCTCCCGGTCGCTCGGTAGTCGCGGGAGAAGTCGGCGAAGGCCGCGCGGGTCGGTGCCGGACCTGACTCGGCGAGCGTGCTGACGCTGTCGGGCAGGGCGAGGCCGGAACGCACGGCCGACACCAGATGGTCGACGACGTCCGGCCAGACCGTACGGTTCGATCGGCGCCGTTCGCGGGCCCGCCAGAACACGATCACCATCGGAACCACGACGCCGACCACCCCCGCGACGACGCCGAGGGCCCGCACTCCGGTGAGCGCCTGGGCGAGGGCTGCGCCGGCCAGACCGAGCAGGAGCGAAATCGCGGCGAACGCCGGGAGCGGCAGGGAGCCGAGACCGGCCTGGGCGAGGGCTCCGCGCAGCGCCACGAGGCCACGCTGACGGGGGTGGCCGGTCTCGCCGTCGACCGGATTGTGGTCTGAAGCTGGAGTGCCCGCCTCAGCCCTGCGGCGGGGCCAGAGGAACGGCGCGGCCATCAGCAGCAGGCCGGCGCCGAGGAGGCAGCCCAGCACGAGCCTCATGCGAGGTCTGCCCGCAGCACGATCGCGGGGTCAAGCCCGACCGCCCGGAACTTGGCGAGCTTGCCGGGGTGGCCGCCCGTCGGCGAGAGACCGCTCCGGTCGGCGAGGAAGATCGGGCTTGCCTCGATCACGGTGCCGGCGAGCCGCCCACTGACTGCGAGGATCTCGGTCACCCGCCGGCGCCCGTGGCGGTCGATCTCGCAGTGCACGACGATGTCGATGCACCCGGCGACGGTCGGCAGCACGAACGCGGAATCGATGTTGCGCCCCGCGAGCAACGGCAACGTGCAGAGTTTGGCGAGGGCATCCCTCGCGCTGTTCGCGTGGATCGAGCACATCCCCGGGAGGCCTGAAATTCAATTACATACATAAGCAGATATTTCTCGTCGCCAGCGCTCGCTCGCGCGATATATGCCCGTCAGTGAGGTGTCCGGGAACTACTCAGAATCCCGTCGGCGATCCTTCGCCTCTTCCTCACACCGCGAAGGCCACGGCGACTGAGGGCTTAGCCCCTCGAACCCTATTTGACTTCGCAGTAGGCTGCGGAATCTAACACCAGGCTCCTCTAACGACGACAGGGGTGACGAGAATGCACTGGATAAAGGCTATTCTCGCTCTGATTCTTGCTGGAAGTTTGGTACTTTGGTGCGACTTGCTCTGGACTCAAACTTTTGGACCGCAAGCCGATCCCAGTCCCCTTCCCAGTTCTAGCCTTATTGCCGCCTATACAGAAGCAACGCCTACCCAAGCAGCCAGGTTTTGGTTCACCCTAAAACCACCGCGCCCAATGGATCGGGACGAGCTCGGAGAAATCGGGCTTTCACTAGACCTTGAGGGCGTACCCTCGGCTCCGACCACGGTGGACTTTGCGATCTCGGGGACCTTGGGCCAGGTGCTGAGTAGTTGCTATGACGTCCGAATCAGCATCACAAGAGACTTGACCTTCGACTCCCTAGCGCCCCCGGCGAAGGAGGCCCTAACTCAACTCGCCATGAGCGGAGCCGCCGACGGTCAACAGCCCTCTCTGACGCAGAGACTCACCGAATCCCAGGTTTCTGAAATCCTGCACAGGAACACCTATACACAAGTAGGAATACCAGTGACGCCTACTCTCGGCGGCAATGCCAAGTACCCACAGCTCGTTGGAGCATCATTTACCCAGACATGCCAGGTTCTCGACGGGCACAAGATGTGGGACCGCATTTCCGGCGAGCCAAGAATGGTCGTACCTGCCATGAGCGCTGCTGTTGCCGACAACGTACCCACGCTCAACCTCTATCCAGAGATTTCCGTCTATACCGATGATCTTTTCTTCCTAATCCACAGCACCGACGAACCTTATAGACGCGACGGCATGACACAACTCCAAAATCAGAACGTGTCGACTTTTTCCAACCAGGGCTTTAAAGTCGCCACGTCGACAATCACTTCGGCGACGTTCTCTAGTCCTGCCAGGGAAGCAACAGACAAGAATGTCCTGCTACTCATAGGTGTCTTGCTGGGCGCAGTAGCCAGCATCCTCGTCGCTCTTTTGTCAAATGGCGTCGACCGCCTCCTTGCGATACCAGTTGTGAGCAAATGGCGGGAAAAGGCTACACGGACCGGACGCGGAAACGCGGGATCACCTCCTCCGCGGCCCTAGCGCCAGGAACCGACCACGCACGATCTGCTCCTCGTCACGCACCGCGGCCACAGGTGTTATTGGGAGGGAGCACCAGTGTGCCTTGTTGCGGGCGTCATTTTAGGCAATCGAAGCCAGTAGATGCCGGGAGGACCGAGGTTTACAATCAGCATATGGCTGAGCGCGCAGCGATCTACTGTCGGATTAGCGAAAGAGACGAGTCATTCGACAAAGTGGAGCTTCAAGAGAGGCGGCTCCGCAGACTTGCTGAGGACTCCGGCTACGAAGTGGAAGGAGTATTCCGAGATGACGGAATCTCCGCTTTTTCGGGGAAGGCCCGGCCTGCCTACATCGAGATGTTGGCGGGCATACGTCAACGTAGATTCGACGTAGTCATGGCGGTCGCGCCGGATCGCTTCACGAGAAATGTCGCGGAAGGCGAGGCACTTCAAGTCGTCTGTGCGGACGTCGGCACAGTTTTTCACACTCTCACAAACGGAATTAGCGATCCCCGAAGTGCCACTAACGCGGCAATGTCTTCGATCGTCAGCGTTCTGGCGCAGATGGAGTCGGCTATCAAGACGGAACGCCTCCGCGCACGTTTCGCCGAACGCACTGCGGACGGCCGGCCTTTGTGGGGCGCTCGCCCCTTCGGATATGAAAAAGATCGAATGACCATCAGAGAGTCAGAGGCGGAACTGATTCGTTGGGCCTATCAGGCGATCCTGGATGGCAACACACTCGGAAGCGTACAACGTCATTTCAATGCCCTAGGTGTGACGACAAGCACTGGCCGGCCGTGGAGCTATCAGGGCGTTCGGACGCTGTTGACGCGAGTGTCCAACGCAGGATGGTTAACATCACACGGTGCGGTCCTAAAGGAGAGCAAGATCTCTCGGATTGTACCCACCGACGTTTTCGAATCCGTAGTGGCCATCCTTGATGATCCTGGACGAGAATCAACCCCGGGCCCTAAGTCTCTCAAGAACTATGCAACTGGTCTTGCGGTGTGCGGGACGTGCGGAGCCAAAATGCGCTCCGCTGTCGTCATCCTGAAAGGCAGACACACCGCAATATACAAGTGTGCCAGCGCGATATCAGGAAATCGAGGCAGCGTTCGTCACACCACCATCCAAGTTGACATTCTGCATGCATTAATTGTCGGGCGCGTCATCGATGTGATTATCGAGAATAGAGCGAAATCACTTCCAGGGACCCCGAAAGCGGAGGTCCACCGTCTACGTTCTGAACTTGCCGAAACCCACCGGAAGAGAACGCAATTAAATGAGGTTGCTCTCATGCCCGGAGCCGACCTCGTAGATATTCGGCATCGCTTGGCAGGGTTCGCATCAACCTCAGAGAGGCTATCAAACGAACTCGATCTGGCCCTCAGCTCAGATGCCGAGGCCCGTCTGCTCGACTCAATCCGCGACATGGTCACTTTCGATGTCGTCATGACGGCAGCGGATTGGACGCATCTGGCTCAATTACGTGGAATAGTCGCCCGAAACTTCGTTGAATTGACGGTCGACCAAAAAAGACGTCTGGTGGGTGGAATGTTCTCGATAACTATCGAGCCAGGACGCAACACGGACAGGGTGAAATTCGTGCAGCGGTAGTCATCGATGCGCGGCATCCAGCCTCAGGAACTTCGGCGCAGATGCAAAAGGGACTCTTAGAAAAGCGCCGAAACGTTGCTGCCCGGAACGACCAATCTCTGATACACAGCCCTCTTATGCAGTGGTCAATGACGTGTGCACTGGACCTCCGCTCCACGTGGACAGGTTTCACCTGTTTGACGCCCTAACCCGAGAAAGCGTTCCCGGAGAGCAAACTGAGGGCCGGCCCGTCGGTCCAGAAATCGACGTCACTATAGTCCTATAATCGATTATAGTTTCGAACGACACGCCGAGACGTACTCTTCAATGTTGAACATTGTTGCGAGTATGGGCATACCGCCAAACGGAATTCGAAGTCCCCGGCGGGTGGCGTTACTCCTGGTCCTTCGCCAAGAATCAATGGACAGAGGTTTAGCAGCGGGTGACCTCCCCGCACCCGTGTCAAGTCCCTAGCTAGCGCTTGATCCGGCTCACAACATGAATGCGTGCCTCGCGAGAGGGCGCTACTCGTCGTGGGACCGATCCGCTAGGTGGGCATGGTGCGGGGGCGATTTTTTGGGGAGAGGGCACTCCGGAACTACCCTCCCCGGGAGACCTCGTCCCCTCTCACTATCAAGGTTCAAACTCTAGAGCTATCTCCTCCGTTGGCGATTTGGCGGAAGCATCTACCGACGAAAGGCACAATTATGGCCCCTCCATCCGTACCTGACCAGAACTCGAATCCCGGACGCAGCTCGGGCGGTCAATCCAAGTTCAATGCCGTCCGCAGCGCTCTGATCATCTCCAAGGTCCAGCTGGGATCTTATGTCGGGATCGCGGCCGAGTCCGTCGGCATCAGTCGGTGGACTCTAAACCGTTGGCGGCAGCGCGGCGAGAGAGAACTCGCTCGTGCGAGCGAATTTGTCGACTATCCAGACGTCCTGGTGGCCGATATTGTCGACGCTATCGAAGACGCCGGCGGCACGATCGCTGACGCACTGCGCACACCCTGCGTTGAGCCGTTTCAGCCTGAGGAGTGGCCCTTCGTGCTACTTATGCACCTCCTTAAAAGAGCGCGCGCCAGGGTGGCCTGCGAAGTCGTCGAAGGCATCTTGCGCCAGGGAATCAAAGATAAGTGGACAGCCCTGGCGTGGTATCTCGAACGGACCCACCCGGAGGAATACGGGAGGCACCGACCCTATGCCACCGCCGACCACCCAGAAGAGGCTAGCTCGCGCGACGCCGCCAAGGCCCCAACTGCGGAAGAAGTGATCGAGCGCTTAAGGGAATATCGCGAGAAAGTGAAGTACGGTGCTTGACAGAGAGCGACGGTCCACTGGAGCCACATCGGCCATGGCGAGCCTAGGGGACTAGGCGCTGACGCGGTCGTCGCACACGCCCATGTCGAATGGGCACAGGAGCCGTGCATGGCGGAGCGGTCTCGGCTTCCGCTAGTTGCGATGCAGGTTCCGATAGACGGTAGCCCTTCCGACTTTCAGCGTGTCCGCAATCTCGGCGACGGTATGGTCTCCGCTGTCATACATTTGCTGAGCCAACTTGGTCTTCCTCGCGTCGAGCGCAGGGGGCCGTCCGCCGGTCCTGCCCAGCGCCCGCGCGACCGACAAGCCAGCCTTGGTGCGTTCGATCATCACGTCCCGCTCCAACTCCGCGAAGATGGCGACGATACCCAGCATGGCCTTGCCCGTTGCCGTCGTTGTGTCCAAGCCCTCCGTGATCGATTTGAACCCAACTCCACGGTTTGCTAAATCGTTAATGAGAGTCAGAGTGTGCACGGTCCCCCTGCCTAACCTGTCGAGCCGCCAAACGGCCAAGATATCTCCGGACCGGAGATAGTCGAGAGCCGCTTCCAGGCCTGGACGGCTAGTTCGGGTTCCGCTGACACCTTGATCTTCGAAAACCCGGATTGCTCCAGCATCCAGGAGCGCCGTTCGTTGGAGGTCAAGGTGTTGATCTGCGGTTGAAACGCGTGCGTATCCAACGATCTTCGTCACCTACGAATCGTCTCACAACTCGTGACTCAAAACAAGATGCAGCCGCGCTGAAACGGAATCGAGTTCTGGGACAACCGTAGGAGCCAGGAACGGCGTCTTGCGGCTGTTTGACGATGTCTCAGAATGGGATCGTTTTCGAGACGTCTGGGCATTGCGCGGTTCCTACGAAGTCACGGCTGCACTGTGCTGAGTGCCGTGACATGAGGTTCGACGGCTGTCCAGAAATTGCTGGCCTCAATGATCAGTTGCGTCGGAACCGCGCAGGCCGCCCCAAGAACGATGATCTCCTTGCTCAGCCTCTGAATCTTCTCTCGAAGGCTCGACGACTTCTGTACAGCCGAAAATGCGGCCGGCTTTGTAACCAAAGAACCGACAAGGCCTTCGAACTCGCGGATAACCCCGTCCTGTCCAAGAATCCTGTAAAGATCGACGGCGCGAACAATGGCATCGGCGTTTCGCCATAGGAGCGCCGCGACCTCTTGAGGAAGTCCCGACTCCGTCGCTTCCTCTTGAATCTCATTTGCAAGGCGTCGGATGGCATCCAACGACGGTTCGTCCTCATCTTGAATTTCCTGCCCGACGCCCGGTCGACCGTGGCTGAGGAGTTCACTGCACATTTCAAGGTCAGCGAGAGTGCCTCGATCGTAGTGAGCCTTCATTTGCGAAACTGTAACTGCGGACAACTGCGGAGCGATCGACAATGCGGCCTCTGCGGCTGGAAGCGCTCGAAGGAGCCTTTCCGAGGCAAAAGGGCCAGGCGGGAGCAGGGCGACACTGGCTCGAATTTCTCGCGGCAATGTAAGCACGATGCCAACCGCTTTAAAGAATGTTGCTTGTTCCTTGTCTGCGCCAGGTAGAAGATATTGAGCCCACGCGGCCGACGCTGGGAGCTGATCCGGTTGAGACCAGACGAAATTGAGGAATTCAAAGAGCCTACCGGCCGGATTCATGCAGTGCGGGTTCATTGAGATCCTTCATCAGTGGCTTTATCAAAAGCCTAGGGGAAGAGCAGGTCAGGCCGGAATCCGGACGCCTACGAACCCGTAATCCGCTCCGATTCCGCGGCCCATGGCTTCGTCGGCGACTCACAGCGCAGACTGTGCGCGCAAGCGACCGCAGCAACAGCTAGGACTACAGCGAGAATAATCCGTGAAACTACGATTCTTGCTCGGAGTCTACAAATCTAGATGGCGCTCGCCTTGGTCGACCACGCTGCCTGTGAAGGCACAATTTCGCGTCATGATTCTCACACTCCTCGCAGAGATCCGAGCATGCCCATGAACCAGATTTGGCTGGTCTTTCGGGCCACATAGCCAAGGGTGCGGTAAGCCCAAAAACAAAGTTTCAACAGGGATATAAGCTGAACGCGTCAGGTGCGGCGAATGGAATAGGCCCGGCTGGCATTGGGTTCCACCTGGGGGTTATTTTGAGCCGATCGTTTGTGAGCATAGATCTCGAAACAGCGAATAGTTTTCGTTGTTCACCTTGCGAGGTTGGCATGGTCAAGGTTGTCGACGGCTCAATCGTTGACCGATTCGAGAGTTACATTCGCCCTGAACCCGGCTACGACTATTTTGACTTCATGAATTCCCTGATTCACGGCATTACTGCCGCTGATGTGGAGAATGCACCACGTTTCTCAACACTCTGGCCGCAAATGCAGGCATTCATCGGCGAACTCCCGCTCGTCGCTCACAACGCCGCCTTCGACATGCGCGTGATCCGTGACACGCTTGACGCTTGTGGGATCG
This sequence comes from Cryobacterium zhongshanensis, assembly GCF_022760445.1. Classification (NCBI taxonomy): domain Bacteria; kingdom Bacillati; phylum Actinomycetota; class Actinomycetes; order Micrococcales; family Microbacteriaceae; genus Cryobacterium; species Cryobacterium zhongshanensis. The sequence goes on along the minus strand of NZ_JALGAR010000001.1, from coordinate 1,063,748 downwards.
TCAGGCCAGATCTGACCTACTTTTGCACCCTCGTGTTGAGTCGAAGAGTGCTGAACCTCGTTTCTTACTCGTTGCCATTCGTTGTCCAAGAACTCGACGTCACAATCTCTGGGCACCACCGCGCGCTAGTCGATGCAGAGAGCGGAGCCGGTGTCGCACTCGCCCTGCTTCAACGTTCTGGGGCAGCCAGCTTGATTGACTTGGCGGAGAGCGTCAAGGTTCGACCCGGGATGATCAGGGCAGACAACTGGTCCGGTTGCAAAGTCGAAGATTCACAATCCAGCAAATTGGGGAAAGCCCGCATCGAAGCGATCAGAGACAGTTTGGGTGTGATAGCGGCCGACCCCGATGGACAACTATTTGGGAAAAGTATCGTGTTCACCGGCACACTTTCCTCCATGACACGCGCCGAGGCTGCCGCGTCAGTGTTGCAAGCGGGGGGTCTTCCACAGAACACAGTGAATAAGAAAACGGAGCTACTAGTTTTTGGCCAGCAAGATGCTCAGCACCTGCGCCCTGGTACTGACTATTCTTCAAAGTTCATACGGGCAGAAATGTTGCGGGCCTCAGGACAAGCCATCGAAATCGTCGACGAACGTGTCTTCATGACGATGCTCACCAATGATTAGAGACCATCCGAAGACGAATAAGGCTTAAACCCCCGGTGAGGTCGAGACCGTCTATCGATACGCGCCCAGCAAATTGCGCGACAAGTGACCGAAGCCCAGAACCGTCGATCATGAAATCGGGCGTTCACGGCAGACGATGACACGGCTTCACTCCGAAGTCTCGGCCTCACAACAGCTATGGTGCTTTTCCTGACGTGGCCACTGTTTGTCTGACGATGTTGTTGTCCCCTTACGAGGGAACGCACGACGGCTTCTTGCTCGCCCCGTTGTTCGACTGTTCAAGAGAGTCACTGGCGTTTGTTAGGACCGCTCCCCAGCGGCAGCCGAGGTTCCAGCCGAGGTTCCGGAGATGAAACTGAGATTCGAAAGGGCTTTCAGCGCTGCGGACCGAAAGTCGGATTCAGGGCGCATACTTACGATCCCAATTTGACGAGAGGCGGCCATTTCCCGTGTCCGGTCATCGACGGAGCCATCCACGATGAGCAATCCTTCCCCGAAGCCAAAACCCTCAAGCTGCCTGATCGCTCGGGAAATGTCTCTCACACCAGATGCCGACTTGACTTCGACTGGAAGCCTCGCACCGTCGTTCAAGTTCGACAGCAGGAAATCCATTTCACGGCCCCTCCTCGAAATATGGTCCGCGACGGTGAATCCTAGTTCGACCCCAAGTTTCGATAACTCTTCCCCGACCGCGCGTTCCAGCAAACTGTCGTAACGCCCTCGACGAATTTCGATTCCGTTCTCAGCCGCAACTTCAAATAGATTTTCCCGGACAACATCAGGCGTTGCCGGGTCCTCAACGACCTCCTCTAACGTGCGTGCATACTTACCAGCCAACACCAAACCGTCTCTATTTACTTGCAGTAGCTGCTGCCCAGTTGCGGCCACATAGAGGAACGCCGCGCCGAGAATGATTAGAAGGGGAACCCCCGCCACATTTGTGTTCGCAATGAATACCGCTACACATCCCGCTGCGGTGAGCATGAAGCCGGCTACGCCCAGGCCCCAACGAGACAACTGTCCCAGCGTGGACAGGTCATCAATCCCCGTGGACAAATTTGCATGCATCTAAACTCCCGTAATTGCTTCCACTTTGATGTTCGACTTCGCATGAATCGCGCCCTGCCGTGCAGCCCCGCGAGTACAGTTACCGGGCCGCACTCTTCTTAGGGTTCAACTGGCCCCGGATGAAGATTTCGATCACTAACATCCAGATCGTGTTCAGGTTCGCTCGAAATTTCGCTGCTGACGACGGGCTCGACATTCGATTCCCTACTGACGTCGGAGTCGACATTCAAAAACACGCCATGTGAAAAGATGCGGAACTTGGGATCAAGCCCGGCCGCGGTGACAAGGAATCCGCAAATGTCCGACAGCAGCTTTGCTGGCAATGGATCAAAAGAGGATCCGAAGGCATCGGCCAGAGAGGCATGTTCTTTTGCCACTTGAGCCTCCGCGACCCACTCCGCATACCTCAACTCGTCGATCACCGCATCAGGCCTGCGCAGGTGTCGAACCAAAAGCTCAAGAAGCTGCGGGTACCAGCCCGGTAGCACGCCGCTGGTCGCATCCCCTGGTGCGAAGCGCTCCAACACGGCGGCAAGCTTTCGCTTCTCGAGAAGGCCCGTCTGACCGCCGAATAGATACTGTTGAAGAGCGATGTCCACCTCGCCAACGTGTACCGCTCGCACGTGGCGTGCTGCCTGTGCGAGGGACAGAGCGTAGAGCCACGCGCAATCAATGAACAGTGCACGATGGGCGGGCAAATTTGGATCCAGCACATTCTGCGCATAGTTCAAATGTGCAACAACCTGCTGCAGATTGCGGTATTCATCGAATACCCAGTAGTCGAACTGACGATAGGCCAAGAGGCGTTCGAGCTTCTTGTCAAGGACCGTAAACACTTTGGCGAAAGTGCTCACCTTTGCCTCATCGAACAGGAGCGCCAGGGGACCATTCTCAAGGTCTAGGTCGGTGGGATGAAATCCTTCGAGCTTGGACAGATCAGCGGGCTCCATCACGGAAATACCGAGTCGACTTGCAAGCTGTCGTGATGCTGCCGTGACGTCCTTAGAACGGACCATCCACGCGTCGTCTGCGTCGAAGAAGTCAGAGACTCCGCGAATCCAAAACATCCTTTCTGTGGAACCTCGTTGTGTGGTTTTGCAATCCGAGATTACTTTACGAAGCGCAAAACCCGGCACCAATGCGATGCCGAGCACGTCCAAGTCCGTAAAGGTCTCGAACCTTGAAGTTTTAGGACGGCCGACCTGGGACGGAACAGGCGTCCGCAGCGGTACGTCGACGCGCGTTGTAAACCCCATTCGCCAGAGCAGCCGCCTTGAATTGACCTTAAGACCGAGGTCAAGTTCGCTCACAGCACGGCCCTTCCCATGGCTGCATCGAAGATTGCGGCATAGTCACGGTCATTCATGGTGATCCTCTTTCTGCGGCGAGCCACAGTTTGGAGCGGGGCCTGGTAGGGAAGATTCGTTGAAAGGAGCCCTCTTGCGTCTTCCTCACCGGCTCTATCCTGCATAGGTTCGCCGAACGTCAGGAGGTCGCGTGCAAGTTTGACCGCTTCGAGATTGTCTTCCGTGACGATCAGTTTCGGGCGCACCCAACTCCCCGATGGAATGAAATCTACAATCTGCATTCGGTACAGCAGTCGATACTGGCGCTGGTGCGAACTGTGCGGTTTGAGGGTGTAATCACGATTGCGGTCCAATAGGGCCGTGAGTACTCGCGCTGGGTCCCGCGTGTTTGTCGCGCCGCCGAAGTGTTCGCCGCACCGGGTGCAGGCCACCACCGCAAGTGCCTTCTCTAAAACCGCTTTGCGAACGGTCAGTAGTGTCTTGTCGGGCAGATACGGCAACGTCGCAAATGCCTGATCTCGGCCGGTAGCGAGAGTCACCGACGGTGCCAGAATAAATCCGCGGCTCACCGCGTCGGCGAGAGCCGGGTGGGCGAGGTCATCAAGCGGGAGTCCCTGATGTTTGCGAACTGCTGCAAGATCTTCGGCCACCCGCCCACTTCCGTGCGTCTCAAAGAGTGAGGCGAGCAGCTCCGGATTCTCGAAGCCGAAGAATGGCGAGTAGAGGACCTCACCGTCCAGAGTGTTGACACTCTTCACCAGATCCGCAGCCTTGCCAAGTTCAAGCAGTCTCGCGACATCGCTTCGTTCGAGGCTGAGTTCCTTTTCCAACTCGTCCGCAGGAACTGGCGAATAAGCCAATCGATCCACAACAGCGAGCATTTCTTGTTCAAATTGGCTCGGGCCCCCGCTGAGCCAGGAATCTCCGAGGCGGCCGTACAGATCCTGGTGATACGGCACAGTTTCCGTGAAGCCGACGATCTTCTTCCCTCGGCGCTGTATCGAAATCATGTCAGCTGATTCCAAGGTATTCAGCACAGTCTCAAATGCGTAGGGACTGATATCCAACTGCTCCGCGACGATGGCTTTCAGAGAATCGGCGTCCTGAATCACGTCTTGACCGCGCACGAGTGACGCAAGGCTGGCCGCCATACCCACGACCCTTGTGTCGGCCAGTGGAGTCAGCGTCGCGCCGTTCGGATCCACATTTCGCAACCCCGAATGAACGTCATGACATCGCAGTCCGGCTTGGAAATTCTTCATCTCAACGATTCCCCCTCATTATTTCGCTTTACGAATCCGGGACTTGGAGTCCGAAAATTGTGACCGCGATGACCGGCCTCACCCACCCGACAAGGAAACTCTATTGGACCTCAGACCAGGGGAATTCGCCTTAGAAGGTGAGCCCTTTGAGGCGAGCCTCTCCGCGAGCGACTGTTCAGGCCTGCGCAAGAGAAAAATCTCGCGCATCGCTAACAGAGTTCGTCACAGGATCTACCGCCGATTTGCCTTGACGCCCCTCAAAAAGCGTGAAATTTACTATGGGTGCTGACCTTCTGTGGTGTCGAGCCGATATCCAGCTCACGCGCAAATTGTCTGAGGCCAGCGCTATCGTTCGAGCATGACTCACTACATCTACTCGACATCTGGGCCGGCAGTCGGCTTCATTCGCGGAAGATACATCCATGCTTTGGATGGTCGCGCAATTGGACAGTTGCGCGACACGCACGTTCATCAGCTGGCTGGTCCACACGTGGGTGAGCTCTATCAAGACCAGGTGGTTGATATGCACAAGGGAAACCAAGGCAACATAGGGAACCCGGGCAACCCAGGAAACCCAGGGAGCCCCGGCAGCCCTGGCAGTCGAGGCAACAGAGGCTGTCCATTTCCCGACGTGTTCAGCAAGCTGCTGTGAGTCGATAGCCGCACCTGCTTGCCAACCGTTAACCGTTAACGACCGTCGCACTTGGCAATCGCATGCCGCTTGATCAAGCCTGAACAATTCGTACGGAGAATTCGGGTGGGTCTGTGGGGGCAGAATCACGTGAATACCTATATGCGATTGGACTAAGCCGAGATTCATCCAGTTTCCAGGGGTGTTCGAAAATTAGGACTCCACCGGATGCCCTCGGTTGGCTAGCAGAGCGATCCAGGTGTACCGAGTGCACGACGGCAAGGGCATTATTGGGATACGCACTGCGGTGGAGAAGCACTTCGTTCCGGGTAAGAAGAATGTCCGTACCTGTCGAAGTAGTGCCCTTGACCTCAACCTTGAGCTCGTTGTCGGGTCGCCGGGCGTGAAGGTCATATGACTCGGTGTCCCCCACGTCGTCAACTCCGTACCCGAGACCAGCCAGGTGAGCCGTGGTCACGTCGACTGCACGTCTTTCGATTGCACGCCGTTCGGCCGCCGATAGCAGCCGGCCCTGGTGCGATCGCGCGCCCTGTCCGGAAATCGCCGCTATTGCGTTTTCCGCGTCAACAAGTTCCGGAGCGTCGTCGCCCGGAACATACAAGCCCTCCTCTTCCTTTTCATAAAGCGTCCCGAGCCAATCCATTGCCTGAATTAGGTCCTGCCGGATAGTGGCGTCCTCGGGCACAGAGTCGCGGTCATACGCGACCGCCAAGACATTGCCCAGCGCGTAAGCGTCACCTAGGCCGCCCCGTCGACCTCCCAAAAGGATGTCGCTCTTCCATCGAGACGGTAGCGAGCCGGAATGTTGAAGCGTGTCCCGCGCCCAAGAAGACCTGGACCGCAGCTCCGCCTCTGGCCGTCTCTTGAATTCGCTACCGTCCCAGCGAGTCGCTCCTTGGATCAAGCTGAGGTAGGCACGATAACCCTTTCTGCTGAACAGGAATACTAAGTACCAACCGGCTGTGGGGTGAGGAGACCGACTGGTTGAGTAGATGCGCGTCCAGGGAATTTCGGCTTTTCTGCCGACCCCATCACTACCCGTGACACGAAGATCGTCAATCCGGCCTGCGCGGGAGAGTTCGGGCGCAATCCTGCGGAGCTTGTCGGCGAGCTCCAGGCGAACTAGCTCCCCCCGACGTTTCATGGCCTCGGAGTTCTCGGATGTGTACTGGGTTTGCATAAGCAGGACTTCGTTTATTTCGTCACGCACAGGTTCGAAGCTACCTTTCTTCGTCGGCATGTTGCTTATAGGGCGCGCGGGGGTTGAGCAGAATGTGCACTGAACCCGTCGTGTCCCCCGGTCTCGAAGGACCTACGCCACTAGGAATCGTCTTTCAGCGCCACCAGATCTAGAAGCGCACAGACTGCAAAGTGGAAAGCATGTTAGAAGTTGGTACCCCCCGTGACACGAAAGGACACCAGCAGGGATTCACTCCTGAGGCCTCGATCCCACCAGAAATTGAGGTCAGCGGAGGCGCAACTTCGCAGCGGAATAGAGACCGGCACTCCCAACTTCTCAATGTGTAGATTGTGAATTTAGGCAGACCGCTGTTGAGGGCGATCAGGAGATCGAGGCTCTCGGCCTCCCGCACCTCTCCGACGACCAGTCGGTCGGGGCGCATCCGCAACGACTCCTTGATCAGGCGCCTCAGGGTGATCTCGCCGCGGCCCTCGAGGCTCGGCTGCCGGCACTGCATCGCCACCACGTCCCTCGCGGACAGGTCGAGTTCGAAGGTCTCCTCGACGGTCACGATCCGCTCGGTGCGCCGGGTCGCCGACAGCAGCGCGTTCAGCATCGTGGTCTTCCCGGTCTGGGTGGCACCGGACACGAGGATGTTCTGCCCCGCGAGCACACACATCCGCAGGAACTCCGAGGCCTGCTGGGTGAGCGAGCCGAGGCCGACGAGCTGGTTCAGGTCGCGGATGCGCCGGGTGAACTTCCGGATGTTGACCGACCACTCCCGGGTGATGTCGGGAATCACGACGTGAAGCCGGGACCCGTCCGGCAGGGAGGCGTCGACGAACGGTGAACTGAGGTCGACCCGTCGGCCGGAGGCCTGCAGCATCCGCTCGACGAGGTCACGCACCTCGCGGGCGCTGAGCACCATGTCGGTGAGCTCGGGAACACCGTCCCGAGCGACGAACACCCGGGACGGCCCGTTGATCCAGATCTCCTCGATCTCCGGATCGTCCAGGAGCGGCTGGAGCGCCCCGAACCCGGTCAGCGAGGCGACAACCTCCCGCGCCGCCTGGTGCTCGTCGGCGATGAGCGGATGCGCGCCACCGAGCGCCCGCTCGCTGTAACGCTGAAGCTCGGCGCGCACGTACTGCTCGGCGAGATTCTCGTCGGAGGCGAGGTCGACCCCGTCACGGCGCACCCGGGAGCGCACCTGCTCGGTGATGATGCGGACGGCCTCGCTCATGCGCACAGTGTGCCCGGACGGCCGGATTCCCGTGGAAGTTATCCACAGGCATCCGCCGCCCGGGCCGTACACCGGAGTGCGCCCGTCGGATCAGCGGGCCGACCAGCCGCCGTCCATGGAGTAACTCGACCCGGTGACCATCGCCGCGTCCGCGGACGCGAGCCAGGCCACGAGGGAGCCGACCTCCGCCGGCTCGACGAGACGCTTGACGGCGCTCTCGGTGAGCATGATCCGGCTGAGCACCTCCTCCTCCGGGATGCCGTGCACGAGAGCCTGGTCGACGATCTGCTTCTCGACCATCGGTGTGCGCACATAGCCGGGGCTCACGCAGTTGCTCGTCACGCCGTGGTCACCGCCCTCGAGGGCCGTGACCTTGGAGAGGCCCTCGAGACCGTGCTTCGCCGAGACGTACGCGGCCTTGAACGGCGAGGCGCGGATGCCGTGCACCGAGGTGACATTGATCACCCGTCCGAAGCCGCGCTTGTACATCCCGGGAAGCGCCGCCCGGATCAGTAGGAACGGCGCCTCGAGCATGAGCGCGAGGATGAGCCGGAAGTCGGCGGGGTCGAAGTCGGGGATCGGGTTGATGCGCTGGATCCCCGCGTTGTTCACCAGGATGTCCACGTCGCCAAGCACCCCGGCGAGCCGCCCGTCGGTGAGGGCGAGCGTGTCGGCTAGGTCCACGGTCCAGCTCGAGCCGCCGACCTCCGCGGCGAGCGCAGAAGCGCTCGCCGCGTCGATGTCCGCGACCGTGACGTGCGCTCCGCGAGCGGCCAGGGAGCGCACGACGGCCTCGCCGATGCCGCTCGCTCCCCCGGTGACGAGGGCGCGCCGCCCCGCGAGGGACTGTTCCACGGTCACCGCAGCGCCGGGGCCGGTTCGAGGCCGTGCCTGGCGGCATCCGCTGCGTCGACGTCGCGGAGCGAGATACCGTTGGTCTCCTTGAGCGTCACGACGGCCACGACGGTGATCGCACAGGCGATCACGAGGTAGAACGCGACCGGCAGCCAGGACTGGTACTGCTTCAGCAGCGCGGTCGCGATGATCGGCGCGAGCGAGCCGGCGAGGATCGACGTGACCTGGTAGCCGAGGGAGACGCCGGAGTAGCGCATCCGGGTCGGGAACATCTCGGCCATGATCGCCGGCTGCCCGGCATACATGAAGGCGTGGAAGCACAGCCCGATCGTGATCGCGGCGACGATGACGACCGGGTTGAGGGTGTCGAACATCGGGAAGGCGAAGAACGCCCAGCTCGCACCGAGAATCGCACCGGTGAGGTAGATCGGCTTGCGACCGAAACGGTCGGAGAGCCGGCCGACCTGCGGGATCACGAGGAAGTGCACCACGTGGGCGATCAGCAGGGCGAGGAGCAGCTGGCTGGTGTTGTACTTGTGCACGGTGACGAGGTAGACGATCGAGAAGCTCACGATCGTGTAATAGAGGATGTTCTCGGCGAACCGCAGTCCCATCGCGCCGAGGATTCCCCGCGGGTACTTGCGGACGACCTCCATCACGCCGTAGCTGATGGCCTTCTCCGCCTCGACCTGGGCGCGGGCCTCGAGGAAGATCGGCGCCTCGCTGACGTGCGTGCGGATGTAGTAGCCGATCACGACGATGATCGCGGACAGCCAGAACGCGACCCGCCAACCCCAGCCGAGGAACTGCTCGGCGGGCAGGATCCACGACATGGTGAGCAGCACGAGGGTCGCGAGCAGGTTGCCGACCGGCACGGCGGCCTGCGGCCAGCTCGACCAGAAGCCGCGCGACTTGTCCGGGCTGTGCTCGGCGACGAGCAGCACGGCGCCGCCCCACTCCCCGCCGACGGCGAAGCCCTGGATGAAGCGCAGCGCCACGAGGAGGGCGGGCGCCCAGTAGCCGATCGTGTTGTAGCCGGGGAGGCAGCCCATCAGGAAGGTCGCCGCCCCGACGAGGATGATCGTGACCTGCAGGGTGTGCTTGCGGCCGAGGCGATCGCCGATCTGGCCGAAGACGATGCCGCCGAGCGGCCGGGCGATGAAGCCCACCGCGTAGGTGAGGAACGCGGCGATGATCCCGTCGAGGTCGCTGCCCGCGTTCGGGAAGAAGAACTTACCGAAGACGAGGCTCGCCGCGGTCGCGTAGAGGAAGAATTCGTACCATTCGACGACCGTCCCCACCATCGAGGCGGCCACGATCTTCCTGAGGCCGGAGGTCTCTTCCCGGTTCTCGCGCGATCCCGCGCCCCCGGGGCTGTCGGCAGTGATGCGTTCGTTGACGCTCATGTCTGTCTCCTTCGGTGTCGTCGCTGACACTGTCTGTGGATGCCGGGGGCGGGTTGCCGCCCCGGCTCCCCTGAGTATTGCCGCCCGTCGGCTCTGCGGCCATGACCACTTCCGAACTCCGTGTGTGCATAATTGCAGACATGACCGGACCCCGACCCGCCCTGCTGCCGAACGCCGACGACCTCCTGGTGCTGCTCGCCGTCGCCCGCAGCGGCAGGTTCGTGACCGCGGCGGACAGCCTCGGCCTCAATCACACCACGGTCTCACGCCGCATCGCGGCCCTCGAGAAGGCGCTCGACGGCCGGGTGCTCTCCCGCACCGTCGGCGGCTGGGAGCTGACGGAGCTCGGCGCCCGCGCGGTCAACGCAGCGGAGAACGTCGAGGCCGCCGTCTCCCTGCTCGGCGGGCCTCCCGGGCAGGCGACGCAGTTGTCCGGCGTCGTCCGGCTCTCCGCGACGGATGGCTTCAGCGCGTACATCGCGACGCCGGCGGTCGCCGCCCTGCAGCGCCGGCATCCCGGTCTGCGGGTCGAGATCGTCACGGTGACGCGGCGCGCGCTCCAGCACCGGTCCGGGCTCGACATCGAGGTCGTCGTCGGTGAGCCGCAGGTGCACCGGGCGGACGCGATCCTGCTCGGGCACTATGTCCTCGGCATGTACGCGTCTCGGGACTACCTCGCCGAGAAGGGCACACCCGCGAGCGTTGCCGAGCTCACCGAGCATCCGCTCGTCTACTTCGTCGATTCGATGCTGCTCGTCGACGACCTCGACGCCCCGCGGCGGCAGGTGCCGTCGATGCGCCCCTCGCTGAGTTCGACCAACGTGTTCGTGCACGTCGAAGCGACCAGGGCCGGCGCGGGGATCGGTTTCCTGCCCTGCTTCATGGCCGACCAGCACCCGGACCTCGTTCGCCTCCTGCCGGACAAGTTCAAGGAGGAACTGCCGTACTGGATGGTGCTCCGCCCCGAATCCCTGCACCAGCCCGCTGTCGCCGCCGTCGTCGACGCCCTCCGCGCCCGGACCTCCGCGTTCACCGAAGCCCTGCAGGGCCGCGGCCGGGCAGGCTGACCACGCGATCTGGCTACACTGGAACGGCACAAGCGGGAGTGGTGAAATTGGCAGACACGCAGGATTTAGGTTCCTGTGCTTTCGAGCGTGGGGGTTCAAGTCCCCTCTCCCGCACATGATGAGCACCTCGGCCCTCGACGGCCAACTGACCGATCTGCTCGCGAACACCGGCGCCATCGTGTTCTACCTGCTCGTCTGGGCCCTCGTCTTCGCAGGGACCGCGGTGTTCCTCGGAGTCTTCATCCCGTTCATCACCGGGGATTCCCTCCTCTTCGGGTCGGGGCTCGTCGCGGCGTCGGCGGCGAACGTGGACATCGTCGTGCTGATGATCGGCACCGGCCTGGCCGCGTTCCTCGGCGACCAGGTGGGATTCCTGCTCGGACGGCACTTCGGCCGCGGTTACCTTGACCGCCGCGGCGGCCGCCGCACCCGCGCGGCCATCGTGAAGACCGAGACCTTCTACCGGAAGTACGGCTGGTGGTCCGTCGTGATCGCCCGCTTCATGCCCTGGGCGCGCGTGTTCGTGCCCGTCATCGCGGGGGTCGGCCGGATGAACTACTACCGGTTCCTCTCGAGCAACCTCGTCGGCGCACTCGCCTGGGGCGTCGGTCTCACCCTGACCGGATACTTCGCGGCGAGCCTGCCCGGAGTGAAGAGCGCCGCGTATGTCATCGCCGGCGTCTTCATCGCGGCATCCATCTTCTTCGGCGGGCGCACCTGGCTCGCCGACCGCGCCGAGAACCGTCGCGACGCGGGCGGCGACGACCGACCGGACGGCCCCGCCGACACCCCGGCCGACGGCCCCGCGGCCGGGTAACTCACGGTTTTCGCCCTCCGTTTAGCGCTAGCCTGTTACAGACCATCCCTGCTCATCACCGTGCGGTCGACATGGCCACCACCGACTGGAGTCATCTTCGTGCTCAACACTGCTCTCAACCACGCCGGACTCATCCCGTGGCTTGACCCGGTAAACCTCATCGACGGGTTCGGTCCGTGGGCCCTTCTCGGTGTGTGCGCGATCATCTTCGCCGAGACCGGCCTGCTGGTCGGCTTCCTGTTGCCCGGCGACACCCTCCTCGTCATCACCGGCCTGCTCACCTTCGCGGGTGTCATCCACATCAACATCTGGTGGGTCGCCCTCGCCATCGGCTTCGCCGCGTTCCTCGGCGGCGAGTGCGGCTACCTGATCGGCCACAAGCTCGGCCCGCGCGTCTTCGAACGCAAGGAATCCGGTCTCTTCAGCGTCGAGAACGTGCAGCGCACCAACGGCTTCTTCGAACGCTTCGGCGGCTTCGCCGTGATCGTCGCCCGGTTCGTGCCGATCGTGCGCACCTTCGCTCCGGTCGCCGCAGGCGTCGGCCACATGAACTACCGCAAGTACTCGCTGTACAACCTCGTCGGCGCCATGATCTGGGGCGCCGGCCTCACCTTCGCCGGGTACTTCCTGGGCTACATCCCCCCGGTCGCCGACTTCGTCACGCACTACATCGACCTCATCCTGATCGCGGCCGTGCTCGGCACGCTCATCCCCACCGCGTTCCACTACGTGCAGTCCTCGCGCAAGGCGAAGAAGGCCAAGGCGCTCGCCGCCGCCGCACCGGCGACGACCGAGACCGGCAGCCTCGTCCTCGACGCGGATGCCTTCACCGGCCACCCCAAGCACGACAACTGACGCTCCCCTTCTCCCCTCCCTCCCTGGCGCTTCCTGGTCACCGCGTGCTGTGTTCCGAATTCAGGAGTTGAGCCCGGCTGAACCGCTTCAGGAGCACGTCGAACCCGGCTCCGGGCCTCGACTCCTGAATTCGGAACAGGTAGGAGCGTCGATGGGTCGGCGAGGGTTGGAGCGGGTCGCCGGGCTCAGCGGTGCGGGGAGTCCTCGTGGTCGGCGTGCTCGGCCGGCTCGAGCTGGAACGTCGAATGTTCGACGTCGAAGTGGGTGCTGAGGCACTCCGAGAGAGTGTCGAGCAGCGCCCCCGCACCACCGGACTGCAGCACGGCGGGTTCGACCACGACGTGCGCGCTGAACACGTGCGCACCGGACGTGATCGCCCAGACGTGCACGTCGTGCACTGCGGCGACCCCCGGCGTGTCGAGCAGGTGCCTGCGGATCTCGGCGACGTCCGTGTCGACGGGCACCGATTCGCTCAGCACCCGGACTACGTCCCTGAGCAGGGTGAAGCAGCGCGGCACGATCATGGCCGCGATCACCAGGGACGCGATCGAGTCCGCCTGCTCGAACCCGGTGGTGAGAATGACCCCGGCCGCCACGATCACCGCGACGGATCCGAGGGTGTCGCCGAGCACCTCGAGGTAGGCGCCGCGCATGTTGATCGACGAGCCGGCGGCCGGACGCAGCAGGAACAGCGCCCCCAGGTTCGCAATGAGTCCGATCACGGCGACCCAGAGCATCGGTCCAGCCTGCACCTGGCCCTCGCCGGGCCCGAGCAGCCGCGAAACCGCGCCGATCACGACCGACACGGCGACGCCGAGCAGGATCAGCCCGTTGATGAGGGCGCCGAACACCTCGGCGCGCTGGTAGCCGAACGTCTGCCGGTCGGTCGCCGGCCGGGCCGCGACGATGGTGGCGAGGAGGGCGATGATCAGGCCGGCGAGGTCGGAGAACATGTGGCCGGCATCGGCGAGCAGGGCGAGGGAGCCGGTCAGCCAGGCTCCGGCGACCTCGACGAGGAGCACGACGGCGACGATCCCGATCGCGAACGTCAAACGCGTGCGATTGGCGGCGGATGCCGTTCCGTGTCCGTGCGCGTGATCGTGGCCCATGCCTCAACGCTAGGCCGTGCCGGGGTGCGTCGCCAGTTCAGCGGCCAGTTGGGAATGAGTGCCGTTATCAGTGGCGCGGCGGCCCGGACAGACTGCTCAGAGAAAGGGAGCGCCCCCGCACGCCGCCGGTCAGCCGAGCAGCCCGTCGGCCGGTCAGCCGAGCAGTTCCCGCAGCACCGGCACGAGCCCGTCGAAGGCGCGCGCCCGGTGGCTGTCGCGGTTCTTGACGGATGCCGTCAGCTCGGCCGCCGAGATCGCGTAGCCGTCCGGAAGGAAGATCGGGTCGTAGCCGAAGCCACCGGCACCCGCAGCCTCCGTCAGGATCCGGCCGGGCCACTCCCCCGTCACGAACCGTTCGGTGCCGTCGGGAAGCGCCAGGGCGGCGACGCAGGTGAAGTGCGCCGCGCGATGCTCGAGGGGAACGTCCGCGAGCTGCCAGAGCAGCAGCCGCAGGTTCTCGCCGGAGTCCCTGGCCGGGCCGGACCAGCGTGCGGAGAAGATGCCGGGAGAGCCGCCGAGGATGTCCACGCAGATTCCGGAGTCGTCCGCGATGGCGGGCAGGCCGGTGTGTGCCGCGGCCGCCCTCGCCTTGATCAGGGCGTTCTCGGCGAAGGTCGTGCCGTCTTCGACGGGTTCCGGGCCGTCGTACGCGAGTACGTCCACCCCGGGCAACTGGGGCGCGAGAATGCGGCGCAGCTCATCGACCTTGTGCGCGTTGTGGGTGGCCAGGGCGACCCGCATGGTGTCAGCACGCATCGGTCAGCGCCCGAGGGCGGCGTTCTGCAGTTCGGTCAGGGTGACGGTGCCCGCGAGGGCGAGATCGAGCAGTGAGTTCAGTTCCGCACGGTCGAAGGGGGCACCCTCTGCCGTGCCCTGCACCTCGACGAAGGAACCACGGCCGGTGACGACGACGTTCATGTCGGTCTGGGCACTGGAGTCCTCGGTATATGCGAGGTCGAGCATGGGCACGCCCTTGACGATGCCGACGGAGATCGCGGCGACGCTGTCGGTGAGCGGCTGCGCCTTCTGGCCGATGAACTTCTGTTCGCGGCCCCACTCGAGCGCGTCGAACAGTGCCACGTAGGCCCCGGTGATCGCGGCGGTACGGGTACCGCCATCCGCCTGGAGCACGTCGCAGTCGATCACGATGGTGTTCTCGCCGAGGGCCTTCATGTCGACGACCGCACGGAGGCTGCGGCCGACGAGACGGCTGATCTCGTGCGTCCGGCCGCCGATCTTGCCCTTGACAGCCTCGCGAGCCATCCGCTCGTTCGTGGAACGCGGGAGCATCGCGTATTCCGCGGTGACCCAGCCCTTGCCCTTACCGCTCATCCAGCGGGGAACCCCGTTGGTGAAGGACGCGGTGCAGAGCACCTTCGTGCGCCCGCAGGAGATGAGCGCCGACCCTTCGGCCTGGTCGCTCCAGCCGCGCTCGATCGTGACCGGCCGTAGCTCGTCGATGGCTCGTCCGTCTGCGCGCACGATGTCGGTCATGAGGTCTCCTTGGTGTGCCGGGAATCCCTCGGGTGGAGGAGGGACGCTGCGTGGTGGTGGTCGGAATTGGGATGGGTTGCGGCGAATTCGACGAGCTCGCTGAGGCTGAACACGCCGGTCTCGACGAGGTCGACCGTAGAGACCTCCGGACCGGCCAGGCGGTGGGCGAGGTCGAGGAAGTCCTCGGCGCTGTTGCCCGTCGCCTCGTACCGGTAGCTCGGCGGTGCCTTCTCGGTGCGGGCGAGGCCCTGCCCGACGAGGATCCGGTAGACGTCGTTCGCGGTCTCGGTGTCGCTCGAGACGATCGAAACGCCGTCGCCCATCACGTAGGAGATCGCGCCGCGGAGGAACGGATAGTGCGTGCAGCCGAGCACGAGGGTGTCGATGTCCGCCGCGCGGAGGGGGGCAAGGTATTCCTCGGCGACGGCGAGCACCTCGTCGCCGGTCGTGACGCCGGCTTCGACGAATTCGACGAACCGGGGGCAGGCCTGGGTGAAGAGCCGGATGTTGGTCGCGGCAGCGAAGGCGTCCTCGTACGCACGCGAATTCACGGTGCCGATCGTGCCGATCACGCCGACCCTGTGGTTGCGGGTCGTGCCGACGGCGCGTCGGACGGCGGGCTGGATGACCTCGACCACCGGGACGCTATAACGTTCCCGCGCATCGCGGAGCACAGCGGCCGACGCGGTATTGCAGGCAATTACCAGCATCTTCACGTCCTGGGCCACGAGGTCGTCGAGAACCTTGAGCGCGAAGCCGCGCACGTCGGCGATCTTCTTCGGTCCGTACGGCGAATTCGCCGTGTCGCCGATGTACAGGATCGACTCGTTGGGCAGCTGGTCCTTGATCGCCCGCGCGACGGTCAAACCGCCGACGCCAGAATCGAAAATTCCTATGGGTGCATCCGTCACGACAATCGAGCTTAGTCGGCCCGGCTGACCGGGCCCCCGAACCGCTGCGGGCGCCCGCGTGTACCACGCCGGGAATATGGCCGTAACTACACTCGAAAGAGGGTTCCCGCCAACCGACGGTCGCCGCGCAAGACGGCGTCAGATTCGTCGTCGAGGAGATGATCGTCATGAATGACCGAGTCGTAATCACCGGGTTGGGCGCTCTCACGCCCCTGGGCAATACCTGGCGGGAGACCTGGTCCGGCCTCACGAACGGGCGCAGCGGCGTCGCGCGCATCACCCAGTTCGACCCCTCAGGACTCCCCACCCGCATCGCGGGCGAGGTCAAGAACTTCATCGCCTCAGAGCGGATGCCGTTCAAGCAGGCCAAGCGCGCCACCCGTGCATCCCAACTCGCCATTGCCGCGGCACGCGAGGCCATCCAGGACGCCGGATTCGGCGAATCCATGGAAGGCATCGACGCCGCCGTCGTCGTCAACAGCGCCGTCTCGGGATATGCCGAGATCCAGGAGGCGACGGAACTCGTCAACTCGGGCGGCTCACGCCGGATCCCCCCGCGCTTCGTGCCCTCCTCCCTGCTCAACATGGCCGCCTGCGAGGTCGCGATCGACCTCGGCGTACACGGGCCGGTCAATGCGAGCGCGCTCGCCTGTGCGAGCGGCGCATACGCCCTCCTCGAAGCGCGCACGATGCTCATGATGGGCGACGCGGACGTCGTCATCGCCGGCGGCGTGGAAGCGGCGATCACCCCGGTGATGTTCGCCGGCCTCAATGCCATGCACGCGGCATCCACTCACAACGACTCGCCCGCAGAGGCGAGTCGCCCCTTCGACGCCGACCGGAGCGGGCTCGTCTTCGGCGAGGGCGCCGTGATCTTCGTGATGGAACTCCTCTCCCACGCCAGGGCACGCGGAGCGAAGGTCTACGCCGAGGTCCTCGGCGGGGCGCTCACGAGCGACGGCTTCAGCATCGTCGCCCCCGACCCCACCGGGCAGTACGCGAGTGCCGCAATGACGAAGGCGCTCACGAAGGCGAAGCTCAACCCGAGCGACATCGACGTGATCTGCGCGCACGGCACCTCGACGCAGGCGAACGACCGCGCGGAAACCTCCGCGATCCGGCGGGCGCTCGGGCACGCGGCCGACCGCATCGCCGTCACGGCGCCCAAGTCGATGACCGGCCACATGATCGGGGCGGCAGGGGCGCTGTCCGGGCTGCTCTGTGCGCTGAGCATCAAGACGGGCATCATCCCCCCGACGATCAACTACACGACGCCGGATCCCGACTGCACCCTCGACTACGTGCCGCTCGTCGCCCGTGAACGGCCCGTGCGCTACGCCCTCGCGAACGCCTTCGGCTTCGGCGGCCAGAACTGCATCGTCGCGTTCGGCGCGCTGTAAGCGACACCAGGACCCCGGTGCGGGACGGAGCAGGCCCGGGTGCGGGAGCCGGTGCCGCTCCGCCGGGGCAGCCTCGCGGGAGGAATAGGCTGGCCGGGTGACTGAATCCTCCGCGTTCCGCACCGACCGTTACGAGCTCACCATGGTGGACGCCGCCATCCAGAGCGGCACCGCCGACCGGGAGTGCCTCTTCGAGGCGTTCGCCCGGCGACTGCCGGACGGGCGCCGGTACGGCATCGTCGCGGGCACGGGGCGCCTGCTCGAGCTCATCCGGGACTTCCGGTTCACGGATGCTGAGCTCACCTGGCTGCGCGACAACCACGTCGTGCGCACCCCCACCCTCGACTGGCTCGCCGACTACTCCTTCCGGGGCAACATCTGGGGTTATCAGGAGGGCGAGGCCTACTTCCCCGGCTCTCCCCTGTTCTCCGTCGAAGGCAGCTTCGCCGACGCCGTCGTGCTCGAAACCGTCGTGCTGAGCGTGCTCAACTACGACAGTGCCGTCGCGAGCGCGGCCGCGCGCATGGTCTCGGTGAGCCTCGGCCGGCCGATCGCCGAAATGGGTTCCCGCCGCACGAGCGAATACGCCGCCGTCGCCGCCGCCCGCGCGGCGTACATCGCCGGGTTCGCCTCCACGAGCAACCTCGAGGCCGGACGCAGCTGGGGCATTCCCACGATGGGCACCGCAGCCCATTCCTTCACGCTCCTGCACGACAGCGAAACGGATGCCTTCGAAGCCCAGGTCGCGGCCTTCGGCTCCTCGACGACGCTGCTCGTCGACACCTATGACATCCGGTCCGGAATCGACACGGCCGTCGCGGTCGCCGGCACCGGGCTCGGGTCGATCCGGATCGACTCCGGGGATCTCCCGACCGTCGTCGCCGGTGCGCGCGCCCAACTCGACTCGCTCGGCGCAGTCAACACCCACATCACGGTGACGAGCGACCTCGACGAGTATTCGATCGCCGCGCTGTCGGCGTCGCCCGTCGATGCCTTCGGCGTCGGCACCTCCCTCGTCACGGGCTCGGGTGCACCGGCGGCCGGGATGGTCTACAAACTCGTCGCGCACCGCGACGACACCGGCGAGTGGGTATCCGTCGCGAAGACCTCGGCAGCCAAGATCTCGGTCGGAGGCCTCAAGCGGGCTGTCCGACGCCTCGACGCGAGTGGCACGGCCCGCGCCGAGGTCGTCCTGGTCGGCGGCGATCCCGCAGACAAGACGGAGCCCGCGGAGGAAACCGGGCGGGACCGGGTGCTACTCGTCCCCCTCGTCACGGACGGCGTGATCGACGAACGGTACCTCGGGGCGGCCGGCACGGAGCGCGCCCGGCTGCACCACGCCTCCGTGATGCGGGAGCTGCCGATCGAGGCCTTCCGCCTCGGCCGCGGGGAGCCCGTCATCCCGACGCTCTACGAACACCGGTAGGCGCGGGCCTCGGGAGACCTGTTCGGTCTGCCCGCTACTTCTTCATCGTGTCGTAGATCTCTTTGCAGGTCGGGCAGATCGGGAACTTCTCCGGGTCCCTCCCGGGGATCCACATCTTGCCGCACAGCGCCTTGACCGGCTTACCGGAGATGGCACTCTCGAGGATCTTGTCCTTGGGCACGTAGTGGGAGAACCGCTCGTGGTCGCCGGGTTCGATCTGCTCGGTGTTGAGCAGTTCCTCGAGCTCGCGGTCGAGCGTGGACGTACCGCCGCCCGGCTGGCCGGGGTTGCCCGGTTCGGCGATGCTGGCGCGAAAGATTCTGATCATGAGTCCCATTCTAAGCAGCGTCAGGCCTCCCTCACGAGGGCGGCGGCGCGGCGGAGCCAGGGGTCCGGGTCACGCGCCCAACGCTCGATCGCAGCATCCGCCCTGGTTCGAAGCACGCCGGTGAGTCGCCGCACGCAGGGGCGAATGACGTCGCGTGCGAGTGGGTCCGCGAGCGCGGCCAGCCCGGCGTCGCGGACGAAGCCTTCGATGCGGGTGAGATCGGTGTTGGTCAGCAGTCCGACGTTCGACTGCAGCAGTACGACGGCGGCGAGCCGGCGTTCGAAGACGGGAACGGCCCAGAGCTCGGAACTGAGCGCCGTCACCTCGTCGTGCGTCAGCCTCGGATACCGCCGGGCGGCGTCCCGGATCGTGCCGCGGACGGCCCCGACCGTCGCCCCGTAGAAGGCGAGGTCGCTTCCGAGCCTGGCCTTCTCAGCGTGCGCTCGATACTCGTCTCCCTCATTGCGCAGGGTGGTATCGACGAACTCGCCGGCGGCGCTCACCGGTGGGTCAGGCGCGCAGCGCCGAGGCGAGCATCTCGGGTCCGCGGGCGTTGAACGTGCGGCCCCCGAGCCAGATCCCGCCCCAGAGGGTGAGCATACCGACGATGACGCCGCTCGCGAGGGCAGGCAGGAGCCAGACCGGATCGACGAAGAGTCCGAGGACCGCGAACCCGATCGCCGGAAGCGAGAGGATGACCGATCCGAGCAGGGTCAGGGACTGGATCAGGGCCGCTGCGGTGTCGGAGGCCTGCGGCTGCGTGAACGGGCTGTCCCCCGGCTTGGACGCCGGATACGGGAAGCGGGCCGAGCTGTAGCTTGAAAACCCGAGTCCGGTCAGCAGGATGCAGGTGCTCACTCCGAGCACCGCCGGGAACGCGCCCCAATCGCCGTACACGGAGACGCTGATGCACGAGCCGATGCCGATCAGCGGGATTCCCACGAAGAACGCGGGAACGAGCCGGCCGATCCGGTCGGCCATGCCCCGGGTGCCCGACACCACGTGCAGCCAGATCGCGGTGTGGTCGAATGCGACGTCGTTGTGAAGCGCCCAGCCGAGGAAGATGCACATCAGCGGCACCGGCAGGAGCGCGAGGGCCTGGATCGGAACCCCGGCGAACGCGAGCGGGAGGACGACGAGCACCGGGATCACCGGGATCATCACGAGGGACATGCCGTAGCGAGGGTCCCTGCGCCAGTAGGTCAGGCTTCGCGCGGCGATGGCGCCTGCAGCGTTGTTCGGGAGGCGGTCGAACCAGCCGAGACCGCCGTACTCCTTGGCGACGGCTTCCCTGCCGGGAGAGACGAGCATCCGGCTCACGAGGGCTTGCCAGGCCACCCAGAGGATGAACAGGAAGGCCGCGGCCTCGAGAAGTTTGAGGATCGCAACGCCCCAGTCCCCGTTGGCAGCGTCGCCGGGCGCCGCCCACGCGGCCCCGAGCGGAGTCCAGCCGAGGATGCTGCTGAGGCCGCCGATGAAGCCCATGCCGGAGAGGCTCCAGTCCAGGTTGACCACGAGCACGGTGACGGGAGCGAACATGACGAGCAGAAGGACGGCGACGATTCCGGTGATCTCCCGCGCGCGGCGAGTGGCCAGCAGGAACGCGGCGATGGACGTCGTGACCCGGGACCCGAGCAGGCAGGTGGCGAGGATGACCGCCGCGGACAGGATCGCGAACACGGTCTCACCAGGTCCGCGTGACCAGGTCACGATGGTGCCGAACAGCACGATCGTGAGCACGATGGCGGGGACGCCGATCAGTGCGGAGAGGGCGAGTCCCAGCGACAGTTGCCGGTTGGGGATGCCCATGACCGCGAACTTGCGGGGATCCATGCTGTCGTCGATGCCCATCACGAGCGGAATCAGCAGGAAGCCGAGCACGACGAGCGAGCCGGCGACCACGAGGCCGTCACGGATCGAGCCGAGGTCGCTGTCGACGAACCGCAGGCTGACCAGCAGGGCGAAGATCCCGACGGCGACGGCAAGCCCGTAGAACAGTCCGATCACGATGCCGACGACCTGCCAGGGGCTCCGGCGGAAGAGATTACCGAAGAGCCGGAGTTTCAGTCCGAGAAACTGTGCAACCATTCCATCCCCTCCGCAACTTTGCGCCCTCCGGCGAGTTCGACGAATCGTTCTTCGAGGGTCTGCCCGCCGCGCACCTCGTCGACGGTTCCGGCCGCGAGGACCTTGCCGTTGACGATGATCGCGACGTGATCGCAGACCCTCTGGATCAGGTCCATGCTGTGGCTCGAGAGGACGACGGTGCCGCCGCTTGCGACGTACTTCTGCAGAATCTCGGTCACGTTGACCGCCGAGACCGGGTCGACGGATTCGAACGGTTCATCGAGAACGAGCAGGCGCGGCGAGTGGATCATCGCGCAGGCGAGGGCGATCTTCTTGGTCATGCCCGCCGAGTAGTCGGCGACCAGCCGGTTGAGGGCGTCCTCGAGTCCGAACGCGACCACGAGGTCAGCGGATCGTTTCCGCACGGTGGCGCCGTCGAGCCCGCGGAGCACGCCGGCATAGTAGAGCAGCTGGGCCCCGGTCAGACGGTCGAAGAGGCGCAGCCGGTCCGGGAGCACTCCGATCACACGCTTGGCGGCGACCGGGTCGCTCCACACGTCAATGCCGTGGACCTCGATCGAACCGTCGTCCGGCCGAAGGAGACCGGTCACCATGGAGAGGGTCGTGGTCTTGCCGGCGCCGTTCGGGCCGACGATCCCGTAGAACGAGCCCGTGCGGACCTCGAGGTTGATTCCGGAGACGGCGAGGGTGCTGCCGAAGGACTTGCGCAAGCCGGTGACGGAGAGGACGACCGGCGCGAGGACGCCGGGCGCGACGGGAGCGGGGGCCTGGGCCGGGCTCGCGGCGGCCACAGCGGCAGGCTCGGTCTCCGGGTCGGTCTCCGGCTCGGATTCCCGCTCGGACTCCGGAACCGGAACCGGTCGGAGTTCGGGCACGAGGACAGGGAGGACATCCGGCTCCGCCGCCGAGGGCGCAGCCTCGGGATCGGTAGCGGGCTCGGTCTCGAGCGCGGCCTCGGGCTCGGCCTCCGGTTCGGCCTCGGGTTCGGCCTCGGGTTCTGTCTCCGGTTCTGTCTCCGGCACGGTCTGGGGCTCGGTCTCCGGCTCGACGGCCACCGACGGTTCGGCGAACACTGTGGGCTCCGCGACGACGGCGGCGATCGGTACGGGTACCGCGGCGATCACGGGTTCGGGTATCGGGGCGGCAACCGCCACGGCCTTCTCGACGGCTACCGGCTCAGGGCTCGGGTCGGCGACGGCCCCCGGAATCTGAACAGGTGCTGAAGTCGGCTCGACGACCGGCACCGGCATGATTTTGGTCGCGGGGGGCGTGGGGTCCGGACGGACCGCCGATACCTCGGCGTCCGTCGACTGCGTGGCCGCCGGCGTGATCGTGACGGGGGCCGGCTTGGTCTCGGCGGGCGGCAGATGCAGGCCGAGAACGGCCGTGGCGACCCAGTCCCGGGAGGTGCCGACTCCCGAGCGAGTGCGCGGGGGTTTGGGGACGGGGGACGACGCCTGGACGACGGGCGACACGGCTGCCGGCGCGTCCGGAGGCATGGGTCCGAGTGAACGTCGGGCGAGTGCCTCCGTGCGGGCCTGCGCCTGGGCGCGGGCGAGCAGCTCAGGGTCCGGACGCGGCTTGCTCGCGGCCACGGCCAGGGCGTCGGCCTGGGCCTTGGCTCGAGCGGCGGCATCCGCCTGGGCGCGCGCCTCGGCCGCCGCGTACTCGCGGGCCTGAGCTGCGGCGTACTCCGTGGCCTCGGCGAGGGCACGGGTCTCCGCCTCAGCCTCGGCCTCCGCCTGGGCGAGGGCTTCAGCGGCGGCAAGTGCCTCCGCACGGACGACGGCGGCCTTCGCTGCCCGCGACTTGGCCGCACTCGCCCTCGCTGCGCGTTGACGAGCGGCGGTCTCGGCCTTCTCTGCGGTCGTGCGTGTCTTGGCGGCTGATCCGGCCGCGGGAGTGACATGCGTCGGGGACGCCTGCGCCGGGTCGGCGGGCGGCTGCGGGGCCGCGGCGACCTTGCGGACCGGGCTGGCGCGGAGCTTCTGGGTTCGGGCGACAGGAGTGCGGGCCGCCGGGGTGCGGGGTGAAGCGGTGCGCGCCGAGGTTGCGCGTTCTGGCGTCGTCTTGGCCGGACGCGCCGGGGTGGCTGCATCGTTCGACGGGGTCGAATCGGACGCGGGCACGGTTGTGGTCGGCTCGTTGGGCTCGGAGTTGGGAGGCACGTGAGTCACCTCGCCAACCCTACCAACGACCCTCCGACAAGACGGGATGGCGGGCCCGAATCCCGCCGAAAACGCCCTCCTGGGCGCGCGTTCACGGCTGCTATTTCCGCACCACGGCACCCAAAAGGGGCACTTCGGGTAGACTGACCCTTTCATGTTGGTGTGTCTGAACAGAAACAAAGAGGTGAACTACAGGCAAACTGGCTCGACATTTTTTGAAGCGGGCGCACGGCGCCCGAGACTGTTAAGGAGACGAATATGGCCACCCAGGTAGTCATTTTGGCAGCTGGAATGGGCAGCAGACTGGGTCGTTCACTGCCCAAGCCGCTCACGGAACTCAGCGACGGCCGGTCGATCATGCGTCAGCAATTCGACAACATCGAGCACGCATTCGGCACCGAGGCCCACGTCACCATCGTCGTCGGTTACAAGCTCGAGCACATCATCGAAGCCTTCCCGCAGGCATCCTTCGTCTACAACGAGGAATACGACCAGACCAACACGTCCAAGAGCCTGCTGCGCGCCTTGCAGGCCTCCGGCACGGGCGGCGTGCTGTGGATGAACGGCGACGTCGTCTTCGATCCCGCCGTCCTCGACCGGGCACACGCCATGGTCGAACGCGACCAGTCCTTCGTGACGGTTAACACCTCACAGGTCTCCGACGAAGAGGTCAAGTACACGACCGACGACGAGGGCTACATCAGGGAGCTCTCCAAGACGGTGGCCGGCGGACTCGGAGAAGCGGTCGGCATCAACTTCATCTCCAGTGCGCACAAGGCGATCCTGGTGCGTCACCTCGCCAGGGTGAACGACCAGGACTACTTCGAGCGCGGCATCGAACTCGCGATCGAGAAAAACGGCCTGCTGGTCGAACCCCTCGACATCTCCGACTTCTACGCTGTCGAAGTCGACTTCGCCGAAGACCTCGAGCGTGCGAACCTGTTCGTCTGATTCGCTTTCACCCTGATTCTGTGAACATCTAGAGTGGAACCTGTGAGTAGCTACGCGGAAGTGCGCCCAGAACAGCTCACGGCTTTCTCCCGCTACCGGCACGCGCTCTGGCTTCTGACCCAGCGCGACCTGCGGGTCCGCTACTCCACCTCGTTCCTCGGCTATTTCTGGTCGATCCTCGACCCGCTCGTGATGGCCGGCATCTACTGGTTCGTGTTCACCCAGGTGTTCCACCGGGGTGTCGGGCACGAGCCGTACATCATCTTCCTGCTCAGCGCACTACTGCCCTGGATGTGGTTCAACGGGACCATTTCCGACTGCACCCGTGCGTTCCTGCGCGAGGCGAAGCTGATCCGGTCGACCCGGATTCCCCGCACCATCTGGGTGAACCGGCTCGTGCTCTCCAAGGGGATCGAATTCCTCGCCTCGATCCCCGTGCTCGTGCTGTTCGCGGTCTTCGCGGGCGCCCGGCCGAGCGGCGAGATCGTGTTCTTCCCGCTCGCCATCGTGATCCAGGCGATCCTCACGGCCGGGGTCGGCCTCATCGTCGCGCCGCTCGTCGTGTTCTTCCGCGACCTGGAACGCGCAGTGAAGCTCATCCTGCGCTTCCTGTTCTATGCTTCCCCGATCATTTACAGCACCCAGGACCTGCCGCACCAGTTGCATTTCTGGGCGGCGTTCAACCCGCTCAGCGGCATCTTCAGCCTGTACCGGGCGGCCTTCTTCCCCGGCAACCTCGACTGGTTCACCGTCGGCGTCAGCGCCGCCATGTCCGTTGCCTTCCTCGGCCTCGGGCTGCTGGTCTTCACGCGCACCGAGCGCGCGGTCCTGAAGGAGCTGTGATGACGGAAACCGTCCGGACACCGGGAACGGCCGCGATCGGGGCTCCCGTGATCGCCCTGGCCGGGGTGGGCATCCGCTTTCGCCGCAATCGCCGCGGTCGGCGCAGCTTCAAGGACCTGTTCGCGAGCGGAGCCCGGCGCACCCGCCCCGGCGAATTCTGGGCACTGCGCGCGGTGTCGTTCACGGTGCAGCGCGGCGAGGCCATCGGCGTCGTCGGCCGCAACGGCCAGGGAAAGTCGACCCTGCTCAAACTCGTGACCGGGGTCGTCCTGCCCGACGAGGGCACCGTGCGGGTGACGGAGGGCGTCGCACCGCTGATCGAGATCACCGGCGGCTTCGTCGACGACCTGACCGTGCGCGACAACGTCTACCTCACGGCGGGCCTGCACGGCATGACGAAGAAACAGATCGGCGAGCGTTTCGACGAGATACTCGACTTCGCCGAGATCGGCGACTTCGTCGACACCCCGTACAAGCACCTCTCGAGTGGAATGAAGGTGCGGATCGCCTTCGCGGTCATCTCCCGGCTCGAGGAGCCGATCATCCTCGTCGACGAGGTGCTCGCGGTCGGCGACAAGGCCTTCCGGGAGAAGTGCTACCGCCGCATCGAAGAACTGCTCGCCGGGGGCCGCACCCTGTTCTTCGTCTCGCACAACGAACGCGACCTGCGTCGCTTCTGCGCCAGGGGCCTGTACCTCGACAAGGGCGCGCTGGTCCTCGACGGTCCACTCGACGAGGTCCTCGCCCGGTACGACGCCGATTACGGCGTGAAGCCCGCCTGACCCTCTTCAGGGATCGACGAGGCCGAGACTGTCGCGATCGGGTGGCAGCTGCTCCTTGGTCAGGCCGGTGACGAGGTCTGCGACCTCCAGGCTGAGTACGTCCGCGAGCCGGATGAGGGTGTGGAATGTGGGGTTTCCGTTACCGCGGTCGATCCTCGCGTAGTTGGACACGTTGAGTCCGGCCCGGTGGGCGACCGACTCCTGGTTGAGCTCGAGTTCCCTCCGGCGATGCCGCAGGCGCACGCCGAGCAGGCGGCTCGCTTCCGACTCATGCTCCGGCATCCTCCATCTATAGGCGCGTAGCGGGAAAAACGCCAGTGGCCGGGGAAAAAATGTGAATATCTCCCCCTGTCGCACCGGCAACGTAAACTCGACGGGAATCGGAAGGACGGCATCGACATGGCACGAAAAGTGAAACCCATCATCTCGACGACCGGGGGCCTGCCCCAGGGCGGCCAGCTTCCCACCGGCATCATCCGGGGGTTCGACCGGGTCATGGCCATCCACCGCCCGGCCGTGCTCGCCCACATCCGCGGAATCCGTCGTCGATCGCCGAACGCGGATCCCGCCCAGATCATCGCCATCCTCGAACGCCGCTATCTCGCCATGGTCACGACCGGCGGCGCGGCCGTCGGGGCGACGGCCGTCATCCCCGGCGTCGGCACCGGGGTGACCCTCGCCCTCTCCGGCGTCGAGACCGCAGGGTTCCTCGAGGCGACCGCCTTGTTCGCCCAGTCGGTCAGCGAGGTGCACGGCATTGCCGTCGACGACCCGGAGCGTGCCCGCGCCCTCGTCATGACGATGATGCTCGGCCGTGAAGGCTCCGACCTCGTCCGCCAGCTCGCCGGCCAGGTCAGCGGAACGGGAACGGTGCGAACGAAATACTGGGGCGAACTGGTCACCGCGAACATCCCGCGCGCCGTGATGGGTCCGCTCACCGATCGCCTGAAGAGCTCCTTCATCCGCCAGTTCGCGACGCGCGGATCCGCGAGTTTCATCGGCAAGGCGCTCCCCTTCGGCGTCGGCGCCGTCGTCGGCGGCGCCGGCAACCACATCCTGGGCAAGCGCGTGCTGACCTCGTCCCGGCTCGCCTTCGGGCGGCCGCCTGCCGGCTTCCGCCCCGAACTCGACCCCCGTATCCGCGAGGCGATCGTGCGCGAGGGTGGCGGCCTCGAGGGCGTCGGCCGCGCCGGCGCGCTGAGGTCCGTCGCCGGTCACCGCATCACGCAGCTCGGACAGCTCGGGCACGGCACCCTCACGGTGCTCCCCCGCATGGTTCCACGGATGCTGCGCCGCGGCCGGTCGGTGGAGTCAGGTGCGTCGGTGGAGTCAGGTGCGTCGGGGACGCCCACGCCGGTTCCCCCGGATTCGGGTCCCCCGGCGCCTGCGCCCCCGACATCCGGGCCCCCGGCCGCCGCGCACGACCTGCCGCCCCGCGAACCCGCGTCGTCTCCGCGGCCGTAGCAGGCCGCTCAGGGCCGGACGGCGTCGAAGCGCTCCCACTCCTCCATCAGGTGCTGCACGGCGGCGTGGAAGCGAGCAGTGGCCGCCCCCGGTGTCGCGTCGCCGAAGTAGCATTCGACCCACACGGCCAACCGGGCCTCGGCCTCCGGATCGTGCGCGAGCGCATCCAGCGTGCCCACGATCGAAGAGGCTGCCGACGCATCGAGCCAGTCGCACGCCGCGAGGTACCCGCCGGTGTCGATCTCGGCCGCGGGATCCGCGGGGCGGGTGACGAGCAGGGCCTTGCCTGCGGCAAGCCGGTCGTAGACCATGGCGGAGATGTCGACGATGGCAACGTCCGCTGCCGCGAGCTGCCACCCGAGCTCCGCACCGGTGTCGTAGATGTGGTGCGCGGCGGGATCGCGGGCGTTCGCAGCCTTGATCAGGCCGACGATCCTGCGGTTCGCGGCGCCGTAGGCGTCGTCGATGACCCCGCTGCGCGGGTGCGGCCGGTAGATCAGCCGGTGTCGGGGCGAAGCGAGGAGCGCGGTCGCCAGTGCGACGCCATGGGTCGCGATCGAGCCGTATGCCGCGGTCGGCCGGTCGCCTTCCCAGGTCGGCGCATAGAGCACGACCTGGCGTTCGTCGGGAACGTACGGCAGAAGGCCGCTGTAGTGGTCGGCCTGCGGACGGCCGATCGTGATCGCCCGCTTCTCGAAGTCGTAGTCCCAGAGCACCCGGTCGAGGCGGGCCAGGGCGGCGTCACCGGCGACGAAGGCATAGTCGTAGGCCTTGATCTGGTTCGTGACCATGTACATCTTGTCGCTCTCGCCATGGTTGATGAACACGTGCCAGCACCGCGGGTAGCGCATCATCTGGAAGTTCCGGGCGTTCTGGTTGACGTAGAACACGATGCGGATGTCCTGCTCGTCGACCACCCGCTCGAGGTCGGCGACTTTGCGGACGTAGGTCACCGGCACCGGGCATTCCTCGGACATCGGCAGCGCCCCGGTCCCGGTGCGGCTCAGCACGATGACGGGCCAGGTCTCGGCGAGCACGGCGAGCGGCCGGTACCACTGCCGCATCTGGTACAGGTTGACGGCGCCGTCGGCGAAGTAGACGGCGATCTTGAAGCGGCCGAGCGGAAGCGGACCATCCCCGAGGAGCCGGCCGGCGAGCCGTTTCTGTGCCCGGCGCGACGCCGCAACATCCTTGACCAGCTTGACGGCCAGGCCGATGTCTTTTCGAATGGTCATCACTCCAGAGTACCGAGGGCCCCGGGTCAGACGATCGGGGGACGGCCGGCCAGGGACATCCGCCAGACCGTGCGGGCGCTGATCGGGCGACGCTCCCCCGGGTCGCTGCGCCAGCCCTCCCTGAATCCGGCGAGCCAGGCCCGCAGTGCCGTCCGGTCGCTGCGGAATCGCACGAGCTGGATCGCGAGCCACGAACCGGCGTAGACCGGGACCAGCACGGCAGGCAGGTTGCGCCGGGCGAGCCAGACCCGGTTGCGCGCGTTCAGCCGGTAGTAGTCGGCGTGGCGGGTGGGCTGGATGACGGGGTGGTTCGCCTCGAGGTTCCCGGCGTACCAGGTGCGCAGGCCCTGGTCCCAGACCCGCCAGGCTAGCTCGATGCCCTCGTGCGCGTAGAAGAACGGTTCGGCCCAGCCTCCGGTGGCCGTGAAGACAGCGCGGGGCATCAGCACGGCGCCTTCCCAGACCGAGAAGACCGCGCCGGATTCGGTCGCGGCCCCCTTCCGGATGCGCGGGATCCAGCGGGTCGGAGCCGCGGCGCCCGTCGGATCTGTCACCCGGGGTTGCAGCAGTCCGATCGACGGGTCCGCGCGGAGCAGTGCGATCGCGCGGCTGAGGAACCGGGGGTCCGGGATGCTCGCATCGTCGTCGAGGAAGAACAGGTATTCGCCCGTCACGAGCGGAACCCCGCGATTGCGACCGGCGGGGATGCCCAGGTTCTCCGGCAGGGCCAGCGCCCGGACGGCATCCGGTAACCCGGTCGGCACCCAGCCATTGCCCACGCAGACCACGTCGAGTTCGACGTCCTGCTGGGCGAGCACCGAGCGGATGCCGCGGGCGAGATCATCCGGGCGGGTGCCCTGGGTGAGCACGACGACACCGACCCTCGGCGGCACGGTGTCGGTCACGGCTCAGGACCGGACGCGGCGCGACGCCATGATCGCGACGAAATGGCCCACGAGCGCCAGGAGTGAGAGCGGCACGAGGGCGATGAGCACGATGCGGTCCATGAGCGGTTCGCCGACGAAACGACCGATCACCGCGGAGGCGAAGATCAGGATCGTCAGTTCGACGGAGTGGTAGAGGCGGTGGAACGGCACGAACCGGGCGAGCCTGCGCAGCTGGTATATCCGGCCGGGTGCGGGTGCCTGCTCGCCGCGGGTGTCCGCGAGCTTGGTGAGCCCCGCGTTCGCCCTCGCGACATGCACCATGTCGTTGAGCGCCTTGTTCAGCACGATGACCAGGGCGAGCACCAGGGCGAGAGTCGTCCAGAGGAAATCGTCCGGCGACTCGAACGGGTACGCCGCCGCCCGGATGCCGAACGCGATAGGGATGAGCGCCTCGGTCGAGTAATGGCCGACCTTGTCGAGGAAGACGCCGGCGGGCGACGATTCCCCGCGCCAGCGCGCGACTTCACCGTCGCAGCAGTCGACGAGCATCTGCAGCTGCCCGAGGAACAGTGCGAGCAGGGCTCCCCAGACGCCGGGGATGAGGAGCGCCGCAGCGGTCGACCAGCCGACGAGGATCATCAGCGCCGTGACGCCGTTCGCGGTCACGCTCGTCTTGAGCAGCAGCCAGGTGAGATACGGCGACACGTCGCGCAAGTAGAGCGAGGCGGTCCAGTGCTCGGCGTTCGCCCGGAGCCGCACTTCGGGCGGCTGGGCGACGGCGCGCAACTCTGCGATCGACGTCGGCGGGGACTGGCGCACCCGGCCGGTGGAGTGTGAGTGGGATGTCATTGGTGTCTCCCGGTCCGTGCCGCGATATTGCTGGTGAGTTTGAGGTATCCGAGCAGGAAGCCGAAACCCCAGCAGAAGTGGATACAGGGCAAGACTAGAAGGAACCAGACGCCGGGGCGCCAGCCGTCAGGGCGAGTCACGACGACGGCGGCCAGGACGACGACGAGCAGGTATCCGACCGGGGCGATCCAGCCCAGCAGCAGCCACGGCGCGACGAAACCGGCGAGGCCGACGACCACGCCGCCGAAGACGAGGAGCACCATGGCCGGCGGCACGAAATAGCGGATGCCGTTGTCGGCGGGGAAGCGCCGCGCGAGTTCCCCGCGCCACATTCCGGTGGACAGCATCTGGCGGGCGAGACGGGACAGGCTCGGCCGCGGCCGGTAGACGACGCGCAGCCTCGGTGTGAACCAGACCGTGCCGCCCTGCTCGCGGAGGCGCCGGTTGAGTTCCCAGTCCTGCCCGCGCTTGATGGTCTCGTCGAAGAGCCCGGCGCGCAGGAGGCTGTCCCGGCGGAAGCAGCCGAGGTAGACCGTCTCCGCGGCGCCCTCAGGCCCACCGACGTGGAGCGGCGTTCCGCCGAGGCCGATCCGGGTGCCGTACGCGCGGGCGACCGCACGCTGGAACGGAGCGGTGCCCTGGGCGTCCATGACCCCGCCGACGTTGTCGGCCCCGGTGCGCTCGAGGGTCTCGACGGCGACGCGCGCATAGTCGCGCGGCAGCACGGAGTGGGCGTCCACCCGGATCACGACCGGGTAGGCGGATGCGCGGATCGCGACGTTGAGCCCGGCCGGCGTCGATCCGATCTCGTTGGGCACGACACGGATGCGCGGGTCGAGTTCCGCGAGTTCCGCGACGAGTTCCTCGGTGCCGTCGATGCTCGGCGCGAGGGCCAGGGTGACGTCGAACGGGCCGGCGTAGTCCTGGCTCAGAAGGCTCGTGACCGCGGCCCGGACGTGCAGCACATCGTTGAGGACGGGCATCACATAGGAGACGCCGATCAGGGTCGCGTCGCCGGTGTGTGCTGCCTGTTCGATCGGGTATCCATTTCGTCGCGGACTTTCCAGACTACCAGTCCACCCCTTTGGGGGCCCCTGTTGCTGCGGAACGGGCCGGGAAACACGACTGCGCCGCCGGTCGAAGACCGGCGGCGCAGGGTGTGGAAGGAGGGTCGGACGGTGCTAGCTGGCGAGCTCCCCGACCGTGACGGTCACGGTGTATGACTTGCCGTCGCGCACGTAGACGAGGTCGGCCGTCGCGCCGGCGGCGAGCACCCGCACCTGGGCGGTGAGGTCCTTCGCGTCGGTGATCGGGACTCCGTTGAACTTCGTGACGACGTCGCCCTTCTTCAGGCCTGCCTTCTCGGCGGCGCCACCCGAGCTGACCTCGCTGACGAGGGCGCCGACCGTGCTGCTCGTGTCACTCGTCGCGGTCGTGATGCTCGCGCCGAGCAGGCCGTGGGTGGCCTTTCCACTGGCGATGAGTTCGTCGGAGACGCGCTTGGCGAGGTTCGCCGGGATCGAGAAGCCGACGCCGATGCTTCCGGCGGCCGTCCCGGAAGACGAGGATCCGCCCGCGTTGGCGATCGCGACGTTGATGCCGATCAGTTCGCCCTTGGAGTTGAGCAGGGCGCCGCCGGAGTTGCCGGGGTTGATCGCGGCATCCGTCTGGATCACGGAGAGCGAGATGCTGCTCGTCGTGCTCGGTGTGGTCGACTGCGCGCTGCCGTCCTTGTTCGGGAGGTCGAAGTTCCAGAAGTAGGGGTTGTCGGTGCTCGGGGCCGTCGTGTCGGGCGTATCCGCCTTGGGCGCCGCGGAGGAGGCGATCGAGATGCTGCGGTTGAGTGCGCTGACGATCCCATCGGTGACGGTTCCGGAGAGGCCGAGCGGAGCGCCGATGGCGATCGTGGTGTCTCCGACGTTGAGCTTGCTCGAGTCCGCCCAGTTGATCGGGGTGAGGCCGCTCGCGTCGGTCAGTTTGACCACCGCGAGGTCGGAGATCGGGTCGGTGCCGACGATCGTCGCCTTGTAGACCTTTCCGTCGCTGGCAGTGACTTCGAGGGTCGCGTCTGCGCTCGCGCCGTCGAGGGTCACGACGTGGGTATTGGTCAAGACGTAGCCGTCTGCGGTGAGAACGACACCGGAACCGGTGCCGCCGGAGGTGCCGCTCGTCGCGTTGATGGTGACGACGCTCGGCATGGCCTTGGCGGTGGCCGCCGTGATCTGGTTGACGCTCTCGGTGTTGTTGACGACAACGGTGCTCGACCCCTGGGCCTGGCTGACGGGGGTGCCGGTGCCCTGGCCGCCCGTGAGAAGCGCCGTCACGCCGGCACCGGATGCGCCGCCGATGAGGGCGCCGATCGCGAGAGCAGCGACGAGGCTGAGTCCGGCACGGCGGCGGGCCGGGTCCTTGGCGCGGGGGGCAGAGGACGGACCGGTGGGTCCGTTCGGGCCGCCGCCCTGGGGAGCGTAGGAAAAGGGTGCATTCGTTGCTGCGAAGTGCGGCGGGACGGAGCCGTCTGCTCCCCCGATGGGCCGGCCGAAGGCATCCGTCGCGTAGGGAAGCGTCGGCTGGGCGACCTGGTTCGCTGCGTGCGCGACAGGCTGCGATGTCTGGGGTGCCTGGGGTGCCTGCGCCGGGGCGGCGGGTGTCTGCGCGGCGACGCCCTGCGGCTGCGCGGGAGTCGCCTGAGCGGCCGGCGGGAAGCCGACGACCTCTGTCGTGTTGTCCGCGTTCGCCGCGGGGGCCGGGTACTCGGTCGTCCCGGCGGTGCCGGCGTCGGCATCGGTGGCGTCGGTGGCGTCGGTGGCGTCGGTTGCCGACTGTCCGGACGCGGCGGTCCGACCGGCGTCGGAGGGAACGTCGGCAGCGGGACGATCGCGATTAATGTCTGGGTCCTGCGGGTATTCGGTCATGAGGTGCTCCTTCCAAGCGATGCCAGCTTTGCGCCCGAACCTGAACGAATCCTCCGCTCAAGCTGAGAGCATTCAATGACGAAGCCGTGATGTTGCTTGGGGTGGGTGGCCGGCAGCTCGGGCCGGTCGGACGGGAGGGGCGATCCTCGCCGACGGGCAGGGTCGCTCCAGTCCTCCGCACCGGGGATGTCGTAGTTTGGATTCATGCCTGGCTCCCCCGAGATAGTACCGACCGCGACCATTCCGGGGGCCTGGCGGCGCACGGCCCGCGGCGCCGGCCTCCTGGGCGAGGACGGCACGATCGCCGCCACCATCTTCGCCGAGATGAGCGCGCTCGCCGCCCGCACCGGTGCGATCAATCTCGGGCAGGGATTCCCGGATGAGGACGGCCCC
Source organism: Cryobacterium zhongshanensis (assembly GCF_022760445.1). NCBI lineage: Bacteria > Bacillati > Actinomycetota > Actinomycetes > Micrococcales > Microbacteriaceae > Cryobacterium > Cryobacterium zhongshanensis. Next base: position 1,030,164 of record NZ_JALGAR010000001.1, on the reverse strand, counting down.
ATCGAGGTACTCGACGCCGCCCGCCAGGCCATCACGGACGGGGTGAACCAATACCCGCCCGGCCGTGGTTCTCCGGTGCTTCTCGAGGCGATCGCACGCCACCAGCGGCGCTTCTACGGCCTCGGCGTCGACCCGGGCACCGAGGTGCTCGTGACAGCGGGGGCCACCGAGGCACTCGCCGCGACGATCCTCGCCCTGATCGAGCCGGGCGACGAGGTCGTGACGTTCGAACCGTTCTACGACGCGTACGGCGGCCTGATCGCACTCGCCAACGGTGTGCACCGCACCGTGCGCCTGCGCGCGCCCGACTTCCAGCCGGACCTCGACGAGCTCGGTGCGGCGATCACCGATCGCACGCGGCTCATTCTCGTGAACAACCCGCACAACCCGACGGGCACCGTGTTCTCCCGGGAGACGCTCGAGCTCATCGTGCGGCTCGCGGAACGGCACAACGCGGTCATCGTCACCGACGAGGTCTACGAACACCTCACCTTCGGCGTGCCGCACCTGCCCATTGCGACGCTTCCCGGCGCGTTCGAGCGCACCGTGACGATTTCCTCAGGGGGGAAGACGTTCAACACGACCGGGTGGAAGATCGGCTGGCTGACCGCGCCCGCCGCCCTCGTGACGGCGATCCTGGCGGTCAAGCAGTTCCTGACCTACGTGAACGGTGCGCCGTTCCAGCCGGCGATCGCCAGGGGACTCGATCTCCCGGACTCGTACTTCACCGGAATCGCGGCCGCGCTGCAGGGGAAGCGTGACGTCCTCGAGCGCGGCCTGGTCGCCGCGGGCTTCGCGGTGTCGCGACCGCACGGCTCGTATTTCATCGTGGCGGATGCCGCACCTCTCGGCTACCCGGATGGCGCGGACTTCTGCCGCGAACTTCCCGCCCTCGCGGGCGTCGTCGCCGTTCCGATCGGTGCCTTCTGCAGCCCAGAGCACCGGCCGCAGTATGCCTCGCTCGTGCGTTTCGCCTTCTGCAAGAAGGTGGACCTGCTCGAACGCGCCGCGACCCAGCTCGCCGCCCTGCGCCCGGCCTCGCGGTAGCGCACGACCGGCATGCGCAGACCCGGCTCGGGCGACCGCCCGAACCCATTCGACGGAGAGTGTGGGTTTCACACCGTGGGAGCGCGATCTGAGCGCCTTCCCGGCGAAATGTCCGTCGAATCGGTTCGGGGCGTTGGCTACTCGGCGGTCGCGGTGGCGAGGGCCGGGTAGTCGGTGTAGCCGGCGGCGGTGTTGCCGTAGAGGGTCTGCGCGTCGAGGGCATTGAGCGGCAGGTCGTCGCGCCAGCGGTGCACGAGGTCCGGGTTGGCGATGACGGCGCGTCCCACGACGACGGCGTCGGCGACGTCGTCTGCCAGGATCGCCATGGCCTCTGCGCGGGTCGTGACGGTGCCGAAGCCCGTGTTGATCAGGAGAGGTCCGCCGAAGCGGGCGCGCAGCCCCTGGATCAGGTCGCCGGTGGGGTCCTGGTGCAGAACGCTGAGGTAGGCGAGGCCGAGCGGTGCGAGTCCGTCGACGAGGGCGGTGTAGGTCGCGAGCGTCTCCGCGGCATCCGTCTCGAGCACGTCCTGGATGTTGTGCGCCGGAGAGATGCGGATCCCGACCCGGCCGGCGCCGATCGCGGCGGCAACGGCGGTCGCGACCTCGATCACGAAGCGGGCGCGGTTCGCGGGCGAGCCGCCGTGGGCATCCATGCGCTGGTTCGAGGCCGGTGACAGGAACTCGTGCAGGAGGTAGCCGTTTGCGCTGTGGATCTCGACGCCGTCGAGGCCGGCCGCGATGGCGTTCTGCGATGCGCGCACGAATTCGGCGACGATTCCGGGGAGTTCGGCCTCGGTCAGCGCGTGCGGGACGGGGTACGGCTTCTTGCCCTCCGGAGTGTGCGTGTCGCCGGCGATGGCGATCGCGCTCGGGGCGACGATGTCGTGGCCACCGTTGACGAGGTCGTGCGAGACCCGTCCGGCGTGCATGACCTGGGCGACGATGAGGCCGCCGGCCTCGTGCACGGCGGACGCGACGGAACGCCAGCCGTCGACCTGCTCAGCGGTGACGAGTCCCGGCTGGCCCGTGTAGCCCTGTCCGGCGTGGCTCGGGTAGACGCCCTCCGAGACGATCAGGCCGAGGGACGCGCGCTGGCGATAGTGCTCGATGACCATCGGTCCGGGGATGCCGTCGAGGCCGGCCCGGGTGCGGGTCAGCGGTGCCATCACGAGGCGGTTCGGCAGGTGCAGGTCGCCGAGGGTCAGCGGGGAAAACAAGTTCACAGTCGCTCTTTTCGTAGTACGGAAATTCCGCCTGACCGGTCGGACCGGCCGGCGCAGGGGAACACGGGTTGCGCTTCCGACAACGGGCAGGGACCCCGTCCTATTCCAGATGCGTTCCGTTTGTGGTCCGCCGATCGGCGCCGGAGCCGGCTCGAGCGACGTTGGACTGGTCGCGGCCCGTTCCCACGCGGCCACATCGCCGACGCGGCCAAACCGATCGAGCGCCGGCGACGAATACCAGACATGACCACCCTGATGACCCGCACTCCCGGCCGCACGGCCGTGCCGGCCGCGCCGATGCCTCCCGTGCCGGCAGGGACGGCCGGGACCGGACCTCGGCGGGAGGAATATTGCCCGTTCCCGCTCTCGACAGACGCTCGCGGCTTCGGTCTCACCACGAGCTCGATGCGCCTCGGCGCGGGCACGCTGGTCGTGCGGCACGGCCGCCGCACCGGCAGCGACACGGCGACGATCCTGCTGCACGGGGCCGCCGGTTCCTGGACGACCTGGACCCCGCTCCTCTCGGCGGCGGCGACCCGCGGCCCTGCGGGACGCATCGCGCCCGGAGCGCTCGCCCTGTCCGACCTGATCATTCCCGACCTGCCCGGCTGGGGCGACAGCGAAGCACTGAACGACGAGCCCGGCAGCCGCGCCCCGAGTACACGCCGCCGTGCGGCGGATGCCTCGATTCGGCACTCCACCCGGCCCGCCCCCGGCATCGCCACCGTCGCGGCCTCGATCGCCGAAACGGCCCGTGCCCTCGGCTACGAGCGCTGGCACGTCATCGGGCATTCGCTCGGCGGCTTCCTCGCCCTCGAACTGGCCGCACTCGAACCCGCGGCGACCGTGTCGGTCGCTCTCGTGTCGGCGACGACGTTCTCGGTGGTCGACAGCGTGCGGCATCCGCTCACCCGCTTCGCACTGCTGCCCGGCTACACCGCCCTGCTCGCCGTCATGCGCGCCCTCGCGGTCGTCGAGCCCGCCGGGCGCGGCCTCGTGCGATGGCTCGGCCGGGTGGGTCTGCTCCGCGGTCTCACCGCGCCCCTGTTCAGCCGGGTCGACGATGTGCCCGAGAGCGTGATCTCCGCCCTCGCGACGGAGGTCCGCCCGCGGGCGTTCGCCGCGGCATCCGCCCTCGCCGGAGCCCATGACCCGGCGCGATCCTGGTCGCGCATCGCCTGCCCGGTGCGGGCGATCCAGGGTGACGCCGACGTCTTCGTGGCCGATTCGGACAGCGCCCGGCTGGGCGCCGTCATTCCCGGCTTCGTCTCGCAGACGATCACGGGCACCGGCCACTTCGCCCACATCGAGAAGCCCTTCGCCGCCCTCGAAGCGCTCCTCACCCCCCGCGAGAGTACACGTTCGGCCCTTAAGCCGAGGAGGGCTTAAGGGCCGAAATCGTGCTCTCGCGGGGGAGGGCGGGACATCGCTGGGTCGAGCGATCAGTTGTGCGGGATGCCGATCGTGAGGCCGCCGTCGATGACGAACTCGGCGCCGGTGGAGTAGCTCGACTCGTCGCTCGCCAGGTACAGCACGAGGTTCGAGACTTCCTCGGGCTTGGCACCGCGGCGCAACGGGATCTCGACCATGTCGACGTCGAGGGACTTCGTCATCGCGGTCTCGATGAAACCGGGGTGAATCGAGTTCACGCGGATGCCGAGGGGCGCCACATCGAGGGCGACGGACTTCGTGATGCCACGCACGCCGAACTTCGACGCGACGTAGGCATGCAGGCCCGCGCTGCCGAGAAGGCCCTCGACGGACGAGACATTGATGATCGAACCGCCGCCGCGGCGTGAGAGCGCCGGGATGGCCGCCCGCATGCCGAGGAAGGTACCGGTCAGGTTGATCTCGATCGTGCGCGTCCAGACGTCGATCGGGAAACTCTCGATCGGCGCTGCGCTCGCGATTCCGGCGTTGTTGACGAGGATATCGAGCCCGCCGAAGGTCTCCACGGCGAACAGCACGGCGGCCGACCAGTCGTCGGCGTCGGTGACGTTGAGGTGCACGTAGCGCGCTGCCGGGCCGAGCTCTGCCGCCATGGCTTCGCCCTCGGTGTCGAGGAGGTCTCCGATGACCACCTGGGCACCCTCTGCGATCAGCCGACGCGCGTGTGACGACCCCATTCCGCGGGCACCGCCACTGATGAGTGCCACTTTGCCTTGAACGCGGCCCATGATGACCACCTTTCTCTTCGTGTTCATAGAATCTGTACTCTACTCAAAAATGAGCGTACTCCGTTATATTGGGATCAGCTGATTGAACCTACGATTGAGAGAGCCCGGGGCGGCATCCGCCCGGAATGAAGCCGACCCAGAATGAGGACTCCCGTGCGTGCACCCGACGAAGACCGGACATCGGTCGCCGGCGCCGCCATCGATGCTCCCGACGCCCCCGCTCCCGGCCGCCGCGAACGCAACAAGCGCGACAAGCAGGGCCGCATCCTCGCGGCCGCCGAAGACCTCTTCGCCGAGCGCGGCTACGCGCTCGTCACGACCCAGGACATCGCCGACCGTGCGGATGTCGCAGCAGGGACGCTCTTCCGCTACGCGGCCTCGAAACCCGAACTGCTCCTGATGGTCTTCAACGCCGAGTGGCGCCGGGCTCTGAGCGCCACCCGGCACGATGCCCCGGCTTCGGCCGCACGGCTCGCCCCGACGGACGCGATCATGGCCTTGCTGCGTCCCCTGCTGACCTCGGCCGCCCTCAACCCGGAGAACACCGCCTACTACCAGCGCGAGATCCTGTGGGGCGAGCCCACCGGCGCCTACCGCGTCGAGGCCCTCGAACTCGTCGACGGCCTCGAGGCATCCATTGCGACCCTGCTGAGCGGATACGGGACGGAGACTCCCGGAGGATCGGAACGGCTCCGGCCCGGGGTGGACGCCGCGCTTGCGGCGCGCAGCATCTTTTCGCTGCTGCACCTCGCCCTGATCCGGTGCGGGCTCGGCCGCGAGCCGATGGAGAGCCTGCCGGACTCCCTCCGCGCGGAGATCGACCTCGTGCTGCACGGCATCGTCGAATCGGTGCCCGCGCGTCCCGTCGGCCCCTGACGATTCCCTTGTATTGACCGGGAATTACGACCACACTTAATGAGCGAACCTAGCGGATGCCTCACGAGGGCGGTCGGCTGTTCGCGCGAGGATTCACCGACTGAAAGCGGCACCCCATGGGTTCGTTGACGTATGACCGGGTCACCGTCGAGTTCGACGACCGGATCCTCGCGCATCTGCAAATCGTGATCGTTCAGAAGCTGCGCCGCGGCGAGAGCTTCCTCCTGTCCTGGCGGAATGCCGCAGAGGCTGGCGACGGTCGCAGTTCCGCCTGGCTGCACCCGGCCATCCCGCTCTACTTCAAGTTTTCCGGCGGCCAGCCGCCGACCATCAATCCGCTGTGGCTCGCCCAGCTCACCCGCTCGGCGAACAGCTCCCAGGGACTCGTCGCAACGGGTGAGGAACGGGCGATGGCCGAGCAGGACCACGTGATGCGTCCGGAACCCGGCTTCCGCTCCCGGGCCGCCGCGGCCTCGCAGGACACCATCGCCAGCGAAGGCTGAGACTCCCGTTCCCTCGGCGGCTGGACCTCGGCGACTGGACCTCGGCGACTGGTCTTCGGCGGCTAGGCCTCGACGATCCCGAAACGCCGGAGCCGGAGTGCGGGGTTGACCGCACGCACCTGGTCGAGGCGCGCCGTGGTGAGCCAGGCGACGCCGACATCCGTCGTCTCGCCGATCGTGACCAGTTCGACCCCCATCGGGTCGACGATCATGCTCGTGCCGACGCCGATCGGCGGCGCGTGGTCTGCGGCGGCGACGTAGACCGTGTTCTCGATCGCGCGCGCGGTGAGCAGCGTGCGCCACTGCTGCTCCTTGAGCGGGCCACGCACCCACTCTGCGGGCACGAGCACGAGCTCGGCGCCCGCGTCGACGAGCCGCCGGGTGACCTCGGGAAAGCGGATGTCGTAACAGGTCTGCAGTCCGACGGTCAGCCCTCCAACGGAGAAGGTCTGCGGCGGCTCGATCGCGCCGGGCAGCACCCAGTCGGATTCGCGCTCGCCGAAGGCGTCGTAGAGGTGCAGCTTGCGGTAGCGAGCCAGGACCTCGCCCGTCGGCCCGACCGCCACGAGGGTGTTGGAGAACCGTCCGGCGACCGTGGCTTCCTCGAGCATGCCCGCGACGATGACGAGGCCGAGCCCTTCGGCGAGCGCAACGAGCCCCGTCACGAACGGACCGTCGAGGGGCTCCGCGGCCGCGATGAACGCGGGCCCGAGAGAGGGCTCGAAGAACGCGGAATATTCCGGGAAGACCACGAGCTCTGCCCCGCGAGCGGCCGCGAGGCCGGCGAGGCGGGCGACCTCGGCGAGGTTCGCCTCCCGGTCGGCACCGGGAACGAACTGGGCGACGGCGACACCGACGGCGGCGGGATCTACCGACACCGCCCGGGCGGGCACCGGCACGTCATGCGGGGTTTCGACCATGGCGTCAGCCTAGCCACGAGGAACGACCGATTGGAGCGGAACAGACAGACTTGGTCACGTTCCGCACCGGGAACGTGCCAGCATGAAGAGGTACCGGCGCACGAGCAAAAGGGGCGGGCATGACAAAGATCCTGGTCGTGGAAGACGACGAACAAATGGGTGCGCTGATCGAACGCGGACTCGAGGCGGAAGGCTACGAGATCGTCAGGGTCGGGAACGGGATGGATGCCCTGATCGCGATCAATAACAACGAATTCGACCTCGCCGCCATCGACGTGATGCTTCCGCAGATGACCGGTTTCGAGATCTGCCGGCGCATCCGCGACTCCGGCAACACCATGCCGGTGCTGCTCCTGACCGCCAGGGACACCGTCGACGACCGGGTCTTCGGCCTCGACAGCGGCGCCGACGACTATCTCACCAAACCCTTCGCCTTCCTCGAGCTCACCGCCAGGGTGCGGGCACTGCTCAGACGCCAGTCGATGGCGACCCCCCTGAGCCTCGAACTCGGCAACCTCGCCATCGATTCCCGGGACCTCAAGGTCACCGTGGCCGGCCGGTCCGTGTCCATGAGCCCCAAGGAGGTCGCGCTGCTCCGCCTGCTCTGCAGCCGGGCCGGCACGACCGTCGACCGCACGACCATCCTCGAAGAGATCTGGAACGGCACGGAACATATCGACCCGAACATCGTCGACCAGTACATCAGTTACCTGCGGCGCAAGATCGACTCAGCGGCGGCCGGGATGCGGATCGTGACCGTGCGCGGGTCCGGGTATGCCGTGGAACTCGTCGAGTGAGCGGAGCACGTCCATGAGGTTGCCCGGCCTGTCGATCCGCGCCCGCATCACCGTCGGCAGTCTCGTGATCGCCGCCGTACTGTTCAGCGGGGCCGCCGTGTTCTTCCGCGCCGAGGTCGAGGCGATCCTGATCGAGACGACGACGACGCTGCTGCACAGCGATGCGGCCCCGATCGTGACCGACCTGATCCACAATCCGACCGAGCCGAACGACGGCCCGAGCGAAGGCCAGCTCATCGCCATCGTCGGGCCGGACGGCGAGATCTCCAAGTCCTCGTTGCCGGTCGCGCTGCGGAAACGCGTCGACGAGCTCGTGAAGATCGGCGAGACGCCGCAGACGATCGATGCGGGCAACGCCAGGTACCTGGTCGCCACGACGACGGCCGTGACCAATCAGGGCAACTGGGTCGTCATCACGGCGCGGAACGAGGAGGCACTCGGCCTGCTGCTCGACGAACTGGGCCGGGTGCTCATCATGGGCACCGTGCTCCTGACCGTGGGCTTCGGCCTCGCCTCGTGGCTCCTCACCGGGGCGGCTCTCCGTCCGGTCAACCGGCTGCGCAAGGAGGCGGAGAGCCTGAGCACGACCGGATCCTCCGCCCAGTTGCTCGTCCCTGCGGGCAGGGACGAGGTCAGCCGGCTCGCGGTGACCCTCAACGACTTCATTTCCCGGCTCCGCCGCAGCATCGACAGGGAGAAACAGGTGGTCTCGGATGCGAGCCACGAGTTGCGCACTCCCCTCGCCGTGCTCAAGGCTCAGCTCGAACTCGCCCATCTCAATTCCGGCGACGCCCCCGCCCTCGAGGCGGACATCGACGATGCCTCGCGCACCGTCGACCGCCTCTCCCGACTCGCCACCAACCTGCTGGAACTGTCGAAGCTGGAAAGCCAGCAGGACCCGCCGGAGTGCGGCTGGGACAACCTGATCGCCGAGATCTCCGCTTCCGTGGACCGTGCGCGGGTCGTGCGGAACGGGGAGGACCTCGATGTCGACTACGAGATCGAGGGAGAGGACCCGACCGGTCGCTATGCGATCTCGGTGACCAATGCAGGGCAGCTCGTCGACAACCTCATCTCGAACGCCATCAACGCCATGGGCGGGCGCGGCACTGTGACCGTCACGCTCCGCAGCCTTGCGGAGGGCGCCCTGCTGAGCGTCGTAGACACGGGTCCCGGCATGCCGGAATCGTTCATCCCGGTGGCCTTCGCCCGGTTCTCCCGGCCGGAGCAGTCCCGGGCGAGCGGATCGATCGGGTCGGGACTCGGCCTGGCCATCGTGCACGCGATCGTGACCCGGGCAAAGGGGGCCATCAGCCTGCGCAACACGGGGACGGGCCTGGCCATCGACATCCGCCTGCCGCGCAGCACCCGCACCCGCACCGGACCGGGCCCTCGGGCCTGACCCGGCGGCAAACTGAGAGCCTTCGCAGGCGCCCGGTGCGGGGCTGTCGGGAAACCCCCGACCGGGTGGCATAACGTAAAGGCGTGACTTATCTGCCCGTGACACATGATCCAGAGCTGCGCCCGCAGCGGCGATCCTGGCCCACCCATCGGCAGCTGGCCCCGCTGCACTTCGGTGTTCTCGGCCTGCTCATCTCTCTCGCGGGGTCCTGGAACCCGTCCTATTGGGGCGATGAAGCGGCGAGCGTGATGTCCGCCGAGCGGTCATTGCCGTCCCTGTTCCGGATGCTCGGCACGATCGATGCCGTACACGGCACCTACTACCTGATGCTGCATTTCTGGATCGACCTCTTCGGGGCGTCCGAGTTCTCCACCAGGCTCCCGAGCGCGATTGCGATCGGAATCGCAACGGCGGGAACGTTCACGCTCGCGCGGATGCTGACCGACACCCGGGTCGCCTGGATCGCCGCCCTCGTCTTCGCGGTGCTCCCCCGGGTGACGTACATGGGTGCAGAGGCCCGGTCGACGGCGCTCGCAGCGGCGATCGCCGTGTGGCTCGTCGTGCTGCTCGTGCACCTGCTCCGGGCCGGAGCGGCGCCCCGGTCGGCGCGCATCTGGCTCTGGATCGGTTTCACCGCCCTCTTCGCCCTCGGAATCTATGTCTTCCTCTACATCGCACTCCTCGTCCCCGTGCTCGGGCTCGCGGTGTTCCTGCTCGCGCCCGATCGGGCCCGGCGACGCGGGCAGGTGATCGCCTGGACTGTCGCGACCGTGGTCGGCCTCGCCACTGCCGCACCGGTTCTGCTGGCGGGAGTCAGCCAGAAGGACCAGCTCTCATTCATCGGGCGACGCGCCCAGACGAGCGTGCTCGACGCGGCCGTCAACCAGTGGTTCGGGAACGTGCCCGCTGCGCTCATCGCCTGGGCGCTGATCCTGCTCGCGGTCGCGCTTGCATGGTTCGGCCGCGGACGGGTGCCCGCCCTCGAACGGAACCGGGCCGCGTTCGGCGTGGTCCTCGCCTGGATGCTCATACCGAGCGCCGCGCTGCTGATCGGCACCCATGTCGTCACGCCGATGTACTCGCTGCGCTACCTCTCCATCTGCACGCCGGCCGCGGCGATCGCGCTCGGGATCGCCCTGGCCTGGGTCAGGCCCCGCTGGGCCAGGATCACGGCACTCGTGCTGCTCGTCGCCGCCGTGGTGCCGAGCTACGTCGACCAGCGCGGCCCGTACGCCAAGAACGCCGGGAGCGACTGGCGCCAGGCCGCTGCGATCGTCCAGGCCGGTGCGCACCCCGGCGACGCGATCGTGTTCGACGAGAGCGTGCGGCCCTCGCGGAAACCGCGGCTCGCGCTGCACCTGTACCCGGCATCCTTCACCGGGCTGCGGGACGTGACCCTCGACACGGCATATGGGGACACCGGATCGCTCTGGGACACCACCCAGCGGCTCACGAGCGTCCTGGATTCCCTCGTGGGCACCGATACGGTATGGCTGGTGCAGTATTCAGGCAGCAGCGAAGAAAAAGCAGGCACCGACCTGCGCACGCTGCAAGACCTCGGATTTTCCGTCGCCTCAACGGCCACGGTCGTACACACAACAATCACCGAACTGACAAGGTAGTTTTCATGGCACAGACACTGGTCATCATCCCGACCTACAACGAACGCGAGAACATCGATCCGATCGTTGCCCGCGTGCGCGCGAGCGTCCCGACCGCGGACATCCTCGTCGTCGACGACGCGTCTCCCGACGGCACCGGCCAGCTCGCCGACGCGATCGCCGCCGCGGACTCCCAGGTACACGTCCTGCACCGCACGAAGAAGAACGGCCTCGGCGCCGCCTACCTCGAGGCATTCGGCTGGGGCCTGTCCCGCGGCTACGACGAGCTCGTGCAGCTCGACTCCGACGGGTCGCACCAGCCGGAGCAGCTCCCCGACCTGCTCGCGGCGGCGAAGACCGCCGACGTCGTGATGGGATCGCGCTGGGTTCCGGGCGGAGCCGTGCAGAACTGGCCGTGGCACCGTCGCGCGCTGTCCCGCGGTGGATCGACATACTCACGCCTCGTGCTGCGCCTGCGCCAGCACGACGTCACGGGCGGCTACCGCGTCTACACGGCGCATGCCCTCGAACGCATGGACCTCGCGAGCGTCGAGAGCCTGGGCTATTGCTTCCAGATCGACATGCTGCTCACGAGCGTTCGGGCCGGCCTGACCGTCGTCGAGGTGCCGATCACCTTCGTCGAACGCGTGCTCGGCTCGTCCAAGATGAGCGGCAACATCGTCGTCGAGGCCATGATCCGCGTCACGGTCTGGGGTCTCACGGGCAAGGGCGCCCGTCGCGCCATCGCCGCCGCCAAGAACTGAGTCGCCGTTCCGAATTCAGGCGTCGAGGCTTCTGCAGGCCGATTTCGGGCCGGAAAACCGGTTTAGTCCGGCTCGGTTCCTGAATTCGGGACGCGTGGGGCCGGGTTCCTGGGAGCCGACGCTCCCGGGGGCGACTTCGGGTCAAAATGACTATATGATGGGTTCACCCAGTTAGAGTCATACTGACCTTTACCTAGTGGATGCCCCCATGAGCGCTCAAGCCGCCGTCGCACTCGCCGTGTCGACCGTGATCTTCGCCCTGCGCTCCGACGCGGAATCCGACTTCAAGACGTTGTGGCTCCCCCTGGTCCGCCGCACCAGGGAGCCCTACCTCGACCAGTGGGCGTTGCCGGGCGGCGGGCTGCCCGGCACCGAAGAACTCGCGGCGGCCGCGGCCCGCACCCTGCGCGAGACGACCGGCCTCGCGCCAAAGTACCTCGAGCAGCTCTACACCTTCGGCGATCCGGGCCGCTCGGCCGGGGGCCGCGTGGTGTCCGTCGTCTACTGGGCCCTTGTCGAATCCGGCGAGGCCGACCTCGCCGTCGTCGGCGAGAACGTGCGCTGGTTCCCCGCAGACCGCCTGCCGCGGCTCGCCTTCGACCACAACCGGATCGTCGAGTACGCCCTCTGGCGGCTGCGGACCAAGGTCGAGTATTCCCGGATCGCCCACGCCTTCCTCGGTGAGACCTTCACGCTCTCCCAGCTGCGCGATGTGCACGAGGCCGTGCTGCAGAAGTCCCTCGACCCCGCCAATTTCCGCCGCACGATCGAGGCATCCGGTTCGATCGTCGACACCGGAGAACGCGTCGCAGGCACCCGGCACCGTCCGCCCCGGCTCTACCGGTACAACGACTCCGGAGGCCGGGGCGAACCGGATCCCTTCGGCCCTGAGCCCGGGACCACCGCCGCAGCCGCAGCCGTCCCTTCCACGAACTGAACCACCGTGTACAACGCTTTTTGTGAAAATCGAGGAGTTACAGCATGACCATCGCATCGGTCGACCGCACCATTCGCCTGATCAGCACGGGCACCGCGCCCGGAAGCACCTGCAGCCCGCAGCTGGCCGCCGGCCCCTGGGAATTCGACTCCGGCACCCCCGGCTACGGTCCCGGTTCGTCGATGGGCGACGTCCTCCCGACCGGGTCCCCCCGTCAGGGCGCCCTGCCGGAGCGCTACCGGACCGCCTCCGCAGACGAACTCGATGCGCGCATCCGCTCGGCCAAGGCCACCCTCGGCGACCGGGTCGTGATCCTCGGTCACTTCTACCAGCGCTCGGAGGTCCTCGAGCACGCCGACTTCGTCGGTGACTCCTTCCAGCTCGCGCAGGCGACGAAGAGCCGCCCCGACGCCGAGGCGATCGTGTTCTGCGGCGTGCACTTCATGGCCGAGACCGCGGACCTCCTCTCCGGGCCGGACCAGGCGGTCATCCTGCCCAACCTCGCCGCCGGCTGTTCGATGGCAGACATGGCCGACATCGACTCGGTCACCGACTGCTGGGAACAGCTCGAAGAGCTCTACGGCACCGAAGCGGATGCCTCCGGCCGGGTCCCGGTGATCCCGGTCACCTACATGAACTCCTCGGCGGCCCTCAAAGCGTTCTGCGGCGCCAACGGCGGTATCGTCTGCACCTCCTCCAACGCCGAGACGGTGTTGAAGTGGGCCTTCGAGCGCGGCCAGCGGGTGCTGTTCTTCCCCGACCAGCACCTCGGCCGGAACACCGCGAAGGCGATGGGGGTCCCGCTCGAGCGGATGCCGATGTGGAACCCGCGCAAGCCCCTCGGCGGCAGCACCGAGACCGAACTCGACGCCGCCCAGGTCATCCTCTGGCACGGATTCTGCAGTGTGCACAAGCGCTTCACCGTCGACCAGATCACCACCGCACGCGCAGAGCACCCCGGGGTGCGCGTCATCGTGCACCCGGAGTGCCCGATGGCGGTCGTCGACGCCGCGGACGAATACGGCTCCACCGACTACATCAAGAAGGCCATCGAAGCCGCCCCCGCCGGGTCGACGTTCGCGATCGGCACCGAGATCAACCTCGTCCAGCGCCTCGCGGCGGAGCACCCCGAGCACACCATTTTCTGCCTCGACCCCGTCGTGTGCCCGTGCTCGACGATGTACCGCATCCACTCCGGCTATCTCGCCTGGGTGCTCGAAGCCCTCGTCGGCGACGACGGGCAGCCGCCCGCCGTGCTCAACCGCATCGAGGTCCCCGCGACAGACGCGACGAACGCCCGGGTCGCCCTCGAGCGGATGCTCGCCGCGCGTCCCCCTGCCGGGGCGCCGACGAGCGCGGCACCGGCCGGCGCACCGGAGAGCGGAACCCGCGCGTGACGCCCGCAGCACCCCTTACACCCGACGCGTTGTCCCTCCGTGTCCTCGTCATCGGCAGCGGCCTCGCCGGACTCATCGCTGCGGTGCGCGCGACCGACGCGGGTCACTCCGTCACCCTGGTCACCAAGCAGGGGCTCCCGGACAGCAACACCCGCTATGCCCAGGGCGGCATCGCCGCAGCCATGTTCCCCGACGACTCCGTTGACCTGCACATCCTCGACACCCTCCGCGCGGGGGCCGGTCTCTGCGACCCGGCGGCCGTCGAGGTGCTCTGCAGCGAAGGACCGGCCAGGGTCCGCGACCTGATCCGTTTCGGCGTCGATTTCGACAGGGATGACTCCGGCGTCACCCGCGGCCTCGAGGCCGCCCACTCCCGCTCCCGGGTACTGCACGCCGGCGGGGACGCGACCGGCGCCGCGATCGAAGCGGCGCTGGTTGCGACCGTCCGTGAACGGGCCGCCCGCTCGGAGCAGACCCCGGGTATCCCACGCGTCCGGATCCGCGAGCACACCATGCTCGTCGACCTCCTGGTCGCGGGCGACCGGGTGACCGGCGCCTCCCTGCTCGGTCCAGACGGTCTCGTGCACCGGGTCGACGCCGACGCGGTGATCCTCGCCACCGGGGGCGCCGGCTCGCTCTTCCCACACACCACCAATCCCGCGCTCGCGACCGGCGACGGCGTCGCCGCCGCCTGGCGCGCCGGCGCCCTGATCGCCGACCTCGAGTTCTACCAGTTCCACCCCACCGCCCTCGCGGTGCCGGGAACCCCGCTCGTCTCCGAGGCGGTCCGCGGCGAGGGCGCCGTGCTCCTGAACGCTCGCGGCGAGCGCTTCATGCTCGCGATCCATCCCGGCGCCGAACTCGCCCCCCGCGACATCGTCGCCCGGAGCATCGCCAGGGAGATGTCCGCCCAGGGCGGAGCGCCCGTGCTCCTCGACGCGACCGGCCTCGGCAGGGAGCTGCTCGAAACCCGCTTTCCCACGATCACGGCCGCGTGCCTCGCCGCCGGGATCGACTGGGCCGTCGAGCCCATCCCCGTCGCACCCGCCGCGCACTATTGGATGGGCGGCGTCAGCACCGACCTGTGGGGCCGCACCTCACTGCCCGGCCTCTACGCCGTCGGCGAGACCGCGAGGACCGGAACCCACGGCGCCAACCGCCTCGCCTCGAACTCCCTGCTGGAGGCCGCGGTCTTCGCCGACCGCGCCGTGCGCGCCCTCGGCACGGCCCCGGCCGACGCCGACCGCCTGCGCGTCCCGTCGATGCCGGCCTTCAGCGGCACCGGCGATGCGACGGTTCCCGCGGCGTCCGTCGATGGTCCCGGCGCACACGTCGACCGCACCGTGCTCCAGCGCCTGATGTGGGACGCCGCAGGGGTCTTGCGCGACGGCGACGGGCTCGCCGCGGCATCCGCTGACCTCGCCGGCTGGAAGCACCCGGCAGCCGCAGGGCCGGACGCGACCCCGGCCGACCGGGTGCGCGCCGTCGAAGACGCCAATCTGCTCGACCTCGCGAGGGTCAGCGTGGCCTCCGCGCTCGCCCGCGAGGAATCCCGGGGCGCGCACTACCGCGCCGACTTCCCCGAGAGCCGGCCGGAGCTCGCCAGCAGCCAGGCCTGGGTGCGACCGGTCGATTCCGACGATCCGTTCCTCGTGCTCGAATCCCCCGATCGCACCAGAGAGGCCGAGGAGGCCATCGCATGCTGAGCACCACCGCCATCGACACCGTGGTGCGCGCAGCACTCGACGAGGACGCCCCCTGGGGCGACCTGACCTCCGAGGTGCTCATCCCCGCAGACGCCACGGCGACCGCACGGCTCGTCGCCCGCGAACCCGGCGTCTTCAGCGGCGGCGCCGTCTTCGGATCCGCCTTCCGCCTGACCGACCCCACCATCACCGTCACCCTCTTCACGAGCGACGGCGCCCCCTTCGCGACCGGCGACGTGCTCGCCGAGGTCACCGGCTCCGCCAGAGGCATCCTCCAGGCCGAACGCATCGGGCTGAACTTCGTGCAGCGGATGAGCGGCATCGCGACGCTCACCGCCCGGTACGTCACCGAGACCGCAGGCACCCGTGCCCGCATCGTCGACACCCGCAAGACCACCCCGGGGCTGCGGGCCTTCGAGCGCGCCGCCGTCCGCGACGGCGGCGGCCACAACCACCGCTTCAGCCTGTCCGACGCGGTGATGGCCAAGGACAACCACCTCGCCATCCTGCAGTCCGGTGGACTCGGCCTGACCGAGGCGCTCCTGCTCGTGCGCGACCGAATCTCGCACACCACGCACCTCGAGGTCGAGGTCGACCGGATCGACCAGATCGAAGCCGTGCTCGCGGCCCGCGTGGACACGATCATGCTCGACAACTTCGGCCCCGAACAGCTCGCGGACGGCGTGCGGCTGGTCGCCGGCCGCGCCATCGTGGAGGCGAGCGGCGGAGTGAACCTCGACACGGTCAGGGCCATCGCGGCGTCCGGCGTCGACGTCATCTCCGTCGGTGCGCTCACCCACAGCGTGCGCTCCCTCGACCTCGGCCTCGACGTCGTCGTGGTTGCCGGCACGGAACTCGACGGCGCCATCCGGAACTGACCCGCAACCGCCAGCAGCCACCGAAGGAGCCCGGAGTGATCTACCTCGACAATGCAGCGACGACCCCCGTGCGCCGCGAAGTCCTCGAGGCGATCTGGCCGGTGCTCACGACCGGCTTCGGCAATCCCTCGAGCCACCACCAGGTCGGCGAGGCCGCGGCGGCCGCCCTCGCGGACGCGCGCGCGACCGTCGCCGCCGTCCTCGGCTGCCGCCCCGCCGAGGTGCTGTTCACGAGCGGCGGCACCGAGTCAGACAACCTCGCGGTCAAGGGCATCGCCCTCGCCGCACCCCGGGGCAGGCACCTGATCGTCTCGGCGATCGAACACGAAGCGGTTCTCGAGTCCTGCGACTACCTGCGTCGGTTCCACGGCTTCGCGGTCACCCTGCTGCCGGTGGATGCCCAGGGTCTCTTCGATCCCGCGGAGCTCGCCCGTGCGCTCACCCCTGCGACGACCCTCGTCTCCGTGCAGTACGCGAACAACGAGGTCGGCACCGTGCAGCCGATCAGGGACCTGTCGGCGCTCACCGGCGCCCAGGGCGTGCCGTTCCACACCGACGCCGTCCAGGCCGCCGGCTGGCTGCCGCTCTCCGTCGCCGGGCTCGGGGTGGACGCGCTCAGCATCTCGGGCCACAAGCTCGGCGCTCCCCAGGGAACGGGGGCGCTCTTCCTGCGCCGCCGGGTGCCGATCGAACCCGTCCAGCACGGCGGCGGCCAGGAGCGCGGCAACCGGAGCGGCACCGAGAACCTCGCCGGAGCGGTCGCCCTCGCGACGGCGTTGCGACTCGCCGAGACCGAACGCGAATCGAACGCTCCCCGGGTCGCGGACCTGCGCGACGCCTTCATTGCGGCGGTTCTCGCCGCAGCCCCTGGCGCACGTCTCACCGGGCATCCGCTGCAGCGCCTGCCCGGAACGGCCTCCTTCGTGTTCCCCGGCACGAGCGGCGAGGCCGTGCTGCTCGAACTGGAGGGGCACGGCATCGTTTGCTCGAGCGGCTCGGCATGTGCTGCGGGCAGCGACGAGCCCTCCCCCACCCTCACCGCAATGGGGCTTCCCGCGGAGGTCGCCCAGACCGCAGTCCGGTTCACGCTCTCCTCGTCGACGACCGGCGCGGAACTCTCGGAAACGGCCCGCGCCGTCGGTCTCGCCGTCGCGACAATTCGAGGCCTCGGCCGACGCTGAATCGGGCCGTGGATTCTGCGGAATTTCTACGAATCGTAGAAATTCGCGGTCTGATCACGTCGAATGAAAAACTACCGGACAATCAGCCAAAATGCTCAATTGGAACGTGGCAATCCCGACACCCTGCCCAGCGTTAAAGATGCGTCGCTTGGCGCGGGGTCGTAAGCTTGCCTAAAGAGGCGAACAGCCCAAGTTGGGCCGCCGAAGAGGGGCACCATGACCATTACGGACAAACCAGTCACTGAGTCACTTGCTAGCCAAATCGACTCACTCGTTCAGGGAGCCCAGCAGGCGCTCACCGAATACGCTGACTTCACCCAGGAGCAGATCGACCACATCGTCAAGAAGGCCTCCGTCGCAGCCCTCAGCAAACATGCTGAACTCGCCGTCCACGCAGTAGCCGAAACCGGTCGTGGCGTATTCGAGGACAAGGCCGTGAAGAACCTGTTCGCGTGCGAGCACGTCACGAACTCGATGCAGAATCTTAAGACCGTCGGCATTATCAGCCGCGACGCCATTACCGGAATCACAGAAATCGCCGAGCCGGTCGGTGTTATCGCAGGTATCACCCCGGTGACCAACCCCACCTCGACTGCAATCTTCAAATCCCTTATCGCCATTAAAACCCGCAACCCGATCATCTTCGGCTTCCACCCGGGAGCCCAGCAGTCCTCTGTCGCAGCTGCCCGCATTGTGCGCGACGCGGCAATCGCCGCCGGCGCCCCCAAGAACTGCGTGCAGTGGATCGAAGTTCCCTCCCTCGAGGCGAGCACGCTCCTGATGAACCACCCCGGTGTTGCGACCATCCTCGCGACCGGTGGCAACGCCATGGTCCGCGCCGCATATTCCTGCGGCAAGCCGGCCCTCGGCGTCGGTGCGGGAAACGTGCCGGCATTCATCGAGAAGAGCGCCAAGCTCAAGCGCGCCGTCAACGACGTCGTGCTCTCGAAGTCCTTCGACTACGGCATGATCTGCGCATCTGAGCAGGCCGTCATCATCGAAGAGCCGCTCTATGCAGAGGCCCTCGTCGAATTCAAGAAGCTGCACGCGTACATCGTGACGCCGGCGGAGAAGACGCTCCTCGAAGAATTCATCTTCGGAGTTCAGGCCCACTCGGAGAACTGTGGCGGCGCCAAGCTGAACGCCTCCGTCGTCGGCAAGTCGCCGGTGTGGATCGCACAGCAGGCCGGCTTCACCGTTCCCGAAGACACCTCGATCATCATGGTCGAGGTCGGCAGCGTTGGACCGCAGGAACCGATGACGCGCGAAAAGCTCGCCCCGGTGCTCGCCGTCCTGCACGCCAAGGACGCCGAAGAGGGCATCACGCTCTCCGAGCAGATGGTGGAATTCGACGGACTCGGCCACTCCGGCTCGATCCACAGCGAGAACCCCGCGATCATCGAGGAATTCGGTATCCGCGTCAAGGCCGTCCGGATCATCACCAACGCCCCGAGCTCGCTCGGTGGCATCGGTGACATCTACAACGCCTTCATCCCCTCCCTGACGCTCGGCTGTGGCTCGTACGGACACAACTCCGTTTCGAACAACGTGTCGGCCATCAACCTCATCAACATCAAGCGGATCGGTCGAAGGAACAACAACTTGCAGTGGTTCAAGGTCCCCGCCAAGACGTACTTCGAGCCGAACGCCATCCGTTACCTGGCGGACATGCGCCACGTCGAGCGCGTCACCATCGTGACCGACGCGACCATGACCAAGCTCGGCTTCGTCGATAAGATCCTCGACGTGCTCAACCGTCGCGAGAACCGCGTCTCCCTGCAGATCATCGACAACGTGCTCCCCGAGCCGACCGTCGCAGCAGTCAAGAAGGGCGCAGAGGAAATGCGGGCCTTCAAGCCCGACACGATCATCGCCCTCGGTGGCGGTTCGCCCATGGACGCCGCGAAGGTCATGTGGCTCCTGTACGAACACCCCGAAATCGAATTCGCCGACATGAAGGAAAAGTTCTTCGACGTGCGCAAGCGCGCGTTCAAGTTCCCCGACCTCGGCGAACTGGCCCAGCTCGTCTGCATCCCGACCACCTCGGGTACCGGTTCGGAAATGACGCCGTTCGCGGTCATCACCGACGAGGTCTCCGGAGTCAAGTACCCGCTCGCTGACTACGCACTCCTGCCGAACGTCGCGATCATCGACCCCGCGCTCACCGCCGCAATGCCGTCCTTCCTTGTCGCCGACTCCGGCTTCGATGCTCTGACGCACGCGACAGAGGCATACGTGTCGGTCTACGCGAACGACTTCACCGACGGCATGTGCCTGCACGCGATCAAGCTGATCTTCGAGAACATCGAGACCTCGGTCAACGGCACGCAGAACAGCACCGACGACAAGGTCATCAAGGCGCGCGAGAAGATGCACAACGCATCCTCGATCGCCGGCATGGCGTTCGGTAACGCGTTCCTCGGAATTTGTCACGCGATGGCTCACGTCACCGGCGCGCAGATGCACCTCATCCACGGACGAGTGAACGCAACCTACCTGCCGCACGTGATCCGCTACAACGGCAAGATCCCGACCAAGCTCACCAGCTGGCCCAAGTACGAGACCTACATCGCTCCCGAGCGCTTCCAGCAGATCGCGAAGCACCTGGGGCTGCCGGCCTCGACTCCTGAAGAGGGCATCGAGTCGTACGCGACCGCCGTTGAGAAGCTGCGCGACGCCGTGCACATCAAGCCGTCCTTCCAGGCCCAGGGTGTCGTGGAGGAAGACTTCATCGGTCGCCTCGACTCGCTCGCCATGGGTGCATACGGCGACCAGTGCGCACCGGCCAACCCGCGGATGCCGATGCTCGCCGACATGAAGACCATCATGGAAGCCGCGTACTACGGCACCTCGTTCGAAGAGGTTCGTGCCGGTCGTTCGGCTGCAGCAGCTGCCGTCGAGTCCAACACGGACGCCAAGAAGCCGGCCCGCAAGGCAGGCAAGTAGGTTCACCCGCTGAATCAGTACTGAAACAGGTTGGGCCCCGCACTTCGGTGCGGGGCCCAACCTGTTTTTCGGCGGTTATCGGTTCTGGGGGAAGCCCAGGTTGATGCCGCCGTGGCTCGGGTCGAGCCAGCGGCTGGTGATCGCCTTGCCGCGGGTGAAGAAGTGCACGCCCTCTGCGCCGTGCGCCTTGGTGTCGCCGAAGAGCGAGTTCTTCCAGCCGCCGAAGGAGAAGTACGCGACCGGGACCGGGATCGGCACGTTGATGCCGATCATGCCGACCTCGATCTCGTTCTGGAACCGGCGAGCCGCTCCACCGTCGTTGGTGAAGATCGCGGTGCCGTTGCCGAACGCCCCCGCGTTGATCAGGGCGACGCCCTCTTCGTAGCTCCCCACCCGGACGATGCCGAGCACCGGGCCGAAGATCTCCTCGGTGTAGGCCTTCGACGTGACGGGAAGGCGGTCGATCAGGGTCGGACCGAGCCAGAAACCGTTCTTGTCTCCGTCCACCTCGATGCCGCGGCCGTCGACGACAACGGTGGCCCCGTCATCCGCTGCGATCTGAATGTAGCTGGCGACCTTATCGCGGTGCACCTCCGTGATCAGCGGGCCCATGTCGCAGGAACGACGCCCGTCCCCGACCGTCAGGGCCGTCATCCGGGCGACGATCTTGCCGACCAGTTCGTCGGCGACCGGCTCGACCGCGACGACGACGCTGATGGCCATGCACCGCTCCCCCGCGCTGCCGAAGCCCGCATTGACGGCCGAGTCCGCGACGAGGTCGAGGTCGGCGTCCGGAAGCACGAGCATGTGGTTCTTGGCGCCGCCGAGTGCCTGCACGCGCTTGCCGTGCCGGGTGCCGGTCTCGTAGACATACCGGGCGATCGGGGTCGAGCCGACGAAGGAGATCGCCTTGACGTCGGGGTGCGTGAGCAGGCCGTCAACGGCCACCTTGTCGCCGTGCAGGACCGTGAAGACCCCGTCGGGGAGACCGGACTCCTTGAGGAGCCTGGCGAGCCAGATCGCCGCGCTCGGGTCCTTCTCGCTCGGCTTGAGGATCACCGTGTTGCCGGCCGCGATCGCGATCGGGAAGAACCACATCGGCACCATCGCCGGGAAGTTGAACGGGCTGATCACACCGACGACGCCGAGGGCCTGCCTGGTGGAGTAGACGTCGACGCCGGTGGCGACGTTTTCCGAGTACTCGCCCTTGAGCAGGTGCGGGATACCGCAGGCGAACTCGACGACCTCGAGTCCCCGGGTGATCTCGCCGAGGGCGTCGGAGAGCACCTTGCCGTGCTCGCTCGTGAGGATCTCGGCCAGCTCACCCTTGCGGGCGTTGAGCAGTTCACGGAACGTGAAGATGATCGACTGCCGCTTGGCGATCGACAGGTCGCGCCAGGCCGGGAACGCGGCCTTCGCGGATGCGACGGCCGCCTCGATCTCGGCGTCGTCGGCCAGGGGCACGTCTTTCGTGACGGTGCCGAGGGCCGGGTCGAAGACCGGAGCGGTGCGGCCGGACACGCCGGCGCGCTCGGCGCCATCGATCCAGTGCGGGACAACGGGGACTTCGCTCATGGCACTCATCTCTCTCGGACAACGACGTCGGGGAACGCGTCGATTCTGACACAACCGGCCGCAATCCACGGGTTCGGGCAGGCCCTAGGCTGGAGCGGTGCAATTCTCCCTGTGGCTGGCCCTCGTCGGTGCGGGAGCACTGATCAGCTTCACGCCCGGTGCGGGAGCGATCAACACCATGAGCAACGCGCTCAATTCCGGGTTCCGCCGCTCGATCTGGGGCATACTCGGCCAACAGGCTGCACTGGTCGTGCACATCACGATCGTTGCCCTTGGCGTGGGGCTGCTCGTCGCCAATTCACCCGTCGCGTTCAACATCATCCGGTACGCGGGCGCCGCCTACCTCGTGTATCTCGGCGTCCGGCAGTTCCTCGCCAAGCCGAGCCTGGACGCCGAGAGCGCCCAGGCGCTCCGCGACGAGCCCCGCTGGTCGATGTTCCGTCGCGGCCTCTGGGTCAACCTGCTGAATCCGAAGGCGATCGTCTTCTTCCTGGCGTTCCTCCCCCAGTTCATCCGGCTCGATCGTCCCGTGCTTCCGCAGTACCTGATCGCCGCGGCCACGGTGATCGTCATCGACGTGCTCGTGATGTGGCTCTTCTTCGCGGGAACGGCCCGGTCATTCCAGCGCTTCACGAGGGATGCGCGTGGCCAGCGGGTACTGAACCGCATCTTCGGTGTTCTCTTCGTCGGCGTCGGCATCCTGCTCGCCACGATCCACTGACGGGTCACCGCCCTGGTCGCGCTGGTCGCGCTGGTCGCGCTGACTATCGCGTGAGCCGGATGGTCAGGAACACACTGTTGGGGTCGTGGGTGTACCCGGCGAATGGCGGGCATTCGATGAAACCACTGCGCAGGTAGAGCCGACGGGCCGGAGCGAAGTAGTCCTGTGTTCCCGTCTCCAGGCTGAGGCGCCCGATGCCCCGGTGTCGTGCGTCGTCGAAGATGTGCCCAAGGATAGCCGCGGCCACCCCGCGGCCGCGCGCCTCCTGCGTTGTGCGCATGGACTTGAGCTCGGCATGGTCGGTGGTCAGTTCCTTCACAGCACCACAGCCGACGAGTGTGCTGCCCTCCCGAGCGGTCCAGAAGCGGATTCCGGGTGCCGACAGGGCTTCCAGATCGAGGGCGTGCACGCTCTCGGCCGGCGAGGTCAGAAACATGTCCGCCAGGTGTTCGTCGAGCAGCCGGCGGACATCGGGTCGTGCGGGATCGTCTCGTTCGATGGTGAAGACAGAGGCATTCTCCGGCCTGGCACGGGACAGTGGCGGAATCCTCGGGTCGGTCATCCACCGAGGATACCGGGCCCGGGCATTCCGTTCTGGTCAGTTTCGCGAGTTCACGCTCGCAGCCAACGCTCCGACCGGGGCGACCGTCTAGTTGCCCTTGCTGCAGGTCTGCTCCGCAGCGGTTTGCCCTGTCACGCTCGCGGGCAGCACCGCACCTGTCGGCGTGGGCGTTGGCGCGGGCCCCGCAGTGGTTGCAGGGACTGATGCCGACGGTGACGGGCTCGCTGGTGCCGCTGGGGCAGGGGCGGGCGTGGCGGACGGGTCGAGGACGGCCCCCCGACCTGGCAGGCCGCTGAGGACGATGGGCTGATCGGCGACGAGTGCCGCGTTGACCAGCTCGGCCCCGCTCGACTGCGGCACAACCCGGTCGACGTTTTGAGGATCGGCAACTGTCGGGTACTGCAGGAACACCATGTTCGCCAGGCCCGTGTCCTTGAGCGCAAGGGCGATCTGGACCAGGGTCGTGGGATTCGTCAGCGTGTCGGACAGGACCATGTTGCTCGTGGCTGCTTTCGCGAGGGAATACAGTGTGACCGGGTTTCCCAGCACTCCGCCGCTCTCGACCTTCCGGGCCAGGGCGGCCATGAACACCTGCTGGTTGCTGATCCGGCCCAGATCGCTTCCGTCACCGACACCGTGCCGGGTTCGCAAGAACGAGAGGGCCTCATCGCCGACAATGGTCTGCTGGCCGGGCACCAGGTGCAAGGGCGGGTTGGTGTTGTCATCGGTGATCGGCGACGCGATGCAGACCGTGACGCCGCCGACGGCGTTGGACATCGCCGTGACGCCCGTGAAGCTGATCTGCGCGGCGAAGGGAATCCGGAGCCCGGTGAGCTTCTCGATTGTCGAGACAACGCACGAGAGCCCGCCGCGCGCGAGGGTCGTGTTCATCATCACCCGGCTCGACGCGGAGACCGTCGACCCGTCCGCTTGTTGGCACGCCGGAACAGGGATCATCAGGTCTCTGGGGAAACTGATCACGCTCACGCTCTGGTGGTCCTCGGCGATGTGCAGCAGCATCGTGACGTCGTTGCTGCCGGCGCCGGAACTTGCCTCCAGCTCCTCACTCGTGGCGTAGACGCCTCCCTGACCCGTTCGAGTATCCGTGCCGGTCAGGAGCAGGCTGACCCCGCCCGTGATTGCGGCCACATCCGCAGCGGGAGCCGTTGTGCTTCCCGGCGTGTCCGCGTCGTGGGCGAGATGGATTCCCGGTTTCACGCTGCGGGCGACATCCCAGGCAGCAAACGCCACGACCGCGCCTGTGCTGACCGTCAGCACCACGAGCGAGATCGCAAGGAATTTCCCGAGGGAGCGCACGGGGCCGCGGTGGGCGAGGCGGCCATGCCGGACCGGTACGCCGGTGCCGCGCTCGTGCGTCCGCAACGATCCGTTGTTCGTCATGCAGTGCCTACCGTTCCCCCACCTGGAATGACCGCCATCGAAGGCAGTGTGCATCGTGAGTGAGTCTAGTGAGGCTGCTGGGATTTCCCGGATTCGACCGGTCCTACAGAAGGAACTCACAGAATTGCCGGTCAAATAGGGTTTCTTCCGTAGACGCTCCTCGATTGACCCCCTACGTGATGGTGCGCTGGATTCCCTCGTCGAAGCGGGCCGGGCGAGCGAGCAACCAGCCGGCGCTCGCTATGACGACGGGTAGCCCGATGGTCAGGATCGCCAGCTGCGCCCACGGCGGAGCGAATGGCTCCAGGTCGACCAGCCCGATCATCACGGGCCCGAGGAGGCCCAGAATCCCACCGAGAAGCGCTCCCGTACCGGCAAGGAGCGCTGACTGCCAGAAGGCCATAGCGCGGCGCATGCCCGGGTTGGCCCCGATGGCGCTCAGCGTGCTGTCATCCCGGCGGCTGTCGGCGCGAGCAAGACCCAGGGCGACGGCAGCGGCACCGAACGCGATGAGCGCAGCGACCGCCATCAGCGCCCACCCCGATGTTCCTGTCGTGCTCGCAGGCGCCTGTTCATATCGGGCCAGGAGGTCGACGCCACCGGTCAAGGACCGTATGGACGCTCGCAGTTGCTCCTGCGTCGCCCCATCCGGGGGCGTGGAAAACGAGGCGAGGACTCGATAGTCGACTGTGTCCAGTGCGTGAGACACGGCCGTTGCGGCCAGCATGAACACCCCGAAGCGGATCGGGTGTGCTGGTTTCTGCACGACAGCGGGAATCGCTGTCGTCTTCGTGGGCGTTGTGGCCGCCGTGGCGCTTGCAGGAATCCAGTTGATGAGAATGGTGCCGTCGTCCTGCACGTACTGCGGATAGAGGGAGACCGCTCCCCCGGTGCGCAGAGTGTTCCGGGCGTTGTCGGAGACGGGGGCGTCGAGGATGAGGGCGAGATCGTCAACGGTCCCGACCCAGATTCGTGGTGCCGATTCAGTGGTGAACAGATAGAGCGGCGCCCCGCATGCCGCTTCGGTGAGCGGGCCGCCGGCCACGTCACATCGCACGTCCGGCCGCAGTGCGAGAGTGGGAACCGGCGCAGTGTCCGCCGGCCCGCGTTCCTGGATGGTAGGAACCCCGGAAAGGACCCCCACCGTCTCCGCACCCGGCATCGACGCGACGAGCCTCGCCACCTGAGAACCGATCGGATGCACCAGCTGGTTCCCGCTCCCGGTCCAGCTGTCGAGGTCTACCGCGAGTTGTCCCTCGGCCGTGAGGCGTTCGTATCCTGCCCGGGCGGATGCATCGGAGGCCCCGAAGAACGCGAGGAGCAGGGTGCCGAGGAAGACCGTCGACATGATGGCCGCGAGTACGGGCACTGAGCGGGCTCGGTTGCGAACGGCATCACGTCCAGCCAGTCTGGCGGACCGGCCGAGATGGCTGAGGAGCCCTGCTGCCGCGGTCAGGATCACTGGCGCAATCACCAGCACGCCCATCTGGGCGACCACGGGACCGGCGAGCACCAGCAGGAGTGCGAGCTGATACGACGATCCATTCGTGATGATGCCGAGCGAGGAGACGCTCGCGGCACCGGTGTACGCACCGCCGCCGGTGATGGCCACCCCCGCAATCACAACCCCGACACCGATCCAGCGCAGCCCGCCACGGCGAACCGACGGAGGCCGTCGCGCACCGGTCAAAGCCACCACGACGTCCAGACGCGATGCCGACCACGCCGGGACCAGGGCGGCCATCCAGCCGATCACGGTGGCGAAGAGCGCGATCCCGATCAGGATCGGAGCGGAGAGGTGGTAGCCCCAATACTGGACGGCACTGCCGTCTCGGCTCAGCACCATGTAGAGCGACCCACCGGCGACCCCGAGCGCCACCCCGGCGATGCCCCCGGCGAATCCGAGGACCAACCCGCTCGCGCTCACGATCTGAAAGAGGGTCTTCCGCCGACCCCCGACACTGGCCACTGTCGCCAACACACGCTGCTGTTGCCGCGCGCCGACCGCGAACGCGGCACCAGCGAGCAGGGCCACTTCCAGGACGGCGAACGCCGCTCCGGCCAGGGTCAGGGTGACGATTGTGCTCGCGACCCCGGAGAAACCCGTCGATCCATCCAGCGCGGAGCTTCCCGATGGGGGCGGGTCCAGCAACACGGACCGGGACAGCGCTACCGCCCCCACGGCATTCAGTTTCTGAACTGCCGCCCAATCGAGTGGATGCCCGAAAAGATAGAAGTCGTCGCGACCGGCGATCGGATTCGTGTCGCCGGTGAACGCACCGAGGCGGCCGAAGACAACCGAGGTCGCGTCAGAGTACTGTGCGGCGTCCAGCACGCCGACGACCGTCACCGTCCGCTCCGGATCAAGAAGCGTGACCGATTCGCCGAGGTCCACCCCCAGGTGGTCGAGCGCCGCTGCGGTGGCCAGGACCTCAGCGACCGTTTCCGGCGCCCGCCCGTCGACGAGTCGGAACTTCGGTGCGAACGCCGGGTTCCACACCTCGCCCTCGACCGCTGTCATCCCGGCGATGCCCGCAGGGGTTCTCACGGTCACGTCGGCCGCTCGAACCGCTGTGAGGTCCCAGCCCGCGGGCAGGAGCGACTTCGGGTCGGCGAGAGCGGCATCCGGATCGGAGTTGACCGGGGTCCCGCCGGAGTCGAGTTCGACCTGGTGCACGTCAGGCTCGGTGGGACTCTGCACCATAGAGGCGTCCGGGCTGCCCACGATCGTGATGCGCGCATCCGCCTGTCCGAGCTCCACCGTTACCGTCTCAGCGGTCGTGGGCAGCATGCTCATGCCGACCAGCGCAACGCCGCTCAGTCCCGCCACGGGAATCGCGATCATCGCCATGATCAGCGAGCTACGCCCTTTGGCCGCCCACGCGTCTCGGCGCGCGAATCTCAACGCCGCACGGAACGGCGAGAGATGGCTCGTGCGCGACATCAGCGGTCCGCGCCGAGCAGTGCTTCTTCCGCGGTTCCCTGCGACGTCTCGCCGACAATCCGCCCATCCTGCAGATAGACGATTCGATCCGCCCACGCCGCGTGCCGGGCGTCATGGGTGACCAGGACCGCACCCGCCCCCGCATCGACCCGGCGCCGCAGGATCCGGAGCACCAGTTCTCCGGTCTGGCTGTCCAAGGCTCCGGTCGGCTCATCCGCAAGAATCAACCTGCGTGTGCCGACGACGGCTCGCGCAATCGCGACGCGCTGCTGCTGGCCCCCGGAAAGATCGTCAGGGAAGCGGTGCGCCCGGTCGGATAATTCGACCGAGGCGAGCGCGTCCATGCCCGCCCGTCGGGAGTCCCGGGCGCGCCAACCGTCGAGCTCGAGGGGAAGCGTCACGTTCTCGAGTGCCGTGAGCGCGGGAATCAGGTTGAAATCCTGAAACACGAAGCCCAGGGTGCGACGTCGGACCACCGCGAGCTGCTTCGCACTCATCTCACTGATCCATTGGCCGTCGATAACCACCTCGCCTGAGGTGGGTTTGGTCAGACCACCGGCGACGGTGAGCAGCGTCGACTTGCCTGACCCCGACGCGCCCATGACCGCCACCATCTCGCCGGCCGCAATGGTCAAGTCGATGCCGGCCAGCGCGCTCACCGCGGTCTCGCCTCGCCCATACTGGCGGGAAACACCGGTGAGGCGCAGCAGCTCCTGGCTCATCGGGCCACCGACTCGTTCGTCGACGTCGGCTCGCTTCGCGCCGGGCGCCCGCGTCGCGGCAGTTCGGGCTGTATCCCTGTGGCCGAGAGCCCCTCGGCCCGCGCTCGTGTCAGGCGAGAGCGTGAATGGTCGAGCCAACGGATCTCGGCCTCCGCCTGGAAGATCATCGAGTCGACGACCAGAAGCCAGGCGAGTTCATCCGTTGACCCTGGGTCGCCGCCGCTGTTCTTGGCCCGAGTCAGGTCCTGCAGGGTCGACATCGTCGACATCCGCTGCAGCCGAACGATCTCATCGATGTCGACACCGGGCAGGGTCACCGCGATCGCGAGCTTGATCGCGAGTTCGTCACGAGTGGTCTCCGCACGCGGAACGGGTGAGCGCAGCCACGAGGCGACCTCATCGTGGCCGGAGGCCGATATCGAATAGAACACGTGACCTTCGGCGTCGGTCTCGCCCTTGACGACAAGGCCGTCGCGCTCCAGCCGGTCGAGCGTGTTGTAGATCTGCCCGACATTGAGCGGCCAGGTTGCGCCAGTACGTCGCTCGAACTCCGCGCGCAACCGATACCCGTAACTCGAGCCCTGATCGAGAATGGCGAGAATACTCTGACGTACCGACACGAAGACCCCGCAATGTTCGACCGAATAATACATGTCGAGTATATACACACCCGGCATGCATCAAGATACGGTGACAATGGCGCGCATCGGGCCCTTCGACGGCTCGACAGAGCGCAAGCCGCGACCGCGACTGCGCTCCAAGTCCGGACGAGGGCGATCAGGTCCAGCGAGGAATCGCCCTGGGACAGTTCAGGGCTCCACTCCCGTGGGGCTGGGCGTGGGCGTGGCCCACGATCATCGATCCCGGGCAAGAAAAAAGCCCCCGGAACCTTACGGTTCCGGGGGCATCTGTTGCGGGGGCAGGATTTGAACCTACGACCTCTGGGTTATGAGCCCAGCGAGCTACCGAACTGCTCCACCCCGCGCTACAAGAAGTAGCTTATCACAGCCTTGAGGCCCAGTCGAACCACGCGGCGCCGTGCATGCTGCGCGGGTTCTGTGCCGGCTCGCGTGCGTTCTGCCTCACGCACAGACGGCCGGCTCCCGGAAGGGAGTCGGCCGTCTGTGCAGCGGGTGCGTGCCCGCGGTCGGTGCTTCCGCCTGCTACTGGCCCAGGAGGGCGAGCATGCTCGCGATGGTGTCGGAGAGCTTCTTGTCCGCCACGCCGTATGCCGCGAAGTCACCGGCGGTGAGTGCCGCCTGCTTGTCCGCGATGGCCTGCTTGGCGACGGCCAGGAGGGCCTGGAGTTGGGCATCCGTTGCCGGGTTCCCCGTCGTCGTGGACGGCGTCGTAGTGCCCCCGGTTGTCGGCGTCGTCGTTCCGGTCGTCGGCACCGCGGTGTCGCCGGCCTGGGCGCCCGAGCTGCCGCCGAAGAGCACGTCGAGCGCCTTGTTCAGGGTGTCCTCGAAGGCGATCTGGTCTCCGAAGGCCACGAGGACCTTCTGGAGCAGCGGGTAGCTGGTCTCACCCGTGGACTGCACATACACCGGCTGCACGTAGAGGAGACCGCCGCCGACGGGCAGCGTGAGCAGGTTGCCGTTCAGCACCTTCGACTGGCCCTGCTTGAGCAGGTTGAGCTGGGTGGAGACCGTCGGGTCGGCGTTGAACTTAGCCTGCACCTGGCCGGGGCCGGGCACGGTATTGGCCTTGGGCAGGGTGAGCAGGCGGAGCTTTCCGTACTCCGCCGATCTGACCCCGTCGGTGGAGCCGGCATCCGAGTCGACGGCGAGGTACCCGGTGAGCACGTTCCGGCTCGTGGTGCCCGTCGCGTCGGGGATGAACGTCGAGTACAAGGTGAACGCCGGCTTCTCCGAACCCGGAACCTGCATCGTCAGGTAGTACGGCGGCTGGAGGGTCGTGTTGTTCGTCGGCGACACCGGGTCGTTCGGCGTGGTCCAGGCGTCGTCGTGCGAGTAGAACGAGCCGGGTTCGGTCACGTGGTACTGGCTGAGGATGTGACGCTGCACCTTGAAGAGGTCGGCCGGGTAGCGGACGTGGCTCATCAGCTGCCCGCTCATCTCGCTCATCGGCTTGACCGTGGTCGGGAAGATCTTCTGCCAGGTCTTCAGGATCGGGTCGGTGGTGTCCCAGGCGTAGAGGGTGACCGAGCCGTCGTAGGCGTCGACCGTTGCCTTGACCGAGTTGCGCATGTAGTTGATCTTGTCGAGCGCGAACGGCTGGGCGGGTGTCTCGGTGTCCGTGATGGCATCGCTGAGGCCGACGGGCGTGGAGTACGGGTAGTCGGCGCTCGTCGTGTAGCCGTCGACGATCCACTTCACCCGGCCGTCGACGACGGAGGGGTATGCGGAGGAGTCGAGAGTCAGGTACGGGGCGACCTTCTGCACGCGCGTGACGGGGTCCCGGTCGTAGAGGATCTGCGACTGGTCGTTCACCGCGTTGGCGAGGAAGATCTGTTCGGACTGGAACTTGAGCGCGTAGATGAGTTTATTGAACGCGGTGTCGAGCTTCGGACCGCCGTTGCCGGTGAACGTCGTGTACGTCTGCTGGGCGCCATCGGTGCCGGACGGATAGTCGAGCTCGACGGGCTTGCTGTCCGCCGCGGCTCCGACGATCGAGTAGGGCGGCGAGTTCTCACCGAAGTAGATCCGCGGCTCATAGGTGCCGAGCGATCCGGTCGTCGGGATGCCGGACTCGAGGAACACGGGCTGGCCGTCTGCCGAGCGCTGGTTGCCGTATGCCGCGACGACGCCGTACCCGTGGGTGTAGACGATGGTCGAGTTGACCCAGGTGTTGCCGGCGTTGAGCCCGGACAGCTTGAGGTCACGGACGGCGACGACGGTGTCCTGGGACTTGCCGTCGATCGTGTACCGGTCCACGGCGAGGTTCTTCGGGAACTGGTAGTACTGCTTGAACTGCTCCAACTGCGAGAAAGCATCGCTCACGAGGGCAGGGTCGAGGATCCGGATGTTGGCGGTCGTCGTCGCATCCGCTCGGAGTGCCCCGGGCTCTGCGGTCGTGGTCGCGTTGTACGGGACCTCCGTGACGTTGGAGAGGTCGTAGGCGTTCCGGGTGAGGTCGATGTTCCGTTGGATGTATTCGGCCTCGAGGGACTTGGCGCTCGGGTCGACCTGGAAGCGCTGTACGACCCACGGGTAGAGGGAGCCGAGCAGCAGGCTCGTGACGATGAGGAGCGCCGTGCCGATCACGGGCAGGCGCCAGCGGCCGATGATGGCCGTGACGAGGAACAGGATCGCGACCACGGCGGCGATGCCGGCGAGGATAGCGCGGCCGGGGATGGTGGCGTGGGTGTCGGTGTAGCCGGCACCCGTGATGAGGTCGTTCGTGGTGGTGAGCGTCGAGTACTGATCGAGCCAGATGCTGAGGGCCTGCAGGACCAGGTAGAGGCTCGCGGTGACGGCGATCTGGACGCGTGCGGCCTTGGACACGAGGATCTCGCGGCCGCTGACCCGAATCGAACCGTAGAGGTAGGTGGTCGCGATCGCGACGATCGCCGAGATGAGCACGACTGCGGAGGCGAAGCCCAGGAACGCCTGGAAGAAGGGCAGGTCGAAGAGGTAGAACGACACGTCGAGGTGGAACTGCGGGTCCGTGGTGCCGGTGTCGGTGCGGTTCAGCCACATCAGCACGACCTGCCAGCGGGTGGCGGCGGCGACGCCGGCGAAGAGGCCGAGCAGCGCGGGGATGCCGTACATCGCGAGGCGACGGAGCGGCTCGATGACCTGCTGGTAGCGATCGAGCTGCGAGTTGAGCTTCGCGTAGACGGGACGCATCCGGTAGGCGATCTGGATGCTGACGAAGACCGGGATCGCCATGGCGAGGAAGCCGACGAAGAAGAGGGCGGCTCCTGCCGCCCACTGGGTGGTCAGCACGCTCAGGAAGCCGAGCTGGTTGAACCAGAGCACGTCGGCGTAGAGGCCGGCGAACACGAAGAACAGAATCACCAGCCCCGCGATGATGGCGGCCGTAATGGCGAGGGGGGCACGACTCCTGCGAGGAGCGTTTCCGGTGGATTGTGACGTCACGAATGGGCCTCTTGGTCTGTAAATCGGCGGTCAGGCCTCATTCTAGACAGGGGTTCTGGGAGCATGCCTGCCAGCAGACCCCAAGCCGGCTCCGAGTTCCCTGCAAGGCGGCTGGGGTATCCCCCTTATTGCACGGGACAGTGCGGGAGTGCGCTCGTGTCCGCGCCTGTTTTGATCGCATTCAGTGCGGTCAGCGCCTGGTCGAGGGTCGTGACCGAGAAGACCGTGAGACCGTCAGGGACGTGGCCGGTCACCTCGTCGCAGTCGTCGGCGGGGGCGAGGAACCAGTCCGCTCCTGCGCTCCGGGCGCCGGCGAGCTTCTGGCGGATGCCGCCGATCGGGCCGACCGTTCCGGCCTGGTCGATCGTTCCGGTGCCTGCGACATTCTCGCCACCTTGGAGAAGCCCGGGGGTGAGCTTGTCGATGATGCCGAGTGCGAACATCATGCCGGCGCTCGGGCCGCCGACCCGGTCGAGCTGGATGGTGACCGTGAACGGGAACTGGTACTCGGTCTTGACGTTGATCCCGATGATCGCGGAACCGTTCGAATCGACGGGGGTGACGGTGAGGTCCTGCGCGACGCCGCCGCGCACGATGCCGACGGTTGCGGGGACTCCCGCGCCGTTCGCCGTGAGCGCGGCGCGGAGGGAGGTGATGTCGGCGATGGCGGCGCCGTTGACGGTGGCGATCTGGTCGTCCGCCTGGAGGACGCCCGTTGCCGGCGAACCGTCGGGCAGCGAGACCACGGACACGATCGTCGGGTAGCTGTAGCCGAGGTTGGTCAGGGCGGCGGCGATCGCATCCTGCTGGGAGTTGACCATCTGCGCGGTGTTCTCCTCATCGCGCTGCTGCGTCGTGATGTTCGAGGGGAACGCCGCCTCGATCGGGATGACGGCCTCGCTGGAGTCCAGCCAGGCGCCGGCGACCTTGAGCCAGCTCGGACGGTTGTCCGGGTTGCCGACGAGGGACACCGTGAGCATGTCGAGCGTCCCGTCGGTCGGGAAGGTCTTCGCTCCGTCGATGGTGATCAGCGGCCGGTCCGCACCGTCCTCTGCGATGGTGGAGCCGATGGTGTTGTACACCGGGCCGGGCTTCTCGATCACGTACGGCGCCGGGGTGACACCGAGGACGATGCCGCAGGCGAGGGCGATGCTGAGCACGATCCAGCCGGCCTTGGCCGCGCGCCGGGAGCGGGGAGAGCGCTTCTCCCAGGTGGTACCGGAGTCGAGTGGCGTCGGGTCGTCGGTGAAGAGGGCCACCGGGCTCCTTCCAGGTTGTGCCGGGCGTTCGCGGCAAGCGGACACCAGACCTCTCAGCGTAGGTCATTTCCCAGTTCGGGCCGGGCGTCTCGGACTAGCGTAGAAGCAAGCGACTGAGAGGTGCCTGAAGTGCCCGACGACTCCCGACCCGACGAGGGTCCCAACCCGGAAGACGAATTCCGGGACATGTTGCGCGACATCCTGTCGGGCAAGTCCTCCATCGATCCGAGCCAGCTCGCCGGAGCGGCCGGCCTGCCGGCAGACCCGGCAAGTATCAATGCTCTGATGCAGCAGTTGCAGGGCGCCCTCCGGGGCAACGGTGACGGCGGTATCAGCTGGGATGCGGCCCTCACGCAGGGTCAGACCAAGGCCGCTGAGGCCCAGGTCGCCGTGACTCCCGCCGAGCACGCCGCCCTCGACCAGGCGTTCCACATTGCGGCGCTCTGGCTCGACGAGGTGACCGGCATCGCCGAGCTCACGGTCGTGCCCCGCCTCCTCACCCGCAAGGAATGGGTCACGGAATCCATGCCGGTCTGGACCCAGTTGGCCGAGCCGGTGGCGAACAGCATCTCCGACTCCCTGACCAAGGTGCTCACCGACCAGGCCCCCGAAGAGCTCAAGGGCATGATGGCCGGCGCGAGCAAGATGATGCGCAGCATCGGCGGCACCCTGTTCGCCATGCAGCTCGGCCAGGTCGTCGGCCAGCTCGCGAGCGAGGTCGTCTCCGGCGGCGACGTCGGCATCCCGCTCCTGACCGACCAGCAGGCCGCCCTCGTGCCGCAGAACGTCGCCGCGTTCGGCGAGGACCTCGACGTGCCGATCGACCAGGTGCAGATCTACCTCGCCGTTCGTGAACTCGCCCACGCCCGCCTGTTCCGGCACTCGCGCTGGCTGCGCCTACGGCTGATCAGTTCGATCACCGACTTCGCCCACGACATCAGCATCGACTCCGGGCGTCTCGAAGAACTCGCCGAGGGGTTCGACCCGTCCAACCCCGAGGAACTGCGGCAGGCGATCCTGAACGGCTCGCTGATCCCGCCGAAGTCGGAGACCCAGCTCGCCGCCCTCGCGAGGCTCGAGACGATGCTCGCCCTCGTCGAGGGCTGGGTCGACGTCGTGACCGTCGAAGCCACGAGCCGGCTCCCCCGCGCCGACGCGATCAACGAGACGGTCAAGCGCCGTCGCGCCTCAGGCGGCCCAGCGGAGTCCGCGTTCTCGACCCTCGTCGGGCTCGAACTGCGCCCGCGCCGGTTACGCGAGGCCGCCGCGATGTGGCAGGCCGTGACGGATGCCGTCGGCAACGACGGTCGTGACGCACTGTGGGCGCACCCGGACCTTCTGCCCACGTCAGCGGACCTCGACGACCCGAAGGCGCTCGTCGCCCGGCTGACGAGCACGGCCGCGAGCGTCGCGGCCGGCACGGAGCCCGAACTCGACGAGGTCGACCAGGCCCTCGAGGATCTGCTGCGCGAGGACGGACCAGACCGCCCCCACGAGGAGTAGCCCCCTCCCGGGCTAGAGCAGGCCCTTGGTGTGCCAGACGGTCTTCGTCTCCGTGAAGGCGAGGATCCGGGCGAGGGACGGCGCCGCGGCATCCGCCCCGGATTCCGGCTGGAGCACCCGGGTGAGGGTCTCGGCGGCATCGATCTCGAGGTGCACCCAGTCCAGGTCGCCGGCGCCGAGGAGGTCGATCGCGTTGACGTCGGCGTGGCTCGCGAGCCACGGCGCCATCTCGGCGGGCGACCCGGTGAGGATATTGACGACGCCGCCGGGAACGTCGCTCGTGGCGAGTACCTCGCCGAGGGTGATCGCCGACAGCGGCCTGGTCTCGTCGGCGACGACGACGACCGTGTTGCCCGAGACGAGGGCTGGGGCGACGGCGCTCACGAGACCGAGCAGCGAGCCGCCGGACTGCGGCGCGATGATTGCGACGACACCCGTCGGCTCCGGGACGGAGAGGTTGAAGTACGGCCCGGAAACTGGGTTGGCGTTGCCCGCGACCTGCAGGTACTTGTCCGCCCAGCCGGCGTACCAGACCCAGCGGTCGATGGCCTCGTCGACCTGCCTGCCCGCGGCCGACTCGGGCACACCCTCCGACTGCATGATCTCGTGGGCGAACTGGGTACGACGGCCCTCGAGCAGCTCGGCGATGCGGTAGAGCACCTGGCCGCGGTTGTACGGGGTGGCGCGCGACCAGCCCCCGAAAGCGGAGCGGGCCGCGACGACGGCATCCCGGGCATCCTTGCGGGATGCCTGCGCCGCGTTCGCGAGGAAGTCGCCACCCGGCGTCGTCACGGCATAGACGCGACCGGATTCGCTGCGCGGGAACGTGCCGCCGATGTAGAGCTTGTAGGTCTTGGGGACGGCGAGGCGGGTCACTTGGCGGCCTTCTTTCGTGCGGCGGGCGACTTCACGGGATGACCGGATTCCACGGTCACGGCATGGCGGGCGGCGGCGACTGCGGCGCTGCCCGCCGGCCGGAGGTAGGCGGCGAGGCCGTGACGGCCGCCCTCGCGGCCATAACCAGACTCCTTGTAGCCGCCGAAGGGACTCGCGGGGTCGAACCGGTTGAAGGTGTTGGCCCAGATCACCCCGGCACGGAGCCGGTCGGCGACGGCGAGCACCCGGCTGCCCTTGTCGCTCCAGATCCCGGCGGAGAGACCGTACGGCGTGTTGTTCGCCTTCGCGATCGCCTCCTCGGGGGTGCGGAACGTCAGCACGGACAGCACGGGGCCGAAGACCTCGTCGCGGGCAATGCGATGGCTCGTCGACACGTTGGAGAAGATGGTCGGGCGGAACCAGAACCCGTTCTCCGGCAGTTCGCAGTCGGGGCTCCAGCGTTCGGCGCCCTCCTCCTCGCCGATGGCGGAGAGTTCGGTGATGCGCTTCAGCTGGTCGGCGCTGTTGATCGCGCCGATGTCGGTGTTCTTGTCGAGCGGATCGCCGAGGCGCAGCGTCGAGAGTCGGCGCTTGAGCCGGTCGACGACCTCGTCGTGGATGCTCTCCTGGACGAGCAGCCGGCTGCCCGCGCAGCAGACGTGGCCCTGGTTGAAGAAGATCCCGTTCACGATGCCCTCGATGGCCTGGTCGATCGGGGCGTCGTCGAAGACGATGTTCGCCGCCTTGCCGCCGAGCTCGAGGATGATCTTCTTGTCGGTCCCTGCGACGGCGCGGGCGATGGCCCGCCCAGCCCCTGTCGAACCGGTGAAGGCGACGAGGTCCACGTCGGCGTGCCCGACGAGTGCCTGCCCGGTCTCGCGGCCGCCCGTGACGATGTTCACCACGCCGGCGGGCAGTTCGGCCTGCTGCAGGATCTCCGCGAAGAGCAGCGCGGTGAGCGAGGTCGTCTCGGCCGGTTTGAGGACAACGGTGTTGCCTGAGGCGAGGGCGGGAGCGATCTTCCACGCGAGCATCAGCAGCGGGAAGTTCCACGGGATGACCTGGGCGGCGACGCCGCGCGCCGCGGGGTCGACCCCGAGTCCGGCGTGGTCGAGCTTGTCGGCCCAGCCGGCGTAGTAGAAGAACCAGGCGGCGACGAGGGGGATGTCGACGTCACGGCTCTCGGTGATCGGCTTGCCGTTGTCGAGCGTCTCGGCGACGGCGAGCTCGCGGGCGCGCTCCTGCACGAGGCGCGCGATCCGGAACAGGTACTTGCCGCGGTCACTGCCCGAGAGGGTGGACCAGCGGCGCTCGTATGCGCGACGGGCGGCGGTGACCGCGGTGTCGACATCCGCCGCGTTCGCGTGGGCGATCAGCGCGAGCTGCTTCTCGGTCGCGGGGTTGATGGTCGGGAAGGGCTCACCACGGCCGGCGACGAACTCGCCGTCGATGAAGAGTCCGTATTCGGGGCGGAGGTGCAGGAGCGCCTGGGACTCCGGCGCGGGGGCGTAGTCGAGAAAGCTCATGGGGGTTTCCTTCAGTCGATCGTCACGTAGTCGGGGCCGGAGTAGTGCCCGCCCTGCATCTTCTGCCGTTGCATCAGCACGTCGTTGAGGAGGCTCGAGGCGCCGAAGCGGAACAGGCCCGGCGTCAACCATTCGTCGCCGACGGTCTCCGCGACGGCGACGAGGTACTTGATGGCGTCCTTCGAGGTGCGGATGCCGCCGGCAGGCTTCACGCCGACCTTCGTCCCGGTGAGGCGGTGCCAGTCGCGTACGACCTCGATCATCGAGAGCGTCACGGGCAGGGTCGCCGCCGGCTGCATCTTCCCGGTCGAGGTCTTGATGAAGTCGCCTCCGGCGAGGATGGCGAGCCAGGAGGCGCGGCGCACGTTGTCGTAGGTGCCCAGCTCGCCGGTCTCGAGGATCACCTTGAGGTGGGCGACGCTGCCGTCGGCACGGCGGCAGGCGTCCTTGACGGCGACGACCTCGTCGTAGACCTGGCCGAAACGTCCGGAGAGGAATGCGCCGCGGTCGATGACCATGTCGATCTCGTCGGCGCCGGCCGCGACCGCGTCGGCCACGTCGGCGAGCTTCACGGCGAGGGAGGCGCGGCCGCTCGGGAACGCGGTGGCAACGGAGGCGACGGAGACACCCTGGTCGCGGCCGGCGGCGTGTGCGGAGCCGAGCGCCTCGACGGCATACGGGACCATGTCCCCGTAGACGCAGACCGCGGCGACGCGAGGACAGCCCGGGTCGACGGGGTCCGGCGTGACCGCCTTGCCGACGAGGGAACGGACCTTGCCTGGCGTGTCGGCTCCCTCGAGGGTCGTGAGGTCGATCAGGCCGATGATCGTGTCGATCGCCCGTTTCTTCGAACTCGTCTTGATCGAACGGGTGCCGAGGGCGGCGGCGCGCTGTTCGAGCCCGGCCGCGTCGATCCCGGGGATCCCGTGCAGGTAGCGGCGGAGGTTCGCGTCCGTGGCCTCGCCGCCGATGAGGGCGAGGGCGCGGGACCTCGTCGAGGCCTGGGTCGCTACCACTGGGGTGCTTGTCATGACATCTCCTCGCAGGGGGGTGTGGTGGGAGTCAGGGTGCTTCGCCCAGGACGGCCAGGGCGGTGTCCTCGTCGGTGACGAGCACGGTGCACAAGCCGCTGGAGACGATGGCGCGGGCGACGGCGTGCTTGGTGCTGCCTGCGATCACGGCGATCGCGGTCGGGGCCCTCCGCAGCTGCTCGAGCCGGATGCCGATGGTCCGCTCGTCGAGTTCGAGGTCGACGATGTGGCCGTCCGCGTTGATGTACCGGCCGACGATGTCGCCGACGGCGCCCTTGCGCACGAGTTCGGCGACCTGGTCGGCGGTGAGGTAGCCGCTGTCGACGAGCGCCGAATTCTCGTCGGCCTGGCCGGCGCTGAACAGGTAGGCGGATGCCGCGCTGCCCAGGTCGAGGACCGTCGCGACGGCGCGGTCGGACTCGATCGCGAGCTTGGTTTCGACGAGCTCGAGGATCGCGGGACTCGGCAGCAGGGTCGCCGAGCCGAGCGCCTTCTGCGCGATCGTGACCGCCGTCGCGGCGGCCGTGCCGGTACGCCGGTTGAGGCTGACACCGCCGTTGATCTGCACGACGTTGACTCCGCGCGCCCAGCCGGGCTTCAGGCCCTGGGCCACCTCATGCAGGGTGCGACCCCAGCTGATGCCGAGGGTCGAAGGCACCGGGCGGAGCGCCGTGAGGTAGTCGGCAGCGGCCTGGGCCGCCCTCGATTGCAGTTCCTCGTCGGTCGAGACTCCGGCGGCGGAGACGACGACGGCATCGCTCAGCCCGGTGTGTTCCCGCAGCCGGCGCTCGACGATGAGGCGGCGGGCCCGCGGGTGCACGATCTCGATCCGGATGAAGCCGCTGGCCTTGGCCTGCGCGAGGAGCCGACCGACCTTCCAGCGGGTGAGCCGGAGCACGGCGCCGATCTCGTCCTGGGTCTTGTTCTCTTCGTAGTACAGCTCGGCGGCGCGAATGGACAGCAGTTCGTCTGTATCGATCACGCGGTCCTCCGTTGGCTCCCCATCCAGCGTAGGACGCGCAGA
Organism: Cryobacterium zhongshanensis; assembly: GCF_022760445.1. Classification (NCBI taxonomy): domain Bacteria; kingdom Bacillati; phylum Actinomycetota; class Actinomycetes; order Micrococcales; family Microbacteriaceae; genus Cryobacterium; species Cryobacterium zhongshanensis. The sequence continues at coordinate 990,601 of NZ_JALGAR010000001.1, read as the reverse complement.
CGCAGGCCTCAACTGTTGTGGGAAAACTTGCTCACATGAGCACACGCATCATTGCGTCTCGCGGCGCGCGGTACGTCTCGCGGCGCGCGGTACGTCTCGCGGCGCGCGCCGGACGGGGCGCCCCGAGACGGAAGGTACGCCGCGAGGCGCGCGGGGGCATCCGTCGGCCGGCGGAGGGTCAGTGGGCGCGGTCGAGGTCGTCTTCGAGGAGGTGCGGGCGGGCGATGACGCGCGCGGCGAAGCCGACGGCGAGGGCGGTCGCGATCAGGAACCCGAGCGGCCAGGTCCAGCCCCCGGTGAGCTGGTGCAGCACGCCGACGACGAGCGGGCCGAGCGCGCCGAGGGTGTACCCGACACTCTGCACGAACCCGCTGAGCGCGACCGAGCCCTCGTGGGTGCGGGTACGGAGGTTGATCAGCACGAGCGCGAGCGGGAAGTAGAGCGGACCGAGACCGGCGAGCAGCACCCAGAGCACTGTCAGGGTGCCCGGCGCGACGAGCAGCCCCACGTCACCGGCGATGAAGGCGAACATGCCGACGTAGATCAGGAGGCTGAGGTTCTTCATCCGCACGGCGAGCCACGGGACGATGAGCGCGCACGGCAGGCCGACGGCGGCGTAAAGGGACAGCAGTGTCCCGGCCTGGCCGGGGCTGAGCCCCGCGGTCTGGGTGAGCATCAGTGGAAGCCACGCGAAGAGCGCGTATGCGTTGAGCGACGACGTCCCGAAGACGACGGCGATCGCCCAGGCGATCGAGGAACGGCCGATCCGGGCGAGCAGCACCGGCTCGGCCTCGGGGACCGCGGGCGGGGCGGTCTCGGAGATCCGGTGCCGCACGAGCATGGTGGCCCAGGGCACGAGGGCGAGGAGGGCGGGGATCATCCACATGCCGAGGGAGACCCGCCAGCCTGCGGCATCCGCCACCGGGACCGCGACGAGCGGCGGAACGAGGGTGCTCAGCGACAGCACCGTGACGTAGAGGGAGGTCACGAGGCCGACGCGGTCGGGGAAGTACTTCTTGACGAGCGGGGGCAGCAGCACGTTGCCGACGCCGAGGCCGGCGAAGGTCACGACGCTGCCGATGATGAGCCAGGTCAGGGAACCGGCGCCGCCGCGGAGGAGGTGGCCGGCGAGGATTGCGACCAGGGCGACGACGACCACCCGTTCGAGCCCGATGCGGCGGGTGAAGACCGGCGTGAAGATGCCGAAGGCCGCGAAGCAGACCGGTGGGAGCATGCCGAGCACGCCGATGGCGAGCGCACCGAGCGGCACGTCGACGCTGATCGACAGGACGATCGGGGACAGCGCGGCGACGGCCGTTCGCAGGTTCGCCGCGACGAGGAGGATGCCCAGAAGTGCGAGGGTTCGCCCGGCCCAGAGACTGCGGATCGGGGTTGGGTTCACCGGCCAAGTCTATTCACCGGGCGCGTCTAGGCTGGACGGCATGCCCGATATCTCGCAGTACCTGCCGTTCAGCCGAAAGCCCCAGCTCGACGACACCGGGACGACCGCCGACTGGAGTGCGGAGATCGCGGCGACCCTGACCGGTATCGCAGACATCCTCGAGACGCTGTCCCCGGAGGAATGGGAGACGCCGAGCCTCTGCGCCGGCTGGCGGGTGCGCGACACGGCCGGGCATCTGGTCTGGCGGGTCGGCACCCCGACGCGGGAGCTGCTCGGCACCGGGTGGACGGCAGTGCGGGAGCAGTTTCCGAACCCGAGTGTGAACCACGCCGTCGACTCGCTCAGCCGCCGGGCTGCCGAGGCGGAGCCGGACGCGCTCGTGGCGTCGCTCCGCGCCACTGCCGCGGAATACGCTGCCGGGCGAGTGACCGGGCGAGTGCGCCACGGGATCACCGAGCTGACGGAGGTCGTCGTCCACGGACTCGATCTGGCGCATCCGCTCGGCAGGGCCCTCGATGTCTCGCCGGTCGCGCTCGGCGCGGTTGCGGTGCGCAAGGCCCTGATCGCGCCGACCTCGGTGAAGGCGGTCGTACGCCGCCGGACGCTCGTGGCGACGGATGCCGGCTGGCGCGTCGGCCGCGGGGCCGTGATCGACAGCACGGCCGTGAACATCGTGCTCTTCCTCTTCGGCCGGGAGGGCTTCACGCCGACCGGGCCGCGCTCCCCCGCAGCCTAGGCGCGCGGCGGCCCGCTCTGGCCCGAGTGCATGGTCGAGTCGGCGAGCAGCGTGCGGATCTGGTCGACGTCGGCTCGCATCTGCACGATGAGGGGATCGATGCCGGTGAAGGCGACCATGCCGCGGATCCGGTCGACGAAGGACACCTCGACGACGTGACCGTAGAGGTCGATTTCCCGGTCGAGAACGTACGCCTCGACCTGCTTCTGCGCGACCCCGTGGAAGGTCGGGTTGTTGCCGACCGAGATCGCGGCCGGGTAGCGGGTCGCGCCGTCCGTGAGCCAGCCGGCGTAGACGCCGTCCGCCGGGATGAGCCCCTCGGATTCCTCCGAGATGTTGGCCGTCGGGAACCCGAGTTCGCGGCCGCGGGCCGCTCCGTGCACGACCTCTCCGCGCACGGTCGGGGTGTGGCCGAGCAGCTCACCGGCCGCTCGCACGTCGCCGCTCGCGAGCAGTTCCCTGATCCAGGTCGAGGAAACCCGGCGTACGCGGTCGGGCTTGACGTCCTCGATGAGGTCGACGACGAAGCCGAATCGCTTGCCGAGTTCGGTGAGCAGGGCGATGTCCCCCGCCCCGTTGGCGCCGAAGCGGAAGTCCTCCCCGACGAGAACGTGGCGGGCGTGCAGCCCGTTCACGAGCACCGTCTCGACGAACACCTCGGGCGGAAGGCTCGCGAGCTCCTGGGTGAACTCGAGCACGAGGGTGGCGTCGACGCCGGTTTCGGCGAGCAGCCGGAGCTTCTGTTCTGCGCTGATCAGGAAGGGCGGGCACTTCTCGGGGGCGAGCAGGGCGAGCGGATGCCGGTCGAAGGTCACGATGACGGCCGTGAGCCCCTGCGCCTCGGCAATGTCGTTCAGTCGACCGATGACGGCACGGTGGCCGGCGTGGACGCCGTCGAACTTTCCGATCGTGACCGCGGAGCCGCGGGTGCCGGCTTCCAGCGGGAGGGAGCCGATGCCGGAGAGGACCTTCACCGGCGGGCCTGCTGTCCGGCCGGACGATGGCGGGCGAGCCACATCATCCCGAGGATCGGCAGCACGAGTGGGATGAAGAGATAGCCACTGCCGAAGACCGACCAGACCGAGTCGTGCGGGAAGAGCGCGGGGTCGACGATGCTCAGGGTGCCGACGACGAGCACGCCGAGCAGTTCGAAGGAGATGGTCGCCCACGCGATGCGGTACCAGCGGCCGCTGCTCCGCACGAGCGCGATGGTCGCGACGATGTACACGACGGCGGACAACGCCGAGAGGGAGTACGCGAGCGGTGCCTGGTCGAACTTGGAGGCGATCTGCACGAACGAGCGGCCGGTCGCGGCGAGCGCGAGCAGTCCGTAGACGGCGATCAGCAGGCGGCCGACGCCGGTGACCCTGCGCTTCTGCGGTCCATCGACGACGTTCTCGGGTGCGCTCTTCGGTCCGGTCATGGCCTGACAATTATCGCAGCAAGTTGGGACGTCACTCTCACAGGCCCTGAACTGTCCAAATCTGGAACATGCGGTACACCATGACCGCGATCGCGAGGCATGCGCCGCCGAGGATCACCGTGCTCCAGCGGCTGCGTTCGATGAGTGCCCAGGCCGCGGCCGCGACCGGAACGAGGAGTGCGCTCACGAGATAGGTGTAGAACTCGAGCAGGCTCCCGCTCGCGGTGTTCCCGGCGAACGGCGCCGCGATCGACACGACGAGCTGTCCGACCAAAAGCAATTCGACGAGCGCCGTCGCGCCCAGGGTCAGGTCGTTCGGAACCCGGCCGAGCAGTCCGAGAACGAGGCAGAGCAGGCCGGCGAGCACGGCGACGCCGACCTGGAGCCAGGTGAACCACTCGATCATGAGGATTCCCCCGCCGCGGTCTCGTCCGGCGGGAAGTTGATCACGGTCCGGGCCTGCGTGCCCCGGAGCTCGACGAGGCCGACGAGCCGGCCGCCGGGGGCGATCGCGGCGAGTGGGGCGGCGGCCCCCGCTGTTCCGTCGTCCTCGACCGCAGCCGTCACCTCGATGCGCTTGCCGTGCCCGAGGTCGATGGCCTGTTGCTCGGTGAGGTCGAGGCGCCCGAGCACGCGCGTTGCGGCATCCGCCGGCTTGATGAGACCGGCGGCGACGTCGAGCTCCGCGAGGGGCTGGGCATTCTCGATCCGGAACGGGCCGATGCGGGTGCGGCGAAGCGCGGTGAGGTGTCCCCCGACGCCGAGCCCGGCGCCGAGGTCGCGGGCGAGAGCCCTGATGTAGGTCCCCGAGGAGCACTCGACGCGCACCTCGAGGTCGAGGAAGCCGTCGACGGCCGTACTCGACAGCAGGTCGAACGCGCAGATCGTGACCGGGCGAGAGGGCAACTGCACGTCCTCCCCGTCGCGCACGCGGGCGTACGCGCGCTTGCCGTCGACCTTGATCGCGCTCACCGCGCTCGGCTGCTGGCTGATGGCACCGGTCAAGAGCCGGATTCCCGCCGCAACGGACGCGGGTTCGATGCGTGCTACGGATGCCTCCGGTGCGCGGGAGAGCTCCTCGCCTTCCGCGTCGTCCGTGGTCGTCGCGGCGCCGAGCCGGATCGTGGCCAGGTACTCCTTGTCGAGGCCGACGATGAAGGTGAGCAGCCGGGTCGAGCTGTTGATGCCGAGGATCAGCAGGCCGGTGGCCATCGGGTCGAGGGTGCCGGCGTGGCCGACTTTGCGGGTTCCCGCGAGGCGCCGGGTGCGGGCGACGGCGTCGTGGCTCGTCCAGCCCTGGGGCTTGTCGACGAGGAGGAGGCCGCTCGCGGTGGAGTGCACCCGCGCGCTGTTCCGGGACGAGGTCTCGTCGTTGGGTTCGGTCTCCCGCTCGATGTCTGCACTCATGAGCGTGTCCACGTTGCTCCCGACGCGTCGAGCACGACGTCGAGCTTGCCCCGGAAGGCGCACCGCATCAGTTCCTCGGCGGCCTCGTCGTCCTCGAAGATATCCGGGAGCCGGATCGCGAGCAGGGTGTTGAAGAGCATGCCGTTCGCGAGGAAATCGCGGATGGTCTCTGGGCTGAACCCGGCTTCGTCGCGCAGCATCCGGTAGATCTGCAGGAAGCCCTCCCTGGCCTTGGCGCCGATCACCGGGTCGTGCCCGGTGATGAAGGCCTGCATGAGCGAGAGCAGGATGCCGCGGTCGTCGATCAGGTCGACGTAGGCGGCCCCGAGGCGGGTGATGAGCGGATCGGCGTCGTCGCCGTCGTCGGCCGGCCGGTGCTCGGCCAGGGTCTCGCGGAAGGTCGTCATGAGTTTGTCGAGGGCGCGCGCGACGACCTCGAGGAAGAGGTTCTCTTTGGTGCCGAACATCCGCACGACATAGGGCTGGCTGATTCCGGCGGCTTGCGCGACCTGGTCTGTCGTCGCACCCGAGTAGCCCCGCTCGCCGAAGACACGGCTCGCCGCGGCCAGGATCTGTTCCCTGCGCAATGCCGCGGGGATTCGTTCGGTGGTCGTTTCTTTGGCTGCCGTACCGGAATCTTCACTCACTCTTGACATGGTATCCGCGAATAACTATCGTGTCATTTTGTAATCATTCGATTACATCATTCCGGTTCGTTGTCTCTCCTCGATTGGATACCACGTGTCCCTGCCGCTCACGCGTCGCGTCCCGATCTGGCTCGCCATCGTCGCGTCCTCACTCCCCATGTTCATGGCCACCCTCGACAACCTCGTCGTGACCGGCGCGCTGCCCGTGATCAACCGCGACCTCGGCGCATCCATCGAGGAGCTGCAGTGGGTGATCAACGCGTACTCCCTGAGCTTCGCGACGTTCATGCTGATGGCCGTCGCCCTCGGTGACCGCTTCGGCCGGCGCACGGTCTTCCTCACCGGAATCGCGATCTTCACGGTCGCCTCCGCACTGTCGGCGCTCTCGGTCGAGCCTTGGCAGCTCATCGCCGCCCGGGCGATCCAGGGCGTCGGCGCCGCGGCCCTGATGCCGTTGTCGCTGACCCTCCTCGTCGGCTCGGTCAGCGACAGGCTCCGCCCGGCGGCGATCGGAATCTGGGGCGGCATCTCCGGGCTCGGCGTCGCCCTCGGCCCCCTGATCGGCGGCGCCGTCATCGAAGGCTGGAACTGGCAGGCCATCTTCTGGTTGAACGTCCCGCTCGGCGTGGTCTCGATCCCGCTCGCGTTCGTCGCCCTGCCCAACAGCTTCGGCGCCAGGGTCCGGGCGGATGTCGTGGGGCTCGTCCTCGCCGGAGTCGGCGTCTTCGGTCTCGTCTACGGCATCGTTCGCGGAAACGACGCGGGCTGGACCAGCCTCGAAGTCCTCGGTGCCCTCGCGGGCGGCGCGGTCCTGCTCGCCGCGTTCATCGCCTGGGAGGCCAGGACTCCCGACCCGTTGTTGCCGCTCCGCCTGTTCCGGGACCGCAGCTTCACGGTCGCCAACCTTGTCGGCCTCACCTTCAGCTTCGGCATCTTCGGCTCGATCTTCATCCTGATCCAGTTCCTGCAGGTCGTGCAGGGGCACACCCCGCTCGAGGCCGGCCTGATGACGATGCCGTGGACGCTCGCGCCGATGGTGGTCGCGCCTCTCACCGGACTGCTGAGCCCGCGAACGGGCACCCGGCTGCCGATCGTGCTCGGTCTCTCGTTTCTCGCGATCGCGATGGGCTGGCTCGCGATCGAGATGAGCGCCACGGTTGCATACATCACCCTCGTGCCCGCGTTCCTCCTCGCCGGAGTCGGAATGGGGCTCGTGTTCGCACCGAGCTCGACGGCGGTGCTCGCAAACATGGTCCCGAACGATCACGCGAAGGCCACCGGGACCAACTCGACCCTGCGCGAGATCGGCGTGGCGCTCGGCGTCGCCGTGCTGACGGCCGTATTCACGGGCGCCGGAGGAGAGCTGACCCCGACCGGCTACGTGGACGCGGCCGTCCCCGCGATCGTCGTCGGGGCATCCGTGCTCGCGCTCGCCGCCGTGATCGGGCTCGCCCTGCCGCACGGCCGCCGCGCTCCGGCCGCGACTCCCGTCCCTGAACCCGTCGCCCTTTCCGTCTGACCCTCCCGACACCTCGCGAGAGTACACTTTTGGCCCTTAAGAACGCGTTTTAAGGGCCACAAGTCCGCTCTCGCGGGGGGATCTAGGCTGGAGGGATGCGAATTGCTGTGATCGGTGCGGGTGCCCTCGGCGGAACGTTCGCCACACTGCTGGAGAAGGCCGGCCACACGGTCACGGTGACGGCCCGCGGGAAGGCGCTCGACGTCATCCGCTCGGAGGGCATTCAGCTGACCGGCGGCTTCGGCGACGTGACGGCCCGGCCAACGGCCGTCGAGCTGCTCACGGAGACACCCGAGCTCACGCTCGTCTGCACCAAGGCGCAGGATGCCGCCGCCGCGATCACCGCGAACGCGGCGGTGATCGACGGGTCACCCGTGATCGTCGTGCAGAACGGGCTCGACGGCGTCACGACCGCCCGGCGGATCCTGCCGCACTCCGACTGCTTCGGAGCACTCTCGATCATCGCCGCGAACTATGCGGCGCCGGGACTCGTGACGGTGACGACGCCGGCGCCCACATACCTCGGGCACGGTTCCGGGGACATCGATGCCGGAACCCTCGCCTGGCAGGGTGTGCTCGACGCGGCATTCCCGACCATCGCGATCGGGAACTTCGTCGGGGCCCAGTGGACCAAGCTCGTGGTGAACATGCTCAACGCGCTCCCGGCCGTGACGGGCCTGAGCGTGCAGCAGGTCGTCGACGACGACGGGCTGCGCAGGATCCTGACGGCGAGCATGCGCGAAACCGTCCGGGTCGGGGCCGCCCGCGGCGTGCGTTTCGGGGCGCTCCAGCGGCTCGGCGACCGCCGGTTGCGCGGATTCGCCGGCCTGCCGCTCTCGATCGGTCAGCTGCTGCCCCGCCTGATGCGGGCCAGAATGGGCGACGTGCCGAATCTCGGGTCCACCCTGCAGAGTCTGCGTCGCGGCCAGCTCACCGAGGTCGACCACCTCAACGGGGTCGTCGTGCGGGAGGCCGCCGCGGCGGGGGTCGCCGCGCCGGTCAACACACTGCTCACGGCCCTCGTCCACGAGGTCGAGGCCACCGGACGCCCGCTCACCCCGGCCGAGGTGCTCGTGCGCTTCGCCCCGCTCCGACTGCGGTAGGTCCGCGCCCGGGAATCGCGGGACGGCCGCGTGCCGACGGCCCGCGCGGACGGCACGGGGCGACGTGGGCAGCCGTGCGGGTACGTCGACCAGGCGACGACCCGACGGCTCCGGCTCAGCAGCTGTCGAAGAAGAGGCGGCGGGGATCCGCCGGATTGGCGAGGTCGACGACGGCGGTCGCCCACGACCGGGGCCGGACCTCGGCCCGGTAGAGCCGGTCGGCCAGGGCCTGGTCATCGGGAAGCGGAGAGCCGCCGAGCGCAGGGTCTGTCCCGGTGTCCGCGGCATCACCGAGTTCCCCGGATGGCTTCAGCTCGGCGGCGAGGTCGATGAATGCCCCGGTCGTTGCGGCATCCGCCTCGGTCTCGGTGAGGACGCTGAACGACCAGCCGTCGCGCACTTCCTTCCTGAGGAGGAATTCCCCATCGAGGATGAGGGTGTCGTCTTCCGGTCCGGTCGTGGCGCCGGCCAGACGGAACGGGGTGAGCAGCGCACGGCGCAGCAACTCATAGTCGTACCCGTGACGAAAGAGTCGCTCGGGCGACGCCGGTCCGAAGGCGGCCTGCTCCTGGTCGGAGAGCCGGAAGTCGCCGAGGGACGCGCGCGAGACCGCGTGACCCCGCTCGGCGAATGCGGCGGCGAGGTCGTCGGCGAAGGTGGAGCGGGCGACGGGGTCTGTGCCATCGATCGCGACGATGGTGCGGCCTCGGGCGTAGAGGCTGAGGATCTCGGTGGCGAGGTCGCTGAGGAATTCGGTGCGTGGTGTTGAAACGGGCGTCATGAATCGAGCCTAGGTTAGTGGGGTGAATGCAACCGTCATCTCGCCCGCAGATTCCGCGCCGGCGAGCCCGCCAGCGGCCGCTCCCGAGGGCGCGCCGGTCGGCGCGATCGCGAACGCCGTCAATTCCTGGTTCGGGCTGCACGCTCGGGACCTGCCGTGGCGGCGCGACGGGTTCGGCGCGTGGGGCGTGCTCGTGAGCGAGTTCATGCTGCAGCAGACGCCGGTGACCCGGGTGATCCCGCACCTCGAGGCCTGGCTCGCGCGCTGGCCGACTCCGGCAGACCTCGCCGCCGTTCCGCCCGGCGAGGCCGTGCGCGCGTGGGCGACCCTCGGCTACCCGCGGCGCGCACTCTGGCTGCACGCCGCCGCCGTCGAGATCGCCGAGAACCACGGCGGGGTCGTGCCCGAGGACGTCGACGTGCTCCTCACGCTGACCGGGATCGGGGACTACACCGCGCGGGCGGTCGCCGCCTTCGCGTACGGCCACCGGCATCCGGTCGTCGACACGAACACGCGCCGGGTCATCGCCCGCTGCGTGGCCGGCCAGGCCGAGCCCGCGCCGCCGAGCAGAACCCGCGACCTCGCGGCCATGGACGCCCTGCTCCCGGCGGATGCGTCGGCTGCGGCCGTCTTCAACGCCGGCGCCATGGAGCTCGGCGCGCTCGTCTGCACGTCGGCGCGGCCCCGCTGCTCGGACTGCCCGCTCGCCGCCCTGTGCGCGTGGCGCGCGGCCAGGTACCCCGAATACCGGGGTCCGAAGAAGACCGTGCAGAAGAAGTTCGCCGGCAGCGACCGGCAGGTGCGCGGGCTCATCCTCGCCGAACTACGGTCCACCAGGCACCCGGTGACGGATGCCGAGATCACCACGCTCTGGCCGGAGCCGACCCAGCTCGCCCGCGCTCTCGCCGGCCTGCTCGCCGACGGCCTCGTGGCGGAGGTCGCGCAGGGGGCGTACTCTCTCCCCCACGAATGACCGGACCGGCACGCGTCATCCACGCCGGAAGGAACGCCGGAACGGATACCGATGGGAGCAGGGGGCTGGCACGACCGTGAGCATCCGGATCGGGACGTCAGGCTGGAGCTACGACCACTGGGACGGCGTGCTGTATCCGCAGGGCCTGCCACCGGCCAGGCGGCTCGAAGTCTACGCCGCCCGTTTCGACACGGTCGAACTCAACGCGAGCTTCTACCGCTGGCCGAGAGAGTCGACATTCGCGAGTTGGCGACGCCGGCTGCCCGAAGGATTCCAGCTCTCGGTGAAGGCGCCGCGCGGCCTCACCCATGGCAGGCGCCTCTACTCCCCCGAGGTCTGGGCCGCGCGGATCGCGGCATGCTGGCACGAACTCGGCGACAAGCGCGCGGTCCTGCTCGTGCAGCTACCGCCGGGGATGGAGCGCGACGACGCCAGGCTCGAGTACTTCCTCGGGGCCCTGCCGGACTGGCTCAGGGTCGCCGTCGAGTTCCGCAACGACAGCTGGCTGTCCGATGCGGTCTTCGGGATCCTCGAGCAGCACGGTGCCGCCTATTGCGTCATGAGCGGCGCGAACCTGCCGTGCGTCCTGCGTGCGACGGCACCGTTCGTGTACGTGCGCATGCACGGCCCCGATCACGAGCACCTGTACGGCGGTTCGTATTCGGAGGCCGACCTCGACTGGTGGGCGGACCGCATCCGCGACTGGCAGCGCACCGGACGGGACGTGTTCGTCTATTTCAACAACGACGGCGGCGGCAATGCCGTCCGGAATGCGAGCAGCCTGGCCGCACGCTTCGGGCGGTGACAAGCCCGACCGCCGCGGTGGGGTTACTTGGCGAGCGTCGCGATCGACTGGGCCCAGAGGAAGAACTTGTTGGTTCCGAGGTCGCCGATCGTATCGATGCCGAAGGCCGCTTTGAGGTGTTCCGCGTCGCTGTCACTCACGCCCTGGAGCGCCGCGACGGGCGCCTTCGCGAGCTCCTCCACGGGGAGCGTTTCGTATGCTTTGTCGAGCTTGGCTGCGATGCCGGCCATGAGGTACCTCCACAGTGAGATGGGCCTTCGGGGGACGAAAGCGCTTTTAAGCGTAGTTCTCCCCCGGCTCCCTCGCTAGGTGTCAGACGCCCTCGGAAGCGCGCACTCTGCGCTGAGGTGTCGCATATCTATGCTCACGAGCCTCGTGGACATCGATCTGCGACACCTCAGGGAGGCGAGATTCGCTATTCGGCGTGGTGACCGACGGCGGGAGTCTCGTCCTCGTCGTCGTCCTCGTCATCGTCGTCGTCCTCGAACTCGCGCGGCTTGACGTACGGGTCCTCGTCGCCGGCGTACTGGGCACCCTGGGCGAGTGCACCGACCTGGCTGTCGCGCTCGCGCGCCTCCCGGAGGAGGTCGTCGATCAGGGCGGCGTTCTCGGGGATCGCGTCGGCGATGAACTCGAGCGACGGGGTGAGCCGGGCGGTGATGTTCTTGCCGACCTCGCTGCGCAGCAGCCCGGTGGCGGCCTTGAGGGCGGCGGCACTGTCGGTGCGCTCCTCGAGGGAGCCATAGACCGTGTAGAAGACGGATGCGTGCTGCAGGTCCCCCGTCACCTTGACGTCCGTGATGGTCACGAAGCCGAGCCTCGGGTCACGCAGGCCGCGTTCGAGCCGCTTCGCCACGATGACCTTGATGCGGTCGGCCATTTTCCTGGCGCGTTCCGGATCTGCCATGGTCTCACTCCTCTTTGATTCACAAGTATTCGGAAAACTGGTGGTTCACACTGTCGTGCTGAGCGACCAACGGGCCTCAGACCCCTCACGGAGAGGAGCCGGAGACCCGTCGATCAGACGCTGTCTGGTTAGACGCGCGGCTTTTCCTTCAGTTCGATCGTCTCGATCTCGTCGCCGATCTGGATGTCGTTGAACTTGCCGAGACCGATACCGGCCTCGAAGTCCGTACGAACCTCGGTGACGTCGTCCTTGAAACGACGCAGCGACTCGATGCCCAGGTTGTCTCCGACGACGACGCCGTTGCGGATGACCCGCGCCTTGGCGTTCCTCGTGATGACACCGGAGCGGACGATGACGCCGGCCACGTTTCCGAACTTGGACGAGCTGAACACCTCGCGGATCTCGGCGACACCACTCTGCACCTCTTCGAACTCGGGCTTGAGCATTCCCTTGAGGGAGTTCTCGATGTCCTCGAGCGCGTTGTAGATGACCGAGTAGAACCGCACGTCGACACCCTCACGGGCGGCGCGCTCGCGGGCCTTGGTGTCCGGGCGCACGTTGAAGCCGATGATGATGGCGTTGTCGACGGTGGCGAGGTTGACGTCGCTCTCCGTGACAGCACCGACACCGCGGTGGATGATGCGCAGCTGCACGGAGTCGTCGACCTCGATCTTGAGGAGCGACTCTTCGAGGGCCTCAACGGCACCGGAAACGTCACCCTTGATGATGAGGTTGAGCGATTCGACCTTGCCCTCTTCGAGTGCACGGGTGAAGTCTTCGAGGCTGATGCGCTTGCGGGCCTTGGCCAGCAGTGCGTTGCGCTCGGCGGCTTCGCGCTTCTCGGCGATCTGACGGGCGGTGCGGTCTTCCTGGATGACCAGGAAGGTGTCACCGGCCCGGGGAACGCTCGAGAGGCCCTGGACCTGCACGGCGCGCGACGGCGTCGCGGCGAGCACGGCAACGCCGTTTTCGTCCGCCATCGCACGAACGCGGCCGTAGGCCGTTCCGGCGACGATCGAGTCGCCGACGTGCAGCGTTCCCGACTGGATGAGTACGGTCGCGACCGCGCCGCGGCCCTTGTCGAGACGAGCCTCGATGGCGACACCGCGGGCGTCCTTGTCGGGGTTGGCGCGCATGTCGAGTCCGGCGTCCGCGGTGAGGAGGACGGCCTCCAGGATTTCCTGGATACCGACCTTCTGCTTCGCAGACACGTCGACGAACATGACGTCTCCGCCGTACTCTTCGGCGACGAGCCCGAATTCGGTGAGCTGCTGGCGCACCTTCTGCGGGTTTGCGCCCGGCTTGTCGATCTTGTTGACCGCGACCACGATCGGAACGTTGGCCGCCTGGGCGTGGTTGAGCGCCTCAATGGTCTGGGGCATGATGCCGTCGTCCGCCGCGACCACGAGGATCGCGATGTCCGTCACCTGGGCACCACGGGCACGCATGGCGGTGAACGCCTCGTGGCCCGGTGTATCGATGAAGGTGATGGCGCGGTCGATGCCCTCGTGCTCGGTGATGACCTGGTAGGCACCGATGTGCTGGGTGATTCCGCCGGCTTCGCCTGCGGCGACCTTGGCGTTCCGGATCGCGTCGAGGAGCGCGGTCTTACCGTGGTCGACGTGACCCATGACGGTCACGACCGGCGGGCGGGGCTTGAGTTCCTCGTCGGTCTCCTCGGCAAGCTCCTGGTCGATGTCGATGTCGAAGCCGAGGAGCAGTTCGCGGTCCTCGTCGTCGGGCGAGACCATCTGGATCTTGTAGCCGAGTTCTTCGCCGAGCACGTCGAAGGTCGCCTCGTCGAGGGACTCCGTCGCTGTGGCCATCTCACCGAGGTGGAACAGCACGGTGACGAGGTTTCCGGGGCTCGCGTCGATCTTGTCCGCGAAGTCGGTGATCGAGGCACCGCGGCGCAGACGCACCACGGTTCCGCCGTCGCCGCGGGGGACGCTGACGCCACCCAGCGACGGGGCCTCGCGCAGCTCGAACTCGGCGCGCTTCGTACGCTTGGACTTGCGGGCCTTGTTCTTGCCGCCTCCGCGACCGAACGCACCAGCGGTTCCGCCACCGGGGCCGCGACCGCGGCCACCTGCGCCGCCGCCACCGGCGGGACGCGGCGGGCCGAAGCCGGGGGCACCGGCGGGGGCCCCACCGGGACGCTGGAATGCGGGACGTGCTCCGCCCGCTCCGGCGCCACCTGGACGCTGGAACGCGCCGGGACGCTGGCCGAAGCCGGTCGGGCGGGGAGCCTGGCCGGGTCCACCCGGACGCGGAGCGCCGGGGCGCGGTGCGGCGGGACGGGGGATGTTGCTCGGGGCCGTCGAGGACGGCGGGCGCTGGCCCATGCCCTGTGCGCTCGCGAACGGGTTGTTGCCCGGACGCGGCGTGGGGGTCTTGCCCATGCCCTGGTTGCTGGCGAAGGGGTTGTTGCCCGGACGTGCCGACGGCGGGCGCGGAACGCTCGCGCCTGGCTTGGCGCCCGACGACGGTCCACGGTCTGCCTTGGCGGCCGGGGTCGCCGCAGTCGGGGCGGCCGGGTCTGCTGCGGCTGCCTGCTCGGCGGCCTTCTCGATGCTCGCGGACTTCTCAGCGGCTGCGGCCTTCTCGACGGCAACCGTCTGGCGTTCTGCGACGGTGAGGGGTGCGACGGGATGCGGCGCGGCATCCGTTGCCGGGGCTTCGACGGGCGCGGCGGGAGCCGCACTCGGACGCGCACCCGGCTTGACCGCGAGGCGGGCCGGTGAGGGCCGCGCACCGGGCTTGACGCCTGTGGGGGCACCCGGCGTTGCGCCGGCACCCGGGGTGGTTGACGGGGCAGTGGTTCCGGCGCCGGAAGCGGCGTCGGCCAGCAGCGCCGCGCGCAGGCGACGGGCTACCGGGGGTTCAACACTGCTGGACGGGCCCTTGACGAACTCGCCCATCTCTTTCAGTTTCGCAAGGGCTACCTTGCTGTCGACATTGAGTTCGCTAGCGATCTCATGTACGCGTGGTTTCGCAGCCACAATTCTCCAATTCCGGGTCTGCACCCGGAAAGGGGCAGACCGTTAGTAACGGACGGGTCTCATTTCGAGCCGCTCATTAGTTGTCCATTAGCCAGTTCAGCCTGTTCTCTAGTTGTTTCGCGTCCAGAGGACTGGTCACGCGAAGCGCACGCCCGAAAGCGCGTCGCCGCAGTGCGTCCTGGAAGCATTCGATGCTGGGATGCAGCCACGCGCCTCGACCGGGCAGAGTGGCGGTGTGATCCACCACGAGGTCCGAGTCTCGGGCTACGAGCCTCAGTAAAGAGGCACGAGGAGCGCGCGAACGGCATCCAATGCACGTTCTAACGGGTTCCATCGTACCCCCTATTCCGAGTCCTCCAGGATGCTGTCCGGCTGGATGTCGATTTTGGCGCCGGTCAGCTTGGCGGCGAGGCGGGCGTTCTGGCCCTCTTTGCCGATCGCGAGCGAGAGCTGGTAGTCGGGAACGAGGGCGCGGACGGCCTTGATCGACTGGTCGATCACGTAGGCGCTCGTCACCTTGGCCGGCGACAGGGCGCTCGCGACGAACGTCGCGAGGTCCGGAGAGTAGTCGACAATGTCGATCTTCTCGTTGTTGAGCTCCGCTGTCACGGCGCGGACGCGCTGGCCGAGTTCGCCGATGCAGGCGCCCTTGGCGTTGACGCCGGGCTCGGTCGCGCGCACGGCCATCTTGGTGCGATGACCCGCCTCACGGGCGAGGGAGACGATCTCAACGACACCGCTCGCGATCTCGGGGACCTCGAGGGCGAACAGGCGCCGGACGAGGGACGGGTGGGTGCGCGACACGGTGATCTGCGGGCCCTTCAGGCCCTTGCCGACGGCCGTGACGTAGACCCGGATCCGGGCACCGTGCACGTAGGTTTCGCCGGGGACCTGTTCTTCCGGCGGAAGGATCGCTTCGATCGTGCCGAGGTCGACGTGGATCATCCGCGGGTTCGGGCCCTGCTGGATGACGCCGGCGACGATCTCGCCTTCGCGCCCCTTGAATTCTCCGAGCACTGCGTCGTCGGCCAGGTCGCGGAGACGCTGGTTGATGACCTGCTTCGCGGCGAAGGCCGCGATCCGGCCGAAGTCGGTCGGGTTGTTGATCGCTTCGCCGATGACGTTGCCGTCTTCGTCGAGCTCTGGAACAAAAATGTCGACGTGGCCGGACTTGCGGTCGAGAACGACACGCGCTTCCGGCTCTTCTTCGACGGCCTGCTTCGTTGTCTCACCCTGGTGGGTGTGCTTGACGTATGCCGTCAAGATCGCCTGCTCGATGATCTGCACGAGTTCCTCGAAGGGAATCTCTTTCTCGCGCTCCAACTGCCGCAACACGCTGAGGTCGATGTCCATGGCCGGCCTCCTCTATTCAGATTCTGCCGCCGCGAAACTGCGCAGCGGGCTGGTGTCTACGGTACCCGACGGAACAGGCGCCCGTCACCCCGAAGGGGACGGGCGCCTGTTTCAGACGGCGTTTCTGGGCGGTTCTCAGGCGAAGTGCGCGCCGAGGTTGTCCACGGCGCACTGGATGCGCTCTCCCGTGCGGCGGTCCCACAGCTCGACGATGCCGTCGACGGCTCCGCGTCCGACGATCACGATCTGCGGAACCCCGATCAGTTCGGCGTCGCCGAACTTGACGCCGGGCGAGACCTTGCGGCGGTCGTCGTAGAGCACCTCGCGGCCGGTGGCCTCGAGGGTCGCTGCCACCGCGGCCGCGGTCTCGAAGACGATCTCGTCGCGCCCTGCCGCGATCACGTGCACGTCGAACGGAGCGACCGACACGGGCCAGATCAGGCCCTTCGGGTCGTTGTTGAGCTCGGCGAGGAGCGCGAGGATGCGGGTGATCCCGATCCCGTACGAGCCCATCGTGACCGTGACGAGCTTCCCGTTCTCGTCGAGCACCTTGAGTCCGAGGGCTTCCGCATACTTGCGGCCGAGCTGGAAGACGTGGCCGATCTCGACGCCGCGCGCGAGCTCGACGGGGCCGGAGCCGTCGGGGGCCGGGTCGCCTGCCCGCACGTTCGCAACCTCTGCCGTGCCGTCGACGGCGAAGTCGCGCCCCGCGACGAGGCCGAAGACGTGGCGGCCGTTCTCGTTGGCTCCGGTGATCCACGCGGTGCCATCGACGACGCGGGGGTCGACGAGGTAACGGATGCCCGTGGCCGACGTGTCGCCGAGCACGGCGCCGGCCGGGGCCCACGGTCCGATGTAGCCCGTGACGAGTCCGGGGTGCTTGGCGAGGTCGCCGGGGTTGGCCGCTTCGACCTCTGCGGGGGCGAAGACGACCTCGGCGCGCTTGAGGTCCACGTCGCGGTCGCCGGGGACGCCGACGATGACGAGTTCGCGGGTGCCGTCGAGGTTGGTCAGGGCGAGCACGATGTTCTTGAGGGTGTCCGCCGCCGTCCACTCGCGACCGTCGGTGCGGGGGTGGTTCGCGTTTGCGCTGTCGACGAGGGTCTGGATGGTCGGGGTGTCCGGGGTGTCGTGCACCTCGGCGGCCGGCAGCGCCGTCCAGTCGATGACCGGAGGGACCAGGGTCGTGAAGGCCTCGACGTTGGCGGCGTACCCGCCGGCCGAACGCACGAAGGTGTCTTCACCGATCGGGGTGGGGTGCAGGAACTCTTCGCTCCGGGATCCGCCCATCGCGCCGGCATCCGCCTTGACGATCACGTACTCGAGGCCGAGCCGGGTGAAGATGCGCTCGTAGGCGTCGCGCTGGGCCTGGTAGCTCAGGTCGAGGCCGGCGTCGGTGTAGTCGAAGGAGTACGCGTCCTTCATCGTGAACTCGCGGCCGCGCAGGAGGCCGGCGCGGGGGCGTGCCTCGTCGCGGTACTTGTCCTGGATCTGATAGATCGACAGCGGCAGGTCCTTGTAGCTGTTGTAGAGGTCCTTCACGAGCAGCGTGAAGACCTCCTCGTGGGTCGGCGCGAGCAGGAGGTCGCTGCCCTTGCGGTCCTGGAGGCGGAAGAGGCCGTCGCCGTACTCGTCCCAGCGGCCGGTGACCTCGTAGGGTTCGCGCGGGAGCAGGGCCGGGAAGTGCACCTCGAAGGCGCCGGATTCGGCCATCTCCTCGCGGACGATGGTCTCGATCTTGTTCTTGACGCGGAGGCCGATCGGCAGCCAGGCGAAGATGCCGGGGGCCTGGCGGCGGATGTAGCCGGCCCGGACCAGGAGGCGGTGGCTGGTGACCTCGGCATCCGAGGGGTCTTCGCGGAGGGTACGGAGGAAATAAGACGACAGACGTGTAGGCACCCCCCTACTTTACGGCGCGCGCCGGATACGACTGTTGCCGTTACGGACAACTGCGGCCGGCAAAGCAGGCACAGTTGTCCGGAACGGCAACAGTTGGCGGGGATTGGGGCGGGCGGGCGGGCCCGCGCGGGGCTACCGGGTGATCGTGACGACGGGGGCTCCCAGGGAGTCCTCAGAGGGCGGCATCTCGGCGGCGAGGCGGTTGGCCTCTTCGATCAGGGTCGCGACGATCTCGGACTCCGGCACGGTCTTGATGACCTCGCCGCGGACGAAGATCTGACCCTTGCCGTTGCCGGATGCGACACCGAGGTCGGCGTCGCGGGCCTCGCCGGGTCCATTGACGACGCAGCCCATCACGGCGACGCGCAGGGGCACGGTCATGCCCTCGAGACCGTCGGTGACGTCGTTGGCGAGCTTGTAGACATCCACCTGGGCGCGGCCGCAGCTCGGGCAGGAGACGATCTCGAGCTTGCGCTCGCGGAGGTTGAGCGACTGCAGGATCTGCAGGCCGACCTTGACCTCTTCCGCGGGCGGTGCGCTCAGCGAGACGCGGATGGTGTCGCCGATGCCCTCGCCGAGCAGGATGCCGAAGGCCGTCGCGCTCTTGATGGTGCCCTGGAAGGACGGGCCGGCCTCGGTGACGCCGAGGTGCAGGGGCCAGTCGCCGCGTTCCGCGAGAAGGCGGTACGCCTTGACCATGATCACGGGGTCGTTGTGCTTGACCGAGATCTTGAAGTCGTGGAAATCGTGTTCCTCGAAGAGGCTGGCCTCCCAGACGGCGCTCTCGACGAGCGCCTCCGGGGTGGCCTTGCCGTACTTCTGCATGATGCTCGGCTCGAGGGAACCCGCGTTGACGCCGATCCGGATCGAGACGCCGGCGGCCTTGGCCGCTGCGGCGATCTTGCCGACCTGGTCGTCGAACTTGCGGATGTTGCCCGGGTTGACCCGCACGCCGGCGCAGCCCGCGTCGATCGCCGCGAAGACATAGCTCGGCTGGAAGTGGATGTCCGCGATCACAGGGATCTGGCTCTTCTTCGCGATGATCGGCAGGGCCTCTGCGTCGTCACGGCTCGGGACGGCGACACGCACGATGTCGCATCCGCTCGCCGTGAGTTCGGCGATCTGCTGCAGGGTGCCGTTGATGTTGGTGGTCGGAGTCGTCGTCATCGACTGGACGCTCACTCGGGCGTCACCGCCGACGAGGACTTTGCCGACCTTGATCTGCCGGCTCTTGCGCCGGGGAGCGAGGATTTCAGGTACTTTGGGCATTCCCAAATTGATTGCAGCCACGCGAATATCTTAGGTGCCAGAACTGGGCGGATGCCCGGCCCTGGCGATTTCCGGCTTCCACCCCGAACACCGACTGTTCCCGTTCCGGTCGAGAGTGACCCGTGCAACGGGCACTCTCGACCGGAAAGGTAGGTGTGGGGCTACTGGGGCGGGAGCGGCGCGCCGGGGGCGGGGTCTGCGCGATTGGCGCGGAGCACCTCGAGGCGGGCACGGTACTCGACCTCGTCGATGTCACCCTGGGCGAAGCGCTCGGCGAGGGTCTTCTCGGCGCTCCGGGTGCCGTCGGCCTGCCCGGCCTGGGCCGCCTGCCACGCCTGCCAGCCGGGGTGACCGGAAAAGCCGGGTCCGCCGTGCCGACGCCAGCGCCGGCCGAGGATGGCGAAGAGGGTGACCACGAGGAGAAGGCCGAAGAACGGGATCAGGAAGAACAACCAGACCGGCCCGCCGCCCCAGCCCGGGCCATAGCCCATGTGGGTGGCGAACCCGGTGAGAACTGCTGTCGAAAGCATGGAGAATCCAATCTGTTGAGGACTCCCGGCACGGGAGCCTCGGTGGGAAGAACCGATGAACCGATTCTTCCCGGCGGTGCCTCGCGGGGCATCGGCCCGGTGGAGTCACCTCGACTACTCCCCCGGGTGCAGGTCACCAGCCGTCGCTGACGAGTCCCGACTCGTAGGCGAGGATCACCAGTTGCACGCGGTCGCGCGCGGCGAGCTTCGACATGATCCGCGAAACGTGGGTCTTCGCGGTGAGCGGGCTGAGGAACAGCCGCACGCCGATCTCGGTGTTGGTGAGTCCCCGGCCGACGAGCGCGAGCACCTCACGTTCCCGGTCGGTGAGCGCGGCGAGCGCTGCCGGATCGCTCGGCCGCCGTAGCCCGGTCTCGAGCCGGGTGAGCAGTCGCCGGGTCACGCCGGGCGAGAGCAGCGCGTCCCCGGCCGCGGCGACCCGCACCGCCCGGATCAGTTCGGTCGGCTCGGTGTCCTTGACCAGGAAGCCGCTCGCGCCGGCCCTGATCGCCTGGACCACGTACTCGTCGAGTTCGAAGGTCGTCACGATCACGATGTGCGTTCCGGCGAGCTCGGGGTTGCCGGCAATCTGCTCGGTCGCCCAGAGACCGTCGCCGCCGGGCATCCGGACGTCCATCAGCACGACGTCGGGCCGGAGCCGGGTGACCTGCTCAACGGCTTCCGCGCCCGTCGCCGCGTCCGCGACGACCTCGAGGTCCGGTTCGGACTCGAGCAGGGAGCGGAAGCCCGCCCGGATCAGCTGCTGGTCGTCGGCGATGACGACGCGGATCACCGCATCCTCCGCACGGGAAGGCGCGCCTCGACGAGGAACCCGCCCGGCGACGGCCGTTCGACGCGCAGGCTCCCGCCGAGGAGTTCCGCGCGTTCGCGCATGCCGAGCAGGCCGCCGCCGGGAACGATGGCCGGGTCGAGCGGCTCGGTCGAGCCCTCGTCGGTCACCGTGAGCACGGCGTAACCGTCGTCGAGCTCGAGCCGGACGGTCGCTGACCGGGTCTGCGAGTGCCGCAGCACGTTGGTGAGGGACTCCTGGCAGATCCGAAAGAGCGCGAGCTGGGTGGCGGCGGTCGTGGCCTCCATCACGGGCTGCAGCTGTGCGATGAGCTCGACGTGCAACCCCTGGGCGCTGTACGAGTCGATCAGAGCGGGAAGCCGCGACAGGTCGGGCTCGGGGGTGAGCGGCACGGTACCCCCGGCACTCTCACCGCTCTCCCCCTCGGTGTCGGAACGCAGGATGCCGAGCACCGTGCGTACCTCATCGAGCGCGGTCTTGCTCGTGAGCTTGATGTTCGCGAGGGCCTCCGCCGCCTTCGCGGGCTGGCTGTCGATGAGGTGCAGTCCGACTCCGGCCTGCACGTTGATCAGGGACAACGAATGCGCGAGCACGTCGTGCAGTTCCCGCGCGATGCGCACCCGCTCGCGCTGTTCCGCGGACTGGCGGCGGGCATCCGCTCGGCGGCGCAGCTCACGGATCTGCTCGCGCCGGGTGCGCACCCATTCTCCGATCGCGCAGAGCACGGCGAGGGCGACGGTCGTGATCGCGATGCGGGCGGGCGGAAGCGGGACTCCGAGCGTGCCGGCGAGCGCGATGGTCGTCGCCCAGGCCACGGCAACGGATGCGTAGACCCAGACCCGCGCGCCGCGCACGATCCCGAGCACGATCGCGAAGGCCAGGGCCACGTAGGGCAGGCCGATGTCCGGGCGGAGCAGGATGAGCGCGCCGGCCGCAGCGGCGCACACGGCCGCAACCGGGCCGGGGAAGCGGCGGGCGCCGAGGAGGGCGATCGGACCGATCAGGGCGAGGGCGACCGCGAGGAACCAGCCGGGCCGGGGCGCGCCGAGTTCACCGCCGAGATCATGCCCGGCGTGGCCGAAGTCGCGGCCGTAGCGGGCGAGCACGACGGTCGCGGGAACCTGGACGAGGAACGAGAAGATCGCGGGGAAGCGCACCCGGCCCCTGCGTGGCATTCGGTTACCGAAGTCGGCAACGGGAAGCGCGCGGTCGTGGTCGAACCACGGCGCGTCGGTATCCCAGTGTGGTGGCATATTCCGATGCTACGTGCCGGAGCGACCCCCGGCATCCGCCCCCGGGAGTACGTACCGGCGCGCACTCTGGCCCTGGGCCATGTCGCGAGTGTCACCTTTCCGGTCGAGAGTGCCCCGCGGAAAGGTCACTCTCGACCGGAAAGGTGTCCGGGGTTTCAGCCGAAGAGGTTGATCGGCTTGACGATGTCGGCGTAGATGAGCAGGAGGCTCATGCCGCCGAGCACGATGACGACCGCGAAGGTGAGCGGCATCAGCCTGGCCATGTCGACCGGGCCCGGATCCTTGCGCTTGAAGAGCTTCGCGACCCGGCGGCGCAGGCCCTCCCAGAGTGCGCCCGCGACGTGGCCGCCGTCGAGCGGCATCAGCGGGATCAGGTTGAACACGAACAGGGCAACGTTGAGCGAGGCGAGCAGGCCGATCAGGCTCGCGGCCTTGCTCGCGATGGGGATGGTGTTGATGCTCGCGATCTCGCCGGCGACGCGGCCGACGCCGACGACGCTGATCGGACCGTTCGGGTCGCGCTCGCCGGGACCGAATGCGGCGTTGACGATGTCGACCATCCGTTGGGGGAGGTTCAGGATCATGTGCACGACGGCGCCGATGTTGTCTCCGACGGCGGGGAGCACGGCCGTGACGGGCTGTTGGACGAGTTCGCCTGCCGGGCCGATGCCGACGAAGCCGACCTCCTGGGTGACGGCCGTGCCGTCGGCATCCGTCGTGACCTTGCCTGCGGAGTCGAGCACGTACCGTTCGGTCAGTTTGGGGGTGATCGTGAGGTTCACGTCGGTTCCGGCGCGGTCGACGACGACGGCGAGCGGGGTGCCTGGCGAGCTGCGGATGATCCCGGTGGACTGGTCCCAGCTCGTGATCGCGGTGCCGTCGATGCTCACGAGGCGATCGCCGGGCTGCAGGCCGGCCGCGGCGCCCGGGGACTTCTCGTCGGTTGCGCCACAGGCCGTCTGGGTGCTCGAGGCCGGGAGGACGCACGCGGACACGCTGCCGACCGTTGTGCTCGCCTGCGCGGTTCCGAAGCCCATCAGGAGCACGGCGAAGAGCACGACCGCGATCAGCAGGTTCATGGTCGGGCCGCCGAGCATGATGATGATGCGCTTCCACACGGCCAGGCGGTAGAAGGCGCGGTGTTCCTCGCCGGCGCCGATCGTGTCGGCGCTCGACTGGCGGGCGTCCTCGACGAGGCTCGTCAGGGCGCCTGGCCTCTTCGCGTTCGGGTCCTGGAGGTTCGGGTCCTGGGCGGTCTGGTCCTGGGCGGGAGCGCCCTCCTGCACCAGCTGGTTGAAGAAGCCCGTGCTGTTGGGGTGGGGCTTCTCACCGGGCTTCGCGGGCGGGAACATGCCGATCATGGAGATATATCCGCCGAGGGGAATGGCCTTCACGCCGTATTCGGTTTCGCCCTTGCGGCGCGACCACAGCGTGGGGCCGAAGCCGATCATGTACTGGGTGACCTTGACGCCGAAGGCCTTCGCCGGCAGCAGGTGGCCGATTTCGTGCAGGCCGATGGACAGGGCGAGTCCGATGACGACGATGACGACGCCCAAGATATACAGCAGCACGGTTTCCACAGTCGTAGATTACTCACCCCAAGCTGACAGGCCGCTGGCGGTTCGCTATGCGGGATGTGGTTTGCTTGGGTACCGAACCCGAAAGGACTCTCCTCCTGCCTTCGCCTTCCTCGGGCTCCGCCCGCCAGCTTGACGCCCTCATCGGCGTCAGCCTCGCCGACCGTTTCCGGATCGACCGGCTGATCGGTACCGGGGGGATGGCCGTCGTCTACGAGGCGACCGACCTCGCCCTGGGCCGCACCGTCGCGGTCAAGCTCTTCCGGCTCAATACCGCGGACGATGCCGGCCCGGAACGGCAGAGCGGCGAAGTCGCCGTGCTCGCGAGCCTCAACCACTTCGCCCTCGTCACGCTCTTCGACGCGGGCACCGCGATCGTCGACGGGACCGCCCGCACCTTCATCGTGATGGAACTCGTCGACGGCACCGACCTGCGCACCCGGATCGCCGCCGGCCCGCTGCCTCGGTCCGAGGTCGCCACCATCGGCGCTGACCTCGCGGAGGCGCTGCACTACGTGCACGAACGCGGGATCATCCACCGCGACATCAAGCCCGCGAACGTGCTGCTGGCCCCCTCCGGTTTCCCCGGCCGCGCGGCGCACGCCAAGCTCGCAGACTTCGGCATCGCCAGGCTCGTCGACGCGACCCGCCTCACAGCGACCGGCTCCTTCCTCGGAACGGCCGGCTATCTCAGCCCTGAACAGGCGCTCGGCACGACGATCGGCGCGCCGAGCGACGTCTACTCCCTCGGTCTGGTGCTGCTCGAATGCCTGACCGGAGAGCGCGCGTACCCGGGAACCGCGATCGAGTCCGCGATGGCGCGGCTGCAGCGCGACCCGGAGGTCCCCGTGGCCTTTGGCCCGGCCTGGGCCGCGGTACTCGGCGGCATGACCCAGCGCGAACCGGGCGCGCGGTTCAGTCCGGCGGATGCCGCAGTGCGGCTGCGGCTGCTGGCGCAGTCCGAGGCGGCGGACACGGCGGACGCCCCGACGAGCGCCTACGCTCCGGCGGACGCCCCGACGCGCGGGTTCCTGGCACCGAGCGCCCCGACGCGGGCGCTCGACCCGGCACAAGAATCTGCGGCGACACGCGCCTTCGCCCCGGCGGACGCCCCGACGCTGTTCCTTCCCGGCGAGCCCTCCGGATCCGCCACTGACCGGTCCGGAGGCGGATCCACTGCCGAGACGGTGGCGTTCGGCGCCGGGACGCCGGGGCGGGCGACCGAGGCGCCGGCGGCATCCGTTCGCGCGCCCCGGGCAACGGCCTGGCCTCGGATGCTCACCGGCACGACCGGTCTCGCCGTGCTCCTCATCGCGGCAGCCGCCCTGATCACGATCGTCGTGCTCGGCGTCACGCTGCGCCCCGCCGCGCAGGCGGATGCCCCGGCCGGCTCGTCCACGAGCGCCCCGGCATACCCCGACGTTACGGGCACTCTCGGCGAGCACCTCCGACAGCTCCAGGAAAGCGTGGCCCCGTGAGCGCCGGCAGACCCGCCAGGACCCGCACGGGAACCGGCACCATCCGTGGCCGCGTCGCGGCGCTCGTGGGCGGCGCGCTGCTCGTGGCCGCCGCCCTCACGGGATGCGCGTCGGACGACTCCCCCGTGCAGCCGTCGACGGCGACCCAGTTGCAGTCGGGCGTGCTCGCGGTGACCGAGGCCGCAGCGGCCGGCGACTACCCGGGCGCCTCCGCGGCCCTCGACGCCGTGCAGGCCGACCTGCTCACGGCGGCCGCGACCGGCCAGGTCACGGGAACCCGCGCGACCGAGATCCAGGCGGCGATCGACGGTGTGACCGCCGATCTGGCGGCGCTCGCCGCTGCGGCGAGCACGCCCACCGCGACGCCAGGAACGGGCCCCAAGCCCCCTCCGTCCGTTGACAGTGGCCCCGGCACGGGCAACGGTAAGAAGGACAAGTGCAATCCGAAGAAGGACAACTGCGACGGGTGACCCTCGCCCCGGGCCGGAAGGACAGATGACTCACCACCTTGTTGTCGGGGCCGGCCTGATCGGCCGTCCCGTCGCCGAACGGCTCGCCGCGCGCGGGGACACCGTCACGATCGCGACCCGCTCCGGGTCACCCGCGGCGGGGGCGACCCCGCTCGTGCTCGACGCGAGCGACCCGGACGCCTTCTCCGCCGCAGCGGCCGGGGCATCCACGATCTTCCTCTGCACCAACCCGCCCTACACCGACTGGGCCGAACAGTGGCCCCCGATCGTCGGTGCGGCGATCACCGCCGCCGCGGCGACAGGCGCTTCCCTCGTCGTGATGGGCAACCTGTACCCGTACGGTACGCCGCGCGGGGCGATGACCGAGCACACTCCGGAGACGACGACCGAGCGGAAGGGCCTGATCCGGAGGGAGGGCTGGCGCCGGGTGCGTGCGGCGCACGAGAACGGCCAGATCCGGGCGGTCGAGGTGCGCGCGAGCGACTACTTCGGCCCGGGTTCGACCGGCACCGCGCACCTCGGCGCTGACTTCTTCACCTCAATCCTGGCTAGCACGACCGCGCGGGTCGTCGGCAAGCCCGAACTCCCGCACAGCTGGAGCTACCTGCCCGACATCGTGTCGACCCTGATCGCCGCCGCGGACCACACCGGGGACTGGGGCCGGATCTGGCACGTGCCGAGCGCGTCGGCCAGCCGGGTGGAGATCGCCGCCGAGCTGAATGAACGCTACGACTGCGCGGGCTCGGTCTCCGGCTACCCGCAGTGGGTGCTGCGGAGCATCGGCCTCGTCAACCCGCTGATGCGCGAGGTCTATGCCTCGAGCTACCAGTTCACCTCGCCGTTCATCATCGAATCGGCAGAGACCGAACGCGACCTCGGCGTCGCACCGACCCCGTGGCTCACCGCCCTCACGGCGACGGCGGACAGCTACCGGGCCTGACCGGTCAGCCGCCCCAGTTCTGAGCTGGGGCGATCAAGGTGGTGACGACAGCAGGGGCCTTCCCCACCCTCACCCGCACCGAATACGTCATCGCCTCGCCGCTCGCGCCCGTCGCGACGGTTCTTTCCTCGAAGGTTCCGTCGTACACCGTGCCTCCGGTGACCTCGACGGGCGTCAGGGCACCCGGGGCGCGCGCGTCGACGTCGCCCTTGGTTTGGCCGACCTGCACACCAGCAGCCGTGGTGATCGGGAGAGCGCCGGACGAGGGGCCGTCGACCCGCGCGTACCAGTCGAACTGCCAGTCCGACTCGACCGCGGTGACCGGGTCGGTCAGTGTGATCCCGTCCCAGCTGTAGGACGTGCCTGGGTCCGATTCCACAACGTGAGCGGACGGCGCCACGACGGGCTGGGTCCCGGTCGCTGCGACGAGGATAGCCACGGCGTTCGCGATGGGTTCCGTGTAGTCGACAGACCCTCGCTGCACGCCGGCGGCATCGACGACCTCGAGCCGGTCCGAATGCAAAACGATGCTGGTCGGAGCGGATGCCGGGTCGGCCGCCGGCGTCCCTGTCGGCGCGGTCGCGGCATCCGTCGCCACAGTCGAAGACGAGACCGACGGTACAGCGGCCGGCGGGCTTGCCCCGTCCGCACCGGCGCACGCAGCGAGCGTCACGGCGAGAACGCCACAGAGAATGGCCGCAGGAACGGCCCGCTTCACACAGATCATGATCGCCACGCCGTTGTCCCCCGTTGTCACTATGACATCACTGTATCCGCTGAATAGCCGTTCTGGCCAGACGTTTCGGATTGGCCAGGCGCCGGGCGGGCTACGCCTCGAGGAGTATGTCGGCGGCGGCGCGGGCCCAGGACTCTGCGGCGGCGAGGGACTCGCGGGTGAGGGGGCCGTCCTGCTCGTGGGTCTCGACGACCCGCTGGATGGTGTCGACGATGTCGAGGAAGCCGATCCGGCCGGCATGGAAGGCGGCGACGGCCTGCTCGTTGGCCGCGTTGAACACGGCCGGGTAGGTGCCACCGGCACGGCCGACCTGCTTGGCGAGTGCGACGGCGGGGAACGCGACGGTGTCGAGGGGTTCGAACGTCCAGGTCTGCGGCTTCGTCCAGTCGAGGGGAACGCCGACGGCGGCGACGCGGTTCGGCCAGTCGAGGCCGAGCGAGATCGGCAGGCGCATGTCGGGCGGCGAGGCCTGCGCGATCGTCGAGCCGTCGATGAACTCGACCATCGAGTGCACGATCGACTGCGGGTGTACGGCGACGTCGATGTCCTCGTAGGCGACGTCGAAGAGCAGGTGCGCCTCGATGATCTCGAGGCCCTTGTTCACGAGGGTCGCCGAGTTCGTCGTGACGACGAGCCCCATGTCCCAGGTCGGGTGCGCGAGCGCCTGGGCGGGGGTCACCGACCGCATCTCCTCGCGGGTGCGCCCTCTGAACGGGCCACCGGATGCCGTCAGCACGAGCCGGGACACCTCACGGGCCGTGCCTGACCGGAGCGCCTGCGCGATCGCGGAATGCTCCGAGTCGACCGGCACGATCTGCCCGGGCGCGGCGAGCGCCGTGACCAGGTCACCGCCGACGATGAGGGACTCCTTGTTCGCGAGGGCGAGGGTGCGCCCGGCCCTGAGCGCCGCAAGGGTCGGGCCGAGCCCCACAGACCCCGTAATGCCGTTGAGCACCACGTCCGCGTCGACATCCGTCACGAGCTGTTCTGCCTCGACGGCGCCGAGCGCGGTGTCGTCGACCTGGAATTCCTCCGCCTGCTGCGCAAGCAGTTCCCGATTGGTGCCTGCCGAAAGACCGACCACTTCGAAGCGGGTCGGATTGGCCCGGATCACGTCGAGGGCCTGGGTTCCGATCGAACCGGTGGACCCGAGGATTACTACTCGTCTGCGCATTCCCTCAGACTAGCTTTCGTGGTACCGGGTGTCACGGCGGTAGGGTCGAGCAGTGACCGGAGCCAAGGACGAACCCCAGGAACCCCTTATCCAGGAGCCCGATGAGGCCGCGGAGACCGCTTCGGATCTCCCCAAAACCCGTCGCCCCGGATTCGTCTACTACCTGAGTTACGGCATCATGGCGCCGATCGCCCGGATCATCTTCCGTCCGATCATCACGGGCACGGAGAACATCCCCCGCTCCGGCCGGGTCATCCTCGCGAGCAATCACCTCTCGTTCATCGACAGCATGGTCATCCCGCTCGTGACCCCGCGCCGCGTGCAGTACCTCGCGAAGTCGACGTACTTCACCGGGACGGGATTCAAGGGGTACCTGACCCGCACCTGGTTCGAGTCGATCGGTGCTGTCGGGATCGAACGCGGTGCCGGCCAGGCCGCACAGGACGCGCTCGACGCCGGGCGCAGCATCCTCGAATCGGACAGCGCATTCGCCATCTACCCCGAGGGCACCCGCTCCCTCGACGGGCGCCTGTATAAAGGACGCACCGGCGTCGCCTGGCTCGCCCTCACGACGGGCGCCGTCGTCGTGCCGGTCGGCCTGATCGGCACCCAGGAGATCCAGCCCGTCGGCACCCGGATCCCCCGGGTGCGGAAGATCACCGTCAACTTCGGCGAACCGATCGACGTCAGCCGCCACGGGCCGGCCACTTCAGGCCGGGCCCGCCGCCAGGCCACCGACGAGATCATGGCCGCCATCCACAAGCTGTCCGGCCAGGAACTCGCCGGGCGCTACAACGAATCACCCCGCCCCGGGCTGCACGGGCTCGCAGACAAGGTCTTCCCGCGAGAGCGCGTCTAACCGGGTTCGGTCGCGACCGGCGCGCGGAAACACCGGGGAAATCGACGCAAACTAAGCTGGACCCATGTCTGCTTCGTACTCGGTCCCCCAAAAACGCAAACTCGTCACCGCCCTGCCGGGCCCCAAGTCCATTGAACTGCAGGAACGCCGGGTCAACTCGGTCTCCCGCGGAGCCGGCACGCTCATCAATGTCTACATGGACCACGGAGCCGGCGCGATCCTCGTCGACGTCGACGGCAACCAGATCATCGACATGGGCTGCGGCATCGGGGTCACCACGATCGGGCACGCGAACGCCGAGGTCGCCGAGGCCGCCGCCGCCCAGGCCGCGAAGCTGACCCACACCCTCTTCACGGTCACGCCGTACGAGAACTACGTCGCCGTCGCCGAGAAGCTCGCCGAGATCACCCCCGGTGACTTCCCGAAGAAGTCGATCCTCGTCAACACGGGTGCAGAGGCCGTCGAGAACGCGGTCAAGATCGCCCGTAAGTTCACCGGCCGTCGCGCCATCGTCGCGCTCGACCACGCCTTCCACGGCCGCACCAACCTCACCATGACCATGACGTACCGGCCCTGGCCGGAACGCGCCGGCATGGGCCCGTTCCCCGGCGAGATCTACAGCGTCCCGACGAGCTACCCGTACCGCGACGGACTGACCGGCGAGGAAGCCGCCGAGAAGACGATCGACTACATCACGACCCACATCGGCGCCACCGAGATCGCGGCGTTCTTCGTCGAGCCGATCCAGGGCGACGGCGGCATCGTCATCCCCGCCCCCGGCTACTTCAAGCGGATCAGCGAGTTCTGCACCGAGAACGGTATCGTCTTCGTCTCCGACGAGATCCAGGCCGGCATCGCCCGCACCGGCGTCTGGTACGCGATCGAGCACCACGGCGTCGTCCCCGACCTCGTCACCACGGCCAAGGGCATCGCGGGCGGCTTCCCGCTCGCCGCCGTCACCGGTCGCGCCGACATCATGGATGCCGTGCAGCCCGGCGGCATCGGCGGAACCTTCGGCGGCAACCCGGTTTCGACCGCGGCAGCGCTCAAGGTGCTCGAGATCATCGAACGCGACGACCTGCTCGGCGAGGCCAAGCGCGTCGAGAAGGCCCTCTGGGCCCGCATCGGCGACTGGGCCGAGAAGTTCTCCGTCGTCGGCGAGGTCCGCGGGAAGGGCGCCATGTTCGGCGTCGAGCTCGTGCACCCCGGAACGACCACGCCGTATCCCGAGGCGCTCACCGCGATCATCAAGCACGCGACCACGCACGGCGTGATCGTGCTCGACGCCGGCAGCTGGGACTCCGTGCTGCGGATCATGCCGTCCGTCGTCATCTCCGAGGAGCTCATCGACGACGCGGCATCCGTCATCGAAGAGACGCTGCGCGCCCTCTCCGGCGTCTGACCCGCTGTCGCTCCCTGACCTGCGGGTCAGGGAGCGGCGACGGTCTCGGGTTCGTGCCCGACCGGGAAGTTCACCGATGCGGCGATGAAGCACTCCCGCTCGGCCTCGGCGTGCAGCGACTGGGCGAGATCCACCTGGCCGGCATCGGAGACGGTGACCCGTGGCCGCAGTGTCACCCCGGTGAAGTGGCCGCCGCCGTTGGTCTGGACCATCGTGCCGGTCGCGTCATCGGTGTACCCGACCACGACGACGCCGTTCCTCGCGGCCACGTGCAGGTACGAGAGCATGTGGCACTGGCTCAGCGCGGCAATCAGGAGTTCCTCCGGGTTCCAGCGGTCGGCGTCGCCGCGGAACGCGCGGTCCGATGACCCCTCGACCGGATGCTTGCCCTCTGCGGACACGACATGGTCGCGCCCGTATGCCCGGTAGTCGCTTGTGCCCGTTCCGCGGTTGCCTGTCCACGCAACACGCACGTCGAAGTGGTGCTCAATTTTCATTCCCCGATTCTCTCACTGGGTAAACTGAACGCATCATGACTGACACGCTGACGCCCTCGACCCCACCGTCCACTGCTCCCTCGGTCACGCAGGAGCGACGCATCGTCACGGCCATCCCCGGCCCGCGTTCGGTCGAGCTGCAGCAGCGCCGCCTCGCGACGGTGTCCGGCGGCGTCGGCTCAGCCCTCCCGGTGTACATCGTGAAGGCCCACGGGGCGATCGTCGTCGACGTCGACGGCAACCAGTTCATCGACCTCGGTGCCGGCATCGGCGTCACGACGATCGGCCACACCGAGGCGAGCGTCGTCGCTGCCGCGGTCGGGCAGGCGGAGGACTTCATCCACACCCTCTTCACGGTCACGCCGTACGAGGAATACGTGCGCGTCTGCGAGCTCCTCGCCGAGCACACCCCCGGCGATTTCGCGAAGAAGTCGGTGCTGATCAACTCGGGCGCCGAAGCCGTGGAGAACGGCGTGAAGATCGCCCGCAAGTTCACCGGTCGCCGTGCCGTCGCCGTGCTCGACCACGCATACCACGGCCGCACCGTGCTCACGATGGCGATGAACTACAAGGCGATGCCGTACGCGACCGGCTACGGCCCGCTCGCGAGCGACGTGTACCACGTGCCGAGCTCGTACCCCTATCACGACGGCCTCAGCGGGGCGGATGCCGCCGCACGCACGATCGCCTACCTCGACAAGGTCATCGGCGCGTCCGACCTGGCCTGCCTCGTCGTCGAACCGATCCAGGGCGAGGGCGGCTTCATGGTCGCCGCCGAGGGCTACTTCACCGCCCTGCAGGACTGGTGCACCGCCAACGGCGTCGTCATGATCGCGGACGAGATCCAGAGCGGCATGGCCCGTACAGGCGCCTACTACGCGAGCGAGCACTTCGGCTGGGTCCCCGACCTCGTGCTCACGGCCAAGGGCATCGCCGGCGGCTTCCCGCTCGCGGCGGTCACCGGACGCGCCGAGATCATGGACGCTTCCCAGACCGGCGGCCTCGGCGGCACCTTCGGCGGCAACCCGGTCTCCTGCGCCGCTGCGATCGCCGTCTTCGAGGCGATCGAGGCGAACAACCTCCTTGCGGAGGGGCAGCGGATCGAGAAGACCCTGCGCGCGGGCCTCGGGAAGCTTCAGGACAAGTACGACATCATCGGGGACATCCGTGGGCGTGGTGCGATGATCGCGATCGAGCTCGTGCAGCCGGGCACCGGGGCGACGACCAAGGTGGCCAACGCCGCGGCGGTCAACTCGATCGCGGCATACGCCGCCCAGCACGGCGTGCTGCTGCTCACCGCGGGCACCTACGGCAACGTGCTCCGGTTCCTGCCGAGCCTCGCCGTCACCGACGCACTGCTCCTCGATGCCCTCTCGGTCATCGACGACGCGATCGCCGCGCTCTAGTGTCGTTCGCGGACACACTCGGGCACACCCAGCTCCCGCACCCCGTGCAGACCTTCGCCGTGACGGATGCCGTCGAACTCGCCGTCGTCGAACGCAGCGGCTTCGTCGAGTCGCGGCATGCCGGTTCCGCCGTCGTTCTGACGGGAGAGGGCGCCGTGCTGCGCTCCCTCGGCGATGTCACGAGCCCGGTCTTCCCCCGCTCGTCGATGAAGCCGTTCCAGGCCGTCGCGGTGATGGCGAGCGGCGTCACCCTGCGCGGTGAGGATGCCGCGATCGCGACCGCGAGCCACACCGGCACCCAACGCCACGCCGATCTCGTGC
This sequence comes from Cryobacterium zhongshanensis, assembly GCF_022760445.1. Taxonomy (NCBI): domain Bacteria; kingdom Bacillati; phylum Actinomycetota; class Actinomycetes; order Micrococcales; family Microbacteriaceae; genus Cryobacterium; species Cryobacterium zhongshanensis. The sequence continues at coordinate 957,921 of NZ_JALGAR010000001.1, read as the reverse complement.
GCGGCCTGCTCTCCCGGGCCGGAATCCCGGAGACCGCGCTCGCCTGCCCGCCGGCCTGGCCGATCGACCACGCGACCCGCGATGCGCTCGTGCGCCTCGGCGCGGGCCAGGCCCCCATCTACATGGAGTGCTCGGGCAAGCACGCGGCGATGCTCGTGGCGTGTGTGCAGAACGAGTGGCCGCTGACCGGATACCTCGAGCCGGAGCATCCGCTGCAGAAGCGCATTCTCGACGTCGTCGAACGCTTCACCGGGGAACGCCCCGCCGCCTCGGGCGTCGACGGCTGCGGCGCGCCCGTGCACGCCCTCTCCCTCGCCGGCCTCGCCCGCGGCATCGGCCGGATCGCGTCGTCGAAGTCGAACTCGCCGTTCGCGATCTACCGTGAGGCCGGCTTCCTCTCCGAGGCCGTTCGCCAGAACGGCTGGGTCGTCGCGGGGCCCGGCAAGCCGGACACCCTCGTGATCGACCGGCTCGGCCTGTTCGTGAAGGGCGGCGCAGAGGGCATCATGGTCGCGGCCGCCCCGAACGGAACGACCGTCGCACTCAAGATCCTCGACGGCAGCCTGCGGGCGGCGACGCTCGTCGCACTCAACCTGCTCGCCGACGCTGGCGCGATCGCCCACACGGATGTCGAAGCGCTGCTCCCCGACCTCGGCCTCGCCGTGTACGGCGGCGGCCACGCAGTCGGACGCATCCACGCGAGCTACCGGTAGCGCGGACGCGGCCCCGCCCCAGTTGTTACCCTGTGCGCGGGTGGCGAGCCACGGCTAGCCCTCCTTGGCGAGCCTCTTCGCCCGTGCCGCGGAGGACACCTGCGCGGTGACGACGACCACGAGCGCGAAGATGAAGACGGCGGATGCGATCACGTTCGCCTCTGCGGGGATGCCGCGGGCCGCGGAGATGTAGATGTACTTCGGGAACGTCGTGACGGCACCCGAGTTGAAGTTCGTGATGATGAAGTCATCGAAACTCAGCGCGAACGACAACAGGGCGGCGGCGAGGATGCCGGGGACCAGCAGCGGGAGCGTCACCCGGAGGAAGACCTGGGCCGACGAACCGTAGAGGTCGCGCCCGGCCTCCTCGAGCGCGGGGTCGAGGCTCGCGACGCGGGCCTTGACGGTCACGACGACGAAGCTGATGCAGAACATCGTGTGCGCGAGGATGATCGTGGTCATGTCCTTGGCGACGCCGAGCGACAGGAACTGCGCGGCGAGTCCCGCGCCGAGGACGACTTCCGGCGTGGCCATCGGCAGGAAGAGCAGCAGGCTCGTCGCCGAGCGGAACCGGAACCGGTAGCGCACGATCGCGATCGCGATCATGGTGCCCATCACGGTCGCGAGCACGGTCGCGACGGAGCCGATCACGAGGCTGTTGCCGAACGCTTCGCAGACCGCACCGTTCTGCACGGCGCACACGTTCAGCCACTTGTCGAAGGTGAACCCGCGCCAGGTGATGTTCGACTTGAGCGAGTCGTTGAACGAGAAGACGAACGTGTACGCGATCGGGACCATCAGGAACAGCAGGGCGAGGGCGGAGTAGAGCGGCAGCAGCCACTTGCCGAGGGAGATCTTCACAGCAGTTCCTCCGTGCCCGCACGTTTGACGTAGATTCCGACGATCACGAGGATCACGCTCATCAGGATGATCGAGAGGGCCGCGGCCGCCGGGTAGTTAAGCAGCACCAGGAAGTTGGCCTCGATCACGTTGCCGATCATCTGGCTGTCCGGCCCGCCGAGGAAGTCGCGACTCGCGTTGACGTAGTCGCCGGCGGCGGGGATGAAGGTCAGCAGGGTACCCGCGACGATCCCGGGCATCGACAGGGGGATCGTCACCTTGCGGAACACGTCGAACGGGTGCGCATACAGGTCGCTCGCCGCCTCGAGGTAGCGCAGGTCGAGCCGCTCGAGGGTCGTGTAGAGCGGAAGGGTCATGAACGGGATGAAGTTGTAGGTCAACCCGAAGATGACGGCGATCGGAGTGCCGGTGAGGTGGGCATCCGGCGCGAGCAGCGAGACGGCCTTGAGGCTCGTCACGACGAAGGACTCGTCGGAGAGCAGCTGCTTCCAGGCCAGGGTGCGCAGCAGGAAGCTGATGAAGAACGGCGCGATCACGAGCACGAGCATCAGGCTCTGCAGCAACGGCCAGCGCCGCGCGGTCACGCCGATGAAATAGGCGAGCGGGTAGCTGAACAGCAGGGCGAGCACCGTCGCGGCGAGGGCGAAGGCGAAGGACCGCACGATGTGCGGCCAGTAGTCGGTGACGACGTCGACGTAGTTCTGCCAGTTGAACGCATACGTGTACTGGCCGATGTCCCCGAACTCGGCGGGCGCCTGGAACGAGGTGATCAGGAGCGACACGAGCGGCGTCAGGAAGAACAGGACGAGATAGAGGATGCCGGGCAACAGCAGCAGGAGTGCGACCCGGCTGCGTCGCCGCGGGGCCGGGTCTGCCTGCGCAGTCGTGGTGGCGAAGGCCGCGAACGCCACTAGGCCTCCTCGAGCTCCGTGACGAGGGACTCGCGACGCTGCGCCGCGATGCTCCGGGTGTCGGTGTCCGCGGCGAACCGGGGGCCGGCGCCCGGAACGGGCTCGTCTTCGAGGCCGAAGCCGTGCTCGACGTGCCAGTCCAGCCAGACCTCGTCACCGACATCCGCGACCGGGCCGAAGGCCATGTTCTGGGCGAAGACGATCAGGGTGCCGATGTAGGGCACGGCGACGAGGTACTGGGTGCTCACGCCGCTGAAGGACACGTCGATCACCCGGCCGGGGCCCATGATGTTGCGGTCTGCGGCCTCGGCGGGCGCCTTCCGGTGCAGCCACATCTTCTCCGGACGGACGCCGATCGTGACCTCGCCGGCATGACGGTGCGCCCGGTCAGCGGGAACGATGACCCGGTGCCCGGCGACGTCGACCGTGATCGACGTGCTCGTGCTGCCGATGACGGGCCCGGTGAAGAGGTTCGACTGGCCGAGGAAGTTGGCGACGAAGGCCGTCTTCGGCAGCTCGTAGAGCACCTCTGGCGCACCCATCTGTTCGATCCGGCCCTTGTTCATCACCGCGATGGTGTCGGCCATGGTCATGGCCTCCTCCTGGTCGTGCGTGACGTGCAGGAAGGTGAGCCCGACTTCCTCCTGGATGGTCTTGAGCTCGAGCTGCATCTGCCTGCGCAGTTTGAGGTCGAGGGCGCCGAGCGGTTCGTCGAGCAGCAGGAGGGCCGGCTTGTTCACGATCGCCCGGGCCAGGGCGACCCGCTGCTGCTGCCCGCCGGACAGCTGCTGCGGCTTGCGGGCGGCGAGGTGGTCGAGCTCGACGAGCCGGAGCGCCTCGTGCGCCTTGCCGACCGGGTCGGCGATCTTCCGGCGGCGGAGCCCGAAGGCGACGTTCTCGAGCACGGTCATGTGCGGGAAGAGCGCGTAGCTCTGGAACACCGTGTTGACCGGGCGCTGGAAGGCCTTCTGCTGAGTGACATCCGTCCCGCCGATCAGGATGCTGCCCGCGGTCGGCTCTTCGAGACCTGCGACGAGCCGGAGCGTCGTCGTCTTGCCGCAGCCGGACGGGCCGAGCAGGGCGAAGAAGGAGCCGGCCGGGATGGAGAGGTCGAGGTGCTCGATGGCGGTGAAGCCGGGGAAGCGCTTCTGGATGCCGACCAGTTCGAGGTCTGCTCCGGCGTCGGCGAAGGTGCCGGATGCCACCCTAGGCTCCCAGCAGGATCGACTGGAAGTCGGCGCCGTACTTCTGTTCCTCTGTCCCGTCGAGGGTGCGGAACACGTGTGCCTTCGCGAGGGTCGAGTCGTCCGGGAAGATCAGCTGGTTGTTCGCGAGCTCGGGGTCGATCGCCATCGCGGCCTCCTTCGCGCCGGCGACCGGGGTGATGTAGTTCACGTATGCAGCGACCTCGGCGGCGACCTCTGGCTCGTAGTAGTAGTTGATGAGCTTTTCGACGTTCTTCTTGCGCGGGGATCCGATCGGCACGATGAAGTTGTCGTTCCAGAGCGTTCCGCCCTTCTCGGGTACTGCGAAGCCCCACTTGTCGCCGTTCTCGGCGTTGAGCTGCACGATGTCACCCGACCAGACGATGGCGGCGAGGGTGTCCTCGTTGACGAGGTCCTCCTTGTACGCGTTGCCCTTGATGTTGCGGACCTGGCCGTTGGCGACCTGCTTCTTGAACTCGTCGATCGCGGCGCCGAATTCGGAGTCGCCCCACTTCCCGGAGATGTCGACGCCCTGGTCGAGCATGATCAGGCCCATCGTGTCCCGCATCTCGGAGAGGACGCCGACGCGGCCCTTCAGGCTCGGGTCCCACAGCTCGGAGACCGACGTGAACCCGTTGGGGAGCTTCTCCTTGTTCCAGGCGATCCCGGCGAAGCCACCCTGCCACGGCACGCTCATCGAGCGGCCGGGGTCGAAGTCGACGTCCTTGAGGGACGGGACGAGGTTGCTGAGGTTGGGGATGTTCGCGTGGTCGAGGCCCTGGGTGTACCCGAATCGGATCAGCCGGCCGACCATCCAGTCGGTGAGGCACGCGACATCGGCGCCGATGTCCTTGCCGAGGGCGAGCTGGTCCTTGACCTTGCCGTAGTACGTGTTGTTGTCGTCCACGGCTTCCGTGTACGCGACCTTGATGCCGGTTTCGGCGGTGAACGCCTCGAGCGTGGGGTAGCTTCCGGCGTCGTCTACGTCGATGTAGAGCGCCCAGTTGTCCCAGCGGATGGTCTTGTCCGAATCGGAGACATCGGCGGCGGCGGAGGGCTTGGCGGCCCCGCCGGTGGAGCATGCGGCGAGGGCGAGGGCCGCGGCACCGGCACCGGCCCCCGCGAGCAACGTGCGACGGCCGAGCGTGGCCTGCTGGGCCTGGCGGACGAGCTGGCGAATCATCGGGTCGGCGGGCAACGGCCTCGGCATCATGTCTGGGGTCTCCTTGCGGTTTCGGCGAGCGAACACCCACACGACGACGGGTGAGTTGCTAGATACTCGCACAGCGCGGCCTCATAGTCACGGCTGAGTGACCAGATCATCGATTACGTAACCCAGTTGTCACGAAATCAGCAGTTTTAGGGCCGTTTGGCACTCGAAAAGGGCCCTCGGGACGGTCCTCGACCCGAAGCGGGGTCACGGTCGGCCGAAGGCCACCCGGGTGAGGTCTCCGTCGGGTGAGAGGGACCAGAGGTGGCCGCGCCCGGGCGCCAGGGGCGGCGGGAGCTCCCGCCTGCGGGTCAGCATGCGGTAGTCGGCGAGGGTGCAACCGTCGAAGACGAGGGGTGCGCGCACCCGGAGCGCGGCCAGGAGCGACCAGTTGGCCTGCCAGGTCTCGGCATCTCCGATGAAGACGGTCGCCGCGCCCGGCCGGGCCAGGGCCGCCTCGGTGTCGGCGGCAGCGGCGCGAGCCGTCAGCTCCACGATGTCGGGGTGTGCGGCATCCGCTCGGAGGCGAGCGGCCGCCCGGGCGGGAGACCCGCTGACGAGGATGACCGACGTGCCCGGATCGAGGGTGAGCACGGTCGCGGTCGCGAACGATCCCGGGCGGGGCCCTGCGCTGCCCGTGGCACCGCTGACCATGGCACCGCTGACCGTGGCACCGCTGGCCGGCGATGCGCCGTCCGGCACCGCACTCTCCGGGGAGAGCACCTGGATCCGGCGGCCTCGCCAGTGTCCGCCGCCGGGTGGGAGGGTCGGATCGTACTGGGCCGCCTGTCCCCCTGCCGCGAGATGTTCGGCACGATCGGGAAGGCGAAGCAACAGATGGTCCTGGGACAGCGTCGCCAGGTTCTGGAGCGGCCCGGTGAGTCGTTGCGCCGTGATGAGGACGCGCAGTCCAAGTGGCAGCCCGTCGCGGAGCAGGCTCGCGAGGCACTCGAGGGCCGCCTGCCGGTGTTCCGGCTCCCAGCGGGCACACACCGAATCAAAATCGTCGAGCAACAGGAGCCTCGCCGGGCGCGCGAGGCGGTCACGCACTGCGCCGGCCGGATCGGTGCGGACCCAGCGCATGCCTCCCCGGTCGATCCAGGCACGCGCCTCGGTCAGGGCGTCCCAGACGGCTTCGACGTCGGGAACCGGCCAGCCGACCCACTCGTGCGCGACGCGCGCCTGGGACGCGAAAACGGCGAGTACCGAGCTCTTTCCGCTCCGCACTCCCCCGAGGACGAACATGTTGCCGTCGCCGGGACCGAACCGGGCCACGCTGTACCGTTGCCGGTCCGGATCGTCGACCAGCCCGAAGCGGAATTCGTGTTCCCCGGCCGTGGCCCGGTCCGAAGCGCGTGCCTCCGAAGCGTGTGCCTCCGAATCGGGTGCCTCTGTATCGGGCCCGCCGAGGTCCTGGAGGCCATCGAGGTCGGCGAGGGTGACCCGGCCGGGAAGCGGGTCGAGCCAGGGCCGGCGCGGGTGCCGGGGCGGCGGGGCCTCTCCGCGCCCCGCTGGGCCCGTGACGGCAGCCAGGGCCTCGATCTCCGCGCCCGAGGTGACGGCGACCTGGCAGGGCTCTGGATCGCCGTCCCCCAGCGCGATCAGGCACCGACCGGGAGCTGCGGCCGGAATGGCGGCGGCTGCGTCCGTCCCGAGCACGGCCTGGCTATCCGCCGCATTGTTGACGCGCAGGGAGATCCGGAGGCTGCAGTTGGCGAGCAGTGCGTCCCGCACGACTCCGGCCGGGCGCTGGGTGCACAACACGAGGTGCACCCCGAGCGAGCGTCCCCTGGCCGCAATGTCGACGAAGAGGGCGTGGAGTTCGGGAAACGACGCGAGCATGGTCGCGAACTCGTCGACGACGATCACGAGCCGCGGCAGTGCGGTGTGCCCCGTCGGCGTGTGCGGCGACACCGGCCCGCAGAGGGCACGCAATTCGGCCAGGTCGCGGGCACCCGCAGCGGCGAGCACGCGTTCCCGGTGACGCAGCTCGGCGGCGAGGCTCACGAGGGCGCGTTCCGCCTGCCGCCCGTCGAGATCGGTGACCAGTCCGACACAGTGCGGGAGAACAGTGAGCGGGCGAAATGCCGCACCTCCCTTGAAGTCGATGAGCAGGAAGGTGAGCTCGTCCGGTGACCGGTCTGCGGCCATCTGGCTGACCCAGGTCACCAGCAGTTCGCTCTTTCCGCTTCCGGTCGTTCCACCGACGATGGCGTGCGGCCCGTGGCCGACGAGGTCGAGCGTGACCGGCCCGTCGGCGCCGACACCGATCGCGCAGGCCAGCCCGTCCCGGTCCACCGCAGACGGTGCGGCGGAGAGCGGATGGCCGACGCGCGCGGCCAGCTCGGCGCGCGTGACCCGGGCGGGCAGGGACAGCTGCCCGCCGAGAAGGCCCGCCGTCTCGGCGCGGTCTCGGAGCAGCCGAGCGAAACTGCCCGCCTGTTCCCTGGTGATGAGCTCCGGCCGGAGGTCCCGGCGGGGAGACGACCCCGGACGGTGCCCCTCGCCCGCTGGGCTCCCGACGCTCCCGGTTTCCGCGGATCCCGCAGAGAAGAGCACTTCGGCCCTGGTCGGGCTGTGCACGCGCACGACCGTCGCGCAGCCCGGCGGAACGTCGGCGAGGTCTGTGGCCAGCAGCAACCAGGGTGCGGGCGGGTGCCCGTGCTGCGGGACTGCGACGGGAGCGCGGGTGCCAGTGGTCGACGTGTCGGTGAGGCGAAGAACGACGGTCGTCCGGACGGGACGGCTGTGGCCTGCGCGGCCCGCGAGACCGACGGGCTCCGCGCTGCGCGGTGGTGGCGAGTGCGGCAGCGCTCGGGTCCACGCCCAGTCGTCGCCGGCCGCCTGTTCCGTCGCGACCGGTTCCAGGGCGAATCGGTCCGGCGCCAGCGTGAAGGCGAGCTGCACGAGCAGCGCGCGGGCGAACGCCGCCACGAGGACGGCGGGCCCGACGATCGCGACGCCACCGGCGGCATCCGCTGTGATGGGCGCATCGGTGAGCGTGCCCGCCCAGGCGCGCAGCTCCCGATGCGAGCCGGCTCCGTCGAGACGGACACCGCTCGCCGTGCTTCCCGTTCCCAGCACCACGGGGACCCCGCTTCCGGCTCGTGGCCTCCACCGGGATGCCCGGTCCGGCGTTTCGAGGAGCAGGGACGCCGAGGGTGCCTCCTGCCGTCGCCGTCGGCGCAGTTCGGTGTGCCGGTCGGTGACGGCGATCCGCAGGTCGGCGAGAGCCGCCGCGTGCGCTGCGGCGTCGCGGCGGCGGGTGCGGCGCGCGGCTCGGCGACCGTCGACGACGCCCGCCACCGCGATCACCGGGCCGAGCACGGCGAACAGCAGCACGAACGGTGAACCGGTCACGAGCCAGATCACTCCGGCCGCCACGAGGGGCGCCAGGGAGGCGATCAGCGGGAACGCGGTGGGAGGGGGGTCCGTCGGGGACGCGGGTAGCGACAGCGGTTCGTCGGCGAGGAAGTTGTCGGTCACCCGGACAGCAGAACACCGGAACGCGCTGACGACCGGTGGCAGACCGCATCGGTGGGCCGGTAGTCGGCTGGCCGGGGTGGTGAGGAGTAACCCCCGCGGCTGGCCGGAACCGAACCGCACGCACCCGGCCGGCGTTGGCCGCCTCCGACGGACGTCTCAGCTGACCTGGAAGTACTGGTCGCCGATCTCGACGCGCGAGCCGCGCGGCACGAGGTAGCGGCGGCCGGGCTCGCACCGCACCATCGTCGCGTCGGGGCGGCGGATGATGGTGCCGTTGCCGGAGAAGCGGTCGTTGACCCAGAGCTCGCCGTCATGCTGGCCGAACTCGAGGTGGGTCTTCGACACCGACATCCCGGGATCGATGATCTGCACCAGACGGTCGAAGTGCTCGCTCGGTTGCGGCATCGGCCGGCGTCCGATCAGCCCGGTGCCGCGCACTTCGAGGTCTTCTCCCGTGCTGAACCGCAGTACGAAGGCGCCGCCGGTTGCCGGGTCGGCGCCACCGGTGAGGGCGACGTGGGAACCGTGGGTGTGCGCGCCCTGACGGGACGGGGGCGCGGGGTTCACGGGCCGCAGGCGACGCCCGGGCGCGAAGGGTGATGGCGATTCGAGCTCGGCTCCACCAGCCGGCACGGCAGGGCCAGGCACGGCAGGGGCAGGCACGGCGGGGGGCTGGGCGGACGCCGCAGGCTCCCCGAGCGCTCCGGAGCCGGCCGCAGCGGTCGTCACCGGAATCGACACGACGCTCGGCCTGGGTCGCAGCGGCTGGATGATGGTCGTGTCGTTCGGACGCGGGTCGTGACGCTTGCGGGTTTTCGGGGTGGCCTTCGTCGAACTGCCGCATTCACCGCAGAACATGGCGCCCACACTCAACGGCGCCCCGCAGATCAGGCAATTCACGAAACGGCTCCTTCCATTCGCCGGTCCTGGCCGGGGTGGGAAACCCCGTCAGCGCTCGGCGTGCCCCGATTCACAGGTGGAACGGATGCCCTTCCAGCGTAGCGAGCGAACGAGCGCAACGAAATGAGCGCCCGGAACCGGTCCCTGCGCGTGCGTCCGGCGGCGAGCGCGACCCGGAGGTCTCCGACCATTCTCCAGATCTGGTCGGCGACACCGTCGCTCGGCCGCCCCGGCGCGAAGACGGCCCGGTCGACCGCGACCGCCGCCGCAACGGGCGGTTCCCCGCCGACCGCTTCGGCCAGTTCGAGGCGGGTCGCCCCGACCGGCACGTCGATGCCGAAGTCCGCCGCCGTGTCTGCGAATTCACGCCAGCCACCGCGCACCCGGTCGAGCGTTGAGCCCGTCCTTCGACGGCGACTGCGCCGACGTGCCTTCGCGACGATCACGAGGAGGAACGGGCCGGCGATGACGAGGGCGGCGAGCAGCGTCCAGCCCGTGATCGTCAACACGGTGAGAAGGAACGCCAGGAGTGGCGACAGTGGCGCCGGTGGCGTTTCCGGGGCGTTCTCCGGAGTGGCGGGATCCCGCTGCTCCGTCACACTCGGCGCGAGCGGCGGCACGACGGTCTGCGGGCGCGATACGATCTGGGGCCGGTCCGGCTGTTTCTCCGGCACATCGCGGACGGCCGGGGTGGGGTCGATCGTCACCCAGCCCTCCGACGCCGTCTGAACCTCGATCCAGGCCGACACGTCTGCACCGTGCACGATCACCGGCGTCGCCCCGTCGCCTGAGACCCCGGGCTGCTGCGGGGCGAATCCCATGACGACCCTGGCCGGGAAACCCAGCCGCCGTGCCAGCAGCGCGGCCGCGACGGCGTACTGTTCGGCGTCTCCGAGCATGGGTTCATCGGTGAACAGCTGGCTGATCCGGTCCAGGCCGTGGCCCGACCGGCTCACGGGCTCGTCCGCACCGACGCCGTGGCTCACATAGCCGTCCGCCTTCAACCCGTCGAGCATGGCCTGCAGTTGCACGCCGGGCGGGTCCCCGGCTCGAACGTATCCCGCGAGCGCCTCTTCGACGGAGTCCGGGAGTGCCTCGAGGGCAGGCAGGGCTGCCGTGCCCGGCGTGACCGTTGCGAGCGAGCGAGGAGCCCGTGGCACGACCGCGGTGGCCGTGTAGGTGTCGCCGGAGGCGAGTCCGCCGAGTACCGCGGCGGTCCCCGTGCCGTCGTTGTAGTAGAACGCATCGGCCCTGGCCGTGCCGGTCGCACCGGTGAAGCGGATGCGTTCGAGCTGCCCGGTGCCCGGGACCCAGACGCCCGCATACCCGGCGATCGTCACGTCGATCGACGAGGGATCCCCGGCGACCGCGCTCTGGTCCAACCGGTCGGGCAGCCGGGTGAAGGCGTTCGCGGCACCATCGAGGGAATAGACGATCCCGTTGTACGAATCGAGAGCGGCGAGTCGGAGCCGGCCCCCTGCCGGCAGGCCGGTCACCGACAGCATCACGGCGTCGGACTGCCCCTGCTGCAGGTAACTGCGGAATTCGCTCAGCGGGCTCGGGTAGTCGTTCGGATCGAACGGCTGCTGCACGCGGGCCCGCACGACGTCCCGGGGCACCTGAACCGGGAAGGCCACCGCGGCCGCGGTGCCGACCCCGATCGCGAGCGCGGTGATCAGCGCGGCGGAGAGCACCCCACGGGCAGCGTTGAGCCGACGACCGGCCTTCGATTCGCGGGTGCGCGCGGACTGACGGGCGCCGGAGAGGCCGAGGAGCGCCCGTCGTCGTGCCGCGCGTTGCCAGAGCAACCAGAACAGCAGCACGACGAAGAGGGCGAGGCCGGTCTCGATCGGCGCGAATCCGACGGTCGGGCCGAGTCCGATCCCGGCGACGTAGAGCGCGATCGGCCCGAGGACACCGAGCTCGCCGATCCGAGCTCGGAGGGCGATCGAGAGCCCGGTGACGGTGCTCGTCAGGACGAGGATGAGGGCGGGCACGAGCAGGGCCTGGTACGAGCCGACCGGGAGCACGATCGTGACGAGCTCCTTCCAGCTCAGCGCGGTCGCCGCGGCGAGGTCCCCGAGCCCGGCGAGGGTCGGGACCACGCCCTGGGTCGCCTCGCCCGGGATCGCGAGCGGCACGCCGACCAGGAAATACACCGCGATCGTGACGAGGGAGACCAGCCACGCCCGCCAGTGGAACACCGTCCCGACGATCGCGATTCCCGCACCGAGCGCCGCGGCGACGACAACGAGCACCACGAATTCGCGGTTGCCGTAGACCGGCCACAGCGTCACGGCCGCGACCATCGTCGCGAGCAACATCGCCACCGTGTTTCCGATGATGAAGCCGGCGGATGCACGGCGCCGGCCTTGTACCGCTCTGTCGGTCACGCGGCGACCCCCCTGGCGAGGCTGTGCTGCAGGTCCTCGAGGAAGCCGATGGTGAGCACGCTGAGCTCGGCGACGCGCCGGAGGCCCGGCACGGACGCTGTCGCACAGACGACGGCCACGACTTCGACCCCGCCGGGGAAATGGGTCGCCGCTGCGCGCAGCTCGGCGAGGCTCACCGTCGAGCCGTACACGAGGAAGGCGACGGAGATGCCGGCGACGGCATCCGCCGCTGACTGCGCGAGCGCGCCGAGCGGCAGTGCGTCCTTGGTGCGGTCCACCCGGCACAGGTCGTCGAGCAGGCGGGTGGTCGTCAGGGTGCTGAGCCGTTCGGCCGCGGGGCGCCGCCGGTTCCGGTCCGAACGGCCCGGCCGGTGCTCCCCCTGGCCCGGGGCCCGGCCAGGGGCACTGTGGCGGACGGCACCGGGTGCAACGGCGCTCGTGACGACGGACACCGTGCGCGCGTCGCGGATCGCCCGCACGCCGAGGGAGCCGGCGACGCTCACGGCGAGTTCGAATTCCTCGTCGTCGGCATAGTCGTCTGCGGCGAGGCTCAGCGCCACCAGCAGGTGGCTGCGCCGGGACTCCTCGTACTGGCGCACCATGAGGCGGCCGGTCTTCGCCGTGCTCTTCCAGTGGATGCTGCGCCGCTCGTCGCCCGGCACGTACTCGCGCAGGGCATGGAAGGACATGTCGAGGTTGGTGAGGTCCCTGGTGGGGTTTCCCTCGAGGTCACGGATGAACCCCGTGCTCATGCTCGGAATCGGGAGGGTGCGCGGGTGCACGAAGAGGTCGACGCGTTCTGCCCAGACGAGTTCCCTGCGCACGAGGCCGACCGGGTCCGCGCGCACCGTGCGCACCGGCCCGATCGGGATGATGCCGCGCCGCATGGTCGGGACGATGAACACGTCCTCGAAGTGTGCGCCCCTGGCGAGCCCCGGCATCGCGAACTCGGCGAGGCCGAGGCCGACGGGAACCTCGACCCCGACGCCGGGCAGCCGTCGACCGCTGGGGTTGCGCACGATCAATTCACCGGGGACCCGCTCCCCGACCACGACCCGGTCCACTGGAACCCGGAGCCGGATCTGGTACGCCGTGCGCCCGACGAGGAAGCCGAATGAGGCCAGGACGAGGGCGAGTCCCGCCCAGCCGAGCACCACGAGTTCGGTCCAGCCGAGCAGGTACCCGGTCGCGAGGGCAAGGGCGGCGGATGCGAGAACGCTCCAGCCGAGGACCGTGACGACGGCGGTGGCGCGCCGCCAGGTCCTCACCAGCAGCGCGCCGGCCGCCCATACGGCACGGACAGCGCGGACGGCACGCACGAGCAGCGCGGCGAGACGGCCGTCGGCGGTGTCCTCGCCGAGGCCGTTCGGACGTGCGCCGTCCTGGTCGCTCACGCGGCCTGCCGGTCCCCCGGCGGAGGCGTCTCGATCAGGATGCGCGCGACGATGCTCGAGGGTGTGACGCCGTCGAACTCGGCCTCCGGATCGAGCAGGAGCCGGTGCGCGAGGACCGCCTCTGCGAGCTGTTTCACGTCGTCGGGGATGACGTAGTGCCGCCCGTTTGCCGCGGCGAGGGTCTTCGCGGTGCGGATGAGGGCCAGCGCCCCGCGCACGCTCGCGCCGAGGCGTACCTCGGTGCTCGTGCGCGTCGCGTCGACCAGGCGGGAGACGTAGTCGTTGATGGAGGGGTCGACGTGGACCGTCCTGGCGAGTGCGGCGAGTTCGACGACCGTCGCGGCGGCGATGACGGCCGGGACGACGACCGCGTGCGCGCGACGGCCGGCGCCCTCGAGGATCCGGATCGTCGAGGCATGGTCCGGGTAGCCGATCGAGGTCTTCATGATGAACCGGTCGAGCTGGGCCTCCGGCAGCCGGTAGGTGCCCGCCTGCTCGATGGGGTTCTGGGTGGCGATCACCATGAACGGCTCGGCGACGGGGTGCGTCACCCCGTCCGCGGTGATCTGCTCTTCCTCCATCACCTCGAGCAGCGCAGCCTGGGTCTTCGGGCTCGCGCGGTTGATCTCGTCGGCGAGCACGATATTGGCGAAAACGGGACCGCGGTGGAACTCGAACGCACCGCTGCGCTGGTCGTAGATGCTGACACCGGTGATGTCGCCGGGGAGCAGGTCCGGCGTGAACTGGATCCGGTTGCTGGTGCCCTGGACGCTCTGCGCGATCGCCCGCGCGAGGCTCGTCTTGCCGGTGCCGGGGACGTCTTCGAGCAGCAGGTGACCGCCGCTGAGCAATGCGGTGAACGCCATCCGGATGACGTGGTGCTTGCCGAGCAGAACCCGTTCGACCCCGGAGACGAGCCGCTCGAAGACCTCGGCGAAGTGCGCGGCCTGCTCGGCGGTCATCGTGGCAGCGGCAGCCTGGTCGGGCGAGGTCGTCTGGGCATTCATCGGGCCGGTCCTTGGGATAGTCATCTCAGTGTCTTTCGGGTTTTCATCGGATCAGTCTCGACAGTCTCATCGATCTCATCGGTCGTAGTTGTACAGCGGGTTGCCCGCACCGAGCCCGAGGTCGACGGTGACGCTGAGGCGGGCCGTGCCTGCAGCGGCCGGAGCAGCGAGGGTGCAGCTCGTGGGGCCGCCGGCCACGGGTGCGGCACCGGCGTCCGTCGGCACCGAACAGCTGTAGCCCGTGGTGTAGCCGCCGTTGTCCGGGCCGTTCGTCCAGGCGAACGCGCCGGCCAGGGGGTCGTAGGTCAGGCCGGTCACGGCGAGGCTGACGGATGCCGCCGGCGCCGTCAGCGTCGCAGACCAGGCTCCGCAGGTGCCCCAGGTGGCCGTGGTGTTGCACGCGCGCACCTGGTAGCTGAACTGCGCGCCGAATACCGTCGGACTCAGCAGCTGGCGCGGGAGTGCGGTCGCGGTGAAGCTCGCGCTCGCGCCGGGGGTGCCCGTTGCCGCGTCCACGGACCGGACTTCGTATCCCGTGACCCCGGCACCCGGGCTCACCGGGGTGATCTGGAGGTCGTATGCCGCGTCGTGCATGCCCATCGAGGCTCCCGGGTCGGTGACGACGCCGGGAGTCGCCTGCACCTGCACGCTGGTGACCTGACTGTTCGTACAGCCGGCCCGGTTGTATGCCCAGACCACGAAGTAGTACGAGGCGGTGTCCGCCGTGAGCCCCGTGAAGTCGACGCCCGTTGCGTCCGCGCCGAGGGTCTTCAGCTCGGCGACGTTCGCACCGGTGTGCGGGACGACGACGGTTCCAGGAGCAGGGGACGTGACCGTGCACGCCTGGTTGCCGGTCGGCACCGTGCCGTTCGTGAGGCGCTGCACGTAGTACCCGGCGACGGGGTCGCCGGAACCGGAGAAGGCATCCCACGCGACGTGGACGGTGCCGGCGGCACCGGCCGAAGCGGAGACTGCGCCGGCCGCCGGCGCTCCGAAGGGCGTGCCCCGCGTCGAGGCGGCTGTCCACGCCGACAGGGCGGGATATGACTCGTTCCGGGCGCTCACGGTCACCGGAACGTCCGCGCCGTTGGCGAGACCGCTCACCGTGAGTGAGCACCGGGTCGCCCCGCAGCCCGGCCCCGTCGCGGAGACGGCGGGCTGGGCGGTGCCGTTGACGGTGACCAGGTAGTCCGCGACCGGCGACCCCGCGCCGGCGGAGACGGGCGCCCAGCTGATCGTCAGGCCGCCGTCGAGCGGCGCGGCCGCAAGACTCCCGGGTGCCGTCGGGACGACATCGGACCAGACGGTGTCTGCGAGCGCGGTAGCCGTGCCGAGGCCGAGGCCGTTGCGCGCCGCGACCGAGACCCGGACCGCGTTGGACCGGCCGTTGCCGCCGGTCGGGACCGTGCACGCGGTCGCCTGGCAGGTCGTGGTGCTCACCGGCGCGCCCGTCGCGGCAGTCACGAGGGTGATCTCGTAGCCGGTGACGGCGGAGTTGTTGGCTGCGCCGGGGTTGAAGGCGACCGACAGGCGGGCGTCCGCGAATCCGGTCACCGACAGGCTCGTGACCGGGTCCGGCCGGTCCTGGACGGAGATCCTCACGGTGCCCCACGCGTAGCGGTCCGGGTCGTTCGTCGCGTCCGCGACCTCATACTCGAGGTTCGTGTCCGTTGCGGCGGCGTTCGCGGCGACCTGAACGCTGAGCGTGCTGTTGTCGGCGCTCGGGGTGATCCTGACCCCTGCCGGGACCCCGGCGCCGCCGAGACCGCGCACGGCGACGACCCGCAACGGGACCTGCGGGAACGGGTTGGCCGCGCCGTCGTTGGCGAGCACGTCGACGACGGTCGTCTGTCCGCGGGGGGCGATTGCGACATCCGCCGCCGGGATGGCGAGCGGGCGGGTGGACGCGACGACGCTCATGTCGATGCGGCCGGCCCTGCCCGGCGTGCCACCGGCCGAGACGCCGATCGTGATGGAACCGTGGCCGCCCTGCGCGCCCGAGGTCGGCAGCGTCGTGGTCCTGGCGTGCAGGGTGAGTTGCCTGCCGTCGAGGGAGTAGTCGAATCCGACCGGCTTCGGGTCGAGCACCGAGTAGACCAGGGAGGCCTGGTCGTTCGGGTACGGGTACGAGGTCAGTTTGCTCAGGTCGATGACCTTCGTCTGGTCGGGTTCGAAGTCGAGCACGGCGCCGTCGAAGGCCGGCGGCTGGTTCGCCTGCGGTGTGACCGTGATCGGCAGGACGATCGTGGCGGTGTGGCCGGCCGGATCCCCTGCGCCGGTGCCGTCGGTGACGACGAAGGACACCGAGGCCGGACCGTAGTACTGGTCCGCGCTCGTGAAGGCGATGCTCGTGTCCGAGCTGGCGAGCTCCGCACCGTTGGACCGGGTGGCGTGCACGAGGCTCCGGTCGGTGAGGCGCACCTTCTTGCCGCCGACGGCGACGACGTAGTCGTTGATCGGGATGGCGAGGGTGGCGCCGCTCGCGACGGTGAGCGCGGGAGCGCCCTTCCGCAGTTGCGGCAGGGCGTCGGTGTACCCGGGGACCCAGATGAAGGCGAGGGCGGTGATGCCCGCGTCGTCGGGGTTCGCGACCTGGAACGGGATGATCTGGCTCGTGGCGTGCACGGTCACCCGGACCCGCTTGGCGTCTGTCACCCTCGCCGAGTCGGCCCAGGAGTCGGGGACGCTCAACGCCAGGCCACGGGCCGGCCCGTCGGCGAAACTGACGTTGGCGAGCACGTCGACGTCGACGGTGCCGCCCGCGAGCACGTCGGAGAGGGTCAGGTGGGTGTCCCTGGCCTCTGGCCGGGCGCGCGGGGCGTCCGCGCGCGCGACGACGGTGAGGAAGGTCGAGCTGGTGCCGCCGCGCTCGTTGCTGATCTCGTAGATGAAGCCGAATCGGCCCGGTGTCGCGGGAGCCGTGACCGCGATGGTGTCGCCGTCGATCGCGGCGGTGCCCTGGGCTGCTGCCGAAGGGTCCGTTCCGCTCGGTTCGACGGCGCTGATCGTGAGCCGGCCCCCGTCGGGGTCTGAGTCGTTCGCCAGCACGTGCACCGCAACCGTGCTTCCCGGACGCACGACGACCTCGTCCGGGGCCGCGACCGGGTTGCGGGCGCCGTCGAGGCGCGGGCTGATCCCGATCCGAACGGTGCCGATCGCCCGGGCGCCGAGGGCGTCGACAACGGCGTAGCTGAAGGTGTCCGTTCCCGCGGAGTACTCCCCGGCCTGGTACCGGAACGTGTCGGTTCCGTCAGCGGTGACGGAACCCTTCTCCGGGTTGGTCTCCTGGCCGACGAGCTGGACGGAGTCGCCGTCCGGGTCGATCCCGGCCAGCGGGATCGACACTTCGACGGTGCCGCCGGAAAGCACCCGCGCGGTCACCGTCTTCGGGACGGGCGGGTTGTTGGTGCTCGGATCGGCTTCGCGCACCGAGATGCGCACCTCGGCGTTCGAGTACTGGCCGTCGGGGGCGTTCACCCGGTAGACCGCGGTGTATGTGCCCGGGGTGGCCGGCGCGAGGTACCGCAGCACGGTGCCCGCGACGAAGAGCAGGCCGGCACCGGCGGGCAGGCCGGAGGCGAGGACGGGGTCCAGGGTCAGCGAATCGCCGTCCGGCTGTTCGTCGTTCGCGAGGACCGGGATGTCGATGGCGTCGCCGACCCGGACGGTCGCCGTGTCCGGGGCGGCGATCGGGGCCTGTTTCTGCCCGAGCGCTGGTATTTCGACGACGGACACGGTGCCGTCCGCGTCGGCGAGTCCGTTGCTGATCCGGTACCCGAAGCTGAGCCCGCCCTCCGGAAGCGGGCGGGTCAGGGTGACCCGGAGGATCCGCTGGTCGAGGATCTCGATCCGCATGCCACTCGACGCGGGCACATTCATCGTCCCGGTGATCAGCAGCACCCCGTTCGCCGGGTCGAAGTCCGTCGCGAGCACGTCGACGAGGGTGGCCTGCTGGCCGCGGATGAATGCCGTGTGCGGCACGGTGACGGGGGTGCTGTTGGCGTCGGCGGCGGGCGCGACATCGACCCGTACCCTGCCCGTCGCGGTGAGCTGCCCGTCGGTGACGGAGTACTCGATCTCGTGGACCCCCGGAGTGCCGCTCAGGAACCGGAACGACCCGGAGGCGAAGTCGGGGGTGATCGTGGCGTCCGGCCGGGCAGGGACGCTCGACAGCCGGAGCGGCGCCGACCCGCCACGGGCATGGTCGAGCGGGGACACCGAGACTTCGGCCCCCGCGGTCGCGAGCACGACGAAGGAGTCAGCGACGATCGGCACCGCGCCGCTCGCGCGCACCGAGACGGTGAGCGAGCCGGTGCCGAGCAGGCGGCCGTCTGAGACGCTCAGGCCGACCCGTTTGTCGTCGGCGTTCGTGCCGGCATCCGTGAAGACGACGGCGCCGGCGGGTGTGAAGCTCAGCAGGTCGGGGCCGGCGGCGGATGCCGCGGCGAGGTAGACCGGGTCGCCGTCGGGGTCGACCCAGTCGCCGAGCACCTGGCTGGTCACCCGCCCGCCCGCCCGAACGGTCGCGTGGGTGGTTCGCACCTGTTCGGGAGCGGAGTTCTCCGCCGGGGTCTTGACGGTGACGGTGACGGTTGCGGATGCGCTTCCGCCGCGGCCGTCGTTGATCGTGTAGCCGAACCGGAGTTGACCGGTCGCGGCCTCCGTGAGGGTGAGCTGCACCTGCTGGTTGTTGCCGACGAGTTCGAGCCGGCCGGTGGCCGCGCCGATCGGCGTGACCGACTCGATCACGAGCACGTCCCCGTTCGGATCGGAGTCGTTGAGCAGCACCGGGAGGGTCACGATCCGGCCGGGCCGCGCTCCGAAGGAGTCGTCGACGGCGACGGGAGGCGCCTGCACCTTGTCGTAGACCGGAGGGGTGTCGTCGCCGTTGGTCTCGATGCGCTGGGTGTCCGGGGCGGAGTCGATGAGGTCGGCCCAGTTGTCGATCAGCTGGTTGTCGCGCTGCACGGCCCAGGTCGAGCCGTTGTGCGCGTCGTTCAGGACGAGTCCGGTGCCGTTGCGCCGGAAGGAGAGCCGGGCGTTGCCGTCGATCCCGGTGAGGGTCGTCGTGCCTGACCGCGTTCCGCCGGAGCCACCGGACCCCGCCTCGCCGCAGTCGCGCCAGGCCGTGCCGTCGGACCACGCCGCATAGGCGCACGATCCGGAGGTGTCCGGGGCCGCCGCGGTGCCGGTCCTGCCGCTGACGAGTGCGGTCGGGGCGCCGCCGGAGAGCGGGACGGCGACGAGCCCGCGCTCGTGGGCGACCAGCACCCGGGTGCCGGTGAGACTCGGCCGCTGGATGGCGGGGGTGGCGCCGTCGACGATCACCCCGGACAGGTCGACGTCCCTGCCATCGAGGAACAGGTGCCGGGATGTCGCGTTGAGCAGCGCCCAGCTGCCGTGCACGCTCGTCAGCTGGTAGTCGTCGCCGGGCGATCCGGCGTTGATGGTCTGGCTCGCGGTGACCGTTCCACTTCCGGACGACGCCCGGGCGAGGGTGCCCGTCGCCGGCGTGAAGGAGAACAGGGTCCCGGTGTCGTCGACGCTCACGACCGAGCCGGCGCCGAGGGAGAGCGTCGGCGAGGTCGTCGCGTCGAAGCTCGCGAGCTGGCTCGTCGGCGTCTCCCAGACCTCGCCGTTCGAGGCGATCAGGGTTCGGGTTCCCGCGAGGAACACCGTGGGCGCCAGGGGCGGCAGTGCGACGCTCCGCACGATCGTCGCCGTGGCCGGGTCGAGGATGTCGAGGGAGCTGTTGCCGGTGTCGAGCACGAGCACTGTCGCCCCGCCCTGGAGCACGTCGAGGTTGGAGCTCTCGCTCGTCACGACCGTGTTGAGCTCCATCACCGCCGTGTTCGCCCGGCCGATGGCCTGGCGGGTCTCGTTGGTGACCCAGACCGCGGCATCGCCGAGGTCGAGACGCTGGGCGGTGTACCCGCCGGACACGACGGCCGTCGTCACGACGAGGGCCAGGACGAGCGTCCCGCCGAGGCCCGTCGCCCAGGCCGAGCGGTGGACGGCGAGCTGGCGGGAGGCCCAGCGACGGATCACGAAACGTCCCAGACGCCGGACACGCCGCCGCGCGCGCTTCCGGTCGCGGACCCACCGGTGTCGACGCACTTCTCGCCGCTCGCGCTCCCGGTGCGGCCGTCCCGGTTGACGGCGACGCTGGCGCAGACCCTGGCCTGTCCGTGCGGGTCGACGCTGAACTCGGTGCCCTTCTGGATGCTGCTCTCACCGGTGCGGAGGGTGACGACGTAGCTGTCCCCCTGGGCGATGCCCGGGTCCGCCCAGCCGAACACGACCATGCCGTCGCGCACCTCACCCGTGACATTGCTCACCGTCGGCAGGCCTGGCGTCGCCTGATGCGAGAGCGCCGACGCCGTCACGACGGCGAGAACGACGATGATGACGGATGCCGCCACGAGCGCCCAGACCAGTGCCGAACGCCGCCAGCTCCCCGGCACCGAACCCCTGGCTGTGCCGCGGCCCGAGTCTCGGGACGGGCCCCCGGTGCCCACCGAACCGGCCGAGCCGTCGGAGCCGGCCGTGCCGCGCGGGCCGGAGGTGTCGGCGAGCGCACCGGCAGTCGAGCGGCGCCCGCGTGCTGCCGGCTGAGCGCCGCGGCGGCGAGGCTCCCGGTACGCATTGATCGAATTCACCGCCGAGATGCGGGTGCGGTCCTCGTCGTCGACGCCGGACTCTCCGGCCCAGTCCTCGTCGGCGACCTCGAGGCGGGTGGGGAGGAGACCCAGTTCGGCCTCCACGGACTGCAGCTCCCGGATGAGTTCGAGCACGCTGCCCTGACGCGATTCCGGACGCCGGGACATCGAGCGCTGGAGGATGAGCTCGAGCCTGCCCGGGACATCCGGCCGGCCGATCGCAGGGACCCTGGCCTTGTTGATGCGGGAGATGAGCTGGGCCGAACTGTTCTCGGCACCGGGGATCTCGAACGGCGAGCGACCGGTGAGGAAGGAATACAGCGTGGCGCCGAGGGACCAGACTTCGGAGGCGACGGAGCCGGAGACCTCGTCGAGGAGGACTTCGGGAGCCGACCAGGGGATGGACAGCCCGATCGCTTCGACGGTGCGGGCGTCGCTCACCGTGGCCGCGATGCCGAAGTCGCCGAGCACGGCGTGCCCGTACCGGGTGACGAGGATGTTCGAGGGCTTGAGGTCTCGGTGCAGCATGCCGGCCTGGTGCGCGGCCTGGACGGCATTCGCGATGGTGATGCCGACCTGGAGCACCTCAGGGACGCCGAGGGGCTCCGTGCGGTAGCGCTGGCTGAGCGCGGGAGAGCACTGTTCCATCACGAGGTACGGGCGGCCGTCGGCCGAGACTCCGGCCTGGAAGACGGTGAGGATCGACGGGTGCGAGCTGAGCGACGCCATCAGGTTGGCCTCGGCCTGGAACGACTGCCGGACCTGGTCGTTGACGACCTCCGCGAGGAGCACCTTGACCGCGACCTGGCGGCGCGGAAGGTCCTGTTGGTAGAGGAAGACATCCGCGAAACCACCGGAGCCGAGTACGCGCAGATAGGAGAATCCCGGCAGGTTCGGGGGCGTCGACGGCAATCGTCGCTGCATCGCGGCCTCCCCGTCTGGTTCTCGCCAATGGTCATTCAACTGGTCCGTGAACGCGCATCGAACGGGTATCACGACTGGCGTCACTCAAGTTTAGGCAGTTGCCCCGCACGTATCCGGGATGCCGCTACCCCAACTCAGGGGGTGTCGGACTCAGTGCGTTTCGGACTCAGTGCGTGTCGAGATGGACGATGTCGAGGGGGCCGGTGTCAGCGTCCTGCGCGGCGGACGACTCGTCGGCGCCCGCGGTGCCTTCGCTGCCTTCACTGCCTTCGCTGCCTTCACTGCCTTCACTGTCTTCGATATCGAGGACGTCGAGGACGATCACCGTGACGTTGTCGCGGCCGCCGTTCTCGAGCGCGGCCTCGACGAGCGCCTTCGCGGCGTCCTCCGGGTCCGGATTGGAGATCAGGAAATGCCGGATGCCGTAGGCGGTGAGTTCCTTGGTCAGCCCGTCCGAGCAGATCAGGAGCCGCATTCCCGGGTGCACCGGCAGCACTCGGTAGTCGGGGATCGGCGCCTCGTGGAACCCGACGGCGCGGGTGATGATATTGCCGTGCGGGTGGACATCCGCTTCGTCGCGGGTGATCCGGCCGGCGTCCACGAGTTCCTGGACGACGGAATGGTCGATGGTGATCTGTTCGAGCACACCGGAGGTGAGCAGGTACACCCGGGAGTCGCCGATGTTGAAGACGACCCAGTGCGGCGCGCCGGACACGACCGCGAGCAAGGCTCCCGTCACGGTGGTCCCGGTGCCGAGGTCGGTCACGCCGACGCCGGACGCCATGTCCGTGACCGCGAGGCCGAGGGCGGTGTTGATGGCCGCGTTCTGCGGCGAGTCCCGTCCGGCAAGCTCGGCGAGCCGGTTCACAACGGCAGCGCTCGCGACGTCGCCGGCGGAGTGACCGCCCATGCCGTCTGCGACGGCGAAGATGGGCGGCACGGAGATCAGGCTGTCTTCATTGACCTCGCGGCGATGCCCGGTGTCGGTGAGTGCGGCCCACGCGAGGGAGACCGTCTTCTTCACCGAGGGGAAAGCGACCTCGAATCCGCCTGAGCCTTGACCAATCTGGGTCACGGGTGGTGCCTTCCACGATGTGCTGGGAAATACGGAGCCGACTCGGTGTCGCTCGCCGGGATGATCTCGATGATGTTATCGTCCCCGATGTCTATTCTCGTACCCGGGGGCATAGTTCGGGAATCGCCGGGGCGGAGCCGTTCCCGACGGCCGTCCGCTGACACCAGGACTGTGCCGTTCCGGGAGCCGGTATCGGTGACGACGATGACGTCCCCCACCTGCCGGATGTCGACGTGGGTCGCGGACACGAGCGAGCCGGGAGAGTCGACGGCCACGAGGGTGATGAGCGGTTCGGCGGGGATCCGCGGCGGCACAGGGCGCCGGCCCAGCCGGTGCGGACGGTCGAGGGAGAACTCACGACCGTCGGGCAGCCGGAACCGGGCGGACGGAGGTCGGACGACTTCGACTGTCGCCTCGGCGTCCGCGCCGGCCTCCGCTTCCCACCCGCCGGCCCCGTCGTCTCCGTCGTAGCCGTCGTCGCCGGGTACCGCGATCCGGCGACCGGTTGTGAGCACGGTGTCATCCAGGGGTCGGATCACGGTGTCGGCCGGCACGCGGATCACGGTGTCATCCGACGGGCGGATCACGGTGTCGTCCGTCGCGGCGGGCCGGCCGGCGGGCGACCAGTGCGCCGTCCGTCCGACGACCGTGCCCGGTCCGCTTTCCGTGTCGCGAGGGGCAGGCACCGCGGCGAGCACGGCCGCGTCGGGGGAACCGATCACGACTCCGGTCACGGCCGAAAAATCGGCGAGATTCCAGGGGCGGATGCCCTGGTCGGTGAAGCGCCGCGAGCCGCCGACCGAGAACACGTCGACGGCGATCGGTCCGCGCACGACGACGGTCACGGCAGTCTCGTCCGCGGCTGCGCGGATCACGAGGGCGAAGGACGCGAGTGCGTCCGCGCCGCCGAGCGGCAGCAGTCCGACGAGCGCCTCGGCCGAGGGGAAGAGGTCGCCGGCGCGGTTCGAGAGTTCCCTGACGAGGGCGTCCGGCGCGTCGGCGGGTACCGCGGCGACGAAGGAACAGCCGGTCACGAACATCCACTCCGGGCCCATCGGACTCCCTCCGTCCTCGTACGGTCTTCACCGTAGCCCGAGTGCGCCGTCCACTGTGCGGCCCGCGGTGGCGCACCGCACCGGAGAATCCCTCGGAGATATGGAATCCGCAGCATTTGCCGTGAAAAACTGCGGAATCACTTGCCGAGGCATAATCTCGCTGACATAATCGCTGGATGGTCGCAAATGGACGTACCGCACCGGGCAAGTCGGTGCCCCTCGATGACGTCTCGAAAAAGATCATCGAGCAGCTGCAGGTCGACGGGCGCCGCTCCTACGCGGAGATCGGCAAGGCCGTCGGGCTGAGCGAGGCCGCCGTGCGCCAGCGCGTGCAGAAGCTCACGGATGCCGGGGTCATGCAGGTCGTGGCCGTCACCGACCCGATGCAGCTCGGTTTCTTCCGGCAGGCCATGATCGGCATCCGTGCGACCGGAGACACCCGGGTGCTCGCCGACCTGCTCGCGGCCATGCCGGCCGTCGACTACGTCGTCCTGACCGCGGGCTCCTTCGACATCCTCGCCGAGGTCGTCTGCGAGGACGACGACGAACTGCTCGAACTGCTCAACTCCCAGATCCGCAACCTCGACGGGGTCAGGTCCACTGAAACATTCGTCTATCTCAAACTCCACAAACAGTTCTACAACTGGGGAACACGGTAAAAAATGACACTCTCAGAACCCTTGCTCGAATCCGTCCCTGCGGCACCCGCGGTCGTCAGTGCTGACGCAACCGCCGCCGATGCGGCCGTGACGCCGGAGGACGCCGGGCCCACCGTCTACACGGACGCCGAGAACGCGGCCATGCAGCAGAAGGCCAAGGACCACCTCTGGATGCACTTCTCCCGCCAGTCCGTCGTCGAATCCGGCGCGGGGGTGCCGATCATCACGAAGGGCCTCGGGCACCACATCTGGGACTCGAACGGGAAGAAGTACATCGACGGCCTGAGCGGCCTCTTCACGGTCCAGGTCGGCCACGGCCGGAAGCGCCTCGCCCAGGCGGCGGCCAAGCAGGCCGAGGAACTCGCGTTCTTCCCGATCTGGTCCTACGCGCACCCGAGCGCGATCGAGTTGGCCGACCGGCTCGCCTCGTACGCTCCCGGAGACCTCAACCGCGTCTTCTACTCGACCGGCGGCGGCGAGGCCGTCGAAACCGCGTTCAAGCTCGCCAAGTACTACTGGAAGCTGCAGGGCCGTCCGACCAAGCACAAGGTCATCTCCCGCAACGTCGCCTATCACGGCACCCCGCAGGGAGCCCTCGCGATCACGGGCATCCCCGCGATGAAGGAAATGTTCGAACCGGTCACCCCCGGCGGCCTCCGGGTGCCCAACACGAACTTCTACCGGGCCGACGAGATGGGCTCCGGCTTCGGCGACGACATCGAGAAGTTCGGCCTCTGGGCGGCGAACCGGATCGAAGAGATGATCCAGTTCGAAGGCCCGGAGACGGTCGCGGCGGTCTTCCTCGAACCCGTGCAGAACTCCGGCGGCTGCTTCCCGCCGCCGCCCGGCTACTTCAAGCGCGTGCGCGAGATCTGCGACAAGTACGACGTGCTCCTCGTCGCCGATGAGGTCATCACCGCGTTCGGCCGGATCGGCAACATGTTCGCCTCGACGACCTTCGGGATCGAACCGGACATGATCACGTGCGCCAAGGGCATGACGAGCGGCTACTCGCCGATCGGAGCGACAATCGTCTCCGATCGCATCTACGAGCCGTTCAAGCACGGCGACACGACCTTCTATCACGGCTACACCTTCGGCGGGCACCCGGTCTCCTCGGCGGTCGCGCTCGCGAACCTCGACATCTTCGAGGAGGAGGGGCTCAACGAGAACGTGCGCACGAACTCGCCGCTCTTCCGGGCAGAGCTCGAGAAGCTGCACTCACTCCCGATCGTGGGCGACGTGCGCGGCGAGGGCTACTTCTTCGGGATCGAACTCGTCAAGGACAAGGGCACGAAGGAGACGTTCAGCGATGAGGAGTCCGAGCGCCTGCTGCGCGGCTACCTGTCCAAGGCGCTCTACTCCGCCGGGCTGTACTGCCGCGCCGACGACCGCGGCGACCCCGTCGTGCAGCTCGCTCCCCCGCTGACCATCGGCCCGTCCGAGTTCCGCGAGATCGGCGACATCCTCTACGGCGTGCTCGCGGAGGCCCCGAAGTACCTGTAGCCCCGCCCGATTCGACGGAATACCTGGCAGAAGGCGCCTGTCCCGCGTACCCGGGTTGGTTTTCGGTCCAGGTTTCCGTCGAATCGGTCCGGCGTGCGCGCTACCCTGACCGGCATGGCGAGCCTCGGTTTTTCCCGCAACCTCCTCCGTCCGGACACGGACGGGGCCGAACACCGCGTTACGTATATCGAGCTGTTCTTCGACCTCGTCTTCGTCTTCGCCGTCACTCAGATCTCGCACCTCTTGCTGTCGCATCCGGGTCCTGAAGAGTTCCTCCATACCCTCGTGCTCACGGCCGTCGTCTGGTGGGTATGGATCTACACGACGTGGGCCTTCACCTGGCTCAACCCCGAGCGCGGCGCGGTGCGGGCAATGCTCATCGTCATGATGCTGCTCGGTCTGCTCATGGCGAGCGCCATTCCCGATGCGTTCGGCGACAAGGACCTCCTGTTCGCCGGCGCTCTCGCGGCGATGCAGGTCGGTCGCAGCGTGTTCACGTTGTTGGCGCTCTACCGGCAGCGTCCGGAACTGGGGCTCAACTTCCTGCGCATCTCACTCTGGAACGCGTTCGCGGCAACGTTCTGGATCGGGGGCGCCCTCGTTCCAGACGCAGCACGTCCCTGGATCTGGTTGCTGGCATTGCTCGTCGACTACGGGGCTCCGTACCTCCTGTACTGGGTGCCCGGTCTCGGACGCTCGGACATCACGACCTGGAACGTGGCCGGCGGCCATATGGCGGAGCGGGTCAGCCTCTTCCTCATCATCGTCCTCGGCGAGTCGATCATCGTCTCGGGAACGAGCTTCAGCGAAGGACCGCTCGACGGGACGCACCTCCTGGCTTTCCTGTCGTCGTTCCTCGGAACGGTACTGCTGTGGCTGCTCTACTTCAGCCACAGCGAACGCGGAGGCAGCGATTACATCGTCAATGCCGCCGACCCTGGGCCGATCGCCCGGACCGCATACACGTACGTCCCGGCGCTGATGGTGCTCGGCGTCGTACTGGCCGCGGTCGCCGACGGCCTCGTGCTGGCTGACCCACTCGAGGCGGGCAGCCTCTGGACGGCCGGACTCGTCTGCGGGTCATCGGCGGTATACGTGCTGGGAAATGCACTGTTCCGCCGCGCGGCCGGTGGACGGTGGCTGCCGGGTCATTTCCTCGGCATCCTCGCCTTCGGGCTCCTCACCGCGGCCTCTCCGATTGTCCCGGCCCTGGGGCTCGCCTGGGCGGCAAACGCCGTAGTGCTTCTGGTCGTAGTCGGCGACGAAGTCGCCTGGCGTCGCGCCCAGCCGTTGCACGGATGACCGTCCACGCTCTCAGCCGGCATCGGAGTCTGGTACGGCGAACGCCCACTCGGGCAGGTGCCCGGCGGAGACGACGGTGAGCAGCAGCCTGGCCATGCCGTACTCCGGGTCGATCGCCAACGCCTGATCGATGAAGATCCCGGCGACCGAACTGCGCCCGAGCGCCCACGACAACCAGGCGAGCATGCACAGCGGTGCGGGGCGCACCCGTTTCGGAGCGACGGCGACGAGCATCTTCAGGAGCGTGATGCCGCGTTCGACCCGCTCCGGGTCCGGGCGCCGGGAGACGGATCCGAGCAGGAGGTTTCCGGTCTGGGCGAGGTCGCGCTTGTCGCCGAACCCGGCCTGCTCCTCGGCGACGATGTCGTCCATGCTGCGTCCGGTCTCCCGCTGGATCTCGGCATACCGCTGGTTGATTGCGTGCGTCGCCCGCCCGATCTCCACCCCGAACGCGATCTGCAGCATGACCTGGTCGCGCCGGGCCGGGCTTTTCAGCAGGAACAGCAGGGTCGCGGCCTCCCCAGCCCCGAGTTCGGCAGGGTCGAGCTCGAGCGCGGCCTCGGCGGTGGCAACCGGGTCGAGGATATCTCCGACCATGGCCACGAGTTCCGGCAGGTCCGGTGCGTCCGGGACATGCGACCCGAGGCTCTCGTAGCGGACCAGCCGCCGGGCGCAGCGCTCTCGGAGGTCCACGTCGACCTTCGGCAGGTCTGCGCTGCTCACGAGGGTCGCGAGCTCACGGTGGGCCTCCGGCGGCAGGTCGCGGTTCACCGGGGACTCCGCGATCGCCGACAACGGCCGCCCGCTCGCAGGGCAGGCGGGATCGAGGTAGGAACCCCAGCCGTCCGCGGCGACGCACAGGGAGTCCCGGACCAGGAAGCCGGACAGTTCGGCCCGACGGCCCAGGATCTCGGCGAAGCGCTCACCGGGGATGCCCGGGACATCCGCGAACCGTTCGTCGGTGTAGAGGACGGGCACGACGGCATCCACCCCCTCGATCTTGCACAGCGTGCCGACGATCGACGTCGCGAGACGACGGAGGACCGTGCGTGCGAGGTCGGGCTCCGGCAGGTTGAAGCGCAGGGCGCCGCAGGTGCGGTTTCCGCGGAAGGCGACGAGCACCACGCTGCGTTCGGGCTGGAACCCGGCGAGCTGCGGCACGAGGGCGAGGAAGTCGTGGGCTTCCCTGGTCTTCACGATGGTCGGTGTCATGCGGACACTCTTCCCGGGCGCTTCCTTCCCCGGTGTGCTCGCTGGGGATCGGTGCATAACTCGCACCGGAACGCAACCTGTGCATAACTCCCGACGTACTCTTGGAGCTATGCCCATTTCGACCATCGTGGACGTCCTCCTCGTCCTTCTCCTGCTGGGCTATTTCGTCTCCGGCTACCGCAGCGGCCTGATCGGAAGCCTGAGCGGCATCGCCGGCCTCGTCGCCGGCGGGATCGCCGCATACTTCCTCGTGCCGCTCGTCGGAGCCTGGGTGCCCGCAGCGGAGTGGCGCACGGCCGCCACCCTCGCCACCGCCGCCGCCCTCCTTCTCGGCGGCCTCTCGATCGGCGGGACCCTGGGCAGGGTGCTCCGCCCCCGGGCGGCCCGCAAACGGCTGCTCGTCGTCGACAGGGTGTTCGGCGCCGGTATCGCCGTCGTCGTCGCGGCGAGCATCGTGTCGATGCTCGCGTTCAGCATCGGGTCGCTCGGGGTGCCGGTGCTGTCTCCCGCGATCGCCTCGTCGACGGTCGTGCGGTCGATCGACTCGCTCACGCCCGATCCAGTCAAGACGTTCCTTGCCCAGCTGCGCGCGATGGTCGTCACCGAGGGCATCCCCCGGGTCATCGAGGCCTTCAACGGGCCTGCCCCCACGGTTCCCCTCGTCACGGGCACGAGCGCGGAACTGCTCGCCGCCCAGGATTCCGTGCTCAAGATCGTCGGCACGGCATACGCCTGCGGGCAGAACCAGTCCGGCAGCGGCTTCGTGATCGCGCCGGACCGGGTGCTGACCAATGCGCACGTCGTCGCGGGCGTCTCCGAGCCCGTCGTCGAATCGGCGGACGGCACGGCCCGCTCGGGAACCGTCGTCTACTTCGACCCGGCGGCCGACCTCGCCGTCATCGCCGTCTCCGGGCTCGGTGCAGTACCCCTCGGCCTCGGTGCCGACCTCGCAACGGGAAGCCTCGCCGTGAGCGACGGGTACCCGTACGGTGGACCGTTCGAAACGGGACCCGCGGAGGTCGTCGCGGTCGCGCCGGCCGTCGTCGGCGACATCTACGGCGACAATCCGACGTCGCGGTCGATCTACACGCTCGCGGCGGACATCCAGCACGGCGAGTCCGGCGGACCGCTGCTCAACCAGGACGGCAAGGTCGTCGGCGTCGTCTTCGCGAAGTCGACCGTGACCGCCAACATCGGCTACGCCCTCGCGATGGAGTCGGTCACCCCCGTCGCCGCCGAGGCGGCATCGCTCACCGACTCCGTCGAACCCGGGCACTGCGTCGTCGGATAGCTCCGCCCGGTCGATGCGAAAATAGGGAAGAACACCGGGGCGCGAGACCGTTCCCCGAGGAGAGGCCACCATGACCATCACCGCTGCCGCCGACGGCTCGGCCCTCGGCAACCCGGGACCGGCCGGCTGGGCCTGGTACGTCGACGATTCCTGCTGGGACGCCGGTGGCTGGAAGCACGCCACGAATAACCAGGGCGAGCTCAAGGCCGTGCTCGAGCTGTTCCGCGCGACCGCGCACCTCGACGAGGACCTGCTCGTGCTGTGCGACAGCCAGTACGTGATCAACTCCGTGACCAAGTGGATGCGCGGCTGGAAGGCCAAGGGCTGGCGGAAGGCCGACGGCAAGCCGGTGCTGAACCTCGAGCTGCTCCAGGAAATCGACGCGGCCCTCGCCGGCCGTCGGTACCGGTTCGAGTGGGTCAAGGGGCACGCGAACCACCCGCTCAATGAGGCGGCGGATGCCCGGGCCCGGGCCGTCTCCGAGGCCTACCAGCGCGGCGGCACGATTCCCAAGGGGCCAGGGTTCGTGCGCGCGGGTACCCCGGCGGCCCCCGCGTCTCCGGCGGCCCCGGTGGCCCCGGTAGCCCCGGTGGCTCCCGTAGCCGCTCCTGCGGCCGGTGCTGCCTCGCGAGAGCAGAAGCCGGCCGTGCGCCGGGCCGTTGCCGCTCCGCCCGCCCGTGCGGCGCATCCGGAGTTATTCTCGTTCGACGACGACCACGACGCCGCCCCCGCCGCCGCCGTGCACGAGGTCTCCCTCGTGCTCTCTGCCGAACAGCACGCCCGCCTGAGCGAGCGGGCCACCCGCCTCGGAGTCAGCGTGGAGGACGCGCTCCGCGCCCTGATCTGACGAACGGGATCAGTGGACGGGCAGCCAGCGGCCGTGGACGCGCTCGGTGACCTGCCAGGTGATCACTCCGGCACGGGCACGGGTGCCCTCGAGGGTGTGCGCACCGATCCGGACCGCTGAGGCCGCATCGTCCGCGGTGAAGCGCACGGTCGCGCGCGCCGAACCTGCCACGACGGCGAGGTCGGACGCCTCGACGGTCGTGAGCTCGGCCGCCGCGGCCGCTGCAGCCGGCAGGACGGAGTCGGGAGCGACCCCGGGTTGCAGGCTGCCGATGGTCATGGTGATCCGGAACGAGGGCATTCTTCCAGCGTATGCGGGGCGTCAGCTGGCGGGGAACCGCACCTCGACCCGGGCGCGATCTGCGAGCTCGTCGCCGGAGACGCCCGTGAGCGCGATGATCACGACGCTCGGGGCGTTCCCGAGCCGGTCGAGCACGGCTCCCACGTCGATCGCGGCGTATGGGTCGTCGGGGTCGAGTTCCTCGGGGCGCACGCCGAAGACGGCGTCGGCATCGTCGACCAGGAGTACGGCGCCCTCTTCTTTCACCCGCTCGAACAGCCGGTCGAGCGTCGCATCCGTCTCCTCGGGGGACGACGCGACGACACTCTCGAGCCCGACGGTGACGAGGGCCTTGCCGAGCTCGCTCGCAGCGGATGCCGCCGCCGCGGCCTTCGCGCCGGCATCCGTGCCGCTGAACACGGCGATCGCCCCGGCGCCCGCGAGCTTCACGACGTCCCGGATCGTTCCGAGCTTCGTGACCCGCTCCGTCGTGTCGAGGGTGAATGACGCCATCACCGCGAACGAGACCCGCAAGGGAGCCGTCGATGCCTGCCAGAGCGAGGTGAGCACCTCGGTCGTGAGCGGAGAGGGGGTGAGCCAGACCTGGAGTTTCTCGCTCGCCGTCACGGGAACCGTGAGTACCGGGTGCCGTTCGATCGCTGCCTGGGCGGTGCCGAAGTCGCGGTGGCTTGCCGCGTCGGTGTCCTCGATGTCGGCCGCGAAGGCGCTCACGAGGTAGCGCAACTCCGCGATGACCCGGCTGGGCCCGTGCTGTGCGCTCGCTTCGCGATAGCTGATCAGGCTGTCGCTGTAGAGGAACAGGTTGATCGACGACCCGGTGACGCCGGTGCGTGCGACGTCGAGGCTGCGCGCCGTCACGTTCAGCCCGAAGGGTGACCCGGCGAGCATCGACTGGAGCGCCACAGTCGTGGCCGCGATCACCTGCCCGTAGTTCGAGAGCGAGGACATGGCGACTCCGGCTTCTGGGGCAGTGGACCCGCCACCGATTTCACGCTACTCCGCCTGACCGCGCAGGTCGAGGACTTCCGCTGTGCGGGTGGATCAGAAACGGATGTCCGAACTCGACACGGTGAGGTCGTCGAGCACGTCGGGCAGCACCTCCACACCGATGCCCGGCCCGGTCGGAACCCGGAGGTGGCCGTCCTCGAGCACGAACGGCTTCGTCAGGTCCTGGGCGTAGTAGCGGCTCGAGGCGGAGGTGTCTCCCGGCAGGACGAAGTTGGGCAGCCCCGCGAGGGCTACGTTCGCCGCCCGACCGATGCCGGTTTCGAGCATGCCGCCGCACCACACCGGGACGCCGTGGGCGGCCGCGACGTCGTGGATCCGCCTGGCCTCGAGGTACCCGCCGACCCGGGAGGGCTTGACGTTGATGATGCTGCACGCGCCGAGGGAGATCGCTGCGGCGGCGTCCCTGGCCGACTCGATCGATTCGTCGAGGCAGACCGGAGTCTGGATGAGTCTCGCGAGGGCGGCGTGCCCGAGCATGTCGTCTTCTGCGAGCGGCTGTTCGATCAGGAGCAGGTCGAACGGGTCGAGGCGGGCGAGGTGGCGGGCGTCGGCGAGTGTGTACGCGGTGTTCGCGTCGACCTGGAGCAGCACGTCAGGTCCGAATCGTTCGCGCACGGCGCGCACGGGGGCGAGGTCCCAGCCCGGCTCGATCTTGAGCTTGATCCGGAGGTACCCCTCGGCGAGGTAGCCCTCGACCGCGGTGAGGAGCCGGTCGATCGAGTCCATGATTCCGACCGAGACCCCGGCAGGCACGAGGTCGTGCACCGCTCCGAGGTAGCCCCCGAACGAGACTCCCGAGGTGCGGAGCTGGGCGTCGAGGATCGCGGTCTCGAGGGCGGCCTTGGACATCCGGTGCCCTTTGACCGCGGCGAGCGCCGGTGCGACCCGCTCGGCGGTGAGGCGTTCGCCGGCCGCGTTGAGCCGCGGGGCGAGGTGGTCGCGGATCACGAGTTCGCAGCCGTCGAGGAACTCCGAGCTGTAGAGGGGCTCGGCCTCCGCGGCGCATTCGGCCCAGCCCTCGGCATCCGCCGTGCTCACGTGCACGAGGAGTGCCTCACGCTCGGACACCGAGCCGAAGGAGGTGCGGAACGGGCTGACGAGCGGCAGGCGCACCCGGCGCAGTTCGACGTTCTCGATCTTCATCCTGGTTTCCTCCGTCTCGCACCCCGGCCGCCGGAGCCCTCTCCCCGAATCTAACGCTCCGCAGCGCCCGAGAGGTCACCACACAGTGCGGGAGCGCTCCTGCGCGACGACGGCGTCACGGTCGGCGAGACGACGCAGTCCGGCGAGCGGCTGGCTCATCCGGTGATTGCCGCGGATGCGCGGCTCGACCCGGTCGAGGAAGGCCCAGTACCCGGCCGTGAACGGGCAGGCGTCCTCGCCGAGCCGTTTCTTCGGGTTGAACGGGCAGCCGCCGCAGAAATCGCTCATCGACGAGATGTAGGCGCCGCCCGACGCGTACGGCTTGGTCGCGACAATACCGCCGTCGGCATGCTGGGACATCCCGACGACGTTGGCCGGCATCACCCACGGTGTCCCGTCCACGAACGCCGCGATGAACCAGTCGTTCAGTTCGCCGGGGTGGTAGCCGCGCTGCAGGGCCTGGTTGCCCAGGATCATCAAGCGCTGGATGTGATGGGCCCAGCCGGTGTCGGCGACGGCGTTCAGTACGTGGCTGACACAGGCCGCACGCACGCCGGACCCGTCGAGCTCACGGAACGACCGGGGCAGCGGCTCGTGGGCGCCGAGGAAATTGCTGCCGCCCACATAGTCGGGCCCGAGGTGCCAGTAGAGGTGCCAGACCCAGTCCCGCCAGCCCATCAGCTGACGGACGACGGCCTCGACGCTCTGGAGCGGCGCGCTGCCGCTCGCGTGGGCGGCGACCACCGCATCGATCACCTCCTGCGGATGCAACAGGCCCAGGTTCAGCGGGACGCTCAGGCGGGAGTGCGCCATCGCATCGTCTCCGCGCAATGACGCGTCCTCGAAGGGACCGAAGTCGTTCAGCCGGGTCTCGATGAAGTCGTCGAGGGCGGCGAGCGCTTCGGCCCGGGTCGCGGCGAAGCGTCGCGGTCCGTCCCTGCCGATCAGGGTGATCCGGCCATCCGCCTGCAGCCGGTCGAGGTCGCGGCGCACCTCGGCATCGATGTCGTCTTCGACCGGGGTCCACGGGTCGGGCAGTCCCAGGCCGACGGCCCCACGGGGTGGCGGGCGGCGGTTGTCGTGATCGAAGTTGAACCGGCCGCCCTCGGGGTCGGGGCCACGCATCAGGACGCCGGTCCGGGCACGCACCGAGCGGTAGAACTGTTCGAGCACGAGCCGGGAGGCCGGTCGGCCCGCCGCCCACTCCGCGAAGTCGGCCTCGCTCGTGACGAAACCCCGACTGGGTAGAACACTGGCGCCCAGTTCGGCCACGAGCGCCCGGGCTCCCCAGCTGGTGGGATCGATCACCTCGAGCGGGCGGCCGGAGAGCACGTCGCGATAGTGCTCGGCGCGCAGGAATTCCACCCGGTCGCCGAGTTCCCGCGCCCGGTGCCGCAGCGCGCTGAGGATCAGGTGCGCCTTCGCCCGGTGGTACGGCCGACGGCCCAGGACGCCGACGGCCTCGACCAGCACGATCGGTCCGCCGTCGTCGAAATGCGGTCCGAGCTGGTCGGCGAACAGGAATCGGGGCACCGGCATGGTGGTGAGTCTAGGGCCGGGCGATCGCGGCGGTTTCCGCCGGTCGTGCTGTTCGGGGCGGATGCCCAGCGAGCTGTGGTTAGCCTCGGGTATGAGCAGGTTCACGGACAGCTGGCGGTCGCATCTTCTCTCGACGCTGTCCGGGAATTCAGAGGGACGGCCCTCCTGGGTGGAGAAGATGGAACGCGGCGACGACGCCGGCTTCTTCGGGCCAGAATCGGCCGCGTGGGCGGTGCACGGCGGCATGGCGACGATGGTCGCCGGGATCCGCGCGCTGTTGATGCAGACCCTGCACCCGGGCGCGATGGCCGGGGTTCACGACTGGTCGCGGTACAGGGAGGATCCGCTCGGGCGCCTCTCCGGCACGATCCAGTGGCTCGTGACCGTGACCTTCGCCGACACGATCGTCGCGACCGAGGAATCGACCCGGGTCGGCCGCTTCCACGACCGGGTGGCCGGCACCTACCTCGATGCGGCGGGAGTCTCGCGACCATACGCCGCCGGGGACCCCGAGTTGCTCTCCTGGGTGCACATCGTCTTCACGGATGCGTTCCTCGAGTCGCACAAGCTGTGGGGCGGCAGCATACCGGGCGGCGCAGACGGGTACGTGCGCGAGTGGGCGAAGGCCGGCGAGCTGGTGGGAGTGCAGAACCCGCCACGGTCGGCGGCAGAGCTCAACGCCCAGTTGGCCGCCTTCACGGATGCCGGGGTGCTGAAGAGCGACGAGCGCGTCGCCGAGGCGGTGCGTTTCATCCGCAATCCTCCGCTTCGGCGCGGGATGCTGCCGTTCTACCGGGTGATGTTCGCTGGTGCGGTCGCCTCGCTGCCCCTCGAGTACCGACGGCTGCTCGGCCTGCGCCGCTCGGTGTTCCCGGTCGTCTGGGCGACCGGGGCCGTGCTCGGCATCGTGCGGATGCTGCTCGGCGCCTCCTCGACGTCGGAGGACGCCGCGCGCACCCGCCTCGACCGCATCGCCCGTGCTCGCCTCACGCCAAATGCCGGCGCTGAGGTGCCGCAGATCGACGTTCCCGGGCCCGATCAACCTCGATCTGCGACACCTCAGGGCGAGGGCGCGCAGGCGGCATCCGCGCCCTGACGCGGAGACCGGCACGCCCGCTACGGTTTCGGCAGGCTGCTAGCGGAACGGCGGGCGCGGGCTGCCGAAACCGGCGCGGGCGCGGTCTCCGGTGCTGCAGCATCCGTCGGTGACAGGGTGGCGCGGGAGGCGGCGGACAGTACGAGCGTCGCCGCCACCGCGCCGACGGCGACGAGCGCGACGGTGAGGGTCGTCACGAGCGCGTCCGGGTGCACGATCGACTGCCCCGCGAGCGCCTGGCCGGTCAGGATCGCGAGCACGCCGAGGTAGAGCCCGATCACGATCCAGATGAGCCGCGACCGCACCACCAGGTCACGCAGCACGGCCAGCCGGGAGGCGAGCACCTCGAGCAGCAGGACCGTGAGCGGGATCACCTGGAGGGCGTGCATGCCGACGAAGTGCGGGATCCGCAGGTCACCCGCGACGGTGCTCCAGCCGAGGAACGGCAGCCCCGGGCCACCGTCGGGGACGCCGACGGTGTGCGCACCGACGATGCCCTGGAAGGCGTCGAGCTGCGCGGCGGTCGGCCCGGTCATCAGGAACGCGAGTCCCATCCCGATCACGGCGATCACGGTGCCTGCCCGGATCGCAAGCGACCGGGCCGGATCGCCGAGGTCCGTGCGGAACAGCAGCACCGCTGCGACGAGGGCGGCCATCCAGACGACCACGATCGAGAAGGCCATCACCGACCAGAGTGTCGTGGACACCGGGGTGGACACATTGAAGTGGCTCGTGATGCCGACTGCCGCGGCGCCGACGATGATCACCATCTCGATGACGAGCCCGATCGTCGATACCGTGCCGATCCACCAGGCCAGTCGGCGTCGGCGTGCGGAGAGGAGCCCGAGCAGCCAGGCGAGGCTCGCCGCGTAGACGAGCACGCTGATCGAGAACTTGAGCGGCTTGGCCCAGATCGGCGAGCCGGTGAGGGTGCGCTGATCCACCAGCAGGCCGACCACGCAGATCACCACGAGTACCGCCATGGCGGCGGACGCCGCGAGCAGTGGTCGGTGCCAGGTGAGGGTGCGCAGCGCGGGCCAGGCTGTGGTCGGTCGTCGACCGGCGGCGGCGGCGGATGCCGACGGTGCCGCGAGGCCGGACGTCGGGGTCTCTGGAAACTCGGGGGTGTTCATGGGGCGCTCCCTGTTCTGTCGCGTGGTGCTCTGTCGGTGGCGGTGCGGTAGCTCGTGCGGTCGTGCGGTCGTGCCTCGTGCGGTCGTGCGATGTTCAGGACGTCTGGTCTGGTGCGGACTCGGGTGCCCCGTCCGGCGGAACGCTGTAGCGGAGGGCGGAGATGTGTTCCTGCGCGGCGCGGCGGAGGCCGGAGAAGAGCTTGTCGCCGAGAACGGTGCCGACCACGACGGTCTCGCCCTTCCCTGCCCGGTCGACCCGGGCATCCAATTCGTCGATGTCGGCCTCGGCGGCCAGCAGGGCGGCGGCGGCGTAGCGGTCGAACCAGCCGCGGGCGTCGACCTGCCCGACCTCGGCGAAGGTGTCGACGACCCGAGCAGCGGCCAGTCGACCGGGGTTCGCCGCAGAGACATGCCAGCCGGCGGTGAGGGCGTCCACCCGGGCCAAGGCTTCCGCGCTCACCGTGGACGGGTCGACCGTGGCCGACACCGAGTGCTGGGCGATCTCGAACGTCTCCGGAAGCGACCGCTCGGAGTCGATGGCCTCGAGCACCCGCCGGACGGCCGCGACGCTCAGCCCGCCGACCTCGGTGAGGCCGCGAATCAGGCGGATGCGGTCGAGGTGCGTCTCCGCGTACAGCGCCTGGTTCGGCCCGGAGTGCGCACCGCCCGCGAGGATGTTCTCGCGCTGGTAGTACTTGATCGTCGCAACGGGGGTCCCGCTCCGGGCGCTCAGCTCTGCCATTCTCATCGACGTGCGCCCGTCGCAGGCGGGCCGGCAACAGCGAGGTCGCGATAGCTCGCAACGACCGCCGGGAGCGATTCGTCCCAGGGCGTGGCCGCGACCCCGAGCAGCCGTTCGGTCTCGGCGGCGTCGACCACAAAGGGAGCGGTGAACTGGTAGTCGGAGTCGTTGGCGGCGCGGATGAACGGCACGAACACCCCCAGCACGCGCAGCAGCGCGGAGCTCAGCCTGGCGAGGCTTCCCCGCTTGCCCGTGAGCGCGTTGACCCGGGCGGCAAGCTCGGTGCGGGACAGCGGTTCGGCCGCCGGCACGTGCCAGGCGCGACCCCACGGCCCGCGGTAGTCCGCCGCTGCAAGGAGGGTCGCGACGATGTCGGGCAGGTAGCACCAGCTGTGCGCGGCGTCGGGGCTCCCGAAGACGCGGGCGGTCTTTCCGGCGATAAGCGGACCGAAGAAGGCGCTTCCCAGCTGGGAAGTCTTGCCTGCGCCCGGGCCGAAGTAGTCGCTCGCGCGCACCTCGACGACCTGGATCTCGCCCCGCTTCGCGGCGGAGAGGGCGAGTTCCCAGCCATCGGTGCGTACCCGGCCCTTGGGCTCGGTCGGATGCTGCGGCGTCGTCTCCGTCATCGGCATCGGGCTGCCCTCGCCGTAGCCGTAGAGGTTGCCCATCAGCACGAGCCGGGCCCCGGACCGGCGGGCGGCCTCGACCGCGGCCCGGAACATCGGCGGCCAGAGCTCTGGCCAGCGGTGGTACTGGCTGGGGCCGGTGACGAGGAAGATCGTCGCAGCACCCTCGGCCGCCGCCGCGAGGGCATCCACGTCCGAGGCGTCGACGACGAGGGCACGGGCGCCGGGGACGACCGTGCCGCTGCGGGTGGCCAGGGTGACGCTGTCCCCACGTTCGACAAGCGCCGCGGCGAGCGCCCTGCCGATGTACCCGGCGCCGACAACGAGTTGGTCAGTCATGAGTCCTCCTTGAGTGGCGGCGTGCGCTCGCCCATTCAGATACCTGAACTATCTGATGCTCAGAGTAGCAGATACAAGAGCTATCCGATAGTGACACTATCCAGATGTGCCCGGGCAACGCCGCTGAGGTGTCGCACATCGACCTTCCTGAGCCGACTGAACCTCGATTCGCGACACCTCACGGGACCTCAGCGGCGGCTAGGCCTCCGGGGCGAAGAAGGCGCCGATCGCCGCGCTGAGCGCGACCGGGTCGGCCACGTGACAGAGCTCGCGGGCGGAGTGCATCGACAGCAGCCCGATGCCCACGTCGACGGTGTGGATGCCGAGCCGGGTCGCGGTGAGCGGTCCGATCGTGGAGCCGCACGGGACCGTGTTGTTCGACACGAACTCCTGGTAGGCCACGCCCGCCTGCGCGCAGGTGCGGGCCCAGAGGGCGGCACCGGCCGCATCCGTCGCGTAGCGCTGCGTCGCGTTGATCTTGAGCAGCGGGCCCGCGCCGGGCACCGGCTGGTTCGCCGGGTCGTGCTTCTCCGGGTAGTTCGGGTGCACGAGGTGCCCGGCGTCGGCCGAGAGGCACCAGGAGCCGGCGTACGCGCGCAGCCTGTCGGAGGCGGATGCCCCGAGTCCGGCCCCGATCCGGGTCAGGACATCGTCGAGAAGCGGCCCGCTCGCCCCGGAGCGGGTCTGGGAACCGAGTTCCTCATGGTCGAACGCGGCGAGCACGCTCGTGCTCGGGACCACGCCGGCGGCCGCAGCGACACCGGCCGTGTCGTCGTCGGCCACCGCGAGCAGCGCGACCAGTCCCGCGTGCACGGACGAGAGGTTGTCGAGGCGTCCCGCGGCGAAGAGGGTGCCGCCGAGGCCGAAACGCGCGGGGGCCGCGGAGTCGGCGGTCAGGAGGTCGTACCCGGCGACATCCGCGGCCTCGAGCCCGGCCAGGCCGGCGAGGTGGGCGAGCAAGTCGGCCGCGGCGAGGTCGCCGACCCCGTAGACCGGGTTCAGGTGGCGCTGGCGGTCGAGGGTGAGGCCGTTGTTGGCATCGCGGTCGAGGTGGATGGCGAGCTGCGGGATGCGCAGGAACGGGCCGGTGCGCACGAGGTGTTCCGTGCCGTCACGGGTGACGAGCCGCCCGGCGAGCTCGAGCTCGCGGTCGAGCCAGGAGTTGAGCAGCGGGCCGCCGTAGACCTCCACGCCGGCCTGCAGCCAGCCCTTGCTGCCGATGGTCGGCTTCGGCTTGAGCTTGAAG
Source organism: Cryobacterium zhongshanensis (assembly GCF_022760445.1). Classification (NCBI taxonomy): domain Bacteria; kingdom Bacillati; phylum Actinomycetota; class Actinomycetes; order Micrococcales; family Microbacteriaceae; genus Cryobacterium; species Cryobacterium zhongshanensis. The sequence goes on along the minus strand of NZ_JALGAR010000001.1, from coordinate 918,139 downwards.
CCGGGCGAATCGGTGTGCGCTCCGAGAATGCGGAACGGCGTCACCGGGCCGGCGCCGGCCTGCTGCACCCAGGCGACGACCGCGCCGTCGCGGACGATGAACTGCCGCCTGGCCACGGCCGAGACCGCGCCGATGCCCGCGCCCTCGGCGTTGCCCGGCCACTCGTCGCGCTCGTCGAGCCGGGTGAATCCGCCCGCCTCGAGCCGCCGGGCGAGTTCCGCGGCGGCGTGGTACGAGGACGGCGATGCGGCGATGAAGCCGGCGAGGTCGTCGATGTACTCTGGGTTCGAATCCGGTGCGAAGGTCATCCTCCTATCCAAGCACCGGCCGACCACCACCCTGCACGCGGGCTCACGCCGGGCGGACGACAGCAGAAGGGTGCGCCATGGTCCCGATCGGCCGGCCGAGCATGGTCGAGGGCGCCATCCGGGGCGACGACGTCTGGACGCTGCGCTTCGAGGGCTTCGACCCGGCTACCGAGGGGGTCCGCGAAGCCCTCTGCGCCCTCGGCAACGGGTACTGGGGCACGCGGGGTGCCGCCCCCGAGTCGTCAGCGGATGCCGTGCACTACCCGGGCACCTACCTCGCCGGCGTCTACAACCCGGTGCACACCGACCTCGGCAGCCATTCCCGCGACGACGAGCACATGGTCAACGCCCCCAATTGGCTCGCCCTGTCGTTCCGCATCGGCACCTCAGGCTGGTTCCGGCCGGACGATCCGGGAGTCCTGGACTACCGGCAGGAACTCGACCTCCGGCGCGGCCTGCTGACCAGGGTCATCCGCCTGCGGGACACCGACGCCCGCACGACGACCATCACCTCCCGGCGCTTCGTCTCCCAGGCCGACCCGCACGTCGCCGTGCTCGAGACGACCTTCGAGGCCTCGGACTGGTCCGGCCCGGTGACGGTGCGTTCGGCCGTCGACGGCCGGGTCGCGAATCGGAATGTGGCGGCGGATGCCGCACTCACGAACACGCACCTGATGCCGCGCACCCAGGCCGAGGTCGACGCCCGGACCGTGCTGCTGGAAATGGAGACCACCGTCTCAGGCGTGCACATCGCGATGGCGGCGCGGACCAGGGTCGTCGAGGGTGACCCGGCCGGCACGGATCGGTCACGAGCCCCCCGCGAGATCGGGGTGCCCCGGCGATTCCTCAGCGAGCCAGGCCGGGTCGGGCACGAGTTCGAGCTGCACCTCGAACCGGGGCGCCCGGTCCGGGTGGAGAAGACCGTCATCGTCGGCACGTCGAGGGACCGGGCCGTCGTGTCGGCGCCCTTCGCCGTGACGGCGTGGATGCGCAGGGTAGCCGACCCCGCCGACCTCCTGATCGCGCACGAGCGGGAATGGCGCGGGCTCTGGGACGAGTTCGCGGTGACCCTGGACGACAACGAACACCAGTCCCTCGCACTCAACCTGAACACGTTCCACGTGCTGCAGACCCTCGCCGGCGTCGACGCCGACCTCGACGCCGGCGTCCCGGCCCGCGGCCTCACGGGTGAGGGCTACCGGGGCCATGTGTTCTGGGACGAGGCCTTCGTCTACCCGGTGCTCACGCTCCGCCGCCCCGACCTCAGCCGCGCCCTGCTCGGGTACCGCTACCGGCGCCTCGACGAGGCCAGGGCCGCAGCGAAGTCCGCCGGCTTCGAGGGCGCGCTGTTCCCCTGGCAGAGCGGCATCGACGGGCGCGAGGTGACTCCGACAGAGCTGCTCAACCCGCGCACGGGCGAGTGGATGCCCGACCATTCCCACAACCAGCGCCACGTCGGGCTGGCCATCGCGTACAGCGTGTGGACGCACTATCAGGCCACGGGGGACGTCGAGTTCCTCATCCACGAGGGCGCGGAGCTCCTGCTCGAAGTGGCCAGGTTCTTCGCGTCCCTGGCGACCTACGACGAGGGCGCCGACCGCTTCGACATCGCCGGAGTGATGGGGCCGGACGAGTTCCACGACGGCCTTCCCGGAGCGCCGGGAACCGGACTGCGCAACAACACCTATACCAACGTGATGACCGCCTGGGTGCTGGCACGGGCCGTCGACACGGTCGGCGTCCTGAACGGGCGGAGTTGCCGCCCGCTCTGGAACCGGTTCGGGTTGCGCCCCGGCGAGATCGACCGCTGGCGGCACATCGGCAGCCGGCTCCGGGTGCCCTTCCTGCCGGGCGGCGTGCCCGCACAGTTCGAGGGATACGCGAGCCTCCCCGAGTTCGACTGGGCCGGTTACCGCGCCCGCTACGGCGACATCGGCCGTCTCGACCTGATCCTCAACGCCGAGGGCGACAGCACCGCCAACTACCGGGTCTCGAAACAGGCAGACGTGCTGATGCTGCTCTACCTCTTCTCGGCGGAGGAACTGCGCAGCCTGCTGCACCACCTGGGCTACCCGCTGCCGCCGGAAGCCGTCGTGGCCACGGTCGCCTTCTACGGAGCCCGGTCGACGCACGGGTCGACCCTGAGCAACGTCGTACACTCCTGGGTGGAGGCCCGTCGGGACCGGGAGCGTTCCTGGGAGTTCCTGACCCGGGCGCTGGACAGCGACCTCGCCGATATCCAGGGCGGTACGACGCACGAGGGCATCCATCTCGGCGCGATGGCGGGCTCTGTGGACATGATGGTGCGCTGCTACAGCGGCCTCGAGATCCGCGACGACACCCTCTGGCTGCACCCGGTGCTCCCCGCGGAGCTCGGCGCGTTCTCCTTCAGCATCAATTACCGGGAGCAGCCGATCCGGATCGAGCTCACGCCGACGAGCCTGCGCCTGACGCTCAGCGCCGGCGGCGCCCCGCCGATCCGGGTTCGGGTGGATGGCCAGGGCGCCTGGCTCTCCCCCGGCCAGGTCCGCGACTTCCCGTTGGTCCCGTAGCGGAGGGCCTAGACTGGCCGCACGCGACAAAGTGGGGGCACAATGACCGACGGATCAGGCAATTACATTCCACAGCCCGTGGCGACACCCCCGGCGGGATGGTACCCGGATCCCGCGGGCACACCGCGCCGGCGCTGGTGGAACGGGGTCGCCTGGACCGAAGACCTGCAGTATCCGGAGCCTCCCGTCTATGGACGCATCGCGCCGACCGTTGTCGGCCCGGACACGCCGGTGTACGGCCCGTACATCTGGATCATCGTCCTGCTGCCGGTCCTCTCCCTGATCTCGTTCGCCACGATGGACCTCGGGGCCATCTTCAACCAGGCCATGACCAGCCGGTCCGGGAGCCCGTACACCGTGGAGTATGTGCTGGGCCAGTTCCTCGGCCTCGCCGTGTACGGCGCGACGGTCACCCTCGCGTACTTCGACCGGCGCCGCCTGATCAACGCAGGGTTCGTGCGGCCGTTCCACTGGGCGTGGGCATTCCTCTACTCCGGCGTCTACGTGATCGGACGGTCCGTGGTCGTGCGCGACCGCGTCGGGCGGGGCCTCGCCCCGATCTGGGCGTGGGCGGCCATCCTCACCGGGTCGACGGTGCTGTCCATCGCCAAGCTGGTGGCGTTCCTGCCGCTCCTGGAGATGATGATCAGGACGAGCGCCTCGCGCTAGACCTCGCTCTGCAGGGCCGCGCGGGCGAAGGCCGCCCCGCCGGGGGTGATCGTCCACTGCCGGTAGTCCCCGGGCTTCCGGTCGAAGACGCCGAGGTGCGTGAGGAGCCGCCACTTGCCGAGGACGACCTGGAAGGCGGCATCCTTCGACAGGCGCTCGCCGTTCTTCTGCCCCCAGCCGATGGTCTCAAGGCCGAGCGCGAGAGCCTGCTGGAAGAGCGCGGCCTCGGTGAAGCCTCGCCGGGCGATGAGCACCAGGAGGAGGCTCGTGGCATCCGCCTCAACGGGCGAGCGGCTCGTGCGGATGGTGCGAGCGAGATGCCACCAGAGTTCGCGCGGGTTCTCGGCGAGCGCGCGTCCCCTGCTCGTGAGCATGAGCCGGCCCTTGCTCACCCGAAGCAGCCCGACCCGGCGGAGGTGGTCGCGCAGTTCCTGCAGCGGGAGCATGTTCACCTCGCGGTTGACCGTCTCGGGCCAGCCCCAGTCGAGTTCCGTCGTCGCCGCGAGCACATCGACCGGCGGCAGGTAGCCGGCATCGGTGAGGCGGATGCCGTCGGCACCGACGCGGCGCAGGATCCACTGGACGTGTCCCACCATCCGGTGCATCGCCCGCTCGGGCAGCAGGATCGTGTCGTTGACGCGGGCCTCGGCGAGCACGAGCCGGAAGCCGGCGATCGCGTCGGGGTGCATGCGGGATTCGAGTTCCTGGGTGACCTTCACGCTGCGAGCCTACCGAGCGTCCCGGCAGGACTGTCAGCGGTACCTGCGAAGCTGGGACGATGACCGACACCCGGACCGACACCCGCGCATCCGCCCGTGAGATTCTGCGCACCCTGGTGGGGCGTGACGACGCCGACTTCCACGAGGGTCAGTTCGAGGCCATCTCCACCCTCGTCGACGACCGTCGCCGCGCGCTCGTGGTGCAGCGCACCGGCTGGGGGAAGTCGGCGGTGTACTTCGTCGCGACCCTGCTGCTCCGCCGCCAGGGCGCTGGCCCGACCATCCTCGTCTCGCCGCTGCTCGCGCTGATGCGCGACCAGGTCGCCGCGGCCGCCCGCGCGGGCGTGCGTGCGGTGTCGATCAATTCCTCGAACGCGCACGAGTGGGCCGGTGTGCTCGAACAGCTGCGGAGGGACGAGGTCGACGTGCTCCTGGTGTCCCCCGAACGGTTGAACAACCCGTCGTTCCGCGACGAGCAGTTGCCCGCGCTCATCAGCCGCGTCGGCCTGCTCGTCGTCGACGAGGCGCACTGCATCTCCGACTGGGGCCACGACTTCCGCCCGGACTACCGGCGGCTGCGCGACCTCATCGCGACGATGCCGGCCGGGGTTCCGGTGCTCGCGACCACGGCGACGGCGAACAGCCGCGTCGTGACGGATGTCGCGGAACAGCTCGCGCCGGCGGCGGCGGCGTCGGCATCGGCATCGGCGGCAGGTCAGCCGGCGGGGCCCGGCGTCGTCACCATCCGCGGCCCGCTCGCGCGCGCCTCCCTGCGGCTCGGCGTGCTGCGGCTGCCCGACTCGCGAGCCCGGCTCGCCTGGCTGCTCAGCCACATCGATGAGCTGCCCGGCAGCGGCATCATCTACACCCTCACCGTCTCGGCGGCCGAGGACACCGCCCGGCTGTTGCGCGAGGCCGGTCACGCCGTCCGCGCGTACACCGGCCAGACCGACACCGCGGAACGCGAGGAGTCCGAGGGCATGCTCAAGCGCAACGAGGTCAAGGCCCTCGTCGCCACGAGCGCCCTCGGCATGGGCTTCGACAAGCCGGACCTCGGCTTCGTGCTGCACCTGGGCGCCCCCTCCTCCCCCGTCGCGTACTACCAGCAGGTGGGCCGCGCCGGGCGCGCGACCGAGAACGCCGACGTGCTCCTGCTCCCCGGCATCGAGGACGAGGCGATCTGGCAGTACTTCGCCACCTCGTCGATGCCGAGCGAGCACAAGGCGGAGGCCGTGCTCGGCGCCCTCGGCGACGCGGGCGGGCGGCCACTCTCGACGCCGGCGCTCGAGGCGCGGGTCGACCTCAAGCGCTCCCCCCTCGAGCTGTTGCTCAAGGTCCTTGACGTCGACGGCGCCGTGCGCAGGGTCACCGGCGGCTGGGTGTCGACCGGGCAGCCCTGGGTCTACGACCAGGTGCGCTACGAGCGCATCGCCGCCGCCCGGCTCGCCGAACAGCAGTCGATGATCGACTACGAGCGCACGACAGGCTGCCGGATGGAATTCCTGCAACGCGCCCTCGACGACGACACCGCGGTGCCCTGCGGTCGCTGCGACAACTGCACGGCGGCCTGGTACCCGTCCGACGTCGCCGTGGCGGCGGCCTCCGCCGCCGCCGCCTCGCTCGACCGGGTCGGCGTCGAACTCGAACCGCGCGCCCAGTGGCCGACCGGGGTCGCGAGCCTCGGGGTCGACGTGCGCGGCAACATCCCGGTGGGCGAGCGCCTCGCCGCGGGCCGCGCCCTCGCCCGGCTCACCGACCTCGGCTGGGGCGGGCCCCTGCGCGACCTGTTCGCGGTCCAGGCGGCGGATGCCGCGGCGAGCGCCGCGATGACGAGCGCCTGCGTGCGGGTGCTCGCCGACTGGAACTGGGAGGAGCGACCGGCCGCGGTGATCAGCATGCCGTCGCGGCGGCATCCGCTTCTCGTCGCCTCTGTCGCCCGCGCCCTCTCGGAAGCGGGGCGCCTGCCCTGGCTCGGCTCCCTCGACCTGGTCGGCGGCGGCCCGGACGGCAGCAGCGGCGGCAACAGTGCCTATCGCCTCGCCGCGGTGTGGAACCGTTTCGAGGTCGGGGCAGAACTCGCCGCGGCACTGGCGCCGTTCGCCGGCAAGCCGGTGCTGCTGGTCGACGACCTCGCCGACAGCCGGTGGACCCTCACCGTCGCCGGGCGGCTGCTGCGCCGGGCGGGCACCTCGGCCGTGCTGCCGTTCACTCTGGCCCTGCGTTCCTGAGTTCCTGCGTTCCTGAGTTACTGAGTTCCTGAGCTCCTGAGTTCCTGAGCTCCAGACGCCGGGCCCGAATCGGCGAAGACACATTGTTCCGGTAGGCTCCCCGAGGCATTCAGAACCTGGGAGACCCGTGACATCGACGCTCAAGACCGAGAGGCCTGCTCCGGCGACGCCAGACGAAACCACCGTGCGCCGGGACATTCAGGGCCTGCGCGCCGTGGCCGTCGTCGCCGTCGTGCTGAACCACGTGATCCTGTGGCCGACCGGCGGTTTCATCGGCGTCGACATCTTCTTCGTCATCTCGGGGTTCCTGATCACCGGGATCCTGCTCCGCGACCACGAGGCAACCGGCACGATCTCGCTCCGACGCTTCTACGCCCGGCGCATCCGCCGCATCGCACCGGCCGCGGTGACCGTGCTGGCCGTCACGGCGGTCCTCGCCCACTTCCTGTTCAACAGCTCCCGGGCGCTCTCGACGCTCTGGGACGCCGCCTGGTCCTTCGTCTTCGCGGCGAACTGGCACTTCACGGCCATCGGCACGGACTACTTCCACGCGACCGACCCGGCCTCGCCGCTGCAGCCGTACTGGTCACTCTCGGTCGAGGAACAGTTCTACCTCGTCTGGCCGATCGCGGTGCTCCTCGTGCTCTCCGTGGGCGCGAAACGCCTGGGGAGCGCCCGCCGCGGCAGGGCCGCCCTCGGTGTGGTGGCGGTCGTCGTCATTGTTGCGTCCTTTTTTTATGCCCTCGGTGAGAGCGCGACCACACCGGCGGCCGCGTACCTGTCCACGTTTTCCCGGGTCTGGGAGCTCGGCGTCGGTGCCCTCCTCGCCGCGGCGGCGCCGCTGTTCCTGAAGATCCCCGTTGCGCTGCGCGGGCTCCTCGGCTGGGCCGGCCTTCTCGGAATCCTGGCCGGCTTCTTCCTGATCGACGACACCCTGGCGTTTCCCGGCCCCTGGGCGGCCGTCCCCGTCGCGGCGACCGCGCTCGTGATCGTCGGCGGGATCACCGGCCCGCAGCACTACCTGTTCCCGCTGACGAACCCGCTCAGCGTCTGGATCGGCGACCTGTCCTACTCGCTCTACCTCTGGCATTTCCCGGTGATGGTGTTCCTGCTGATGGCGGACCCCACGCTCAGCGTGCAGGTCATCCTCGGCATGATCCTCGCGCTCTCGATCGTGTCGTACTACCTCATCGAACAACCCATGCACCGGTCGCCGTGGCTGCAACGCTTCGGCGGCTCCGCGGAGTCGAGCCGCCTCGCCTGGCGCACCTGGCGGGAGAAGTTCGGCTCCCAGTTCATCCTGGCCGGGTTGAGCCTGTTCGTGATCGCGACCGTGATCGGTGTCAGCGCTCAGGTCACGCTGCACGGCACGAGCGCGCCGGCCGCGCCCATCGCCGCGCCGGGCCCCGTGGAGGATCCGACAGCGCAGCTGCAGGCCGACCTCGGCGCGGCCGCCTCATCGACCGAGTGGCCGGGCACCCTCTCCCCCTCGCTCGACGACGCGATCGCGACGACGTCGAACAACAACCCGGCGAAGGGCTGCTTCGAGATCGGAAGCACGCCGAACTTCGACGGGTGCACCTGGGGCAACTCGGACGCCCCGAACCAGATGTACCTCGTGGGCGACTCGACGGCCCTCGCATACGCCCCCGCGTTCAAGGCCATGGCGGAGGGCAGCAACGGGCAGTGGAAGATCACCACGATCGGACTGTACGGCTGCCGGTTCACCGCCGTGCCCGTGCAGAACGACGGCGCCGGCGTGATGGATGCCTGCCCCCAGCGTAAACAGGACGTGGCGCAGCGCATCGTGGCCGACAACCCCCGGCTCGTCGTGATCTCGAACGCGTACGCCCTCGGCAAGATGCCCGACCGGACCGCTCTCTCCGCGGAGACCCTGGTCGCGTCGACGGCCGCGGAGGCAGCTACCTACAACGCTGCGGGCCGGATCGTCTACCTCGCCCCGCCGCCCCTCGGCGCGAACCTCGGCCAGTGCTATTCGCCGGTCTCGAGCCCGCAGAACTGCAACACGGGCATCGACCAGGCCTGGCAGGACTTCGCGGCGGCCACCACCGCGTTGAACGGAACCGGCAGCTACTTCGTGTCCTCGCTGCCGTTCAGCTGCTACAACGGCGCCTGCCCCGCTTTCGCGGGCACGATCCCGACCAAGTACGACACCGTGCACATGACCGCAGCGTATTCGGCCCACATCGCGCCGGCCATCCGTTTCGCCTTCGGGGCACTCGGCCTGATGTAGGCGCGCCGTTTCCGGCGAGCTCAGGCGACCCTGACCTCGATCTCGCCCGGTTCGGCGGCCTCGCTGCCGAAGACCAGGAACCGGTTGGCGATCTTGTCCGTGAAGAACCTGTCGTGGCTGACGACGACCACGGCCCCGGGGAAGTGCACGAGGGCGCGCTCCATCACCTGGGTGCTCGACAGGTCGAGGTGGTTGGTCGGTTCGTCGAGCAGCAGCACGGAGGCCCCGGAGAGCAGGCACTGCGCCATCGCGACGCGCGCCTTCTGTCCGCCGGAGAGGTTCCCGATCGTCTGCTTGAGGTCGGCCTCGGAGAACTGGAACATCGCGAGGAAACGGTTCACCGATTTGCGCGTCGCGGTGAACGCGAGGCTGCCGGGCATGGCGTTGACCGCGTGCGTGACCGTGTCCTTCTCGTCGAGCTCGGCGAGGACCTGGTTGTAGCTGACCGGCGCGATGCCGCCCGCCCAGGTCACGGACCCGGAGTCGGCCTTCTCCTCGCCGTCGAGGACCCGGAGCAGGGTGGTCTTGCCGCTGCCGTTGGCGCCGAGCACCACGATCCGGTTGCCCCGCCGGACCTCGAAGCTCAGGTCGGAGAACAGGGCCTTGTCGCCGTAGGACTTGCTCAGGCCCTCGACCCGGCAGAGCACGTCCTTGACGTGCAGGCCGCGGTAGATCTCCGTGATGATCTGGTCGACCGGGCGGGGAGCCCGCGCCTTCTTGATCTGAGCCAGCTGGCCGTCGAGGGTGCGGCTCGCGGCCTTCGCCGCCTCCCGGCGGTCGGAGATCCCCTCTGACTCGAATGCGAGGAGTTCGGATTCGTGCACGAACTGCTGTTCGAGAGTCTTGAGCCGGAACTGCTTCTGGATGACGTACTCGCCGAAGTTGCCGGGGTACTCGTGCAGGTGGAAGTTCTCGACCTCGATGATGCGGGTGACGACGGCGTCGAGGAACTTCCGGTCGTGCGAGACGATGATCGCCGCACCGTGGAAGTCGCGGAACCAGGCCTCGAGCCACTCGACGCCGGCGACGTCGAGGTAGTTGGTGGGCTCGTCGAGCAGGAGGACGTCGGGGTCCTCGAGCAGGATCTTGGCGAGCGCGGCCCGGTTGCGCCAGCCGCCGGAGAGCTCGTCGATCGCGCAGACGCGGTGGGCCTCGTTGAAACCGAGGGTGCTGAGTGCCGTGTCGATCCGGCGCGGGTAGTCCCAGCCGCCGAGCCGGTCCATGTCCTCGAAGAGTTCGGCCTGGCGGTGCAGGAGCGCGTCGTAGTCCGTGGCCACGGCGATCGCCGCGTCGATGGACGCGAGTTCGGCTTCGATGGCCTTGATCGGGGCGAAGAGGCCGTGCAGGACCTCGGTGATCGTGGACGAGCCGTCCAGTTCGGAGAACTGCGAGAAGTACCCGATCGAGACGCCGCTTTCGAGCGTGACGGTTCCGGTGTCCGGTCCCACCTGGTCGAGGATCAGCTTGAGGATCGTGGTCTTCCCCGACCCGTTCTTCCCGATCAGGCCGACGCGGTCGCCAGTCTCCAAACGGAAATGGGCATCGCGCAGGATCTGCGTCTTCTCGAATCGAACACTGACGTCGTTCAGCCTGATCAGGCTCATTGCTGCTGTCCTCTCGAGGGACGCCCAGGGAATTCGGCGAGCGGAGCCCAGTCGAGTCTACAAAACCCTCAGCGCAGCACGTCCATCCGGGCGGGGTCGTCGGGGTCGTGCGGCACCCCGCTGCGGGTGGACAGCATCCCGAGGCGCACGAGGTCGATGCCGAACAGGCCCGGCCGGCCGTGCAGGCGACGGCGCCAGGCCACCGGGACGGCCTCGAGTCCCCACCGGCCCGCGAGCAGTGCGCCGGCGGCGGCCACGCTGGCGGGGTCCGCGCCACTGTGCGCAGCACGGGAGATCACCTGTTCGACGAGCGAGGCATCCGCAGCACCGGCCTCGCCGAGGATCGCCCACGCGCCCTGCAGCACGCCACCGACCGCGCCCACGCGCTGCACGTCGACCGTCCGCCCCTGCCCGGCCGCAGCGAGGTGGGCTTCCCAGGCGGCGCGCGCCTCTGCGGGCAGGGTCGCGAGTCCGGCCCGGGGATCGAGGCGGCCCTCGAGGATGGCCACGCGGAGCGAGAGCCCGAAGAGCACAGCCGCATCGCCGGCGCCGGTGTCGGTCTCGGTGTCGGCGTCGGCGTCGGTACGATCCGATCCGGTCACCGCCGTTCCGCGCCCGGAGCTGACCAGCCGGGCGGCTTCGGCGAGCGCAACCGGGTCGTCGAGGAGGGCGAGTGCGACGGGCGCCGTTCGGAGCAGGCGTCGGCCGGCCGCGAGCCGCACCGCCTCCGGATCGGCGGCTCCCGGACCCGAGGCTCCCGGTTCGGCGTCTGCGCCGAGTTCCTCCCAGAGGTCCGCCTCTCGGGGGTCGCGGCCGTCGGCCATGAGCAGCGCGAGGTCCACGGCGGCGGCCGTCCGCTCGGACCACGCGAAGTCGTCGCCGGATGCCAGGGCGTCCCCGGCGGCGAGCCCCAGCAGGACAGCGGCGGACCGATCGTGCTGTTCGGGTGTGACCACAGCGACCTCCCTGACAGGAGCGACGACATCGGATGCGCGCAGCATACGTCCCGGCCGCACGGCCGACAAGGTCGAAACCCCCGTCGACCACCCCCGTTCGCGATACCGGAGAACGGCCGGCGGGGCGTCATCGCGCGTCATGGGAATAGTCGGAGTCGCCTGCTCCTTGTTAGTCTTCGGACGTCCCCGGTGAATGCACCAGGCCCGGAGACTCCCTCCCGTGAAGGACCGCCACCCTGGTCCTCCACCTTCCGAAGCGTCAAACCGGCGGTTCGATTCCCTGCATTCGCGTTAGGCACTCCCATGAAGCTCAAGTTCTCCTCCGCGGTCGTCGCGGGAGCCATCGTCACCCTCGCGGCACTGTCGCTCACCGCGTGCGCCGCCGGCGGCACCGCCGGAAGCACTGCCGGAAGCACGAACGGCGCATCGACCGCCGACGATTCCCTCACCAAGGTGCAGAAGGCCGGAACACTCACCGTCGGCACAGAGGGCACCTACCGCCCGTTCTCGTTCCACGAGAATGGTTCCGGGGACATCACCGGCTATGACGTCGACGTCGTCAAGGCCGTCGCGGCCAAGCTCGGTGTCAGTGCCACGTTCCAGGAGACGCAGTGGGACGGCATCTTCGCCGGCCTCGAGGCCGGCCGCTTCGATGCGATCGCCAACCAGGTCTCGATCACTCCCGAGCGCACCGCCAAGTACGTCTTCTCCACCCCGTACACCTACTCGACCGGCGTCATCGTGGTCAAGGCCGACAACACCTCGATCACCTCGTTCGACAGCCTCTCCGGAAAGACGACCGCGCAGTCGCTCACGAGCAACTGGAACACTCTCGCCACCCAGAGCGGCGCCAACGTCCAGGCCGTCGAGGGCTGGGCCCAGTCGGTCGCCCTTGTCGAGCAGGGCCGGGTCGACGCCACGATCAACGACAACCTGACGTTCCTCGATTACAAGAAGAACAACGACGCCTCCGGCCTCAAGGTTGCCGCGACGACGACCGACAAGTCGGAGAGCGCCCTCGCGTTCGCCGGCGGCAGCACCGCCCTCGCCACCGCGGTCGACGCCGCCCTCGCCGATCTGGCCACCGACGGTACCCTGACCTCGATCTCGGAGAAGTACTTCGGGGCCGACGTCTCGAAGTAACCAGCCGATGACTCAGTCGAACTGGGATCTCGCCCTCAGCGCGCTGGGCCCGATCCTGATGGGCGCCATCCAGGGCACGATTCCGCTCGCGCTCGTCTCGTTCGCGCTCGGTCTCGTGCTCGCCCTCGCCCTCGCGCTGATGCGGCTGTCCCGGCTACGCTGGCTCTCCGCGATCGCCCGGGTGTTCATTTCGATCGTGCGGGGAACCCCGCTGCTCGTGCAGCTCTTCGTGATCTTCTACGGGCTGCCGTCGCTGGGTCTGCTGATCGACCCGTGGCCGAGCGCCGTGATCGCCTTCTCCATCAATGTCGGCGGGTACGCGGCCGAGGTGATCCGTGCCGCGATCCTCTCCGTGCCCCAGGGCCAGTGGGAGGCAGCGTGGATGGTCGGGATGTCGCGCCGCAAGGCCCTGACCCGGATCATCCTGCCGCAGGCCGCCCGCGTCTCCGTCCCCCCGTTGTCGAACACCTTCATCAGTCTCGTCAAGGACACCTCCCTCGCCTCGCTGATCCTCGTCACCGAACTCTTTCGACAGGCCCAGAAGGTCGCGGCCTTCAGCCAGGAATTCATGCTGCTCTATCTCGAGGCCGCGCTCGTGTACTGGGTGATCTGCCTCGTGCTCTCGACCGTGCAGAGCCGGCTCGAAAAGCGATTGGACCGCTATGTCGCCCACTGACACCCCGCTCGACCCGCCGCGCGAACCGCAGACCGAACCGCAGCCCGGCGACGGGACGGCGCCAGTGGCATCCGCTGCCCTGCTGACCGTGCGCGGCCTGCGCAAGAGCTTCGGCACGACCCGGGTACTCGAATCGATCGACCTCACCGTCGGCAGGGGCCGGGTGCTCGCCCTGATCGGCCCCTCCGGCTCGGGGAAGACCACGATTCTGCGCTGCCTGAACGGGCTCGAGACCGCGGACGGCGGCACGATCACGATCACCGCCGCGGAAGCAGACCCCGAGGCCGCAGGCGCAGCACCCGCCGGCACCGCGACGAGCACCGGGACGGGCACCGAGCTGACGGTCGACTTCGGCGCAGCGGGGGGCCCGCGCGACAAGCAGCTCGCGGCCCTGCGCGACCGGTCGGCCATGGTGTTCCAGAACTACAACCTGTTCCCGCACAAGACCGTGCTCGAGAACGTGCTCGAGGGACCGGTCGTGGTCCAGCGCCGTCCGAAGGCCGAGGTCACCGCGGAGGCGCTCGCCCTCCTCACCCGGGTGGGTCTGGCCGACAAGACGGATGCCTACCCGTTTGAACTCTCCGGCGGCCAGCAGCAGCGGGTCGGCATCGTCAGGGCTCTCGCACTCCGGCCCCAGCTTCTCCTCTTCGACGAGCCCACCTCATCCCTCGACCCTGAGCTGGTCGGAGACGTGTTGCGCCTGATCAAGGAACTCGCGATCGAGGGCTGGACGATGGTGATCGTCACCCACGAGCTCGAATTCGCCCGTGAGGTCGCGAGCGAGATCGCCTTCGTCGACGGCGGCAGGATCGTCGAACACGGCGATCCGAAGCAGGTGCTCCGGCACCCGCGCGAGGAACGCACCCGGCAATTCCTGCACCGCCTGCTCAACCCGTTCTGAACCCGCCAGCCCGGCCCGTCGTCGCCGCCCGGCCGCGCCGATATCGTGGTGCCATGGCAACAGCAGCGGCGACCACCCACCGACGGCTCTTCGGGGTCTTCCGTCTCGCGCTCGGGGCGCTCCTCTTCGCGAGTGTGCTCACCCAGATCGTCGACCAGGCCGTGCACGACGCCTTTGTGCCGACGGAGTACTTCGGGTATTTCACGGTGCAGTCGAGCCTCGTGAACGCGGCCGTCCTGCTGTGGGGTGGTTCCCTGGCCCTCCGCTACCGGGCAGACCCGGAACTCTTCACCCGGATCAGGATGTCGGGGCTCTGCTACGCGATCGTGACCGCGGTCGTCTACAACGCACTGCTGCGGAATGTGGTGTCGGACGGGTTCACCGGGATCGCCTGGCCGAACGAGGTCCTGCACGTCTGGGCGCCGATCCTCATCCTGGTCGATTGGCTCCTCGCCCCCGGCCGGCCCGCCCTCGCCTGGAAGACCCTGGGATTCGCCCTGCTGTATCCGGTCGCGTGGGTCGTCTACGCGGTGATCCGCGGCGCCGCCACCGGGTTCTACACCTACCCGTTCCTCGACCCGACCGGACCCGGCGGGTATGCGAGCGTCTTGGGCTACGTGCTCGGAATCGCCGTTGTCATCGCGGGCCTCGCGGCCGCGGCGATCTCCGTGAGCCGGGCCGGGCATGCGACGGGGGTCACGGCTTCGACAGCTGTTCCGGTGGAAGATCCGGCAACATCCGTGTCGCCGCCAGATGACGCTCGCGCATCGCGAGGAACAGCGGGAAGCTGAACGCGAAGGCCAGGACGAACGCGAGGACGACGTAGAGCCACGCGCGCTTCATGCCGAGCCGGCGCGCTTCGACGATGATCAGGATGCTGCCGGCCACGGCCGTCACGAGCAGGTCGACCGTGAGCGACGACACCGAGGGGCCGCTGCCGGTCCAGTCGCCGAGGTAGTCGCGCGCCTGGCTGATCGAGAGGATGTTGTACGTCCAGGTGCCGATCAGGCCGGCGACGCTCAGGCCGAGGTACACGAGCGCGAGCGGGTTCCAGTTCCGGGTCATGCAGCCAGTATGCCGCCGTCCCCGCCCCGTCCCCCCTCGCGAGAGCGGAGTTTTGGCCCTTAAACTGCCGATTTAAGGGCCAAAACTCCGCTCTCGCGGGGAGGGGAGAGGAGGCTGGCGCGGGTCAGTCGGCGGGGCCGGCGGTGAGGGTCGCGGATGCGGTGTGGGTTGCGCCGGCGCTGTCCGTCCAGGTGATCGTGACCGTGTCACCGGGGTTGTCTGCCGCGAGGGTCGAGGTGAGGTCGGCGGCCGAGGCGATCGTGGTGCCGTCGATCTGGGTGACGGTGTCCCCGGCGACGAGCCCGGCCGTGGCGGCGGCGGAACCGTCGACGACCGCCGTGATCACGGCCGAGTCACCGGTCGTGGCCGTCGAGCCGGTGGTACCGGATGCCGCGCCGAGGCTGCCGCGGTAGCTGCGGCCGTTGACCGAGCCCGTGTCCGTCGATGCCGTCGCGCTCGTACCGACCGCGACCCCGAGGAACGCCGGGTAGCCGATCGTGATCGTGCTGGTTTCGACGCCGGTGTGGATCAGGCTGACGACGTCGAGGGCGGCGTCGATCGTGATCGCGAAGCCGCTGATGGCCGTCGTTCCTGAGGACGCCGCCGTGTCGATGCCGATGACCTCACCGTCGGCGTTGTAGAGGGGCCCGCCGGAGTCGCCGGACTGGATGTCCGCGTCGACCTGGATCAGGCCGGTCAGGGTCTCGGCGTCCGAGGCGTCCTCGCTCGAGGCGGTGATCGTCTGGCCCACGCTCGTGACGGTGCCGGCCGCCGCGGTGAGGGTACTCGTTCCGCCGGCGTTGCCGACCCCGGTGACCGCGTCCCCCGCCGCGACGGTGGAGGTCGTGTCGAGGGTGGCGGGAATCAGCCCGGAGGCATTCTCGAGTTTCAGCACGGCGATGTCCTGTGAGGCATCGGTACCGACGACATCCGCCACGTAGCTGACGCCGGTCGAGACGACCGTCACACTGATGCTCGTCGCGCCGTCGATGACGTGGTTGTTGGTGAGGAGTTCCCCGCTCGACGTGAGGACGATGCCCGTGCCTGCCGCCTCGGCGCTCTCGTACTTGAGTACGGTATCGATGACGACGACGCCGACAGACTGCGCGTCCGTCGCCGCGGTGGTGTCGAGCGCGGTCGCCGTCGTAGCGGATGCGGTGCCGGACCCGTAGTCGGAGGGCCCGCCGGGGCGCAGGCCGGCGGTACCGAGGGTCGCGGAGGAACCGGAGAATCCCGCTGAGCCGGTGGACCCCGATACCGAGCCGGACGTGCCGGTGCCGGACGAGCTGCTCGAGGACGAGGCTGCTGCGACGACCTGGGCGACGGCCATCGAGGAGAAGTACAGGCCGGCACCCGTGGTCGCGGTGACGAGGGCTGCGGCGAGTCCCAGCGAGACGATCACGCCGGGCCGGAAGCGGGGCCGGTGGAAGGCCGGATTGGCGACGGGTGCTGCGGGGCTGATGCCCGTGGGTTCCGCGCCAGTGGATCCCGTGCCAGTGGGTTCGGTGCCAGTCATTGTGAGATCCTTTTCCTCCGGGTGACGGCCAGACCGTCGCGACTGGTTCCCACCCAAGTCCCGGAAGCTATCGGATCTCTATGAGGCGCCGAGGTACTGGCCCAGAGGCTCCCGCCCATCGACTGTGAGCCCCTCCGGACCTGCGGGCCGGTCAGGCGAGCACGGCCTCAGACCAGTACTGCTTCAGACCAGTGCCGTGCTCGCGATTTCGCTGAAGCCCTGGTCGGTGACGGTGACCGCGAGCTTCGCCGGGATCTGTTCCTTCATCGAGTCGACGTGGCTGATCAGGCCGATGGTGCGGCCGCCGGCACGCAGGCCGTCGAGGGTGCTCATCGCTGTCTCGAGCGTTTCGCTGTCCAGCGAGCCGAAGCCCTCGTCGACGAAGAGGGTGTCCAGGGCGATTCCGCCGGCCTGATGCGAGACGACCTCGGCGAGTCCGAGGGCCAGGGCGAGGGAGGCGAGGAAGGTCTCGCCACCGGAGAGCGACTGGGTCGGCCGGGCCCTGCCGGTGTGCTGGTCGAGGATGGCGAGTCCCAGCCCGGACTGGGTGCCGCGATACTGCAGGGAATCGTCGTGTTCGAGGGCGTACCGTCCGCCGGTCATGTCCCGCAGGCGCCCGTTCGCGGCGAGGATGATCTCCTCGAGTTGCGCGGCGAGCACGTAGGTTTCGAGTTTCATCCGTTTGGTGTTCGGTTCCTCGCCGTGCACGACCGCGGCGAGCTCCCGCACCTGGGTCTGGGTCACGAGCAGGGTCGCCGAGGTGGCGATGAGCGCACGGGCCTCGGTGACGACGACGGCGAGTTCCTCCCGGCGCACGGCGAGAGTCCCCTGCACGGCGAACGCCTCGTCCCTGGCCTCGGCAGCGGCGGCCAGGGCGGCCTTGGCCGGTTCCAGGTCGAGCGCGGCATCGGGCAGGTCGGCGAGCTCGGGTTCGGCCAGCACGGCGCGAACCGCCGCGAGCTGATCGTCGTGGGAGCGGATGCCGGCCTCCCGCGCCGCGATCTCGGCCGGCGTCAGTCGTGCGGCGACGACTTCCGCTTCTTCGGCGAACCCTTCGGCCGTGAGCCGACCGGCCACGGCCGCTGAGGCGGCGTCGAGGGCACGTTCTCGTTCGCCGCTGAGGGCACGGGCCGCCTGGAGGGTGCGCGCCGACTCGAGTTCGACGCGCAGGCTCTCCGCCCGCTCGGTGATGGATGCGTAACCCGCCGAGTGGCGGTCGACCCGTTCTTCGATCGCGATTCGGCGGCCACGGAGTTCGGTAAGCCGTGTCGCGGCCTCGTCCCTGCCGGAGTGCGCCCCGGCCAAGGTCGCGCGCGCGTGGTCGAGCTCGGTACGCAGCCGCAGCCGCTCGGCACCGAGCTCCGTTTCCCGCCCCGCCGCCGAGCGCGCGCTCTCGAGTGCGGTGAGCGCGTCGGCGCGTGAGGCCGCGCGGTCGGTTTCCGTGCCTGGACCGGCGGCGGCGCGGGCGGCCGCAGCGCGCGCACCGAGAGTGAGGACGTCGCCGTTGCTGCGCTCGAGGTCGTCCTGGGCACGGGTCATGTCGGCGAGGGCGTCCTCGATGTCGGCCTCGGTGACCGGCTCTCCTGGTGCCGCCGCGGGGTGCGGATGCACCGGGGAACCGCACACTCCACAGGGTTGGCCGGCGACGAGCCGGCCGGCGAGCTCGCCGGCGTGGTCGGCGAGTCGCTTGGCGACGAGGTTCCGGTAGTGCCCGGCGGCGTCGGCATTCCCGGCCGCGGCCGCGGCATGCCGGCCGCGTGCGGCATCGAGGTCCGACTCGAGTGCGGCGGCTTCGGCGGCTGCCGCGTCCGCGGCCTCGGTGCGGGCGAGCGCGGCGACGGCCTCCGGTTCGAGGGCGGCGTCGCGGGCGAGCACGGCGAGGTCCCTGTCGAGATCGTCAAGCTGTGCGGGCGCTGCGTCGATCCTGGCCTGCAGCTCGTCGAGCGCGGACTGGGCATTCGCGAGCCCGGTTTCGGCCACCAGGATCTCGGCGGCCAGGGCCGGCAGCTCCTCCTCGGCAGCGAGGACGTCGTTGAGGGACCCGAGCTGTTCGAGGAGCAGGTCGATGGTGGTGGAGAGCGGGACGGTCTCCTGGTCGTCACCGTACTTGTCGTCACCGTGCTGGTCCTCAGCGTCGGAACCATGGATCGCGAGCCAGTTCTCCCGCGCCGCCGCCTCCGCCCGCGCTGCGTCGAGGGCGGAGGCGAGAGCGGCGGCCTCGGTTTCGATCTGGGGCCACACCCGGGCGGCTCGGTGGGCGACCGCAAGGTCCTCACGGTCCACGTCGACGGCGGCGCTGCGGTCGTCGAGCAGGGCCAGGGTGGCTGCCGCGGCGACCTTGCGGTCCTGTCGGGCACGCAGCTCTTCCTCGGTGCGGACCCCCGCGGTCGCGTCGATCAGTGCGGCGTCCGCACCGGCCGCCGCGGCGACGGCGATGGCGAGTGCCTGCTCGAGTTCGGCGACGGCCGCGTCGAACGAGGCCGGGTCCGGTGCGATGGTGCCGGATCCGGCGTCCACGCGCAGGTGCCGGGCGGCGGCGGCGGCGAGAGAATCGAGCCGCACGCGCACGCCGGTGAGTTCGTCGTCGAGGGCCTTCCGACGCGTGATGAGTTCGGTCTCCAGGCTCTGGAACCTGCTGGTGCCGAACAGAGTGCGCAGGACCTCGCGGCGATCGTCGGTCTTGGCAAGCAGGAACCTTTGGAACCGGTTCTGCGCGAGCAGTATCACCTGCAGGAACTGGTCCTGTTTGAGCGGCAGGATGCGGGCGAGTTCGTTCCCGACATCGACCGGGCGTGCCGCGATCCCCCGCCAGCCGTCGACAGCACCGCCTCCGGCACCCGCGTCGAGGTCCCGGATCTCGAGCCGGGCGTCCGGTGCGGACGGGGTCGTGCCGACACCGCGCTTCTTCGCCTTGAGGTACTTGGGGGTGCGGAAGATGCGATAGTCGTGCCCGTTCAGGCCGAACTCGAGCTCGACGAAGGTGGGATCACCGGGTTCGCAGTGGTCGCTGCGCAATTGCGATTCCGTGCCCTCGTAGCGCGGAACGCTGCCGTAGAGGGCGAAGCAGACCGCGTCGAGGATGCTCGACTTGCCCGCACCGGTCTTGCCGGTGATCAGGAAGATGCCGTCGTCATCGAAGCTCTCGAAGTCGACGACCTGCTCGTTCTTGAACGGGCCGAATCCCGCGAGCCGCAGGCGTTTGATCTTCACGAGGTGGTCCTCCTGGTCTCGGACCTCACTGGGTGACTTCCTTCAGTTCCCCGGCCGCGAGCAGTTCGGCGACGAGGTCCCGCTCGAACTCCGTCTCACCGACGCCGTTGCGCACGAAGCTCAGGAACCCGGCGACGATGTCGGGATCGGTCTGCCGGTTGATCCGCTCGGCGTAGCTCTCGCTTCCGGTGTCCATGACGACCGCCGGCCGGTGTTCGAGCGCGACGCAGTGCGGGAAGCGTTTCTGGAGTGCCCGCATGCCGTCGAGCGGCCGGACCTGGTCGGTGAGCACGGCCGACACCCAGTCCTCTTCGAATTCGGTGAACCTGTCTGCGGTGAGGAGTTCCTCGAGCTCGCCGGTGAGTACGCTGAGCCTCCGCGGAACCGGGAGGGCGACCCACTCGATCTCGAGTTCGGAGCCCTGCCCCTGCTTCTGTTGTCCGCTGCCGGCCGGGCCGAGGTCCACCTGCCAGGCTCCGCGGGGCTTGCCGGCCTCGGCGAACGAGTAGTGCAGGGGCGCCCCGGAGTAGCGCACCCGATCTTCGAGCCTGGCTCGCCCGTGGATGTGCCCGAGTGCGACGTAGTCCGGGCCCTCGAACACGCTGACCGGCACGAGGTCGAGCCCGCCCGCGGTGATGTCCCGCTCGACGTCGGTCGCTTCCTTCGCGGGCGCGACGCCGGCCGCGAAGCAGTGTGCGAGCACGACCGAGCGGCCGCCGCGCACCAGGATGTCGGCGCGGATCCGTTCCATGACGAAGGTGAGCACCTGTTCGTGGGTCTTGAGCACCTGCTCGGGGCGCGTCTCTGTGGAATAGAGGTGGCGGACCAGTGCAGGTTCGAGAAAGGGGATGCCGTAGAAATGCACGGGGCCGTGCTCATCGGTGAGGGTGACCGGCGTCGCGACCTGCTCGGGCCGGGTGATCACATGGATGCCGGCAAGGCCGGCCCACTCGGACTGGAACCCGAGCCTGGTGGCGGAGTCGTGGTTGCCGCTCGTCATGATGATCTGCGCGCCGGCCTGCCGGATCTCGCGGAGGGCCGTCGAGAGGAGCAGGTAGCTGTCCGCTGAGGGCATCGCCGAGTCGAACACATCGCCGGCGACGACGACGACATCGATCGAACGATCGCGGACCACGTCGACGAGCGCGTCCAGCACGATCCGGAGATGGTCGAGGGTCGAGTGCGTGTGGAACGTGCGCCCGATATGCCAGTCCGACGTGTGCAGGATCCTCATGGTCGTCACGCTACCGCCCTGCACCGACACGGCCCGATCGGCCCGCCCAACAGCATCCATCTTTGTTCTTCTGTGTTTTCCTTGACAAACAAAAAGAAACACAGATATTGTGGTGTCAATCCTGATCGAAGAGATCGGGCCGCGCGGTGGCGGGGGGTCACTCAAAGACGAGGAGGTATCATGTTTGCGGAAGAACGGCAGGCGCTGATCGCCGAACTCGTCACGACCGCCAGCCGGGTCACCGTCAATGAACTTGCAACTCGCTTCGACATCACCCCGGAAACGGTGCGCCGCGACCTCGATACGCTCGAGGGTTCCCGGCAGTTGCGTCGAGTCCATGGCGGCGCCGTGGCCCTGGACCGCCTCAGCCTGTCCGAGCCGAGCCTGGCCGAACGGCAGACCCAGCGACACGACGAGAAAGAGCGCATCGCCGCGGCGGCGTTCGCCATGATCCCGACCAGCCAGTCCGGGTCGATCATCCTCGATGCCGGCACCACCACCGAACTGCTCGCCGACCGCCTCGCCGACTGGACCTCCGCCGGCCCCGACGACCAGCTCCTCGTGATCACCAACGCCGTTCCGATCGCATACAAGCTCGCGGGCAACGAGGAAATCCAGCTCCACCTCCTCGGCGGTCGCGTCCGCGGCCTGACCCGCGCGGTCGTCGGCCAGAGCACGGTCGCCCAGCTCGAGGGTCTCCGTCCCGACATCGCGTTCATCGGCGCCAACGGCGTGCACGCCGTCTTCGGCCTCAGCACCCCCGACCTCGTCGAATCGTCCGTGAAGACCGCCATCGTCCGATCGGCACGGCTCGTCGTCGCGCTCGCCGATTCCACCAAGCTCGACGAAGAAACCCTGGTGCGGTTCGCCGCGCTCGGCGACATCGACGTGCTCATCACGGACGCCCTCCCATCACCGGAACTTTCCGCGGCCCTCGCCGCGGCTGACGTAGAGGTTGTGATCGCGTGATCATCACGCTTACCCCGAATCCGAGCCTGGACCGCACGATTTCGCTCGACGGCGTCCTCGCCCGCGGCGAGGTACAGCGAGCCGTGGCGAGCCATGTCGAGCCGGGGGGCAAGGGTGTCAACATCTGCCGCGCCCTCGAGGCCTCCGGCGTGGAGAGCCTCGCCATCCTGCCGGGCAACGCCCTCGATCCCGTCCTGATCGCGCTCACCGAGGCGGGCATCCCGCACCTCGGCATGCCGATCGGTGCGAGCATCCGCAGCAACGTCGCCATCACCGAGCCCGACGGCACCACGACCAAGGTCAACGTGCCCGGCCCGGTGCTGACCCCCGCGCAGCAGACCGAGCTCATCGAGCTCGTGCTCGACCGGGCGGATGGCGCGGGCTGGGTCGTGCTCGCCGGCTCGCTGCCCCCGGGCGCGCCCGTCGATTTCTACGCGGACATCATCCGCAAGCTCCGCGCCCGCTACGGAGCCGCGGCCCCGAAGGTCGCCGTCGACTCCTCCGGCGCCCCGTTCGCCGCCGCCGTCGGCGCCGGCCCCGACCTGATCAAACCGAACGGTGAGGAACTCGCCGAGCTCACCGGCATCCCGGACCCCGAGGCGCTCGAGGGCAATCCCGCCATGGTCGCCACGGCATCCGCCCGGCTTGTCGCCGGCGGCGTCGGCGCCGTCCTCGCAACACTCGGCGCCCAGGGGGCCGTGCTGACGACGAAGGACGGGTCCTGGCTCGCCCAGACCCCGCCCATGGTCGCCGTGAGCACCGTCGGCGCCGGCGACTCGTCGCTGGCCGGTTTCCTGCTCAGCGACCTGTCCGGCGGGAACGCCCCCGATTCACTCCGCCAGGCGGCGGCCCACGGGGCCGCAGCCGCATCTTTGCCCGGATCAACCGTTCCGGCACTGAACCAAACAAAGCCCAGCGACGTCACCGTGACGCAGCTGACCCATCCAAAGGAGGATGTCCAGTGAGTGCACTGATCACCCCGGAGCTCGTCGCTCTGGATAAGAACCTCGGAGCCGCTCCCTCGAGCGTCATCCGGCGACTCGCCGAGCTCGTTGTCGGCGCAGGCCGGGCCACCGAGATCGAGAGCCTGTACGCGGATGCTCTCGCCCGCGAAGCGAAGACGGCCACCGGCATCCCGGGCGGCCTGGCCATCCCGCATTGCCGCTCCGCCGCCGTTACCGAGCCGACCCTCGCGCTTGCCCGGCTGTCGACCCCGGTCGACTTCGGTGCAGGAGACGGCCCCGCGGACCTGGTCTTCCTGATCGCAGCGCCGGCAGGCGCGGACCAGGAACACCTTAAGATCCTCGCGAAGCTGTCCCGCTCGCTGATGAAGCCCGCTTTCACGTCCGCATTGCGCGCGGCGAAGACGCCCGCGGAAATCGTCGAGCTCGTCACCAACGTCGTCTCTCCCGTTCCCGTCGCCGCCGGCGTCGCCGCGGCAGCCCCCGCGGTGTCGACGTCCACCGGCGTGAAGCGCCTCGTCGCCGTCACCGCCTGCCCCACCGGCATCGCGCACACCTACATGGCCGCTGAGGCCCTCTCGGCCGCCGCGGAAGCCGCCGGCGTCGAGATGCAGGTCGAGACCCAGGGGTCTGCCGGACTCACCATGCTCGACCCGGCGATCATCGCCGCCGCCGACGCCGTGATCTTCGCGGTCGACGTCGACGTCCGCGGTCGCGAGCGTTTCGCGGGCAAGCCCGTCATCCAGGTTCCGGTCAAGCGCGGCATCGACGAACCGGCCAAGCTCATCGCGGACGCGATCGCAGCCTCCCAGAACCCGAACGCCCGCCGCGTCGGCGGAACCGCCGGGGCAGCGGAGGTCGACGAGAAGAACGAGCACTTCGGCCAGAAGGTCAAGCGCGCACTCCTCACCGGTGTCAGCTACATGATCCCGTTCGTCGCAGGCGGAGGTCTGCTGATCGCCCTCGGCTTCCTCCTCGGCGGCTACGAGATCACCAAGATCGCCGACGTCGTGACCCTGCAGAACAGTCTCTTCAACCTGCCGGAGGGTGGCCTCGCGATCTACCTCGGCGCGGTCTTCTTCAAGATCGGCGCCCTGTCGATGGGCTTCCTGGTTCCCGCCCTCGCCGGCTACATCTCCTTCGCCATCGCCGACCGGCCGGGTATCGCTCCCGGGTTCGTCGCCGGTGCCGTCGCGGGGTTCATGGGCGCAGGGTTCCTCGGCGGCATCGCCGGCGGCCTGCTCGCCGGTGTCGCAGCGGCCAGCTTCGCGCGGCTCAACGTTCCGCGCTGGCTCCGCAGCCTGATGCCCGTCGTGATCATCCCGCTGATCGCCTCGATCG
Source organism: Cryobacterium zhongshanensis (assembly GCF_022760445.1). NCBI lineage: Bacteria > Bacillati > Actinomycetota > Actinomycetes > Micrococcales > Microbacteriaceae > Cryobacterium > Cryobacterium zhongshanensis. Next base: position 893,832 of record NZ_JALGAR010000001.1, on the reverse strand, counting down.
TCGCCTCCGGGCTGATGTTCCTCGTGCTCGGTGGCCCGATCGCCTGGCTCACCGCCGCGCTGAACACCTGGCTCACCGGCATGAGCGGCGCCGCGGCGATCGTCCTCGGCCTGATCCTCGGCCTGATGATGGGCTTCGACCTCGGCGGCCCGGTTAACAAGGTTGCGTACGCGTTCGCCGTCGCCGGCCTCGGCACCGCAACCGTGGTCAACCAGGCCCCGTGGCAGATCATGGCCGCCGTGATGGCAGCCGGAATGGTTCCGCCGCTCGCGATGGCCCTGGCCACCGTGCTCGACAAGAAGCTGTTCAGCCCGATCGAACGTGAGAACGGCAAGGCGGCCTGGCTGCTTGGTGCGTCCTTCATCTCCGAGGGTGCCATTCCGTTCGCCGCGGCAGACCCGCTGCGCGTGATCCCGGCGAGCATGCTCGGTGCCGGTGTCACGGGTGCCCTGTCGATGGCCTGGGGTGTCACGAGCAAGGCCCCGCACGGCGGCATCTTCGTCTTCTTCGCGATCGACAGCTTCGCTCTCTTCGCCCTGGCCATCGCGATCGGCACCGTCGTCGCAGGCCTCGCCGTCATCGCACTGAAGCGGTACACCACCAAGAAGGTCACCACCGGAGTGGAAGCCCCGGTTCTCGTCACCGCATAACCAGCAAGTAGTAGCATCACCGCATGAAAACGCGGCGGCCGATACGTGATCCGTACCGGCCGCCGCGTAATATCGTTACCGTGGGCAACCAATTCCCACGCAAGAATAGAGGTTAAACCGTGCAGCAGAACTTCTCCGGCGTGGGCGTCAGTCCCGGACGGATCATCGGATCGATTCGGCGGATGCCCAAACCGGTCAGTGAACCCCCGGCCGGAGAACGGTTGTCCCCGTCCCTGTCTGCGGATGCCGCAACCGCGCTGCTGCGCTCCTCCGCCAAGGCCGTCCAGGTCGAGTTGCAGAACCGCGCAGCGGGAGCGACCGGCGCGAGCAAGGCCGTCCTCGAGGCGACCGCACTGATGGCGACCGACCCGATGCTGATCAAGGCCGCGATCAAGCACATCAACACCGGAACCTCCGCCGAGCGCGCGATCTGGGAGTCCGGCGCCTCCGTCGCCGAGATGCTGATCAACCTCGGCGGTTACATGGCCGATCGCGCCACCGACGTCTTCGACGTCCGCGCCCGTATCGTCGCCGAGCTGCGCGGTGTGCCCGCGCCGGGCATCCCCCTCTCCGACGAACCCTTCATCCTCGTCGCCGAAGACCTCGCCCCCGCAGACACCGCCACCCTGGACCCGGAGAAGATCCTCGCCCTCGTCACCTCCGGCGGCGGGCCGCAGTCCCACACCGCCATCATCGCGCGCGCCCTCGGCCTCCCGGCCATCGTCGCGGCCCCCGGCGTCGACGCCCTCGAAGACGGAACCGAGGTGTTCGTGGACGGCGGTGCCGGTACCCTCTCCCTCGAGCCCGGCGCCGAGGAAATCGCCGCAGTCGAGGCGTGGAAGACCGCCGCAGCGATCCTCGCCGTCTTCGATGGCAACGGCCGCACCGCCGACGGCCACCTCGTCCCCCTGCTCGCCAACGTCGGCGGGGCCAAGGATGCCGTCAAGGCCGCCGAGGCCGGCGCCCAGGGCGTCGGACTCCTCCGCACCGAGTTCTGCTTCCTCGAGCGCGAGACCGAGCCCACGATCGAAGAACAGGTCGTCGCCTACCGTGGCGTCTTCGACGCGTTCCCCGGCCAGAAGGTCGTCGTGCGCACCCTCGACGCCGGCGCTGACAAGCCACTGCCGTTCCTGACCGACACGAGTGAGCCCAACCCCTCGCTCGGCGTGCGCGGCTACCGTACCGACCTGACCACGCCCGGTGTCCTGGCCCGCCAGCTCACCGCGATCGCCCAGGCCGCCGAAGGTTCCGCCGCACTCGTCTGGGTGATGGCCCCGATGATCGCGACTCCTGAGGAAGCCGCCGAGTTCGCCGCGATGTGCGCGACCGCCGGGCTCAAGATCCCCGGCGTCATGGTGGAGGTGCCCTCCGCCGCCCTTCTGGCGGACCGGATCCTCGGCGAGGTCGACTTCGTCAGCCTCGGCACGAACGACCTCACCCAGTACACGATGGCCGCCGACCGCCAGCTCGGCACGCTCGCCGCACTGAATTCCCCGTGGCAGCCGGCCGTGCTGAAGCTCATCGGCCTCACCGTCGAAGGCTCCATCGCCGAAGGCAACAACAAGCCCGTCGGCGTCTGCGGCGAGGCCGCAGCCGACCCCGTGCTCGCCGTCGTGCTCGTCGGACTCGGCGTGGCAACCCTGTCGATGACGTCGCGGTCTCTCTCCGCGGTCGGAGCCGTACTGAAGTCCGTCACCCTCGACGACGCCAGGAAGCTCGCGGCCCTCGCGGTATCCGCACCGAATCCGACAGAGGCCCGCAAGCGCGTGCGCGCCGGATTGCCCATACTTGAAGAGTTGGGTTTGTGACCGCACGCGCGTAACCGCACCCGCACCACTCCAGTCAGCCCGCAGTATCGTCGAGCACGACCGTCGTCGAGTATCAACCAGGAGGAATTATGTCCGAACGCACCGCCACCATTGCCAGCCGAGTCGGCCTGCATGCCCGTCCCGCATCCATTTTTGCGGCCGCCGTCGGCGAACTGCCGATCGAGGTCACCATCGCGATGGAGGGCGAGCCTGCTGAAGACGCCATGGACGCCTCGAGCATCCTGAGCCTGATGAGCCTCGGCGCGGCCAACGGCGACGTCGTCGTGCTGCGTGCGGAAGGCGACGGCGCCGACGAGGCGCTCGAATCCCTCGTGAAGATCCTCGAGACGGACCTCGACGCCGAGTAGCACCCCACCCGCATTACAGGAAGCACCCTCGGCAGTCGAGGGTGCTTCCTTTTTTTGTGCCCGCCGCTCGTCTGCCCGTCGTTCTTCTACCCGACGTTCGTCTGCCCGTCGACGAGGGTGATGAAGGCGCTCAGCTGGGTGAGGGCCTCGACGCTGTGCGGTACGGAGTCCGTGAGCGCGGGCGAGTAGACGAGCCACGCCGCCCACTGGGCGCGCGAGATGGCGACATTGAGCCGGTTCGCGAGCAGCAGGAATTCGAGGCCGCGCGGCACCTCCTCCGCAGACGATGCCGCGAGTGAGACGATCGCGACCGCGGCCTCCCTGCCCTGGAACTTATCGACCGTGCCGACCGGAACCGCGGAGAGACCCGCCGCCCGGAGCCGTTCCCGGATCAGCCCTACCTGGGCGTTGTATGGCGCGACCACGATCACGTCCGCCTCACCGAGCGGGGCGGTTCGCCCGGCGGATGTCCACGGCCGGCCGAGGGCGTTCCGCACGAGCCCGACCACGACATCCGCCTCTTCGACGGACGAGGTCGCGTTGTCGGTGTGGCGCACCGGAACGGGATGCAGCCCGGGTTCCAGCCCGGCGAGGCTGCGGTCCGAGGAGTGCGAACGGAGTTTGCCCTCGTAGGAGAGCGCCGAGACGGGCGCGCAGACGGCCGGGTGCATCCGCCAGCTGGTCGCGAGGAAGTACCCGAGTTCGGCGGGGAGCACCCGATGCCCGTCAGTGAGCCAGCCGAGCGCGGAGAGGTCGACGGGTTCGGGGTGAGTGCCCTGGCTCACCTGCGGAAGCTGTTGCGGGTCGCCGAGGAGCAGCAACCGCTCGGCGGAGACGGCCGCGGCGATCGTGCTCGCGAGGGAGTACTGGCCGGCCTCGTCGATCACGAGCAGGTCGAGGGAGCCGCGCGGGATCCGATCGGCATTGCTGAAGTCCCAGGCTGTCCCGCCGAGTACCCAGCCGCCCGGCCGGCCGGTGAAAGCGGTGAGACTCTTCACATCGAGGGAGAGCCAGGGAACGACGGTGGCTTCTTCGCCCTTCTTCGGCTTCTTGCCGACGCGGTCCGGGTCGAGCCCGGACTCGGCGCCCGCGTCGACCACCGCGCGCAGCATATTCTCGACCGCGGCATGGGACTGAGCGACGACGCCGATCCTCCAGCCGTGCCGGACGACGAGCTCCGCGATCACCCGAGAGCCGACGAAGGTCTTCCCGGTTCCTGGCGGGCCCTGAACCGCGAGGTACGAGTGATCGAGGTCCAGCACGGCCTCCAGGATGGCGCCCTGGGTGTCTCCTGCGGCGACGGCGGGGAGGCCGGCACCCGCGCGCAGCCGCGGCGGCACCCGGCGCAGGATGTCGAACGCGGCATCGGCGAGCGGGAGCGGCCACGCGGTCAGCACGGCCCTGCCCCACTGCGAGATCGCGCCGACCTGGCTGCCGGGCTGCGGCGGGGTTCCCGGAGTCAGCGCGACCGGGAGCGCGTCGTGGTGGGGCGCGTCGCGTTCGAGGATCTCGTCGACGAAGATCACACCGTCGTCGAGGGCAGCGCCGAGGGCAGCGCCGAAGCCGCCGTCCGCGCCCACCTGCACGATTGTCGCCTTGTTGTGCGCGGTGCGGGCACCCGGCTCGTCGCTCCGCCGGATCGGCGGATACGGCGGGTCGTAGACGAGGAACGGCTGCTGTCCGGCCTTGAACGAGCTTCCGGGTGCCGGAGTGCCCTCGAGGCGGAGCAGGCGACGGTCGAGGACCTGCCTGCCCTCGCGGTGCCAGCCGATCTCGACGGTGGCTCGCACGACCGCGAAGACGTCCCTGGTGTCCGACCAGTCCTCGAGGGGCGAGGCGAGCCTGGCGAAGTGGTCCCACCAGAACGACTTCTGTTCGCGGCGGTGGTAGTCGATCGCCGCCGCCGCGAGGGCGAGCGCGGTTTCGTCGCTCGTGCGGCCGGTCGGCGGTACCTGGTCGAGCAGGGCCGTCAGTTCGAGGTAGACCGGGTCGGGTTCCCGCTCGGGGACCGCGATCGGGAACTCGCCGGGTGTGGCGAGGTGTCCGGCGGCACCGTCGTCGCAGGCACCCTCCTCTGCGGCCCGGTCGAGGAGCCAGTCCCGAAGCCGCCTCGTCGAACGGCAATCGTAGGCGTTGTAGCGCGCGATGTCCTCGAGGACGGCCGCGGCGGCATCCGCCTCGCCGGCGGCGAGGAGCTCGCCCGCGTGCGCGTACTCGGCGATCGAGTCTGCGGCATTGTCGACACCCTCCCTGGCCTCCTCCCCCATGTAGAGCGGCTCGAGTTTCTTGAGGGAGTAGCTGCGGCTGCCGACCCGGAGGCCCTGCCGCACGACCGGGTAGAGATCGACGAGCACGTGGTTGCGGAGCAGGTCGTCGACGGCATCCTCGCCGACGCCGTGCCGGGCGGCGAGGCTGAGCAGGTGGGTGCGCTCGTAGGGGGCGTAGTGGTAGATGTGCAGGTCGGGGTAGCGTTCCCGGCGCTCCCGCACGTAGTCGAGGAAATCGATGAGGGCCTGGCGTTCCTCGGCGTGGCTGTGCGCCCAGAACGCGCGGAAGGTGTCGTCGGCTTCGACGAGGCCGAACAGGTAGTCGAGCCCCCACACGACGGTCCCGGCCGACGTCTCGTCCGCACCCTCCTGGTACAGGGGGTCGCCCTCGAAGTCGAAGAAGATGTCCCCCGGGCTCGGCTTCGGCAGGGCGGCGAGGGCCCGCGGGTTAGTCACCTGCCACGCGAGTGGCCGGCCGGGGTGCGGGTCGAGCTGCAGCCTGGCCTGTGCGCGCAGGGTCGCGAGCGTCGGATCGGTGATGCCGGCAACGGGCCCGGTCGACACGGCGAGCTCCTCGATCGTGCTGATACCCGCCACACGCAGGCGGGCACGCTGGGTGAGGCGCAGCTGGGCGACGAGGAGCACGTCACGGTGCAGCTGCACCTGTTCCTCGCAGACCGCGCAGCGACCGCAGGCGACGTACCGGGGGTCGCCCCAGGGGGTCGCCACGGCGTCGGCGAGGCGGTCGTCGATCAGGTCTTCGAGTCTGGCCCGCCTGGTCCGGTACACCGGCAGGATGTCTGCCAGCCGGTGCGAGCTCGTGCGTCCGTCGCCGAGCAGGAGGTGCACCCGGTCGCCGGTGCGGATACCGAGGCGTTCGAGCTGGTCGCTGTACGCCGCCAGTTGCAGCAGCGCGGTGACCTTCGCCGAGCGGGCGAGCTTGGTGTCGTAGACCTCATAGCGGGGCCCCGCCGCGGCGCTTCCCGCCGAATCGCCCGGCTCCGGCGAGCGGATGATGAAGTCCGCGTACCCGAGGAAGCGCCCGTCGAAGAAGGCGGCCTGAAACACGACAGCGACGCCGGCGCGGAGGGCCGCCGCACTCAGCCGGGCGGCGTCGAGGATCTCGGTGCGCCCGGCGCGGGCGGGACGCTCGATCTCGACGACGGGCCCGGACGAACGGAGGCGGTTCAGCATCCGCAGCTCGTGGGCGTCGCCGAGTTCTGCGGTGCGCGCGAGCATGGCGTCCACGGCGTCCGGAACCGGGTCGATCCGCCCCAGGCGGGCGTCGAGCCGGCGCATCACGGCCCATTCGCAGACCGCGGCCGCGCTCAGGTCGCTCGCCGAGTACACGACGGTGACTGGGTCAAGCAGGAACACGACGGCCTCCCGAAAGGATCTGCCCCGAGGCTAACCGAAACGACCGACACCGGGTTGCTGTGAGCCGTCTGTGCAATCCCCCGCTGTGCGGAGTGGCCCATTAGCCTCGACCCAACGGCAGTGTTGGCGTGGCCGGGCTTCCCTCTCACGGGGTGCCCCGGAGGGTTTCCTCGACGTCGGACTCCGCATTCTCATCGACGAATTCAGAAGGACACACCGTGAGCGAAACCACCAGCACGAGCACGACCGACGACACGGCCGGGACGGCGTCGGGCCCCGACGGCCACATCATCCAGGACTGGACCGATCTCGGGAAGGAGATGTGGTCGTACCTGACCGGCAAGAGCGCCGTGATCAACTACACCTTCATCGACATGGCCGTCGAAGTCCCGCGGGACATCGGACCGGACGCCCCGCGGGCGACGTGGAAGCTGAACGGGACCCTCCGCGTCACGACCAGCGAAGGCCCAGCCGTCGAGTCCGCTGCCCACTGACCATGGCAACGACCACCCGCCTGGATATCGATCTCGCCTTCTCCCTTGCCGAGCCGGACGGCCAGCACGGCGGCGAACGGATGCAGGGGACGATCACCGCCGCCGGAACCGACGTGGAGATCTTCGCGAGCAGGCCAGAGCTCTTCCTGCAGACGAGGACGATCACTCTCAAGGAGGTCCGCACCCTCGCGGCAGACCTGGCCGAACGGGGGCTCTCCGTGTCTATGAGCGGCCCGGACGGGCTGGTGGTCCGGCTCGGAGCGATCCAGGCTCCCCGCCTGCAGCGCCTCCTGACCGGGTCAGCGCATGTCGCCCTCGGCACCCGGGCGGCGCTGGCGCCGCTGCTGCGGCGTCGCAGGCGCGCCGCCGAGGCAGAACCGGCGCCGGTCGTGACCCTGCCGCCGTCCACCCTCTTCCCGCTGGTGCCGACGCTCGACCGGCGCATCCGGCGCACGGTGACGACCACGCACTACACCCGCGGATCCGGACGGCCCCGACTGATCTTCGTCGTCGGGTCGGAGAACTGGGACGGCACGCCGCCCCGTCAGTTCGACCTCAAGCCGGAGACCACCAGGATCGGATCGAGCCCGGACGCCGATCTGAGGCTCGACGGTCTCGCCCCCATCCACGCCGAGATCCGGCACGACCAGAACGACGAGTACGTGCTGTTCTACCTCGGGCCCGTTGCACCGGGAGCGGAGTCCCCGGGCATCGACGGAAGCCGTTCGTCGGAGGGGGGCCGAATTCTGCGCACCGGAGCACGCATCGAACTCGGGCCGTGGCGGATGGCGTTCTTCCGCGAGGAATTCGCCGATCACGGTCGTCCATACGGCGGCAGGGTGGGCGGGGAACTGGCGTACCAGAAGCCGCAGCCCGCCCGCCGGAACACGGAGACGCCGAGGTCGGCCTCCTAGCCCCAGGAACCCGGCGTCCGCTGCGTCAGACCGGCTTGTCCGCCGGGGTGACGGCGACGGATGCCGGGGCACCGGCATCCGCTTCGGGCTCGCGTCCGTCGCGGTACGGCGCGGTCCCGGAGAGCCGCAGGGTCGCGAGCAGGCCGATGACGAGGAATCCGGCCGCCGCGAATGCGGAGTACCGGGTGCCCTCGCTGAAGGCGTCGCGCGCGGCGGTGGCCACGGCAGGGCTCTGTGCGTCGAGAGCGGGGATCGCCGCCCCGGCGCTGTCCACGACCGCGTCGACGACCTGGGTGCGCGCAGACTCGGGTAACCCGGGCACGTCCGCGAGTTTCGCGTCGAGCGAGGCGCCGACCGAGGTGAACAGCACGGTGCCGAGCACCGCGATACCGAGCGCGGAGCCGATCTGGCGCGCGGTCGAGGAGGTGCCTGAGCCCTGGCCGCTCTTCTCGACCGGCACATCCTTGAGCACGACCCCGGTCAGCTGGGCGGTCGCGAGACCGACACCCATGCCGTAGACGAACAGGAACGGCACGATCGCCAGCCAGCTCGCATCCGCGGTGATCACGAGGCCGAGTCCGGCGACGCCGACGATCTCCAGCACGATTCCGACCCGGACGATCGTTTCCGGGGAGACCCGGTTGCCGTATGCGCCGGCGAAACCGCTCGCCACGAAGGAGCCGATCGCGAGCGCGAGCAGCACGAACCCGGTCTGCAGGGCGTCATAGCCCAGCACGTTCTGCAGCCAGAGCGGCAGGGACAGGATGATGCCGAACTCGCCGAGCGACACGATCATGGCCGCGATGTTCCCATTGCGGAAGGACGCGATGCGGAACAGGGAGAACGCGAGGAGGGTGGTCTTTCCGGCGCGCTGACGGGAGAGGCCCCAGAGGATGAACGCCGTGCCGGCGAGAAGGGTGATCGCGAAGGCGATCGGGATCGGCGAGATCTCGTACGGCCAGGTGAAGCCGCCGATCACCATCGGCTTGTTGGTGAGCCACCAGCCATAGCTGCGTCCCTCGATGAGCCCGAAGACGAGGGTCGCGCTCGTGAGCACGGAGAGCACGGCGCCGACGACGTCGACCCGGCGAGGTTCACCGGCGTCCTTCGACTCGGTGACGAAGACCAGCACCCCGATGATGATGATCACGCCGAGGGGAACGTTGATGCCGAAGGCCCACCGCCAGGAGAAGTACGTGGTCAACCAGCCGCCGAGCAGCGGCCCGACGGCGACCATGCCGCCGATCGTGGAGCCCCAGATCGCGAAGGCGATGCCTCTGTCCCGCCCGCGGAAGTTCGCATTGATCAGCGACAGGGTGGTCGGAAGCACCATGGCGCCGCCGATGCCCTGGATCAGGCGGGCTCCGATCAGCAGGTCGCCCGATTGGGCCGCCGAGGCGAGAACGGATGCCGCGGCGAAGATCACGACGCCGAGGATCAGGATCCGGCGTCGGCCGTACCGGTCCGCCAGTGTGCCGAAGACGAGCAGGAGTGCGGCGAAGACGAGGGTGTAGCTTTCCTGGACCCACTGCACCTGCGTCGAGGTGATCGCGAGGTCGCGCACGATCGAGGGGATCGCGACGTTGATGATCGTCGAGTCGACGATGATGAGCGCGACGGCGACGCTGATGAAGACGAGGCCGGCCCAGCGGCGGCGCGGAGACTCGGTGCGGGCGAGGGGGGACGTGGGAGTGGCTGGGCGCTGGTCGGTCATGCGACTACCGTTCGGGTCGGTGGGGATACGGGAAGTTCGGCCATGCGCAGGCGCGCACTGACGGTCACGGCGAGCACGAGTACCACCGCGACGACGGCCGCGATGCCAGCGGGCACGGAGAGCGGGGCGCCGCCCAGCCGCGCGACGGCGAGCCAGCCGAGTCCCCAGGCGAGGGAGGCCGCAGGGGCGAGGCGGCCGTGGCCGGCGATCGCGAGCAACCCGCCGACGATCGCGGCGACCGCGATGACGGCGACGGCCCAGAGGTCGGGGTCGAGCCCGAAGCCCGTGAAGCCGGCGGCGACGAGCACGGCGGTCACGTTCGCAGCGGTCGCGACGCAGACCCAGCCGAGGTACAGGCCCATGGTCCCGTCGACGAGGATCGTTTCGACGATGTTCTTCGGGCGTGACGCCAGGGTGAGCCGGAAGGTCCAGACGAGCACCGCGAGCAGGGCCACGATGACGGGAACGCTGAGCCAGAGCTGGTCGAACTGGATGCTCAGGATCCACGCGGCATTCAGGATCAGGGAGGCGAGGATCGGGTAGCCGAGCCGGCGTTGCCGGGGATCGCTCCGCTGCGCCGGGAGGCACTGCCAGATGGCGTATCCGACGAGGCCGAGGTAGATCGGTGTCCAGATCGCGAATGCGGGCACCGCAGGCGCGATCAGGGTCGCGTCGGCCGCGAGCGCGCCGCCGGCGGCGTTCTGGATCGGCGTACCGCCCGCGGCGCCCGACCCGATGAAGGATCCGACGAGGGCGACGAGCGCGCCGATCACGACGAGGACCATCCGCCGGAGATCTCGAGAATTCATCTCACTCTCCTAGATATAAGTCAACTGAACAAGATGACGTTAGCACCAGGGCGCGCGAAAGGACAGTGCCGGCGGGAACCGCTGGCCCTCGATCTCTTGCTCCTGGGTTGCCGGGCGCACTCAGCGGAGCGCGACCGGGCCCTGGATCAGTAGTTGTACGCGATCGAGCAGGTCTGCTGGCTCGCGGTCTGGCCGCGGAGGCCGGCGATTTCGACGGGCGCCGCGGCATCCGTTGCCGCGGGCGTCGGGGTGCCCGTCGCCGCATCGGTCGCCGGAGCAGTGGGGGTCGGCGTCGGGGTCGACGTCGCGGCGGGAGTCGCGGCGGGAGTTGCCGTCGGGTCGAGTTCGGCACTGTTGCCGAGGGACTTGGCGTCGAGGGTGAAGGACTGGTCGGCCGTGACGGCGGCGAACAGTTTCTTCGCGAGCGCGGTCGACGGCACGAGCTTCGCGAGGTTGTCCGGGTCCGTCGCCGAGGGGTACTGCACGAACACGAGCTGGTTCAGGTCGATGTCCTTCAGGGCGAGCGCCATGCCGACCATGGTCGGGATGTTGGCGAGAGACGTGGAGAGCTTCAGGTTCGTCCCCGCTGCCGTCGCGAGGGCCGAGAGCTTCGACACGTCGGTGAGCGTCGCGCTGCTCTTCATCACGCGCATCAGCGACGACATGTATGCCTGCTGCGAGGAGATCCGGGACAGGTCGCTGCCGTCTCCGACACCGTGGCGGCTGCGCAGGTAGGAGAGGGCCGCGGTTCCGGAGACGACGCTCGTTCCCGCGGGGAGGTCGAGTCCCGTGTACGGATCCTTGATCGCGTCGTTGAGGCAGATCGGGACGCCGCCGACGGCGTCGGCCATCGCGACCGTGCCCTCGAAGGAGATCAGGCCGGCGTAGGGAATGGTGAGTCCGGTCAGCGCCGCAACGGTCGAGACGACGCAGCCGAGTCCTCCCCTGCCGAAGGACGCGTTCATGGCCGAGGACGAAACGGCCTTCGACACCTTCCCGGTGTCGGGGTCCGTGCAGGCGGGCTGGCTGACGACGAGGTCGCGGGGAATGCTGATCACGACCGCGCTCTTATGGTCGGCGGAGACGTGCAGCAGGATGTTGACGTCGTTGAGGGTGCCGGTACGGTCCCCGTATGCCGCCGACTGGGTGAGGGAGTTGTCCACCCCGACGACGAGAACGTTGAAGCCGCCCTCGAAGGAGCCGAGCTGCGGAATCGCGGGCGCATCGGTCGCGCCGTTGGAAATGTCGACCGCGTTGGCCGAGACCTTCGTTGCGAACTGGGTGACCGCGATGGCCGCAACGGATGCCCCGCTCACGAGGACGACCGCGAGCGCGATCGAGAGGGCCTTGATCAGGGTGAGCATCGTGTGGCTGCGGCTCGGTCGGCGCCGGTGACGGATGAGTGTGGCCGCCCTGGCGTGCCTGCGGGCGTCCGCGCGGCCCTCGGGCCTGTGATTCGTCAACAAAACCCCTAATTGCGTTCCATGGTCAGAATCTTCACGATAGTTGCCGGTCCCGGACGTTTTCTGGACTCGGGCTATGAGACTCACAGAAACGGCCGTGTCAGGCTGGGAGCATGCTGATCAACCGCGTGCACCACATCGCCATCATTGCGAGCGACTACGAGCGCTCGAAACGGTTCTACCTCGATGTGGTGGGGTGCACGCTCGAAGCGGAGTACTTCCGCGCCGAGCGCGATTCCTGGATGGGCAAGCTCGCGCTGAACGGCGAGTACATCCTCGAGTTGTTCTCGTTCCCGGACACCCCGCCCCGCCGCAGCGGACCGGAGGCGCTCGGTCTGCGCCACCTCGCGTTCGAAGTCGACGACGTTCCCGGCGCGCGGGCCGAGCTCCTCGGCCGGGGCGTCGACTGCGAGGAACTGCGGGTCGACCCGAACACCCACAAGGCGATGTTCTTCTTCCGGGACCCCGACGGCCTGCCCCTCGAGATCTACCAGTCCTGAGGCCCCTGCGGTCAGCTGAGGTGTCGCATATCGACGTTCCGCCGGCCTTGGAACGTCGATATGCGACACCTCAGCGAGAGCGCTGAGCTCGTTCAGGGGGTCCTGGGGGCTACTCGGGGAGGAGTTCGAAGACGATGCCGGTGTCGCGGACGCTGATCCGCAGGCGGTCGAGGCTCGGCACGACGAGGTCGGCGTCGAGCTGGTCCATGGTGTGCGTTCCGGCGACACCGATCGTCAGGCATCCGGCCGCACGGCCGGCTTCGAGACCGGCTGGGGCGTCTTCGACCACGACGCAACGACGCGGGTCGGCGCCGAGCAGCTCTGCCGCCTTGAGGAACGGCTCCGGGAACGGCTTGCCGCGCGGGGTGTCGTCGATCGTCACGACCGTGGCAGGCACCGGGAAGCCGGCGGAGTCGAGCCGGCCGAGGCACAAGGACCGGGCGCACGAGGTCACGATGGCGCGGCGGCTCTCGGGAATGCTCTGCATGAGTTCCGCGGCGCCCGGCAGGATCTCGATGCCCTCGAGGTCGTCGAGTTCGAGTTCGAGCACCCGGGCGATCGACCACTCGATCTTGTCCTCGGGGACCAGGCGGGCCACCATCTGCCGGGCGGGCACCCCGTGCTCGGCACCGGTGAACGACGGGCCGAGGCCCGCTTCGGCACCCCAGCGCATCCACGCCCGGTTCACCGCCCGCGTCGAGTCGACGAGGGTGCCGTCCATGTCGAAAAGGACGGCGTCGAAAACCCGGCCGAGGAGAACGTGCCCGGCGGCGCCATCCGTGCTGCTGCCCGTGCGGTTCTCTGTCGTGCTCGCGGCGGTGGTGAGGCCCTGCTCCATGCTGTTTCCTTCCGTGAAGCCGCGATAGCCGGCTTCGGTACTCCCCCAATTCTCCCTCGTCGGAAGCCTCACTACGCTGAACACCATGACAACTGCTCCCCTCGGACCTCCCCTCGCCGCGAAGAAGCCCGTCGAACGACTGCACCACGACGACCTCGTGATCGACGACTACGAATGGTTGCGCGACAAGGAGAGCCCGGAGGTTCTCGCCCACCTCGAGGCCGAAAACGCCTACACGGATGCCCGCACCGCGGGGCTCGCACCGCTCAGGGAACAGCTCTTCGACGAGATCAAGGCCCGCACCCGCGAGACCGACCTCAGCGTCCCGGTGCGGGAGGGCAGGTGGTGGTATTACACCCGCACGGTCGAGGGCCAGGAATACGGCATCCACTGCCGGGCGCCGATCTCGGGCCCGGACGACTGGGCGCCGCCGATCCTGGATCCCGAAGCCGACGGCGCTGGAACGGCCGGCGTCGATGACGACGGCACCCCGGTATCCGTCGCCCTGCCGGCAGGACTGCCCGGCGAGGAGGTCCTGCTCGACGACAACGCCGAGGCGGCTGGCCACGAGTTCTACGCCCTCGGCAGCTTCGACGTGAGCGCCGACGCCACCCGCCTGCTGTACGCCGTCGACACCGAAGGCGACGAGCGCTACACGATCCGGGTGCGCGACCTCACGACGGGTCAGAACCTCGCGGACGAGATCACCGACACCGGCGAGGATGCGCTGTTCGAACCGAGTGGCCGCTTTCTCTTCTACACGACCGTCGACGAGGCCTGGCGCCCCGACACGGTCTGGCGGCACGAGATCGGCACCGACGCCGCGAACGATGCCCAGGTCTTCCACGAACCCGACGACCGGTTCTGGGTGGGCATCGGGCTCACCAGGAGCCGCAAGTACCTCCTGATCGAGGCAGGCTCGAGTGTCACGACCGAGACCCGGCTGCTCGACACGAGCGATCCCACCGGCGACTTCGCGGTCGTCTGGGCCCGCAGGGACGGAGTCGAGTACGACGTGGAGCACGCTGTTCTCGCCGGGGAGGACCGGCTCCTCATCGTGCACAACGACCAGGCCGTCAACTTCGAACTCGTCGACGTCGCCGCGGGAGACCCGCACGGCCCGCAGCGGGTCCTGCTGCCGCACGACGAGTCCGTCCGGCTCGAGGGTGTCGACGCGTTCCGCGACTTCGTCATCGCCGAGTACCGGCGCGACGGGTTGACGCAGGTGGCGATCGCGTCCCTCGGGGCTGCGCCGGAGGCATCCGCTTCGGCAGCCGGAGCCGCCGGCCCGCTCACCTTCACCGAGCTCGCCTTCGACGAACCGCTCTACACCGCGGGCACCGGGGCGAACCCCGAGTGGGAGCAGCCGACGATCCGGTTCGGCTACACGAGCTTCGTCACCCCGTCGGCCGTGTACGACCTCGTCGTCGGAACCGGCGAGCGCCGCCTGCTCAAGCAGCAGACCGTGCTCGGCGGGTACGACCCGGCCGGGTACGAGCAGCGCCGCGAGTGGGCGACCGCGGCGGACGGCACCCGCGTGCCGATCTCGCTCGTCTACCGGAGCGACCTGGTCACCCCCGGCGAGCCCGCGCCCACGCTCCTCTACGGGTACGGGTCCTACGAGATCAGCATCGACCCGACGTTCAGCGTGTCGCGGCTCAGCCTGCTCGACCGTGGACTGGTCTATGCGATCGCGCACGTGCGCGGCGGCGGCGAGCTCGGCCGGCTCTGGTACGAGCACGGCAAGGAGCTGGAGAAGCGCAACAGCTTCACCGACTTCATCGACTGTGCCAGGCACCTGATCGATGCGGGCTTCTCCTCGCCGGACCGTCTCGTCGCGGAGGGCCGCAGTGCCGGCGGCCTGCTGATGGGCGCCGTCGCGAACTTCGCCCCCGAGCTGTTCTCCGGCATCCTCGCCGGCGTGCCGTTCGTGGACCCGCTCACCTCGATCCTCGACCCCTCGCTGCCCCTCACCGTCATTGAGTGGGACGAATGGGGAGACCCGCTGCACGACGCAGCGGTGTACGCGTACGTCAAGTCGTACTCACCTGTCGAGAACGTGCGGGACACGCACTACCCGCGCATCCTCGCGGTCACGAGCCTCAACGACACCCGCGTGCTCTACGTCGAACCGGCGAAGTGGGTCGCCCACCTGCGCGAGGTCGGGGCGGATGTCCTGCTCAAGACCGAGATGTCCGCCGGCCACGGCGGGGTGTCCGGTCGCTACGCCCGCTGGCGGGAGATCGCCTTCGACAACGCGTGGATCCTCGATGCGGCCGGGGTTCATCCGCTGCCCTGAGCCGCGGGAGCGTGAGAGCATGGGGGAATGTCGCAGACCGGGCCCCTTGCACCGGCGCCGGGCTGGCGGATGCGCGCAGAGCCCCCCGCTGGACCGCCCACCGGGACACCGGGGAACGCAGGAACCGCCTCGAGAACCGATACCCCGACCGCGATGGGACTCCAGTTCGAACTGCGCGAGCTGACCCCCCGCACCGATGAACGCTGGCGTGGGCCGACCGCGCAGACGGTGACGAGCCTGCGCGGCGGCCATGGCACGCTCAGGCTCGGTGTGCGCCCCGTCGTGCTGAACGCGCGCGGCAACTGGGTGCGCGGCAGTGTGACCTGGAACAAGATGAGCTTCCACGTGAACCGGCTCGCGCTCAATCCCGAGCACACCCGCTGGCTGAGCGAGCTGTGGGCACTGAACCGCGCGGTGCGCGGGGTGTACACGAACCAGGAGTCGGACTGGCTCTACCTCGACGATTTCGAGAGTTCCCTGCTCTGGGCGCACCTCGGCGAGGCGCGCCGCCTCGGGATCGCGCTCGTCGGCACGAAGAAGGGCGTGACCGTCTCGGTGGGGTCGGAAGCCGTGGTCGGACTCGACGTGACGCAGGCCGCGGCCGCTGCCACCGCGCGTGCGGCTGCCTCCGGCGGGCCGACCGGCCTCCGCCTGACCACGACACTCACGATCGACGGCACTGAGCGGCCGCCCGCCCAGGCCGGCGCGATCGGCAGCCACGGAGTCTACGTCTACTCGCAGACGACGCCCTCGGCCTCGCTGCCAACCTCGACCTCGACCTCGACCGCGCCGAAATCCTCGCCCAGGTCCCCGGCCCTCGCCCTCTCGTTCCTCCTCGCCCCCACCCGCGGCCCGCTCAGCCCGGAGCAGACCCGCCTGCTCGGGCTGCCCGCCACCGTCGCCGTGCCCGCGTCCGAGACGGCCGAGTTCCTCGGCGATTTCTACCCGAGCCTCCGCCACGCGCTTCCGGTGACAAGCACGGATGCCTCGGTGAGCTTTCCGGAGGCCGCCGCTCCCCTCCTGGTGCTCACCGTGCGCTTCCTCCCGAAGCAGGCGCTGAGCCTCGCCTGGGACTGGGAGTACCGCGAGGGCCGGGCCGTCACGCGCGTCGCGCTCGGCCACGGCCCCGGCCCCGACTCCGGCGGCCGGGACGCGGCCGCCGAGGCCGCGCTCCTCGCGGCGGTCGAGTTGCGGACCCAACACCTTCCCGAGCGCCGCGACGGTGTCTTCTCCGCACCTCAGCCGGGCAGCGCGCCCGGCTCGGCCCCGGACACCCTCCGCGGGCTCGACGCGGCCGAGTTCACCGCGGACGAGCTCCCCCGGCTCGAGGAGCTGCGGGGGCTGCGAGTCGACCGGATCGGCGCGGAGCCCGGCTACCGCGAGCTCACCGCGACGCCGGAACTGACCATCACGACGGTCGAGACGAACCAACGGGACTGGTTCGACCTCGGCGTGATCGTCACGATCGACGGCCGCACGGTGCCGTTCGGCCCACTGTTCAAGGCGCTCGCCCAGGGCAAGCCGAAGCTGCTGATGATCGACAACACCTACCTCTCGCTGCGCCAGCCCGCGTTCGAGCGCCTGCGGACGCTCATCGACGAGGCCCGCAGCCTCACCGAGTGGGAGACCGGGCTGCGGATCAGCCGCTACCAGGCCCAGCTCTGGGCCGAGTTCGAGGATCTCGCCGAACACACCGAGCAGGCCGCCGCCTGGCGGTCAGCGGTGTCCGGGCTACTCGAACGCACCCGCGCGGTCGACGACGACGACGGGCACGGCCTCCTCGAACCGGTGCCGGTGCCCGCGGGAGTGACCGCGACCCTGCGCCCGTACCAGCTCGACGGTTTCGCCTGGCTCGCCTTCCTCTGGAAGCATCGCCTCGGCGGAATCCTCGCCGACGACATGGGCCTCGGCAAGACGCTGCAGGCGCTGGCCCTGATCGAGCACGCGACGCGCGAGACCGACCCAGGAACCGCACCCGGGCCAGAAACCGCACCGGGTTCGGCACACGCGCCGGCAGCACCGCGCCGCCCCTTCCTCGTGGTCGCGCCGACCTCCGTCGTCTCCAACTGGATCGCCGAAGCCGCCCGCTTCACCCCCGGCCTCCGCGTGCACGGCGTCGAGACCACCCAGTCGACCGTCCTCGGCCGCGGCGGCACCACACTGGCGGATGCCGCCCTGCACCACGACGTGATCGTCACCTCGTACACGCTCTTCCGTCTCGACTTCGCGGCCTACCGCGCCGAGGGCTGGGCCGGGCTGATCCTTGACGAAGCGCAGTTCCTGAAGAACCACGCCTCCCGGCTGCACACCTGCGCCCGTGACCTCGACACACCGTTCAAACTCGCCATCACCGGGACGCCGATGGAGAACCGGCTGCTCGAACTCTGGTCCCTTTTCGCGATCGTCGCACCCGGGTTGTTCCCGTCCGCCCGCAGGTTCAGCGAGGAGTACGTGCGCCCGATCGAGAACCGCGACGAACACGGCCTGCGACCGGCCGGCACAACGGACGACGGAGAGCGACCCGGAAACCCGGCGCTGGTCTCCCGGCTGCGCCGCCGCATCCGCCCCCTGATCCTGCGCCGTACCAAGGACGTCGTCGCCCGCGAACTCCCCGAGAAGCAGGAGCAGGTGCTGCGGATCGAACTTAACCCCCGGCACCGGGCGCTCTACGACACCTTCCTGCAACGCGAACGACAGAAACTTTTCGGGCTGATCGAAGACCTCGACGCGAACCGATTCATCGTGTTCCGATCGCTGACCCTGCTGCGGATGCTGAGCCTCGATCCGTCCCTGCTCGGCGACACCTACGCGGACGTGCCATCGAGCAAGCTCGACGCCCTCTTCGACCAGCTCGACGACGTCGTCGCCGAGGGCCACCGGGCGCTCGTGTTCAGCCAGTTCACGTCGTTCCTCGGCAAGGCCGCGGCACGACTCGACGCCCAGGGCACCCCGTACTGCTACCTCGACGGCTCGACGCTGAAGCGCTCCGAGGTGATCGACCGGTTCAAGAGCGGCACGGCGCCCGTGTTCCTGATCAGCCTCAAGGCCGGCGGCTTCGGCCTCAACCTGACCGAGGCGGACTACGTGTTCCTGCTCGACCCGTGGTGGAACCCGGCGACGGAGACGCAGGCGATCGACCGCACGCACCGCATCGGCCAGACCCGAACGGTCATGGTCTACCGGCTCGTCGCCGCGGACACCATCGAGGACAAGGTGATGGCGCTCAAGGAACGCAAGGCGCGGCTCGTCGGGTCTGTGCTCGACGGCGCCGGCCTCGACGGTTCGGCGCCCGACGGCGCTGCGGCGGCAGCGGATGCCGGCGACGACTTCACCGCAGACGACATCCGGGCGCTCCTCGCACCCTGAGCGCCGCCGGCGGGCGACCGAGCCTGCCCTACGCGGACGCCGGCAGCTCGGCGGCGATCGTCGCAGCCCAGGCGTCGATCGCGACCCAGTCACGGAAGTCGCCCTCCGGGAGCAGCTCCCGGCCGGCCGGGATCATCCGCACCAGTCGGTCGCGGCGGCGCAGCGCCTCGGGGTTCAGTGCTCCGAAGAACACCTTGGTCCCCAGTGGTTCCAGTGCGGCCACGAACTCGTCGAACTGCTTGGGCTCGGCCTCGAGGATCAGTTCGCGTCCCTCTGCATTGCGGGTCGCGGTGCCGAGCGGGCCGCTGCTGAACAACCAGAGCGGGCGGGAAGTGAGCAGCTCAAGGTTGCCGCGCACGAATTCGACGGCGTCCTTCCGCCAGGAGCCCATGTATGCGGCGCTGCCGATCACGAACGCGGTGTACCGGTCGGGAGTCTCGACGACCGAAACGGGTTTCGCCTCGGCGTCACGCCCCGCCTCGCGCAGCTTCCGCGCGATCCGCTCGGCGATCCCCTCCGTGGCACCGTACTTGCTCGAATACCCCACCAGAACCACCACGGTCCGCCTCCTGTGCCTTAGGTCATGCCTGCACTGCCATTCTGCTCCTCCCCGCGACTGCGGCGGCCCGGCAGACCGCCCCTCGTTCGGGTGGCCGTGACGGATTTCGGGGGCCTCCCCGCTGATATGCTGGGCACACGCAGGCGGAGGGCACCGGTAACCATGACAACTCTGGCTCGCCACCTCGGCACTTTCGCTCGGTATGTGGCCTCATCAGGCAATTGGCTTGTCTGGTTCATGTGCCTCCTGCTTTCCGCCTATACGGTCGGGCTCGTCGCGCAGGGCTCGGACTTCAGCCCATTCGTCGATGTCTGGCTCGCGATCATCACGAAGCTGAGCCTCGTCGCCGTGGCGTGGACCGCCGTCGTGCGCGCGGGCTTCGACCGCCGCGAAATCGTGTTCTCGGCGAGCGCCATCACCCTCGTGGTGGCAGCGGACAGCTACGCCTACTTTCGGCCAGGTGACTCCGACCAGTCCCAGACCCTCCCCGACATCGGATACTTCTTCTTCTATCTCCTGATCGTCGCCGCGATCGTGACCCTCGCACGTCGGCAGCGCCGCGCCCCGGGCTGGCCGGTCCTCCTCGAGGGTGCGATCGGAATCCTCGGCGCCGGCTCCGTTCTCGCGGCACTCCTCACCCCGATCCTCTATTCCGCCGACACCACCATCGAGGCCGGCGCGACCGCCGTCGTCGTGACCTACCCGCTGTTCAATGCGATGCTCGTGCTCGTGATTGCCGGCACTGCCGCGACCCAGGGGCCAGATCCCCGCAGGCGCTGGATGCTGCTCGTTCTCGGGCTGATGATCTTCTCAGCGACCGAGATCGTCTACCTCCGCATCGGAGAGGCCTACGTCACCGGCACCTCCCTCGACGCGGGCTGGGCGATCGGACTCGGCCTCGTCGCCGTCTGGATCGATTCCTCGTCGCGCCAGACCGGAACGCACAGCCACGCCCAGGACAGCATCGCCGCCGTCGCCGTGCCGGTCGTGTCGACGGGCGCGGGCCTCGGGGTGCTGATCCTCGCGAGCCAGGTGCCCGTGACCGGCTTCGCCATCGCGCTGGCCGCGACCGCCCTCGCCCTCGCCTCCCTCCCGCTCGTCTCCCGGCAGATCGTGCTGCGGCGCCAGGCTCGGACGGACGACCTCACCGGGCTGCCCAACCGGCGCGCCCTGTACGGCGATGTCACCGCCCGGATCACGAGGGAACCCCGGCGTCGCCGCGCCCTCCTTCTCCTCGACCTCGACCGGTTCAAGGAGGTCAACGACAGCCTCGGGCACAACGCCGGCGATCGTCTGCTCGTGCAGGCCGGCATCCGCCTGTCGGACCAGCTGCGCGAAGACGACCTGCTCGCCCGGCTCGGCGGCGACGAGTTCGCGATCCTGCTCGACGACGTCGGCCACGGCGAAGCCGTCGACTTCGCCATCCGGGTGCGCGCAGCACTCGCCGTGCCGTTCACCCTCGAGGGCATCGCCCTGCAGACCGGGGTGAGTGTGGGCATCGCCCTGTACCCGGAGCAGGGCAGCGACCTGACCGGGCTGATGCGCAAGGCCGACATGGCCATGTACAAGGCGAAATCGACCAGAAGCGGCCACCACGTCTACCGCAGCAACGACGACAGTCACGGCGATCTGCGTCTGCGCACCCTCTCCGAGCTGCGGCTCGCCCTCGAGGACGACCAGCTCATCGTGCACTACCAACCCAAGATCGACCTCGCATCGGGGAGCGTCGCCGGCATCGAAGCCCTCGTGCGCTGGCAGCACCCCACCCGCGGGCTGCTCTTTCCCGACCAGTTCCTCGTGCTCATCGAGGAGGCCGGGCTCATGCACGCCCTGACCCAGCGGGTACTCGCCGTCGCGCTCGATCAGGCGAAGGTCTGGACCGCCTCCTGGACCGGGGACCTGCCCCTCTCGATCGCCGTGAACCTGTCGGCGAGTTCCCTCGTCGACGCCGAGCTCCCCGAACGGATCGAAAACCTCCTCGCCGAGCGTGGTCTGCCCGGCTCGGTGCTCGAACTGGAGATCACCGAGGACTTCCTGATGAGCGACCGGGCTCGAGCCAGGGACATTCTGGCCAGACTCCGCGCGAACGGCATCAGCATTTCCATCGACGACTTCGGCACCGGCTACAGCTCGCTCGCGTACCTCCGCGACCTGCCCATCGACGAACTGAAGCTCGACCAGTCCTTCGTCTTTCCGCTCAAGGACGACCCGCGCGCCGCTGCGCTCGTGAAGTCCTCGATCGAGCTCGCGCACGGCCTCGGGCTGCGCATGGTCGCGGAGGGCGTCGAGAATGCCGCCACCTACGAGGCCCTCGCCGCATTCGGCTGCGACCAGGCCCAGGGGTTCTTCATCTCCCGGCCCATCCCGGCGGATGCCTTCGACCAGTGGATCGCGGACCGTCGGTCGGTCGCGGAGCCGGTCGCGTCATGACGATCCTGCGCGGAGGCGCGCGCACCCTGAAGTCGCCGGACGGAGCCCCGGAACCCTCCGCCGGGCAGCCCTCGAGCCGTCCGCTGTGGATCATGGGCGTCCCGCTCGCAATCTACCTCGTGATGCTCCTCGGCAAGGGCAACGGTTACCGGGTCCTCGTCGACTTCGTCCTCGTCGAGCTCGTGGGAGTGGCGGCCGTCGTGGTCTGCTGGACCGCCGTCCGCCGGGCCGGCTTCGTCCGGCGGGAAGTGACGCTCGCCGCCGCCGCGGTCACCTGCAACGTCCTCGGCGACATCAGCTTCACCGTCTCCACCCGATTCTTCGGGGGCCCCGGCTCCCCCTCGGTCGCCGACGTGTTCTATCTGGCTTTCTACGGCCTGATCCTCTCCTCCCTTTTCGTCACCGCACGGCGGCAGCTCCGCAGGGTGCCCTGGTCGGCCTTCCTGAACAGCGCCGTCGGCTCGGTCAGCGTCGCGGCGTTCATGGCCCTCCTGCTCAACCCGGTGCTCGTCGCTGCATCCGCCGAACCGTTTTCCCTCGAAACGGTCATCAGCCTCGCCTACCCGTTGCTCGACCTGCTGTTGATCGCGGCCATCGCGGGAGTTGCCGCACTGTACGGTCGGCACGCCGGGCGCGCCTGGGTCGCCCTCATCGCAGGCCTCGTGATCGTCACGGGCGCCGACGTGATCTACGCGCTTCTGGACGGCGGCTACGCCCTCGGCACCCTGCTCGATGCCAGTTGGGCGATCGGGCTCGTACTCGTCGCCGTCTGGGTGGACCGGGCGTCGTACCCCATGATCGGGTCGGCGCGGGAACCGAACGGTGTGATGGCATTCGTCGTTCCGGCGATCGCGACGGCCGCGGGGCTCGGGATCCTGATCTATGCGACCCAGGTCCGCATTTCGGCGCTCGCGATCGGTCTCGCCAGCGTCACCCTGGCCCTCGCCGTCTTCCCGATGATCTCCCGGGAGCGCGGGCTGAACCACCTGTCCCGCACCGATGACCTGACCGGGCTGCCGAATCGCCGGGCCATGTATTCCGACGTGGCTGCGCGCCTCGCCTCCGACCGGAAGCAAGGCAGTGCGCTCCTCCTCCTCGACCTCGACCGGTTCAAGGAGGTCAACGACAGCCTCGGTCACGACGCCGGCGATCGGCTCCTCGTGCAGGTGGGGGTGCGCCTCGCGCGCGAGCTCGGTCCGCTCGACCTGCTGGCGCGGCTGGGCGGCGATGAGTTCGCAATTCTCGTCGCACGGAACAGGGATGGCGAGGCATCCGCCCTCGCCGATCGGTTGCGGGCGGCGCTGGCCGTGCCCTTCACCCTCGAGGGGATTTCCCTGCAGACGAGTGTCAGCATCGGCATCGCGCTGTACCCGAGCCACGGCCGCGATCTCAGCGCCCTGATGCGCAAGGCCGACACGGCGATGTACGTGGCGAAGTCCTCCGGCAGCGGGTTCCACGTCTATCAGTCCGACGACGACCGGCACAGCGAGGTGCGCCTGCGCACCCTGCAGGAGTTGCGGGACGCGCTCGTCGAAGGCCAGATCACCCTGCACTACCAGCCCCGCATCGATCTCGACACGTCGGAAGTCACGACCGCCGAGGCCCGGATCCGCTGGAATCACCCGGTGCGCGGACTGGTGCAGCCCGCCGATTTCATCGATCTCATCGAGGACGCCGGCCTCGTCAGGGCGCTGTCGGAAATCCTGCTCGTGCAGGCGCTCGATCAGGTGGTCGTCTGGCGGAACCGGGGGCTCGACCTCGGCGTCGCGATCCGGCTTCCCCCGGCCGCCCTGATCGACGCCGGACTCCCCGAACACCTCGGCGCCATGATCGCGAATCGCGCGTTGCCGCCGTTCGTGCTCACCCTCGAGATCGGCGAGGAGTTCCTGCTCGCCGACCAGTCCCGAGCGCGCGCGGTGCTCAACCGGTTGCGGGGTCAGGGCGTGCGGATGTCCATCGACGACTTCGGTACGGGCTACAGCTCCCTCGCGCTGCTCCGCGACCTCGCCATCGACGAACTCCGCCTCGACGAATCGTTCATCGTGGCGATGGGGCACGACGAACGCTCGTCGACGCTCGTCAATTCCGCGATCGCCCTCGCCCACAGCCTCGGGCTGCGGATGGTCGCGGAAGGCGTCGACAGCGACGAGGCCTATGCGGCCCTCGTACGGTTCGGCTGCGACTCCGCCCAGGGCGACCTGTTCGGCGAGCCGCTCCCCGCCGCCGAGTTCGACGCCTGGCTGGCCGCCCGCATTGTCACGGAGCAGACCCAAGAGTAGAACGAGGAGTGGAGAGGTACTCGATGTTCTGCTCCCACAGAAGGCTCGGACTGCCCGTCGCACTCGCCGTGAGCGTGGTTCTGGTCGGCTGCGCGCCGTGGCCCCTCACCCCGACGCCAGGACCGACGTCGACGTCTGCAGCCACCGCAACCGCCTCTCCCACCGCCTCCCCGTCCGCACCCGGAACGGACACCACCACACCGCCGCCCGACGACGCGACGGCGACGCCACAGCCCGGTGACCAGGTCCTCGCGGCCCGGATCAGCTACGGCTGGGCCTGGCCGGGACCCGGGCAACCGGCAACGGTCGGCCATGACAACGCGGTCCCGATCGCCCCGCCGCCGAATCCGCCGCTGCCGGTGCTGACCTCGATCGGTGTCGGGGCCCATCCGCTCGCCTCGCCGCCGTACGACCAGCTGAGCTTCCGGTTCGAGGGCGGCTTCCCCGGCTATGAACTCGAATACGTCCCGGTCCTGACCGGGGACGCGAGCGGGCTGCCGATTCCGATGGACGGAACCGACAGCATCCTGCGAGTGGTGTTCCGCCTCGCGCAGGCCCACACCGAGGTCGGCACCTCGAGTGTGCTCGAGGCGCCGCCCACCGGGGTCGGCCTGTCCGCCATCACCCGATATGCCCCTGCCGGGGACTTCGAGGGCACCGTCACCTACGGGATCGGGGTCGGGCGTCCGATGCCGAGCACTGTGAACACTGCTGTGCGGGTCTACGAGGTCGAGCGGATCGAACAGGGCCGCCATCTCTTCGTCGTGGCCGTGCAGGTCGACGCGAGCCCCTGGCGCTAACCAATTCGACGGAGTTTTTGCGAAAGAAGATCGTGGGAGACCGGTTTTCGGGGTTTTCAGGCAAAATCTCCGTCGAATTCGTCAGGGGGCGACATGCCAGAATCGTCTCATGGTGACTTCTCCGCCCGAACAACCCGGACAGCCCGCCCCGCACGAACAGCACGCAGAGCCCGAGCAGGGCGCGGCGGTCGTGTCGGTCAGCCTCGATGACGCGCACCGCTTCAGCAAGCCGGCCGCGCCGCGCATCCGCCTGCTCGAAGGGCTCGGCGTCGAGGGCGACGTGCACGCGGGCGTGACCGTGCAGCATCGGTACCACGTGAAGAAGGACCCGACGGCGCCGAACCTCACCCAGGTGCACCTGATCCCGGCCGAGCTCTTCGACGAGCTCGCGCGCGGCGGCTACACCGTGCGGCCCGGCGAACTCGGCGAGAACGTCACGACGACGGGGATCGACCTCACCGCTCTCCCCCGCGGCACCCGGCTGCACCTCGGCGCCAGTGCCGTCGTCGAACTGACTGGCCTGCGCAACCCCTGCTCACTGATCAACGGGTACCAGGGCGGGCTCATGAAGCAACTCATCGACACGGATGCCGCCGGTCGCATCACCCGCAAGGCCGGTGTGATGAGCGTGGTCGCGTCCGGTGGCGCGGTCGAGCCCGGCGACACGATCCGGATCGAGCTGCCCGAGGGGGACCAGGTCCCCCTCGGCGTGGTGTGACGGGCGCCGGTCCCGGCCCGGGCCGAGGTCTGCCGTCCTAGACCGTGACCGTCTCCGAGGCGTGGAACCACGGCGGGTACACGGCGACCTTCGGGCGATGACCCGATTCGGCGAGGATGCCGCGCACGACGTCGCGGACCTTGTCGTTCGCGACGGCGACGATGGTGACGAGTTCGAACGGGAAGGTCTCCTCGACGAGGAGTTCGGCTTCGAGGAGCGCTGCGGCATCCGTCGCGGCACGCAGCCGGCGGAGTACCCTCTCGCTCGTTTCCGGCGTCGTTCCGACCCGGGTCAGGGTGCCTGCCGCGTCCCCGTCGGTGACGGCGACGATGCCGAGAGCGGCCTCGCCCGGTCCTGACTGGGCCTCGACGACCTTCTTCACGGTGCTGACCAGGATCACGAAGTCGAAGTTCTCGGCAGACGGGGCATCGCTGGACAGACGCGGGTCACCGGTGTTCGTGAGGATGTTGTCCCAGATGGTCGCGTTCGGCGAGAGGAAGAACGGCACGAAGTGTGCCACGGTCGTGTTCTCGGTGCCGTCGATCAGGGTGTTGCGGCGCTTCTCCCGGTTGGGAGCCGACGAGATGTCGACAGCGGGTCGCGCAGCCCAGGCTTCGCTCGCGTCGGCGAGGAGGCCGCCGCTGGAGAGGATGCCCGCGAGGTTGCGGATGTGGGTCAGGTGGTAGATGCGCTGTTCGCCGACGTTGTCGGGGGCGGATTTCGGCCCGATCGACGACTTCGCCCTGGTCGAAGGGCGGGGGCGGGTCACACTCGTCGTTCCGGAGGCGGCGCTCGCTGGAGCGCTTCGCAGCGACGGCGGCTTCGAAGCCGACTTCGAGCGGACCGGCGAGGGGGCGGACTTCGCCCGGCTCGCGCGCACAGCCGGTGCCGCTGGCACAGCCTCCGGAATCGGTTTCGGGAAACAGAGGGCGCAGAGGCCTCCTTCGAGTCCGTGGATGCATTCGTTGCTCAAAGCCAGAAAACCTCTCGTGTTCGTGTCCCCCACATTCTTCGAATACCCGTGTTCGAAGACCACGAGTCAACGCTACGGTGGTTTTGACCTCAGCGGTTACCGGGATCGACCCGGATCCGGGTTGTCGGTGCAGAATCGCCACGCTGGTGGACCTTACTTCGATACGGGCCGCGGTCTACTCTGGGCCGCATCGGGCCCGTCCGGGGCCCCGCCGCGGACCAGGGAGAGTCAGATGCAGGCC
Source organism: Cryobacterium zhongshanensis (assembly GCF_022760445.1). Classification (NCBI taxonomy): domain Bacteria; kingdom Bacillati; phylum Actinomycetota; class Actinomycetes; order Micrococcales; family Microbacteriaceae; genus Cryobacterium; species Cryobacterium zhongshanensis. Next base: position 866,965 of record NZ_JALGAR010000001.1, on the reverse strand, counting down.
GAACAGATCACCCTCGAACCACGCACGTTCCTCGGAGTCCACGAAGTGATCCCGATGAGCAGGCTGACCGAATACTTCGATCGCGCCTTCAGGACCTCCGCGGCCGAACTCGGCAGGATGGGGGCCCACCCGAGCGGACCGCCGATCGCGCTGTATCACGGCGCCCCGACGGATGCCGCGGTCGACGTGACCGCAGGATTCCCCGTTGTCGACGACGTCAGTGCGACCAGGGCCGTGGAGGTCGTGCACCTCCCGTCCGGTCCGGCGGTGGAGACGTTCCACGTGGGCCCGTACGAGACGATGACCGAGACGTATGCGGCCGTGACGGACTGGATCGCCGCGCAGAAGCTCACCGTCGCCGGGGACATGTGGGAGGAGTACCTGGTGGGTCCGGACTCCGAACCGAACCCCGCGAACTGGCGCACCCGGATCGTGTTCCCGCTCGCCTGAACCGGACACGCTGGCAGGAAACGCGGGCGCAACAATCGCCCTCTAGCATGGGCACGCGACCTGCGACCATGACGAGCCAGGAGAAGGCGATGACACGAAGCTCCCGCTGGGAACGCGCGACGGACACCCCCCTGCTCGCTCTCGGTATCGCGTTCCTGATCGCATACGCGACCCCGATCATCGCGCCGGAGATCAGCCCCGGCTGGCACCTGTTCCTCGAGTGGATCGAGATCGGCACGTGGGCGGCCTTCGCCATCGATTTCGTCGTTCGGGTGAACCTCGCGGAGGATCGCCGCGCGTTCGTGCGCACGCATGTGCTCGACCTGCTCGCGGTCGCCCTCCCGCTGTTCCGGCCCTTGCGGGCCCTGCGGGTGGTCTCGGTCGTGATTCTCTCCACGCGCAGGCTGAGCAAGGTACTCAAGAACCGCGTGATGACCTACGTGGGCATCACGGCCGTGTCGGTCTGGTTCATCGCGGGCCTCGCGGTGACCGACGCGGAACGGAACGCGCCCGGCGCGAATATCGTCACGGTGTGGGACGGCTGGTGGTGGTCGTTCATCACGATGGCCACCGTCGGATTCGGGGACCACTTCCCCGTCACGATCGACGGCCGTCTTGTCGCGGTCGGCCTCGTGGTCACCGGGATCGCGCTGATCGGCACCATCACCGCATACATCGCGTCCTGGTTCGCCACCGCCAGCCGCGAGGCCGAGGAGGCGATCAAGGTCGAGCTCGGCGTGAACGAGGACAAGCTCGACGCCCTCACCGTCGAGATCGGCGAGCTCAAGGCCCTCGTTGAGCGGCTGGCCGGTCGGCCGCTCCCGGTTCCGCCGCCCACGGACTGAACCGCAGGGCCAGCCCTGCGGGCCGAGATCGGTTCGATCAGATGTCGAAGTCCGCGACGGTTGGCGCGGCGGTCGTCGTCGCGGTCCTCGACGACGAGCGGGCGGCATCCGTCTCGCGAATGCTCTTCCGGGCGCTCTGCCGGAGGGTCTGCGTCGGCAGATCCTCGGTATAGGAGGAGGTGACCATGATCGGCATGTGGTCGGACGTGCCGCGCGGGAGGGTCTCGACGTTCTCGATGGTCAGGCCGACCGAGGTCGCGAGGTCGAAGTGCCCGCGGAAGAATCTGTAGCGCGTGTAGGTGCGGGTGTCGCTCAGCGTGAGGTCGTACCCGGACTCCGTGACCTTGTCGCCGAGGTTGCCCTTGAAGATGGGGTAGTTGTAGTCGCCGACCATGAGCGTCGGGAGGCCGGGGCCGAGCCGGCTGAGTTCCTCGTGGGCCGAGCGGATCTGGTTGCGGCGCAGGGAGTTCCGGGCGGTCAGCGGTGCCGCATGGAAGGACGCGACGACGAGCTCGCGCTGCGCCTCCTTGTCGACGAGCCGGGTGCCGATCAGGCGCTCGTGCGCCGGACGCAGCACCATGTCGTGCAGGGACTTCTTGAGCGCGAAGGCCTGCGAGGTGACGGCGTCGAAGCGGTCCTGGCGATAGTAGATCGCGAGGCCGAGCCGGTTGGTCAGGGTCGAATCGGCGAGGTGCAGCGTGCCGATGTCGTCCGGTAACTCGAGGGTGTCCGCCTCCTGGAGGCAGAGCATGTCCGGCTCATAGGTGATGGACAGGGCGGCGAGTTCGCCGACCGCCCGGTTCTTCCTGAGGTTGTAGCTGATGACCCGCACGTCTCTGACCTGACTTCCGACTCGTGGTGGTGATTCAAGCCTAATGCGCTCAGCTGGGTTGCACCGGGGTCATTGCACAGAGGTACCCTGCATCGGTAGTTTGGTCGCGACGACGGCGAACCCGAGGAGGCCAGGTCCATGACGGTGAAGCGGCCCGGCGGGGTGACGTTCGCGGTCGTGCTGATGTACATCGGCGGAATCATCCAGATCGCCCTCGGAGTCCTGACCATCTTCCTGCGGTACGCACCTGATGTGGCCGCAGACGGGACCACGTTCGCGGTGTCTCTGACGGGTGCCGGCATGGTCCTGTTCGGCCTGTTCGTCGTCGCTCTCGCATCCGGGGTCGCTCGGGGCAGCCGGGTCTCGCGGTTGAGTGCGACGGTCGTGGTCGCACTGGGCCTGGTGCTCATGCTCGCGGACCTGATCGTCGCGGACGACGGGGATTGGTCCGGCGTGGCGATCCAGGGCGTCGTCGTCGCGTGCGTGGTCCTGCCGTTGTGGACGGGGACGGGGCGCCGCTACTTCGCGAGGCGCTGACCGAGGGCCCGCTCCGCATCGCGACGGGCGATGCGTCGGTGGGCGAAGCGCACGATCTCGATGAGCGCGATGCACACGACGGAGGTCGCGAGCACGAGCACCGCCGTTGGCAGGGTGGGGTCGACGAGCTGCAGGAAGCTGCGGCTGATCGGCAGCGCGTACATCAGCACGAGCCCGACCATCATGGCGCCGATGACGAGGCCCTTGAACCGGGTCACGGGCCGGGAGAGCACCACGAGGATCCAGAGGCCGATGATGGTCAGGATGAGCGTGGAGCCGCTGCGGATCTCGGCCTCGGGGATCTGGAGATTCGCGGCGAGTTTGGAGTACGTGGCGAGGCCGAAGGTCACGGCGACCCCCGCGGGAATCGCGAAGGTCAGCGAGCGGCGGAGGAAACCCGGCACGTAGCGTTGCGCATTCGGGAGTAGCGCGAGGAAGAACGCCGGGATACCGATGGTGAGCCCATCGGTCACGGACAGTTGCCGGGGCAGGAACGGGAACGGCAGCAGCAGGATCCCGAAGGTGATCGCGAGGAACGTCGCGTACGCGGTCTTGGTGAGGAAGAGCATCGAGACGCGTTCGATGTTCGCGATCACCTGGCGTCCCTCCGCGACCACGCTCGGCAGATGGGAGAACCGGCCGTCGAGCAGCACCAGCCGGGCGACCGCCTTCGTCGCGGCCGCTCCGGAGTTCATGGCGATCCCGATGTCGGCCTCCTTGATGGCGAGGGCGTCGTTCACGCCGTCGCCGGTCATGGCGACGGTGTGCCCGGCCGACTTGAGCACGACCACGATCCGCTTCTTCTGGTCGGGGGTGACCCTCCCGAAGACCAGGTGCTCGCCGAGGACCGCGAGGAGGTCCTCGTCCCTGGTCGGCAGTTCCCTGGCGTCGAAGCCGTCCGGAGCGTCGAGGCCCACCTCGCGGGCGATCGCGGCGACGGTGTGCGGGTTGTCGCCGGAGATGATCCGCACACCGACGTCCTGCGCCGCGAAGTAGGCGAGGGTTGCGGCGGCGTCCTCGCGGATGTTCTCCCGGAAGGTGAGCAGCACGACCGGGACGGCGTCGCCGGGCACGGTTTCGTCGTGAGTCGGCGTGCCGTGGGCGAGCACGAGGGTTCGCCGACCCGTGGCCGCGAGGTCGCGCGCCGTCCCGGCAACCTGTCGGAGGCCGGGACTGTCGGACTCTCCCCCGGGGAAGACCATTTCCGGCCCGCCGAGGACCCACATGCCGTCGCCGAACACGACGGCGCTCCACTTGCGGGCGGAGGAGAACGGGACTCGGTCGACCGGGTCCTCGCTGGGCGGATCGGTGAAACGACCGGCCAGGCTCCGCGCGGTCGCGTTGGCATCGTGCTGCGCCCCGTACCAGGCCAGGACGCCCTCCCACCCGGCGACCGGTATCAGCGGATGCGTCTCGTCGAACACGATGTCGCCCTGGGTCAGGGTCCCGGTCTTGTCGAGACAGATGATGTCCACTCGCGCGAGTCCTTCGACCGCGGGCAGTTCCTGCACGAGCACCTGCTGCCGGGCGAGCTTCACGGCGCCGACGGCGAACGTGATGCTCGTCATGAGCACGAGTCCGAGGGGCACCATCGCGACGACGGCGGCGATCGTCGCGGTGGCCGCATCCCGCCACGCGCCGCCCGCGGCCGCCTCCTCCCAGCCGCCTTGCGCGACCATCTGGGCGTTCAGCACCAGCAGGGCGATCGGACCGATGATCCAGGCCACCCACTTCAGTACCCGGTTGAGGGAGGTCCTGATTTCCGAGGCGACGAGGGAGAACCGTTTCGCTTCGGCCGTGAGGGAGTTCGCAAACGAGTCGGCCCCGACCCGGTCGACCGTGGCGGTCCCCTCCCCGGCCACGACCACCGAGCCGGAGAGCACCCGGTCGCCGGGGGCCTTGTCGACGGCATCCGATTCGCCGGTGAGCATCGACTCGTCGATTTGCAGGCCGCGTGAGCCGGCCGCGATCGCGTCGGCGGTCACCTGGTCACCTGCGCGCAGCACGAGGGTGTCGTCCATCACGACCGCGGCGACGTCGATCTCCTGCTCGCCGCCGTCACGGAGCACCCGGGCGTGCGGGGCGTTGAGGAGCGCCAGCCGGTCGAGCGCCCGCTTGGCCCGGTATTCCTGGACCGTGCCGATGATCGCGTTCGCGATCGCGCTGAAGCCGAACAGGGCGTCCTGCCAGCGGCCGATCGCCAGCAGGACCAGGAAGCAGGCCAGTATGATGCCGTTGAACAGCGTGAGCACGTTCGCGCGCACGATGCTCCACACGCTACGGCTGGTGTCCTGCACGAAGGCGTTGGTGCGCCCTGCCGCGACGCGTTCGGCGACCTCGGCGGCGGTCAGCCCGGTGTGCGGCATCCCGTGTCCCTTTCGGCCCGTGTGCCCCGATGCCGGACCGCGTGGCCCGGTGCGATCACGGTACGACGTGGGCCGCGTTCACGCTAGCCGGGACAGCGAACTTTCTCGCGCCGGTCGCGTGCCCGTCTCAGGAGGCTCAGCGCCAGCCGAGGCCCGGAGCGACATGGGTGACGATGCTCTCGAGGAGGCGCGCGTTGTAGGCGACTCCGAGCTGGTTGGGGATCGTCACGAGCACGGTGTCCGCGGCCTGCACCGAGGCATCCGTCGCCAGTTCGGCGACGATCTGGTCGGGCTCGCCGACGTAGCTCTTGCCGAAACGCGCGAGACCGCCATCGAGGTAGCCGACCTGGTCCTCGGATTCCCGGCTGCCCGGGCGGCCGAAGTAGGCGCGGTCCTCCTCGGTGACGAGCGGCAGGATGCTGCGGCTCACCGACACCCGCGGCGTGCCGGCATGCCCCGCAGCGGCCCAGGCTTCGCGGTAGATCGCGATCTGCTCCGCCTGCAGGTCACCGAACGGGACGCCGGTGTCTTCGGTGAGGAGCGTCGAGCTCATCAGGTTCATGCCCTGCTCCCCCACCCATTTCGCGGTCGCCCGGGTGCCGGAGCCCCACCAGATCCGCTCGCTGAGCCCTGGCGCCTGCGGCTGGATCGGCAGCCGGGCGGTGCCGGCCGACATCTGCGGGTTCGGGGTCGCGATTCCCGCCCCGATGATCGCCGCCCGGAAGATCGACGTATGCTCGCGGGCGACGTCTGCGTCGGTCTGCCCCTCAGCGGGACCGTAGCCGAAGTTCTCGTAGCCGCGCAGTGCGGTCTCGGGCGACCCGCGGCTGATTCCGAGCTGGAGGCGCCCGTTGCTGATCAGGTCGGTGATCGCGGCTTCCTCCGCCATGTACAGCGGGTTCTCGTAGCGCATGTCGATGACGCCGGTGCCGAGTTCGATCCGGTTCGTGCGCGCGGCCATGGCCGCGAGCAGCGGGAACGGCGAGGCGAACTGCCGGGCGAAATGGTGCACGCGCACGTACGCCCCATCGATTCCGAGTTCCTCCGCGGCGACCGCGAGCTCGACCGTCTGGAGGAGGGCGTCGCGTGCCGTGCGGGCGAGGGAACCCCGCACTGCCTGGTGGTGGCCGAAAGAGAGGAATCCGATGCGCTTCATGCCCGGTGCAGCGCAGACGGGCCGCCGGGTATTCCCGGCGCCGCGCCGGCGACGCCGCTGCCCGGGCCGGGCGTGCTACCCGCGCTCGCTCCCGCGCCGTTTCTTCCCCCCGGGCACCCGACGCACGTTGAGCGTGTCGAGGCGGCGCTCCACCACGGTCCCCTCCTCGAGGATCGTCGCGAGAGTGATCAGCTCGTCGACGACCTCCGGCACCGGGCGCGCCTGGCAGCAGACACACCAGCCGAGCGCGTCGAAGCAGGCCCGCAGGGCCTGCTCGTAGTCGCCCCTGGTCAGGCCGGCCTCGTCGGACACCCGCGCCGTCGTCGTGGATTGGAGCGAATTCATGCCACTGAACGAGCGTCCGCAGCCGCAGTCCCCGTAGGGCGCCCACCGGCTGTACGGGCACGGCTCGAGCATCCACACGAGTTCACCCTCGATGCACCCGTTCGAGTCACTGCCACGGCTTCCTTGCGTCGAGCCGGTGGCCACCAGTACCTTCATTCCGTCCTCCTCGGTCTCGGCACGAGCCTCAGGGAGTGGATGGAACGACGCTAACAGCGGCCACCGACATCCGCAGCGGTGGAGCGGTGGTCAGACCCCGATCAGTAGTAGCCGAAGGACTCGGAGTGCGCCCAGGCAGAACAGGGCGTGCCGTAGGCCGACTTGATGTAGCCGAGGCCCCAGCTGATCTGGGTCGCTGCGTTCGTCGCCCAGTCCGACCCCGCTGAGGCCATCTTGCTGCCGGGCAATGCCTGAGGGATACCGGTGGCCCCACTGGAGCTGTTGTACGCCGCGTAGTTCCAGCCGGACTCCCTCTGCCACAACTGGCTGAGGCAGCTGAACTCCCCGCTGCCCCAGCCGTACCGGGAGGAGGCCATCGCACTCGCCGTCGCGCGCGCGCCGGCCGGGCTGTTGTCCCCCGACGACGACGCTGCTTGCGGTGCGGCAGCGGCGGCCTCAGCTGCAGCAGCAGCCTTCGCTGCTTTGGCCGCCTGGGCGGCCTGAGCTTCGGCGGCAGCCCGCGCGGCGGCGGCTGCCGCCTCAGCGGCGGCCTTCTCGGCAGCGATACGGTCGACTTCCGCGACGGCGGCCTGCACGGTGCTCGTCTCCGTCTTGGTCCGGGCGGTCAGCGACTCGACCTGATCGATGGGCAGAACCTGGAAACTCGCGAGCGAACTCGCCGCCGCGGTCAGAGTGGAAGCATCCACTTTGTTCGCGGCTGCGGCGACGACCTGGTTGGCGTCGGCCAACGCGGCGGATGCCGCATCCTCGGCGTGTGACTTCGCGATGGAGGTGTAGACAGTGAGCTGGTCGTGCTGCCGGCCCGTCGCCGCTGCGACGTCGACGGTGGCCGCGATCCGGCTCTCGGAGCGCGTGGCCGCCTCGGCGGCCGCACTGACGGCGAAGCCGCTTCCGGCCACGATCACGGCGATCGCGAGACCGGCCGTGAGGAGGGTGAACCGTGGGGAGCGATGCCCCCGGGTGCGCGTCCTGCGGGAAGCCCGGGTGTCGACCGGAGCCGAAGCTGCTGGCGAATCTGGTGCTGATGGAGATGAGTTCATGTTTCCTGCAATCGGGAACCGGCGCGAAAAACGGTCCGGTCCGCTGAGTGTCAGGCCCACGCTCTCGGTGACGGCGCGGGCGAATTGGCCATAGTGCAGACGCTTTCTGGCAAAGTCCCGACCAAAACCTCCGGAAGTCATCCACGCCGGCAGCCGGCGACTGGGTCCTCCGGAGTGGCGGGCCGGACGAGGTCCGGTCCGCCACTGTCAGGGAGCGGAAGTGTCCGTTCCTGAGTTTTTCTCAGGGAATGGCTTCCCGTTTACGGCCGGCCGCCGTCTGACCGACGGACCACAGCGACGGAACGCAGCGAAGGAACGCAGCGACGGATCAGTGCGCGATCAGTAGTAGCCGAAGGACTCGGAGTGCGCCCAGGCCGCGCACGGCGTCCCATAGGAGCCGGCGATGTAGCCGAGGCCCCAGGCGACCTGCGTTGCGGCGTTCGTGGCCCAATCGGAGCCGGCCGAGGCCATCTTGCTCCCGGGAAGCGCCTGCGGGATACCGGTGGCCCCACTCGGGTTGTAGGCCGTGTACGACCAGCCGGACTCTCTCTGCCAGAGCTGCACGAGGCAGCTGAACTGGCCGTCGCTCCAGCCGTACTTCGAGGAGGCGAGGCTCTGGGCCACCGCTTTCGCCCCGGCCGGCGTGTTCGATGCGGCGAGGGCCTGCAGCCGCTGCGCCTCCGCCGCGGCGGCTGCGGCGGCCGCCTTCTCTGCTGCGATGCGGTCTGCTTCCGCTGCCGCGGCTTCGACGGTTGTGGAGATGGCGGCCGCGCGCTGGGTCAGCGACTCGACCTGGTCGATGGGCAGTACCTGGTAGCTCGCGAGCGAGCTCGCGACGTCGCTCAGGGTGGTCGCGTCGACCTTGTTCTGTGCGCTGGCGAGCACCGCGTTGGCCCGGTTGAGGGCGGCCGCGGCGGCGTCCTTCGCGTGCACGGTGGCGATCGAGTCGTACACCGCCAGTTGGTCGTGCTGGCGTCCGGTGCTGTCGGAGAGGGCGGTGGTGGCGGCCGCGCGGTCCTGGGCGGCGTTCGCGGTTTGAAGGGCGAAGGAACCGCCGGTGACGACGGCGACGGCGACCGCGGAAGCCAGGGAAATGGCGATGATCCGGCGAGAATGCGGGGAACGGCGGGGAGGTGCTGAATGCGATGTCATATGGTCCCGGTGTCGCAAGCGCGGGCGCACGAACAGGGTTTCGTGGGCCAGCACTCACTGGTCTCAGGCCCGCGCGCTCGGATGCTGCGCAGGCGAATCGGCCATAGTGGCCGGGATTCCTGCACAAACCATCCCTTTTCCCTCCGAAAGTCATGGGAATCGCGCTGCGTTCCGCACCCGTGCCCCGCCCTCCTCCGCGGCGAGCCTGTCTAAACTCGAAGAATCGACAGGTTCATTTCGGTCGATATCCGCGGACGTTCCCACGAAACTGAAGATCACGGGGTTTCATCATGACCGCGCACGACATCGTCCTGGTCCGGCACGGGCAGACCGAATGGAGCATCTCCGGTCGGCACACCGGGCGCACCGATATCCCCCTCACTGACCTCGGCCGGCAGCAGGCGGATGCGCTCGGCGAGATGCTCGACGGCGAGGCATTCCCGACGGTACTGTCCAGCCCCCTGCAGCGGGCCTGGGAGACCATGGAACGCGCGGGATATGCCGCGCAGGGCATCGCTTCCCAGGACATTCTCGAATGGGACTATGGCGTGTTCGAAGGGCGAACGACCGAGGACATCCGGCGGGAGATCCCGGACTGGTCCGTGTGGACGCATCCGATGACCGGTGGGGAGTCCGCCGATGCGGTCGGCGCGCGTGCCGACCTCGCCATCGAGCAGTGCCTGGCCGCTCCGGGCCCTGTCGCCGTGTTCGCGCACGGGCACTTCCTGCGCATCATGACGGCCCGCTGGATGGGCCTGCCCGCCTCAGCGGGAAAGCACTTCAGCCTCGGGACTGCGACGGTGTCCACCCTCGGCTGGGAACGCGACAACCGCGTGCTGCAGATGTGGAACGACGCCTGCCACCTGAACTCGATGGACCCCGTTCTCTGAGCAGGCGTCATCCCGGCACGCTTTAAGGCGCAAACGCGGCGCCCAGGGGCCGAAGCACGTCCTGGACGCCGCAGTCTTTGTGCGACTCGGTCTTGCTGAGTCTTACTTCCGGCCGGCACCCGTCAGAGCGGATGCTGCGCTGGCGGCGATGATGCCGCGCACGAGCTCGAGCTGGGCGTCGTCCCCGAAGGAGGAACTCAGGCCGACGACACTGACTCCGGAGGAGAGGAAGTCGGGCGCGTTGAGCGCGGTGACTCCGCCGGTGGCGATGAAGTTCATGTCGGGGTACGGGCCCTTCATGGACTTCGCCCAGTTCGGGCCGAGGATCGAGGCCGGGAAGACCTTGACCCAGCGGAGGCCGAGCGCACGAGCCTGGAGGATCTCGGTCGCGGTGGCCACCCCCGGAAGGTGCGGGATGCCGCGGCGAACGCTCTCCGCGACGATCACCGGGCTGAAGCCCGGGGACACGGTGAAGGCAACGCCGACCTTTTCGGCAGCGTCGAGCTGCTCGAGGTTGGTGACGGTGCCGGCGCCGACGACGAGGCCGCGCTCGGCAGCCGCTTCTGCGACGGCCTTCAGGACGGGAACCGCGTCGGCGGTCTGGATCGGAATCTCTACATGCTGGACGCCGGCATCCCAGGCGCGCTCGGAGAGGCGCACGGATTCGGTCAGCGAGAGGCCACGCAGAACGGCGAGGACGGGGACCCGGAAGAAGTCTCCGGGGAACCACTCAGCGGTGGGAAGGGCGGTTGTGCTGGTCATGCGGACAGTCTCCTAAGATCGGTTCGATCGGATTGTGAGTCGTGGGTGTCGGAGTCGATCCCGACAGTGGTCCGGGGTTCGGCGCCGGCTTCCGGCGTTGCGGCGAACAGTCCGTGACCGGGCCGGAAGTCCTCCCGGCTGCCGAGCGCCCAGGCTGCGAGCGCGTGGCCGTGAGTCAGCCGGACTTCGGAGGACTCCCCGTTCAGGAGTGCGGACAGGTAGCCGGCAGCGAAGGCGTCGCCTGCCCCGACCGGCTCGACGACCTCGACCTTGCGGGCGGGAACGACCGTCGTGCGGCGGGTGCCATCGGGGAGGAGGGCGTACTCCGTCGCGTCGACGGCCCCGTCCTTGACGATGAGGTACGGCACGTCGGGCAGCAGGGCCCGCACGTCTCCGGACGTGACGCAGCCCCAGATGGTGGCGGCTTCGTCGAGCCCGACGAGGACGACCGTCGCCTTGGCGGCGAGCTCCCGCAGCCGGGGTCCTGCAACGCTCACGGGCCAGAGCTTGGACCGGTAGTTGACGTCGAACGACACCGAGGTGCCCCACTCGGCCGCGTGGTCGAGCACGTGTTCCACCAGGGCGGAGCAACTCGGCGACAGCGCGGGCGTGATGCCGCTCGTGTGGATCAGGTGGGCGGACTGGAGGGGCCAGCCCGCGACATCCGCCACGCCCAGTTCGGAGGCGGCGGAGCCCGCACGATAGTAGAAGACGTGCGCGCCGGAGCCGGTGTCCGGCTCCTTGAGGTACAGTCCGGTCGGGCTGGCCGTGGTGCGGTTCACCCAGCGGGTGTCCACTCCCCCGCAGTCGAGCGTCGAAATGACCTTGGTGCCGATCGGGTCCTGGCCGACATTGCCGGCCCAGGCCACGTGGTGGCCGAGCTCGGCGAGGTGCGCCGCCACGTTGGACTCCGCACCGCCGACGCCGAGGTGGAAGCCCTCTGCGATGTCGAGCGAGGTCGTCGAGGTCGGGGTGAACATGCCCATGGTCTCGCCGAAGCAGACCACCTGCGGGTCACCCTGCGCGACGCCGGAGCCGACCGGGTTGCCCGGCTCGTCCTGCAGCGCCTGGGCGCCCGCCTGCTCGTCCGTCATCAGGTCACGGCCCCGATGTGCCACGGCACGAACTCTTCCTGGCCGACATTGAACTCTTCGCTCGTGGTCTGCTTGCCGGAGGCGACGGCGATGATCATGTCGAGGATCTCGGCGCCGACCTCTTCGACGCGGGCGGTGCCATCGGCGATCCGTCCGGCGTTGATGTCGACGTCGTCACCCTGGCGCACGAACAGCGCGGTGTTGGTGCCGACCTTGATGCTCGGGGTCGGCTTGCAGCCGAAGACCGAGCCGCGGCCGGTCGTGAAGACGACGACCGTCGCGCCACCGGCGACGAGGCCGGTGACGGACACCGGGTCGTAGCCGGGGGTGTCCATGAAGCCGAGGCCACGCACGCTCATCGGTTCGGCGTATTCGTAGACCGCTGCGAGGTCGGCGCGGCCGGCCTTCGCGACGGCGCCGAGCGACTTCTCCAGGATGGTGGTGATGCCGCCGGCCTTGTTGCCGGGTGAAGGGTTGTTGTCCATCGTGCCGCCCCCGGTGACGATGTACTTCTCCCACCAGTTGATCCGGTCGATCAGCTTGAGGCCGACCTCGCGGGAGGTGGCGCGGGCGGTGAGCAGGTGCTCTGCGCCGTAGATCTCCGGCGTCTCGGCGAGCACGGATGTCGCGCCGTTGGCCACGAGGACATCGGACGCCCAGCCGAGGGCCGGGTTCGCGGTGATGCCCGAGTAGCCGTCGGAGCCGCCGCAGTTGAGACCGAGGACGAGTTCCGAGATGTCGATGGGCTCGCGGCGGCGTTCGTCGAGCTTTTCCGCCATCTCGAGGATCGCCTCGACGCCGGCCGCGACGGTGGCGCGCATGCCGCCCGTCTCCTGGATGGAGAGGGTCGTGAGGAGGGTGTCTGCCGGGAGCTCGCCCTGGCCGAGAATGACGTCGGCCGGGGTCATTTCGCAGCCGAGGCTGAGGACGAGCACGCCGGCGATGTTCGGGTGGGCCGCGTAGCCGTTGAGGGTGCGGACGAGCATCTGCGCGCCCTCGCTCTCGAGGACCAGGCCGCAGCCGCTCTGGTGGGTCAGGGCGATGACGCCGTCGACGTGCGGGAAGCGGTCGAGCAGGTCGCCGCGGAAGCGGTCCGCGATCAGCTTGGCGGTCGTGCCGGAGCAGTTGACCGTCGTGAGGATCGCGATGTAGTTGCGGGTGCCGGCGCGGCCGTCCGCCCGACGGTAGCCGTCGAAGGTGCGACGTACCGTCGGTGCGGGCAGCTCGGTGTGCACGGTACCGAACTCGTGCACGCGGGCACCGAGGTCCATACCGAGGTTCTGGCTGTGCACGTGTTCGCCACGCACGATCGGCGCCGTCGCGGTGCCGATCGACTGGCCGTACTTGTGAACCTTGTCCCCGACCGCAACCGATCCGAGTGCGATCTTGTGGCCGCTGGGCACGGCCCCGACCACATTCAGAACGCTGTCCCCCAGGGTGATGGCTTCTCCGGGAACGAGGTCCCTGAGGGCGACAGCGACGTCGTCGCCCTCCGCCATGACGAGCACGGATGTGCCTGTCGCAATGCTGTTGATGTGGCTCATGAGATCTTTCTCTCTGGGGTGCTGATGAAAGCGGTCGGGGTGGTTCGCTGCCGACGGGTGACTACGCCTTGGTGGCCGCGGGGGCCTCTTCGCCGATGATGCCGTGTTCCCAGCGACCCTCTTCGAGGTCGATGGCGATGGCGTGGTACTTCTCGTCGCTCAGGCTGTAGAGGAAGTAGATGATGACGGCGGCGATGGTGAGCGCGATGGCGGGGTAGATCGTCATGACGGCCTTGATACCGGCGAGCGTCTCGGTGGACTGGGTCGTGGCCTTGACGACGTAACCGGTGATCGCGAGCATTCCGGCGCCGACGAGAGCGGCGAGGGACTGGGCGACCTTGCGGGAGAAGTTGAATGCGGCGTAGGTCATTGTTTCCTTGCGGACACCGGTGTGCCATTCTCCGTAGTCGATCGTGTCGGAGACGAAGGCCCAGGTGACACCGTTCGGGATCGCCAGCGCGGCGTAACCGATGGTGACGAGGATCATGAACGTCCACAGGTTGGTCGGGATGACGAAGTTGAGGCCGTTGGCGACGATGGAGATGATGAATCCGGCCATGGCCGTCTTCTTCTTGCCCCACTTGGCCACCATCTTCGGGATGAACATGATGCCCACGATCGAGGCACCGATCATGACGAGGTTGAGGACGGCCTGGAGGGCGATGTTGCCGAGGTTGTACTGGGCGAAGAAGATCATCATCATGTTGTTGACGTTCATCGAGGAGATGGTGAAGAGCGTCATGAGAACGAGGGCGAGGAGCGGCTTGTTGGTGAAGATCGCCTTGGCGTAGTCCTTCACGCCGTTCTTGTCGAAGCCGACGGCACGGTTGACGTAGACGCGCTCCTTGGTACCGCGGTAGCAGATGTAGAAGGAGACGACGCCGATGATGGCCATGATCATCGCTGCGAACATGTAGTTCTGGGCGGTCATGCCACCGAACATCATCATGATCGGGATGAACGCGAAGCCACAGATCCACTGGGCGCCGAGCGAACCGGCCTGGCGGCTGGTCGCGAGCTCAGCGCGGTCCTTGATGTCGCGGGTCATCACCGAGGCGAGGGAGCCGTACGGGTCGTTGGTGAAGGAGTAGATGATGCCCCACACCGCGTACGTGCCGGCGGCGAAGGCGATCTTCCAGCCCATTTCCACGTCGGGCATGGTGAAGGTGACGACGGTCATAACGGCGAGCACGATGGAGGAGACCATCATGACGGGACGGAATTTTCCGCGCTTGCCGAAGCGGCGGCTGTCGATGAATGCGGCCGCGAGCGGGTCCATGCAGGCATCGAACAGTTTGCTGAGCGTAAAGATAAGCGCGACTACAGCGGGCGCGATGCCGGCGGTGTCGATCCAGAACTTGGTCAGGTACGACTGTCCGAGGTCGAACATGAAGCCGTTACCGAAGTCGCCGAAGCCATAGGCGACCTTCTCTTTGCGGGAGATGCGTTCAATAACGGTGACGCCGGCAGAGCCTTCTGGTCCGGTGGCCCCCATGGCGCCGGGCAGGCCCTTTGTGGTTGTACTCATAATGCGGATTCACTCCTATGTGCTGGATTTAATGGGGTCGTGCTGGTCGTGCTGTTTCGTGCTTTCGTGCGTTCGTGCGTTCGTGCGTTCGTGCGTTCGTGCGTTCGTGCAGAAGTACTGTGCGGGTGGATGCTTCGAGCGGGTAAGCGCCGGAGCCGAACGGGCTAGAACCCGAAGTAGGTGTTCGCGTTGTTGAACGAGATGTCTTCGACCATCCGGCCGAGGATGGCCTCGTCGTCGGGGACTTCGCCGAGTTCGACCCATTCGCCGATCAGTTCGCAGAGGATGCGGCGGAAGTACTCGTGGCGCGGGTAGGAGAGGAAGCTGCGGGAGTCCGTGAGCATGCCGACGAAATTGGAGAGCAGGCTCTCCTCCGCGAAGGTCGACAGCTGCAGGCGCATGCCGTTGCGGGTGTCGTTGTGCCACCAGGCGTTGCCGAGCTGGAGCTTCTGGACGACATCCTTCTGGTACGAGGCCATCAGGGTGATCAGCGGCAGGTAGTCGTTCGGGTTGAGCGAGAAGATGATCGTGCGGGGAACCGCATCCTCGGATTCCATCGCGTTGAAGAGCTTGGCGAGGGGCTCGGCGATGTTGCGGTCGTTGATCGCGTCGTAGCCGGTGTCGGCGCCCATGCGGGCGAAGCCCGGGTCGTTGATGTTGCGCAGGGCGTGGATGTGGTACTGCATCGTCCAGTCCTTGGCGCTGTAGATGCGCATCAGGGCCTTGAGCAGAGCCGTGCGGTACTGCGCGATCTCGGTCGCGGTCAGGGTGCCGCCGGCGAGGGCGGTCGTGACGATCGTGTCGAGTTCGGCCGGGGTGGCCTCTTCGTAGACGACAATGTCGAGGGCGTGGTCGGACAGGCGTCCGCCCATGGTGTGGAAGAAGTCGACGCGCTTGGTGAGGGCCTCGACGATGTCCGCGAACGCGGTGATGGTGACGCCCGCCGCGGTGCCGAGCGTGGCGATGTACGCCGCGTAGCCGGCCTGGTCGATGTTCAGGGTCTTGTCCGGACGGAACGCCGGGAGCACCTTGAACGCGCTCTCAGTCTTGAGCAGCTCGTGGACGTGCAGATCGTCGGCGGGGTCGTCCGTCGTGACGACGACCTTGACGTTCATGTGCGTGATCAGCTTGCGGCGGGAAAACTCCGGGGTGGCGAGCAGCAGGTTGGCCGCGTCGTAGATCTCGCGGGCGGTCTCGCGGCTGATCACGGTGTCGATGCCGAAGAAGCGCTTGAGTTCGAGGTGCGCCCAGACGTAGAGCGGGTTGCCGAGCGCCTTTTCGAGGGTGCCTGCCCAGGCGTAGAACTTGTCGAAGT
Source organism: Cryobacterium zhongshanensis (assembly GCF_022760445.1). Classification (NCBI taxonomy): domain Bacteria; kingdom Bacillati; phylum Actinomycetota; class Actinomycetes; order Micrococcales; family Microbacteriaceae; genus Cryobacterium; species Cryobacterium zhongshanensis. Next base: position 850,932 of record NZ_JALGAR010000001.1, on the reverse strand, counting down.
CGGCGCCGTCTCCGGTGATGAGGCGCTCGGGGACCCCGTTGGTGCGCATCAGGCGCCACTTGTAGTGGTCGCCGCCGAGCCAGGCTTCGGTGATCGTCGCGAAGTTGCCGTCGTCGAGGATCTCCTGAGGGCTCAGGTGGCAGTGGTAGTCGACAATCGGCATGTTCTTCGCGTGATTGTGGAAGAGCTTCTTCGCCATCGGCGTGGTGAGCAGGAAATCGTCATTCAAAAACATCAGAAACAGTCCTTTGTTCCGTGCAGTCGTTGTTGTGTGTGAAGCAGTGGTGGGGGTGATTCAGCCGATCAGGCCAGGAGCGCGATGGTCGCGCGGGCGCCGAGCGTGCGCAGGTTGTCGAGGCCGGTGGTGACCTCGGCGACGAGGCCGGGGAGTTCGGTGAGGTCGCGGCCCCAGAGCGAGTCGTCGCCGAGGATCGCTTCGACGTAGTCGGCCGTCACGTTGCTGCCGGTCGTGGTGGCCGTCGTGTATGCGGCGTGGAAGGTGGCGAGCACCTCGTCGCTGTCGACGGGGACGACGGTGACATTCGCGTCGCCGCTGTAGGTGAGCAGCAGTGCGGACAGGGCCAGGGTGACGCGGGGCGGGAAGGTGCCGACCTTCTCGTGGAAGTTGACCAGGATCGGCAGCAGACGGGACTTGTACTTCGAGATGCTGTTGAGGGCGATCGAGGCGAGCTCGTGGTGCATGAAACGGTTCTCGAAGCGTTCCTTGACGGACTCGGCGTATGCGGCGAGTTCGTCGTGCGGCAGGTCGATGACCGGGATGATCTCTTCGTACATTTCCGCGTTCACGAACTGGGAGAACTCGGGGTCGATCATCACGTCGCGCACGGTCTCGACGCCGGCGAGGCGAGCGATCGAGGCCATCGTGGTGTGCGGGGCGTTCAGCAGGAACACCTTGCGTTCGCGGTACGGCGTCATGTCGTCGGTGACGGTCACGTTGAGGCCGGCCTTCGCGAGCGGAAGGGACTCGGTCAGCGACTGCGGTCCTTCGATGACCCAGAGCAGGAACGGCTCGGCCTTGACGATCGACTGGTCGTCGTAGCCGAATTCCTCGGCGAGCTCGGCGGCGCGGTCGGCCGGGTAGCCGGGAACGATCCGGTCGACGAGGCTGGAGTAGAAGGTGTTGTCGGTGTTGACCCACTGGACGAACGCGGCGTCGAGTTCCCAGAGCGCGGCGGTCGCGAGGACGGATTCCTTGAGCTTGTCGCCGTTGTGCTCGATGAGCTCGCACGGGATGATCTGGAAGCCCTTCTTACCGAGCGAGAAGCGCTCGAAGAGGAGAGCGGTGAGCTTGCCGGGGAAGCTGTGCTGGGGCTTGTCGTCCAAACGGTCACGGTCGTCGAACGCGATGCCGGCCTCGGTCGTGTTGGAGAAGATGAACTCGATGTTGTCGTCGTTGGCGAGGTCCAGGTACTTCTGGTTGTCGACGTACGGGTTGACGGTTCCGGTGACCACGGTGATGACCTCGTGGCTCTGCACGTCCTTGCCGTCCTGCAGGCCTTCGAGGAGAACCGTGTAGAGGTTGTCCTGCTCCTCGAGGGAGGCGACGCGGCCGCCTTCGATGGGCTGGACGATCTTCACGCCGCCGTTGAAGAGGCCCTGGTTGTTCATCTGCTGCAGCTGCCAGTCGACGAACGCGCGGAGGAAGTTGCCCTCGCCGAACTGGATGGCCTTCGTGGGCAGTTCCGCGATCGCGGGAACAACGCTCTTGGACAGTCTCTGCATGGTCTTCGTGTTCCGTTCGGTAGTAGTGGCTGTGACGGTGACCTGCATGGTCGACGTCGCTCCGGGATCGAGGGTGATGAAGTGGGCGCCGACGTTGCACGTCTCTGCACAGGCGGTTTCGGTCCACTCGTCGGTGCCGTAGTCGGCGATGGCTGCGGCCTTGATGCGGCCGGCGTTCCAGACGACCGTCTGCGCGGCGCCCTGCGATACGGCGCGGAGGATGCGGTCGTTCGCCGGGTCGCTGAGTTCCAGCGCATCGGGCATCGGGTAGAGGCGATCGATTTCGTCGCCGGTGAAGCCGAGCGGCAGGAGGGAGGAGCCCTCGGTGGCCGGCTTGGTGGAGCGGTCCGTGTAGCCGAGCGTCTCGAGCCCGGTGAGGGTGCTCGTCGTGACGTCGCCGACGGCGAAGTAGGTGTGGAAGGCTTCCTCGAACGCGAACGGGGTGGCGCCGTCGTTGCGGATGGTCAGCTCGAGGCCGAGTTCGGCGCCGACGGTGACCGTGTAGCGCGCGGTGAAGGGGTGGAATCCCGCGGGAACGCCGACGCTGTCCTGGGTCAGTTCGAAGACGAGCTCGGTGGCGGCGGCGCCGGTCGCGGCGTCCAGGGTGCGGGAGTCGACGAGCGACCACGAGGAGAGGCGCGCCCAGCCGTGGTTGGGAGCGGAAGCATCCGTGCCGTTCGGGCCGAACCAGGGGAAGCAGAGAGGAACGCCGCCGCGGAGCGGGTCGGTCTCGGAGAAGACGCCGAAGGCGCTCATCCAGAGCACGGGCTTGCCGCCTGCGGGAGTCCAGTCGGCGACGTGCGCGCCGTGCAGGTAGATGAGGGCGGATGCCGCGGGTGTTGTGACTTCGATGGCGGCGAGGCCGCCGTGGCCGTCCACCAGACGGATGCCCTGTGCGAGCTCCTGGGTTGTCATGCGTACTCCTCTTTGAGGCGAGAGACGTGAGGCGAGGTGTGGCGGAGCCTGGTAACCGTTCCGCTCAGCAGAACGCATGTCCGTCAGATGAAACACTAGCACTCGCTTACAGGTTCCTTCCACCTGCTTTCACGGTAGAATTGCCGTATTGAGTTCCATCGGGCAGAACCGCCCTTTCATGGTGCACAATGCACAATCTTTGGCCGCAGGAGGACAAAATGTCAGCGACTTTGATCGACGAATCTCACACTTCGGACGAGGCGGGCGAACCCACGAAGGACAGCGCCGCGCGCAAGCTGCTCCGAGTGCTCGAAGCCGTGTCGAACCCCGGCGAAACGCACCGGTTGAGCGACCTGGTTAAGGAGACGGGCCTCTCGAAGACGAGCGTGTTCCGTCTGCTGTCCGAGCTCGTGGACGACGGCTACGTCAGTCGCACGGCGGAAGGGGCGTACGCACCGGGACGCGCGCTGCGACTCCTCGGACTACGTCTGACCGCGAGCACGGAGGATTCCGACCGCGTGCGCACCCGGCTGCAGCGCCTGCAGCAGGACGTGCACAGCACCATCCACTTCGCGCTCCGCACCGGAGACTGGGCCACCTACGTCGAGAAGATCGAGGACACCGCGCAGCCGATCCGGATGGCGTCCCGGGTCGGCGCCCAGATCCCGCTGCACTCGACCGCGATCGGAAAGGCCGTCCTGGCCTACCTCCCCGAGAGCGAGGTGCGGCGGTACGCCGTGAACACCGGGCTGCCGCGGCGCACGGACAACACCATCACGGACGTCACCCGCCTCCTCGCCGACGGTGAACTTGTACGCAATCGCGGCTACTCGATCGACGATGAGGAGAACGAGGAGCACATCCGCTGCATGGCGACGCCCGTTTTCGACACCCGGCACAATCTGCTGGGCGGAATCGGCATCACCACAATCGCACCTTTGGTGACGCAGGCGAAGCTCGAGTCGTACGCCCCCCTTCTCCTCACCGCGGCACGCGACATCATGTCCCTCGTCTAGGCCTGGATGTCATTCGTCTAGCCCTGGCCGACACGTTGGGAGCGCTTCGCGGCCACGTGGGGCTGCTGCGAGCCGACGTTCCAGACGCCCCGCTGGACTGGAGTCGCTCATCGGGGAGCCCGGTAATCTTTCCGCACGTGATCTGTCTGGACGATTGACGGCTGCCGACGTTCGCCAGGAGGCTTTCACCGGGTTTTCCACAGGTCACCTGTGGGGCGTGCGGATGCCGGTGGAATGTCGGTGGTGGTCCGTAGAGTGCCCCCATGACAGCTGAAGAACCCTCAGAATCTCACCTGGACTGCACGGCGGAACCACCGCCAGGTACCCCTCCCAGGGCCCCTGCCAACGTCCCTCCCGATGTCCCTCCCGACGTGCCTCCTGACGTCCCTCCCGACAGCTACCTCAACGCCCGCCACCTCGGCCTGGTGGAGCCGTCCTTGGCCGAGGTGTATGACGCGATCAAGGAGGCGGACCGGGAGATGAACCGGGCCGCCGCGAAGCGGGCGGCGGCGATCTATGCCGCGCAGCGGGTACTCATCGACGTCGGGCGGGCCCGAGCCGAGGCCGCCGTGCAGGCCGGCGGGCGGCGCCCGCCGTGGTCGCCGGAAGAGGCCACGAAGGAAGAGTTCACCTGCGAGGTCGGCGCCCTGCTCCGGCTGCCGCGGCGCACGACGGAGACCCTGATCGAGGCCAGCCGCACCCTCGCCGAGGAACTCCCCGCGACCCGGGAAGCCCTTGCAACCGGGGCGATCAGTTACCGGCACGCGCAGGTGATCATGGATCAGGCGTGGGGCATCACCGTCGACGGCGACCCAGAAGCGGCCGCCCGGGCCCGGGCCGTGTTCGAGGACATCCTCGTGCCCGATGCGGAGTTCCTCACCGTGGCGAAGCTCGCCGACCGGGCCCGCAGGGTCCGGGAACGCACCCACCCGGAAACCATCACCGCCCGGCACCAGAAAAGCGTCGAGGACCGACACCTGGTATTCCAGGCCCTCAACGACAGCATGGCGTCCCTGTATGTGACCGGCGACGCCGAGAAGATTCAGGCCGCCTACCACCGCACCCTCGACACCGCCCTCACCCTGCAACGCCCAGACGAGGAACGCACGCTGACCCAACTCGCCGCAGACGTACTCACCGACGTCCTGATCGGCGGGGTCACCCCGGACGGGACCGGCACAGGGGTGACCGCGCAGGTGAACGTCACCGTCCCCGTCCTCACCCTCCTCGGGAAGAGCGAGGAACCCGGGTACCTGGCCGGGTACGGGCCGATCGACCCGGACACCGCGCGGCGGCTCGCGGCGGGGGCGCCGAGCTTCACCCGGCTACTGACCCACCCCGAGACCGGGGTCGTGCTCTCGATGGGCCGCGACACCTACAAAGTCCCGGCCGCGCTCAAGAAGTGGCTGGAGGTGCGGGATGAAACCTGCACCTTCCCCGGCTGCCGCCGGTCCGCCAAACGCTCCGACGTGGACCACAGCGTGGAATGGCAGCACGGCGGGCAGACGGACGCGATGAACCTCGCCCACCTCTGTCCGTATCACCACGCGGTGAAGAGCTACACCCGGTGGACACCCCGGCACCTCGGTGACGGTCGCATCGAATGGACCTCCCCGGCCGGGTACCGCTACATCGTCGAACCCTCCGCCGACATGCGACCACCCCGGACACCCAAACCCGCACCGAAACCACCGGCCCCGGCCGTCGACGTCTGGAACCTCGACCCCGAACCCGACGACCCCGACAACCCGAACCCGTTCTAGGCCGCTCGCCCACGCGGGCTCCGCGAAACCGCCCCTTTCCGAAGAGGCGCAGTCGCACCCGGTAGATCGGAGGCCGGGCAGAGGCATCGCCGCTCCGGGTAGGCCGGCAGAAGCGCAACCCCTCCCGGCAGACCGGAGGCTGGGCAGAGACGCGACCCCTCATGGCAGACCCGAGGCCGGGCAGAAACGCAACCCCTCCCGGCAGACCCGAGGCCGGGCAGAAGCGCAACCCCTCCCGGCAGACCGGACGCCGGCCAGAAGCGCAGCCGTTCCGGGCAGACCGGGCCGAACAGAATCGCAACCCCTCCCGGCAGACCGGTGGCCGGGCGCGGAAGTTGTGACGCGGCATCCGCGCGGTGTGCGGCCCTGAGCAGAGCCTGCTCAGGAAGGGCCCCCGAGGAAGGCGACGATTCGTTCGCCGACCACCGGCCAGTCAGCACCGAGCCAGACCATGTGGCTGTCTGCGTGACTCTCGACGAGTTCGGCAGAACGGATGCTTGAGGCGAGCGAGAGGGACTGCGCGAAGGGCACTCCGCCGTCGGACCGGGTGGCGATCACGAGGGTGGGCTGATCGATCTGGGCGGTGATATCGGGGGTGGGGCGCAGGTCGTTGACAAACCCGCGTCCGGAGCTCATCCGCCGGAACAGCGCGAGGAGTCCGGCGCGGGCACCCGCGTCCAACCCGTCCAGGACCTCGCCCACCGGGCGGGTGGACAGCGCTCCCATCATCACGCGCAGACAGACGGAGGGAGCAAACCGGGCGAGCGCGTGGACCAGGCCCCAGGTGACCCTCCCGGTCACGCCGTTGAAACCGATCCGGGATGCCAGGCGAGTGACCGGGCCCGGGTACGGCAGCCAGCCGACTGCGCTGATCAGGATCAGCCGGTGGACGAGGCCGGCATGCCGCGCGGCGAACGTCGCGGCGGTCGGTCCGCCGCCGGAAATGCCGACGACGGCCGCCACCCCGGTGATGCCCAGGTGCTCGCACAGGTCACCGACGACGTCCGCGAATCCGGTCACGGTCGTCCCGGTGGACAGCGGCGTGCGCCCGTAGCCAGGTCGGGAGGGTGCGAGCACGGTGTAGCCGGCAGCGGCGAACACCTCCTCGCCGACCGCGATCCCGGCCCGGAGATGCCCGCCGTGGAAGACCACGATCACCGGGGACGCGCGAACATCGAGCCGGTACTCGACCGAACCCGCTGCCAGGCGCGTCGTCCGCAACATCCGCCCGCGGCCTGCCTACCGCCGCACGATCGAGCGCAGCAGCCGCATCGCCACCGAAAGCGACGCCATGTCGTCCTGGCCGAGGGCGTTGACCTCGTCGAACACGCTGCGTGAGCGGGCGAGCTTTTCGGCGTTGAGTGCCTCCCAGGCGAGGAGACGGTGCTCCGCACTTCCCGCATCCGTCGCCTCGAGCACGGCCGTGGTGATGTCGGCGACCGTCGAGTAGAGGTCGTCGCGCAGGGCCGCACGGGCGAGGGCCTGCCAGCGGTCCGTGCGCGGCAGCGCGGTGATGCGCTCGAGCAGGTTGTCCACGCCGAACCGGTCGTAGACCGTGTAGTAGACGGAAGCGACATCCCCGAGCTGTTCGCCGGACTGCGCCGCGATCTTCACGACGTCGAGCAGCGCGAAGGCCTCGAAGAGCTGGGTCCAGCGGTGACCGAGGCCGGAGGGCAGGCCCCACTCCTCCGCCTTGGTGAGCAGCGACCCGAGCCGGGCCTGGTCGGCGCCGCGCACGTAGTCGCCCAGGTGCGCGCGGACGAGCGCGATCTGCGGTTTGTACCGCGCCACGACCTCAGCGACCGACTGCGAACCACCGTGGTTGACCTGCCAGCGCACGGCCCGGTCGAGCAGCCGGCGGATGTCGAGGTGGATCGCCGTCCAGTGCGCCGTCGGGAACGACTTCGGCAGGGCACTGAGTTCGGCGACCATGGTCTCGAGCTCGAAGATCTCCCGCAGCGCGACGAACGCACGGGCGATCGCGGCGGGGGTCGCGCTGGTCTCCTCCATCGCCCGGAAGGCGAAGGTCACTCCCCCGAGGTTGATCATGTCGTTCGCGACGACGGTGGCGATGATCTCCCGGCGCAGCGGATGCGTGTCGAGCTCGGCGTCGAAGCGTTCGGCGAGCTGGCGTGGGAAGTACCGGCGGAGGGTGCCCCGGAACCAGGGGTCGTCCGCGAGGTCACTGTCCCGCAGCGCGGTCGCGAGCTCGATCTTGGCGTATGCGGCGAGCACCGCCAGCTCGGGCGAGGTCAGCCCGTGGCCCCGGTCGATCCGCTCGTGCAACTCCGTGGTGGTCGGCAGCGCCTCGAGCTCGCGGTTCAGGTCACCGGATGCCTCGAGCGAGTCCATCAGGCGTTCGTAGCTCGGGCTCCAGCTCGCGACCTTGACCCGGTCGTTCAGCAGCAGGATGTTCTGGTCGACGTTGTCTTCCAGGACCAGCCGGCCGACCTCGTCCGTCATCGCGGCGAGGAACTCGGGGCGTTCCTCGGGCGTGAGCCTGCCGGCCGCGACCATCCGGTCCACGAAGATCTTGATGTTGACCTCGTGGTCTGAGCAGTCCACGCCGGCGGAGTTGTCGATCGCGTCCGTGTTGAGCACCACCCCCGCCAGGGCCGCCTCGATGCGGCCGCGCTGGGTGAAGCCGAGGTTGCCGCCCTCGCCGACGACCTTGACGCGCAGGTCCCGTCCGTCGACCCGGATGGCGTCGTTCGCCTTGTCGCCGACCTGCGCCGCGGTTTCGGTGCTCGCCTTGACGTACGTACCGATGCCGCCGTTGTAGAGCAGATCCGCGGGTGCCGTGAGGATGGCGCGGAGCAGTTCCGGCGGGCTCAGGTGCGTGACGTTCTCCGGCAGTCCAAGCACCGCGCGCACCTCCGCGGAGATCGGGACCACCTTGGCCTGCCGCGGGAAGACCCCGCCGCCCGCGCTGATCAGGCTCGGATCGTAGTCCGCCCAGGAGGACCGGGGCAGTTCGAAGAGCCTTCGCCGTTCGGCGAAGGACACCGCGGGGTCGGGTTTCGGGTCGAGGAACACGTGCCGGTGGTCGAAGGCCGCGACGAGCTTGACGTGCTCGGAGAGCAGCATCCCGTTGCCGAAGACGTCGCCGGACATGTCGCCGATCCCGACGACGGTGAATTCCTCGTTCTGGGTGTCGAGGTCGAGCTCACCGAAGTGGCGCTTGACCGATTCCCAGGCGCCGCGGGCCGTGATGCCCATGGCCTTGTGGTCGTAGCCGATCGAGCCGCCGGAGGCGAACGCATCGCCGAGCCAGAAGCCGTATTCGGCGGAGAGGCCATTGGCGATGTCGGAGAACGAAGCGGTGCCCTTGTCCGCGGCGACCACGAGGTAGGAGTCGTTGTCGTCGTGGCGCACGACGTTCTCCGGCGGAACGACCTGCTCACCGGCATCCGTCAGCACGAGGTTGTCGGTCAGGTCGAGGAGGCCGCGGATGAAGGTCTTGTAGGCGTCGATGCCCTCGGCGAGCCAGGCCGCGCGGTTGACCGCGGGGTCAGGCAGCTTCTTCGCGAAGAACCCGCCCTTGGCGCCGGTCGGCACGATCACCGCGTTCTTGACCGTCTGCGCCTTGACGAGGCCGAGCACCTCGGTGCGGAAGTCTTCGCGCCGGTCCGACCAGCGCAGCCCGCCGCGGGCGACGGTGCCGAAGCGCAAGTGCACGCCCTCGACACGCGGCGAGTACACCCAGATCTCGAACATCGGCTTCGGGGACGGCAGCGCCTCGATGCGGCTCGGGTCGAGCTTGATACTCAGGTACGGCTTGTTCTGGAAGTAGTTCGTGCGCAGCGTCGCCTCGATGAGGTTCAGCAGCACCCGCAGCACCCGGTCGGCGTCGAGGGTGGCGACCTGTTCGATGGCCGCGGCGAGCTGCGCGCGCACCTCCTCGGTGCGACGGATGCGTTCGGTCTCGTCCCGCGCGGGATCGAACCGGGCCTCGAAGAGGTCCACGAGCCCGAGCGTCACAATCGGGTTGGCGAGCAGGGTGTCGCCGATGAAGTCGTAGGAGTTGGTGTTGCCCATCTGGCGCAGGTACTTGGCGTAGCTGCGGAGGATGACGACGCGGCGCCAGGGCATGCCCTCGCGCAGGACCAGGCGGTCGAGGCCGTCGGACTCGATCGCCCCGCTGACCGCTGCGCCGAAGGAGTCGGCGAGCAGTTCGCCCGTGCCGAGCGGGTCGACGCCGGCCGGGTAGCGGAGGCCGAGGTCGTAGAGGAAGAACTCGCGCGCGTCGGAGGTCTTGATTTCGAACGGGACCTCGTCGAGCACCTCGATGCCGAGGTTCTGGAAGTACGGCAGGATCTGGCTGAGGCTCTGCGACTCCATCATGTAGAGCTTCACCCGGGCATCTTCAACCGGGCGCTCGGCGGCGTTCGGCGAGAGGTACACGTGCACGCTCGGGCGCGGCGAACCCGTCACGGATGCCGCGGCATCCCGGGCCGCCGCAGTCTTCAGGCCCGCAGCGTATGCCTCGAATCGGCCGATGTCGACGAGGGCGTCCTCGACTTCGTAGTCGACCCGGTAGCTCGGCGGGAAGGCCTCGGCCCAGAGGCGAGCGAGCCTGGGGTCGTGCAGTTGCTCGGTGATCCCCTCCCCCCAGGACCGGACGGCCATGGCCAGGCGGGGCTCGAGCGCCGCGGCCGCTGCCGCGACGTCGTCGGCCGTTCCGACCGTGGCCGTCTTCGGCAGGCGGATCCGGTAGAACAGCCGGGCGAGGGTGGACTCCGTCATCCGGGCCTCGAAGTCGAGGGACTCCGCACCGAAGGTATCGGTGAGTTCCTTCTCGATCCGGAGCCGCACCGCCGTCGTGTACCGGTCGCGCGGGAAGTAGACGAGGGCGGACATGAACCGGCCGAACAGGTCCGGGCGGAGGAAGAGCCGGGTCCGCCGGCGTTCCTGCAGTCGCTGGATGGCGACGGCCGTGGCGACCAGGGTGGGCACGTCGATCTGGAAGAGCTCGTCGCGGGGGTAGGTCTCGAGAATGCCGAGCAGGTCCTTGTCGCTGTGCGAGCCCGGCGGGAAGCCGACCTCGCTCATCACGGCATCGATCTTCTCGCGCAGGATCGGGACGTCACGCACGGAGCTCGTGTACGCGCTCACGGCGAAGAGGCCGATGAAACGCTGCTCTCCGTTGACGTTGCCGTCGGCGTCGAAGCTCTTGATGCCGATGTAGTCGAAGTAGGCCGGGCGGTGCACGCTCGACCGGGAGTTGGCCTTGGTGATCACGAGGGCGCGCCGTTCGCGGGCCATTCTGCGCCCGGCATCCGTCAGGTGCTGGATCTCGTGCCCGTCCTGCACGTTGCGCAACAGGCCGAGACCGCTGTCGTCGCGGATGCTGAGCACGTCCTCGCCGTCGATGGACTCGAGGTCGTATTCGCGGTAGCCGAGGAAGGTGAAGTTGTCCTGGTCGAGCCAGTGCAGCAGGTCCCTGGCCTGCACCAGGTCCGGGATGCCCTCGGCGTGCGGCACGGTGCCGAGCGCGTCGGCGATCTCCTTGGCCTTCGAGCGCATCGGGCGCCAGTCGTCCACCGCGGCCCGCACGTCGCGGAGCACCCGCGAGATGCCCTCGACCAGGCGCTCGCTGGCCCCGACGCTCGCGCGGTCGATCTCGATCGCGATCCACGACTCGAGGTGCGGCGCGTCTTCCGCGGTGCCGAGCAGGTGGGAGATGTCGGGCATCGCGGACGTGTCACCGCTCGAGACGCCCACGTTGACCGGCATGCGGGTGACTCTGACGAGCTCGTGGGTTTCCTTGTTGCGGGTGACGATGAGCAGCGGGTGCACGACGAGGTGGATGGCCGCATGCTGGCGGACCAGCTCGGCGTTGACCGAGTCGACGAGGAACGGCATGTCGTCGGTGACGACGTAGAGGATGCTGCGATCGGCTTCGGTGCGGATCTCGACGTTCGCGGTCTTCGGCGGCCGGGTGCGGGCCACCTGCCAGTGGCTCTCCGCCCGGGCACGCAGCGTGGCGGGATCGTACTCTCGGGCATCATCCCCGAGGTGCTCGTAGTAGTCGGCGACGAAGCCGGACGAGGACCCAGAGGACGCCGCCATGGCGGACGCCTGCTCTGTAGACAATTCGGACGAGGATTTTGACGACATTGACAAAACGCACCCATTCACTTCTGGTCTCCGCTCACTGGTGAACGTGGAGAGCGGTTGGACCCCCATCGTAGTTTCGTTCCCGGATGTCCGCACATCGCCCCTCCCTCCCTCTCCCCGACGGTGTGCGACGGGACCTATCGAGCGGCTGTGAGTCTGCCTATACTCGCGAGAGTTGACATTCGGGCTCCACGCCGCGAATCGGATTCGTCGCTCCGGTCGCTTCTGAAAACACAACACACGCACTCCACAAGGGAGTCCACCGCCATGAAACTCACGTCTGCTCTGCGTGCCATCGCCCTGATGTCGGTCCTCGCCTTCGCGGGAGGAGGCGCGGTGACTGCGGTCGCCGCGACTCCCGGCGGCGGGATCGCCGCGGCATCCGCCGGCCAGGGTCCGGCCCGCAGCACGGTACCGGGCGGGGCGCTCCAGGCCGCCGTCGGCTCAGCGCCCTCGGCGATCACGCCGACGGGCACCTCGGGGACGCCGGGAATCGGGGGCGGGCCGACGGCCAATATCGCGGGGTCGAGCGGCACGATGAAGGACTTCCTCGTATCGGTGCTCGGCGACGTGGATGCCTACTGGACCGGCGTCTGGACGGACGACGGCCGCCCCGCACCCTTCGTGACGTATGCTTTCCCCGCAGCGGGCGAAGTCGTGCCGTCGCTGTGCGCTCCGGGTTTCTCCGACGACATGAGCGCGTACTACTGCCTGTACGACGACAAGATCACGGTGTCGCAGAGCCTCGCCCAGAAGATCTGGGACGGCACCCTGTATGCGAACACGGACGGCACCAGGACACACACCACCGGGGACTTCTCGGTGGCCTACGTGGTCGCGCACGAGTACGCGCATGAGCTGCAGAACGAGCTCGGCATTTTCACCTCGGCCGGCTCGATCTACCCGGTCTACAAGATCGAACTGCACGCCGACTGCTGGGCCGGGGTCTGGGCGAAGTCGGCGGAGGATGAGGGGATCCTCGACGCGGGCGACATTATGGAGGCCGGCCAGACGACCCTCGACCTCGGCGACTACGCGTTCGACAACCCGCAGCACCACGGAACCCCCGAGCAGCGGAACGAGGCCTTCCTCGCCGGGTACGACGGCGGCAGCGAGGGGTCGTGCGACGGCTGGCTGAACGACACGTACTGAAGACTCCCCTAAGTGGGGGTAGTCAGGAGTAGTTGAAAATAGCGGGACGCTGCAAGGCTGGATGCATGTCCGATTCACAGCAAACATTGAGTTCACCCCCAGAATTCGGCGGAAGCAACGTTCCACCCGCACCCCCGGTGCCCCCGGTCGGTCCCGCGCCGCTCGCGCCCGCAAAGAACACCTTCGGCCTGGTCTCCCTCATCGTCGGCGCCGTCGCCTTCGTGGGTGCGTTCATCCCGATCATCAACTACGTGTCCGGGTTCGCGGCGATCGCCGGGCTCGTCTTCGGAATCATCGCCGTGACCAGGAAAGGCAAGCCGAAGGGGCTCGCGAAGGGCGGGATCGCGGCATCCGCTGTCGCGCTTCTGCTCTCGATCGTGCTCGCGATCGTCTACACGATCGGCTTCGTCGCCGCCGTCAATGACGCCCAGCATGTGAAAGCCGGTGCCTCGTCGGGCGATTCGTCCGGCAACAGCCTGACCGATCCCACCGAGGTTCCCTCGAACGAGGGCGAGGTTGGAACCCGCACGAACCCGGCCCCGATCGGCACGACGATCGCGACCACCGCCAACGGCGAACCGGAGTACGAGATCACCCTCGGCGCCCCGACCCTCAATGCCGACGCGATCGTCGCCGCTGAGAACCAGTTCAACGACGCCGCACCCGCCGGCATGCAGTACGCCATGCTGCCGATCACGGTCACCTATCAGGGCACCAAGACCGGCACCCCGTGGATGGACCTCGACGTGTCCTTCGTGTCGGCTGCCGGCACCACCCACAGTGAGATGGACAGTTCGGTCGTCGGCCCCGCGCCGCTGTCCGACATCAACGAGCTCTACCCGGCCGGAACGGCGACCGGCAACGTCGTGATCGCCATCCCGACAGCGGATGCCGCGACCGGCACCTGGGTCATCTCGCAGTCGTTCAGTGACGAGAAGTTCTACTCGGCAGCACAGTAGGCTCACCCGGACCGTTCAGTTGCGGAGAAGGCACCCTCGTCGCCACGGCGAGGGTGCCTTCTCCGTAATTCAGCGACCCGGGCGGCACCGGTTGCGACCCACGACGGCAGGACTACGCTCTCCGATGGAATGATCCACTCGCGGCTTCGGCCCGCCCGGCTCCTGCCGCATGTCATTACTTCAAGGGAGAAGATGTCATGGAATACATCACGTGGTTTGCCCCGATCCTGCCCGGTAAGACCGAGGCCTGGGAGGCTTTCGCCGCGGAGATGGCCGGTGCGCGCCGCGAGGACCACGAGAGGTCCCGGCGCCGGATCGGCCTGCACCGCGAAGTCGCCTCGCTCATGTCGACTCCGCAGGGCGACTTCGTCGCGCTCTATCACGAGGCCGACGACCTCGCCCGGATGTTCCGCGAGTTCGCCGGCTCCCAGGACCCCCACGACGTATGGTTCCGCGACAATATGGTCGAGTTCCACGGCCTCACCCCCGAGATGCTGCAGGGGCCGCCGCCCGCGCGCCTGGTACTCGACTACAACGAGGAGACCTGGGCCAGGCAGGGCGTCGGCCGCGGCGAGGGGCGGAGCGAGAGCCGGGGCGGAGCGACCTCGTCCGACACCGAGTAGAACCGCGGCGGGGCGGCCCACGACCGGCGCCGAGCACCGACAGCGGGCTCGCCCCACGCCAGCAGGGCGCACAGAGGGCTCCGGGCCGGCCACCGGCACCCGGGCTCGGGCGGCCGTCGGCCCCGGCCGCGTCCCAGCGGCGGCTCGTAGGATGAGGGCATGCGCGCAATTCTGGTACCCGTACCCGGAGGGCCCGACGCCCTCACCCTCTCGACAGTGGCCGACCTGGAGGTCGGGACCCGGGACATCCGCATTCGGGTCGCCGCTGCCGGCGTCAACCGGGCGGATGTCTCCCAGCGGCAGGGCTACTATCCCTCACCCGCAGGGGCGCCGGTCTGGCCGGGTCTCGAGGTGTCGGGGATCGTGACCGAGGTCGGTAGCGCGGTCACGCTCTTCGCCGTCGGCGACCGGGTGTGCGCACTGCTCGCGGGCGGTGGCTACGCGGAGGAGGCCGTCGTGCACGAGGAACTCGCCCTGCCCGTTCCCGACGCGATCGACCTCGTCGACGCGGCCGCACTGCCCGAGGCGCTCGCAACAGTGTGGTCGAACGTGTTCCTCGCCGCCGGGCTGCAGAGCGGCGAGACGCTGCTCGTGCACGGCGGGGCAAGCGGAATCGGCACGACCGCGATCCAGCTGGCGCGGCTGGCCGGCGCGCGCGTCGCCGTCACGGCCGGCTCCCCCGAGAAGCTTGCGGTCTGCCGCGAACTCGGCGCCGACATCCTGATCGACTACCGCAGCCAGGACTTCCCCGCCGAGATCGACCGGGCCACCGATGGGCACGGCGCCGACGTGATCCTCGACATCATGGGCGGCTCATACGCGGCGCGCAACGTCGCCGCGCTCGCCCTCGACGGGCGCATCATGGTGATCGCCAACCAGAGCGGCCAGGACGCCGTCTTCAACCCGATGTACCTCATGCAGAAGCGCGGCCGGTACTGGGGCACGACCCTGCGCGCCCGGCCGTTCGCCGAGAAGGCCGCGATCATCGCCGCCCTGCGCACGGATGCCTGGCCCTGGCTCGAATCCGGAGCCTTCCGTCCCGTCATCGACAGCCGGTACCCGTTCAGCGACGCGGCATCCGCGCATCGCCGGATGGAGGCATCCGCCCACGTGGGCAAGATCGTGCTCGTGCCCTGAGCCCTGCCTGCCTGCCCGCCTGCGATTGCGTCACCGCCCTGAGCGGGGGCTAACTCAGGAAGACCGCGCACCCAGGCGTGTCGAGGCCCCGAACCAGTGCAGCCGATCCGCATCCCCCACGCAGATCTCCTGAGTTAGCTACAGCGGCCGAGCCCAACCCGGCCAAAGCATCAGGCCGACACCACCCCGCCAGGCACGCCGCGCCCACACACCCCACATCGATTCAGCCCGGTCACCGGCACCAGCGGGGGCTAACTCAGGAAGAACGGGCAATCGGCCGCGCCGAGGCCCTGAACCAGTGCAGCCGATCTGCATCCCCCACGCAGATCTCCTGAGTTAGCCACAGCGGCACCGCGATATCCGGCCGGCACCAGGTCCGACAGGCCTGGCCAGCGGGTACCGCAGGCGGATCAGGCGAGGAAACCCAGGATCGCTACGGCGGCGGCGAGCGCGAGCAGGAAGACGTTGACGCCGAGCGAGGACCGCTCGCCGCGCCGCACGTGCACCGTGATGGCGCCGATCTGCAGCAGCACGAGTCCGATCGCGGCGATCGGGGTGAAGACGGGCGCGATTCCGGTGGCGAGCGGCAGGATTACGCCGAGCGCGCCGAGCAGGCCCAGCGCACCGATCAGGGTGACCTGCGGTTCGGTGAAGTCCTCGACCCACGGCATCATCGGCTGCAGCTGCGCCTTGCTGCGGACGACCTTGATCCCCCCGGCCATGATGTAGACGAGGGTGAGGAGGACCGCGGTGATCCAGAGGGCGAGAGTCATGGCATCCGTTTCGTTGAGTTTCCGGTGTTTGTCTGGGAGTCTGGCAGGTGTGCCACGTCGGTGATTGTTACGATTCGTGCCTAACGGCACGAGTGGTTACTTTTATACCGCACGGGGCCCACGCACCGCTCTGTGCCTTGGGCACACGAAGGTAAGAAATGGAGTTCCGCATGACGACTGCCGACGTACACACCGCCCGGATGGACGACATCTGTTCCGGCGCGGGCGATGACGGACGGGTCGTGCGCGACCTGCTCGAGCATCTCGGCGACAAGTGGACCCTCCTCGTGGTCGGCATGCTTGAGGACGGCCCGATCCGGTACTCCGAACTCAAGAACCGGGTGCCCGGCATCTCCCAGCGGATGCTGACGCTCACCCTCAAGAAGCTCGAGCGCGACGGTCTCGTGCGCCGGGAGAGCTTTCCGGAGATTCCGCCGCGGGTCGAATACGACCTCACGCCGCTTGGCCACACCCTGCTGCCACCGGCGCTCGCCTTCGCGACCTGGGCCAGGGGCAGCTCTGGGGAGATCCTCGCCCGCCGCGCCGAGTTCGACGCGCGGGTGACCCGGTGACCGGGACGGGAGCGGGCTCCCCGCCCGTGATCGAGGCCACGGTCGATGAGCTCGCGGCGCGCGTGCGCCGGGTGCTCGCCGGGTCCGCCACAGTGGCACCGCGCATCCTGCTGGGGCTCTGCGGCGCACCCGGCTCGGGCAAGTCGACGCTCGCGGCCGCGCTCGTCGAGCTGCTCGGTGCCGGGACCGCCGCGATCGTGCCGATGGACGGATTCCATCTCGCGACCGACCTGATCCGCGGCACGCCGCTCGCCGAACGCCGCGGCGCGATCGACACCTTCGATCCCGGCTCGTACCTGTCGCTGCTCCGTCGGCTCCGCGCCCGCGACGAGGACGTCGTCTACGCCCCCTCGTTCCGCCGCGGCCTCGAGGAACCGATCGCGGCATCCATCGCCGTGCCTCGCAGCGTGCCGGTCGTCATCACCGAGGGCAATTACCTGCTTGCCGACGCTCCCGTCTGGCGCGAGCTGCGCGGCGAGCTCGACGCGGTCTGGTTCGTCGACGTTCCCGATGCGGTGCGGCTCCCCCGGCTGATCGGCCGGCACGTGCGGTTCGGGCGCGACAAAGCGGATGCCGCGGCCTTCGCCGCCGGAAGCGACCAGGCCAACGCAGACCTCATCGAACGCACGCGCGACCGGGCCGACCTGATCCTGCGCCTTACCGACTGAGCCGCATTCGGAACGCCCCGGAGTGGGTGTGGGGGCGAGCCTCCGGTTACGCCTAGGCTCAGGTGACCCGGAAGGCCGCCATGACGCCCGCACCACAGAAACCCGCCACCTTCGAAGCGAAGATCCGTCGGTTCGTCGGTTCACTCAGCATCCGCTCCCGGGTGATCGGCGGCGTCGCCGGAGTGCTGCTCGTCACTCTCGTCGCCGGTGGCGTCGCCGCGGCCACGCGCCCGGGCGGCGGGCAGCTTGCCGACACGTCGGCGGCGAGCGCGAGTGCCACCCCGGCCAGCTCCAGTTCGGTCGCGAAAACCACGGCCACGGCCACGCCAGCGGCCGCGGCATTCACCGCGGAATCGCCCGCCGACCCGACGAGCGTCACCGCGGCCTCGGATGCCGCCACGGTCGCGATCACCGACACCTCGGTGACCAATACCCTCGCCGTCACCCTGCTCGCGACACTCGCGGTCAAGGGCAAGGCACCCAAGACCGGGTACGACCGGGTCGGCGACTTCGGCACCGCCTGGCTCGACGTCGACCGCAACGGCTGCGACACCCGCAACGACGTGCTCAGCCGCGACCTCTCGAGCGTCGTCAAGTCCGGCAGCTGCAAGGTCATGACCGGCACCATCGTCTCCCCGTACACGAACGCGACGATCGGATTCGTGCGGGGAGCGTCGACATCCGCTCTCGTTCAGATCGACCACGTCGTACCGCTCGCGAACGCGTGGCAGACCGGCGCGCAGCAGCTCAGCCAGGCGCAGCGCATCTCGCTCGCGAACGATCCGCTCAACCTGCTCGCGGTCGACGGGCGCTCCAATGAACAGAAGAGCGACGGCGACACCGCGACCTGGCTGCCCGCGAACAAGTCATACCGGTGCCACTACGTCGCCCGGCAGATCTCGGTGAAGGCGACCTACGGTCTCTGGGTGACGCAGGCGGAGCGGGATGCGATGACGCGCATCCTCGACACCTGCCCCAGCGAGCCGGCCCTCACGTCCGGATTCGCGCCAGCACCCGCACCCGTCGTCGTCGCCCCGGCCCCCGCTGCACCCGCTCCCGCCGCCCCGGCCCCCGAGCCCGCTCCGGTCGTCGCCCCGGCCCCCGCCGCACCGGCGCCGGCCCCTGCCGCACCGGCCACCGCTTCGTACAAGAATTGCGACGCCGTCCGTGCCGCCGGTGCCGCGCCGATCCACCCCGGCGACCCCGGCTGGCAGTCCAAGTTCGACCGCGACGGCGACGGTATCGGCTGCGAGTAGCCCCGCCCCTCGAAACGGGTGCCGACAGTACCGAATTCAGGAGTCGGCCTGCGTCATCCGGCCGACTCCCCGGAACCCGTGGGGGACATCCGCTGCCGCTGGCGCAAAACTCCCTCAACTCCTGAATTCGGAACGCGCCACAGGCCGTGTACGACCGGGAACCCGCACTGCCGCCGGGTAGTCAGCGGCGGGTGAGCTCGTAGAGGGCGGCCTGCTCAGGGGCGAGGAGCGGCGCCGGGAGTCCGACCTCGGCGAGCACCGCGCCGCTCAGGGTCACCGAGCCGTGCTGCAGCCAGGCCGGCGCGGCATCCTGGATCACTCGCGGCGCGACCGACGGCACGCCGGACTCCCCCGCACCGGAACGCTCAGCGCCGGGGCCGGCAGTCTCCCCGATCGACAACGGCCGCACCGTGTATTGCGCAGCGGGGTCGAGCCCGGGAAACCGCAACGGCGCAGGCAGAGCGGTCCGCGGCGCGGCGAGCGCGACGTACGCGAACACAGCCGATGCCCCGTCGCCGGCCACGACGCCGTGCAGCTCGAGCGCGGGGTCCGACGCATCCGCGTGCACGACGACACCCGAGTGCAGCAGCGGACGCAGCCGTTTGTACTCGGCAATCCACCCGGCGACGGCATCGAGCTCTGCGGCCGAGGCCCGGGTCAGGTCCCACTCGATCCCCGCGCTGCCGAACAGCGCGGTCGCGAGCCGGAAGCCGAGGTCCGCCGTGCGCCCGGTGGTGTGCGCGGTCGCAGCTCCCAGGTGCCCGCCGAGGTATTCCGGCGGCACCAGCACGCCGGTGTACCGCTGGATCTGCTGCCGCTCGAGCGGGTCGTTGGTGTCGCTCGTCCAGACCCGGTCGACGAGCGGGAGGATGCCGAGGTCGATCCGGGCGCCGCCCGAGGCGCACGACTCGATCTCGAGTCCCGGGTGCGCGGCCCGCAGCGCCCCGATCAGCCGGTAGACGGCCTCGGTCTGCCGGTGCGCCGAGCCACCGAGCAAGTCGCGGTTGTGGTCCCACTTCAGGTAGGCGATCGGGTACTCGTCGAGCAGGGCGGTGAGCCGGGCGAGCACGTACGCGTACGCATCCGGGTTGCCCAGGTCGAGCACCCGCTGGAACCGCCATTCGAGCGCGCCGGGCGCGCCGAGCACCCAGTCCGGATGCGCCCGCGCGAGCTCGGAGTTGAGGCTCACCATTTCCGGCTCGACCCAGAGCCCGAAGGAGAGGCCCGCCGAGTGCACGCGCTCGACCAGCGGATGCAGGCCGCTCGGCCAGGTCACGGGGTCGACGAACCAGTCGCCGAGGGCGCGCCTGTCGTCGGTGCGTCCGGTGAACCAGCCGTCGTCGAGCACGAACCGCTCGACCCCGACCCGAGCGGCCGCGTCGACGAGCCGGGTGAGCGTGGGCAGGTCGTGGTCGAAGTACACGGCTTCCCAGGTGTTGAGCACGACCGGGCGCGGAGTTCGCGGCGATGCGGCGGCCACGGTCGTCGCGTCAGACCGGGCCGTGGCGTTCGCCGCGTCGGCCTGGGCAGGGGCGTCGGCCGGGGGCGTCGCGTCAGACCGGGCCGTGACGTTCGCCGCGTCGGCCTGGGCAGGGGCGTCGGCCGGGGGCGTCGGCGATGCAGCGACCGCAGCGGGCCCCGCCCACGACCGAATCCACGGATGCAGCCGCGCCGACAGCCCGTCCAGTCCGGCCGCCGAGTACGCGGCCACCATCCACGGCGAGGTGTAGCTGGCCCCGGCGGGCAGGCCCAGTTCCCCGGGAG
This sequence comes from Cryobacterium zhongshanensis, assembly GCF_022760445.1. NCBI lineage: Bacteria > Bacillati > Actinomycetota > Actinomycetes > Micrococcales > Microbacteriaceae > Cryobacterium > Cryobacterium zhongshanensis. The sequence continues at coordinate 830,471 of NZ_JALGAR010000001.1, read as the reverse complement.
CGAGCAGTTCGCCGCTGCCGAGGGTTGCGGCGCCGAGGGCCGAGCGTTCCGCCCAGACCCGCTTGTCGCCGCTCCAGGCCAGGTGCACCGCCCAGACCTCGCCGCGGCGGAACCCGAACCCGGGTACCCCGGCGACCGAGAGGAACGGGTCGTCGTGCCCGGGCCGGCCGTGCCGGCTCTCGCGGCTCCAGACACCGTGCCCGAGTGTGGTGCGCTGCGGGCGGCGTTCGTGGCTCCACAGGCCGGTGAAATCGAGGAGTTCCCCGGCCCGGTCGGGCACGGGCAGGGTCACGTCGAGCGAGCCGAGTTCGAAGTCGGTGTCGCCTGTGTTGGTCAGGGTGTGCCGCACCCGCAGCACTCCCTCGACCGTAAGATCGAGGTCGGTCACAACCGAAACGGATGCCGCGGCATCCGTCACAGTAATAAGGAGCGTTCGGTCGCCCCGGCTCTGCACCGACTCGAGCCGCAGCGCGAGATCGGCCGGGCCGTGGAACACCGCAGCGCCGCGCCGGAAACCGCTCAGCCCCGGCCGGCCGCTCCAGCCCTCGGCGAGCGCCGGCAGCAGCGAGAGTCGCAGGGGCACGTCGATCGAGCTCGGCGGGACCGCGGGAACCGAGGCATCCGCGAGCACGGCAAGCTCGGGCCCGGACAGCGCACCGAGGTCGGCACCCCAGTGCACGATCACGGGAACGGCCGTGCCGCGGGCGTCCAGCACGAGGCTGGTGCCCGCGGCACGGAGGTGGAACAGCCCGGTCGGAGCATCCGCCAGAGGAGTGTGAGTCACGGAATTCGCTGCTAACTGCTCACACGAAGTGAACGGATGGGGCGGGCGGGTCGAACGGTCGAACTGGTCATGCGGGCCGAACAGGTCATGCGGGCTGAACGAGTCGAGCGGGTCGTGCGCGTCAGCTGACCCGCACGACCCGCAACTCCCCTACTTGTTGACGGGGATCGACTGCGCCGTCATGGCCGCAATCGTAGCCGTCTGCCCGGTCTTCAGGGCGTCGATCAGGGTGCCCTTCTTGGTGACCGCGGCCTTGAAGCCGTCGGAGACGTCGTTGTACGTCTGCGTCATGGTCGGGCCCCAGACGAAGTCGGGCGAGACCTCGGCGGATGCCTTCGCGAAGACGTCGTAGATCGCCTGGCCGCCGTAGAAGTCGACGCCCGCCTTGAGCGCGGGCAGTTCGAGACCGGACTTGGCCGCCGGGTACAGGTTGGCGGACTTGTTCAGCATCGTGAGCGCCTCATCGGAGGTGTTCAGCCAGAGCGCGAACTTCGCGGCCTCGAAGGGGTGCTTCGAGCCCTTGAAGACGGCGGTCGAGGACCCGCCCCAGTTGCCGCTGGCCTTGTCGCCGGCCGCCCACTGCGGGGATGCCGCGACGGCCCACTTGCCGGCCGTGTCCGGTGCACCGCTCGCGATGGAGTTGGCGCCCCAGGCTGCGGAGTTCCAGGTCCAGTCGCTGCCGGTGTTGTAGGCGTTGTTCCACTCGTCGGTCCACGGCGGGTTCGTCGAGACGAGGTCGCGGTCGATCAGGTCCTGCCAGTACGCGGCGACCTTCGCCGTGGTCGGGTCGGTCAGGTTCACGGTCCAGTTGGTGCCGTCGTTCTTGAACCAGGTACCGCCGGCCTGCCAGACGAGTCCAGCGAACTGGTTGATGTCGCTCTGGGAGAAGTTGGTGATGTAGCCGCCGGTCGCGCGGATCTTCTCTGCGGCGGCGGTGTACTCGGCCCAGGTGGTCGGGATGGCGATGTTGTTGGCCTTGAAGAGGTCGGCGCGGTAGAACATGGCCATGGGGCCGGCGTCCTGCGGGATCGCGTACACGGCGTTGTCCTCGCCGAAGTTGACCTGTCCCCAGGTCCAGTCGACGAAGTCCTTCTTCGCGTCGAGCACGCCGGCGCAGGAGGCGAGGTCGGTCAGGCCGTCCTGCACACGGAAGTTCGGCAGGGCGTCGTACTCGATCTGGCCGAGGTCGGGCGCGTTGCCGGCCTTGAGCTGGTTGAAGAAGTTCTGGTAGGTGCCGCCGTTGCCGTTCGGGCCGGTCTGCACCTTGACCTGGATGTCGGGGTTCTCCTTGTTCCACACCGCGACGGCGTCTTCCATGCCGGGGATCCAGGTGGTAAAGCTCAGGTCGACTTTTCCGGTCGACGGTGCGCAGCTGCCGGCGGCGGTGCCGGTGCTTGTCGTCGAGGTGGCACAGCCGGTCAGCGCAACCGAGGCTGCAGCGAGCAAGGCAACGGCGACCGCTCTTTTCTTCATTCGCATGTGTCTTCTTCTTTTCTCTTGGGAAAGGAACCGTCCGGGTATTCCGGTCGGGTGGTGCTGTGGGTGATGCGGAGGTGAGGTGGATGGGCTACTTGACCGAGCCGGCGCTGAGGCCGTTCCGCCAGAAGCGCTGGAGCAGCAGGAAGATGATGATGAGCGGAATGATCGACAACAGTGCGCCGATGAGCACGTAACCGCGCAGCTCGGGGATCTGGTTGACCTGCGAGTTCCAGCCGTAGAGTCCGAGCGTGACCGGGAACAGCGTCTCGTCGCGCAGCATGATCAGCGGCAGGAAGAAGTTGTTCCAGATCGCGACGAACTGGAAGAGGAAGACGGTGACCAGGGCGGGCACCATCATCCGCACCGAGACGGTGAAGAAGGTGCGCACCTCGCCGGCCCCGTCGAGGCGGGCGGCCTCGATCAGCTCGTCGGGCACGCTCGCCGAGGCGTAGATGCGGGCGAGGTAGACCCCGAACGGGCTGACCAGGCTCGGCAGGAACACCGACCAGAACGTGTTGGTGAGGCTGATCTGGCTGAAGATCAGGAACAGCGGCAGCGCGAGGGCCGTTGCGGGCACGAGCACCCCGCCGAGCACGACGTTGAAGATCAGTTCGCGGCCGGGGAACCGGTATTTGGCGAGGGCGTACCCGCACATGCCGGCAATGATCGTTCCGACCAGGGCGCCGAGCCCGGCGTACATCGCGCTGTTGAGCATCCACTTGAGGTAGACGCCGTCGCGGTAGCTGACCAGGGCGCCGATGTTCTCGAACAGGGAGAAGTCGGCGAACCAGAGCGGGTTCGTGCCGGTGAACTGGGCGCGGTCCTTTGTGGCGGCGACGAGCAGCCACCAGACCGGCACCAGGAAGTACAGGGTGAAGACGGCCATCACGATCATGGCGCCGGCCCGGGCGAAGGGGCTCTCGCGCTGGGCGCGGGGCGGCTTCGCGGTCGACGGGCGGATGCCGCGGGCCGGGCGGTCGGGAACGGTGACGGTCGGGGTGGGGGTGGGGGTGGGGACTACCGTGCTCATGACCGGGCTTCCTTCCGCTGGGTGAATTTGAGGAACGTGAACGAGAGCACGAAGGTGGCCAGGGCCAGCACCACCGAGAATGCGGCCGCGAGGTTGACGTTGGGGATCGACGAGGTCGTGTACACGGTGAGGTTCGGCGTGAACGTGCTCGTCACGGCGGAGCTGAAGCTCCGGAACACCTGCGGTTCGGCGAGGAGTTGCAGGGTTCCGATGATCGAGAAGATCGCGGTGAGCACGATCGCGGGCATGATCAGCGGGATCTTCACCGACCAGGCGATGCGCAGCTGCCCGGCACCGTCGAGGCGGGCGGCCTCGTAGAGCTCGGTGGGGATGGCCAGGAGCGCCGAGTAGATGATCAGCATGTTGTAGCCGACGTAGACCCAGGTGACGACGTTCGCGATGGCCCAGAGCACGAGGTCCGCCGAGAGGAAGTTGATGTTCTGGGTGACCGCGCTGAACGGCGACAGGTTCGGGGAGTAGAGGTAGCCCCACATGATCGCGGCGATGACGCCGGGGACCGCGTACGGCACGAAGAACGCGAGCCGGAAGAACTTCTTGCCGCGCACGAGTGGGGAGTCGAGCAGCAGCGCGAACAGCAGCGCGAGCCCGAGCATGATCGGCACCTGCACGGCGCCGAACGCGAGCACCCGGCCGACGGACTGCCAGAACGGACCGTTCTGGAAGACCAGCACGTACTGACTGAAGCCGCCGAAGACCTCGGTCGCCGCCCCGAAGGTACCCTCCCGCTTGATCACGAGCAGGGACTCGTAGATCGCGTACCCGATCGGCACCAGGTAGAACAGGGCGAACAGGGCGCCGAAGGGGAGCACGAAGATCAGGATCGCGCGCTTGTGCTGCACCCGGGGCCTCGCGGGCCGGGGGCGGGTGCCGGGCTGCCTCGCGAGCCGGCGGGCCGTTCGGGTGTCGCCCGGGGCATCCGTGAATCGGGCGGTGGAAGCACTCATGCTGCCGTGTCCTCTCTGATAACGCGCACGGCGCCGGCCGGGACGCGCACAATGCGGTCGACGGCGACGTCGGTGACGAGTTCGCGCCCGCTGGCGGCGATCTCGATCTCGCTGTGGCCGTGGTTGATGACGAAAAGGTAGCTGTGCGTCGCATCGGCGCGACGCACGACCTCAATGGTGCCGTCCGATTCCGGGCCGAGGGCAGTCACCCGCGCGGCCTGGGCGGCCGTGCGCATCACCGCGCGCAGGGCGTCGGGGTCGAGGGCGGTGGCGAGATACCAGGCGGTGCCGCGGCCGAAGTCGTTGCGGGTGATCGCCGGGAAGCCGGGCAGGGGGCCGTCGAGGTAGCTCGCGACAGCGGTCGCGCCGTCGAGGTGCAGCCGCTCGGTCCAGAGTCCGGTACCCGCCCCGGAGTCCAGGTTCAGTTTCCGGCCGGGGAGCAGTGGGGAGAACTCCTCGACACGGATGCCGAGCAGCTCGCGGAACGCGCCCGGGTAGCCGCCGGGGCGGACCCGGTCGTCTTCGTCGACGATGCCGCTGAAGAAGGTGATCAGCGCGTGCCCGCCGTTCGCGACGTAGTCGGCGAGGCCGGCGGCATCCGCGTCGGTGACGAGGTAGAGGGTGGGTACGACGACGAGGCGGTAGCCGCTCAGGTCGGCGCCGGGGGCGATCACGTCGACCGTGATCCCGAGCCGGTGCAGCGCAGTGTAGGCGGCGTGCATCTGGCCGAGGTATTCCACGGACTGGGACGGCCGGGATTCGCCGTCCCCGGCCCACCAGGCTTCCCAGCTGAAGATGATGGCGGCATCCGCTGTCACCCGGGTGCCTGCGACGCCGGCGAGCCGGTCGAGCGTGGCGCCGAGGTCGACGACTTCGCGCCAGAGCGCGGTGTCGGTGCCGGCGTGCGGGACCAGGGCGGAGTGGAACTTCTCCGAACCCTGCAGGGAGGCCCGCCACTGGAAGAAGCAGACCGCGTCCGCGCCGCGGGCGACGTGGGTGAGGGAGTTGCGGGTGAGTTCGCCGGGCTCCTTCGCGAGGTTGTGCGGCTGCCAGTTCACGGCGCCGGTCGCCTGCTCCATCAGCAGCCAGGGGTCTCCGCCGGCGAGCCCGCGGGTGAGGTCCGCCGCGAAGGAGAGCTCGGTGACGGGGTCGCCGAGGCGGTGGTCGAGGTAGTGGTCGTTGGCGACCACGTCGACCTCGGGCGCCCACTGCCAGTAGTCGAGGTTGCGGATGTGGGCGGTGACCATGAAGTTGGTGGTGACCGGCACAATGCTGTGGCGGCGGATGACGTCGCGTTCGCGGCGGTAGTAGTCGAGCAGCTCGTCGGAGCTGAACCGGTGGAAGTCGAGGACCTGGCCGGGGTTGCGGCTGGAGAGGGTGAGGCGCGGGGTGAGGATCTCGGCCCACTCGCCGTACTGCTGGCTCCAGAACGAGGTGCCCCAGGCTGCGTTGAGCGCGGCGATCGTGCCGTAGCGCGCCTCGAGCCAGCGGCGGAAGGCCGCGGTGGTGTCTTCGTCGTAGCAGAGCGCGTTGTGGCAGCCGAGCTCGTTGGACACGTGCCAGAGCGCGATCGCGGGGTGCCGGCCGTAGCGCTCGGCGACCTTCTCGACGAGGGCGAGGGCGTGCTCGCGGAACACCGGAGAGCTCGGGCACCAGGCCTGGCGACCACCGGGGTAGCGGATGCTGCCGTCCTCGGTCTCCGGGAGGATCTCCGGGTGCAGCGTGGTCAGCCACGGTGGCGGGGAGGAGGTTCCGGTGCCGAGGTTGACCCGGATCCCGTTCGCGTGCAGGAGCTCGATGATCGTGTCGAGGTTGGCGAAGTCGTACTCCCCCGGCCTCGGTTCGATGTGGGACCAGCCGAAGATGTTGATCGCGACAAGGTCGACGCCGGCCTCGCGCATCAGGCGCATGTCCTCGGCCCAGGTGTCGGGGCCCCACTGCTCGGGGTTGTAGTCGCAGCCGTATGCGAGGCCGTCGTGGGAGAACGGGACCGCCGGGGCCGCCTCGTTCTGGACTGCTGCTCGCGCGTTCATCGGCTCCCTGACATCGTTGGCACCGGCATCCGCCGGATGGTCTGTGAACGTGCACAGAGCCGGTAGAAAAAAAGGCCACACCGGCGATCTGTGAACGTACACAGAGTAAGTACGGATCGCGATCCGTGTCAAGGACCTTTTCTCCGAACGGGCGATACAGTTATCGAATGGTGACCAATCCGGGGCGGCGCAGACGTGCCACGATCCACGACGTCGCCCTGGAGGCGGGGGTCTCCCGCGGCACCGTGAGCCGGGTCATCAACGACGAACCCTACGTGTCCGCCGAGGCGCGGATCGCGATCGAGGCCGCGATCGAGAGGGTCGGCTACGTGCCGAACACCGCCGCCCGCAACCTGGTCATGCAGCGCTCGCAGGCGGTCGGTTTCATCGTGCACGAGCCGCACTCGCTCTTCCTGGAAGACCCCAACATCGGCGAGATCCTGCTCGGCGCCAACGCGGCGCTGTCCCTCGCCGACTTCCAGATGGTGTGTCTCATCATCGACTCCGAGCGCGATACCGACCGGGTGGCCCGGTACCTCAGCGGCGGTTTCGTCGACGGGGTCATCGTCGTGTCTGCACGAAAGAATGACCCGATCACTCGCATTATCGAGAAGCTGGGATTGCCGTCGGCGTTTGTCGGGCATCCGCCGGACCTGCGGCGACTGCCGTTCGTCGGCATCGACAACCGGAGCTCGGCGTTCGCGATCACGGAGCGCCTGCTGGCTACCGGTCGCCGCCGCGTCGGGATGATCGCCTCAGCCCTCGACCGCGACTCGGGCGCCGACCGTCTGGCCGGGTTCACGGATGCCCTCGGTCCCCTGTTCGACCCGGCCCTCGTCGCCCGGGTGCCCTTCTACGCGTATGCCGATGGTGTCAAGGGCATGCGTGCGCTGCTCGCTGCCGAACCCGAACTCGATGGCGTGTTCGCGGCATCCGATGCCGTTGCGGCGGGCGCGCTCGAAGCCCTGCGCGAGGCCGGGCGCAGCGTGCCCGGGGACGTCGGCGTTGTCGGCTTCGACGACAGCGCCTGGGCTCTGCGGTGCCAGCCGTTGCTCTCGACGGTGCACCAGCCGGCCGCGGGCCTCGGCGAACGCGCGGCCGAGTCGGTACTCGCCCAGCTGCGCGGCGAGGAACCCGAGCTCGGCGGCATCCTGCTCACCACCCCGATCGTCTGGCGCGACTCCGCCTGACCCCGCCTTGCCTGCCTGCCCCGGGCCCGCACCCGGCGCTTCCGCACGGATGCCCGCGGTTCCGAATTCAGTAGTCGGCCCGCAACAGCCGCACCCGGCCCGCGGACCAGTGCGGAGCATCCGCCACCAGCCGGGTGCACCGGGGCTGAACTCCTGAATTCGGCACACTTCCACCCGGAGAAGTCGGCAGCGGAACAGGCGGAACCGGCAGCGGAACAGGCAGAACCGGCAGCGGAACCGGCGGCGGAACGCGTCTGTGGCTAGCGGCCGAGCCAGCCGCCGTCGACGGGGAGGACGATGCCGTCCACGTAGTCCGAGGCGGCGGATGCGAGGAAGACCGTCGCTCCGGCGAGGTCGGCGGGGGTTCCCCAGCGGGCGGCGGGGATCCGCTCGAGGATGGCGCCGGACCGGCCGGCATCGTCCTGGAGGGCCTGGGTGTTGTCGGTCGCGAAGTACCCGGGGGCGATCGCGTTGACGTTGACGCCGAGCGGCGCCCACTCGTTGGAGAGCGCCTTCGTGAGTCCGGCGATCGCGGACTTCGAAGCCGTGTACCCGGGCACGTTGAGCCCGCCCTGGAAGCTGAGCAGCGAGGCGGTGAAGATGATCTTGCCGTGACCCTGCGCGATCATGGTGCGGCCGATCTCCCGGCTGAGCACGAACTGGCTCGAGAGATTGACGGCGATCACGCGGTCCCACATCTCGTCCGGGTGCTCGGCGGCGGGCGCGCGGGCGATCGTGCCGGCGTTGTTGACGAGCACGTCGACCGGGCCAAGAGCGGTAATCTCGGCGGCGAGGGCGGAGACGGCGGCCCGGTCCGCGAAGTCGGCGTGCAGTGCGGTGAACCGGCGCCCGAGTGCGGTGACCGCGGTCTCGATCGCACTGCCGTGCTCGGGCATTCTCGACGAGACGCCGACGACGTCCGCCCCGGCCTCGGCGAGGGCGACGGCCATGGCGAAGCCGATGCCGCGGCTCGCGCCGGTGACGACGGCGGTCTTGCCGCTGAGGTCGAAGAGGTTCAGGACACTCATGGGTTGTTTCCTAACGTTGTTGTCGCGAGTGCGCTCCCCCGGTAGCCCAGGGCGTGGGAGATGGCGGCGGCTGCCTTGAGGAGAGGGCCGGACATCGCCTCGATCTGGGCGTCGGTGTGCTCGATCGAGAGCGTGGACACGCTAAGGCCGTAGCGGACGGTTCCGGTGTGGTCGAAGAGGGGCGCCGCGATACAGGCGATTCCGGGCACGTTCTCGCCGCGGTCGCGGGCGGTGCCGCGCGAGCGCACGTCGGCGATCTCGCAGCGGAAGGCGTCCGGGCTGGTGATCGAGGCATCCGTCACGCGGGCGAGGCCGGCGCTCGCGATGATGCGGTCGACGGTGTCGTCGGGGTAGCTCGCGAGGATGACCTTGCCGATTCCGGTGGTGTGCAGCGGGGCGGCATGGCCGACGCGGGACGGCATTGTGTACGGTTTGCGGGAGTCGCTGCGCATCACGTAGACGATCGAGTCGCCGCTGATCACGCCGATGTGCACGGTGCAGTCCACGGTGGCGACGAGGTCGTCGACGAAGGGTTGGGCGATCGCGGAGATGTCGATTCCGGCGAGTGCCCGGCCGGCGATCGCGAGGAGCGCCGGGCCAGGCAGGTAGCTGCCGGCGGGGTCGGTGGCGAGGAACCGCTGGGCCACGAGGGTCGCGAGCAGGCGGTGCACGGTGGCCTTGGGCAGGCCGGTTGCGGCGACGACGTCCGAGAACCGAGGGTGTTCGAGGGCGGCCTCGAGCACGACGAGAGTGCGCTCGGCGGCGCCGGCCGGCGCGGCAGGGGCGGCGACCCGGACGGCGGCGAGGGCCGACGGCATCCGCTCGCCGGCCAGGTCTGCGGTCATCAGGAGACAGCGGTGATGTCTACGGCGTCCATGTCGTCGAACGACTGGTTCTCGCCGGCCATGGCCCAGATGAAGGAGTAGTTCGAGGTGCCGACGCCGGAGTGGATGGACCAGCTCGGGGCGATGGTCGCCTGGCGGTTGGCGACGATCAGGTGGCGCGTTTCGGTCGGCTCACCCATCAGGTGCACGACGCGGGCGGCCTCGGGAAGGTCGAAGTACAGGTACGCCTCCATACGGCGGTCGTGGGTGTGCGCCGGCATCGTGTTCCACATGCTGCCCTCGTGCAGGCTCGTCACGCCCATCACGACCTGGCAGCTGCGCACGCCGTTCTCGTGAATGTACTGGTTGAGCGTGCGACGGTTCGAGGTGGACTGGTCGCCGAGCTCGCGCACGATGCCGGTGCCCGCCGGTACGAGTGTCGTCGGGTACGCGGTGTGCGCCGGCGCAGAGAAGAGGTAGAACCGGGCGGAGTCTTCGGTCTCGGGCGCGGCGCTCGCGCTATCCGAGATGAATTCGACGACGGATGCCCCGCGCCCGATGTACAGGCACGAGCCGTGTCCGAGGTCGAACGGCACGCCATCGACGACCACGGTTCCGGATCCGCCGACGTTGACGACCCCGGCCTCGCGGCGCTCGAAGAAGTGGTCGGTGCGCAGTTCGGGGAAGCTTTCGAGGGTGAGCGGGACCGTGACAGGGCTGACCCCGACGAGGATGACGCGGTCTTCGTGCGAGTAGACGGCGCGCAGTTCGTCGTCGACGAAGAGGTCGGTGACGAGGAAGCGTTCACGCAGCTCGGCGGTGGTCATTCCCTTGACTTCGGTCGGGCTGGTGGCATTGCGGATCTGCACGGAGACTCCTTGCGCTTCACGGCCCCAAAATGGAACTTAGTTCCATTCTGCGCGCTTGCCCTCCCGCGGTCAAACCCGCCGCGACCGTTGCGTCGCTGGAATGCCCCTCGAACGGGGCTCCGACATCCTGGCGGTCAGCGGATAGCCTGACGAGAGAAAGTCGCCAGTGCCGCTCGTGCGTCCCGGAATACCGAACCGACGCCCCTCGATCACCGATGAAGCGAGGATCATATGCGCGCTCGCGCAGGAACCGACCCGACCGCGGCCAGCGGGGATCGGCCCGGCCCTGCACCCCGTGGTGCGGAAGTGCCCGATCCGACCTCCGCTGTCGACTCGTCCGGCGTGCGGGTGCCCCCGAGGTCCCGGAAACTGCGAACCTTGCTCGTCGCGACAATCGCTGTCGGTCTCGCGACCGTCCTCACCGCCGGGATCGGCATCCCGTTGGCTTCGGCCGAACACGATCGGGTCGCCGCCGAGGACGCCAGGCGTGCGACCCTCGCGGCCGTAGCCGCGCGAGCCGAGAGCGAACTCGCAGCGGTGCGCACCGAAGTCGCCCTCTTCGTTCTCCCGTTGGATGGCTTCGTCGCGGGTCTGGCTGGTGTCGTTGATCCGACCCTGATCGCACAATTGAACGTCGCCCGAGACCGGCTGACCCTGGCCGCGCACGACGGCTACCCCCGGGCGATCACCGAAGCTCGTTCCGTTGTCGTGAGACGCCTCCAAGGCATCGCGGACGCGGAAGCAACCGCGGCGGAGACCGCCGTCGGCCTGCAGACCGCTGCCGATCAGGACTCCCGTGATGCCGTCACCGCGGCCGTTCTCGGACTGCGTGCCGCAGCCGTGACGCACGGGGAACTGCCGAAGGCCTTCGCCGCGGTCGTCGTCGCGAATGCCGCGCTGGCGGCACGTCAGGCCGCCGCCGTTGCCGCAGCCCAAGCCGCGGCCGAAGCCGCCGCCGCCGAAGCCGCGCGCATCGCAGCAGCGCCCTCCGCCCGGAATTCCGGTGCCTCTCGGAGTTCCGGGTCAAGCGGAACCGGCAGCACCGGCGGCGCGACGCCCAGCTTCCCCGGCATTCAGTTCCTGCCACACCCCACCTTCATGGACCCGCCCGTTGTCCACAACAACGCCAACTATCAACCCATGTGCCAGGGCGAGGCTTTCGACACCATCGTGGTCGAGGGTGCCAGCTCGTACACCTTCGACTACGACTTCGCGTACTCGTACATCGTCCAGGGTGCCTTTGAAACGAGACAGTGGGAACTGACCGCCTTCGCCTGCTACTGACACCGGCCACCTCAACGGGGCGCTGGAACACTCCCCGTCAAACACAGTGCAGGAGGGTGGCGAACTCGTGCTCGAGGAGCGTGCGGAGGGCGGGCAGGTCGGGGCAGGCGTCCGGGTCGGCGGCGAGGGTGACCTCGAGTCCGCCGGCGTAGGAGAGCACGGCGAACGAGACCGTCACGTTGCCGGTCGGGCCGGTCAGGGGCACGATGCCGGTGACCGGGCATCCGAAGATCGCGAGCGGCTCCCCAGGCCCGCGCAGGTTGGTCACGAAGGTGTGGATCGTCCGCTGCCGGCTGATGAACCTCTGGAACAGGCCGAGCCGCGCGAGCAGGCGGAAGAACGGCCCGAGCAGCGCCGTCGACGCACCCGCGGGTGCGAGCTTCGCGGTCCTCGTGGCCGCGGCGACAGCATCCAACCGGGTGAACAGATGCCCGACACCGGGCGCACGGATCGGAATCGCCCCGCTCTGGTTCCCCAGCTCGCCCACGGAAGCCTGGCGCCGACCCGAGAACGGCACCGACAGGATGAAGGACTCCTGCTGCTCGCCGCGCTGCTCGAGTAACCGGTGCAGTGCTCCGCCGATCGCCGTGAGCACGACGTCGTTGACGGTGGCGTGGTGCGCGTGGCCGGCGGCGAGCACCTCCGCGAGGTCGAGCCGGATCGACACGAACCGCCGGCGCGGGCCCGTCGGCACGTTGAGCGAGGTGCGGGCCAGGCGCGGGGCGCCGATCGATCCGCGCAGCGCGAGCAGCCCGCCGGCCGCCCGCGCCAGCGTCGCCGGCAGCCGCTGCGCCGCGCGAACCCGGCGCGCCCACGCGTCACGCGCGAGTGCCCCGACCGACGGCATCGGCCGGGGAAAACCCCGGTCCGCCGCACCGGCTCCCTCTCGCGAAAGCGGAGAGGATTCCTCCGGACGGTCGACGAGGTGCGACATCACGGCGAGGCCGCCCATGCCGTCCGCAAGCACGTGGTGGAACACGATGATGAGCGCGGCGCGGTCGTCCGATGAGGTGCCGGCCGCACCCGCACCGACGCCGGTCAGGAGCACCGCGGTCCAGAGCGGACGGGAGCGCGGCAGCCGCGCACCGAGCAGCCCGGCGGTGACGTCGAAGACCGCCGCCTCACCCCCGGGCGCCGGGCACACTCGCGAGGACAGATGGTTCGCCACGTCGAACGCGGGGTCGTCGACCCAGGCCGGCCGGCCGCATCCGATGGGCACGTCGACCAGTCGTTGCCGCAGCCGCGGCACCCGGCGGATGCGCTCGGCCAGCACGCCGAGGGCCGCTTCGGTGTCGAGGCCCGCACGACTGTCGAGGAAGAGCACCGCTCCGACCTGCATGGGCGCCGACCCGCGCTCGGTGGCGAGCGACATCAGGTCGTCCACGCTGACCCGATCGATGGGCGACAGGGTGGGCATGACGCCACGCTATACCCGCGGAGTGCGCAGCCCGAGCCGGATCAGCGCGATCCCCGTCCAGACGAACCAGGCCCACATCAGCAGGCCGTATACCGAATACAGCGGCGGGACCGCGCAGCGGAGTACCTCCCCGGCCAGGCCCGCGACCCCGGCGGCCACGCCGAGCCAGGCGAGGGCGCGGGGAAACCCGCTGCCGAGCATCGCGATGGAGATCAACAGGATGCCCAACACCGACAGCACGCCGACGATCGCAGGGGTGTTGTTCGCCGCGATGATCGCCTCGGCGGCGGACGCGAACCGCAACCGATCGCGCCCCGCGCCCTCGAACCCCGCGCCCCGTCCCGAATTCAGGAGTCGGGACATCCGCCCCCGCAGCATTCCGCAGACCAGTGCGACGGATGCCGCCCGAACCCTTCTCCTGCGCCCTCAACTCCTGAATTCGGCACAGGGGAACCGCCCCCTAGGCTGGCGGGATGGCCGACTCCAGCTCCAGCCCAGCGCACGACGCCAGCCCGCCGGCGCCGGCGGCACCACCGGCATCCGGAATGGTCGCCTCCCTCGGCCGGCGCCTGGAACGCCTCGACCACTGGGCGGACGCGACCGGCATCGGTCGCAAGCGGCTGATCCTCCGCGCGGTGTGCGTGCTCCTCACCCTGGCCGGGCTGGTCATGCTGTTCGGCAAAGACCTGACCCCGCCCGACACCCTCGACGACTACCTGCACCCGGCGAAGACCTCGGCGGACGAGTTCCTGATCCGCAACCTGGCGGTCGACTACACGCTCGACGCCGACGCGCAGGGCTACTCGCGGGCGACCGTGCTCGAGACCGTCGACGGAATCTTCGGCTCCGACTCCACGGCCACCGGCATCACCCGCTACCTGGTCGCCGAGAGCCGCGGCCATACCGTGCACACCACGGTGACCTCGGTGACGGATGCCGGGGGCACCGCCGTTCCGTTCACGGTCACCCGCAGCGGCGACACCTGGAAGATCTCCACGGACACCGGCGCCCGACTCGTCGGCGACCACCGGTTCCTGATCCGTTACGTGCAGACCGAGCTGACCGATCATGTCCAGGACGCCCAGAACACCGCGTTCGAGGACAGCCTGAACTGGAGCGTGACCGGCGAGCGCTGGTTGCAGGGCATGGGCGGGGTCGACGTGACCGTGCGCATGGACAAGGCCCTCGCGGGGCATATGACCGGAGAACCGAGCTGGGGCGTCGCCTGGGCGATCCTGGGCAGCACCGCCTCGTTCGACCGGGTCGCCGACGACGATCCCCTCGCCCAGCCCGGGCAGGCGGTCTTCCACAACCGGGTGTTGTCCACGCTGCCGCCGTTCGGCACGGTCTGGGTCGAGTTCCACTTCGCCGACGGCACCTTCGTCCCCTCCGACCGCTCGCTGCTCGAGTGGATGCGCCTGCTCGCGCCGTTCCTGCCGATCCTGGTGGGCGTCGTGCTGCTCCTGCTCGGACTCCTCGCCCGGGCCACGGTGTGGCGGAATGCCTCCGGTCGCGGCATCGTCATCGCCGAGAGCACACCCCAGGCGGGCGTCGATCTCCTGCTCGCCTCGCACATCCTGGGCCGCAGCCGCCGGGCCATTGTGGCCTCCCTGCTCGACCTCGCCGTGCGCGGTAACGTGCGACTGCTGCGGGTGAGCCCCGTGACCGACGGCAGGGTCGGCGGCAGGGCCGGCGGCGGCGGCAACGGCGCGAACTCCCCCGCCGGCCGGCACTGGTACGAGTTCGAATACGTGAATGATACAGCCCTGACCGACGGCGACAAGGGCCTGCTCAACGCCGTCTTCGGCGACGCCCGCATCATCAGCACGAAGAGACGTCCCGCCAAACGCTCGATGCGCCCCGTCCGCCTCGAGGCGCGCGGCGGCCTGTTGCGACCGGCGTTCCGGCAGCTGAGCCTGAGCGGATGGCGCCGGTCCCTCGCCGAGGGCTACCGGCGGGTGCCGACCGGTTTCGTCAGGGACCTGCTGACCTGGGGTGTCATCGCCACGACCGCCCTCCAATGGGGTCTCTCCCGCCAACTCGCCTACGACGGCATCGAATCGCAGGCCTGGTTGCTGTTCTGGGTGAGCGTGGCGAGCGCCGCCGTCACGTTCAGCGCCTTCACGCTCGCCGTGACCCGCTACCCGCTGACCCGGAAGGGCGCCCTCGCCCGGGAGCACCTGCTCGGCCTGCGGGAGTACATCCGGGTCGCCGAGCAGCTCCGGATCGACTTCCTCCAGAGCCCCTCCGGCGCGCTGTACACCCAGCGTCGGGCATCCGTCGAGGTCGCCGACCTCAACGATCCACTGCTCGCCTACGCCATCCTGTTCGGCCTGGAGCGTGGCTGGCGACGCGAGCTCGACCTCGCCTCGGCCGGCGAACTGCCCCGTGGCTGGTGGCTGCCCAGGGATCTCGCCCGCACTCCCTGACCCGGCGGGAGGACCGTGGGAGAAAATCCCGGCACTCGGCGTGACGAATTCGCCCGGGCACCGTCCTAACAGTGACGGATGTCGCACCCTTGTGGCCGCCGAGCCGCGCGGGACAGAGTCCCCGCGCCCAACCCGGAGGATCCGCCATGACGAGCACCGACCTGACCACCCCCAACGCGCGCGGTACCGACGCGCCCGGTACGTTCCTGCGCGGCACCGATGCCGACGCGGCGACCCGGACCGGCCTCGCCGCGGTCGTCTACAACCCGATCAAGGTCGACCTTCCCGCGCTCCAGGCCGCCGTCGCGACCGAAGAATCCGCCGCCGGCTGGCCGGAGACCCTCTGGTTCGAGACCTCGGAGGACGACCCGGGGCAGGGCGCGGCCCGGCAGGCGATCGAGGCGGGCGCATCCGTCATCATCGTCGCGGGCGGCGACGGTACCGTACGCGCGGTCGCGGAGGTCGTGCACGGCACCGATCGCGCGCTCGTCCTGCTGCCTTCGGGCACCGGGAACCTGCTCGCCCGCAACCTGAAGCTCACCCTCGGCGATCCCGGCGCCTCGGTCCGCTCGGCGTTCACCGGGATCGACCGTTCCATCGACGTGGGCATGATCGACATCCGGCGCGCCGGCGGCACGGTCGACCGGCACGCGTACCTGGTGATGGCCGGTCTCGGCCTCGACGCCAAGATGCTCGCCAACACCGACTCCGAGCTGAAGGCGAAGGTCGGCTGGCTGGCCTACGCGAAAGCTCTCGTCGCCGTCGGCCGGGACCGGAACGACCTGCACTTCCGGTACAGCCTCGACAAGCAGCCCGCGCAGTCCATGCGCGCACACACCGTGATGATCGGCAACTGCGGCCTGCTTCCGGCCGAGATCGTGCTGCTCCCCGACGCGGCCGTCGACGACGGGCACTTCGACATCGTCGTGCTCAAGCCGACGGGGGTGCTCGGCTGGGTGCAGATCCTCGCCAAGGTGATCTGGGAGAACGGGGTGCTCAGCCGCACCCCGCTCGGGCGGCGGCTGAAGACGAAGGACGTCGACGCCCTCAACTACGCGACCGGAACCGAACTCGTCCTGCGCCTTCACCGGCCGGAGGAGATCGAACTCGACGGCGACGAATTCGGCTCGGCGGTCGCCTTCAAGACCTGGATCTCTCCGGGCGGCCTCACCGTGCGCGTGCCCGCCCCGGCTGCCCCGCCCGCGTAGCCGGCCCGGCCGACGACGCGGCTACGCCCGGTTCGTGACCGCTTCAACCGAGACCGGGGCGCCGGTGAAGCGCACCCGCATGTTGTCACCGGGCGCGGGGTGCACCCGTACGCCGTGCTGCACCGTCACCTCGGCGCCGTCGGCGAACCGCACCCGGGTGCGGCGCAGCGACCCGTGGAAGCTGGATGCGGTGACGAGGCCGCCCACCCCGTCCACCCCGTCCGCGGCGAGTTCGAGGTCCTCGGGCCGCACCGCGACGAGGACGGGACCGTCCGCCTGCGACGGGTCGAGCAGGGGCAGCCGGGTTCCGTACAGCTCCGCGAACCCGTTGAGCACGACCCCGGTCAGCTGGTTGCTCAGGCCGACGAAATCGGCGATGAACGGCGACGCCGGCCGGGAGTAGAGGTCTTCGGGCGTGCCGACCTGCTCGATCCGGCCGTCGCGCATGACCGCGACCCGGTCGGCGATCGCGAGCGCCTCGTCCTGGTCGTGCGTCACGAACAGGGTCGTGATGCCCAGCTCGGTCTGGATCCGCCGGATCTCCTCGCGCAGGGTCACCCGCACCTTGGCGTCGAGGGCGGACAGCGGCTCGTCGAGAAGGAGCACCCGCGGTTCGGTGACCAGGGCGCGAGCAAGCGCGACGCGCTGCTGCTGACCACCGGACAGCTGGTGGGCGAACCGGTCGGAGTGGTCGTCGAGCCCGACGAGGGCGAGGGCGTCCCTGGCCCGGCGGCGGCGCGCCGCGGCGGCGACCCCACGCATCCGCAGCCCGAATTCGACGTTCTCGCCCGCACTCAGGTGCGGGAACAGCGAGTACGCCTGGAACACCATGCCCATGTCACGCCGGCTCGTGGGGAGGGTGGACACGTCGACTCCGTCGACCAGGATGATGCCGGCATCCGTCGATTCGAGGCCGGCGAGCGCGCGCAGCGCCGTGGTCTTGCCGCTGCCGCTCGGGCCGAGAAGCGCCACGAACTCGCCGGCGTGCAGGGTGAGATCGAATCCGTCGAGGGCGCGATGTCCCCCGAAATTCTTGGTGACCCCGGAGAATTCGACGACGGCTCCGTGCAGCTTCGGCGGTGCGCTCGGCGACACGTCCGTCGAGGTCGAGGTGTTGTTCGTGGTGCGGGTCATGGCCGGCCTCCGATGGGGCGGTGTCGTGGCGAGCGGGTGCGTTCGGCGCCCAGTCGGCCGATGAGCAGGAGCAGCAGGAACGCGAGGATCAGCGACAGCAGGGACAGGATCACGGCCGTGTACGGGTCGGCCTTGCTGACCACGACGAGCGCGGTCTGCAGGTTCACCCGGCTGAGCAGCGACGCGATGGTGAATTCGCCGAGCACCACCGCGACCGCGATGAACGCGCCGGCCAGGAGGCCTCGACGCAGGTTGGGCAGGAGCACCCGGAGCAGCACGCTCCCCCACCCGGCCCCGAGCGTGCGGGCCGCCTCGCTCAGCGTGCGCACGTCGACGGCGTCGAGGTTGGCCTGGATCGCCCGGTAGGCATACGGCAGCACGATGATGCCGTAGGCGAGGGACAGGGTCCAGACTCCGCTGCCGGCGATCCGGGAGAGCACCGAGTAGACCGGCGCCAATCCGACGACGAGCACGATCGCCGGGATGCTGATCGGCAGGATGCAGACGAACTCCAGCACGCGGCGCAGCCGGGGAAAGCGGATGTGCACCAGCAGCATCGCAGGCACGAGCAGCAGGAGCACGATCAGCACCGTTCCCACGGCCAGGCCGACCGAATTGCCGACGGCGACGAGCACCTGCCGGTACGGTCCGGTGAGGCCGCCCTGGAACAGCGCGATCCAGCGCGAGAAGTCGTGACCGCCGGCCAGCCCCTTGCGCAGGGTGAACTCGACCATGGCCACGAACGGAATGGCGAAGAGGAGGCCGATCGCACCCAGGATCAGGGTGCGCACGACGCGCGAGGGAGCGTGCGCGACACCGTCCCGCACTATCGGGCCAGTCACCGCTGCCACCGGGCGGCCCTCGATTGCAGAGCCGAATAACCGGCCATCACGACCACCATCACCACGACCATCCCGAGTGCGAGCGCACCGGCCAGGTTCTCCCGGCCGAGCACGGTCTCACTGGTCAGCGCCGACCGGATCTGCAGGGGCACGATCTGGGAGCCCTGGCTCGTGAGTGCCGCAGCGGTCGCATACGACGAGAACGCGTTTGCGAACAGCAGCAGGAGGCTGCCGAGGAAGGAGGGCGCGAGCACCGGGCCGGCGATCCGCAGCCAGTAGGAGACGGTGCTCCCGCCCAGAGTGGAATTGGCCTCGGCCCAGGTCGGTTTGAGTGCCTGAAGAGCGGGCATGAACGTGATGATCATCAGCGGAACCTGAAAATAGAGGTAGGGCAGCACCAGCCCGGGCAGCTCGTAGAGCCAGACACCGCCCGAGAAGATGTCCACGCCGAAGGTGTCGCGCAGAATGAGCGTGACCATGCCCTGGATGCCGATGGTCGCGATGAACGCGAAGGCCAGCATCACGCCGCCGAACTGGGCGAGGACTCCGCTGAGCGAATCGACCACCGTGCGGAGGGCGCCGTCCGGCCGTGCGCCGAGCAGCCCGTAACAGGCGATCGCGCCGAGCACCGCGCCGAGTACGGCGGTCAGGGCGGACAGCCACAGGGAATTGCCGAACGCGGTGAGCACCACCGGGTTGCCGAGCGCCGCGATCGTCGCCAGGGTGAACCTGCCGGACTTGTCGAAGAATCCGGTTCCGACGGCGATCAGGGTCGGCAGGGCGAGGAAGAGAAGCACGTAGACCGCGAACGGCAGCAGCCCGAAGGCCGCTGCCGTCGTGCGGGTGCTACTGGACAGCGGCGGCCCAGGTCGAGCCGAGCAGGGTGGCCGCGGCCGCGCTCTGCTCTTTGGACGGGACCACGGTCGCCGTGGGGGCCTTCGGAAGGGCGCTCAGCAGCGCCGCGTCGATCGTGCCCGCGGTCGTCATCGCTTCGGCGCGCGCGGGGCGTGCACCACCGGCGAGCCACAAGTTCTGCCCCTCGTCACTGTAGAGGAACTCCTGCCACAGCCGGGCTGCGGCCGGGTGCGGGGCATCCTTGTTCACGGCCTGGTTGTAGTACCCGGCGTATCCGGTGCCCGGGAACACGACGACCTTCCAGTTGCGCTGACCGGCGAGCTTCTTGCCGTAACCGACATTGAGGTAGTCCCAGTCGAAGACGACGGGGGTCTCGCCGGACGCGATCGTGGCCGGCGTCGGGTCGATCTTCACGAAGTTGCCTGCGGCGTTGAGCTTCGTGAAGAAGTCGATCCCGGGCTGGAAGTTGTCGACGGTGCCGCCGTTCTGCACGGTCGCCATGCCGACGGCGGCGAACGCCGCCCCGGCCTGGGTCGGGTCGCCGTTGATGGCGACCTTGCCCTTGTATGCTGCGCCGAGCAGGTCGCTCAGCTGCGTCGGCGCCGGGACGGCGTCGGGGTCATAGCCGACGGCGAGGTATCCGCCGTAGTCGCCGGTGTAGAGCCCGGTCGCTTCCTTGAGGGCGTCGGGGATGTCGGCCCAGGTGGCCACCTTGTACGGGGCGAACCGGTCGGTGCTCGACAGGGCGACGGCCAGGCCCAGGTCGAAGACGTCCGGCGCGGTGTCCTGGCCCTTGAGGGTGTCTGCCGCCTGGATTTCCTCGGCGCTCGAGCCGTCCGGCGAGGCTTCGTTGATCGTGATCTCGGGGTACTTCTTCGAGAACGCGTCGAGCACCGCGCCGTAGTTCGCCCAGTCCCGCGGGAGGGCGATGACATTGAGGTTGCCTTCCGCCTTGGCCGCGCTCTCGAGAGCGGGCAGGTCGCCGAACGCGCTCAGGCTCGTGGCTGTTGCGGCGTCGGTGGTGGTGGTTCCGCTCGCGGCCGTGCCGGAGCATCCGGTGAGGCCGATCGCAATCACGGCCGTTGCCGCCAGGGATGTGATCAGGGTGCGTGGGGTGATCAATTTTCCTCCGTCGGACCAGCAGCGAGTGGCCGCACACGCATCGGCGCGCGCAGTTCGTTGCCGCGGTGCTGGTCACCGAGAGACTAAAAGACGCTCTTGACGGGACAGCGGTGCCCGCCTGAACAGCTCGTGAATGCTCGGTGTCACCGTTCCCTCCCGAGGGAATGGCTCCCGCGCCTACCCCCGCGAGCGCGCGAACACGGTGCGCAGCGAGACGCGCTTCGTGTATTCGACCGAGCCGTAGCGGAACAGCTGCACCGCGAGCCGGAGCACGATTCCGCCGAGAATGAAGAGCTCCGCAATCACGATGCCGGACTCCAGCGGGCTGAGCGAGCCCAGCCCATTCCGGAGCATCGCCGTCACCGGCGCGGAATACGGGAAGAACGTGAAGAGCTGCACGATCAGCGCGTGCGGGTCCGACACCACGAGCGACACCGCGTAGAGGGGCACGAACACGAGCGCCATCACGATTCCGAAGACCTGGCTGGCCTCCTTGGCGGTGGGCATGATCGCCCCGGCCGCGACGAGCGTGCCCATGAACAGCGTGAACCCACCGATGAGGAGCAGCGCGCCGACGACCATCTGGCCGGGGTTGACGATGAGCTGGGAGAAGTCCACGTCGGGCAGGCTCAGTGAGGTACGGAAGAACAGATAGCCGAACAGCACAGGCAGGATGAACACGAGCATCTGCACGATCCCGATGATGAACAGGGAAATGATCTTGCCCATGATCAGGGTCGTCGGGTTCAGGGTGGTCAGGATCATCTCCGTCACCCGGTTCTCCTTCTCCTCGAGCGTGCTCGTGAGCATCTGGTTGCCCAGCATCACGATCACGACGTAGAAGATCAGCAGGAAGAGCAGGGGGGCGATGGCCCCGAGGATCCCGCCGGAGACCGCGCCGTCCTTGTACGTGACCGCGTCGACCTGGAAGGAGCCGCGCGCCAGCCCGGTCAGAGTGGGGTCGCCGATCTTCTCCTGCGCGCTGGCGACCATCAGCTGGGTGGCCACCGAGGAGTACTTGCCGTTGTCGAAGATGCCGAGGTCGGCGCCGTAGGCCGTGGTGGCCTCCTTCGTCGGCTGGGCCGGATAGGAGAAATAGGCCGCCGATTGTCCCGATTTCACGTCGGCGATCGCCTGGTCGGGGTCTGTGGCGAGGGTGCCGCCGAATGCGGTGGCAATGGCCGGGTCGATGTAACCGGATGCATCGCTGTAGGTGAACCGGAGGGTCGCGTCCTTCTGCGAGTCCACTTTGCTGTCCGTGGCGGTGTTGGACAGCACGATGAGCGCGATCACGATGCCGATCACCACCGGGACGAGCAGGGTCGTGAGCCAGAACTGCTTCTTCTTGAGCGTGCGGGTGACTTCGAAGGAGACGACCGTGCCGAGATTGTGCCGAGCCATGGTCTACTCCCCTGCCGTTCCGGTGCGTTCGCCGGCAGTGGCGCCGGGATTCTGATCGCCATAAACGGCCACGAAGATGTCATCGAGCGAAGGACGACCGGCGGTGAACTCGCGAACGGTCACCCCGGCATCCATCAGTTCGCGCAGGATGACGGCCTCGTCGATCGGACCCGTCACGGTCAGTTCGGCGTAGCTGCTCTCCCGGAGGGTGACCGTATAGTGCGGTGACTCGGGGATATCGCCGGTGTACCGGATTCGGACCACGGTTCCGCCGTACTGGTCCTGCACGTCCTCGACCGTGCCGTAGGCCTCCACGGTGCCGTTCTTCAGGAGCACGATCCGGTCGCAGAGCCGTTCGACCTCCTCCATCTGGTGGGTCACCATGAGCACGGTCGCCCCGGCCCGCTTCTGGTCTTCGATGATGTCCATCAGCAGTTTCCGGTTGACCGGGTCGAACCCCTTGGTGGGCTCGTCGAGGATCAGCAGCTCCGGGTCGTTCATGATGGTGACGCCGAGCTGCACCTTCTGCTGCTGGCCACCCGACAGCTTGTCGAGCCGCAGCTTCGCCTTGTCGCCGAGGGCGACCCGTTCGAGATACTGCAGCGACCAGACGTGCGCGGCCGAACGGCTGAGCCCTTTCAAGCGGCCGAAGTAGGTCATCACGTCGATGACGGATTCCTTCTTGTAGAGGCCGCGTTCCTCGGGCAGGTAGCCGAGCGTGCCGCCGTCTTCGGGGCTGAACGGCTTCCCGTTGATGTGCAGCAGACCGGCGGTGGGCTGGTAAATCCCGAGCAGGGCACGGATGGTGGTGGTCTTGCCGGATCCGTTGGAGCCCAGGAACCCGAAGGTCTCACCCCGGTTGATGTCGAAGGACAGGTCCCGGATCACGGTCGTGCGGCCGAAGTCCATCCGGAAGTTGCTGATGTGCACGAGCGGCTCGCTGTCTTGCCGCGGGTCCTTCCGCGGAACAACCTGCTGATCGGGCTTATCGAGTGAACTGAGCAGTGAAGACGCCATGCTGAAAAATCCCCCAATTTCGTTACCACGACGCTACACCGGAGGGGCTGCGCGACGCACGCCGCGCGCCGCCGTTCCGACACCCCGTCACTCAGTCAGGCCGCCCGGTTCCGCTGATATTCGGCCAGAACCGGGGGGATGCCGACCGTCAGCATCTTCCGGCGGACGCTGCCGAGCAGCCGGGACATCGCAAACCCGGCCAACCCGGTGAACCCGGTGTGTTCCACGGTGAAGCGGGTACCGCCGGGCATCGGCTCGAGCCGGTATCGCACCTGGGTGACCGTGTCGGCGTCCTTGTCCCCCTTCCACGTGTAGTGCAGCAGGCGTGGGGCGTCGACCTCGACCACCTCGCAGTAGACGACACCGGCCCAGCCGATCGTGGGTTTGCCCACGAGCTGAAATTGCGTTCCCGGGATGGCGACGAACCCGTCCGGTCGGCCGCCCTGGCCGGTGGTGGTCCACTGGGCGACATAGTCCGGGTCCGTCACCACTGTCCAGACATCCTCGATCGGGTATGGGTACTCGCGAGCGACGCTGTAGTGACTCATTGTGTTCCTCCCTCGGTGACACTGAACGGACAGACTACCTGCCGGTAGGTAGCCTAGCCTACCGTGCGGTAGGCTGGCACGATGAGTACCACGACATCCTCGCCCGAGCGGCGTTCCGGGCCGGAAACGCGTGCCGCGATCCAGCAGGTGGCGACCGACCTCTTCACGACGAAGGGGTACGAGGTGACGACGATGCGGGAGATCGCCGGCGTGCTCGGCATCAAAAAGGCGTCCCTGTACTACCACTTCGCCGGCAAGGAGGAACTCCTCCGCTCGCTTTTCGAACAGCGAGGAGACGAGGCGCAGGACCTCCTGGAGTGGATCGCCGGCCAGCCTCAGGACCCCGCCCTCATCGAGACGGCCGTGTTGCGCTGGGTCGATTCGTTCAGCGGCGACAAGCTCCGCGGCATCCGGTTCATGTCGGCGAATCCGCTCCTGGCACGTTCGACCACCGCGTCGGCCGGCGAGCGCATCGGGTCCACGCTGATCGCGATTGTCGACGCCCTGGCGCCGCTGCTCCCGAACCACACCCCCATCGCGGAACTTCAGCTTCGGATGGCCCTCCTGAGCATCAACGCGGCCGTGAACGCGGCCGCCGGCACGGATTTCAGCGACGATGAGATCATTGCCGCCGCGCGCCAGCACGCCGTGACGATCCTCGCCGCCCAGCTGCCCTGACCTGGGACCGCCCGCGGCCGGTCGCTGGCACGGTGCCGCGGCCGTGCGGGCGACCGGGCCGACCCGGCAGCCGTCACATCCTCAGGGCAACTCAGTGCGGATTGTCCGGGTCAGTGCGCCGGGACTCCGGCGGGCGCACCGGCATCCGCGCCCTCACTTGCCGGCGCGCGCCGGATGAAGAACGCTGCCGGGATCGCGAACAGGGAGATCACCGCGCCGCAGAAGAAGGCGGCCTGGATGCCCGCACTCGTCGCGGAGACCCCCGTCGCGCCGGTCGACAGCTGCGACGCCGCGACCGACGACATCACGGTGACGAACAGAGCGGTGCCGAAGGCGCCGGCGAGCTGCTGGATCGTGCCGACCATCGCGCTGCCATGCGAGTAGAGCTCGGGGCGCACGGCGGCCAGACCCGCGGTGAACAGCGGGGTGAAGAGCAGGGCGAGGCCGAGACTCAGGGTGACGTGCGCGGCGAGCACCAGCCAGGGCGCACTGTGCTGGTTGAGCAGGGTCATCGACCAGAACACCGCACTCACGATCACCGAACCGACGATGAGCAGACCGGTCGGACCCGACCTGTCGTAGAGGCGCCCGACCACCGGCGCGAGCAGGCCCATCACGAGCCCGCCCGGCAACAGCATCAGCCCGGTCGTGAGCGCGTCGAGGCCGAGCACGGTCTGCATGTAGATCGGCAGCAGGATGATGGTGCCGAACAGGGCCATCATGCTGATCGCCATCATCACGATCGCGAACGTGAAGGTGCGCGAGCGGAAGGTGCGCAGGTCGAGCAGGGCGCGGTTGCTCTTCTGCAACGCCAGCTGGCGGAGGATGAACGCGGTGAGGCCGAGCACGCCGACGGCCAGGGGCAGCCAGCCGGACACCGAGCCGATGCCGCCACTCGCGGCGCCCAGGTTGCTCAGCCCGTAGACGAGCCCGCCGAAGCCGAGCGCGGAGAGGATCACCGAGAGCACGTCGATCGGGGTCTTGGTCGGGGTGGTCACGTTCTTCATCAGGATGCCGCCCACGACGAGCGCGGTCAACGCGATCGGCAGCACCAGGATGAACATCCAGCGCCAGTCGAGCACGCTCAGGATCGCGCCGGAAATCGTCGGGCCGATTGCCGGTGCGACCGAGATCACGATGGAAATGTTGCCCATCATCCGCCCGAGGTGTGCGGCGGGCACGAGGGTCATCACGGTCGTGAGGAGCAGCGGGAACATGATCGCCGTTCCGGTGGCCTGCACCACCCGGGCGACGAGCAGCACGGTGAAGCCGGGAGCGACGGCCGCGATCAGGGTGCCGGTGCTGAACAGGGTCATCGCCGCGATGAACACCGGACGAGTGTTGTAGCGCTGCAGCAGGAACCCCGTGATCGGGATGACCACCGCCATCGTGAGCATGAACGCGCTCGTCAGCCACTGCGCGGCACTCGCCGAGATGTTGAGGTCTTCCATGAGCCGCGGGAGCGCGACGCCCATGATCGTCTCGTTCAGGATGACGACGAACGTCGAGATGAGCAGCAGGGTGATGACGAGGCGGTTGCGGACACCGAGGGCCGCCTCGGCCGCGGTCGCCGCGGCATCCGTGCTCGCTGTGTTGTGTGCAGACGCACCTGCGAGGGTGCCTGTATTCGTGTCGGTACTGGCGGTGGCGGTTTCAGACATGAAGGTCCCGTCGAGGTGTGCGGTCAAGATGTGAGGCGGTGCAGATGTAAGGCGGTGTCGCTATTGAAACTCAAACCACTGACACCGCCCGATTGTTCCGGTGATGCGGAACTCCGTCAGACGTAAAGTCGGAGATTTTCGCGCCACGCCGCAACTCCGGGCAGCGGATGCCGCGAGTCGCGAAAATCTCCGACGTTGCGTCGAGAGGGTGCGAGGCCCGGTCGGCCTCGCACCGTCCCTCATCGATAGGGCGTGGTCATCCGGTGCCGGAGTAGGTCCGCGTGCTGGCGTTCGAGAGCGCGCTCGCGTTCTTCGCGCACACGGCGAACCGCCTCCCAGTCGACGGATGCGACCGGGCGCGCCGGGCGCGGCCGCCGCCCCCACCGGATCAACGCGACACCCAGGTGCAGCGCCAGGCGATCGACCCGGCCGAGTGGCCGGAGCTGAGGCGCAACCGACTCCACTACGGATTCGGGTTCGGATGCGGACGGTGGTTCCGGTTCGTGCTGCGTGGGCAGCGGGTGGTCGTGGCGACCGGGATCGGTCGGCAAGGTTGTGGTCATGGTGATTGAGCCTCACTGTGACGGCGCGCAGGACGGATGCGAACGCATCCGTCTGCTGCACCGGCGGGGCCGCCGAAGCGGCACAAGAATGGACGTCGTCAGGTGTGCGACGTCAGGGAACGGGACTGATCCCGGGGCGCGCAAAGCGCCGACTGCGAGCGGGCATCGAGGGCGTCGCCACCGCAGAACCGGTGGTGGAAACTCGCGCCGGTCAGGCGGTAAAGACGCCGACGAGGCCGGCGGCGAGGCAGTTCACTGCGGAAAAGTTTGACTGAATCATGGGACGGCTCCTCTCGTCGTGTGGCGTTGCTGCCACGGTACCCGTCGTTCGCACGATCGCGCAAGGGAATCGGGAAAGGTGCACTGAATCCGTTACCTCAGGTCTCGGCAAGGCCCAGCTGCCGCAGAAGCCGGGGAAAGTCCGTGACTAGCGCGTTCCAGACGATCTGATAGTCCGTGTTCGCGTAGTCATGGGTGAGGTAATTCCGCATCGCACGCAACTCCGCCCACGCGACCTCCGGGTGTTTGTCCCGGTATGCGTCCGGCAACCGCTCGACCGCGGTTTGCAGGTCGATCACGATGGCCTTGGCCGCGAGTTGCTGAGTTCGGTCCGCCCGGTCGAAGAAGACCTCCCGGCCGCGAGCGGTGATGAGGCGCGCGTGACGCACGAGATCGCGGATGTCCGCGAGCAGCGCATCCGTGCGGTCGAATTCGTGGGTCATCGGGTCACGCTCACAGCGGCACCGCCTCGGCGACGGCACGATCGCGGATGCTGCCCTCGGCCCGGTCGCTCATCACGTCCACCCGCACGCCGAGAAGGTGTTCAAGATCGAGGACCAGGCCCGCCGCATCGAGGAGGGAGGCCTCGGGCGCGAATTCGACGAGGAGGTCGATGTCGCTGCCGGCGACATCCGTGCCCCGGGCGATGCTCCCGAAGACTCGTACATGGCCGGCGCGGCGGCGGGCGGCCAGCTCGAGCACGCGCTCGCGACCCCGCTGCAGCACGACCGATGGTCGCTCGGTAGTCGCGGCCAGGATGCGGGCAAGGGTTTCGGGGCGGGGTTGCACCCGACCGGACTCATAGGCGGAGAGATTCGGTTGCGGCACGTCGGCGCGCACGGCGAGCTGGCTCTGCGAGAGCCCGGCGCGCGTGCGTGCCTCGAGAATGCGCTCCGAGGTTGTCATGCCGCGAGTATAGCTCGCAGCTATATTGCCGCGATGGGCTGGTTACAGGGTCCTGCGCCCGCGCGCATCCACGGCCGCGCCGGTTTCGGCAGCCCGCGCCCATGTGCGCTCGCGCTCGCGCCGGTTTCGGCAAACCGCGCCCGCCGTTTCGGGCGCGGCCTGCGCAAACCGGCGGCGGCGACCTCGATGGCCCGGGCTAGTCGAGTCTCAGGTCTTCGAGCAGGTCCTCGAGAACCGACTCCTCTTCGACGCGCAGGCGCAGCTCCTCCATGGCGGCGGAGAGAGGGCTGTTCCAGGGAGTGTCGCCGACGCTTCCGGTGAACTCCGAGGTCGCCAGGCTCGACTCGCACGCGGCACGGTAGTCGGCCTCGCCGTATCGCCAGGGAGTCCACGGCACACTGCGGGCGACAGTGCGCGCGATCGCGACGCCGCCCGCATCGAAGTCGCCGTGATAGCGGAGCCGCGAACCGCCGTCGACGATTTGTGTGAGCAAGCGCAACGCTGCCGCCCCCGGTTGCCCGTTCACACACACGACCGGAACGAACCCGCCGCCAGCACCAGCCCCGAACCGGTCGGCCGCCGCCGCGATCACCGCAGGGTTCTCGCACACCGAGACCAGCGCCGGGGCCCGGCCGATGTCATCCACGGCGAGCTGCCGGTACGTCAACACGACGGGCTGGCCGGACTCGGCGAGCGCCGCCAGGGCACGGGCCGTCGGAGATGTCACGCCGCCGGGTAGCCCGAGCGCGAGCACGGTCGAGGACAGCTCATCCACGACGACACCCGACTGCTGCCACGCGTCGCGCCGCCACCGTGATCCGTTCCCGGCGGGTTGTCCGGTCGACGCCGCCGCGAGCCCGACCGCGATCGACCCGAGTGGACTCTTCGGGTCGAGCGCATGCGCGTCCCCGAACAGGCGCGCCGCGAGCACACCGAGGGCCTCCCCCTCCGCCGGCAGGGCGCGGGCGAGCACACCGAGGTGGAGGGTCATCGAGTGTGCGGCCGAAGCGGATGCCGTCGCTCGCCGCAGCGCGCCCGACCGGTTCACGCTGTCCACCCAGCCCGCGAGTTCGGGCCGTTCGACGGCGATCACGCGCAGGGTGTCGGCGACCTGCTGCCAGCTCGCCCGTTCCGCGCGCCGGACCTCGGGGCCCACGATCGGCCCGACGAGTTCGGTGACCGCCGAGACCAGCCCCGCGGGCCAGGCGTCCCGCCGCAGCAGGGCATCGAGCTGGTCGAGCGACACCGAAGCCGACGACCCGGAGCGCACGGGCCGGCCGACGAGCCGGGCCGCCGCCATCCGCTCGGTCGCACTCGCGCTCTGCTTCGTGACGATGCCCACGAGCGTGCCGGTTTGCTCGAGCCGGGAGCGCATGCGCGTCAGCAGCCATGCGGTGTCCGGGGTATCGAGCAGACGACGGATGCGCGCAACGGCTTCCGCGCTGACCTCGCCACCCGAGCCTGCCCCGGCCCCGACGTTCACAGAATCGCTCACCAGAGCCCTCCAGCCTCGGCCTCAGCGGCAGCGACACCGGCGTCGACGACGGCAGTGCGCCGTTTCCCGTCCCACTGCCAGCGCTGCACGTGCACGGCGTCGGTGCCGTCGAAACGGGTCAACTGCGAGATACCGAGCCCGGGCACCTCCGCGTAACAACCCCACTCGCGTTCGCTCGTCATCACGACGTCGAGGTCGAACTCGGCGAGCAGACCGAGGCAGCTCGCGCGCGAGTTGTCGTCGACACCCGCGAAGGCCTCATCGAGCATGATCATCCGCGGCGCATACGGGTTGGTCGCGGTGCGATAGTGCGAAGACGCCGCCGCGAACAGCGGGATGCTCGCGGCGAGCACCCGCTCACCGCCCGATGCCGGGCCGGTCGCCGACTTCCAGACGCCGCCCTGCTGCCGCTCGATGGTGAACCGGTGCCAGCGGCGGTAGTCGAGCGCCTCGCCGAGGTGGTCGTACCAGTTGCCGGCCTCGTCGGCGTCACGCACTTCCGCGATCCGGGCCTGCAGGAAGCCGCCCAGCGCAACTCGATCGGATTCGTCCCAGACATCCGCTGTGGTCGCGAGCAGGCGCCGGGCTTCGGTCAGCCCGGCAGGCCCGTCCGGGCGCGGTTTCCAGAGCACCCGCAGGATCATGCCCGTCGTGGTGGGCCTGGCACGGAGTTCCTCGTTGAGCTGAACGATCTGCCGGTCGGCGTCTCCGATCAGCTCGGACAGTTGCGCGCCGACCTCGGTCACGAGGTGTGACTGGATGATCTCGCGCTCCTTCGCGCTCAACAGCCGCAGGTGCTGCTCGATCTGCTCTCCGAGCTGCTCGCCGAGTTCCACGAGCAGCATCTCCCGTCCGCGGAAGGTCACGACCACGCGCACCCCGTCGTCGTTCGGATAGTAGGCTGCCTCGTGCCCGTGCCGGCCGAGCGAGCGTTGCAGGTCGGCGAACTCGGTGAACACCTGTGACTGCAGCCGGCTGTACTTCTCGTCGGAGGCGTCGACCTCGGGCAGCGCAGCCTCGATCGCGCGGGCGAGCTGCACCCCGCGGGTCACGGTCCAGTCGGTGTCTCCCCCGGCATCCGGTTCGACGACGGCCAGCGCGGCGAGGTCGGCCACTTGCACTAGGCCGAGCGCGGTCGTGCGCTGCAGTGCGGCGACGGCGGCGACCCGGTTCGCGGCCACGCGGTCCTGGTCCGCACGGATGCCGCGGAGCCGCTCCCCGAGACCGGCCTGCTTCTCGCCGTCCCGGCGAGCGCTCTCGCCGAGGCGGCCCAACGCGGCGCTGATCGATTTCAGCTCCGCGGCCACGGCGGCGACCCGCTCCCGGTAGCCTCGCACGTCGGCGCCGAGCTGCTGGCGCAGAGTCTCGAGGTAGCTGCCGGTGCGGGTGCGTTCGTCGGCGGCGGACCCGACCTCGGCCAGGGTCCGATCACGTTCGTCGCGGGCGGCCGTGAGCCGCGTTTCGGCGCGCCCGAGCCGACGCCCAGCGGATGCCCACCGCTCGGCCGCGTGCCAGAGCGCGGTGACCTGACGTTCATACTCCGACAGGGCGGAACCAAGCCCGCGGATCGCGTCCGGTCCCGTGGGGAGGTGGAGAGTGGCCGCATCCGCGGCGAGTTCGGCTTCCGCCTCGGCGAGCTCGCGGCGGGCACCGGCGGAACGAACGCGGGTCTCTTCGCGTTCGCTCGTGCGCTGGGCGACATGGTCGGCGGCACGTTCCGCGGACCGATCCGCCGTCTCGAGCGCGGTCGGGTACGGCACCGCGGCCTGCTCGCGTTCGATGACAGCGGACCGGGAGGCGATCCCGTCGAGGTCGATGGTCAGGCCCTCCTGCTCTGCGGAGATCGTATCGAGTTCGGCCCGCGCCTCGCGCAGCCGGTGTGTGCGGGCCGTTTCGCGTGCGCTCTCGCCGATGAACCGGGCCGTATCGACGGACCAAGCGCCGAACGCAGACCCCAGGCGGTACCGGCCGGTGAGGCTCACCCACACCGCGGGAGAGTCGTCGCCGATGCCGCGGGGCGATGAGCTGGCGGCGTCGGAGCGGGAGTCGGAATCGGCGCCGCCAGGGCTGGAGTCGTCACCCAGGCGGATCCCCCGCAACACCGCCTCGATCGTCTCCGCGGTCACGGCAGACCCCGCTGGCGGCTCCGCCACCAGCACCGACGCAAGTGTGCCGGCGGATGTCCCGGTGAGCGCCCCGTGCAGCAGTAACTGTCCGTCGCCGGGCTGACGCAGGTCCCCGTCAGGCAGCACGAGCGCCGTGAGCAGCCCACTGCCCTCGAGAGCGGCCTCGAGCCCGGCCCGGTGCTCCGCGCTGACCCCGTTGGAGAAACTCACCGCGCGCCACAGGGGAAGGGACCCCTCGGCCGGTGCGGTGCGGGTGTGCGGCAGGGTCGGTTCGACCGACTCGCCCTTCTCGAGCCCCGAAATCTCGGCGAGGAGCGCCGAGTGCCGGGTCGCGAGGTCGCCGATCCGGTGCTGAAGGTCGGCGCGCCGCCGTTCCAGCTCACCCTGCAGCCGCTGCGCATCCCAGCGCAGCGCAGTGCTCGCCGGGTTCTCGCCCGTGCGCAGGCGCACCCAGTCGGTGAAGGCGCCGAACGCGTCATCGGAAACGGCGAGCTCAGTGAGTGCGGCCAGTACGATCTCGACCTCGGAGACGTAAGCATCGACGGTGGCCTCGACCGCGGCATCCGCCACGGTTCGTTCGTCGGTCGCCTCCGCCAGCCGGGTCTCGGTTTCGGCCTCGCGCAGGTTCGCCGCGCCGAGGCGTGCCTCGGCCTGCTCCAGCACCGTGATCAGCGCAGAGACCCGGTCGAGGGACTCACGTAGCCGGGACACGCGGGCAGCGGTCGCGTTGCGCTCGCGCTCGAGGGCGGCCTCGAAGCCGGTGAAGCCGGCGGATGCCGCGCTGCCCGCCTGCTCCGCGGAGTCCCCGATACCGGTGACTCCGCCGAGCTCCGACGAGTCGCCGAATCCGGCGGATGCCACGGCCTCCGACGCGTCCGGACGGCCGCCGGCATCCGAGTCACCTCCGCCCTCCCGGCCGCGGCCGTCGTCTGCGTCGCTGGCGTCGTGTCCGCCGCGCGCGACGGGCCTGCCGGTCTCGTTCGGCACAATCCCGAGTCCCGCCGGGTCGTGCTCGATCCCGGCACCGACGGCCGCAGCGACCGCCCAAGCGCTGGCCTCACGGAAGTCGGTCGCGCCCGCCACGAACTCGGCCCGGTCGTCCGCCGCCTCGGTGTCGGCGCGAGTGAGGGCGGCATCCGCACGCTGAAGGCCGGCCTCCGCAAGTGCCGCGCGTTCCCCGGCGGCGGTCGCCGCGGCATCCGCCATGTGGAGCAGCCGCTCGCTCTCGGCGTGCACGCTGTCGCGCAGCGCCTCCTGCTCGGCCTCGAGGGCCCCATGCTCGGTGCGTCGTTCCGCGGTGGCCGCGGCGTTGGCGTTGAGTGACTCCCGCAGCCGTTCGAGCTCCGCGGTCACCTCAAGGATCGCCCGCCCGTACTTGTCGAAGTCGGACTGCTCGCGACGGGGGCCGACGGCCTGCCGCTTGAGCATCACCTGCGCATAGGCGCGGTAGTGCTGCAGGAACCCGTGGACCGCCTTCTGGGCGGCGGCGAGTTGCTGCACCTCGTCGCGTTCCTCGTCGAGCGAGCGCAGCCCGTCGGCGACGGACTTGATCACGTCGTCGCTGACCGGGGTCAGCGCGCGGGTCAGCGCCTCGGACAGGGCGGCCTCGCTCGGCTTCTTGGAGAGCTGCGGCGCGCGAATCTGCAGCAGCAGCTCGATCAGTTCGGCGTAGCGCCGCTCCCCGAGGCCGAAGAGCTTCGCGTCGACAGCCTGACGGTACTCGCCCTTGGTGTCGTAGACCCGGCCGCGGTCACCGAGAGCCTCGGCGAGGCGGTCACGCCCGAGCGCGAGCCGACTTGCGTCGATGAGGTCGAGCGTCTCCCCCACGCGCTGATCGGTCACGAAGAACCAGTGCCGGGTGATGCCGCGGCCCCGGGCCGCCTTGAGGCCCGCGGCGATCGTGACGTACTGCGCCCGGCCGGCCTCGTCGATGCGGCCGAACTCGAGCCAGCTGTAGCCGAGGCGTTCGCCGTTCGGGTGCTCGTCGCCGAGCAGCAGATTCCACTCCATGCGCTTCTGCCGGTCGCCGTCGGGTTCGACCCGCTGAGGCGAGAGGTCCCCGTCAAGGAGGAACGGCAGGGTCAGGGCGAGCACCTTCGACTTGCCGGCGCCGTTGTTGCCGCGCAACAGCAGGCGGCCGTCGACGAAGGGGAATTCCTCGTTGTCGTAGTAGAAGAGGTCGACGAGGCCCAGTCGCTGCGGCTGCCAACGCACGCTCGTCGGCACCGGCTGCGAGTCAGAGCGGAATGGTGCAACTGTGTCGAGGGTCACGACTGTCGAGCTCCCATGATTGTCGGTGCAGTGAGGGCGTATCGGGCCAGAGCGGGCAGCACACGGATGCTGTTCCCGTCCCGAGCGACGAGCCGAAGGGCACGGAGGCGGCCGAGAGCGGTCTCGACGAGGTCGGCCGCGTCATCCGCCGCGCCCTTCCGCCAGAACTTGGCGTAGTCGGGGGCGAGGGCGCGCACCTGGCCGACAAGGACGTCGACCGGGACTTCCGGTTCACCGCGTCGGGCCAGGAACTCGGCCAGGAGCAGGGTGACGTGTCCTTCGGTGCCCTTTTCGGGCATCCGCACGTCGCTGAGGTCGTCGTCGAAGTCGACCATGGCGATGCCCTCGAGGCGGATCTCGGCGACGAGTCCGGTGAACTCGGTGATGCGGCGGCAGATCGCGGCGCGCTGGCCGCGCAGGTAGGCGGTCTCGTCGTCGTCGAGCTCGTCGAGGTAGAGCACGGGGTCGTCGAGCAGACGGCGGGTGAGGCTGTGCCGCAGGCGCAGGTTGCGCAGGTCGGCGGTCGGGGCGGTGCCGCGGTCGCGCATGGCCGTGGTGCGTGCGCCGAGCGTGGTGGCGCCGATCGTCGACGGGCCGCGCCGGGTGACGAGCAGCTGGGAGAGCACCCGTCGGGACACGTCGTAGAGCGCGTCCCCGGTGTTCTGCACGAAGTCCGCCTCGTCGCCGGCGACCCGGGCGAGCACGCCCCATTCGAGCAGCAGTTGCACGGCGGCGACGAGGTCGCTGCGTTCCTCGCGGCTGCCGAGCTCGAAGACGAAGCCCGCCGCGACGAGCTCGGGCACCGTCGCGGCTACGAGCACCTGTTCGGCGAGGCGGCCGAGCGCGATCTGACTGTCGCTGCGCTCGAGCACCGAGAGGCTGAGCATCAGCAGCACGTACCGGCGGCGCGAGAACGGCACCCCGCCGCGGCGGGCTGCGAACGGATGCGTCGCATCCGTCACGGAGGCCGGCTCCCGGTCGAGCCGCACGACCTCGCTGTCGACATGCAGCGCCCAGCCGGTGTTGATGTCGAACCACTCGGCGAGGTCGCCCGCGTGCCGCCGCACGAGGCGGTAGCGCTCTTCGTCGGTCGAGCGGATCAGGGGCGTGCGCAGCAGCATCCGGGCCGCCCGCTGCCGGTCGTCGACCGCCGAGACGCTCATGACACCTCCACGAACACGTCGGCGTCAGCGTCAGCGTCAGCGTCAGCGTCAGCGTCAGCCCCGGCGTCGGCGTCGGCGCCAGCCCCGGCGTCGGCGTCAGCGTCTCTCCCCGCGTCGGTGTCAGTATCAGCATGGGCGTCGGCGGCGTGCGCGCCGGTCGGCCGTGTCTCGTCCTCCGCCATCAGGTCGGTGATGCGCACGAGGTGGTCGGGACCCCAGAGCGTGCCGCGCTCGGTCTCGAGGGCGACGAAACCGGCATCCGGCAGCTCGGTCAGCTCGATGCTCATGGTGCCGTCTGTCGAAGCGGTGCGGATGGGCCCGCCGTCCGGCGGGCGCGCGACGAGCGCATCGCCGAGCAGGGTGAGGAACAGACCGAAGGCGGTGCTGTCGAGCCCGGCGAGCGCGCTCAGCTCGACCGTGCCGTCGGTCGCGAGGCGCTTCCGCGCTGCGGCGATCT
Organism: Cryobacterium zhongshanensis; assembly: GCF_022760445.1. Taxonomy (NCBI): domain Bacteria; kingdom Bacillati; phylum Actinomycetota; class Actinomycetes; order Micrococcales; family Microbacteriaceae; genus Cryobacterium; species Cryobacterium zhongshanensis. The sequence goes on along the minus strand of NZ_JALGAR010000001.1, from coordinate 795,413 downwards.
GCTCCGCCTGTTGACGCACCTGCAGCGCGATCAGTGCCCGCGCCGCCGACCGGTCGATGACCTGATTCGGCCGGCCCTTGCGCTCGTAACTGCCGGTTCGGCGCAGCTGCGGCGAGATCTCGATCGCGGGCGCATCCGCCCACGGCGCCCCGACGAGCGCGGCGTTGTCGCTCCAGTGCGCCCAGGTCGCCGAGTCGACCGTGAGGTGCCGCGCGGAGTAGAGGCCGAACGCGGCCCGGGCGAGCCGGTGCCGGTCGTCGTCGTCGGGCGCTTCCTGGAACCACTGCGCGAGACGCAGGTAGTCAGTTGACCGGTCGGAGCGGCCCGAGCGCCTCGCGTTGACGGCGCGCACGGCGTCGAGCAGGGCCGGGATCGCGGCGAGCGCGGCCATCCGCAGCAGCTTCGCCTGGCTGTCCCTGCCGTGGCTCGAAAGAAACCACGACCGCAGCCCCTCCCATCGGTTTGCCCAGACGCCGTAGTGACGCGCCGACTCGGCGAGGGCGCCGTGGCCGCCGGGTCCGTCGGCATGCTCGGTGTGAACGGCATGCTCGGCATGGTCGGGATCGGGAACCTGAACGAGGGCATCGCTCGCCTCGCGTTCGGCGAGCGCACGGAGGGCGTGGTTGACCGCCGCCCTGTCCACACCGCCGAGCAGGGTCGCGATCTGCGGTCCGCGCACCGTGAGGTCCTGGATGAAACGTTCGAGGTAGTCGACGAGTCGCGACTTGTAGGCGACGAAGGCCGCCTCGTCGGTGTCGGTGAGGTCGATCGTGCGCTGCAGTGAGGCCATGAACGCGCTCGCGTTGTCGGCGAGTTCGGTGAACCGCACCGTGAGCGCGGCGAGGGTCTGGTGCAGCTTGCCGAGGTCCTGAGTGTCGGCGCCGACCAGCGTCACGAACTCGTGCAGGGTGACCGCGATGTCTTCGAGGGCGACGCTCTGCAGCGCGCCGCGGCGGCCGAGATTCTCTTCGAACCGTTCCACGGCGCGTTCGGCAGCCTCGCCCGCCTGGCTCAGCTGGAACAGGTGGCGCTTGCGGTAAAAGTCCTCTACCTGCACGACACGTCCAGTGTCGGGGGACGCGAGCAGGTTGCCCCAGCCGACGAGGGAATCGAGGGCCGCGGTCACAGCCTCGATGGTGAGGTCCTCTGGCGCAGGGCCTTTCGCAGTGGTCGTACCCGCGGCCGGATCGGCGGCTGGGCCCGGGGTCGATCTCGCAGCATCCGCCGCAGCATCGCGACGCAGCTGGCCGAGCACGTCGTCGGGGCGCAGGTGCACCTGAAATCGTTCCTTGGCGGTCACGAAGGTGCCGAGCACTCGGCGGTAGGTGTCGCTGTTCTGCGCGTTGAGGTGGCTGAACACGCTGAACGACTCGGCGATCTCGCCTTCGGCAGAAACGATGCTCACCTCCCCTGGACTCGGCACAGTTCAGAACGACTCGTCACGCCGCGCAAACGACAGACCCTCATTCATCATGCAGCATCCCACCGACATCGGCGATCGCCCAACAGTCCCCGGCCAAACGGGCCGGCGTCACCTTCACGAGAGACAGTTGACAGAGGTGACACCGAAGCTAGGCTTGGTTGACAGAGATGACAACCGATGGCTCACCGGGAGGACTCACGATGACACCCGATGCCGAAGCGCAGACACCCCCCGGGGAGCGCCACTCCCGCACGCTGATGCTCACCGACTACCAGGCCGAGCTTCTGACCGAGATTGCGAAACGTCTTCCCGACCGTCTCGAAGCATCCGTCGCCGGTAACGCTCGCACCGTGGCGGAACGAATGGTCGCCACGGTCCCCGGGACAAGCATCTGGCAGGAGAAGATCGGTCCCTTCTATGAGGCCCCGGCGATCGCGAAGTGGAAGGGCGTCAGCCGCCAGCACGTCCACAAGCTGAGGAACCAGGGCGTGCTGCTCGCCGTGCAGACGGCGGATGCGAAGACACTCCTTTTCCCGGCATGGCAATTCGGCCCCGGCGGCGAGCCACTTCCCCACCTGAGGCAAGTGATCGAGGCGTTGCTCCCCGCCGCCCGTGACGAGTGGTCGCAGGCGCTCTGGCTGAACGTGAAGACACCCCGGTTCGGCGGCCGTTCCGCGGCGGACCTGTTGAAATCGAACGAGCTGGGACCGGTTCTCGACGCCGCGCGCAATGATGCCGCTCGGCTTGTACCGTGAGCCGCGAGGCGACTTTTCAGTCCGATCCGCTTCCGGGCCGCGACTTCACCGGCTTCCCGGCAGTACATACCCGGGGAGCGGAACGGAAATACCGTTCCCACTCGATCGGGCGTGGAGCCTGGTTCTTCGCGTCCGCGCCCGGCGGCCCGGGCGCAGGTCGCTTCGATCTGGCCCCACCACTCGGCACGTGTTATCTCGCCGACACCGTGGCCGTTGCCGTCCGCGAGCGCCTGGGCCCCAGCTACGCTGCATCCGGCATGGTGCCCCGCTGGGCCGCGGAGGAATTCCAGGTCACCGAGCTCGACCTCAGCCCAGGCAAGAAGTGTGCCGACGTCGCCGCGGCGGACGCCGCCACGTTCGGTGTCACCCGTGAATTGAGCACCATGGACAGCTACGGCATTCCGCAACAGTGGGCGGCCCTGTTCGAGTCGCTCGGCTTCGACGGCATCCGGTACCCCGCACGATTCAGCACCGGCTACTCGCCTGATGCGTGGGCCTTGTTCGGCCCTGCCGGGCCTCGATCGTGGCCGACCTATGCAGTCATCGACGGAGTCGCCGCCTCTGAATCGAGCGGCTTCTCCGTCTACTCGCCGCCCGCATCCGCCGCGGGCTTGAGCGTGAGCCTTCCGCCCGGCGTGACCTAGAGTGCCGCGGCGCACAGTCGGAGATTCTCGCGACACGCCGCGTTTCCCGGCAGCGGATGCCGCGAGTCGCGAAAATCTCCGACATAACGTTCCGCCGGTCCCCCGGTTCAGTCCTGCGCGACCGCGCCCTTCCGTTTCCGGAAGGCGATCATGTTCATCCGGCTGCCGCAGCGCGCGCTGCAGAAGCGCTTGGACCCGTTGCGCGAGAGGTCCAGGATCAGGCCGGCGCAGTCATCCGCTTCGCAGCTGCGCAGCCGCCGCATCTCGTCCATCCGGATCACGTCCATCAGGGCCAGCGAGGCTTCCACGCGCAGGCGTTCGCCGAGCGGGGCATCGGGCGTAGTCGCGTGCAGGTGCCAGTCGGACGCGTCGTGCCGGGCGAGGTACGGCATGGCCCGAGCCTCGGCGAGCATGGCGTTGACCTGGAGCGCCGCGGCGTCGCGGTCAAGGGTCCAGACGAGCCGCACCTCGTCGCGGGCGCGCAGCACGTCGAGCCGCTCGCGCTCGTCGCCGTCGATGCGGCCGGAGAAGGGGTACCCGGCGATGAAGTCGGCGAGCTGGTCGAGGGTCGCGAGCTCATCCGTGCCGCTCCGGGAGGCCGCGGGATCGGTATTGCCGAGGTCAACCGCGAACTCGAGAGACTCCACAGTGTCATGGGCAAACTGCATGTTGACTCCTAACCCGACCATCGCCTAACGTTATGGTCATACCCAATTGTAGACCGTAACAGTGCACGCGGTGGTTGTGCGCGGCAGTCCAGCACCGCAGTCAAGCACCGCAGTCAAGCTCGGCAGCATCACCCTGCCGCAGCGCGCGGCAACAGAGCGCGCGACAGAAGCAGCCAGCCACAGACAACCGAAGGAGTCCCATGAAGATCTCGTCCCCCTCCGCGGGTCTCGTCGTGGCGGTCATCGCGTCGCTCTCCTTCGGCACCTCCGGCGCGTTCATCAAGCCCCTGCTCGAGGCCGGCTGGTCCCCGAGCGCCGCCGTCACCGCACGCGTGCTCCTCGGCGGGCTCGTGCTGCTGCCGCTCGCCCTGATCTCGTTGCGCGGATCCTGGCCCGCCCTGTGGCGGGCACGGTGGCGCGTGCTCGCGATGGCCGTCGCCGGCGTCGCGTCCACCCAGTTCTTCTACTTCGCGGCAATCCAGACCATTCCCGTGGCCACGGCCGCGCTCATCGAACTCCTCGCGCCGCTGCTTCTGGTCGGCGTCGTCTGGGTGATGACCCGGCGCATCCCGCACGCCCTGGTTCTGGTCGGCTCGCTGTTCGCCGTCGGCGGGCTCGTGCTCGTGGTCGGCCCCGGCGCGATTCGCGCCGTCGACCCGCTCGGCCTCGCCTTCGCCGCCTGCGCCATGGTCGGCTGCGCGATCTACTTCGTGATCGCCGCCCGCCCGAGCGACGGACTGCCACCGGTCGGGTTCGCGGCCGCGGGACTCGTGCTCGGCGGCCTCGTACTCGGCGCGCTGGGCCTCACCGGCGTTCTCCCGCTCGCCGCGACGTTCGGCCCGGTGCCGCTCGCGGGCACCGCCCTGCCGTGGTGGGTGCCGCTCGTGATCGTCGCGGTCGTGAGCACCGCGCTCGCCTACGTCTCCGGAATCACCTCGGCCGAGGCCCTCGGCTCGAGGCTCGCCTCCTTCGTCTCGCTGCTCGAGGTTGTCTTCGCCGCCCTGTTCGCCTGGCTGCTGCTCGGCGAACAGCTCACGCCCCTCCAGCTCCTCGGCGGCGCGCTCATCCTCGGAGGCATCGCGGCCGTGCGGGCCGCGGGCTCGGAAACCGCCGTTCCCGCCGCGCTCGACCTGCTCGTCCCGCTGCCCGCCATGGTCGACGCCGGGGTCGTCGAGCCGGCACCGGCCCACGAATACCGAGGCTGACGAGCACCTCCGAGCGGATGCGGCCCGTCCCCGCCGGCGTCCGGCTCACCGGCTGCGCCGCATCCGTTTGCCCCAAGCCCGCGCCGGTTTCGGCAGCCCGCGCCCGCTTAGCCCCAAGCCCGCGCCGGTTTCGGCAGCCCGCGCCCGCCGTTTCGGGCACGGGCTGCCGAAAGGGGTGCGGATGCGAGCGGATGTCGCCAGGCGCCGCCGGCATCCGCTCACCTGCTCCGCCGCATCCGCTCACCCCACGCCCGCGCAGGTTTCGGCAGCCCGCGCAGGTTTCGGCAGCCCGCGCAGGTTTCGGCAGCCCGCGCCCCGTTCGCCCCGCGCCCGCGCCGGTTTCGGCAGCCCGCACCCGCCGTTTCGGGCGCGGTTTGCCGAAAGGGGTGCGGATGCGAGCGGATGTCGCCGGGCGCCGCCGGCATCCGCTCACCTGCTCCGCCGCATCCGCTCACCCCACGCCCGCGCAGGTTTCGGCAGCCCGCGCCCCGTTCGCCCCGCGCCCGCGCCGGTTTCGGCAGCCCGCGCCCCCTTCGCCCCACGCCCGCGCCGGTTTCGGCAGCCCGCGCCCCCTTCGCCCCGCGCTCGCGCCGGTTTCCGCACACCGCACCCGCCGTTTCGGACGCGGGCTGCCGAGACGGGCGCAGGTCCCGCCCGCCAGGCCTACAGTTCCTTCCGCTTGAACGCCGCGACCGCGAGCGCGACCAGGGCCGCAGCCAGCAGCAGTGCCGTGCACACCGGCCAGAACGTTTCGACGGACTTCCCGAGCGCGAGCGAGGTCGGCACGCCGGTCAGCGCGGCCGGCGAATAGGTACCGAGCGGCGTCCACAGTGCGGCGATCGACACGAGCGCGTACGCGCCCAGGCCTGCGCCGGCGGCTCCCGCCGTGGGGCTGATCAGCACGGAGAACAGGGTCATCAGGGCGACGAACAGGATGCCGAACACCAGCCAGGCGAGCGACGCCGACCAGAGCGCCCCTCCGGGAGCCTCGCCGAAGACGATCGCCGTGCCTCCCCAGGTGACGAGCGTGCCCGCGACCACGAGCACCGCGAGGAACGCCGAGTGCACGGTGACCTTGGCGAGGATGAACGCGCCCCGCGACACCGGCTTGGTCAGCACGAGCACCGCGGTGCCGCTGCGCCGCTCCGAGGAGACGATGCCGCCGTAGACGATGATCAGAGCGAACAGCACGATCTGGGACAGGTTCTTGATCCAGCCGGTGTAGGCATCCGCGTAGGTCGGGTCGGGCAGCGTGAACTGACCGAGCTGGTCTGCGGCGACCGCACGGAGGATCTCTGGCGTGAACCGGGCCATCACCGGCCCGGTCAACGCGAAGAACAGCACGATGCCCGGGAGCACCCAGAGTCGCCAGGTCCGCACGATCTCGAGAAACTCCTTGCGCGCGAACGCCGCGAATCCCCTCATCGTGCTCCCCCTCCGACCAGGCTGACGAAGACGTCTTCGAGGCCCAGCTCACCGGCATCCATGCGGCAGAGCCCGGTGTGTCTCCCGGCGACGAGCACCGGAATGGCCAGGCGGGCCGCGTCCATGTCGGTGACCGTGATTTCGAGGGCGCCGGTCGGGCCCACGGCAACGGATGCCGCCCACGGCTCTCGGGAGATGTCCTGCGCGAGGTCGCCCGCGGCATCCGTCACCTCGAGGATCACCTTGCGTTCGGCGTACCGGGAGGTGAGCTCCTGGATCGGCCCGTGCGCCACCACGCGACCGCGGTCGAGAATGGCGACGGTGTCGCAGACCCGCTCCACGTCGGCGAGGATATGCGTCGAGAAGAATACGGTGGTGCGCCCGCGCAGCGAGGTGAGCATGTCGAGCACGTCGCGGCGTCCCATCGGGTCGAGGGCGCTCGTCGGCTCGTCGAGGAGGAGCAGCTCGGGCGCGTTGATCAGCGCCTGGGCCACGCCGAGGCGCTGCTTCATGCCGCGGGAGTACCCGCCGATCGCGGTGGTCACGTCGGTCAGTCCGGCGAGGCCGAGAAGCATGCCGACACGGTCATCCAGGGTGCGCCGGTCGATCGAGAAGAGTCGGCCGACGAATCGGAGGAATTCCTCGGCGGTCATCCAGTCGTAGAAGCCGGGCACGTCGGGGAGGAAGCCGATCCGGGCCCGGATTGAGTCGTCGACCGCCGTGACGTCGTGCCCGAGGATCTGCACGACGCCGCTCGTGGGCCGGGCGAGCCCGGTCAGCATCCGGAGCAGCGTGGTCTTGCCGGCGCCGTTCGGGCCGAGGAACCCGAAGATCGAGCCCTCCTCGACCTCGAGGTCGACGCTGTCGAGGGCGCGGTGCTCGCCGTAGGTCTTGGTCAGGCCGCTCGTGCGGATCGCGAGACTCATCGAGTGCCGGCTTCACTCCGCGGGTCGGTGCCCGGCCGCTCGATGGGGTCGCTGCGTGACCCGTAGAGCGCGTCGGCGACGGCGTCGGGGCTGGTCGACGGCGGGCGGGGCGCCGAGGCTGCCGCATCGAGCACCGCGGGCTTCCGGGCCACCACCAGGTAGAGGATGGCGCCGATCAGGTTGGCGAGCAGGATCACGGCCAGCCACACCCACTTGTTGCCGGTGAGCACCCGGTCGGCGGGCCGCCGGTACAGGTCGACCAGGGCGATGACGTCGAGCGTGACCTGGATGACCGCCATCACCGCGATCACGATCCACGCCCACCCGGGGAGTGACGACAGAGGAATATTCATGACACGGAACCCTTCTTCGAGGCCGAGGCGAAGTCACGGCGCTGTTCGGCGGCGCGACCGCTTCGGGATACGGCAACGAGCAGCCCCAACGGCAGCACGAGAGTGAGGCCCAGGCCGATCAGCGTCGGCCAGATTCCGGTGCCGCCCTGCACCGAGTACAGGGTCTGCAGCATGCTGACGAGAGCGACCAGCGCGAGCGCGAGGCTCCCAGCGGATGCGGCGACGCGGTTCCACGCCGGACGCCCGGCCAGGTGCACCCAGGCCGCGGCGAGCAGCGGCACCACAATGAATCCGGTCAGGATCAGCAGATTGGCGGTGCGGCTCGAGTAGCCGTCCGGTTCCCCGGTGGCTCCCCAGTGCGAGGGAACGGTGTCGGGCAGGCCGGCCCAGGTCACGGCTGCGAGGATCGCGAACGCGACCCCGGCGAGGACCGGTGCGGCGAGCGTTGCTGTGACCACGCGTGCGGGTGCCTCGGCGAACGGCTCGTCCTCGTCGTCCGGCCGGATCAGGTGCGCCCGTACAGCGAGCGCGGCGAAGTTGAGCGTCCAGCCGATGCCGAGCGCCTTCGGCACGAGGATGCTCGGATCGCTGGGATCCCAAGACCGGCTCGCGAACCGTTCCGACGTGGGCTGGCGGGTGTCATACGGAACGCCGAGGAACCGGCCGGCCCGGTGGGTGCGCGGCACTCCCTCGGCGCTCCCGGCGGTGAGGTCCCGACGGCCGCGAGCGGCAGCATCCGTGCCCCCGTCGCGGTCTGGGCCGGATTCGGAACCACGGTCGGTGTCGAAGTCGCCGTTGACGTCAGAGTCGCGATCGTCGGTCGTATAGGCGCGCGCGAGCGCCTCGGGCTCGCCAAGCTCGGCGAGCACCCGGCGCACCTCGTCTCCGCTGCGACCGGTCCCGTCGAGGCGATGCTCGACGTGCGCGAGCAGCTCGGCGAGCGCGTCCGCGTCGATGTCGATGCGCAGTCGCACCGCGGCGGCGCGCAGGCGGTCGAAGTAGTCGTCGAGCAGCACGGCTGCCCCGACGGGCGGGAGTCCGTCGCCGGGTAGCGGTTCGGAGTTGTCACGCATGGGTCGCGTCCTTTCCCAACAGGTCGGTCATGTCGGCGCTCATCGCGGTCCAGACCTTGGTCATCGAGACGAAGGCCCGCTCACCCGCAGGCGACAGCCGGTAGTACTTGCGCGGCGGGCCGACGGGCGATTCCTGCCACTCCGAGGTGATCAGGCCGCTCTTCTTCAGCCGGTTCAGCAGCGGGTACGCGGTGCCGGCGCTGATCGCGAGGCCCGGGTACCGGACGAGCCGGTCGACGATCTCGGCACCGTAGGCCTCGCCCCGGTGCAGCAGCGCGAGCACGGCCAGCTCGACGACGCCCTTGCGCAACTGAGACGGAGTCGCCTCGCCCTCGATCGCCATCGTGCCGCCTCGAATCCTGTACCTTGTGAAACCCGGTTGCTTGTTATGCCAACTACAAGGTAACACACGTTACCGTCGCCGGATAGGCGATTGCCTTTCGACCTCCCGCGTGACCACGCTTCTCCCCCGCGGCCGCGGCGGTTTCGGCAGCCCGCGCCCCTTTCACCCCACGCCCGCGCCGGTTTCCGCAGCCCGCGCCCGCCGTTTCGGGCGCGGCCTGCCGAAACACGCGCGGGCCCGAGCGGATGCGGGCCCGACGCGAGCGCCACGCCTCGCCAGCGCCGCGCCTCGCCACCCCGTACCTCGCGCGCCGCGCGCCGCGATTGCAGTCGGATCGTCCATATCCGCAGGTCTCCGAGCCTGACGATCACGCCGCCGCCCGCGATACGTTTCGGGTGTTCCACTGCACGAGCCTGTCAGTGACGACGAGACCCTGGAGGGCGTGCCCGTGTCGAAAGCAGCAAGTGGGGACATCCCGGCTCATCTGCCAGCCCGGCTGGTGATCACCCTCTGGGACTTCTCCTGGTACACCCAGGCCGGCCCGGGCGAACCGTTCGCGGATCTCGACCGCGCCTTCGCCGAAGCCGGGGAGCGCGGCTACAACACCGTGCGTATCTGCGCCGCACCCCTCTACTTGTTCGGGCCGAACGCGCTGCCCGCCGACCTCGCGATCTCGGGTTTCGGTCCCCGTCCGGGCGGGGGCTCCTTCGGCGACGGCACCCGCTGGTACAACGTGACCGGCGGCTACTCGGTGCCCCTGCTGCAGAGGCTCCTCGCTCTCTTCGAGGCCGCCCGCCACCACGGTTTCGTTGTCATCCTGTCGTCGTGGGAGTACCAGCAGTCACCCGCGTTCGCAGCCGACGACCGCTGGTGGCGAGCGATCGACGCCGTGCCGTTCGCCGAGCGGATGGACGCGCTTGCCTCGGCGAACATCACGCTGCTGCACGTCCTGGACGACAATGGGTATCTCGATCTGGTCGCCTTCCTCGAGCTCCACAACGAGGTCGATTTCTCCCGGGTTCCCACCGGCGGCGCCACGCTGGAGCGGGCCGTGCAGACGGTCTCCCGGCAGTTCCCCGGCATCCTGACCACGGTCAGCTACGGCAAGCCGCCGCACCCCGACTGGGAGTCGCTGCCGGCAGGCCTGCAGGTCGGCCAGTTCCACATCTACGCCTACGGGGTGCTGGATGCGCTGCAACAGACGATCGACATCCGCGGTTCGGGCACGGAAGACTTCCCGAACACGGCCCTGCGCGGGCTGCTCCGCCCGGGCGCACCCGCCTGGGCCGACGCCGGCCGGCCGGAGGGCTGGCGGTTCGACGCGACCGTCGTGACCGACCAGATGCTCTACGGCTACGACAACGTCGACCCGGACGGCTGGGACCTCTGGCTGTACGACCGCTATGCCCCTTTCCGAGAGCGGATGTACGGCGAGATCCGGTCGCGGGTCGCGGCCGCCGCCGCGTGGGGCCGGGAGCACAGCACGCCGGTCGTCTTCGGCGAGGGCTGGGTCGGTTACACGCCACTGCACGCCGGTTTCGAAGAGGGTCCGGTCGGGAAGGACCTCGCCGAGACGGGGCTGCACGCCGCCGTCGACAGCGGGGCCTGGGGTGCGGTGCTGTCCTCGAATGCCGCTCCGCAGCATCCGCTCTGGGCGGATGTCGCGTGGCAGCGCCGTGCCTCGGCGATCCTCCTCGGGTAGCCGGTTCCCTGGCGTGGACGGCGCAGGCCGCTCGCCGGCGTCGCCGGCATCGCCCGGGTCGCCTCAGCCCTTGCGGTGGGCGCGGTACTCGCTCGGGCTGACCCCGTGCGTGCGATGGAACTGCCGCGAGAAGTAGAGCGCGTCCTGGTATCCGACGGCGTGCGCGATCTGCGCGATGCCGAGCGAACTGGTGTCGAGCAGTTGCCGCGCCCGCGACATCCGCAGTGCGGTGTGGTGGGCGAGCACTCCCCCGCCCGTGGCCGTGCGGAACATCGCGCCCAGGTGCGAAGCGGAGACCCCCACCATTGAGGCCAGTTCCGAGACCTTCACCGCGCTGTCGAGCCGTTCGGACAGGTACGCCATCGCCCGCTGCAGGGGGTCGCCGCGCTCGGGCAGCGCCCGGTCCAGGGCGATCCGGGTGAGCAACTGCCAGGCGATTCCGGATGCCCCGATCATGCGGGCGGGCAACAGGTCGCGTTCCAGGGCGGTGATGATCTCATCGATCAGGGCCACGCAGCGTTCGATGTTGTGCATCGGCAGCACGGGCCGTTCCACGGTCGCTCCCGTGGCTTCGACCAGCTCGGCGGCGTCGGTTCCCCGCAGATGGCACCACCAGATCGTCCAGGGATTCGAGTCCGAGGAGGCATACCGGTGCGGGACCCCGCCGGGAATGAGCACCACCGATCCGCTGCCGACGCCCGTGCGCACGCCGCCGAGTTCCACCCACCCCGACCCCGCTGTGCACGCCAGGAGGATGGTCTCCGGAGATCCGGAGGGCCGGAACCGTTCGTGGTTCCTGGCCTCCGGGAAGAGGCCGGCGTCCGTCACGACGAGCCTCCGGGTGACGGGCCGGGCGAGGATCTCGTCGACGAGCGGGCGCGGGACCACGCACATCCGCTCGTTACGGAAACCCTCGACCAGCTTCATCTGCTCATACTCGCAGATTCCGTCACTCCGTCCATGTGCGCTATCCGGCCTGCGGCGCCCAGGGACCGTACGGGTCTCCCGGTGCCTGGTTCCGGGTCCACCATTTCGCCGTGTAGCGGATGCCGGCACTCGCCACGACATCGCCGGCCACGAAGATCCTGCTCGGCGTCCACACCGCTGTGCCGTTCGACCCGGCCAGCGTCTCCTGCCACGAGCCATTCGGGTCGCCGGGTGTCTGGCCGGTCGTGGACCAGGTCGCCGTCCACAGCGATCCGGCGAACGTCACCCGGTCGCCGCCCCGATACGAAGATTCCGGCTCCCACACCGGGGAGTCCACCGGGGTGAGCGACAGGCCGTCGACGGTCACGCATTGGCCGGCCCCGGCACTGCCGGCCTCGATGCTCACCGTCACCGTTCCCGCCGCGAGCGTGAGGTTCTCGAGCGCGTGCCTCGACCAGCCTCCGGCCGCCGCGCCGAGGTCGAGCACGTAGTCCTCGCCCGCTGCGCCGGCGATCCTGACCCGCGCATGGTCGAGCCCGTCGGTCGTGGTCGAGGAGAGCGCGAACCCGTAGACGCCGGCCGGGACCGTGACCTGTTGCGATACCGAACCGGAGAAGGCACCGGCGCTGCCGAGACGCAGGGCGAAGCGGGTCGCATTGCCGCCCGGAGAGGGGTTGGTCACGAACTGGCTCGTGGCCGATCCCGGATCGACGGTGGTGGTCCACCCGGTCACCTGGGTCACCGCGACGCGATCGGCGGCGAAGTCCGGATTGAGCACGTAGTTGTTGCCGCTGCCGACCGTCCATTCGCCGGTCGTCGCGTTGAGATTCCAGTCGCTCAACGATTCGAAGTTGAGCCCGGCGGGTCCGGCGGAGAGCGGCAGCCACTGGTTGTAGCCGAGACCGTTCCAGGCGAAGTCCGCCCACCGGTCGCCCGCGTAGATGACCGTGTCGCGGGTTGTGCCCGTGACCGTCACGAAGAACCCGGTCTGGGTCACGTGGCTGTAGTCCTTCTCGGTTCCGGGCAGGGTGTATTCGGCCGAGTACGCCCCCTGGATGTCCGCGGACGATGAGGAGATCACGTGCGTCACCGATGAGTTCCAGCCGTGGAGGTCCGAGGTGGCGATGTAGTAGCGGCCGTCGAGTTTGAACATGGCGTTGCCCTCGCGTCCGGCACCGACGTAGCCGACCTGCACTGCGGGCTCCACGCTGAGGGAGTCCGCGTCGGAGATCTTGCTGACGTAGGAGTACTTGCGGCCGTTGCGGCTCGAGAAGACCAGGTAGTCGGTTCCGTCGTCATCGGTGAATACGGTCTGGTCTCCCGTGCCCTGCACCGGCGTGTTCTGAATCTTCGTCTGGAGGTTCGCGTAGTGGAACGGGCCGGTCGGGGTGTCGCTCTCCAGGGAGAGCACGGCGGCATTGGTGTCGCGCACCGGGTCGAATGATGTCTCCATCTGGGTGAGGAGCACATACTTCCCGGTGTTCTCGTTGTAGACCACGCCGAGCCGGCCGAGCCACGACGCGTCGTTCAGGCTTGTCATGCGCGAGAAGTAGTCGGAGGAGACGTCCTTGGACGCCGGGATGGCCAGGGCCGTCTCGGGAGTGGCCACGTTGCCTTCGAAGGTCCAGTTCACGAGGTCCCGGGAGGAGTATGCGGTGATGGCGACGAACTTCACGTCCCTGGCCGTGTTGCCGTAGATCTTGGTCGGGTTAGTGAAGTAGCTTTCCGATCCGGTGTAGCGCACGCCGTACCAGTAGTAGGTGTCACCGAACCGGAAGACGCCGCCGCCTTGCGAGTAGATCGGGTTCCCGGCGGTGTCGTACCAGAACCGGTCGTTGTGGATGGCGTTCAGCCCGCTCTCGGGAGCGACGATCGGAGCAGCGGTGGTGGTGGTGATGGACAGTGTGGCGCCCGGCGCGGAGCCTGGCCGGGCTTCCGCAGCGGGTGACGCGGCCGCCGAGAGAGGCAGCAGGAGGCTCGCTGTGAGAGCGAGGATGGTGGGCCCGACCACTCGGATTATGTTCTTTCGTCGTGCAGATGACACGAATGAATCCCTTTCCCGTGACGACATTGTCCGGCCCCGAAAAGGGGCGCTCTCTCTTTTTAGCGGCCGGCTCACCCGGAGCCCATGGCCGATCAAGCCGTGGATATGGACGATCCGGCCGGGGCGGCCACGGTGTGGAGCGACCACGCGGCCCGCCAGGTCTCCCCCGGTTGCAGGGTCGTGAGGTCGTCGCCGGAGTTCAGCGCGTCGGGTGATGCGGTCATCGGCTCGATCGCGACCGCGCGTGCCGCAGCGCCGGCGCGCGGGAAGTCGTCGGCCGTGTACACCTGCACCCAGCCGAACCGGTCGTCGGTGCGGAGCTCCACCCCAGCCCCGTCCCGGCCGAGCAGCCGATGCCGGAAGCCCCCTCCCGGCGCGGGCGCGAGGTCGCCGTAACAGTGGTTCAGGTCGACCCCGGCGAGCGCGAGGCCGGCCGGGTCCTCCAGAGCGCCCCGCACCGGTCGCCGGCCCACCGGGAGGAACCGGTCGTCCAGGTCGAGCGCGGTGCCGGCGTCGATGTGCAGCACGAGGTCGTCCGCGTCGGCGTCGCCCACGCGCAGATAAGGGTGCGCGCCGAGGGCGAACGGCGCGGGTTCGCTGCCGAGGTTGTCGACGGCGTACTCGGTCCGAAGTCCGTCCGGGAGCAGGGTGTATGTGACCATCAGGCTGAGCGCGAAGGGGAATCCGGGGTCGGGACCCACCTCGATACCGAGCACGACGGTCCCCGGGGCTCGGGAGAGCAGCTCGAATTCCCGGTCGCGCACGAGGCCGTGGTTCGCAGTGGCGCGTTCGGGTTCGGTGATGACGAGCTGCTGCTCGACGCCTGCCCACGACCAGCGGCCGTCACGCACGCGGTTCGGCCACGGGAACAGGGTCGCGCCCGCGACGAAGGGTGCGCCGACGCCGACCCGGGCTGCCTGCCCCGGCCCGTATGACTCGATGAGCGCACGACCGTTCACCTCGAGGCAGCGGAGTCCGGCGCCGACCGGGTCGATCGAGGCCGTGACCCCGTGCGCGTCGAGGGGGATCGCGCCGAGGCGTCTCTCGCCGGGGCTCACAGCGGATGGTGCCAGGTCGTCGTGCGGGTCAGGGTCACCGCGTCGAGGGCATGCAGCGCCCCCGATGTCGAGCGGCGCCGGTCCTCGGCGTCCGCCGGGACCCGCACGGGCGAGTCCCGATGGAGGGGCAGCACCCGGAAGGTGACGCTGGAGCCGGTGGCCCCGCCGATGGTGTCGAGGTCGATCTCCCAGGGAGTGCCGTCCCAGAACCGGTCGGCGACCACGACGTCATCCACCAGGAGCTCTGCGACGTCGCCCGCCCAGTCGATCCGAAGTTCGCGGCGGCATCCGCTGGCCGGTTCGCCGAGGCCGACCAGCCGGTGCACGGAGGCGAAGTCGGCGACGTACTGTCCGCCGGGGGCCGAGGCACGACCGTCGAACGTGCCGTAGCCGGCGAGCGGGGCGCCCGCCGCCCGGAGCGGGACGAGGGTGACCGCCGCCGGGTGGGCCGCACTCCCGTCCGGGGTGAACGTCAGGTCGTGCCAGCCGTCGTTCCACCACTCGGTGACCCGGGGCCGGGCGGATGCGCGCACGACCAGGTCGGCCCCATCCGTCCAAAGCGGGTCGGCACAGAGCACCAGCCGCCGTTGTTCCTCCTCGAGCACCCAGACCCTGGCGGCGTCGAGCCGGCCGATCACGATGATCGTGACCGAGGCGTCGGGTTCCCCGATCGTCAGCCTCCCGCCGGCCTCCCCGTCGACCCGGTACAGCGTGACGCCGTCGTCGTGCTCGGTGCCGATCGCGATCTCCACGTCCCCTCCGGCATCCGCGACGAGGACGAGGGTCTCGGAGTCGAGCATCGTCAGCACAGACCCGGTCGCCCAGTGCAGCCGCGCGCCGCCGATGTCGAGGCCGACGGGCCACCGTGCGATGGTGCCCGGAACGATGTCGAGCGGCTCGGAGCCGAGCTCGACGGTGCCACTGGCGAGTCGCACGGCCAGCCGGACGTTATGGAGCATCGGCAGCGGGATGTGCGGTTGCGCCCAGTTCAGGAACACGAACCCGCTGTCCCCGTCGGCACGGAGCGCCCAGCGGAGAGTCGCGGCATCGTCGACCCCGGTGGGCACGATCTCGGGCAGGCTCGACGGCATCCGGGCCAGCCGGTCGCCGAACGCCGCGATGAACGCGTGCTGCTGACGGAGCAGGGCGTGGCTCGCGGAGAGTTGACCCGCCGCGCCGACGGCGGCGTGGAAGTCGTAGTCGTACACCGGCAGATCGTTGGGGTATCCCGTCGCGTGGGATTCCTGAACCGGCTCGGGGCCCCGGGGGTTGAGGCCGCCCGCGTACATGTAGTAGCCCTGCCAGGCCGACCCGCTGCCGACCTTGGCGTTCGCCACGGCCGCGATCGTCTCGCCCGTCGGCACGATGCGACGATGGTACGTCGTCGCCATTCCGCCGCCGAGCTCGCACGTCGCCGCGGGGAAGGACTCGTCGCGCGGGCGCGCCTGGGCCTCGCCGATCGCGATCCCGCGCACGTCGGCGCCCACCCCGACGTCGTCCCAGTCGTGGGAGAAGAAGAAGTGCTGGCGGAAGGAGTCGTCCCAGCCCGCGTCGGCGTCCACCCAGAACCCGTCGCCGTACCCCGAGTAGAGCGGGAGGACTTCCCCTGGCGGAAGCTCCGCGCCTCCCCACGCGGTCGCGGTGTAGAGCGGGGCGGTGAGGCCGGCCTCCCGGGCCATCGCCTTGAGGGTGCTGAGGTGTCCGGGCTGGCCGTAGAGTTCGTTCTCCAGCTGGATGCCGATCACGGGGCTCGACGGCCCGCACAGGTCGGCGAGTTCGGTGCCGAGGCGCGCGAACCAGGGGCGGATGAGGTCGAGGTAGGCGGGGTCATCCGTGCGGTGCTCGACCGGGGCGGCCTGCACCCAGTCGGGGAAGCCGCCGTTGCGCACCTCGCCGTGCACCCAGGGGCCGATCCGGAGCACGACGGCGAGCCCGAGTTCGCCGCAGAGCCGCACGAACGCGGCCACGTCGAGGTCGCCGTCGAAGTGCGCTTCGCCCTGAACGGGCTCGTGGTGCAGCCAGATCAGGTAGCTCGACACCACCGTGATTCCGCCGGAGCGCATCAGCAGCAAGCGTTCGCGCCAGCTCGCGCGCGGCACTCGGGAGTAGTGGATCTCGCCGGAGACGGGAATCCACGGCACGCCGTCGAGCAGGAGGTGACGTGAGGTCAGGCTGATCCGGTCGTGCGGGTCGACGGTCACGGTCATTCCCGGCCGCGTCTCTGCGCGCTGCCAGCCCTGGTTCACGGCGAGGAGTCTCTGGTCGGGCAGTCTCTGGTCGGTCAGTCTCTGGTCGGTCAGTCTCTGGTCGGGCACGGTCATGCGGTCTTCTCCTCGTCGAGTCGTGCTGCTGCACCGCAGAGCACGCGGCCTCGTTCGGCGGCCTCGAGCAGGGCGGCGGCCGCCTGGCGCCGGCCGATCACGTCGTCGATGGAGAAGAGCAGCATCTGGGGCAGTGAGGTGGCGAAGTAGTCCGGTGCGGATGCCGCGACACCGAGGGCGTCTGCGGTCGCCTCGAGCGCGTCCCAGGTCGTGTCCGCGTCCGCGCGTTCGCCGAGGCGCAGGTGCGCCACGCCGATCCAGTAGTCGTCGAGGCGGGCGGGTCGCGGGGCGACGGCGAGCGGGCCGCCTGCGGTGCGTGCCTGTTCCCAGCGCGCGCGTGCGGTCTGCTCGTCGCCGGCGGCACGGTGGGCGTCGCCGGCGGCGACGAGGCGCTCCGCGAGGGGGCCGGCCGGGTGCCTGCCCTCTCCGAGGTTCCGCGGCGGCTCGATCCCGCCGTCGAGCAGGGCGGCGGCGGCCCGGGGGTCGCTGGTCACGAGGTGCGCTGCCACGGCGATGGTCGCCCGGTCGAATGCGGCGAGCACCTGGCCCTCCCCGCCCTCGAACGGCTGGAATTCGCGCTGGGTGAGCAGAGCATCCGCTTCGGTGGTCCGGCCGGCGTCGAGCAACAGCTCCGCGTACGCCAGGGCCAGGTCGTCGCGGGCGAGGAGGTCGGCGCCGCAGCCCTCGAGCACCGCGAGCCGGTCGAGGCTCGCGATGCCGCGCAGCCGGGCGAGCTGGTCGCGTTCGAAGAGGAGCCGGGGAAGCGGCCCGGCAACGGCCACCGCACGGTCGAGGTGACCGGCGGCCCTGTCGGGATCTCCCCCGGCATTGACGACGGCGATGGCGGTGTTCCGCAGGACCACGGCGTCGTCCGGTCCGGCGGCGACGGCGGATTCGAGCACGTCCCTCGCGTCTGCGCCGAGCCGGGCGCCCATCAGCCAGGAGCCGAGCAGGCCGAGGGCGACGCCGTCCGCACTGCCGGACGACTCGGCCTGCCGGATGGCGTTCCGGAGCACGTCGGCGTCGTCCAGGCCAGCGGGGAAGGCGAGCGATCGGTCCACGGCCCGCGCCCGGTCCCGCTCCACGGCGGCCTCTGCGCTGCGACCGAAGCCCTCCAGCAGCTGGGCGCGGAGGTAGTGGGCCACGGGGGCCGCATTTCCGAAGACGGATGCGCCCTCCTGCGCGGCCCGTGACGCCCAGTGGAGTGCGGCATCCGTCTCGCCGACCCGGGCGAATTCGTAGGCGACCGTCAGGTAGGTGCGGGAGTCGACGACATCGAGGTCGCCGGCGATGGCGTTGAGGAACGGGTCGAGGGGATCGGCGGCGCGCGCGTCCTCGAGGGCCGCAGCCGCGGCATCCGCCCGGCCGAGTCGGCGCAGGGCGAGCACGCGGAGCCCCTGGGCCGTGGTGTTGCGCGGGTCGGTGGCGACGGCGGCGGTCGCGTGCTCGAGGCCGGCCGCGATCTGGCCGTTCCTCAGCAGGGACCGGGCGGCGCCGAGTCCGCCCGCGAGGGCGTATGCGCCGTCCCAGGTGGACTTCACGAAGTCGGCGGCGGCCTCGTCGTACCGCCCGAGGCGTTCGAGGCTGAGGCTGCGCCGGTAGAAGAGTTCTCCGGAGCGCGGATTGAGGTTGCGCCGGGTGATCCGGGCCGCGGCCACGTCGAGGCGGCGGAGGGAGAGCTCGTAGTCGCCGGCGGCGTGGGCGATTTCGGCGAGCGCGATGTTGGCCCGGGAGTCGGCGGGGTCGAGTTCGAGAACCCGCTCGAGGTACGGCGTGGCCGCGTGGGTGGGGTGGCGGTACTGGATGAGGTGTTGGGCGGTCAGCAGCAGTTCGTCGACGGAGTCGAGGTCGCCGGGGGCTGCGGGCGCCGTCGCGAGCCAGGGCTCACCGACGATCGGGGTGTGCCGGCGCCAGGCGACCAATTCGGCGCTGTCGTGCAGCACGCGCACGACGAGTTCGTCGCGGCTGGCGCAGCCGGGAACATCGACGTGCACCTGGATCGGAAGGCCGGGACCGACGGGGGCCGCGTGCTCCAGCAACACGGCGTCGTCGCGTTCCACGCGCACGACCACGGTGAGTTCCCGGGCGCTCGCCACGCCGATGCTCACCCGACCGTCGTCGACGGTCACGCTCAGCGCGGCGGTGCGACTGGCCTGGTCGGCCGCACCGATGTCCTGGATCGGATACCAGAACTGGGAGAACTCGCGGGTCTCCCCCGGTGCGAGGTAGCTGAAGTCGGGTTGGTTGTCGGTGAAGACCCCGGCCATGAGCTCGACGTACGGCCCGTCGGCGTCGGTCAGCTGGCGGTCCCAGGCGCGGCCGATGGAGCCGTCTCCCCAGGTCCACTGCTTCTTGCCTGGCGCGATGTCGTGTTCCGCCCAGTGCACGAAGCCGGCCCCGGCGCGGTGGTCGTAGCCGCCGAAGAACTCGTCGGCGGTGTCGGTGACCATGTAGGAGGTCGGAACGGGGATGTTGGAGTACAGGTCGATCCGGTCGGCATCCGTGCGCTCCTCGGCCAGGGCCGGGTAGTCGACTCCGTAATACGGGCGGTCGGCGCGCGGGAAGCCGGTGATGGCACGGCGGGCGTGGTCGGCGACGTAGCGCACGTCGCTCGGGAAGAAGGACTGGTAGTCCGCGTGCACGGCGGCCGCGACGTTGGCCCACCAGAGGAAGGTCTGCTGCTCGTCGGTGCGGTTGAACAGGCGTGCCGTGACCTCGACACTGGACTCGCTCGGGCGAAGCCGCACCCCGTGGGTGCCGCGCATCCGCTGCAGTGGGTCGAGGTCGCTGTGCCAGACCGTCACCGAACCATCGCCGGAACGCTCGATCGACGTCTCCACCGGCAGGTAGGTGCCCGGGCGGTGGTGCTGGGGCCAGTTGAATTCGACGCCGCCCGAGACCCAGGGGCCGCCGAGACCGACGAGGGCGGGTTTGATCACGTTGTTGCGGTAGAAGAAGTCGTAGTCGCGGGTCTTGTCGTAGCCGATGTGGATGCGTCCGCCGAGTTCCGGAAGCAGCATCAGGCGCACCCAGCGGTTCTCGAGGTGGATGGCGTGCCAGGCCTTCACGACGGGCCGGCTCTCGATCCGGTCGACGAACGGCAGCGGGTACACCTTGCCGTCGGAGCCCTGGTAGACCCGGTGGTCGAAGAACATCGGGAACAGGTCGGGTGCTCCGGGCTCATAGGTGAGGATGTCGACGTCTTCCGCCCAGCAGGCCACGCCCCCGGCGTCGAGGATGGCTTGCTGGTCGGCGGGCGGCTTCGGCAGGTCGATGTGCGAATGAAGGGAGTTCATGGAGGTGAGCCTCGAGAGTGTTGAGTATGACGTGGAAGTATCGGCCGCTCGCGAGCGGCCCGGAGGGGGCGAGAGGCTACTTCACGCTGCCCGCGGAGAGCCCGGCCCGCCAGAAGCGTTGCAGGCTGAGGAAGGCGATCACGAGCGGGATGACCGAGAGCAGTGAACCGGTGATCACCACGTTGTAGTTCGCCTCGCGGGTCTGGGTGTACCAGTTGAAGATGCCGAGGGTGACCGGGTACAGCGATTGGTCGCTCAGCATGATCAGCGGCAGGAAGAAGTTGTTCCAGATGGACACGAAGCTGAACAGGAACACGGTGACGAAGGCCGGCGACATCAGCCGCAGGGCGACGCTGAAGAAGATCCTGATCTCGGAGGCACCGTCGAGCCTGGCGGCTTCCAGCAGTTCGTCCGGCATGCTCGCGGCCGCGTAGATGCGGCCGAGGTAGACCGCGAAGGGGTTGACGATCGCGGGGATGAGCACCGCCCACACCGTGTTCACGAGGCCGATGCGGGAGAACATCAGGTAGAGCGGAACGGTCAGCAGTGCACTCGGGATGAGCAGGCCGCCGAGGATGGCGCCGAAGATGACCCCGCGTCCGCGGAAGTTGTACTTCGCGAGGGCGTAGCCGCAGGCGACACCGAGGAAGGTGGCGAGGAGTCCGCCGATTCCGGCATAGAGGACCGAGTTGAGCAGCCACCGGCCGAAGAGCCCGTCCTGCTTGGTGAAGACATCCACGATGTTGTCGAAGAGGCTGAAGCCGGAGAACCCGAAGCCGTTGGAGCTGAACAGGGCGGTGTTGCTTTTCGTCGCGGAGACGATGAGCCACCACACCGGGATCAGGAAGTAGACGGCGGCCAGGGTGAGCACGCCCATGGTGACCATAGCGGTCGACCGGCTGACCCGCAATTCGGCGGAGCCGTTCTGGAAGCGTTCGGTTTTCTGGGGTCTGGTGCGTGTGGGAGTCACTCTGGGTTCCTCATTGCGATGCGGTAGTAGATGATCGAGATCACACCGGCGACGACGGCGAGCAGCACCGAGACGGCGGCCGCGAAGCCGAAGTCGTTCTTGATGAATGCGGCGCCCATGGCGAGCATGGTGGGCACGTAGGAGCTGTCGACCGAGTTGGCGATCACGTGCAGCACCTGCGGTTCGTTGAACAGCTGGATGGTGCCGATGATCGAGTTGATCCCGGTGAGCACGAGTGCCGGGCGCACCTGGGGAACCTTGATCGAGAGCGCGATGCGCCATTCGGAGGCGCCGTCGAGGCGGGCGGCCTCGAACTGGTCCCGTGGGATGGCCTGCAGCGCCGACAGCATGATCAGCATGTTGTAGCCCATGAACACCCAGGTGGTGATGTTCGCCATCGACCAGAGCACGATCTCCGGAGACAGGAAGTCGAGCGGCACGCCGACCGAATTACCGAAGGCGACGAACGGGCTCAGCGAAGGCGAATACAGGTACGCCCACAGCACGGCCGCGATCACGCCGGGCACCGCATACGGCAGGAAGAACAGCACCCGGTAGACGCTGACCCAGCGGGCCGCCGCAGAGTCCAGGAGCAGCGCGAGCACGAGCGCCCCGATCAGCATGATCGGAACCTGGCCGGCGCCGAACAGCAGGATCCTCCCGAGGGCCGTCCAGAACTCGGAGCTCGAGAGGGCCTTCGCGTAGTTGTCGACTCCCACGAAGGTGGTGACCGGTGCGCCGAAGCCGAGTCCGCTGGACCGGACGGAGAACAGGCTCTGCCCGATCGAGTAGAGAATCGGCGCGACGTAGACGAAGAGGAAGAGGGCGCCGAACGGCACGATGAAGATGACGATGGCGCTCACGAACTGGTTCGGGCGCCGCCGCCGCAGGGCGGGCACGGAGTCCGTGCCAGCCCTGCGGGTGGTGAGCGTTTCAGTGGACATGGGTCAGTGGGAGGCGGCTGCCTGGATCCCGCGCCCCTTCATGTCGCTCAGGGTGGATGTCTGCAGCGAGGTCATCAGGGCCGGCAGGGTGGTTCCCTTGGTCGCGACCTTGGCCAGGCCATCCGTCAGTGTGGTGTCGGTCGAGGAGTAGGTCGGGCCCCAGGCCCAGCCGACGTTCACGTTGTTCGCCGACTCGCGGAAGATGTCGTTCAGGTTCTGGCCGCCGAAGAAGCTGTCCTTCTGGTTCACGACCGCGTAGTCGAGCGCCTTGGTGGCCGCCGGGTAGAGCCCGCCGCCATCCGCTGCGGACAGGATGTTCAGGCTGTCCTCGGAGGAGTTCAGCCAGGTGGCGAAGGCGACAGCCTGCTCGGGGTACTTGCAGCCCTTGAGCACGGCGACCGCGGAGCCGCCGGAGTTGGCGGAGGCGGTCGATCCCTTGACGGTGGGCATCGGGGCGAGCGCCCACTTGCCGGCGGTGTCGCCCACGTTGGCTTCGATCAGGGCGGTGTTCCAGGCCCCGCCCATCATGGTCAGGTACTTGCCGCTGGCCAGCTCGCTGTAGAACCCGGGATCCCAGCGCTTGGTGGTCGCGATGGCGCCGGAGTCGAGCAGGTCCTGCCAGTAGGTGGCCGACTCGGCGCTCGCGCTGTCGTCGATTCCGACCTTCCAGCTGTCGCCGTCGATGGCGAACCAGGAGGAGTCACGCTGCCAGGCGTACGCGGCGACGGTGCTCGAGTCATCAGTGGCGAGGTAGCCGAGCGACACGGACGGGTCGGCTGCGTGCACGGTCTTCGCGGCCGTCGCGAACTCGTCCCAGGTCTTCGGCACGGTGATGCCGAACTTCTCGAACAGGTCGGTGCGGTAGTACATCGCCATGGGGCCGGTGTCCTGCGGGATCGCGTAGGTCTGGCCACCGGGGCTCACCTGCGACCAGGTCCAGTCGAGGAAGGTGTCCTTGACGTCGCCGGTGTACTGGGTGACGTCCATGAGCATGCCGTCGGCGACGAAGCTCGGCACCTGGTCTAGGGTCAGCTGGGCGAGGCAGCCCGCGTTCCCCGCCTGCACGGACGAGCGGATCTTCGGGTAGGCATCCTGGCCGTTCGAGACGGGCGAATACTTGACCTGGGTCTCGGGGTGCGCCTTGTTCCAGATGTCCACGGCCTTGTCGGCCTTCGGCACCCAGCCCATGTAGTCGATCGTGACCGGCCCGGCACTGGCCGTGGTGCCCGCGGCACCGCATCCCGTGAGAAGGGCCAGTACTGCGCTGACGGTCAATGCGCCAGCCAGAGCCTGTGATTTCTTCACTCTCGTGTTCCTTACGTCGTTGTAGTGGTTACGTCCTAGCTCCGTAAGGTTAAGCGTCACCTATCGACGGTGCCCATAGCAAAAGCGCTCGCGCATATGGACATTTCCACGAAGGCCAGCGGACAGGGTGGATGACTCACCTGCGACCTCGATGCACGCGGTGACCCGCCACAGTGCCACACTTCGTGCGCAGTTCGGCAGAGGTCGTCTCCCCCAATGGACAGAACGACGTCCAGGTGTCAGCGCCGGTTTCGGCAGGCCGCGCCCCTGTCACCCCGCGCCCGCGCCGGTTTCCGCACGCCGCGCCCGCCGTTTCGGGCGCGGCTTGCCGAACCGTGCGCGGGCGCGAGCGGATGCCCGCCGACAGCCGTCAGAACACGTGCGGCGAGAAGCGGTCAGAAAGTCAGAACACGACGCCCTAGTCGGCGTCGTCCAGGCGGAACCCCACCTTGAGCGTCACCTGGAAGTGATCGATCGCGCCGTCCACGACGTGCCCGCGGGTGCCCACCACCTCGAACCAGTCGACGTTGCGCAGCGTCTTGGTCGCACGCTCCAGACCGTTGCGGATGGCCGCATCCGTGCCGTCCGGTGACGTTCCGACAATCTCGGTGACGCGGTAGGTGTGGTTCGTCATGGCGTGATCCCTCCGGCTCGGGCGTGTTCCCCGCCCGCAGCGCCGTCGCCCCGGGTGCTCCGACCCTAGCTCGCAAGGCACGAGTGTTCAACGGCGGATGTCGGACTCCGAATGGTCGGTCGAGCGCGGCACGGTCTTGAGGAAGCTCAGAACGGCGGCCGAGGTAATGTCCGGCTGCTGAGCCTGGGGGTAGTGGCCGGCGTCGGCGACCATCACGACCGAGCCGTGGAGGGCATCCGCTACGAAACGCGCCTCGGCGGCCGGGTCCTTGAAGTCGGGATCCTTGTCGCCCATGATGACGAGCGTCGGGGCGGTCACCGCGCCGAGCTTCGCCTCGGCGGGGTCGTGGTTGGTCTGCTGCGTGGTCAGCGAGAAGGCCTTGCCGTACGCCGGGCGCTTCAGGTTGGCGATGACCGCCGTGCGGTACTCCGCAAAATCGTCGGGCTTGCGGCCGGCGTAGAGGGTGGGCATGTAGCTCTTCCACATCGGCGCGATCCAGAGCGGGGCCATCATCGCGCGGAACAGCCCGCGGGTGAACGCGTTCGCCGGCGGGTTCCGCACGAACGGTCCGACCAGAACCAGGCCGTCGACCTGCTCGGGATGCTCGGCGGCGACGATCACGGCGGCCCCGGCGGCGAGGGAGTTGCCGACGATCACCGCCGGCCGGCCGAGCTGGGCGATCAGGGCCTGGATGTCGCCCGCGGTCTCGACGTCGCCGTAGGCGGAGAAGGACGTGTCACTGTCGCCGTGCCCGCGGAGGTCGGTGGTGGCCACCGAGTATCCGGCGGCGACAAGCGCCGAGGTCAGGAAGCGGTAGGAGGACCGCAGCTCGCCCATGCCGGGCACGAGCACGAGAAGCGGTCCGGCGCCCTGGAGGTCATAGGCGATGCGCCCCTCGGGGCGGGCGAGGTACTGAGTCGACGAGGCAGAAGCTGCAGTGGAGGAGGTCATGCAGCTACTATGCATGCCCTTTTGGCTAGTGTCAATAGCCAAATGCGAAAAATGGATACCGCAAGCGGGATTCTCGCGCCGCGTCGCCTCCGAGCCGGGTTGGCTATTGACACTAGCCAGAAAGCGGGTCATCCTTAGCCCCATGGAAACAGCATCCGCTTTCGTTCGCAGACGCCTCAGCACCAGGGCCGGAGCACGGACCCGTGCCTAGGGTCGGGCTCACCCGCGACCGCGTGGCGGAAGAGGCGGCCGTGATGGCCGATGAAGTCGGCCTCAACTCGCTCACCCTAGCTGCGCTGGCCACCCGTCTCGGCGTTCGGCAGCCGTCCCTCTACAAGCACATCGATTCGATGGCCGGCCTCCACCGCGACATCGCCGTGCACGCGAAACGCGACATGGGCGAAGTGCTCGCGCGGGCTTCCGTCGGGCGCTCCGGCCCCGACGCGATTTCCGCGATGTCCCGCGCGTACCGGCAGTGGGCGCTGCAGCACCCCGCGCGGTACGAGGCTTCCAACCGGATGCCCGCCCCTGGCGACCTCGAAGACGAAGCCGTGTCGCTCGCGGTCGTCGATCTGATCAGCGACGTGCTCACCGCGTACCGCCTCGAGGGCGACGACGCGATCGACGCCATCCGCGCCTTCCGCTCCACCCTGCACGGGTTCATCTCGTTCGAAACCGCCGGATCCTTCGCCCTGAGCGCGGACATCAACCGGAGCTTCGAACGCCTGATCCACGGCTTCATCGTCGCCCTCACCCAGTGGACCGACACCACCACCCCCGCCACCACGCCGCCCGGTCGATAGACCCCCGGCGCCTACCCCCTGGTTGCGAGCCCTGGCTTCTGACCCGATGCCGTCACCGCGCTCGACTCAGCGGGTATAACTGATTATACTTTTGGCATGAAAACGGCGATTTCAATTCCGAAGGATGACTTCGAACGCTTCGAGCGCATAGCGGCCCGGCACGGCATGAACCGGTCCGAGTTCTATCGCCTCGCTGGCCGTCGCCTCGCAGATGAGTTGGAAGGGGAAACAGAGCTGACGGCCCTGGCCAACTCGGTCATCGCCCGGGTCGGACAGCCCTCCGCGGAGAGCCCTTTCCTTCAGGAGTCGGAACGCACCGTGCGTGAAGGCACCGACTGGTGATCTCCCACGGCGATGTCGTCTGGGTCGATTTCGAGTCACCACGCGGTTCTGAGCAGGCGAAGCGCCGTCTGGCCGTCGTCATGCAGGAGCACTGGCTTCTCGCCTCGGAGATCGCGACAGTGCTTGTCGTTCCTCTGACCTCGAACACGGCGCTCGAGGCATTTCCCGGAAACGTGCTCGTGCCGGTGGATGCGTCTGGGCTCGGGCAGGACTCCGTGGCGGTGGTATCGCAGGTGGGCCCGGTGAGCCGCGAGTTCATCGAGCCCTTCCCCGTCGGGCATGTCCCGAGCTACGTCCTCTCCAAGATCGCCGACGGCCTTCGCCTTGTCCTGGGCATCTGAGTTCACCGACCGGCCGCACGCGTGAACTACATCGGCGTCGACCTGGCCTGGGGCGAAGGCACGGCGGCCAAACGCGCCAACGAAACCGGCCTGGCCCTGATCGACGCGTCCGGAACCGTGCTCGACGCCGGCTGGGCGCGCGGCATCGACGCCGTCGCCGCGTGGGTCATCACGCGCTCGGCCCCCGGCGACGTGATCGCGATCGACGCGCCCCTCGTCGTGGCGAATGCCACCGGCATCCGTGAATGCGAACGCGAGGTCGCCCAGCGCTACAGCCAGTGGCAGGTCTACGCCAACCCCTCCAACCTCGGCCTCCCGTGGCTCGGCGGCGTCACCCTCCGCACGCGCCTCGAGCAGGCCGGATTCCGCTACACCGACGGCAGCGGGCCGGTCCTCCCCGACGAAGTGCAGTTCTTCGAGTGCTACCCGTACGCGACCCTGGTCGGCGCGCCCGAGCTCGGCTACGACGTGGAGCGCCCGCGCTACAAACGCTTCAACCCGGCGCTGCCGTCCCCCGCGGCCCGGCGCGATTTCCGCGCCGCCGAATGCGACGACCTCCTCCAACGGATGCTGCGCCTCACCGACATCCACCCAGCTCTCGACCTCCGCTCGCACCCGATCACCGCGGCGCTCCTCGAGGAACCGTCTCCCCTGAACGACGCCGCATACAAGCACCGCGAGGACCTCCTCGACGCCACCCTCTGCGCGTGGACCGCCGCCCTCTGGGCCCAGTTCGGCACAGAACGATGCCAGGTCCTCGGCGCAACAGACTCACCGGATGCCGACGGGCGCGTCCCGGTCATCATCGCGCCCGCTCGCCCCGAGCAACGCCCCGGCGGGCGGGTGGCCCGGCCCAGGCGCTCGAGAGCCGGCGCCGATATGGACTAGCGACCCCAGCAGATGCCGCCCGCACTGCCCGGGGGTCCGTGCCGTCAGCGCCCCGCACCCGCGAGCGCAACAATCGCAGGCCGCGGCTTCTGTCGCTCGGTCCACAGGTCGTAGGCGCTCTGCATCCCCAGCCACAACTCGGCGCTGGTGCCGAACAGCAGCCCCAACCGCACGGCCATGTCGGCCGTCACCGCGGAGTGTCCGTGCCGAATCCTGGAGAGCGTGGCACGCGTGACGCCCAGGCGTCGTGCCGCCTCGGCAACGCTCACCTCGCCGAGGTAGTCCTCAAGCAGCGAGCCCGGGTGCGGCGGGTTGTGCATTCCGGTCATGGACCTTCCGCTCTTTTCGTCTTCGATTCTGTCTACAGCCATTCAGTGATAGTCCACGTAATCGAGAAGTTCAACATCCGTGCCGTCAAACGAAAAAGTGAGGCGCCAATTTCCTGAAACCCAAATCGAATAGTGTCCTTGAACGTCGCGCCCCGACTCCCCCTCGCCTCGCAGCATGTGAGGTCTCCACGACGCCGGGATATCCGCTATCGACACTGCGTTGTCCAATACTGCGAGTTGTCGTTGCAGCCGAGAAGCATGATCCGGGCGGATGCCCGCCTTGCTTCCGGAAAAGAAGAAACGGGCAAGTCCCTTGTGGCGAAACGACTTGATCACAAGCGTATTCTCCCGATATACGTATAGCAAGACCGCACACTGGACGGGTTGATGGAAGGTGGTGCTTTTTGACCGGCGAATTCCCTCAAAGCGTCTCGCTGACCACCGACACTCGATCGTGATCGTTCTCTACGGCCTAGCTCTTGCCCACGGCGACCGTCACCTTGGCCGCTACCTCGCGCTAGGCGTGACCGCGCCCGCGCAGGTTTCCACAGCCCGCGCCCCGCTTGACCCCGTTCCCGCGCCGGTTTCCGCAGCCCGCGCACCCTTGACCCCACGCCCGCGCCGGTTTCCGCAGCCCGCGCCCGCCGTTTCGGGCGCGGCCTGCCGAAACGGGCGCGGGCGCCAGCGCGGCTTGACCGAACCTGCGCGACTCCCGCATCTCGCATGCGCCGCCTCAACGAGCCCACGCATGCCGCCGCGGCGCTCACCCGTCGACACGGAGCCCCCGCCGCGTCTCAAGTTTGAGGCAGCGGCCGCTTCCCGAAATACGCCGTCAGCAGGAGCACCAACGCGGTGCAGGCGAGCACCGCGTCCGCGATGCCCGCGGGCAGCACGAAGATCATCAGCACCATGGTCACGACGCAATTGATCACGGCCAGGGCGAGGCGCCAGAGGCGGTTGCGCAGAATCCCGATCGCCCCGATGATGCGCACGACGCCGAACACCCCGCTCATCGCCATCAGCAGGATCAAGTTGTCCTGGAAATAAGGCACGATGAACTGGAAGTACCGGCTGATCTGCCCAGCACCCATCCCGGACGCCAGGACCGGCACGATCGCGAGGCACGGCCCCAGCTCCATCAGCCCGCCGTGGATGATCATCAAGATCGCTGCCCACCGGTACCTCGTCATAGTGCTCCCCCGCAACTGTCGACTCCCTCATTCTGGCCGAACCGGGCCGCCCGGGGGCACCAGCGACACGCGTCGCACCCAAACTCATACCAGGCAAGCGAAATGCCCGATCAAGAGGCGGATGCCCACCGCACCCACGCCCGTCGGCTCACGACAGCAAGCGACACCGTTCAGCACCCGGTTGGTCGCCGGCTACCAGCCGTGGCGCATTCCGCGACTGGCGAGAATCGTCAGAGGGCCCGGGCACCCAAGGCGATATCGAAGCCGGCGCCGTTGCGCGCCACGCCCACCAGGAGGATGCCGGCCCATTCCAGGGCGTGCGCCATCCCCAGCCCGCCCGCGTCGAGGGGCCGCATGCCGAGGCTCTCGAGGAACTCCGCGACCCGCGCCTTCGCCTCGGCACTGTCGCCCGCGAAGAACAGGTCCACGGGCTGGTCCTCGGCGATGACGCCGCCGAAGATCGTGTTGAAGGCCTTCACGACGAGTGCGCTCTCGGGGGCGGCGGCAGCGATCTGCTCGGACGCCGAGTGGCCCGGGGTCGTCACGACTCCCGTTCCGTCCGCGTTGAACGGGTTCGTGATGTCGACGAGGATCTTGCCGGCCAGCGCCTCGCCATAGTGCGTGACAGCATCCACCGCGCCGGCGTACAGCACCGCCAGAATGACGATGTCACCGGCCGGTCGTGCGCCGAAGGTGCCGACAATCGCTCCGTCGCCGATCCGATCGGCAAGCGCCTGAGCCTGGGCGGGGTTGCGGCTCATGAGTTCGACGGTGTGGCCGTGCCGGGCCGCCCGGGTGCCGATGGCAGTGGCCATGGTGCCCGAGCCGATGATGGTGATGGTTGTCATGGTGTCTCTTCCAATCGCCGCGCCGATGCTAAGTACACCGATCTGCGTACCTAACCTAAAGGGCGGATGCGTGGCGCGTCAACCTATGCACACCGATCGGTACCAGCTGGGCTACGCTGGGCCTATGACGGAGTTGGAGAAGGGTCCCCGCGGCCTGCGCAGCGGCCGGGGCGCCCGAGAGCGCCTCCTTAGCGCGTCCCAGCAGCTGTTCCCCGATCAGGGCATCAACTGCACCGGCGTGGACCAGATCTGCGCGGTGGCTGGGGTGTCCAAGCGCACGCTGTACCAACACTTCGCCGGCAAGGACGAGCTGGTCGCCGAATACCTGCGCCGCTTCGATCCCGACATCATGCCCCA
Source organism: Cryobacterium zhongshanensis (assembly GCF_022760445.1). NCBI lineage: Bacteria > Bacillati > Actinomycetota > Actinomycetes > Micrococcales > Microbacteriaceae > Cryobacterium > Cryobacterium zhongshanensis. The sequence goes on along the minus strand of NZ_JALGAR010000001.1, from coordinate 765,348 downwards.
GGTCTTCGACAGCGCCGACCTCACCCCCCGCGAGCGCCTCCTCGCCGTCTTCGACATTCACCCGCCTCTGTGCCCGTTCATCGGGGCGGCCGTCGAAATCCAGGACCCGGGCAATCCCGCCCGCGTCCTCGCCCGCGACCACAAGAAGGCCTTTGCGGCGCGGCTCGCCGAAGCAGCGCGCGAGGCCGGCGCCTCCGACCCCGAGGGGCTCGGCGAGCAATTGGCGCTACTCCTGGACGGCGCCTCGGCGCGCGGTCGAGTCCTCGACGCCGACGCCTTCGCCACCGCTGCGGCCATCGCCGTTGTGCTCATCGACAACGCGCTCCCCCTGGCAGTACGATGAACCACTGATCCACCATTTCCCTGACCAGAGTCGGAATTACATTTGAATCGTGCGATGAAACGAGTGTGGATAGCCTTCTCAGTTCTGGGAGGCCTCGGGCTTCTCACTGCGATCGTGCTCACGGTAATCGAGGGCGTGAAGTATCGCGTGCGCGAGGAGCAGGGACTCGACCCGATCTACGCGCCCGACTGGGTTGCCGTGTCCACCTACGCGGGGTTGTGGCTGTTCGTCCTCGCCGTCATCGCCCTCGCTATGACGGGCATCGTCGCCGTGGTGCAGCGCCGACGTCGACACACCAAAGCTTGAACCTGCCGGGCAGTTCGCCGACGCACCCGACCGAAGGTTGAGACAGGGCTACGCTCCGCGGGACGTGGACGCGTTCCGTGCGGCGAGCCGGGCGAAGGCATCCGTCAGTTCCGGCGGGCCGACCACGTCGATGGCGGTGTCGAAGCGGTTCAGGGATGCGGCGAGCGCGACCCAGGACCAGGACCCTGCGGTGTACCGGCAGCGGTCGGGGCCAAGGGGCTCGACCGTGCCGTCGCCGGCGAACGGGAGGACGGCACGAGCGGCGAGGTGCAGGACGACCGTTCCAGTGCACGGCCACACGTTTGCCTCGGCCGATCCCTTGAAGCGGGCCGAGACGTAGCCCTTCGCGTCGCCGCCCGGGAGCGCGCGCGTGCCGAAGCGAGGACCCGTCGGGGTGCGCGGGGTGATTCGGTCGGCGCGAAAGGTCCGCCAGTCGTCACGGTCGAGATCCCAGGCGACGAGGTACCACCGGCCGTGGGAGGTGACGAGGTGGTGCGGTTCGACCCGCCGCGGCGGGCTCAGCTCGATGCCGTCGGTACCGTCCGTCGCGTCGGTGCCGTCGGTGCCGTCGGTGACGTCAGTTACGTCGGCGCCCGGCTCCGCGCTCGCGTAGTCGAACCGGAGCACCTCGCGGGCGCGGACCGCCGCGGAGAGGGCGAGGAGGACATCCGCTGAGGCCTGCACGGCGGGGCCGTCGCCGGGGCGCGCGATGGTCGTGAAGTCGAGAGAGTCCAGGCGGTGGCGCAGCCGGGACGGCATCACCTGCCGCACCGTGGAGAGCGCCCGCAGGGCCGCCTCCTCGATCCCCGCTCCGGTGAGGGTGGCCGTCTGGAGGGCCACAGCCAGCGCGACGACCTGGTCGTCGTCGAAGAGGAGCGGCGGCAGCTCGCTTCCGGCGTCGAGCCGGTAGCCGCCGTCGGGGCCCATGGTCGCCTGGATACGGTAGCCCAGCTCGCGGAGCCGGTCGACGTCGCGGCGCACCGTGCGGTGGCTGATGTCCAGCCGTTCGGCGAGCAGGGCGCCGGGCCAGTCGCGCCGGGTCTGCAGCAGCGACAGCAGATTCAGCAGCCGCGCGGTGGTCGTCGTCATTCCTCGATCGTAGTTCGAGTAGAGGACCGAAACTGTCCTAGACGGATGTCAGAGTGACCGTTGTCGGGACCCGCCCGGCACCGTTCTCACTAGGAGCAGACATGAGTATCACGACCACCACGCACCTCAACTTCCACGGCGACGCCCGCGCGGCGCTCGAGTTCTACCAGTCCGTCTTCGGCGGCCAGGTCACCATCGCGACCTACGGCGACTTCGGGATGCCCCAGGACGCCCCCGGGGCCACGAACGTCGTCTTCGGGCAGGTTGAGACCGAGGCGGGTTTCCGGGTGATGGCGTACGACATCCCCGGCGAGGCGGGCGGCTTGGCCACCGCATCACGCCCGGCCGGCTCGACCCGCCGCGAGAACGGCGTCACCCTCACCGACCAGTCGTTCTTCGTTTCCGTCCGCGGCGACACCCTCGACGAGGTGCAGGGCTACTGGGCCGCGCTCTCGGCCGGCGCGTCCGTCGTGGAGCCGCTCGCGGCATCCGCCTGGAGCCCCGGATTCGGCATGCTCACCGACGCGTTCGGCGTGACCTGGATTCTCGACGTGGCCGCCGCGTACACCGCGTAACGGCAGGGCGTGCCTGCAACGGCGCTGGCAGGCACGCGCAAAGGGGTGACCGGCCGGGTCGACGACAGCAGCAGCATTGCAGCGGGCGCAGGAGGAGACGTCGGCGCAGGAGGCTGAAACGCGCCTGGCCCGGTTTCTCCGTTTCGAATGCGCGTGGTCGATCATCGGCATCCCGGTCGGCATCACCAACTTCAGGCTCATCCCAGTCGCGCTCCTGCCGCTCGGCAAGGAGATCGTCGACCTGCAGCAAGCACTCATCCGAATCGCTATCGAGCGAATGCCGGGCACACCCGCTGCAGGCCGACGCTTGTCAGGCTCAGTCCACGCAAACAGCTTCCTTGAAGCGTTCCAGTTGCTGATGGGCTCTGACCGCACCCTGTTTTCCGCCCAGTTCCTCCAAGGCCGCGGTCTTCAGCGCGTCAACTTCCTGCAGATTGGCAACCGCGGGTTCAAGTCCGGCAATGTTGTTGATGAGCACCAGGAGGGACCGTTCATCGATGGGCTCATCCGAAGTAGAGAGGTCGATCACGGTCTGGCAGGAGACGCGGACGGCGTCGTCCCGGAGGACACTCGGCTCCTTCAGCGCCGCGGCCCAACGTCGCAGCACATCGTCGCTGGATTCAGCGGTCGTCGCCCGCGTCTTGACGAGCTGTTCCACCTCCGGCGCGCTGCGCCCCAAATATCTCGCCAGGTCATCGGCAAGTTGCCCGGCTGTTCGCGCGGTTCCACCGCTACAACTGGTCATCACCGCCGCGAGAACGATCGCAGTCCCGCCGCCGACAAGCGCCCGCACCATCACGTTGGCTCCCCGACCACGTGGGCCGCGGTTCGTTTGTGCATGCATCGAGATGCCTTCCGTCCGGTGGTCAGAAACGTCCTTGTTCCGACGCACCCTGTTGCGTAGCGTGCATTTCTCTAGAGGAGATGGTGGCCCCCTCCCTGGGCGGCGTCAAGGACTGTATCTACCCGTGGCGGCGCTGAAAAGAGGGTGCCCGTGGGCGGCACCGCGAGCAATTGAACGCAAACGCGAAATCGCCCAGGGCTACAGCCCATGGCAGGACTACGCCGCCCCGCGAGCCGCGGGCGGGCGAGGGTCCTCGCCCAGCAGGGCGATGGCTCCGTGTACATGTGCAGTGTCGGTCGTCATGCTGCAAGCGGGAGCTCACGGGTGCAAAGCGGCACGGTCCTGCGAAAGGCTGCGCCTCCGACAGGGAGACAAACGCCCCATCCCGACCGGTGGAGCTATCAGTGTGGGTCGCGAGCCGGGCGGCTCCGGGCGATTCCGACCAGCACGAGCGCAGCCGCGACAGCCGTGAGGGTGACCCCGGCGACGGTGACGCCGGTTTGGAACGCGGCCACCTGGTCTGCGCTCCAGTTCGGTGCTGAGATGTTTCCCGTGAAGAGCGCCGCGAGGATGGTGCCGGTCACGGCGATCCCGATTCCGGTGGCGACCTGGCTCGACGTGTCGACAAGGGCGGCACCGATCGTGGTGCGGTTCTTCGGCAGGCCCCGCATGACGTTCGTGCCGGCGACCACGCCGACCACGCGCATCCCGGCTGCGACGAGCACGAGGGAAAGGGCGACCCAGATGTAGCCGAAGCGACTCCCTGCCGCGAAGACGGCGAGGCCGAGCACCACGGCCGCGGAGCTCATCCAGGCTGCGCGGTCCATCCCGAATCTGGCGACGAAGGGGCCGACGAGGCGGCCGCCGCCGAGCAGCACGATGACCTGGGGAAGCATGCCGATTGCGGCCAGGGCTGGCGGCCAGCCCCAGGCGAACTGGAGCTGCAGGGTCACCATGTAGCTGAGGCCGGAGATCGCGAGGCCCGACGCGGCTTTGTAGGCGAGTCCGCTGGAGACGAGGGGCAGGGCGATGAGGTGCAGGTCCAGAAGGGGGTACCGGGCTGTTCGCTCGCGGACGACGAAGAGGATCACAGCGATCAAGGCGCCGCCCGTTGCCGCCCAGGGGGTCCAGAAACCGGCGCCCTCCCCCACGAACAGCGTCGGAGCCACGAGCGCCAGCACGATGGTAGCGGTGCCGAGAAGGGCCCCCGCGATGTCCAGCGGGTCGCGATGGAGTTCGGCGGGAAGGTCCTGGGCGATTCCGATCCGGATGCCGATGAACGCGAGCACGGCAATCGGCGCGTTGATCAGCAGCAGCACCTGCCACGGCGCGACGGCAAGGATGAAGCCACCGACGGTCGGGCCGATCGCCAGACCCACCAGCCCGACCGTGGAGATGAGGGTGATCGCGCGGACGCGCAGGTTCTCATCGTCGAAAAGCCGGAACGCCAGAGCCATCGAGCCCGGGGTGGTCATGGCCGCGGCGATGCCCATGGCGACCCGCACGGCGATGAGCTGTTCGGTCGTCGTGACCAGGGCGGTGGCCAGGCTCGCGAGACCCAGCACCGCCAGACCGATCAGCATCACCCGGCGGCGGCCGAACCGGTCGGCGATGGCGCTGAACAGCAGCATCAGCCCGCCGAAGACGACCGCATAGGCGCCCGTGACCCACTGCAGCGCGGTGGTCGACGCGCCCAGTTCACGCCCGATGGTGTGGAGCGCGACGTTGAGGATCGAGTTGTCGAGCATCTCGAACAGGAACACCGCGGACAACCCGGCGAGCGCCACGGCGGCGGCCCTGAGGGTTTGCGGGCGGTGGCGAACCGGTGAGTCGCGGGAATCATCAGTCGGGTTCGGAAGCTCATTCTGGTTGCTCATATACGTCTCTCCACGTGGGGAGAAGTGGCTGCTCGATGAGCAACGTATGAGCGCGGGCAGAGCCCCGCGGTTTTACTTCCGGTGCAGCCACACTAGCGAGCCGCGTTCTGGAATGGCAACTCGACGCGTCAGCGGTGACGCCCCGCGGGCGCGGTCTTCCGCCTCGCCGTGCCGAGCTTGCGATTCGCGAAGGGGCGCGCACCGAACGTGAGCACGAAGTGGTCGATGAGAGCCGCCTCGACCTCCTCGGGGTCCTCGCCTCCCGTCTCCAGCCAGGCGACGAGCAGCTCCGCGCTGCCGGCGAGCTGCCACACGTAGCGGCCTCCCCAGTGCCCCACCTTCTCGCCCGCGCCGTGCCGCCGGTACTCGGTCAGCCGCTTCCGAAGCCCCCGTTTGCCCTTCGCCCCGGCACCGGCCTTCCCGATATAGAGCACGGATGCCCCGTCGAGCCACGCCTCCGCCAGCTGCGCGTTCGACACGGTCGGGTTCCGTTCCTTGAACCTCCCGGCCGGGCTCGTCTCGAGGAAGTCCGGGCGCCGATCATCCGCGCGGAGGACCACGTAGACGCCCGGCGCTGCGGGCAGCGTCGAAGCCGCCAGGTCCGCGAACCGCACGAAGCCCGTAAAGCCCGCGTTTTCGAGCCCGAGTCGCGTCCAGTCCATCTCCCCAGTCTGGCGCATCGGTCACCGAGCGCCCGCCGGGTGTGGCCTGGCCGCCGGCACGCCCGCGCGCCGCTGCCCCGAACCAGCCGAGCCCTCCGGCACACGAGGCGCGCGACCTGAGAGACTGGAACCATCATGAGGACTCTCCTGAACATCATCTGGTTCGTGCTCTCGGGCTTCTGGCTGTTCCTCGGCTACATGCTCGCTGCACTGATCATGTTCGTGCTCATCATCACCATCCCTTGGGGAATCGCCGCTGCCCGCATTGGCGTCTACGCCCTCTGGCCGTTCGGCAAGACCGTCATCGCCACGCCCAACGCGGGTCTGGGGTCCTTCCTCGGCAACGTGCTCTGGGTGGTGCTGGTCGGCTGGTGGATCGCCCTCACCCACCTCACCACCGGCATCGCACTCTGCATCACGATCATCGGCATCCCGATGGGAATCGCCAACTTCAAGCTGATCCCGGTCGCGCTCCTACCCCTTGGCAAGGAGATCGTCGACCTGCCGTAGGGATCTATCACGACCCACAGAAGTTGGCGTTTTGCTGGCGCCAAGCGAGCCCGCAAGTCCGCCGGTCCGCATTCCGGTGTGCCGCGTCAGCTGCGAGGCCGCTATCGCCATTGCCCGATCAATCTCGAATTTCGCGATACCCCCTCCATTCGGCCTCTCTAAATGGTCCTTGGGCCATCGCTATTGGTCGAGCCAAGTGTGGATGTGAGCCACGCGAGCAAACTTTTTTCGCACGGACCTCAGGCCCGCCTGGAATACGCCTTCACGACGTCCTGGTCCAGGCCGGCATATATGGATGGTCTGAGCCTCACGTAGGCCTTAGACATTTCATTTCTGAATCTCACTAACCCCCGCTTTTGGATTGTCGGTACGAACAGCACGTCACCAAACTCCGGCTTACACAGGTGCCATCGATAGGTTGATCCAGAATTCAATCCAAGGTCCTGACTTAGGATCTTGTAGATTTCCCCGGTCGGAATATCCGCGTCAGTCCAGTGTGCGAAAGCGCGTAGCGTCTTTTCTCGGGCAACAGAATCGCGGACTGCAGACTGATACATGTCAGAGAATTGCTGGGCGAATCGATTGTCAACGATCCCTCGGATGGCGGCCTCCACGTGCGAGAGTTCAATCTTCAAACGGGAGTCCTTGTCAGCGTCGATGAGGCACTGCTGACCCAATACGTGGACGAACCACGGGAACCCTGCTGAGACTTCAGTCAACCTCACCGTGGCTCGCCTGGTGAATGAAATCGCCACACCGGCTGCTCTGAGATGACTCTCGGCCTTAGAAACGATCTGCCCAAGTTCAGATGGGTTCATCAAAGGCACTTTAACGGGCTGAAGGCGACGTTCGAGTGATTGGTGATCGCTCAATAGGTCGGACACGTTGCTCGCGATGCCTACCAACATGAATTTGAGCGACTCGCTAGACGCAGCTTTCAGGAAACTGACTAACCCAACTGTCCTTCTCATCCTATCCAGTTCGTCGACAATGAAGAGGACCGGTTGACCGTACGAAGAGGTCAATAACTCGCAGAGTTGCACGAGCTTCTCCTCAAGATTTTGATCTTGGTAGCTCAACCTCTGGCGCTCAACCTCATACTTCTTTGTACTCTCGACTTCCACAGACTTCAGAGTCAGCGTCTTGCGAGTCACTCGATCAATCAGCTGGTTCGCGCCTACGTTTGAGAGAACGTTCTCCACCGATTCAAGTGGTCCGGCAGCTTTCGCGAACGGACCGTGCTCCACGTGACGCGTCGTTGAAAAGCGTCCGGTCGTCGAGGATTTCGCTGGTGCGCTCCGCTGGTTTGGATTCCGCACCGAGGCCCGAACTCTCCAAGCGATTCTCCGCATGCCGCCGCATGTAATCGCTTGAATGCATACGCGGATGAGCCGACAAGCACGTCTTGGCGGATCACGCCGTCGTTGCTTAGCTGCGTGATGCTGCCGCCGCGCTCGGCCCCCCTAGCCCCATTGCGAGCATCGATCGCGCAACCGCCTCCTTACTCAAACAGAGGCAGCGGTACACGGTCTCCTGTATGGATATGTGACAGTTTCACCGAATCAGGTGAATCGGGCGCGGCTGGCGGGAAGGTCAGGTGAAAGACGGAAACTCCATCAGTCAGATCATGTTGACGGACACACCGAACCGCGGCCGCTACCACCACCACCGTCGCCGTCGCCGAGAGCACCGTCGGGCTGGGAGACCTCTAATCTTCGGTGGAGAGCGCCGGATGCTGGCCCGTCCGGGACCTGTCGAACGATAAGATCGTGGCCTATGACCTTTGTGCAATCGTGCCCACCTCCTTCTGCCGCCCAAATGGTGGATCTCTTCGCCGGTCCTGGTGGTTTGGATGTCGCCGCGCGCTGGTTGGGGTTGTCCGTGGCCGGTATCGAGTGGGACGAAAACGCCTGTGCGACCAGGCGGACCGCGGGGCTGGAAACCCTGCAAGGTGACGTACGGGAACACGGTCCGAACGAGTTTCCCCACGCGACGATCCTCACCGGGGGGCCACCGTGTCAGACGTATACCGTGGCCGGGGCAGGTGCCGGTCGTAAGGCGCTCAACCAAGTCCTGTCTTTCATTGCGCGCATGGTCGACGGGGATGACGTCACCACGGAACTGGCCGCTTTGGATGATGAACGAACCGGGCTGGTGCTGCAGCCGCTGCGGTGGGCGCTGGAGGCCCATCGGGCGGGGAACCCCTACCAGGTGATCATCTTCGAGCAGGTACCGGCGGTCCTGCCCGTCTGGGAGGCTATGGCGAGGGTCCTGGAGTCGCTCGGTTACAAGACCGCGACCGGCATACTTCACGCAGAGGAGTACGGGGTTCCGCAGACCCGCCGCCGGGCGATTCTGATCGCGAACCGACACCAGACCCCCGTACTTCCTGGCCCGACTCACCACCGGTTCAGGAGAAAGGAAGTGAAAGCTTCTAGGAACCGACCTGCGTTGCTGCCGCACCGGAGCATCGGCGAGACCTTGGACAGGGTAGAGCCTTTCGTACTGGTCTCCAATTATGGAACCGGCGGTGATCCAAAGGCCCGCGGCCGGCGCACTTCGAAGGAACCGGCTTTCACGGTTACCGGGAAAGTCTCCCGGAACCGCCTGTTCTCCGACGAGGGTGAACTCGATCGCCTCAACGTCTCAGAAGCGGGTCGGCTTCAGACCTTCCCCGCTGACTACCCGTGGTCGGGCAAGGACATCTCTCAACAGATCGGTAACGCCATTCCACCGCGTCTGGCGGCTCACGTCCTGGCAGCGGCTCTCGGTCGGGAGCTCCCCGCGGATTTCCTCGACACGATGACGAGAACACCATGGATTGCCATGGACGACGAGGCCATACTTGCAGCACAGGATACCGAGGACGCCCACGTTAGTGCTGTCCCGGGGATCGCCCCGAATTCCGGTCCGGATTCGGACTTGGACCTCGATTCGGGGTCGGAGCCGAGTTCTGATACAGAGTCGAGACGGTCATCCACTGATATCACTTCCGGTGCAGTCGGCCTCCTGTCGTCACGACTCTGAGCGTCCACTTAGTACCAGGATTCGACTTTCGGACTAGTTTGTGGGACCTCGCCCACCGTGAATCACCGGGACCAGGAAAGCGGGAAGTGGCGGTATGAACCGTGAATCTGATCCCATCGGCCGTGATCCTGTTGTCGTTCATTCGGTCGGTGTCCGGATGTCGAATCAGCGCCGCAGGGACACCGCTCCGGAGTTGCGGTTGCGGAAGTTATTGTTCGCTCGGGGGTTACGCTATCGGGTCGATGCGCCACTTCCCGGGATGAGCCGTCGTCGTGCGGACGTGCTCTTCACCGGGAAACACGTGGCGGTATTCGTCGATGGCTGTTTCTGGCATTCCTGCCCACGCCACGGAACGCTGCCGCGGTCCAACCATGACTGGTGGGTCGCCAAGCTCGAGAAGAACGTGTCGCGGGACCGGGGGACCGATGCCCATCTTTCGGCCATCGGATGGGTGGTCCTTCGCTTCTGGGAGCATGAGGACATGGACTCGGCGGCAGAGGTAATCGAACAGGCCCTCCGTACCGGTGAACACTAAAGCCCCACGGCGCGTGCAAGGGCGGTCCAACGATTGAACGCCCCTCGACCTCATCAGGATCAAGGAATCGGCGTGGGGGAAGGAAACAGCGAAAGGGTGAAGGTCGCGGTGTTTCTCGACGGATGCTTCTGGCACGGATGCCCAGAGCACGGCACACATCCGCGCGCGAACGCCGACCGGTGGGCCGTCAAGCTCAGATGAATCAAGGTGCGGGACGCTAAGACATACGACCTGCTGAGATCGGCAGGCTGGCGCGTGCTGCGTTTCTGGGAGCACGAGGACCCTCAGTTGGTGACCGAACTTGTCTGCTCATGCGTCCAGGCACATCGTGAAACCTGACACTTCCGGAAAGTCTAGGGCGCGCTGAGCTCCCGGACCTCGTCGAGTACGCCCTCCAACAGCCCTGGGAAGTCGCGCCCGCCAAGTACCAATTGACGGTCGAGCAGTCTGTTTGCGGTCTCGCACGACGTCTCGCTCACAAGCGAGCACCCGTGGCATGCCGCCAGATTGAGGCTCGAGGCACCCTGCCTGTCGCTCTCTATGCAGACCGGATCGTTTGAGCAGACATCGGCATCATCGATTGCTGCGAGAAGCAGTGGAACCAGCTGGTCGGGGTCACCGAGCCGAACGAGACCGCCCAGCGTGCCCTGCGCGTCACCCGCTGCCGTATAGATCAGCACTCCGGCCGTGCGGTCAGGACGGGTGGAGCTCGCGTAGATCCGTTCCTGAAGCGAGGCAGACGAGTACCCAGACGCATATGCTAGGCGGCGAATCAGCAGGTGAGCGATCGTGTGGAGGGCAACGAAACGCGCCTCCGGGACGTCCAGCCGACTTGCCCAGGGCGTCTTCGATCGCCGGTCCAGCAGGATACCGGCCCGTGCACGGACCGCTGCGTGCTGCTCCCACTCAGCGAGAAACTCTTCGCTGAACTGGAGGAAGATCCCTTCCCCGTACATCTCGATGGCGGGGAGTGTTGGCTTGCGCTGGCCCTTGAGCGACAGATCGGCCGGAATCATCTCGGCCTCAGCGGAGTACCGGCGGAAGCCCTTGAGAGCTCTGACCTCGCGCACTCGCCGAACCTGGCCGACCGCGGTCAGCCGTTCAGCCAGTGTCGCGGGGATGCCAGAACGATCGGACGTAGACCACGAGTCGACGACGAATTCGCCCTCGCTATTGTCACGCCCGGGCGTTCCGAGCTTCTTGAGGAAAGCCGCCCACTCGCCATCCTTGAGATCTGCAAGGACATCGTCGTGCGGGTTGCCGCCCGCGGCTGCCAGGCTGAGGACGTCCTCGGCCGCGGCGCCGACTTCGTCGGCGATCCAGCCCGCGATCATCTCAGCCTTGGGCCCACCGTTGTCGTCCACAACTCGACCGAAGTCAGCATGTGCGCGGATGGCGTCAGCGACCGCGATCGACTGCGGCTTCTCTTCGGGGATGTCGAGTGCGGAGATGCGTTCCGCTATGTAGTTGCCCGTCGCGCCCCGCTGGACGGCAACAAGTACGTGCTCGCAGGCGTCATCCTGCCGTGGATCCTGCCATGGTTGGGTGCCCTTGCATCGGATGCCGTCATGGGCAAGTGCTTCCCTGCTGACCAGGTCCGACATAGGGCGGGAACGCTTGCAGCCGCCGCATTCCACCCGAAGGGCCTTCAAACCCTCACCGTGCTTCGCCGAACGAACGAACCGTAGTTCCTTGTACGCCCGGCAGTGGCGGACCGCCTCGGTAACGCCAGCGTCGCGCCCGCGGTGGGCCCACATGAACCAAGGAATGTCCTGGAGGTGGCTACCCTTTTCGCAGACGGCGACATATCGCATCGGGACGAGCATGCCGTCGCATTCGCACTTGTTGGTCCACTTGCCCCGGTCTTTGCCGGTTCGCTGCGAGAGCCCGGAGCACCGCTCGCAGAATCGCCACGCTGGAAAGCGCCAGTACAGCAGTCGCGCAGTGTCCTTACCCGTGCGTCCTGAGTGGGTGGGTGCCTCACGAAGCACGCTGGGACCGAGCCGCTCGACGAGTCGCGCGCAGTGGATCTCGGGCGCGTAGCGCTCGTCCCACCACGAAGTGTCGGGTGCGATCAACGACTCCCCTCGGATGTCTACGACTGCGCCGACGCCGAACGGCGACACGGTCTCTGACAGTCGCAGGTCATGTGTGATCCGTTGCACTGGACCCCTCCTCGTATGGCTCCCGCACCTCGACGGCAACGTTGGGTTCAACCGAGCGCATCGAGTCGGCAACCAGCCAACCTTCTCCGGACTGCCCGAACCGCTTCAACAGGGCGGAGTCGTCCGCCTTGGCACGGTCGTACAGGAGGCTCTCGCCGGCCTCGCGAGCAGCGCGTGCGCGGCGGTCCCACTGGTTGAGCAGCGTGGTGATTCGCTCGCGCGTCTCTACAGTCTCGACGGAATCCGCCCTCTCTACCCCTGCCAGGAGCCCACTGACCAGCATGTCAACCAAGGCGCGTTGGGCGGAATTGTTGAGGTCGAAGTCCCTGGCGGCGTCGTTGGAGGACAGGCCGGGTCCGAGGTGACGAATCAGTGCTACTAGGGCACCGGCGAGCGAGCGTTCGCGCGACGCCAGTGACCAGGGAGTGACGCTCGTCGGCTCGACACTTCGGTAGAGGGCCTCGTGGTAGCCGCGGAAGGTCTCGAAGTGGGAACGATCCCTCGCCCGGTTGGAGCGGAACAGCGTGGTGACGACTCCGCGGACCTTGCCTCGTCCGACACGGCTGGTCGCCTGGATGTACTCGGACGTGGTCCTGGGCTGGCCGACCATCAGCATCAGCGCGAGTCGTGGGATGTCGATGCCGACTGAGAGCATGTTCGAAGAAAGGACGACATCGACGGCCTGGTCGGACTCGTCGACGCTCCGGCGCAGTTCGCGGAGGTCGTTCGGCAACTCTTCTGGTCCGCGTCGGCTTGTCAGCTCAAGTACGCGCCCGGCGCGAACCGTGCGGAGTTCGTGCTCTAGACGCTCGGCGCGAGGCTCGAGGCGGGCGTTGACGTCGTCGACCACCAAGGTCCCTGTGCGCCCCAGCTCCCGGAGGCTGTTGTGGTACATCACTGTGGTCCAGTAGGCGTCGAGGCTCGTCCCCGCATCCGGATGTCCCCGCAGCATCTCAGGGATCTCGATCAGTGGGGCTGACGCCGAAACTGTTGCCGACATCTGCGAAAGCGCCTGGGGCATCAGCCCGAGGTAAAGGCGACCTTCACCGCTAGTGACCGGCCGAGAGAAGAATGTCGTGTCATCGTCAAGACCGGAGGGCGGGTAAAGCGCGACCCGCCTGCCGTACAACCCTTGGACCTGCTCGTCCGAGGCTCGGATCGTCGCGGTCGACGCAACGATCTTCGGCGTCGAACCGTTCGCGGCGAGCAGCATCTGGATCACGGCGTCGAACACTGCAACGGTCGTGCCGAGGGGCCCCGACAGCAGATGGAGCTCGTCTTGGATGATCAGCGACGGCTGCTGGAACGCCGTGTTGAGGCCGAGTAAACGGCCAGCTTCGGGGCGAAACTGGAGTCGCGCGAACTTGTCGACCGTCGCAAGCAGGATGGTGGGTGGCTCCTCGTAGAGCAACTCGTCGACAACGCACACGGGAATCTCGTCGGCAAACTCGCACGACAAGTTCACGCAGTGGATGACGATGTCGCGACCAACCATCCGAACGCCATACTCGCTAAGGCGGGGAGACCGGACGCGGGGAAGAAGAGGTGTGGCGCACCAAGGGCAGCTTTCCACCTGGAACTGGTTCGCCTCTTCGGGCCGCGCGGCCTTGCGAAGCCGATCGAGAGCGGACTTTGCATCCTTGCGCGTCCCGGGAGTCACTTCATTACCGACCCACAGCCCGATCGAGAACGGTGTCATGTGGTTTGCGCGCGGGTCACCGATCCTGTCGGCACGACGGAGCAGCTCCATCGCACAGACAAGCGAGGCAGCGCGCTGGAACTGCTGAGAGGTGAGCAGTCGCAGCGTGTAGCGGGTCAATATCGCAGTGCCACCACCTGCCGGGCCGTCTGAAAGTCGTCTGCGGAAGATCTCGATGGCTGCGAGCCCAAGATAAGCCTCAGTCTTTCCACCGCCGGTCGGGAACCAAATCAGGTCGACAAGCCCCCGCTCTTTGTGCGTGTTGTCCACGGTGGATGCGAGGGAGACGAGGAGGAAACCCAGTTGGAAGGGGCGCCAACTCGGCTCCGGCCGACTGCCGTCGCGGTTGAAAACTGCTTGCTGCATCTGTAGGCGCATCGCGGCCATCGCGAGAGAGAATGCCGTCCGAAGGGTGACGTTGCGCTCGTCTCCGAGCAGGTCGAGAGACTTGATCATGCGCGTGAGCGCTTCTTCCGACCGGCTGACGATCCGACCAGCGACCTTGCGATCTTGGCCGAACGAACCAACCCGGCCCTTCTGCGCCTCGACCCACACCCCGAACTGACGAACGAAGGCCCGCAGCGATTCGAGAACTTCATCGGCGTTCTTGTCGAGCGTCGCTAGATGCTCGAGACGCAGGGCGTCCGCTTCTCGGGTTCCGTCCTTGAATCCAGTTGTCTCGACGTCAGGGATGACAAAATGTGGGACCGGATCGAGGCGCACCTCGCTGCACGCGCCGTCGGAGACGGTCCAGTCGGCAGCCATGCCATGTCCGACGGCGTATACCTTGCGGTTCCTGAACCTCAGACGGAGTTCCGCGGACTCGTCGTTGACGTCGAAAGCGCGCCGCGTGTCATACTCGCGGATCGTCCCAGCACCGGTCGGGGAAACTGCGAGCGCAACCTGGTACAGCATGCTGGTGGCGTCGAGACGGTCATCGCCGGTCGATGGAGCCAGCACGCGTAGGTGAACAGTGACAAGTCTTGCGTCTCCGAAGTGCCGCCAACGGCTGCCGACCTCGATTGGCACGTCACCCACAGACTGTTCGTGTATGCGACGGTCAGGTGAAAGCGTCAGATCAGAGATCGCAAAGGGCGTTCGACGCCAGCTCGGCGGTCCGTCGCCTTCGATGGCGGCGTACGTCGCGCCAGCGACTGTGCACGCAACCGTGTCGCTGTCGGTGATGAAGGAGATCGCCGCCGATGACGGCCTCCAGTCCTCGGCGATCGGGACCGCGGCTCCGTTCTCCTCCACCTCACCGTCGAACGCGGTCATCCGGTCGACGTCTACCTCGTCGCTCTCGTGCACGGCAGCACCGTCGTCGACCTCGGGCTCGCGGTCGCGCGGGAACAACATTCCGACGGCGTACTGCCTGTTCGGCGGGTTGTAGATTACCTCACTGTCACCACTGTCCGGACCGACATAGGCCGACCTGAGGTGCGAAAGCACGATCTCCTGCGCACGAGTGAGTGTCATCGGTTCGCCATCTCTTGCCGCACCAGCTGCTGAAGCCGTCGTCTGTCATTCTTGGAGAGCACCACGTGCAGGGAGACACGAGCTCGGGTCACCGCGACGTAAAAAGCGGCCATTCCGGACGCGTCGAGAGCGTCGGGCAGGCCACACACGACAACATGCTCAACCTCCAGGCCCTTCGCGAAGCGAGGACTCGTCACCACGATGCCGCCGACAGTCATGGGTGCCGCGAAGGACCGCGGGTCAATCACCCAGATTTCGGCCCTCCGAGCTCCGTCCGTCACGAGCTTGACGGCAATGTCCACACCATCGCTGACTGTGACTTCCTGATCCGTGGTGAGCCACTCCACGCGCTCGCCGTGAACGATTCCTGGATCGCCGACGTCAGCCCTTAGGTATTCCTGCACGACGTGAACGATCGCACGGGTGTTGCGAACGTTCAGCGAAAGGTCGACCGTGATCGCCTCGTCGGTGATCAGCTCGGCGACGTCGGAGTCGTAGTCACCATCGACGTGCGCCTGGTTGTTTGGATCGAGGAACATCCGCCATCGACCGGCCGCTCGGCCGCCGACAAGAACACCATCGAGGCGGTCCATCGCGTCGGCGGTCATCATGTCCTGTGCCTCGTCTACGAGCACGACGTCATAGGGACCCGAACCTTCAAGGTCCGCGAAAGCGATCACGTCGACATTGCGTTTACCGAGATGCGGTGCGAAATACCGCGAGAGCGACGGTGAACGGAACGTGACGAGCACGGACCTCCCCTGCTCCTCCTCCTGTTTCGCAGCCTCGACAAGGACCAGGGACTTCCCGGTACCTGCTCCTCCGCAGACGAGCACGCGCTGGTTCCGCGCCAGCGCTGCGAGGACGCGGGCCTGGCCAGCCGTCGCCCGGTTCTGCTCCTCGATCACCGCACCCCGTTGTGCGTCGACCACCGGCATTCGGGTGAACTCGCCGAAGAGACGCTCCCGCAGGTCGCTCAGCCGCGCGACCTTCTCTCCGCGCGGCGCGTTTCGCGCATCCGCGAGCACGGCGTCAAGCGCCGTGGTCAGCTCTAGCGCTGTCATCGAGTCACGAGCTAGCCAGTGCGTGGGCTTCCAGTCGACGGAGCTTGGCGGTGCATCGATGTCCGGCGTGACAACAACGGCCTCGTGCGCGTACCAGCCGACCCCCTGCTCCCTGAGGATGTCACGGAGAGCGTATCCCGCCGATCGTGCCTGCTCCATCGGGGACGTGCCGAGCTTGTGCCAGTCTCCACGGCGGTCGATGCTGTACCAGATGCCATCGTGCTTGCGCACGCCACCGCCCTTGACCTCGACGACGACGACGGTTCCCCGCCACAGGATCACGAAGTCGGCTTCTGCCTGCTGCTTGTATGCGTGCGAGCGAAGCCCTACCGAGTAGAAGGCAACTGCGTCGCCGTCCGCCTCGACGTCCCGAAGAAGACGGGCGACTCTCCGCTCGGCCTCACTTCGGGACGCTGTTTCGATGTCGGCGAGCGAAGGAACAAGGATCATCCGCGCTGCTCCGCCCAGAGGTCCTCGTAGTCGTGGTAGCCGAGGAAGTCGTTCATCGCGCCCCAGTTGTCGGCGACATCAACGATGAGGCACTCATCCTTGCCGCCGTTCTCCGTTCCTCGCAGGCCGCGGCCTGCCATCTGTATGTAGGCGCCGGGGCTGAAGGTCGGGCGCGCGATGTAGAGCGCCCTCACACCCGGGGCGTCGAAACCCTGGACGAGGAGGTCGCAGTTGGCGAGGACCTGGATCTCGTTGTCCTGAAACTGCTTGATCACTTTTCGACGCTGTTGCTTGCTGGTCTGTCCGCTAACCGACTCCGCGACTATCCCCCTGTAGCGCAGCGAGGCCGAGAGAACCTGCGCCGAGAGCACACTCGGAGTGAAGACGAGGACGGGCCATTCTGGGTGTGCTTCAAGCGTCTGGAGGATGTGCTCGACGAGGATCCGCATGCGCTGTTCGTTGCGGCCGATGCGCTCGTATAGGTTCCGGTCGATGAGCTTGTTGGACCTAAGGTCGCCAGGCGCGGAGTCTCTGACCTCAAACTCGACACCGGTCGGCAACACCTCGTGCCTGACGCTTGCGAGTACACCAAGCCTCACGAGTTCTTTGTACGGCTCGTCGTAGGGCAGTGCGAGCCTCGTGCCGAACCTGGCCTTCAGTTCCTTGGTCCCGCTGTGGTCACCGGCTCGCCCCTTGAACGGGGTCGCCGAGAGTCCGACTAGTGGCCTCTCCCAGCTGCGTCCATCGACACCAAGCCACCGCAAGATCTTGGTGTACTGCGACGAACCCGCTCTATGAGCCTCGTCGATGAAGACTGCTGCTGGCTTGCTAAGCCAGTCGTAGTCGCCCCGCCCGATGAGCTGGGCGAGCTGCGCGTCGGTCGCGACAATCACGGACAGCTCGGTGTCTGGTTCCTGAACGGTGTTCGAGCCCCACAGGCGGCCGATCGTAAGCGGTCGTTCGTCGGACAGGTACCGCCAGACAGTTTGGAAGGTCTGAACGGCCTGCTCGCAGAGTTCCTCCGACTGTGCAATCCAGAGGATCGACCCCGAAAGCACCTCGTCGACGAACAGCCTGAGGACAGTCTCGGTGGCGACGCGGGTCTTGCCCGCACCCGTCGGCAGCTCGACCATCGCCTTCTGCGCAGGACCGTTGGTGGACGGTTGCGTCAGGACGGTCCGCAGATCCTCGCTGATCTTCTTCTGGTACGTGTGCAGACGGTTCAACACCACCGCGCCAGGGACGACGAACTCCGGGGGCTGCTTCTGGTTCCGCTGGCCGGCATACTCTGCGCTAAACCCCATTTTCCGGACCCAGGACGCAGCGGGCGCCGTACCACCCCAAGCCTCCGGAACGTCCGAAAATCCGAGGTCTTCGAACCTGTCTGCAAGGATGCGTAGCGCGTCCGAGCCATAGACCGTTAGGAAGAGATCCGCAACGGGCGTCTCGTCGCCGACCAGGCCCTGCGCCTCAAGCGCGCTCCAAAGTCCGGTAGGAAGTGCTTCCTTCAGGTCGTCGGGGCCGATGTAGTGGTCGAGACGTTCGGCGTCGCTCTCGATGGCCTGGGCCTCATGGCGAAGGAGCTCAAGCTTATTGTCCTGCCCCGCCTTGCGCACGGCAGCGAGTCGCACGTTGTCGAGGCGAAGACCGAAGGCGTCATTGACGAACTCGAGAATCCGCTGGTCGTCAGCATCGCTCCTGACGATGAGGTCCTGGCCGTCAAGATGCCAGTCCCGTGGCTGATCCTCTGTGCCCTCCTCCGTTACAACCCGCTTTGCGATAAGCAGTGCCCGAGCCACTTTCGCCGACGCGAGCGCCGCGCCGTATGCCGAGCGAAGGCCGGTGTAGACGTCAAGA
This sequence comes from Cryobacterium zhongshanensis, assembly GCF_022760445.1. Taxonomy (NCBI): domain Bacteria; kingdom Bacillati; phylum Actinomycetota; class Actinomycetes; order Micrococcales; family Microbacteriaceae; genus Cryobacterium; species Cryobacterium zhongshanensis. Next base: position 746,869 of record NZ_JALGAR010000001.1, on the reverse strand, counting down.
ACACGTTGGAAGTCCTGCTGGCCTTCGACGACCATTGCGAACGAGAAGCTCTCGGCGAACCGACGGCATCCGACCGTCTCGACGAACTCGTCGACCATGTCCGGATGTACCCTCAGGAACGGTCGCTGCCGGCTCCGAAGGAATTCCTCTTCCTCGTCCGAAGAGGCAAGGAACACCGTCGAGGGCGCATGCGGCTCGACGACTCGCTTAACCCTGGCGGGGATGGTCGATGGCTTTTCGCCGGCGTACCCGGCCTTCGTGGCCCCAAGAACAAACTCGGTCAGAACCGCGTCATCAACGGACGGGAAGAGATCTGCCTCGAGCATCTCCCGGAGCACGTGCGCCGGCACTGCTTCAAGCTCGTCCGGCAGTGCGAGAGCAACCTGGACCTGGTGTGTGCCTCTGAAGAGCGGAAGGAGTGCACCGAACCGCACAAGCGAAGGTGAGACGACGTCGCCCGGCGCCCTGAACCCTCGCGACGTCGGGAGAAGACCCGCCTGCTGGACAGCCCATCGAGACGGCGGAAGTACTCCGTGAGTGCGCCCGGTGTCGAGATCCTCGACGACCCAACTCCCTTCCGGAAGCTCCAAGAGCGAGGTCGTCCATGACGCGCGCAGCTGTTCCGGCGCCTCAGCATCCCGCAACATCAGCAACACAGAAAACGGTCCGGGCCCTGCCCCAGGACTGACCTCCAATCGTTCAACGGGTCGTTCGCCCGGCCCCCGCCGGTTGTTGAGCGCATCTACGGTGGCGGCGACGTAAGCTTCGTACTCCGCCTCGTCCTCGAGAGAGAAGTCCTTGACCGGACGCTGAGCGACACCGAGCTTGTGGGCGACATCGGCAATGGACCGACTTCGGTCGAGAATCCGCGCCGCAAACCGCTCAGGCAATGCTGCATCGATGTCGATCACCTGCTGTGGCCACGCCCATCCACCGTCACGCGTGGAGACCTTGATCGACGCAGTCGAGGCCGTCATCGTCTTGATGGCGATGGTCAGGCTGACGGAGACGACGGCGTCCCAGAGCTTCTCGAGGTCCTCGCCAGCGGGATCGACGGGAAGCGTTGCCAATCGCGCGTTGAGGATCGCCTCTGGGTCAAGGTCGCGGAAGCCACGGCCGCGGAGGAGTGCTTCGACCCCATTCTCCGCCAGGAACGCCGGGTCGACGAACACTGCAGCGTCAACGACCAGCCCTTCCTCCTGATGGAGAAATACGACGCTTCGGTCGTCGAGCGACTTCATGCCGTCGGTCGTGGGAATGACCTTTGCGGATGTGATGCCTTCAAGTGAAGGGTGCCCGTGGACCGTCCTGAGAGCGTTTGCCGACGAAACAGGGTCGTTGCCCTCAGCCCACTCGCGCAGCCATGTCAGGAGGCCACGTTTGGGCATTCGTTCCATCGCAGCTCGGACGTCGCGGGCGCTGGGGTCGAGGTCAGGTTCCTGGGCGACCAAGAGGAGATCCCGGAGGCGTGTCACCCTCTCTCGCGACTTGTAACAGTGCCAATGGGGCACATCGTCACCAGTGTTGGGCGAAACCATCCATCCCTGGTGAACGCTGGCGTCGAAACGAACGGCTGGGTCCAGCGGACGAAGCTCCGATCCGTTGCGCAGGTCACCAGCATTGTCAGGAATGTACTGGCCCGCGCCCGCCAAACTGACGATGTGTGTCCGCAGGGTGTCACCGGCGAAACCGCGACTCTCCTGGGCAAGCTCGCGCGCCGGAAGATAGTCTAGGTGCCCTGCAGGGTCTTCAGAGGTCCGCAATTTTGACAGGAGCGGAACGAAGAGCCCGGCGAGGGTTTTGATGATCTCTTGGTTGTATCGGTTTTCGAGCAAATTCGTGCGGTCGTCGTTGACGCTCCACGGAGCGTTGAGCAGCGCCCCGACCGAGGTCTTGTCCTGAAGCGGGAAGTAGGACCAGAACTGCCCGGAAGGCAGTCTGCTGCGTTGAACTGGAACGGCGACCGTGACTTTGACCTTCTCGCGCGATACCGCCTCACCGACTTCGTGGCGTGCTTCCGACGACGGCTTGTGCATAGCGCTCTCGACGATCCATTCGTCACCGCTGCCGTCTGGGCGCTCGATCCTGAACCTTTTATCTCCCAAATCGCGGGAAACGTGGCTCGTCTGGTACGGCTCATCTCCGATCACACGCAGCCGGACTTCCCGGACGGCACCGACGAACAGCAGGAACTCAGACGTGAACCCCTGGATCTCGTCCCGCAGTCGTTCGAGATTTGTCGCTGCGGGAAGCTTGACAATCGTCGTAGCCCACAATCCAAGTTCTGCGAGCACGGGATCTCGCTCCAGTTCGGTTGCGGCGTCGAGAACCGTGGCGGTCCGGAGCACTGGATACCGCTTGGCGGTTGTGACCTTTTCCATCTCGATTCGAGCCTTCGGCGAGTTGAACTCGAACGAGATCGAGCGGCTCAACACCTGCGGCGCTTGCGACACCGCAAGCACCGACTTGAATCCGAGGCCGAAGCGTCCGATCTCATCGCCGCGTTTCTCGCTCAGATACGCCATCGTGACGGCTGTCAGGCCGCTCATGGAGAACGGTCGCCCTGAGTTCGCGCAGTAGAGCACACTGTTGGCCGTGTCCAAGATGATTTCTACGCGGCCTGAGTTTTCCGCGCTGGTGTCTTCAGCACCCGCCAGAGCGTCGGCGGCGTTCTGAATCAGTTCGAGCAATGTCCGGTTCGCGTAACCGCCGGTACGGATCGACTCTTCGTGGTTGGCATGCTCGGAGACCAGGTTCGGATGGATCCGGTAGGACTCTATCGTCCGGCTAAACTGGTCCTCGACTTCGCGCACGAGCGACGGGTCCGGCTCCCATGACCCGTGGTCGAGCCTTACCTTTGACTTCATGCCCGCGATCGTGCTCCTTCAACGGTTCCACCGCGAGACGAACTTGCGGCTTCACCGACTACATCAATCGAGGTGGACCTCGACTTTTGTCCGGGAAGTGCACTGCAGTGATCGCAGGACTCGGGTGAGAATCACTCTACAAAGCTGCCCCCGCTTTTGCGCCCTGTGATCCTCGTGTCGCGTGCCCCATTTCGGGGGATGCAGCAATTAGCCGCTACTCCCCGCGCGGCGTCGCGTGAACGGATCCTTCGACGCGCTTGGTGAAGGAGGGGCTCGAAGACAACTACCGGACGAGAGCGTCGATGTCGCGGCTGCTCCCCCAAATACGGGCTCGCCGATCACGCGATTCCTGCACGAGGTACCGGGCTGTCCTTATTGCGGCGCGTGCCGCCGCAGCGCCCTGCTCACGGGCACTCGATGCCGGAGCGGGGCCCAGCGGGCCATGTCCTGTGATTCCGTAACTGTCGCGGTAGGCGGCGACGATTTGTACCAGGCCTCGCCACGCTGCGTTGGCGGTTCCATCAGGCTCTGTTCCCAATGCCTGGGTCCACGCTTCGCGTCGTGTGAGGGCTTTCTCGGTGAGGTGTCGCGCTCGGTGCTCGATCAGTGTTCGTCGTTCGTCTAGGGCGTGGCGCATCTCGGGCGTCATGGGGCCGAGCGCTTCGGGGATGAGCCCAACGATGAGCCGCGGCGCCCTGCGCCCGAGGCCTCGTGGAGCGTGGCGGGTTGTGACTTTGTCGAGGCGTGACAGGAGAGGCTCATTCGACCGCTCGACTCGCGGCACGTGCCTGGGGCACGGCGGGGATTTGTGGAGCGAAAGTCAACTCCACTGCATCACTCTGCCTCGGTCTGATTCGTGGGCGTTTTAGCATCGATTCCCTGTCCCCCCGCATTGAATCTACTGGTTAGCGGGCAGAACCGCCCACCGACGACGATTCGGCCGACCTCAATCGCTTGGTGTCGGACCTATCCCCTACGATTTGGACAATGCGTCAGGTCTCGCACTGCACTCCACAGGGGTGACAGCGTCGTCCTGTCGCAACCGCACCGCACGAAGGGGACCCCCGTGTGCCAGCTCGACGCCGATCCCGAACTCAGCGCTCTGCTGCGCGTCCTCGACCGCTCCGGTGCCACGCCGGTCATCCTGCATGCGCCGCACGGCGGTCGCAGCATCCTGACTGCCCACCGGGGCTCCTACGTCATCTCCCCGGCCGAGCTGGAGGCCGAGAAGGGCGCCATGACCGACCACTTCACGGACGTCCTGGTCGAGTCGGTCACCGGCGCCAGCGCGGTCATCAACGGGCTGTCCCGCTTTGTCGTCGACGTGGAGAGATTCCCCGACGACAGCGAGGAGCTGAACGCGGCTGGCATGGGTGTGCTCTACACGCACGGGTCCCGCCGGCAGTTGATTCGCCGCTTGGCCGCCGACGACCGGGAACCGCTGCTCGCCTACTTCGTCGAGTACTCGGCCCGTTTCACGGCGCTCGTCGACGCCACCCTGGCCGCCCACGGCCGGGCCGTGATCATTGACGTGCACTCCTACCCCGAGCACGAACTGCCCTACGAACTGCACGGCGGCGGGTTTCGCGCACCGCTCTGCGTCGGATCGGAACCGTTCCACGCATCCGCCGCCCTGCTCGACGCCGTGGCCGAGAGCTTCCCGGGCCTCGAGACACGGGCGAACACGCCCTTCGCCGGCGCCTACGTGCCACTCAAGCGCTACCAAACGGATGCACGGGTCAGCTCGGTCATGCTCGAAATCCGTCGAGACGTGTACCTGACCGAGGCCACGCTGGAGGTGAAGCCGGCGGGATTCGCCGCCGTGCAGGAGTCGCTGCAGGGCCTGGCGGACCGCATGCGTTTCTCGTTGGGTCGTGTCACGGCATTCCGCGATAGGTAGCATCCGTCGCCCCCTGCGATCTGGGGAGCACCAAGCCATAGGCAAGCGGAGGCCGCACAAGCCTTGCCGACTGGATTCAGGAGTGAAACCATTTTTGGACGGCTTCCGGAACAGCGCTAATGGCGAAAGGAGATTCCGAATGACGGATGTCAATCGATACACCTACCGGGTGACCTGGTCTGGTGACGACAACGAATACGTCGGCCTGGTCGCCGAATACCCGTCGCTCTCCTGGCTGGCGGCCGAGCGGGCGGATGCTCTCGTGGGCATTCGGAATCTTGTCGCGAATGTCGTCGCAGACCTGAAAGTGACCGGTGAGAACCTGCCGGGGCCGGCCGCACAGTCCGGTCCGGCCCAATCGGGAGAGCGATGAATGCCGCAATTAGCGGAGGCGATCTCGCCGCAGCCTGGATCGCCGCCACGGTGGAGTTCCGTGGGTCTGACCTTGCCATCCCCGAGCGATCTCCCGCGCGCGAGCTAAATCTCGAATGACTGAAGCTTTCACGATCAAGACCCCGGACTTTGCCGGCGGTTCTCCTGGTAGAAGGCATCGACATCCGTCACCGGAATTCGCCGTTTCCCAGAGCTGGACATGCGGGCACTGAGCTCCTCTAGATCGGGAGCCGGCGAGACAGTAAGCGACCTGCCCGATCCATCCAGGGACACCTCCAGCTGATCTCCCTGTTTTCAGCCCGAGAGTCGCACGGATAGGCGGCAGGCAGCGTGAAACGGCCATTCCTGCCGAGCGTCACAATCGCCTTCATGGCTCACATCTCATCCGTGATCACCCACTCTTACAAGAGGAAGTCGAGAACCGCTGTGCGGTCATCGAGCGGTGTCAGAGCCACCGCCTACAATCGGGGGCAGCGCTTCGACGTGATCCGGCGGCTGTCTGGGTCGACGTGACATGTCGCCGCACGAAGGGGAATCCGTGGACCAGATTGACTCTGAGACCGAGACTGAGGGCGCTGCCATTGCGGCCGTGACCGCAGGCTCCCCGGCTGCCGCAGCCGCGGCATCCGCCCGCATCGGGATCAGCTCGGTGCCGTTCCTCTCCTACGCGATGGCGCACTGCCGGGTGCCGGTCGTCGACGAGATCGTGATCGAGAACCTCGGCGGGGAGCAGCGCGCCGCGACCCTCGAGATCGAGGTCACGAGCGCCGCCGGGTCGCTCGGCGCCCCGCAGGTCACCATCGTCGACCTCGGCGCGGGGCAGAGCACCACCCTCCGCACCGTCGAGCTCGTGCTCGACCCGGCGCTCATGCTCGCCGTCGAGGAGCAGCGGCCGGGCTCGATCCGCGCCACCCTGCGCGACTCCGCCGGCACCCTCCTCGCCGAGACGAGGGCGGCGGTGCAGATCCTCGCGTCCAGCCAGTGGATCGCCACTCCCCTGCACCTCGGCCTCGAACTCCTCGCCGCGCACGTGCAGCCGAACGCCGCCGCCATCGCGCCGCTGCTCGTCGAGGCGAGCGACCTGCTCCAGCAGCGCACGGGCGACTCCTCCCTCAGCGGGTACCAGTCCGAGAGCCCCGAGCGGGTCGACGCCACGGTCGAGGCGATCTACGACGCGATGCGGGCCCGGGACATCCGCTACGCGGTCGGCCCCGCGAGCTGGGGCACGACCGGACAGAAGGTGCGCACGCCCGCCGAGGTGCTCGAGGGCCGGCTCGGCACCTGCCTCGACACCACCGTCACCCTCGCCGCCGCCCTCGAACAGGCCGGCCTCAACTCCACGCTCTGGCTGCTCGAGGGGCACATCTTCCTCGGCTATTGGCGGGTCGACTCGGCGCTCGGCGCCGTCGCCCACACGGATGTCGCCGACATCGTCAATCTCGTCGACCTCGGCTCGATCGGGCTCATTGAAACGACCGGTGCCACGGGCGGGTCGACCTCGATGCCGTTCGCCGAGGCGCGGCGGAGCCCGCACACGCAGTACCTCGCGGCGGGGCTGGAGAAGTTCCTGGGTGTGACCGACGTGCGCACCGCCCGGCAGTCGCGGATCTGGCCGCTGCCGAGTCGCTCGGTCGGGCCCGACGGTGCGGTCACCGTGACGGTGTACCAGGCGGGGGCCGGGCCGGTGATCGCTCCGTACTATGCGCGGGACGGGTCGGCCGTTGCTTCGACCGCTCCCGAGGCGACGCCGGTGCCGCCGCGGGTTACCCAGTGGAAGAACGCGCTGCTCGACCTGAGCCTGCGCAACAAGCTGATCAACTACACCGACCGCTCCGGCTACCCGCTGTTCGTGCCCGGGCCGGCCGTCGCCCGCCTCGAGGACGCCATCAACGCCGGCACCCCGATCACCCTCGTGCCCTCCGACGCGGTGCCGAACGTGGACCGAGCCCGGGGCATCCGCTTCGGGAAGGACCTGCCCGAGCAGACCCGCGAGCTGATGCTCGCCGACAAGAAGGGCGCGTTCGTGGACATCACGGAGGCGTCGTACACGAGCAAGCTGCGCTACCTCGCCAACAAGGCCCGCACCATCGTGGAGGAGACCGGCGCGAACAACCTCTACCTGACGTTCGGGATGCTGCACTGGCGGTTCAACGACCGGGAACTGCGGTCGCCGCTCGTGCTGATCCCGGTGAACATGACGAGCGCGAGCCGCGGCTCGTCGTACCGGCTGACGGTCGACGAGGCCGGGGCGTCCACGCCGAACTACTGCCTGCTCGAGAAGCTGCGGGCGAGCTTCGGGCTCGAGATCGCCGGGCTCGCGACCCCCGGGGAGGATGCCTCGGGCATCGACCTCGGCGCCGCGTTCACCGCGGTGCGCGAGGCGATCGCGGCGGCCGGGCTGCCGTTCCGGGTCGAGGAGACCGTGGAGCTGTCCATTCTGCAGTTCGCGAAGTTCCGACTCTGGAAGGACCTCGACGAAAACTGGGAGGCCCTGTCGCAGAACAGCCTCGTCGCACACCTGATCAACACGCCGCTGGATGCCTATGCCGACCCGGTCGCCGCGGCCGGCGCCGGCGGGGGTGGGGCGTGGAGCCTGGCCCAGCCGGCCGAGTCTCCGACGGCTCCCGCCTCGGGCGTTCCGTCCGTGGACCTCGACGCGCTCGGCGGCTCCGTGCCGGTGCCGGCGGACTCCTCCCAGCTCGAGGCCGTCGCCGAGGCCACGGCCGGGCGCACCTTCGTGCTCGAAGGCCCGCCCGGAACCGGCAAGTCCCAGACCATCACCAACCTGCTCGCCCGCGCCCTCGCCGACGGGAAGCGGGTGCTGTTCGTCGCCGAGAAGCGCGCCGCCCTCGACGTCGTGAAGAAGCGCCTCGAGAGCGTCGGACTCGGCGACTTCTCCCTCGACCTGCACGACACGGGCGCCCGCCCCGCGGCGGTGCGCGCCCAGATCAAGGCGGCCCTCGAGCTGCGCATCGACCCCGACCTGCCCGCCCTCGCCGCGAACCGGGAGGCCGCCGCCGCCAGCCGCGGCACCCTCGCCCGCTACGCCGACCGGCTGCACGAGGCCAACGCCGCCGGCCTCTCCCTCTACTCCGCCCGCACCCACGCCCTTGCGGCGGATGCCTCGGTCGAGCCGCTCGCCATCCCCGGCCCGCTCGTGGGCGGCTCCCCCGCGCCCGTGTTCGACGAGCTGCGGCACGTGCTCCGGCAGTTGCCGGAGGTGTCCGACCTGGCCCGACCGGGACTCGCGCACCCCTGGGGCTTCGTCGACGAACGGCTCGGGCGCGGCGCCGGTGCGGGATCGGCGTCGGCCGAGTCCGCCGCCGAGGCCGTGCGGGCGGCCCGAGCGGTCGGCACGGTGTCCGTTGGGGCGACCTACGCGGGTACGGCCTCCACCGGGACCTCCGACGCCGGTGCCGGTGCTGCCGGTATCGGTGCCGCCGGGTCGCTGGCCGCAGGCTCGTCGCCGTCGACCGCCATCGCAATCGCGCTGCGCACCGCCGCGATCCACGCGGCCGGGCGCTCCTTCGACGACGCCCTCATGGCCGCGCAGGCCGCCGGCTTCGACCTCGACACCCTGAACCGGATGCCCTCGGCCGCCCTCGCCGGGGAATGGCGCGACCTCGCCGCCGCGCCCCGGCACCCCGTCAGCGCGGTCGACACCCTGCACACCGCCGAGTGGCGCGCGTTCATCGCCGGCCTCGAGAAGCACCTCGCGGCGCTGCGGGCGTCGCGTCCGGACTGGCTGACCCGGGTCGCGCCGACCGTGCTCGACCGCGATGTGCCCGGGATCCACGCTGCGGCCCTCGACGCAGACGCCGCCGGGTTCTTCGGCCGCAAGAAGAAGCGCCGCGCGGTGCTCGCGCAGATCGCCGACGCACTCACCGGCGACGCGGCATCCGTGCCAGAGAAGGCCGTGCCGCTCAAGACGCTCTCCACCCTGACCGCGGCCCTCGCCGCCGCGCACGCCGAGGCGCAGGGGCTGCGCGACGCCGCGCTCACCCTGCCGGTGCCGCTCGTCGACGCGCGGTGGAACCCGTTCGTCGCGGCCGACGCCGAGGATCTCGCCACCGGTCTGGCCTGGCTCGGCTGGCTGGGCGACGCGCTCAACCGGCCCGCGGCCGCCGCCGCCGCGGACACCCCCACGCACACCGCCGACCTGCGCGCGTACTACGCGTCCACCCCGCTCGGCGCCGGGCAGGAGCCGCTCACCGCCCTCGCCGGGGCCTGGCAGACCCTCGACACCGCCGCCGACGTGCAGCCCGCCGACCGCGCCCGCTGGGCCGGCGAGCTCGGCTTCGTGTCCCGCTGGTGGGCGACCCGGGGCGTGCGCTCGGTCGACTCCGCCCAGCCGGTCGTGCTCGAGCGCTGGCTCGCCCTCGTGCGGCACCTCGAGCCGCTGCGCCGGCACGGACTCACCGACGCCCGCGCCGCGCTGCTGGCCGGCAGCATCCCGGCCGAGGATGCCGCGCTCGCCTTCGACAAGGGCCTCGCCCTCGCCTCGATCACCGAGCGCGAGGACGCCACCGCCCTCGGCGACTTCAACCTCGTGGCGCACAGCAAGACCATCACCCGGTTCACGGCGAGCACGCGCGCGGTGCGCGGCGAACTCCCCCGGGCCATCCCAGCCGAGGTGCTCGGGCTCCGCCGCTTCGACACGAACCTCGCCTCCGGGCAGGTCGGCGGCCTGCGCCGCCAGCTCGACCGGCAGCGCGGCGGCATGAGCGTGCGCGCCCTGCTCGAGAACTACGGCGAGCTGATCACCCAGGTGATGCCGTGCACCCTGATGAGCCCGGAATCCGTGGCCCGGTTCTTCCCGGCATCCGCGGCCCTGTTCGACATCGTCGTGTTCGACGAGGCCTCGCAGATCCGGGTGGCGGATGCGATCGGGGCGATGGGCCGGGCGGCGTCGGTGGTCGTGGTGGGCGACAGCAAGCAGATGCCGCCGACGAGCTTCGCCGAGGCGAGCGCGAACATCGACGAGGAGGACGCCGGCCTCGACGGCCTCGGTGCCGACGGCGTGCTCGGCACGGTCGCGGACGAGGAGTCGATCCTCACCGAGTGTGTGCAGGCGCGGGTGCCGAGCAAGTGGCTCTCGTGGCACTACCGCAGCCAGGACGAGTCGCTCATCGCGTTCAGCAACCACTACTACTACGAGAGCCGGCTCGCGTCGTTCCCGGCGCCCGCTGCCAGCGTTCTCAGCGACCACGGCGTCTCGCTCGTGCGGGTGGACGGCCAGTTCGAGCGCTCCGGGCGCGGCAAGGCGCTCCGCACCAACCCCGTCGAGGCGCGTGCGATCGTCGACGACATCGAGCGCCGCTTCACGGCCTCGCCCGGGGTGTCCCCGTCGGTCGGGGTGATCACGTTCAATGCCCAGCAGCGGGACCTGATCGAGAACCTGCTTCGCGACAGCGACGACGAGCGCATCGCCCTCGCCCTGGACGAGGTCGACGGCCTCTTCGTCAAGAACCTCGAGAATGTGCAGGGCGACGAGCGCGACAGCATCCTCTTCTCGATCGCGTTCAGCGCCAACGAGAAGGGCGTCGTGCCGCTGAACTTCGGGCCGCTCTCCCGGGCCGGCGGCGAGCGCCGCCTGAACGTGGCGATCACCCGCGCCCGGCGGCAGGTGGTGCTCTACGCGAGCTTCGACCCGGCGGTGCTGCGCGCGCAAGACACCAGCTCGATCGGCATCAAGCACCTCAAGGCCTACCTCGAGATGGCCGCGGCGGGCGCCGAGGCCCTGAGCACGGATGTCCGCCGCCAGTCCACCGTGGACCGGCACCGCGACGACATCGCGGCCGCGCTCCGCGCCGCGGGGCACGTCGTGCAGACCGACGTCGGCCTCTCCGACTTCCGGGTGGACCTGAGCCTGGCCTCGGCCGATGACCCCTCACGGCCGCTCGTCGCGGTGCTGCTCGACGGGCCGAACTGGCGCGCCCGGCGCACGGTCTCCGACCGCGACGGCCTGCCCGTGGACGTACTCCAGGGCATCATGCGCTGGCCCGGCGTCGAACGGGTCTGGATGCCCGAGTGGCTGCACCACCGCGACGAGACCATCGCCCGGCTCGCCGCCGCAGTCGAGGCCGCCGCTGCCGCTTCTGGTGAGATCGCCCTCCCGACGGTCGTCACGCCCGTACCAGCCAGCATCGAGACGCGACAGACTGCACCCGAGGCACTCGTCGCATCCCGGACGGTTTCCGCCCCGATCGCGGCACTGGCCAACACCAGTGCGACCACGACCTCGCTCGTGCAGGACTACGCCGAGTGGTCTCCCGGGCTGCTCGGGTCGGTCACGGTGCTCGACGCCCTGCCGCGGACCGCGGCCACGGCGAAGGTGCAGTCCGCGATTCGTGCGGCGGTCGCGGCCGAGGGCCCGATCCACAGCGCCCGGCTGATCAAGCTCGTGGCGGCGGCATTCGGTCTCGACCGGGTGAACCAGGCGCGGGCGGCATCCCTCGTGCGGTGCGTGCCCGCGGACCTGCCGCTCGGCACCGACGAGCCGTTCTACTGGCCGGAGTCGATCGACCCGTCCGGCTGGCACGGCGCCCGGCGCACCCCGCCCGGGGTCACCCGATCCCTCGAACACGTTCCGCTCGTGGAGATCGCCAATGCGATGCGGCTCGCGGCCGAGGCCGCGGCCGGCATCGACGACGCCGAGCTCAAGCGTGAGGCCCTCGCCTTCTTCGGCGGGCGCAGCACCCGCGGAACCGTCGGCGTCCGCCTCGACGCGGCCCTCGCCCTGGCCCTGGAGACCGCCCGCCTCACCCGCACCCCCGCCGGCCTCCTCCTCCCCGGTCCCCGGTAACTGGCCGTGATCGGCGAGCCCGCCAAACTGTCCTGTTGTTGTGTACGCCTATGCGGCGTACATTCTGGGCATGACCGAATCCACGGCAAAGAGCGCACGACTGGCCATGCGGATGTCCCCGCGCGAGAAGACAACGATCGAACGCGCCGCCGCCGCCGTCGGCAGCACTGTCACCGAGTTCTCGGTCGACGCCCTCACCGCGCGCGCGGAGGAGGTCCTCTCCGATCGACGGGTGTTCGCCGTCTCGCCGGCCGCGTGGGACGAATTCCAGGAACGCCTCGATGCACCCGCCCGGCCAGTGGCCGAGCTGGTGGCGCTTCTGAGGCGACCGTCCGTCTTCGACGAATGACCCGGTACCGGCCTCCGGTTCCGCTGACGCCCGAGCACGTGCGAGAGAGTTTCGCCAGCGGCAACACGGTCTTGGATGACTGGCTCCGCACGCGGGCGCTCAAAAACGAGCTCTCCGGCGCCTCGCGCACGTTCGTGACCTGCCCAACCACCAACAGCACGGTGGTGGGCTACTACACGCTTGCCGCGTCCTCGGTCGCCGTCGATCAGGCACCAGGCCGCGTGCGGAGGAACATGCCCGACCCGATCCCCGTCATCCTGCTCGGCCGCCTGGCGGTCGACTCGGGTCACCACGGCGTCGGCCTCGATGCTTCACTGCTCAGGGACGCGGTCATGCGAGCGGCCGGAGCCGCGGCATCCGTGGGGGCGCGGGCGCTGCTGGTGCACGCCATCGACGACACCGCAACGAGTCGGTACCGGCACTTCGGGTTCGTGACGTCGCCGCTCGACGACCGGACCCTGTTCCTGGCTCTCGGCGACATTCGCGCGAGCGCCGAGCGGGCCATCACCTAACGGCGGCTACTGCGGGGCCATCGCGACGCGGTCGCGGCCGGCGCTCTTCGCCTGGTACAGGGCCGAGTCGGCGCGGGCGAGCCAGTGCGCGGTGCGTTCGCCGGCGTTCCGCACTGCCAGGCCGATGCTCACCGTGCAGACCAGCCCGGGGCCGATCTCGTCCCAGGTGAAGGAGCGCACGGCCTCGAGCAGGCGCTCGCAGGCCTTGGTCGCGGCCCCCGGGGTCGCATCGCCGAAGACCAGGAGGAATTCCTCGCCGCCGAGCCGCACCGCGAGGTCGCTGTCCCGGATGGCCGCGGTCAGGATCGTGCCCATCTCGGCCAGCACCCGGTCGCCGGTGGCGTGGCCGTGGGCGTCGTTGACCCGTTTGAAGTGGTCGAGGTCGACCATCGCCGCGCAGAGCGGCTGCGCTCGGTCCTTCGCCCGGCGCATCAGTGCCGGCAGTTGCCGCTCGAGTGCACGCCGGTTCGGCAGCATCGTGAGCGGGTCGGTGTGCGCCTGGTGGTCCAGCTTTTCCGCACGGATGCGCAGCACCTGCGCCTCGAGCTGCGACCGCTCGGTCTCGTGGCGGGCGTGTTCGATCTCGAGAGTGTTGATCAGCATCCGGGATTGCAGACCGGCCGTCTGCGTCGTGAGGCGCAGGGTCAACGCGTGTAGCGCCTCGGAATGGCCGAGCGCGAGCTCAAACCGGCCGCTCTCCTTGCACATCTGCACGAGGGCCCGATGCAACCGGGTGAGCCGCGCAGGGTCGTCCTCGACGAAGGGCGACCCCAGCTGGGCGACCATCATGGCGGTCGCCTCGTCGATGCGTCCCTCCGACCGCACGATCTCGGCGAGCTGCACCTCGTTGTCGAGCCTGAGGTTGCGGTACCCGTTGGCCGTCGCGAGGCTCCTGGACAGCTCGACCTGCTCGCGCGCCTCGTCGTACCGGCCCAGCTCGATCAGGATATTGGCGAGATTGGTGCGCGCGATCGTCTCCCAGAAGGTGTGCCCCTGGCCGTTGGCGAGTGCTGCGGCCTGCTGCACGTTGTCTAGCGCCTCGGCCAGCGCCTCCGCCGGGTCGAGGCCCAGGACCCTCTGGGCCACGGCGAACTCCAGGCAGGTGTCACCGAGGTTGTTGAGGCCGGCGAATCGGGCCTCGGCGTCGTCGAGCTCGTTCGAGAGGGCAAGCGCCTGCCGGCCCAGCTCGAGGGCACGCGGCGAGTCGCCCGTGCCCACGTGCACCATCGAGGATCGGCTGAGCGCCCAGAATTCGGCCAGCCGGCTGCCGCTGGCCCGAGCGGCCGCGAGCGCGCCGAGCACGTGCCGCAGCGCGGGCTCGTGCAGGCCCGTCTCGTGGAAAGCCAGCGCCAGGGTGCAGTGCAGCTGCGACTGCCGCAGCAGCTCACCCGTGTCGACCAGGTATTCGAGCGCGAGCAGCCCGTGACGAACGGATGCCTCCACATCGCCGAGCCGCAACCGGTGCAGTGACAGGAGTTCGCGGGCCTGCGCCTCGTCACCGGGGGCGATCCCGAAGGTCGCGAGCACCTGCTCGGCCTGGGCGGCCCCGTCGAGGTGCCGGCCGTCGGCGCGCGAGCGTTCGCACGCGGCGAGCAGTGCCGCCGTCGAATACGAAGCGGGCTCCGGGACCGTGGCACCGGGCGCTGCCGGATCTCCACGCACGTCTGGTGCTGCCGCCTTCGAGTCCACCTTCAGCCCCCCGACTGTCTGTCGCTCATTCGAACCTAACACCGCACCGGGCCGAATTCAGCCGGAAAACAGCCCCCGAAAGGGCGGACCTGTGACCCTCCCCTGACCATCCCTGCAGGCGGATGCCCAGCGCGGCCCCGTAAGATCGGCGGATGACCGCAGCAACAGCATCCGTGCCCACCGACCCGCGCATCACCCTGTTCGGCGCGGAGTGGTGCAGCGACTGCCGCCGCTCGAAGAAGGTGCTCGACGGCCTGGACATCGACTACGACTACGTCGACCTCGAGACCGTGGCGGACGGCGCGGACCGCGCCCACGCGATCAGCGGACGCACCCGGATCCCCGTGATCGTGTTCCCCGACGCGAGCCACCTCGTCGAGCCGAGCGACGCCGACCTGCGCACCAAACTCGCGCAGTTCTCCGTGGAGGCCTGAGCCGTGCGCAGCCTCAAGGACTGGACCTTCCAGATGTGCGGGATCGCCGGTTTCGTCTGCTGTGCGATCGCGCTCGGCACTCTCTACTTCAACGCGGTGAACCACAACGCCTTCGTGGGCGTTGCGGTTCCGGTGGCGATCGTCGCCCTCGCCGCCGGCGGCATCGCGACCGCCAGGGCCCGCTGGCTCTGGACCAGCGGACGCGGCAACCCGCGCCGCTAACGCACGGCCCCACCCGGCCCGGCACCACCCGCTCCCGCGTCACCCGCACGGGGCCGTTTCCCCGACGGCGCAGCCGCGCTACGATGCCACGGAAACGGGGAGGCATCATGGGTGACACTGGCCAGGACAAGCGCATCGAGCGCTTCGGCAGCGACGAGGACATTGCGAACGCCGAGGCGGCGAAGCGGCAGGACGCGAAGGATGCCCGGGTGCGGCTGCTCCGCAGCAAGGCGGCGGTCTCCCGGTCGGAGGCCGATGCGATCGAGGCCATGCACCTCGACCCGGACACCCTCGAGGACCTCCTCGAGAACGCCAGCCCGCTCGAGGCGCGCCGGCTGGAGAAGTCCGAGCACGCGATCAGCCAGCGGGTCGCCAAGGCGAGGGCCGCGGCCGAGGCCGCCGAGTACGAATACGAGCAGGCCGTGCTCGAGCAGTACGACGACAGCAAGGGCTGACGCCGCACCGCCTGAGCCAGCGCACCGCCTGAGCCAGCCGTCACACGGTGTCGAGTGTGCCCTCGGCCTCGGCGACGATGCCCGCCGTCTTCAGGAAGCTGTCCGGGTTGAGCGAGATCGAGTCGATGCCCTCGCGCACCAGGAACGCCGCGAAGTCCGGGTAGTTGCTCGGCGCCTGCCCGCAGATTCCGATCTTGATTCCGGCGGCGTGTGCCTTGCGAATGGCCTCGCTGATCATCCGCTTCACCGCGTCGTCGCGCTCGTCAAAGAGGCCGGCGAGGTCGCCGGCGTCCCTGTCGACGCCGAGCACGAGCTGGGTGAGGTCGTTCGAGCCGATCGAGAAGCCGTCGAACCGGGTGGCGAACTCCTCGGCGAGGATCACGTTCGCGGGGATCTCGCACATCATGTACACCTGCAGGCCGTTCTCGCCGCGGGTCAGCCCGTTCGCGGCCATCACGGCGAGCACCTTGTCCGCCTCGGCCACGGTGCGGCAGAACGGCACCATCACGATCACGTTGGCGAAGCCGATCTCCTCGCGCACCCGCTTGATCGCCCGGCACTCGAGCGCGAACCCCTCCCGGTAGCGGTCGTCATAGTAGCGGGAGGCGCCGCGGAAGCCGATCATCGGGTTCTCCTCGGTGTGCTCGAAGGCGCTGCCGCCGAGCAGGTGCGCGTACTCGTTGGTTTTGAAGTCGCTCATCCGCACGATCACCGGGTCGGGGTAGTACGGCGCGGTGAGCTTCGCGATGCCGAGCGCGAGCGTCTGCACGAAGTACTCCTTCGGGTCGGCGAAGCCGCGGGTGCGTTCGTGGATGCGCCGGAGCGCGGCCCGGTCGGTGACCCGCTCCGGGTGCACGAGCGCCATCGGGTGGATGGTGATCAGGTTGTTGATGATGAACTCCATCCGGGCCAGGCCGACGCCCGCGGCCGGCAGCCGCCACCACTCGAACGCGGCGGCAGGGCTCGCGATGTTCACCATCAGCTTGGTGCGGGTCGACGGCACCGTGCCGAGGTCCACCTCCTCGGTCTCGAAGGCGAGGGTTCCGGCGTAGACGAAGCCCTCGTCGCCCTCCGCGCAGGAGAGCGTGATCGCGGCGCCGTTCTCGATCAGGTCGGTTCCGGTGCCGGTGCCGACGACCGCGGGCACGCCGAGTTCCCGGCTGACGATCGCGGCGTGGCTGGTCGGGCCGCCGTGGTCGGTCACGATCCCGGAGGCCCGGGTCATGATCGGCACCCAGTCGGGGTCGGTCATCTCGGTGACGAGGATCGCGCCGTCGATGAAGTTGTCGATGTCGGCGGGGTCGCGGATGACGCACGCGGTCCCGGTCGCGATGCTGTCGCCGATCGCGACGCCGGAGACGATCAACGGCCCGCTCTCGAGCAGCCGGCTCACGGTGAAGACGGTGCCGCTCGCCTGCGACTGCACCGTCTCCGGCCGCGCCTGCACCATGTACAGCTCGTGCGTGACACCGTCCCTGGCCCACTCCATGTCCATCGGCCGGCCGTAGTGGTCTTCCACGATCACCGCCCAGCGGGCGAGCTGCACGATCTCGAGGTCGCTCAGCACGAACGAGTTCCGTTCCCGCAGCGGGGTGTCGATCACCCGGGTGCGGGCGCTGCCGCCCGCGGCGTAGACCATCTTGGTCGCCTTGGCGCCGAGGGTCTTCTCGATGATCGGGGTCAGTCCGGGGTCGGAGAGCAGCGACTTGAACACGAGATACTTGTCCGGGTCGACGGCGCCCTGCACCACGGTCTCGCCGAGCCCCCAGGCCGCGCTGATCACGGCGGCGCCCGGGAAGCCGGTGTCGGTGTCGATCGAGAACATCACCCCGGACCCGCCCAGGTCGGAGCGGATCATCCGCTGCACCCCGATCGAGAGGGCCACGTCGAGGTGGTCGAAGCCCTTCACCTCGCGGTAGCTGATCGCCCGGTCGGTGAAGAGGCTCGCATAACAGCGGCGGCAGGCGGCGAGCAGGTCCCGCTCCCCCGTCACGTTCAGGAAGGTCTCCTGCTGCCCGGCGAAGCTCGCGTCCGGCAGGTCCTCCGCGGTCGCGCTGCTCCGCACGGCGACGGCGAGGTTCGGCTGGCCGGAGCGCTCCGACAGCTGCCGGTACGCCGAGCGGATGCCGGCGGCCGTGTCCTCGGGGAACTCCCCGTTCAGGAACAGATCGCGCAGGGCCTCGCCCGTCACCCGCAGCGTCGCCTCCCCGGCGTGGTAGCGGTCGAGGGCGGTCCGCAGGGCGGATTCGATGCCGTTCTCCGTGATGAACGCGCGGTAGGCATCCGCTGTCGTGGCGAAACCGTCGGGCACCCGCACGCCCTGGCCGGCGAGGGAGCCGACCATCTCACCGAGGGAGGCGTTCTTCCCGCCGACCTGGGGGATGTCGGCGAGGCCGATCTCTTCGAACCAGACCACATGACGCTCTGACATGATGACTCCCACCGCTCCTGTAGGAAGCCGCGACCCGGCGTCCCGTGGCGCCGACGGCATCCGTTCTTCGCAACCTACTGCTGCGCACGGGCCGCGGCTAGTGCCCGCGACCGGGGAGGCACCCGGCGCCGGGTGTTCCCCGGAAGTTCATCCGGGAGGCGTCCCCCGGGCGAGGGCCGATGGATTTTGGCCCTAGTCTGGGGGTTAGACAGATTCGATCGTTGGATTCCAGCTGCTGAGGGCACCTGTTCCAGGTGCGGTACCCGTCTGCCCCGGCGGCTGGAGAGGTGCATTCCCGGCACACTTCCGCCAGCGAGCGTAACCCGGATGGAGCTCCGGGGACCGCCGCTCGCGACGGCCCTGCCCCGGCTCCGTACTCGCGGACCCGGGTTGACGGGAACAAAGGGAATCACCATGACCGCATTCGTCCAGACAACCACCGAAACCAGCACCAGCACCCCGGCCAGGAAGTGGCTGCCCGTCCTCCTCGTCGCGATCGCCCTCGCGGCGGTCGGCACGGTCGGCGCCACGACCGCCGGAGCCAGCTCCGCCTCGGCCGCCGTACCGGTCGGCTCCGTGCGCGCGCCCGTCGCGCTCGGCCTCGCCGGCACCTTCGCGATCCTCTCCAAGACGGGCGTGACGGATGTCTACGCCTCGGCCATCACCGGAAACGTCGGGGCGAGTCCCATCACCGGTGCCGCCATCCACCTGAGCTGCCCGGAGGTGACCGGCCTGGTCTACTCCGTGGACGCAGCAGGTCCCGCGTGCGAGATCACCGCCCCGAGCATGCTCACGACCGCCATCGGCGACATGGGCACCGCGTACACCGATGCCGCCGGGCGCACCCTGCCCGACGCGATCGACCTGGGCGCCGGCGAGATCGGCGGCCTCACCCTGGCTCCCGGGCTCTACAAGTGGAACACCGGCGTGACGATCACGAGCGACGTCACCCTCAACGGCGGCCCGTCCGACGTGTTCATCTTCCAGATCTCGGGCAACATCACCCAGGCCTCCGCCACCCGGGTCACCCTCACCGGCGGGGCGCTCGCGAAGAACGTGTTCTGGCAGGCCGCCGGCTCCGTCGCGGTCGGCACCACCGCGCACTTCGAGGGCACCGTCCTCGGCAAGTCCCTCGTCGCCCTGAAGACCGGCGCGACGGTCGACGGGCGCCTGCTGTCGCAGACCGCGGTCACCCTGCAGAAGAACACGGTCACCGAGCCCGCCCTGTAGGCGGACGCCGCGGCATCCGCTCACCGGGTGCGCACACAGGAAAGGCCCGGAGCGGCGATCTCGCCGTTCCGGGCCTTTCCATGCGCCGGCGTGCATCGCCGGCGTTTGTTAATCCAGTTGTTACATGCGCTTGAAGATCGCCACCGGGATCGCCTGGTGCACGATCTGGGTGACCGTCGCGCCGCCGCCGGCCGTGGCCTCACCGGCGATCGTCATCGCGAAGTCGAGGGTCAGGCCGTAGGTGTCCGGCGTCAGGATACCGATGGGGTTCGACTCGAGCTGGAAGCCGCCCTTGGGCGAGGTGACGAGCAGCCCGCCGGGACCGGTGAGCGCCTCGGGGTCGAGGGTCGCGGCGATCGGGTTCACGTTGAGCACGAACGGCGTGGTGCTCGCACCGCTCGCCGTGGTCGTCGTCGCGGTGACCGTGATGTTGGACATGTAGACGTGGCGCTTGGTGCCGAACGGAGCCTCCGGTGCCTGCGCACGGTCGAAGACGCTGATCACGAACGAGAAACGCTTGTCGCTGTCCGTGTACCACTCGTGGGTCTTCTGCTCCGTCCACATGTCGAGCTGGAGTTCCAGCTGGGGCGCGAGCTGGATCGTCGGGTGGATCGAGCCCATGTCGGTGAACACGGAGTCGAAGACGAGCGGCGCCGCGGTGGCCGTGGGTGCGGCCGTCGCCGAGACCTGGCTGGCCTGATCGATCGGCGCGAAGCCGACGAGGGCAGCAACGCTCGTGCATGAGGTGAGGGTAAGGGACAGAACGGCGACGCCGGTGACGGCAGCAATTCGGGTAAGCCAGCGGGACATGGTGGAACTTTCGGGTCGGGTAGCCGTCTGCATTAATATGCTGAACACATAGTGGCATACCCGGGACACCCGTGTCCCCTTTTTAGGGGACCGATTCCCGGATGTTATCCGGTTGTGTCCCCCGGGAGCCCACCCGTTCAGGGGACCGAAGCCCACTCCGATGCCACTAATCTGGGTCTATGGCCGACGCCCCCCCGCTCCCCGATCCGTTGCCGCTGGAGTTCCAGCGTCCGCCGCGGTGGCCCACGCCGACCCTTGACTGGGTCGCAGGGAACCAGGGCTGGGAGCCGCCCTCCGGATGGACGCCGGTGCCGGGGTGCTCCCCCGCGCCTCCCGGCTGGGTGTTCTGGACCCGCTCGGAGGAGGGCTGGGCGCGCTTCGCGGAGGAGAACCTCGCCCCGGCGAAGCGGTCCCTCTGGATCGGCGTCGGAGTCTTCGTCGCCGGCCTGCTTCTGACCGTCCTCGGCCTGGCAGCCACCCACAATGCCCTCTTCCTCGTCTTCGTCGCGGCGATCGTCGCGGGTCCGATCCTGACCATCCGCGCGGGCTCGCGGCTCAAGGAGATCGACGACGGCCTGCTGGACCGGGTGCGCGCCCTCGCGCCCCAGTACAAGCACACCCTGCAGCGCCTCGCCTACAACAAGTACCTCCGCTCGTTCGGCCCGCTGTCATGACCCCGGAGATCGCCGCCGGAATCCTGAACGTTCCGGCCGGCGCGAGCCGCAGCGAGATCGACAAGCAGTTCCGCAAGCAGGCGCGCGCGCACCACCCCGACCTCCTCGCCGGGGCCTCCGCGGAGACCCTCGCGGCCGCGACCACCGAATTCGTGCGGATGTCCGCCGCGCGCGACGTGCTCTACGGCGAACTCGACCGGGTGGCCGCGCTCATCCAGAAGACGGATGCCCCGAGGCCGCCACGCGCACCCGCTGCGGCCCGGCAGGCGCCGGCCCAGAACCCCGCTCCCACGAGCACCGCGGCACCGTCCGGCCAGACCGGTCCCCCGGCCGGCCGTGCCGGGTCGACCGGGTCCGCCGGGCCCGCGGGCTTCGCCGGGTCCACCGCGCCGGGCACTCCCGGCGCGAGCCCCGCTGCCGCTGCCGACCCGCGCGGCGCCGAGGCACGCGAGCCGCAGCAACAGCGGCCGGCCGAGAACCCGCAGGCCCAGTTCGGTCCCCGTGCCGGCTGGACCACCCGGGGACCCGATGACCCGTACATCCGCCGCGGACCCGTGCCGCCGCCGCCCTCCCCGGTCCGGCGGACCCCGATGGATCCGCGCGACAGCAGGATTCCCCGCCAGGCCCCGGGCACATCGTCGAACCCGCTCGATCCGTCGAGCTTCCAGTACCCGCCGGTGCAGCAGCATCCGCAGGCCCCGGACCCGCAGAACCCGGCCGCACGCCCGAACCCGCAGTACGGGGCTCCGCTGCCGTTGCCGATCGACCGGCGCCGGGCCTTCGTCGACCGCCGCGACCCGGACCGGGCCGGCTTGCCGTACCCGAACGACCGACGCCGGGCGCCGGCGGACCGACGGGACCCGCGGAACGCCGACAACTTCCCGGAGAACCGCCGCAGCCCGCACCCCGACGCCTTCTACCGAGCCGACCCGCAGCAGGAACTGGGCGCCCCCGGCAGCGAGGTTCCCCCGGCCCGGCCGCGGCACAGCACCGGGCCGCAGGCCCCCTCCCCGTCACAGCAGCCCGACCAGCAGTCGTCACAGCAGGGACCTCCGGTTCAGCCGGACCAGCGGCAGCGGCCGCCGGCCCACGAGGAGCGCCGGAAGCGGCCGGCCTCGTTCGTCCCTCCTGGCTTCGTGCCGGTCAGCTCCGCCCCGACGGGGTCGATGCCCGCGACGACGCCCGGCGTCCCGGCGGCACCGACCGTTGGCGCCGCCGGGCTCCCGGGCGCCGACCCGCAGGCCAGTCCGATGTCCTTCGCCGACTTCGTGCTCGCCCGGGACGCGCAGGCCTGGATCCCCTACGTGGAGAACGCGCTCCCGCCGACTCCCCCGCGCCGCGCCGGCTGACCCGGCCCGGCGCATCCGCTGGGACCGGTCAGGCTTCCATGTCGTCGTGGGTGACGATGCGGATCAGCTCGACGCTGCCGTCGGGCTTCTGCCAGAAGTGCATCCGGCGCGCGGCCGGCGTGTTCTGCTCGATCGACACCCGCATGCAGCGGGCTCCGTCCCAGCGCAGCAGGTGCGGGTCCGCGGGTCCTGCGCCTTGGCGCAGGGCGTGCAGGTGCCGGCCCTGCAGGGTCTTGACGCGGCCGGTCAGCACGTCGACGGATGCCTTGAACGCCTTCGCGAGCTGGCCGTCGTCGAGCCCGCTCAGGGACTCCGCGAACCGGTCGGACAGCCCGTAGCTGTGCGGCAGCGGCCATTCCTCGCGGTCGGATTCCGGAACCCGGTCGACCCAGGCGAGGGCGATCTCGTGGCGGACCCAGCTGGTGGCATCCTCCCAGAGGGCGCGGCGGGTTTCGTATTCGCTGCTGGGGGCGGGGGCGACGACGGTCCGGCGGGACTCGCGCAGCATCCGCTTCTGGGTGCGCTGCTCGTCGCGGAGCTCGGCGACGGTGTGGCGCAGGGTGCCTAGTTCGACGAGCGCGTCGCGGAGCTGCAGCTGGGCGGAACGGGCCTGCTCGCGCAGGCGGGCGAGGTCGGACTCTGTGCTTCCGGCCTCGACGAGTTGCGCCTCGAGCCGGGTGATCTTCGCCTTCGCCTCGGCGAGGGAGAGCTGGGTCGACTGCAGAGCGGACACCGACGTCGGTGCGCACGGCGCCGGGGTCGGGCCGACCCGGAACGGGATCGCGCCGGCGGTCGCGGGCGTCGGCCGGCGCACGGCGTGCACGCGGCCGGGTCCGGGGAACGGGCGCGGCAGGGTCGGACGGGGAGTGGCGAAGTCGGCGGGCGATGGCCGCATGGCGCCGGCACCGGCATCGGCATCGGCATCAGCCGGACCGGTCTCGCCGTGCAGGTCGTCCGCGGCAAGGCCGGCGCCGGCCGCACGGGCGAAGCCGGCCAGCCCCGTTGCGGACATGGCCGGGTCGAAGACGAGGTCGTCTGCCCCTGCGGTCTCGTCGTCCTCGACGAGCGCGAGCAGCGGGCGGTTCTCGCGCAGCCACGGCGGCCCGTTGAGCACGGCGGCGAGCGGAGGCAACACCGGCTCGTCGTCGTCGACGTCGCTGAGCACGAGGTGCAGGGCGCCGCTCGGCAGGTGCATGACCCGCGCGGCGACGACGTCGCCTTCGGAGAGGAGCGTGTCGACGAGGTCGCGCGGGTTGGCCGAGATGTCGGCGCGGGTGATGGTGAAGGTGAGGTGCGGGTGCAGGGCGAGCACGGCCTTCTGCGCGCTGACCTTCTGCACCAGCGCAAGGGTGACGCTGCCGTGCGGGTACCGCTCGGCGATCACCTCGGTGGTCGGCGGCTTGAGCTCGACGTTCAGCCGGTGGGTCGGGGCGTCGAGGGCGCCCTGGATGCGCTGGCCCGGAGAGAGGGTCCAGTCCAGCGGAACCGGCGGGTAGGTGAGTTCCTGCCAGATGGTCGCCATGCCGCCGCCGTCGAGTTCGACGAGGGCGCGGGAACCGTGCAGCATGAAGCCCTTGACGGTTCCGGTGACGGTGATGACGGATGCCGGGGCGAGCGCGAAGAGACCCGCGTGGTGGGCGTGCGCGAGGGCATCCGTGACGAGCTGGTCGGTCGCGTGCTGAGGATCGCCGTGGGTGAAGCGCAGCCGGGACCTGGCCAGGTCGGCGAAGGGGTTCGGCCCGGTGGGGTACGAGCGGCCGGCGCTGCCGTAGACCTGGAACTGGGCCGGGAGCAGGTCGCCGAGCTGCCGGGTGAGTTCGCCGGTCTGCACCAGGAACACGCGCGCGACGTCGCCGATCTGGGTGGCGAGCTGGTCGATGCCGATCTCGGGGACGGCCGTTCCGAACGGCGAGGAGACGACGACCCAGGGTCGATCACGGGCAGGGTCGTGAAGGCCGATCGCAAGCTGCTGCACCGCGGAGCTGGTCTCAACGCGGGTATACACGGCTGTCTCCTCCCCGGGCCCGTGGATAGGCCGTGGGAATAAGGCTACGCCAGTATTCTAGGCGGATTGCTCCATTCGTTAAGTTACAGGGTGTATATGAAGCATTGTGTGCGAGTTGCCTACCCGGGACTCACGCTATGACGCAGGATGCACCTCAGACGGGGGCGGCGGCGCTTCCGGGCCGGTCACCGCCGGTTTCGCAGGTTGCGGAGTCAGCGACCGGCTCCGGGGAAAGCCCCGACCAGGGCGATTCCGAGGTTCGCGGCCAGATAGACGAAGACCCCGAGACCGACGACGACTTCGAGGGGGGCGAGGACGAGGCGCTGGAGCCTCGCCGAGCGCATCTGGTTGTCGAGCACGGTGAACCGCTCCATCAGGCCTTCTCCCGCGCCGACCGGCACGGTTTCGGCCCAGCTCGCGGGGTTGTCGAGCAGCGCGATCACTTCGAAGCGTTCGAGGGGCGCGAGGACGCGCGGCAGGGCAGTGAGCCACGACACGAGGTCGGCGGCGTCGAGCACGGTGACCGCGTTCGACGGGCCGTCGTGGACGACGCCCTTCGGCCCGACGAACGCGAGCACCGGGTGGATCGGGACGGTGAAGCCGAGGTACGCCCGCAGGAGCGTGTCGATGCGCTCGCCCTCGAAGGCGGCGTGTTCGAGGTAGGGCACCGCGCGGTCCCCGACGGTGACGGCCTCGCCGGCCACCCGCACCGGCAGGCCGCGGTGCTGCTTGGTGTTGATGGTGACGACGCCGCAGGGGCCGACGACGACATGGTCGATGTCCCAGCCGTTCACCCCGACGGGAAGCCCGTGGAAGACCGCCCACTCCGGCGGCAGCTGGGCGAGGAGGGCGCCGACGGCGAGTTCGCCCTGCGCGCCGCGGTACCAGCCGAGGGCATTGCCGCCGAGCGGGGACCGGCCGAGGAAGCGGGCGAGACGGGTGCGGCGCGGGTGGGCGCCCTGTTGGCGGAGCAGTTTGTCGATGATGGCCTGGGCGGCGAACCGGCGGCGCATGCCCTCGTTTTCGACGCGGCCGTCGCCGATACTGTCCGGATCGATTGTGCTTTTTCCGACCATGTGATTGCTCCCCCGGATTGATCCTAGCGAGCCGGGGCATCCGCTGCCCCACCCCGTTTGTGCTGACGCCCCTGGCCGCTCTACTCGTGCTTCTGGACGAAGTCGATGGCGAGGTCGGCGACCTCCTCCCAGCCGTGGTCGATCGTGAGCGAGTGGCCGCGGTTCGGCACCTCGACGATCTCGGTCAGCCCCGGGTTCTTCTTCTGCTGCTTGTAGATCGCGTGCGAGATCGCGAGCGGCACGGTGTTGTCGTCCTCCCCGGCGATGATGAGCAGCGGCCCGCGCTCGGGGTTCTTCGTGTCGACCCGCGCTTCGGTGAACGGGTTCAGGTTCGCCGTCGCAGCCTGGAACAGCGGCACCCCCGACGCGGCCACGTGATAGGTGTCGTAGAGGGCGCGGGCCTCGTCGGTGTCGAGGGCGTTGGCCCAGCCGAAGCTGAACTGCTCGAAGGTGAGCGAGACGGCCCGCCCGGCGTTCGCCGGGTTGAGCAGCACCGGCGACGCCGATTTGAGGGCGGATGCCGGCAGCGGCAACACGCCGCGGAACGGTGCGGAGTCGATCGCGACGGTGACGTCGGAGGCGCCCTCACCGGCCAGGCGCTGGGCGATCAGGCCGCCGAAGGAATGCCCGACGATCGCGGGCATGATCTGGAGGTCGTTGATGGCGTCGAGGTAGTGGTCGGTGACCTGGGCGATCATCTTGTGGGCGAACACCTCGGGGTCCCGCTTGGCTTCCTCGATGCTCTCGGGGTCGTCGGGCCAGCCGGGGGCGATGGTCGTGTAGCCGGCGGCCTCGAAGCGGCCGCGCCAGCGGTCCCAGCTGCTCGAGAGCAGCCATAGCCCGTGCACGAAAACGACCGGACGCCGCCCTGATTCGTTCGCCCGTTCGACCTCGGCTCGTTCCGGTGCGGTCAGTGCGTCCATATCGGCTCCGTTTCGGGTTCTGGCCTGCTCGACCGGCGGCCGCCGGTCACCTGGGCACGATAACCGCACCCGTCCCCCTCGTCTAGGCCGTCGGCATCCGTGGGCGCGTCGGGCAGCGGATGCGGCCTGCCCGGCGATCGGACCGGCGTTCAGGCCGGAAGGCGGCGGCGATCAGTGGCGGCGGGAGATCAGGATGCGGAGGACGAGAACGAGAACGGTCATGGGCACGAACACGATCAGGAGTCGCTGGGCGAGCCCGCCGAGGTTCGCGGACGTGTCAGACCCGGGCGGGGTGCCGGTGAGGCCGAATTGCAGGAGCAGCACGCCGACGACTCCGAGTGCCACCGCGACGAGGACGGTGAGCAGCAGTGGGTGAAGGTCGATCTCTGCGCGGTCACGTCGTCGGACGACCCAGAGCCGGATGACCTCGTACAGCACAAGGGACACCGCAAACGGCAGGACAACGCTCAGGAGCACGACCGCGAAATATGCCGCGAAGACCACGAGCGGTTCAGCGGGCAGGTCGTACAGCCGGTCGGCGGCGGGCGCGGTCAGCGCGGGTGTGGTCACGGCGATCTCGGTCACTGTGGACGTCCAGTTCACGTGACTCCCCGTGCCGGGCCTCGAACGGCTCGGCGCTCCCAACGTAGCAAGCGCGCCGGTTTTCGGCGTCCCCCAGATCGGGAGCCACAGGAGCACTGGGCCCGCACCGACGGGAGCGCCGACCCGCAGCCCCGTGAGGTGTCGTATGTCGACCTCCGCGGTGTTCAGGAACCTCGATCTGCGACACCTCAGGGTCGGGAACGCGAGGATGTGCGCCACCTCAGCGGTGGGAACAGGAGATCGGGGGCACACTGGAGGAATGGTTCGCAAACAAGCGGTGGTGCGCGGGATCGTGCAGGCCGTGGGGTTCCGGTACTACGCGCAGGCCGAAGCGCGGCGCCTCGGCCTCGCGGGATTCGTGCGCAACCACAGGGATGGCTCGGTCGAGGTGCAGGTGGAGGGGCCGGCAGCATCCGTCGACCGGATGCTCGACTGGCTGCGACGCGGGCCGCCCTCTGCGCAGGTCGACACCGTGCACGTCGAGGACCTGCCGGACCGTGGGGACGACGGCTTCCGGATCGAGTGACCTGCCCGCTGGCGTAGCGTTGAGGCATGTGCGCGCGTGCAGATCGTCCCGCCCGCACCGACGACCCGGCCGGGTCGCTCGCCGCGGTTCTCCTGGCGCGCCCGGGCTCACCCCGACGCCCCCTGAGCCGCACCGCGCGGCGCTCCCCGAACCTCTCCCCCGGTCGCTTCCCCCGGCGGCGGGTCATCGGGATCGGCCGGCTCGTGCTCGCCGGCGCCGAAGTGCTCGCGTTGCTCGGGTACTTCGGCTACATCTTGGGTTTCAAGAGCTTCATCGTCTACAACTACTTCAGCTATTTCACCGTGCAGAGCGCCATCGCCGCGGTCGGGGTCTTCATCGCCGCCGGGATCATCGCCCTGCGTCGGGAGGTCGACCCGCCCTGGCTCGACTGGATCCGGCTGCTCGTGACGACCTACATGATCGTCTCGGGCATCGTGTTCCTCGCGATCGTGATCCAGTCCTCGTCGCGGGCGTACACGATGGAGGTGCCGTGGTCGACGCAGCTGCTGCACTTCTGGATCCCCGGGATCGCCCTCGTCGACTGGCTCACCGACACCGGCAAGGCCCGGCTGCCGTGGACGACGCTCGCCTGGGTCATGCTCGTGC
Organism: Cryobacterium zhongshanensis; assembly: GCF_022760445.1. Taxonomy (NCBI): domain Bacteria; kingdom Bacillati; phylum Actinomycetota; class Actinomycetes; order Micrococcales; family Microbacteriaceae; genus Cryobacterium; species Cryobacterium zhongshanensis. The sequence continues at coordinate 719,010 of NZ_JALGAR010000001.1, read as the reverse complement.
CGAGCATCTGGGGCGCGTTCACCCTGATCCGGGGCGCCCTGGTGCGCTGGTATCCGTACTTCTTCCTCGACCCGAAGCAGGTCAGCGGCCCGCTCGAGACGGTGCTCTACTGCGTGGTCGCCGTCGCGCTCTTCACCGGGATCGCGGCCATGCTGACCTGGTCTTCCCGCGGCTGGCGGGGCCTCAAGCCCCCGCTCCCGCCCCTCCCGGCGCGGGACGAGCATGAGCCCGGAACTGGCTAGAGCGGAATGAAGGTGTATTCGACGGTGAGGTGTTCGCTGCGGCAGGCTCCGCAGTAGAGCACGCCGGAGTGCTGCATGGCGACGACCCGCGGGGAGCACTGCACGACCTTCGGGCCGCAGCACGGCGAGATGACCATGTACGCCCCCGGCGCGGTCGGATGGTGGCCGCTCAGGCCGCGGCCATGGTGGGAACCCTCGCAGGCGAGGTCGGAGTCGAAGTCGAGCAGGCTGTCCAGCTCTTGGTCCAGAAGGGTTTCCATGGGGCACGATCAATCACGCGGTCAAGCAGGGGAATTGCAGTCGCGACTGTGGTCGGGGCACCGGAGCCGCGACCGCGCTCGGGTGGCCGACGGCACGAAATGTGTACATTGCTGGGTGTGACCACCGCTGTACGCAACCCATCCGAGTGGCGGCCATCGGCAACGTCAACCCGGAAACGACTAAACCTTGGGGAGCTGCACAACGGCGGACCGCACCTGCATGAAGCCCCGGCTCGCTCCGGGAATCTTCAGCGACTAGACATTGGGCATAGCTTACACCGTTTACTGAGAAATGCTCGGGATTGACTTTCTGGGTTTGATCCCGGCCCTTCTGCGGCCGGTGCTACGCGGCGGGGGTCGGGGTGGGGGTCGGCGTCGGGGGCACGTAGAAGGGGGTGAGCCCGCGCAGCGCGGCGGCGAGTACCGTGGCGTCGTCGGCCCCGGCGAGCCTGAGCGCCGTGTCCCCGGCGACGAGTCCAACCAGCACCGGCTCTCCGGTGAGCGGCATCATGTTGATCCAGACCCGGAAGTCCTCGTCCCCGCCGACGGTGGTCCACAGCGGGGCCGCGGTACTCCAGAACGGTTCGTCGAACTGCAGCCAGACCTTGTCGAGGGTTCCCATGCCGAGGTCGGCGATCGCGCCGCGATGCGCGAACGGCAGTGCGGGGTCGAATTCGAGCACCCCGGACTTGAGCACCCCGAGCGGAACCGTGACGATGACCCGGTCGGCGGAAAGCGACTCCCCCGTGCCGAGGCGCAGGCTCACCCCGGTGTCCCGGTATGCAAGTTTGGTGACGACGCTCGAGTCGAGCAGGTCGATCCCCTCGGCCGCCTTGGTGAGCAGGCCGGCATATCCGCCGAGCACGATCCGCTCGTCGTCCGCGCCGGCGTCCGCGCTCGTGTACCAGCCCGACTGGTGGTCGACGGATGCGCCGGCGTCGATATCGAGAACGGTCGCGACCCGGAACGCGAGCCAGTCGGCCTCGGAAACGCCGCCACCGGCATCCGTTGTGGACAGCTTGCTCGCTCCGGAGCCGTCGAGCGCCGACTGCACGGACATGTCGCTGGCCTGCTGCGTGGCCCAGGCGAGGGCGGTTGCGACGGCCTTCTGGCCGGTGTCGGGCACGGCGACGACGGTTCCGGCGTCGGTGCGGGTCTCGCTCGCGCTCGGGAAGGGCGCGGTCGCGATGCCGAGGCGGGTGAACTCCTCGTCGAGAGAGGTGGTGCCGCTGTGGCTCACGAAGGAGGGGCCGAGCTCGATCGGGAACGGCCAGTTCTTGTCGCTGACGGTGTCGATGCGGCCGCCGATGCGGTCGCGGGCCTCGACGAGGACCACCTCGAACCCGGCGTCCTTGAGGAACCGCGCGGCGCTGAGCCCGGCGATGCCCGCCCCGATCACGGCGATGCGTTCGCCGGGCGCCGCGGCGGCGATGACCTCGCGGGCCGCGCGGAGGCCGGTGTCGCGGCCGCCCTGCACGGTTCCCGGCGCGTCGGGCGAGGTCGCCTCACCGGCGAAGAAGACCCGGTCGAGCACGGGCTGGGCGAGCGCGGTGCGCTGCTCCGGCGTGGAGTCGACGGCGGCGAAGCTGTACGAGCCGCGGGCGAAGGGGTCGGCCGACCACGAGGTGCGGCGCATCTGCGCGGGTTTCGGCACGGGCGAGACGGTCGGCGTCGGTTCGGGGGTCGGCGTGGCGGTGGCGGATGCGCTCGGCCGCGGGGCCGGGGACACGCACGCGGTGAGAACGAGGGCCGAGAGACCCGTGACTCCTCCGATGAGGAAGGTGCGACGTTTCATGGCATTCCGCGCGTCGGGTGTCATCCAGATCCTCCTCCCCGAACGAATCCGGTACCTTCCAAACTACCGCAGGGGCCGGTTCCGGCGGTCGTGCGCCACCGCCGCGCCGGTTTCGGCAGGCCGCTCCCGCCGTTCCGGGCGCGGCTTGCCGAAACCGGCGCGGGCACGAGCGAGGGCTGCGGAAACCGGCGCGGGCGAGTCGGGCGGGGTCAGGCGCGCAGTTCGGGCGGGAGCAGAAAACCGTCGTCGAGGAGCTCGCGCACTCGCGGCAGGAGTTCGGCGGTGAGGTCGCGCTCGGAGACCTCGAGCAGCTCGGCGAGCGCGCCGGAGATCGCGCCGACGGCGAGTTCACCGTCGCACGCGCCGACGAGCGCGGCGAGCGCGGTGTCGAGCGACACCGACCGCCCGAATCCGCCGCCCTGGTGCAGGGTGAGCAGGGTCGGGTCCTCCTGGCCGGGCCAGAAGTGCCGTTCCTCAGTGACGTCGGAGGCAACGGTCAGGGTCGCGTAGACCAGGTCGTCATCCGGGAGGGCCGCGTGCCAGTCGTGGGCGGCGAGGCAGGCCGCGAGGTGGCTGCCGATTCCGTCGGGGTTGTGGCCGAGTCCGCCGTGCAGGCGTTCGAGGCGCCGCAGGGCGGGGATGGGCGCGGGCCGGTCGGCGTCCGGGCGGCGGAGGAGCAGGTAGCCGAAGCCGACCTGCGTCACGCCGCGGGCCGCGAAGTCGTCGAGCCAGGCGTCGTAGAGGCGGTCGAAGTCGGCCGTGCCCGGCCGGGTGCCGCCGTCACGGATCCACGTCTCGGCGTAGAGCTCGGGTGACTGCACCTCGCGCTCGATGATCCAGGCGTCGAGCGCGGTGGATGCCGCGGCACCGGAGACCGCACGGGCCAGGTCATCCCGGCCCGGGGCATCCGCTGACGCTGGCCCTGTCGCCGCGGACCCTGCCGCCGCGGACCCGGTCTCCGCACCCGACTCGGGCTCGAGCCAGCCGGCGAGGCGGTCGAAGGCGTCCTGGCCGGCGCGGTACTCCCAGTTGCCGAGGAGCTGGGCGACGCCGTTGGGGGTGAGGTGCGCCGCGGCGCCGCGCACGACGGACTCGACGAGGGCGTCGCCGACGAGGCCGCCGTCGCGGTACTCGTAGCTCGGCACGCCCTCGGCGCGGGGTGTGATCACGAAGGGCGGGTTGGAGATGATGTGGTCGAAGCGCTCCCCCGCGACGGGCTCGAACAGGCTGCCAAGCCGGAACTCGATGTTCGTCACGCCGTTGAGCGCGGCGTTGAGGGCCGCGAGCTCGAGCGCACGCACGGAGATGTCGGTCGCGACGACGCGACGCGCGTGGCGGGAGGCATGCAGGGCCTGGATTCCGCAGCCGGTGCCGAGGTCGAGCGCGGTGTCGACCGGGTTCGGCAGCAGCAGCCCGCTCAGGGTGAGGGATGCCCCGCCGACGCCGAGCACATGGCTCTCGCCGAGCGCGTGGCCGAGTACGAGTTCGCCCAGGTCGGAGGTGATCCACCAGCTGCCGGCGCCGTGGGCGTCCACGAAGCTGTACGGGCGGAGTTCGGCGAGCGGGCGGAGCAGGGCGTTCTCGCCGGCATCGTCGTCATCGCCGGCATTGGCAGCGGCGTCGTCGTCATCGCCGACCGGGTGGACGAGCCCGAGTGTGACGGCACCGGCCGCCCCGAGGTTCGGGAGGGCCTTCGACAGTGCGCCACGGGTGACCGGGAGTCCGAGCACGAAGAGCTGCGCGAGGGTCGCCGAGGGTTCGTCGCGACCGAGCCTGGCGCGGAGGGCCGCGAGTGCCCGCAGGGCGGGAACCCGCTGGTTGCGGCGGAGTGCGGCATCCGCTTCGGGGCCCCAGAGTCCGCTCAGCGTCGCAACGGAGTAGTTCGCGGCCTCGAGGTCCGCCCGGAGGAGGGGGATGAGGACGAGGCTCTGGGCGGGGAGGGCGGCGGGTTTCGGTGCAGGGGTCACTCCCCCATTCAACTGCACGGCGCGGTTCGTCTGGGTTCCGTGGCTCACCGGCGCCGCACGGTCATCGGCGCTGTGCCCGTCAGCGTCGCTCCTCCGCCACGCTGTTGCCCCCGTCGACGACGATCGTCTGGCCGGTGACGTACGACGCGCCGGGTGAAGCCAGCCACGCAATGGCGGATGCGACCTCAGCGGCCGCTCCGCTGCGTCCGGCCGGGACGAGGGCGCCTTCGGTGGCCTCGCTCGGCAGCTGGGAACCGGTCTCGATCCAGCCGGGAGCAACCGCGTTCGCGGTGATGCCGAGCCAGGCCTCGTCCACGGCGAGCGCGCGCGTCAGGCCGGCGAGGCCCGCCTTGGCCGTTGCGTATGCGAGGTCGCCGCGGGCCGCCATTACCGGGCCGGTCACGCTCGAGACGGTGACGATGCGCCCCCAGCCTGTCTCCCGCATGAACTCGATCACGGTGCGGGTGGCATGGAAGGCGGTCGAGAGGTTGATCGCGAGGCTCCGCTCCCACTCGTCGGCCGGGGTGCTGGTGATATCGCCCTGCAGCATCTCGGCGTCCCCGACGGCGATCATGCCGGCGTTGTTCACCAGGATCGTGGGGGTCAGCCGGGACGCGGCAAGCCCGGCGGCGAGCACGGCGGCACCGGCCTCCGTGTCGAGGGTGCACACGATACCCGTCGCCGGGATTCCGAGACGGACGAGTTCGCGGGCGCGGTCGTGGGCGCGCTCCGTCGTGGCGGTGACCACGACCCGGGCGCCAAGCTCGCCCAGCATCCGTGCGGCGGCGAAGCCGATGCCGCTCGGACTGCCCGCCCCGGTGATGAGGGCGGTGCGGCCGCTGAGGTTCCAGGCAGCGGGGATGCCGGTCGGCATAACCGTGGGGAGGGGCGGGTCGGCGATCGGCAAGGTCATGGCGTCATGCTAGCGCCGAGGTGAATGCCCGGCGATGTGTGCGGCCGGATCGGATTGAGTTGCGGACAAAACACGTTTCCCGGCCGCGCGAAGGTGGTGAGGCCGCTCCTCAGCGCGAGACCTCGTCGACGAGGGCGTTCGCGGGCACCGAATCCCGGGGAATGGCCTCGAACTGCCGGGTGATGAGCCGCGGCGTGACCATTCGGTAGCGCGGCGACGCGGAATCGGGCGCGTGGGACACCTGGCCCTCGAACTCGCCGGTGAGCAGTTCGAGCACGCCCGCGGCGACCTCGTCGACGGGCTGGTCCACGCTCGAGAGCCCGATCGCCGCCGCGATGGGTGTGTTGTCATAGCCGGTGACCGACACCCGGGCGGGGTTGGCGATCATCGCCCCGAGCGCGAGCGCATCGCTCGCACACAGCACCGCGTCGATGCCGCCGGCCGTGCGGGCGAGCTGCCGCATGGCCGCGGCGCCCTGGTCGACCCCGTCGGTCGTGACCACCTCGAGGCGGGCGAGCTCCTCCGCGGAGACATCGCCCCGCTCGAGCATGGCCTCGTGCCAGCCGCGGCGGCGGTCGTCGCCCGTTCCGGACGGGCTCGGCCAGCCGAGGTAGGCGATGCGACGCGCGCCCGCGTCCTGCTGGGCCCGGGTCGCGGCGTAGAGGCCGGCGTGACCGTCGACGTCGACCCAGAGGTGGCTCGGGTCGGTGAAATCGTTCTCCTGCCAGGGTCGGCCGAAGGTCACGAAGGCGATGTCGTGCTCGAGCAGCCACGCGGTGCGCGGGTCGTCGGCGGTCGTCGACGTCAGAACGAAACCGTCGACATCCGCCCCGTCGTTCAGGCGGCGGAACTGGTCGATCTCATCCTCGGGGCTCGTCGCCGTGAACAGCAGCACCCTCAACCCGCGGGCGTCGGCCTGCTCGGTGAGGGCGTGCAGGAACCGGTCGAGCACCGAACCGGAGATGCCGTCGATCATCGGGTCCAGGCGGATGCCGATCGTCGAGCTGCGCCGGGTGCGCAGCCGCCTGGCCGAGGCGTGCGGGCGGTAGCCGAGCGCGGTGATGGCCGCCTCAACCCGGGCGCGCGTGTCGGCCTTCACGATTCCCGGGGTGTTCATCACATTGGAGACGGTCTGCCGGGAGACCCCGGCCACGCGTGCCACGTCGGTCACGGTGGGGAACTCCCCCATGATGTCTCCCTCCCGGTCGTACCACGAGCACGGCTTCGTGGGTGGAACGATAAAAACAGACTAGCGCGTCCCTTTGTTCCCCAAATTAGATCGATCAAATAAAAAGTTTGATCGATCAAATAAAACCGGCTATCGTCGTTCTCACACAAGCAAACGCGCACTGCGGCGCGACTTTAGGAGAAGAAAATGCAACGACGCACTTCCCGTTGGATGATCGGGGCCGGCCTGACCATGGCCGGAGCGCTTGCCCTCACGGGCTGCAGCTCGAGCTTCGGCGGCACCACGTCCGGCTCGACCGGCTCGGCCGGGGACCTCACCAGCGACTCGAGCAAGAGCCTCACCGTCCTGATCGGTTCGAGCGGCGACGCCGAGACGAAGGCCGTCAACGCGGCCGTCGCATCCTGGTCGTCCTCGAGCGGCACGAAGGCCACGGTCTCCGTCGCGAGCGACCTCAACCAGCAGCTCGCCCAGGGCTTCGCGGCCAAGAAGCCGGCCGACGTGTTCTACCTGTCGACGGATGCCCTCGCCGGCTACGCGTCGAACGGTTCCCTGCTCGCCTACGGCGACAGCCTCGCCAACAAGGACGACTTCTACCCGAGCCTCGTGAAGTCGTTCACCTACGACGGCCAGTTCTACTGCGCGCCGAAGGACTTCTCCACGCTGGGCCTCGTGATCAACACGGATGCCTGGGCGAAGGCCGGACTCACCGACGCCGACATCCCCACGACCTGGGACCAGCTCGAAACCGTGGCCAAGAAGCTGACCACACCCGACCAGGTCGGCCTGGCCATCGGCGGCGAATACGCCCGCGCCGGCGCCTTCATGGCGCAGGCCGGCGGCAACCTCATGAACGAGGACAGCTCGAAGGCCACCGCGAACAGCGCAGAGGCCGTCGCCGGTCTCACCGAGGTCAAGAAGCTCCTGAACGACGGCGTGCTGAAGTACGCCAAGGACGTCGGAGCAGGCTGGGGCGGCGAGGCATTCGGCAAGCAGCTCTCGGCCATGACGATCGAGGGCAACTGGATCACCGGCGCCATGTCCAGTGACTACCCGAGTGTGAAGTACACGATCGCCGAACTGCCCGCCGGCCCCGCCGGCAAGGGCACCATGCAGTTCACCAACTGCTGGGGCATCGCCACGGACAGCCCCAACCAAGCCGCAGCTCTCAAGCTCGTCGAGCAGCTGACCAGCAAGGACTCCCAGCTGGCCTTCTCCACGGCCTTCGGCCCGATGCCGTCGATCAAGTCCGCCGCATCCGACTGGAAGGCCGCCAACCCGGTGCTCGTCCCGTTCCTGAACGGTGCTGACTACGCCGTCGGCACGCCCACCGCGAAGGGCGCAGCGGATGTCGTGACCGAGCTGAACTCCAAGCTCGAGTCCCTCAAGACGGGCGATCCCCAGCAGATCCTCGACGCCGCCCAGAAAAACCTCGAAGCGCTGCTGAAGTAGTTCGACATGTCGAAGCCCGCACGCACGTCTCGCCGCTCCGGAATCCGGGGCGGCGAGGCCGCCTCGGGGTGGCTCTTCACCGCCCCGATGATCATCCTGCTCGGGATGTTCCTCGTCATCCCGGTGCTCATGGCACTCTGGGTCAGCTTCTCCGACTGGGGCGGCCGCGGCAGCCCCTTCGGCGGCAACGTGAAGTTCGTCGGCTTTGACAATTACTCCACCCTCCTGAGCGGGGGCAGCCTGGCCGAACAGGACTTCGGCACGGCGCTGCGCAACAACGCGTGGTACGTCGTGCTCGTCGTCCCGATCCAGACCGCCCTCTCCCTCCTGCTCGCCGTGCTCGTCAACCGGCAGATCCTCCGCGGCCGCGGCTTCTTCCGCACCTCGTTCTACTTTCCCTCGGTGACGAGCTCGGTGGCGATCACCGTGCTCTGGCTGTTCCTGTTCAGTTCGACCGGCGCCGTCAACAAGCTGCTCTCGTTCATCGGCATCACCGGGCCGAACTGGTTCAACGACCCGAGCGGCATCCTGCACAACTTCCTGCAGCTCTTCGGCGTGACCCAGGGCCCCGCCGCGCTCACGGACGGATCCTTCCTCGGCGTCTCCTGGTGGGACTGGCTCGCGGGCCCCTCCGTCGCCATGACGGCCTTCATCCTGATGGCCGTGTTCACCACGAGCGGCACGTTCATGCTGCTCTTCATCGCGGCGCTGCAGAACCTCAGCGGCGAGGTCACCGAGGCCGCGATGATGGACGGCGCCAACGGCTGGCAGCGATTCTGGAAGGTCACCCTCCCCCAGCTGCGCCCGACGCTGTTCACCGTGCTCACCCTCGGCCTCATCGGCAGCTGGCAGGTCTTCGACCAGATCTACACCGGCACCAAGGGTGCACCCGGCAAGACCACCCTCACTCCCGCCTTCCTGTCCTACCAGTCGGCGTTCAACAACCAGGAATGGGGCCAGGGCGCCGCGATCGCGTTCATCCTGTTCGTGATCATCGTGTTCTTCACCCTCTTCCAGCGCTGGGTGCTGCGGGAACGCTCCGTCTCGAACCGGCGGATGCGACCGTACCTGTCGGTCGCGAACGGTGCGACCGCGAACGTCGTCGCCGCATCCGCCCTCACCGGGGCAGGCTCCGGATCCCCCGGCACCGACCCGCCCGGTTCCGGTTCCGACCCCGATTCCCACGCGCCCGACACGACCGGAGGCACCCGATGACCGCCACGGTCTCGACGAAGACACCCACCCCGCCGTCGCCCTCGCGTCGGCTGCGCTCACTGAGCAGGCCGCAGCTGCCCACCCGCGCCGTCGCGGGCCGCTCGCTGATGTACGCGATCCTCACCGTGCTCGCGATCATCTACATCGCGCCGTTCCTGGTGCAGGTCGCGACCTCGTTCAAGACGGATGTCGAGGCGGCGAGCAATCCCATCTCGCTGATCCCGCAGACCTGGTCCACCGCGGCATACGAGAAGCTGTTCCTCAACTCCGACTTCCCGGTCTGGTTCAAGAACTCCGCCATCGTCACGATCTTCGTCACCCTCGGGCGGGTGTTCTTCAACTCGCTCGCCGGCTACGCACTCGCCCGGTTGCAGTTCCGCGGCCGGACGGTCATCTTCGCCGGCCTGATCGCCGTGATGAGCGTTCCCGGCGTCGTGCTCCTGATCCCGAAGTTCCTCGTGATCAACCAGATCGGCATCTACGACACCTACGTCGGGATGATCGTGCCGCTCCTCACCGACGCCGCCGGGGTCTTCATCATGAAGAACTTCTTCGAATCGATCCCCGCGAGCGTCGAGGAACAGGCCCGCATCGACGGCGCAGGCACCTTCCGGGTGTTCTGGTCGATCGTGCTGCCGATGGCGCGGCCCGCACTGATCACGATCGTCATCCTGTCATTCCAGGGATCGTGGAACGAGCTCTCGCACTTCATCGTGGCGACCCAGTCGCCCGCGCTGACCACGCTCACCAAGGGCGTCGCGTCGCTCGCCTCCGGGGAGCTCAGCCAGGGCACCCAGTACCCGCTCAAACTCGCCGCCGCGGCGATCATGACCATCCCGGTCGCGGTGATGTTCTTCATCTTCCAGAAACGGATCATGAACACCACCGACGGCGCCGTCAAGGAGTAAGTCCCGGCCGGCCGGCCCACCTTCCCCGTCCCCCTGTGGACATCCGCTTCAATCCAGGAGTCGTTCCTTCCTCATGCTCTCCCAGTCCCTCATCTCGACGCCCGTGCCCATTCAGCCCGCCGGCGACCACCCGGTCCAGCCGCTGCTCCACGATTCGACCATCGTCCTCGCCGCACCCACGCAGGCGTGGTCACGTCCCGACGGGCGCACCGAACTGCCGATCCACGGCCTGTACCACGCGGACACCCGCGTGCTCTCGGGCTGGGACGTCTCGGTCGGCGGGGCACCCGGCGAGGCGATCGCGCAGGCCGGGCGCGGTTCGGGCGAAGTGACCTTCACGTCGCTGCTGCGGCACCTCGACGACGCCACCGCCGACCCTCGGCTGCGGCTCGAGGTGACGCGCACCGTGAGCGCCGGGCGGATGCGGGAACGCATCACGATCCGTTCCGGCCTGGGCCACCCGGTCTCGACCACGATCGCGCTGCGGGTCCACCCCGACTTCTCGGACATGCAGACGGTCAAGGCGGGGCTTGCCGACCCCGAGAGCAGACGCGCCTTCCCGGCTGCGGACCTGCCGGAGACGCCCGTCGTCGACCTCGAGACCGTGGCCGACGGCATCCGCCTGTCGACGCCGAGCGTGACGGCCGTGCTGCGGTTCGGCAGCGACGCGACGCTCGCCCAGACCCCCGCGTCGGCCGCCGGCGGGGCGCACCGGGCCGGGGCGGATGCCGCCGCACCGATCGTCGCGGCGAGCTGGGCGGTCGAGGTGCCCGCGCACGGCACCGCGACCGTGGAGTGGGCCGTCGACATCGAGCACTCGGCAACCGTGGTCCAGGCGGCCGGCGGCCTGCCCGAGTGGGACGGCGTGACCGTGCACTCCGGCGACGCCCGGCTCGGCCGCTGGGTGCAGCGCGCCCTCGACGACCTCTCCGGGCTGCGGATGGCGACGACGGCGCAGCCCGATGAGCCCTTCCTCGCCGCGGGGGCGCCGTGGTTCTTCACCCTGTTCGGGCGTGACTCGCTGTGGGCGGCGCGGTTCCTGCTGCCGCTCGGCACGGACATCGCCGGCTCGACACTGCGCTTGCTCGCGAGCCTGCAGGGCACCGTCTCCGACCCCGAAACGGCCGAGCAGCCGGGCAAGATCATGCACGAGCTGCGGCCTGCCGCGTTCTCGATGCCCGGCGAGAGCCTGAACCTGCCGCCGCTCTACTACGGCACGGTCGACGCGACACCGCTCTGGATCTGCCTGCTGAACGACGCCTGGCACTGGGGCCTGCCCGGAGCCGAGGTCGAGGCCCTGCTGCCCCACCTCGAGGCGGCCCTCGCCTGGATGCGCGACTCCGGCGACAGCCACGACGACGGGTTCCTCTCCTACGTCGACGAGACCGGCCACGGCCTCGCCAACCAGGGCTGGAAGGACTCCGGCGACTCGATCCAGTGGCGCGACGGCACCCTCGCCGAGGGGCCGATCGCGCTCTGCGAGGTGCAGGCATACGCCTACCAGGCGGCGATCGGCGGCGCCGAGCTGCTCGAGGCCTTCGGTCGCCCCGGCGCGGCCGAGTGGCGCGAGTGGGCCGCTGCGCTGCAGGACCGATTCCGGGCATCCTTCTGGATCGACTCGCCCTCCGGCCGGTATCCCGCGGTCGCGCTCGACGCGCACAAGCGCCCGGTCGACACCGTCACGAGCAACATCGGCCACCTGCTCGGCACTGGACTGCTGAACGAGGAGGAATCGGCACTCGTTGCCGCCCGGCTCGTCTCGCCCGAACTCAACTCCGGGTTCGGCCTGCGGACGATGTCGACCGACTCGACCGGATACTGGCCGCTGAGCTACCACGGCGGCTCGGTCTGGACCCATGACACCGCGATCGCGATCAACGGGCTCGGGCGCGCCGGATTCGGCGCCGAGGCCGGCATCCTGATCGACGGGCTGCTCGCGGCCGCCGAATCCTTCGGCTACCGGATGCCGGAGCTCCACTCCGGGGACTCCTCGACGGACGTGTCGGCGCCGGTGCCGTACCCCGCGGCGTGCCGCCCGCAGGCCTGGTCTGCGGCCGCGGCGATCTCCGTGCTCGGGACCGTGCTCGGCCTCGCGCCCGACCGGGAGACCGGGTTGGTCACCTCGACCCCGATCACCCCGGCCCTCCTCGGCCAGGTCACGATCCTCCCCCGCCAGCCCCGGGCCTAACTCCTGCAGATTCCGGCCGGCTCCGGCGGCTGCCGCGGAATTCCGCGCCAGCCGCCGGCCGGCCGCGGAATGTGCCGGAGTTATGCGTCGTCCTGCGGGCTGGGTGGTGCGGGCTCGGGTGGGGTGAAGCGGGCTGGGTGGGCTGAAGGGTGCGGGGCTAGAGCCAGCGCATGGTGAAGGCACTCGCGAGCACGCCACTCGCCGGCGGCACGGCGAGGGTGCGCGCGAGACCGTTGCGCAGCCGCAAACGTAGGCCCGTGGCCGGCCGACCCATCATCATGTTGAAGCCGGCCTGGCGGGCCGCCATCCGGGCGCTGCGGCGGCGGTGGCGGTCGTAGTCCTCGAGCACGGATGCGGCAGCATCCGGTTCGGCGATGGCACGCGCGAGTGCCGGGGCGAGTTGGAGTCCGTCGAGCCAGCCCAGGTTCATGCCCTGGCCGCCGATTGGGCTGATCTGGTGCGCGGCGTCGCCGACGAGGACGATCCGTCCGCTGACGAGACGTTCGGCCAGCCGCTGCTGCACCGAGAACGCGCTCACCGCCGCCCCGGACGAGGGCAGAACCACGCCCGTGCGGGACTGGACGATCGCGGCGAGGTCGCGGCTGGAGGCATCCGGTTGCAGGGACGACGTCATGGCGACCCAGCGCCGCCGCCCGCCGGGGAGCGGGAACGACTCGACGACGCCGCCGCGCTCGAAGTACAGCACCGCATGCTCGGCCGCGGGGTCGGTGGCCGCGGGGTCGATGGCCACGGTGTCAGTGGCCACGGGGTCGGTAGCCGCGGGGCCAGCCGCCGGATCGCCCACCGAGTCGGCCGCGGTGTCAGCCGCCGGATCGCCCGCCGAGTCGGCCGCGGGGCCGTCACCAACCGGCGCGGACTCCCCCGCCAAACCGAGATCGCCCGCCGGGTAGTCGCTCATCAGGTAGGTGTCGCCGCCGCCGCGCTCGATCCCGCGGATACCCGCGAGTGCGCGAACCATGCTGCGGGCGCCGTCCGCGGCCACAACGTAGCGGGCCTCGAGAACGGTCCGTGCAACACCGGACTCTCCCGCCGATCCGGGATCCTCCCCGGCGTCACTGTGTGCCGGGGGCGTTCCGGTGTGCTCGACCTCGACCTCGACGCGGTCGCCGCGGTCCCGCACTCCCGTGACCGTGACGCCCGAGCGGTACCGGCCGGGGCTGAGCTCGTCGAACCGGGCGCGCAGCAGCGCCTCGGTCTCGTACTGGGGCAGCGAGACGACGAACGGATGCCGCCCGGCCGCCTCGCGGAACGTCAGGCGGCCCAGGGCACGCCCGTCGCAGCGCACCTCGCCGCCGCGGATCCGGACGGCGCGTTCGACGACGGCGTCGGCGAGACCGAGCTCGTCGAGGGCGCGCATCGACGGCGGGTGGATGCCGATGGCTCGCGACCGTCGCGACGGTTCTGCACGCCGCTCGAGCACCTCGACGTCGAGGCCGCGCACCGCGAGGAGCCCCGCGAGCAGGATCCCGACGGGACCCCCGCCGACCACGATCACGTCCCGCATCCGCTGCCCGTCGCCACCCGCAGCGCCCGCCGCACCCGTAGCGCGCGCCGCATCCGCCGCGCCCGCCGTCACGACGGCCGGCGAGGGTTCCCGTTCCGGTCGAGAGTTCCCGGCGGAGGGGCCACTCTCGACCGGAACGGCAGCTCTCGGGACGCGCGCCATCTGCGCAGCTGCGCGCCAGGCACGCCTGGCGCGAAGCGGCGGAAGTGGCGCGTCGCCCGTCACATAGCCGGCACCCTTGGCGCGAAGCGGCGCAAGTGGCGCGTCGCCCGTGACCCACGCGGAACGCCGGGCGCGCGACGGCGCACTGGGCGCGCTCGGGCCGTCCCAGCGCAGCAGCAGGCGCGACGGATGCTCGCGCACCACCTCCCAGCCCGGAGGCACGACCGCGCGCAGTTCCGGTGCGGTGAAGCTACGGCGGATCGAGGTGAGGCCGTCCGCGCGGATGTAGGAGTCGCGGAAGAGCGGCCAGGTGCCGAGGCCGAAGCCGAGGTAGGCGAAGGTGCTGCGTTCGATGTCCCCGAGCAGGACCCGGCCGCCGGGCGCCGCGAGCCGTTCGCAGTCGGCGAGCAGGCCGCCGAACTGGGCGCCGGTCAGGTGGTGCAGCACGTGGTTGGAGACCACGAAATCGAAGCGCGCGCCCGCATCGGCGAGATCGGAACTGAGCGCCCGCCGGAACTGAAGCCGGGGCAGTGCCGGCCGGGCGGTTGCGAAGCGGTGGGCACGGGCATCCGGGTCGATCGCGGTCACCGTGAGGAGCAGGCCGTCGCGGGTCGCCCAGCGGGCGAGGGCCGTGGCGACGTCGCCGCCGCCCGAGCCGATGTCGAGCAGCGTGCTCTCCCGGCTCGTCGAGAGGAACGGTCGAATCTCGCGGCGATAGACCCCGCGCCAGCCCGACACCGCGGCATTCACGAAGCGGAAGTAGCCGTAGGTGCGATCGAGCGCATCGGGATCGCAGTCGGGATCGTCCATGAGCTCGACCGCGTCGGTCGCCCGTCGGCGAAGGAACGGCAACGCAGGCAACACCGGCACTCGCGCGAGCCGCGTCAGCCGCGCACCACGGTCATCAGGCCGGACTCAACCGTGAGCCCCGGCCCGAAGGCCATGGCGCAGAGCCGCTCGCCGTCCGCCGTGTCCGGAGCGTCCAGGATCGCCTTCAACACGAACAGGATCGTCGCGCTGCTCATGTTGCCGTAATCCCGCAGGGTCTCCCGGGACGGCACGAGCTGCGCTTCGCTCAGCCCGAGCTTGGCCTCGGTCTTGTCGAGAATGCTGCGCCCGCCCGGGTGGATCGCCCAGTGCGCGATCGCCGTGCTCAGGTTCAGGGCAGGCACCGTCGCCGGTTCCGTCGTCGCGGCGGCCAGGCCAGTTGCGAGTTCAGCGGTGGGGTCGGTCACGGGCGTTCGCTGAGCGGATGCCCCGAGCGCGACCACGGGGGCGGCGAGCGTGGCGACCGACCCGGCTGCGGCATCCGTTTCGAACCCCGGCGCCGCCGAGCCACCCGCGGAACCCGCCCCGCTGAGCACGCCAGGCTCCGCGGGCGAACCCTGCACGGCCAGCAGTCCCGCCAGCTCGGCGAGCTCGGTCGCCTCGGCCAGTTCCGTTGACGCGGCCAGGTCCGCCAGGTGCGTCGCCTCGGCAACCTCGGCGAGCACCTCGACCGCGTCGGTGAATTCCTCGATCGGCATGGACGCGCCGAGCGCAGCGACGGCCGCCGCGAGCCCGGGGTCCTTCGCGAAGAGCGGAGCGAG
Source organism: Cryobacterium zhongshanensis (assembly GCF_022760445.1). Lineage (NCBI taxonomy): Bacteria > Bacillati > Actinomycetota > Actinomycetes > Micrococcales > Microbacteriaceae > Cryobacterium > Cryobacterium zhongshanensis. Next base: position 703,608 of record NZ_JALGAR010000001.1, on the reverse strand, counting down.
CGCGCCCTCGATGTGCTGGTCGATGATGTGCGGAACGTAGCTGCTGAGCACCATCTCGAAGCCCTCGTCGCCGATCTTCCAGGCCATGTCACCCTCGCCGACCGGGGTGATCACGGTCTCGAACAGGTCCAGGTTGAGAGCGGCCTCGCCCGGTGCCGGGGCGCGCGAGCTGACGATTCCCGCGGCCGCACCGTCCGAGAACAGCGAGGACGCGACGATCGTGTCCGGGTCGTCCGAGGTGCGGAGGTGCAGCGAGCAGAGCTCGGCGCTCACGACGAGCACGACGGCATTCGGGTCGGCTTCGACGAACTGCTTCGCGGTGCGCAGCGCGGGCATCGAGGCGTAGCAACCCATGAAGCCGAGGTGATACCTCTGGGTCGTGGGCTTGAGTCCCAATTCCCGCACGAGCATATAGTCGGGGCCCGGCGCGTAGAAGCCGGTGCACGAGACCGTCACGACGTGGGTCACGTCCGCTGCCTCGATGCCGGGGCACGCGGCGAGTGCGCGGCGCCCGGCCTCGACGAACAGTTTCGTCGCCTCGGTGATGTACAGCTCGTTCCGCACCCGGGTGCTCGGCACCAGGAGGGTCTGCGTCGCCGCGTCGAAGAACAGGGGATCGGCGGCGTCCGAGTCGAGAGTCAGCTCCTCGATCACGGTGTGACGCCGTTCGATTCCCGAGAGGTTGAACGATGCGGTCACGAGCCTTTTCGCCAGCCTGCTCAGGCCGGGTTGGGACGCGAAAACGTCGCGCACCTGCTCCTGGATCAGCACGGTGGATGGGACAACGGTCTGCAACGCTCGAAGAGTGACGGACATAGCCCCCAGTGTTACACGCGGCCCTGCGAGGCACACCCCCCATTTTCCCGGGCGCGTTCGCGAGCGCGGGCGACGGCGAGCGGATGCCCGCACGCTTGAAACTGGACGCTGGCAGTGAATCCGCTGGGCACGGTTCCGAGCCGCGCAGTGGTGCCTAGGCTGGAATATGGCGTGGGACAACGAGGACGCGCGTCGCCAACCGCGGGCCGCGCGCCCGCCGATCCCAGGGAGTCCCGTGGCCACGACCGTCGCCGACCAGATCATCGCCCAGCTCATCGAAGCCGGCGTTCGCCGCATCTACGGCATCGTCGGCGACAGCCTCAACCCGATCGTCGACGCCGTCCGGCGCAGCGGCGGATCGGCCAAGGGCGGCATCGACTGGGTGCACGTGCGCAACGAAGAGGCCGCGGCGTTCGCGGCCGGCGCCGAGGCCCAGCTCACCGGCGAACTCGCCGTCTGTGCCGGCAGCTGCGGACCGGGAAACCTGCACCTGATCAACGGCCTCTACGACGCCCACCGTTCGGGAGCTCCCGTGCTCGCGATCGCGAGCCACATCCCGAGCGCCCAGATCGGCAGTTCCTTCTTCCAGGAGACCCACCCCGACCGCCTCTTCGTCGAGTGCTCCAACTACTGCGAACTCGTCAGCTCCGCCGGCCAGGCCCCGCGCGTCGTGAGCATGGCCATGCGTCACGCGATCGGCCTCGGCGGCGTCGCCGTGGTCACCCTCCCGGGGGACATCGCCGAGCTGCCCGCGGTCGGCACGGCCCCGACGATCACCCTGACCAAGCCCGGCACGCTCGTGCCCTCTCCCGCCGACGTGCAGCGCCTCGCCGACGCCATCAACAACGCCCGCCAGATCGCGATCTTCGCCGGGATCGGCGTCGCCGGCGCCCACGACGAGGTCGTCGCCTTCGCCGACCTGCTCGCCGCGCCGATGGGACATTCCCTCCGCGGCAAGGAGTGGATCCAGTACGACAACCCCTTCGACGTCGGCATGACCGGCCTCATCGGCTACGGCGCCGCCCACGACGGCATGCACGACGCCGACCTGCTCATCCTGCTCGGCACCGACTTCCCGTATTCGCAATTCCTGCCCGACGGCACGGATGTCGTCATCGCGCAGGTGGACATCCGTGCGGAACACATCGGCCGGCGCACCAACGTCACCGTTCCGGTGCACGGGGACGTCGCCGCGACACTCGCCGCGGTCACCCCGCTGATCACCCGCACCGCCGACCGCCGGTTCCTCGAGAAGACCCTCAAGCACCACGAGCAGCTCATGCACAAGGTCGACGGCAACCCGCGCAACGTCGAGAAGCGCACGCCGATCCACCCCGAGTACGCCGCCTCGATCCTCGACGAGGTCGCCGCCGACGACGCCGTCTTCATCGCGGACACCGGCATGTGCAACGTCTGGGCCGCCCGCTACATCAACCCGAACGGGCGCAGGCGGATGCTCGCCTCGCTCCTGCACGGATCGATGGCGAACGCGCTCCCCCAAGCGATCGGCGCCCAGGCCAGCCACCCGGGCCGCCAGGTCGTCACCCTGTCCGGCGACGGCGGGCTCTCGATGCTCCTCGGCGAGCTCGTCACGGTCGCCGCGCAGAACCTGCCGGTGAAGATCGTCGTATTCAACAACTCGACCCTCGGCATGGTCAAGCTCGAGATGCTCGTCGACGGCTACCCCGACTTCGGCGTCGATGTTCCGGCCGTCGACTATGCCGCCGTCGCGAACGCCCTCGGAATCTACGGCCAGCGGGTCGAGGATCCCGCCGACATCCGCGGCGCCCTGGAGCGCGCCTTCGAGCACAACGGGCCCGCCCTCGTCGACCTCGTCACCGACCCACTCGCCCTCAGCATGCCGCCGACGATCACCGGCGCGCAGGTGCGCGGCTTCGCGCTCGCCCTCTCCCGCGTCGTGCTCAATGGCGGCGTCGGCGAGGCCGTTCAGCTCGCCCGCACGAACATCCACAAGCTCTAGGCGCGCACGCGGGTCCCGTCGCGGAGGCGGAACCGTGGCCTGTTCGGTCTGGGTCGCGATCTCGGGCCCGGCGGGCGGATGCCGTTGCCCACGATGCGCGCCCGCGCCCACTTCGGCAGACCGCACCCGTTTCCGCGGCCCCCGCACGATGCCCGCGCCCACTTTGGCAGACCGCACCTGAAACGGCGGGCGCGGCCTGCCGAAACCGGCGCGGCCGTCCCGTGTCACGCCGGCAGCTCTCGGGTTACCCTGAGGCCCAAGGGCTAGTCGCCGCGGCGTTTGGATTCGGAGGAGCTCATGGCCATGGACGGACGTGGACGGGTGATCGTGCGGGACGGGCCCTGGGGGTTCGTCCTCTTTCTGGCGTACATCGGAGCGGCGATCTACTTCGTCTCGGCGTCGAGCGGCACGTTCTGGGGCGTGATTCTCGGGCTGCTCCAGGCGATCGTCTGGCCGGTCTACGTCGTGTATCACGTGCTCGTCCTGATCGGAGCCTGAGCGCCGGACGATCAGCGTCGGCGCGCGTGACTCCTCGGGTTCCGCCCAGCCCACGGATGCCCGCGCCGGGTTTGGCAGGCCGCGCCCGAAACGGTGGGCGCGGCCTGCCAACCCCGGCGCGGGCGCGAGGACAAACCGGCGCGGCCTGCCGAAACCGGCGCGGGCGCGAGGACGAACCGCCCGTCTGCCTCCGACCGCCCGCCTCAGCTGGCGCCGTCTCCTTGGTCTCTCTGGCTCGTCAAGGCCGCGCGCAGGAGCCAACCCGCGCTGAGGAGGACCGTGAGCAGGGACACGCCGAGCGGGGTCCACGCGAGCCCAACCGGGATTTGTTCGCCGGCATCGGCACGGTATCCGAGGACCACGAGCCAGATCATCGAGGCGATCACGCCGAGAAATCCGCACACGGCACTGGCGCCGGCGATCACGATGTTTCGACGTGCCGTCACAGCGGGTCCCCTCAGGCGTGACGGTGAGACAGCAGCCGAAAGCCTCGGTAGGCAAGCACCCCGGCCAGCGCCAGGAAGACGGTGCCGGATACATTGTGGAACCACTCCGACGCGGTGCCGAACGTCAGAACAGACAGCATCAGTACAACGACTGCACCGCAGAGGAACAGGAACGCAGTACCTGTCGACCGGGTGAACTCCTGCTCATTTCGGTTGGTCATGGCGTCACTCTACAATCGTTTTACCTGACCATGCCACTTAAATCTGTGCGGGCGCATCCGCTCGCCGTAAGCTCCTGACATGGCCCACCCTCCGAGTCCGGACTCTCGCCTACTCACGTACGCCACCGTTACGGTGCAGTCCGACGCGCCCGCACCCTTCACGATCACGGGCGTCGACATCTGGACCACCCACGCAGTGGTCTACGGGCAGGTCCTGGATCCCACCGCGGATATCCACTGGTCGACCCCCGACGAGGTGCGGTTCGACGGGCTCCCGTTCGAGGTCGGTCCCCTCACCGTTGAACCGGGTCCCGTGTTCGGAGAGGCCGGCTACCCCGGGAGCATCGCGGTCTCCACGCGGGATGCGCCGAGCCCCGACGCGCGAACGGTCACGCTCTCCTACGGTCGCTTCGAGGTGACGGGCACGATCGGCGCCGGCGCAAGGCCCTGACCGCTGTCTGGTGAGTTACTTCGGAACAACGTCAGCGGGCGACCGGTAGCGGATGCTCGCGCCGGTTTGCGCAGGGAGCGCCCGAAACGGCCGGCGCGGGCTGCCGAAACCGGCGCGGGCGCGAACGCAAACGGGTGCGGGCTGCCGAAACCGGCGCGGCGGCGAGTACGAGGGGGTGCGGGCTGCCGAAACCGGCGCGGCGGCATCCGCTCGGCGACACGACGGGGCCGGCGACGATAGCCGGGGGCCGCAAGTCAGGGCAGGCGGTCGAAGAGGTGGGTTGCGACGAACGCGACGAGGGATCCGGCGGCGCAGATCGCCGCGACCCCGCCGACGTAGGCGATGACGGCCTCGTTGTTCGGGCCGGATGCGCCGAAGAAGGTCACGAGGAACGCTGCGGCCGCGACAACGCAGAACGGCACGACGAACCAGAGCTGGGTGCGGTAGCCGATCGCCGGCGTTCCGCGGACCGGGGCCAGGGGGCCGCCGCCCGTCTCCGGGTCGGCATTCCCAGCCACGAACCGCTGCCCGCGAGGGCGCGCTCGCAACCGGCTGGGCGATGCGCCCCACACCCCGAGCGCGAGGCCGCCCGCGCAGCCCCAGACGGCGACGACGAGGAGCCCGGCGATGACGTCGCTCGGCCGGTGCCAGCCGTTCGCGAGGGTCGACACTCCGGCCAGGGCAGCGAACGCCGAGCCGAGCAGGGCGGCCAGCCAGCGGGTGCGCGGGCTCGAGACGAGGAAGACGGCGAGAGCGGATGCCGCGGCGACCGTCGTGTGCCCGGACGGGAACGAATTGCCGGCGTACCCGTCGACACCGAGATCGGGACGGGTGAGCAGCATGTCCTTGAGGACCTGGGTGGTGACGACGGCACCCAGGGCGACGACGAGGGCGACGACGAGGGTGCGGAGATCGCGGCGCACGGCCGTGATGATCCCGGTGATGACGGCGCCGGCAACGACGGAGACGGTCGGAACCTGGTCGAGCACCTGCTGGGTGACGACGGTGACGCTGCGCCGGCCGAAGATCGAGCCGTCGTAGGCGAGCTGGTCCATCGTCTGGCCGTGCAGGGTGCGCACAAAGAAGAGATAGAGCGCGACGAAGGCGGCCGATGCGACGATCGCGCCGCCGAGATATCGCGGGAATCCTGTTGTCGAAAGGGAGCGCACAGTCCAGCTTCGCACGACTGGCTGGACAGACCGTGGGCGAGGCCGCCGAAACGCCGACCCAACGGCGCACGGAGCGCCGCACGGCAAGCCGAACGGAGCGCCGCCGCCGCGCCTCCGGGGCAAGGCAAAGGACCCCGGGGCCGAACGCCGCCGAGGTCCTTCTGAGCAGAATTCAACTGCTGTGATGTAGAAGTTACACCGTGCGCGGCGGCCCGCCATACCATCGCGGCACCGGCTCCCTCCGTGCGCTACCCCTTGACTCGGCGGGCGCTCGGCGTACGGTGACTGGCATGTTTGCTGCACACCACGGTCGGCACGCCGCCGACAAAGACCATCCCGCGCGCGGAGGCAAGCCCCCGGGCGCCCGGGCGGCGGGTGTCGAGGGTTTCAGCGGACTCGAGGGCGACTTCGAGGAGGAACGCCGGAGGGCGGCGAACGCCGCGGCCGAGCCCACCGAACCCTACGAGCAGGACACCGTGACCCGGCCCACCCTCCCCGGCACCACCGAGGGCCTGACCCACCCCTGACCCTCCGGTCAGACGCTGCGGGCCGGGCGCCGAGTTCGAGCCTGCCAGGCAGCGGATGCGTCCGGCCCGGACGCCGTCGGCCGCACCAACCGCGGGGCTCAGACCAGGCCGAGCACGACCTTGCCGCGCACGTGGCCGCGCATCAGGTACCGGTAGGCCTCCGCGACCTCCTCAAGCGGGAACACCCGGTCGATCGGCAGCACCACGTCCCCGCTCGCGACCCGGTTGGCGAGGGCGGCCAGGTCGCCCGGGCGGGCCGCCTGCCCTCCGACGCCGGTGATGCCGGCATCCGCTCGGTGGCCGCGCGCCGCGATCGTATTGATGCGGGCGCCGGGCACCCCGAGCTCGAGGGCGGCGTCGATCGTGGCGGGACCGTTGTAGTCGAGCACGGCCGTCACCCGCGGCACGAGTGCCCGCACCCGCTCGGCGAGGCCGGCACCGTAGGCGACCGGGATCACGCCGAGACTGCGGAGGAAGTCGTGGTTGGCGGGGCTCGCGGTCCCGACCACGGTCGCGCCGGTGCGCAGGGCGAGCTGGACGGCGAGAACCCCCACGCCCCCGGCGGCGGCGCTGACGAGTACGGTGTCCTCGCGCGTCAGCCCGAGGGAGCGCACCGAGGCCGCCGCGGCGCGGCCCCCGATATCGAGGGCTCCGGCGGCGAGGAAACCGAGGGCATCCGGCTTGCGGATGATCGCGGACGCGTCGACGACGAGCCGGTCTGCCTGCGCGAACATGCGCCTGCCGCCGAGCACGGCGTCGCCGACGGCCCAGCTCGTCACGCCGACACCGAGTTCGTCGATGACGCCGGAGAAGTCGTTGCCGTTGCCGCTCGGCAGCTCGACGCCGTGGGCGCCGGCCGCCGGGCCGCCGCGCAGGATCTTCCAGTCGACGGGATTGAGTCCGGCGGCGTGCACCCGTACGCGCACCTGGCCGCGGCCGGGCGCAGGCGGATCACCGGTGATCACCCGCAGGACTTCCGGGCCGCCGAATTCGGAGAAGCGCACGTAACGAGCCATGTGCCCAGCCTATTCAGGGCGCGCAACCCCCGGCATCTCCGGGTCCGCAGGCCTGTTCGTCTGGAGTACACCGGCCGTTCAAGAACGGCTGGTCGAATATTCGGAGTAGAGTCAGTCGACTCAACGATGAGTGCCACACAGTCCCGACGAATGGAAAGTTCATTTGAACCTGCGAACGGCCGAATACCCCAGGCCGGACTATTTCCTGCTCCATCTCAGCGACACTCACGTTCTGGCCAATGGCGGCAGGCTCTACGACCGGGTCGACAGCGCCCGGCACCTGGCCGAACTCTTCGCCGAGGTCGAAGCCTCGTCTGGCCGCCCCGATGCCATCATCATCACCGGCGATCTGGCCGACAAGGGTGAAGCGGATGCCTATGCCCTGGTCCGCAGCATCGTCGAGCCGGCCGCCGCTCGCCTCGGCGCCCGCGTCATCTGGGTGATGGGCAACCACGACAGCCGCCCGGCCTTCCGCGCGGAACTCCTCGGCCAGCCCTCGTCGACGGCACCGATCGACCGCGTCGACTACATCGGCGGCCTCCGCATCATCACGCTCGACACGTCGGTGCCCCACCACCACTACGGCACGGTCACCGATGCCCAGCTCGCCTGGCTCACCGGGGAACTGAGCGTTCCCGCGCCCGACGGCACCATCCTCGCGATGCACCACCCGCCCGTCCCGAGCGTGCTCGACCTCGCCGTCTCCGTCGAGCTCCGCGGCCAGGACCGCCTCGCCAGAGTGCTCCGCGGCACGGATGTCCGCAGCATCCTCGCCGGGCACCTGCACTATTCCTCGACCGCGATGTTCGCCGGCATCCCCGTGTCGGTGGCCTCGGCCACGTGCTACACGCAGGACCTCAACGTGCCCGTCGGCGGCACGCGCGGCCGCGACGGCGCCCGCGCGTTCAACCTCGTGCACGTCTACCCCGACACCGTGCTGCACTCGGTCGTGCCGCTCGGCAGCTACGCTCCGCTCGACTACATCGACCCGGAGGAGAGCGCCCGCCGCCTCGCCGAGTCGGGCATCACGATCATGGACGCGGGTACTCTGCCAGCGCTCCGCGAGCCGCCGATGACCACGCCGATCCCGGTTCTGCGCTAAACGGGCCGGTCCGCGGCGCACCGCCGGCGTCACCGACCCCGCCGTTGACCGCGGTCGCGCCCGCGGCGGACGCGGCGGGCGTGACGCTCGTCGTAGCCTGCGCCTCGCGCTCCCACGGTGCGACGATCGGGAAGTACTGCTCGAGGAACTCGGTCACGGCCGCGCGGCGCACGTCGTCGGAGATCTCGGGGAAGCTGCCGTCGTTGAGGCAGAACATGTCCTGGTCGCGGCGCTTACGGAGCTTGTTCATCTGGCGCAGGGCGAGTTTGAGGGTCGTCTCGATGTAGAGCGATCTCGCCTGGGTCTGCTCGACCGCGCGCCCGGTGGTCAGTGCGTAGTAGTGGTACAGCGAGTTCGTCACGGAGATGTCGGTTGCCGAACGGAACTGGCTCGCCGCGGTGCGGGCGAAGTCCTCCGGGAACTCGGCCTCGAGCTCGAGCAGCACGCTCTTCCGCATCGGCACCGCCGTGTGCTCGAGGTGACGGGTGGTGACCTTGCCGAAGCGCTCGCGGAGCAGCGCCCGGTTGACCCGGGCGGCGTTCTCGAACCCGCTGCGGCTCGGGTCGTTCTCGCCGAGGCCGATCCGGGTGGCCGCCTCGATGAATTTGGTGACGCCGCCGGGCGAGAAGAACAGTTCCGGGCCGATCGGGCGGCCGAAGAACATGTCGTCGTTGGAGTACAGGAAGTGCTCGGCGAGCCCGGGGATGTGGTGCAGCTGGCTTTCCACGGCGTGGGAGTTGTGGGTCGGCAGCACGCTCGGGTCCGGGAAGAAGTCTTCGCTCCGCATGATCGTGACGCGCGGGTGCTCGGCGAGCCACTCGGGTGCCGGGGAGTCCGTCGCGATGAAGATGCGGCGCACCCAGGGTGCGAACATGTAGACGCTGCGGAGGGCGTACTTGAGCTCGTCGATCTGCCGGAACCGGGCGTCGGACTCGTCGCCGCTGCCGACGACGTATGCCTTCATCCGCTTGGCACGTTCGCGCTGGAAGTCGCTCGAGGAGCCGTCGACCCAGGAGAAGACCATGTCGATGTCGAAGCTCACGTCACTCGCGAGATCGTCGAACATGTGCTGCAGCGTGCGCCAGGTGCGCCCGAACAGGGTGATCGTGGTCTCGCGGGCCTCGCCGCGCGGCATCCGCTTGCGCATCAGGGAATTCTCGACCGGGGCGACGATCTCGTCTTCTCCGAAGAACCAGAGTTCGAACTGGAATGCGGTCTCGGCGCCGTACCGGAGGCGGCCGATCGGTTCGATGCGCGGGCGGTAGACCCGGAAGACGGATGACTTGCGCAGGGTGGTGAGGGCGCCGTCGGCGAGGAGGAGCGGCTGGGTGAGGTGCCCGTCGAGGGGCTTCGCATAGAAGGGGTCGTTCGAGAACGCCTCGGCGAGCGCGCGGGTGATGTGCTTGCGGCGCTTGCGGTCGACGGCGAGCACCGGGCGGTCATGGTCGCCGCGGACGAGCAGGAAGTCGATGCCGGCGGCGTCGAGGGCGTGCGCGACGGCGAGCAGGTCCCTGACCATGGACTCGTGCGGGGTGAAGTGGCCGTTGATCAGGGCGATTTCACCCTTGCGCACGACGACGTCTTCGCGGTCGAAGCGGCGGGTGCGGGCGTCCGGGGACAGCAGCACGAGTTCGGGTTCCTGGCTCAGCGAGAGCACCGGGACGGCCGGGGTCACCGGGACGATCGGCTGCTCTGCGGCTGAACGATCGACGGTAACCATGGTCCTCCTCGGGAAATTGGGAACGCTCATCCACGAGGCAACCGTGTGTTGCCGGGGAGAGTGCGTCCGGTACGTGCCGGCGGCCGCGACCCGGTCTGAGCCGGGAACCGGCAGCCGACAGCAAGCGGTAGCGTTCCCTCCAGTCTACGTTGCCCGGCGACCGGCCCCGATGGCGCCCGCCGCTCCCGGAGGCGGCTCAGCGCGCGCTGATGCCGATCAGGCCGATGATGAGGGCCATCACCTCGAGGGTGACCAGTTCGTGGGCGAGGTTCAGCACGGTGAGCCCCGCGGGGCGCCGGTCGAAGACGTCGTGGGTGACCATCCGGGCCGCGGTGAAGCCGGCCCAGAGGATCAGCGCGGTCAGCAGCGCATTGGCGAGGAAGCTGCCGCCGTAGAAGTTCTGCGTGATCGCGATGGCGCCGGCGAGCACCCAGGCGGTCACGAAACTGACGAGCACGGTGATGACGAGGGGCGCGACCGCGTTGGCGCGCATGCTCTCCTCATCGTGGCCGACCGTGCGCATCCAGTACGCACCGAAGACGCGCCGCGAATACCAGATCGACCCGACGGCCATGCTCGACGCGGTGGCCAGGAGTACGGCCCAGATGTTGATCTCGGGAACCATGGGGGATCCTCTCGCTGATTCCGCCGGCGGCGGAGGGGATGGCTCCGATGTTAGAGCGAAGCGAGCCCGTCGGGAGCGGTCTCCCCGGATGTCTCCCCGATCGTTAACTCCGCGGGGTCGGTCACCGGAACCCGACAGACGAACTCGCGGCAGAGGTAGGCCGTCGGCAGGTCGCGGAGCGGCACCCGGCCGGCGAAGAGCTCGAATCCCGCCGCCGCGAGTGTCCGGGCCTGGGCCGCGGTGACGGATGCGACGAGGCCGGTGGCCCGCCGCCTCGCGCTGTCCACGAGCGCCGTCGGGCTCACGGCAGCGGGCAGATCGAAGAACGAGGGTGCGGCCGAGAAGTCGGGCTCCCCCGGCTCGTCGAGGTCGCCAGGGTCGCCCGGCTCCCGCCGGGCGGGGTCGGGGTCGGGGTCGGGGTCGGGGTCTGGCGAGACGATCACCAGCTGTTCCACGGGAGCGAGCAGTGCGGAGCAGAGCTGCAGCACGGCACCGAACGCGAGCGGGCGTTCGGTGGCGCGGGCGAGGAACGGGACGACGGCGGTGATGGCGGCATCCCGGTATCCGTCCACCCCCGTCGTCAGGTACAGCAGCTGCGCGGCGCCCGCGGCGGCGGAGCGCCCGGACGGGTACGCGCCCTCAGAGGGGTCGACTTCGAGGGCGAGCCCCTGGCCGACCAGCACGGGATCGGAGCCGGCCGGGACCCGGAACCGTGTCGCCGCGGTGCCTGTCGCCGCCGTGTCGGTCGCCGCCGTGTCGGTGGGCGGCGCTAGCGTGCTGTCCACCAGGAGGCGCGCCGCGGACGCGTAGCGTTCCTCTCCCGTCACGAGTGCCAGTTCGAGGAGTCCCTGTGCGAACATCCCGTAGTCCTCCAGGGTGGCCCGCGCCGTCGACATGCGGCCGGCGATGGAGGCGCGTGCGAGCTCCGGCCGGTCCCCCGCCGACGGCATGGTGAGGTGCCGGGACAGCAGGTAATCGGCGGCGCGGACCGCGGCATCCGTGTACCGGGGTTCATCGAAGACGAACCCGGCCCGGGCGAGCGCGGCGATGGCGAGGCCGTTCCAGCCGGTGAGCACCTTCTCGTCGAGGGCGGGGCGGGGCTGCGTGCGCCGGGCGTCGATGTCGAGGGCGTAGTAGCCGCCCTCGACGCGGCGTCCGGCGACGGTGCTCTCCGAATCCTGGGCGCTCGCGAAACCGCCGTCGGGCAGTTGCATCACGGAGAGGAGGAAGCCGGCGACGCCCTCTGCGACCGTGCGCGACCACTGTTCCCCGGTCAGTCTCCAGGCCAGGGTGTAGAGATCGAGGAGCTGGGCGTTGTCGTAGAGCATCCGTTCGAAGTGCGGTTCGCTCCAGTCCCGGTTGACCGCGTAGCGGAAGAATCCGCCCTCCACGGGGTCCCGCAGCGGGGAGGCGCCCATCCGCTTGAGGGTGCGCAGGGCGAGGCTGCGGCCGGCCGGGCGGTCGAGCAGGAACCCGAGGGCCGGGGCGACGGGGAACTTCGGCGCGCCGCCGAAGCCGCCGTACCGGGTGTCCTCGGTCGCGGCAAGGCCCTCCACGATGCCGTCCAGCACGCTGCCCTGCGGCAGCCGTCGTAACCTGCGGTCCCCGAGGTCGTGGTCGCCAACGCCGTGCCCGCCCACGTGCCCATCGCCGTCGTGGCCGCCGCCGTCATGGTCGCCGCCGTCGTGGCCGCTGCCGTCGTGACCGCCGCCATCGTGGCCGCTGCCGTCATGGTCGTCGCCCCGGAAACCGTCGACGGCGGCATCGGCGAGCTCCTGCTGCCGGGCGGCCGCGGCGAGCGCGTCTGCGACGAGAGCACCGGTCTCGGTGACCTCGGCGCGGCGGACGGTCCAGGCATCCGTGACGGCTTCGAGCACCTGCCGGAATGCCGGTCGGCCGGGAACGGCGATCGGCGGGAAGTAGGTGCCCGCGTAGAAGGCGCGTCCCTCGGGGGTGACGAAGACGTTGAGCGGCCAGCCGAGACCGTCGACGAAGGCGCTTGCCGAGGCGAGGTAGGTCGCGTCGACCTCGGGATGCTCCTCCCGGTCGACCTTGATGCTCACGAAGTGCGCGTTGAGGTATGCGGCGAGGTCGGGGTCGCTGAAGCTCTCCCGCGCCATCACGTGGCACCAGTGGCAGGTCGAGTATCCGATCGATACGAGCAGCGGCAGGTCACGTTTCCGGGCCTCGGCGAAGGCCTCCTCGCCCCAGCCGTGCCAGTCGACCGGGTTGTCGGCGTGGGAGCGCAGGTACGGGCTGATCGCATCGGCGAGACGATTCGGCATGGTCCCATTGTGCCCCGACCCCGCAAGATCGAACCGGACCGGCGGAGCCGCGCGCGCGTGGTTCCCGACTCGTTACAGTGGACACACCTCGACCGCTGGGAGCTGCGGGATGACATCGGAGTCTGTGGCACAACGGCTGCACGCCGCAGCCTCGGCTGATGCCGCCCTCGCCTCCGATCTCCGCGCCGCCTACCGGGGCAGGCACGACGTTCTCGACGCCCTGTGGTGGCGGGCGCACCCGCTCACCGCGACCCCGGTCGGGCGGCCGGATCCCGCCGCGGAGCTGCCCCGGTTGCAGGCGGCGGTGTACGCGCGGCCCGGCCCGGACGGGTCCCTCGTCGAGAGCGAACGGCGACTCGGTGACCTCACGGCCCGGCTGAGGCAGGACGATGCGGACCTCGACGCGGTGCTGCTGCTGTTCCCCGACGGCGCCCTCCCCGCCAGCTCCCCGGGTGCGCCGCATTCTGCCGGCAGTCCGCGCGCTCCCGCCGGCCACGACGGCTCGAGCGCCCCCGGTGCTCCGAATGCTCCCGACGGTCACGGAAGCTCGGGCGCACCCAGCACTCCCGGCGCTCCCGGCACTCCCGGCGGCCCCGGCACTCCCGGCGCTCCAGGCGCTCACGGCGGCCCCGGAGGCCCCGGAGGCCCCGGCGGCTCGGGCGCTCCGGTCGGCACGTCCGACGCCGACTGGAGCGCGCAGCCAGCCCGCGCACTCCGGGGCCCGACCCGGCGACGCGGCGTGCTCCTCGTGGCGGCCGGGGTCCTCGTCGGCGGGATCGCCGTCGCCGCGGTCTCGACCCTGCTGCCGCACGGCGGCGGGGCGGGCGGTCCGGGCGCCGAGGCAGCGGCATCCGCTTCGCCCGGCCTGCTCGCGCTCTACGACCAGCCGCAGATCCCCGACCAGACCACGATCGACCTCGGGCCGGAATTCCGCCGGGATTCCATCCACGCGATGTTCGTCGAGCGCGAGACGAGCTCCGTCGTCTACGTCGCCCGGCGGGGAGACGACCTCTATTGCGTGATCCTGCGCGCCCAGGGCCAGCAGGGCGCGAGCGTGTGCGTCGGCCTCGCGGAGCTCGCCCGCCGCGGCCTGAACCTCACCGCGACGGTGCCGGTCAACCCCTTCACCCTCGGCAAGGACTCGCTCGAGCCGGCGGGCGCCCTCGCCGACGTCACGATCCGGGTCAGCACCGACGGTGTCGTCTCGAGCGACACCGCCCCGCACCCCACCAACTGACCGCCCGACCGGCCCGCACCCGACGGACTGACCCGCCCCACCCCGCCAGCCAGCCAGCCAGCCCATGGCCGAGAGTCGCCGTTCACGCCGAGGCGACCCGCTCCACCAGCGACACTCGGCGCCAGTGGCGACCCTCGGCGCCGCGCATCGCGTCCCGCAGGCGGTGCACTCGCTAGGGTGAGTGTCACAACCGTCGGGGGGGGCCGGAATGGTATTCGAGATCAGCGCAGAGTCCGAGCAGCAACGGCGGGCCGGGCACCTCCGCGAGGCGGCCCAGGCGGATGCCGCACTCCACGCGGTCCTGCGCCGCGACTACCCGGGTCGCCACGACGTGCTCGACGCCCTCTGGTGGCGGGCGCATCCGCTCACGGAGAGTCCGTCCGGACGGCCGGACCCCGCCGCCGAGCTCCCGGACCTGCAGGCGGCGGTCTACTCCCGCGCCCGCTCGGCCGAGTCGGCGCCCGAGGACGAGCAGCGCCTCGCCGCGTTGAAGCAGGCCCTTGACCAGGACACCGCCGACCTCGAGGCCCTCCTCGAGCAGCACGCCACCCCCGAGGCCGCCGCCCGCGCCAAAACCGCACAGCTCCTTTCCGCGAGAGCGGAGAAAGGGCCCTTATCAGCGCCCGATAGGGGCACTTTTTCCGCTCTCGCGGGGACGGTGGCGGGCGACGCGACGGAAATCGAAGTGGACGCCGGCCCGGAAGCGGGCGCGGGTCCGGAGAACGCGGCTCCGCGGCGACTGCGCGGACTGCGCGCGGGTGCGCTAGTGCTGGCGGGCACGGCGATTGGGGTACTCTCTCTCCTCGCGCTGCAGGCGAGCGGTCTGGCCGGCGCAACGGATGCCCCTGGCGGCACAGTCTCGACGGCGGGGGCCTCCCAGGCGGCCGACACTCCGGAATCCACTCGAAGCCTGCTCGCTGTCTTCGAGGGGCCGGAATTCGTGCCCGACGAGACCGCGCCCGCCCTCGGTGGGGAATACACCTCGGTGCACAGCCTCTTCGGTCCAGCCCTCGACGCGCCGTACAGCGTCTTCGCGGCCCGGTTGCGGGACGACCAATACTGCCTGATCCTCCGCAACGCCGACCTCACCGGCACGAGCGCGTGCACCACGCTCGATGAGCTCCTCGGGAGCGGGTTGCACCTCAACGCCACGGTCATGGGCGCGCTCGACAGCGCAGACCCCCTCAGCGCGTCAGTGACCTACGACCAGCTGATCGACGTCAGCGTCGATTGGACCCTCGCCGGCGGCATGAGTTCGACGAGCGGCCCGCACCGCGGCGCGGAGGGGTAACCCCAGCGCCGTGTGAAGCCGCACGCACCGAACGTCGCCGTCACCGTCGCTCGTGCAGCGGTTCCGCCACGTTGCAGCGCGGGGCATGCCGGCGGAAGGCGGCAATCGTGCGAATCAGACGGTGCCGGTGAGCTCGCGCTCGACGAAGTCACGGCGGCGGCGCTGCACCCGCATCCAGATGAAGAAGCCCGTGATCGTGAAGGCGCCGTAGAACACATACAGGATCGCCGAGGCGTAGTACCCGGCGCTGACCAGGAGCGGCACGCCGACGATATCGACCGCGACCCAGATCAGCCAGAACTCCGTCCACCCCTTGGCCATGCCATAGGTCGCGAGGAGGGAGCCGGTGAAGATCCAGGCATCCGCCCAGACCGGCTCGAAGGAGCCGAGGGCCCGGAAGATCGGGGTGAGCACGAGGGTCCCGGCGACCAGGCCGAGGCCCAGCAGGATGCGGGTGCGGTTGCCCGCCCAGTGCGGCACGACCGCTGCGTGCACGGTGGAGTTGCGACTTCGCGACCACTGGATCCACCCGTAGATCGACACGATGATGAACATCACCTGCCGGCCGGCCTGGCCGAGCAGGTTCACCGGGTTCGGGGTGGAGAAGAGCACGCCCATGAACACGGTGAAGAGCAGGGCGTTGCCGGCGATTCCGATGGGCCAGGCCCAGATCTTGCGGCGCATGCCGCCGACCGCGCTCAGGATGCCGAACAGGTTGCCGATGATCTCCCGCCACAGGATGGTCTGCGTGCCGATGTGAAGTTGCGCGTCGAACAGCCACTCAATCGGATTCACAGGTCAACTTCCTCGCCGGGGCTGGTCCCTCCGCCTTCTCCCAACTTACCGCGAACGCCTTCGGGCGGCTCCGGCTCAAGCTCGTCGGCCAGGCGCAGCCCGCGCTCGGCCCACCCGATTTCCTGCTCGGCCCGGGCGATGAGCCCCTCGTAGGCGAAGAGCTTGTACGCCGCGATGCGCGGCCGCTCGGACTCCGGGCTAATCAACAGTCTCTGGACGAAGATCGGATGCGTGCGGTCCCGGATCGCGGCGAACTGGCCCTGCCACTGCTCGCGCAACCCGGCCCAGTGCCGCACGTGCGCCCGGAGCTGTTCCCTGACCGAGTCAGGGTCGGCCCATTCGAAGTACGCCGCACGCAGGTGCGCCGGGTCTCGCTCCCGCGAGTACTCGACCGGTTCGGCCATCCACGCACGGAACGCCTGCTCACCCAGTGCGGTGATGTGGTAGATCCGCTTCGTCGCCTGGGTCGCCTGGGTGCTCCGGGCCACCGCCGTCGCCTCGATCAGGCCCCCGGTTTCCATCCGGCGCAGTTCCGGGTAGATCTGCGAGTCCGGGGCACTCCAGACGTGCCCGACCGAGCTGTGGAACGACTTGGCGAGGTCGTAGCCGGTCATGGGCTGCGCCGTCAGGAGCGCAAGGAGGGCATAGCGCAGGCTCATGGTTTGATTCTGGTCCCTGAAAGGGCCTTGTGGTTTCACTATCGACATAGGTATTGTGTTGACATTTCGATGTGATGCCAGGCGCACGATGTTCGGACGAAGGAGTCCCGATGAAGGAAACGACCGTCGACAAGATCCTCGGCCACCCGCTCAACGCCTGGTACGTCGCCGCCTGGGACCACGAGGTCAATCGCAAGCCGCTCGCGCGAACCGTCGCGAAGCGTCCGCTCGCGCTGTACCGCACCGAGGACGGTGACGCCGTCGCCCTCGCCGACGCGTGCTGGCACCGGCTGGCGCCGCTCTCGATGGGCAAGCTGGAGGGCCGGGACGGCATCCGCTGCCCATACCACGGCATCCTCTACAATTCGGCGGGCCGCTGCGTCTCGATGCCGGCGCAGGAGACCATCAACCCGAGCGCCACGGTCGCGTCCTTCCCCGTCGTGGAACGGTACCGCTTCGTCTGGGTGTGGCTCGGCGATGCAGCCCTGGCCGACCCGGAGCTCGTGCCCGACATGCACCAGATGGATGACCCGGAGTGGGCCGGAGACGGCCTGACGATCTCGGTGCAGTGCAACTACCAGCTGGTGCTCGACAACCTGATGGACCTGACCCACGAGGAATTCGTGCACAGTTCCTCGATCGGCCAGGAGGCGCTGAGCGAATCCGAGTTCACGGTGCACCATGACGAACGGACCGTCACCGTGGAACGCTGGATGCTCGGCATCGACGCTCCCCCGTTCTGGCTGAAGAACATGCGCGACAAGTTTCCCGGCTTCGAGGGGAAGGTCGACCGCTGGCAGATCATCCACTTCGAATCGCCGACCACGATCAATATCGACGTCGGTGTCGCGCGGGCCGGCACCGGGGCGCCGCAGGGCGATCGAAGCCAGGGCGTCAACGGCTATGTGATGAACACGATCTCGCCGGTCACCGACCGTTCCTCCCTCTATTTCTGGGCGTTCATGCGCAACTACCGGCTCGAGAGCCAGGTGATCACCACCCAGCTGCGCGATGGGGTCTCCGGCGTCTTCAGGGAGGACGAGGACATGCTCGTCGCCCAGCAGGCCGCGATCGACGCCAATCCCGACTACGAGTTCTACAGCCTGAACATCGACGCGGGCGGGATGTGGGTGCGGCGGCTGATCGAACGTCAGCTCGCGGCGGAGGGACGCCTGCCCGCACCCCTCGCTGCCGGCTGAACGGCGGCACCGACAATGGCAACGTCCCACGCGGCGGTCTGGCAGCGCGCTACGGTCCTCGACACGACCGCCCTCACCGACGACATCCGCCGGATCGTGCTCGCGCCCGACCACCCGGCCACCGTCGACGCGGGCGCGCACATCGACGTGCGCGTGCCGATCGGCGGGGTTCCAGACCGCCGGTCGTACTCCGTCGTCGACGACGGCCCCGACGGCCGGAGCCTGGCTATCAGCGTGCTCGACTCGCCGCGGTCCCGCGGCGGCGCCCGGGCGATGCACGCCCTCCGGCCCGGCGACACCATCGAGATCACCCAGCCGATCGTCGACTTCCCCCTCCGCGTCGGAGCCGCGCACTACGTGCTGCTGGCCGGCGGCATCGGCATTACGGCGGTCATGGGAATGGCGCGAGTGCTCCGGTCGGTCCGCGCCGACTACACGCTCGTCTATGCCGGGCGCAGCCGGCCGGCGCTGGCCTACCTCGAACAATTGCAGAGCGCGCACGGCGACCGGCTGAGACTCCACATCTCCGACGAAGACACCCCGCTCGACGTCACCGAGCTCGTCGGCGGGGTCGAACCGGGCACCGAACTCTACCTGTGCGGTCCGATCAGGCTGATGGACGCCGTGCGTCGGGCCTGGATCGAACGCGAGCTCCCCTATCCCGACCTCCGGTTCGAGACCTTCGGCAACAGCGGCTGGTTCGCCCCCGAGGACTTCGTCGTGCGCATCCCGCGAATCGGCGCCGAGGTCACCGTCCGGGCGACCGAGACCATGCTCGAGGCGCTCGAGGCCGCGGAGGTCGATCTGATGTTCGACTGCCGCAAGGGTGAGTGCGGCCTCTGCGAGGTGCGCGTGCTCGACCTCGATGGAGACATCGACCACCGCGACGTCTTCTACAGCGAACGCCAGAAGGACTCCCGCGGCGCGATGTGCTGCTGCGTGTCCCGGGCCGTCGCCCCGCCCGGCGGCACCGCCGTCGTGACGATCGACATTTCCTGATCCTCCGCACCCCCACACCAACCGCAATCACCATGAAGGAGAACCGCCCATGACACTCACCGTGAATGAAACCGCGACGACCCCGTTCCTCGACCCCGCGGCATGGTCGGGGAAGATCTACATCAACGGCGAGTGGGTCTCCGGGTCAGGCGGCGAGCTCCCCGTCATCGAGCCGGCGACCGGCGACGAGATCGGCCGGATCGGGATCGCCACCCCCGCAGACGTGGCCAGGGCCGCCGCGGGCGCAGCCACGGCTCAGAAGGCCTGGGCCGCGACCGCTCACCCGGTGCGCGCCGCCGTGCTGCGCCGGGCCGCCGCGCTCCTGGAGGAACACGCCGACGAGATCATGGACTGGAACGTTCGGGAGGTCGGTGCGGTTCCCGGGCTTGCCGGCTTCGCCCTCCACGTCGGCGCGCAGGAATGCTACGAGGCCGCGGCGTTGCCGTCGCATCCGCTCGGACAGGTGCTGTCGAGCGAGGAGCCGAGGATCTCCATCGCCCAGCGGGTGCCCGTCGGCGTCGTCGGCGTCGTGTCGCCGTTCAACGTGCCGATCATCCTCGGCATCCGCGCGGTGGCGCCGGCGCTCGCGCTGGGCAATGCGGTCGTGCTCAAGCCGGACCCGCGCACCGCCGTGACCGGCGGCGTGATGATGGTGCGTATCTTCGAGGAGGCCGGCCTGCCCGCCGGGCTCCTGCAGCTGGTGACCGGCGGCGCCGATGTCGGCGAGGCCATCGTCACCGACCCGAACGTGCGGGTGATCGCGTTCACCGGGTCGACCAGGGCCGGTCGCGCCGTCGGCGAGCTCGCGGGAAGGCATCTCAAGCGCGCACACCTCGAACTGGGCGGAAATTCCGCCTTCGTCGTACTCGCCGACGCAGACGTCGACAAGGCCGTCAACCTCGCCGCCTGGGGATCGTTCCTGCACCAGGGGCAGATCTGCATGACGGTCGGGCGGCACATCGTGCACGAGAGCATCTTCGACGAGTACGTCGAGAAGCTCGCCGCGAAGGCGGACTCCCTCGCCGTCGGCAACCCCGCCACCGAGCACGTGCACCTCGGACCGATCATCGACGAGAACCAGCGCGACCGCATCCACCGCCTGGTCACAAGCTCGATCGATTCCGGCGCGAAGCTGAGGGCCGGCGGCAGCTACGACGGGCTGTTCTACCGGCCGACCGTGCTGGCGGACTCGCCGCTGGACGCCCCCGCCTTCTGCGAGGAGGTGTTCGGCCCGGTCGCGTCCGTGGTGCGGTTCAGCACCGAGGACGAGGCCGTGAGCATCGCTTCGGCGACCGAATACGGGCTCTCGCTCGGCATCGTGACCGCCGACGCCATGCGCGGCCTCGAACTGGCCCAGCGGATCCCGTCCGGCATCGTGCACATCAACGACCAGACGGTCAACGACGAGGCGAACACACCGTTCGGCGGCGTCGGCGCGTCCGGCACGGGTTCGCGGCAGGGCGGTGCTGAGGCCAACATCGACGCCTTCACGGAGACGCGCTGGATCACGCTGCGCCGTACGCCCGGCAGCTACCCGTTCTGAGCGGAGCCTAGTTCACATCGTTGGGGTGCGAGCCGACGCGGCCGGAGCGTTCGAGTGCGGAGATCGTGGCGAGCTCGGTGTGGCTGAGCTCGAAGTCGAAGACGTCGAGGTTCTCGATCATCCGCGCACGCCGGTTCGACTTCGGGAACAGGATGTTGCCCGTCTGCAGGTGCCAGCGGATGACGACCTGGGCCGGGCTCTTCCCGTGCGCCTCGGCCGCGACGACGACGACGGGCTCCTCGAGGAGCGGGTACTTGCCCTGGCCGAGGGGACCCCACGCCTCGATCTGGATCCCATGGGCGCGCGCGAACGCGGTGACCTCCTGCTGCTGGTGCGCGGGGTGCAGTTCGATCTGGTTGACCGCGGGGACGATCTCCGTTTCGGCGAGGAGGCGTTCGAGGTGCGGCACGAGGAAGTTCGAGACGCCGATCGACCGGGCCCGGCCGGAGGCGCGGATCTGTTCGAGCGCCTTCCAGCTCTCGACGTAACGGTCCTTCGCCGGTGTCGGCCAGTGGATCAGGTACAGGTCGACGTAGTCGAGCCCGAGCTTCTCGAGGCTCAGGTCGAAGGCGTCGAAGGCGCTCTGGGTGCCCTGGTCGCTGTTCCAGAGCTTCGTCGTGACGAAGAGCTCGGAGCGAGGCACGGCGGATGCCGCGATCGCGGCCCCGACGCCGGCTTCGTTCCCGTAGATCGCGGCCGTGTCGAGGTGCCGGTAGCCGACCTCGAGGGCGTCGGAGACGATGCGGGTGGTCTCGGCCGGATCGACCTTGAACACGCCGAAGCCGAGCTGAGGAATGGTGTGGCCGTCGTTGAAAGTGAGGGTGGGCACAGGAATCGTCATGGGCTCACCCTAAACGCCCGAACCGGACATGACCTGACCAGGGTGTGTCAGCGGGTGAGCTGGAGCGTCCACGCCTCGGGCCCGCGGGAGAGATAGCTGACCGTGAACCGGCCAGGGTGGCGCTCCTCCAACTGGGCGAGCAGGGGCAGCGGGTCGTGCGGGGCGACGAGCACGAGGCCGCCACCGGGAAGGACGGAGTCGAGCGCGCCGAAGATCGCGGCGTGACGGATCGCATGCGGCAACTGCCGGGCGTCCAGCTCGGGGTACCCGGCTGCCTCTGCCTCCCCGCAGGTGCAGGTGTGACCGGCGGGCTCGTCGTGGACGACTGCGGGTCGGGGTGCGGATGCCGGAAGGAGGGGGATCATGTCAGCCATGATTTAAACCTAATATATTCCGGTTTAATAAGCGAACACCGGTGCGCACCCCACTCCTGCGGACGCGCTACTTCCCGGACGAGTCGACCGGCACCCAGTCGCCGCGAAGGCGCACCTCGCACAACTCGGGACGGACGAAGGGGCGCAGCTCCACGTCGTCGGGGTCGTGGCCTCCGGAGCGGGCGATGCCCCGGATCAGGCCGAGGTGCAGCGAGCACACCACCGCGGGCGTGTGCCGGGCCTCGTCGCGGAAGGGGCAGGCCCGGAGCTCGACGACCAGGCCGTCGCGGGCATCCGTCGCAGTCGGCGACGCCGGCTCGACGGGAGACGCGGCAGGTGACTGGGCGATCGGGTCGAAGCCGAGGCCGTCGAGGATGCGCACGAGCGGACCCAGGTCGCTCGCGCCGCCCGCGGCGCCGGTGCCGGGTTCGCTCTCCCGGGCCTCCGGGTCGAAGGCGGCCGACCAGCGTTCGCCGGCGCGGATCGCCCGGGCCCGGCCGCCGTCGTCGTCCTCGGCGAGGGCTCCGACGAGGGCGTGGCTGAGCAGCCGCTGCACGCCGTCTTCGCGCACGGCGGGGTTCACGGTGAAGAGGATGCGCGGACGCCCGCGGATCCCGGTGCGGTCGACGGCACGGCGGATCAGGCCGGCACCCTCGAGCTGATCGAGGTGGAAGCGCGCGGTCGTCACGTGCAGGCCGATGCTCGCGGCGACGGCGGTGGCGTCGACGGGCTCGCGGGCTCCCGCGATCAGTTCGAGCACCCGGCGGCGCGCATCCGAGGCGAGGGCCGCGTGCCGGTCGCCGATTCCCTGTCCCTCTGACATGGTTTGAGCTTAACAGTCTCCGGTTTAAGCGCCAGGCCGGGAGCGCCCGCGCGCACAGTCGACACCCGGAAGTCTTACGATGGAATGCTCATGATTCCCCTTGTCATCACCTTCCCGCCCGAACTCCCCGTCAGCCAACGCCGTGAGGATATCGCGCGCGCCATCCGCGACAACCAGGTCGTCATCATCGCGGGCGCCACCGGCTCGGGCAAGACCACCCAGATTCCGAAGATCTGCCTCGAACTCGGGCGCACGAGCATCGGCCACACCCAGCCGCGCCGGCTCGCGGCCCGCACGATCGCCGAGCGCATCGCCGAGGAACTCGGCCAGGAGGTCGGCCAGGTCGTCGGCTACCAGGTGCGGTTCACCGACCAGGTCGGGCCCGACACCAAGATCAAACTCATGACCGACGGCATCCTCCTGAATGAGATGCACCGCGACCGGATGCTGCGCAAGTACGACACGATCATCATCGACGAGGCCCACGAGCGCAGCCTCAACATCGACTTCCTGCTCGGCTACCTGCGCCAGCTGCTGCCGCAGCGGCCAGACCTCAAGGTCATCATCACCTCCGCGACGATCGACCCGCAGAGCTTCGCCGAGCACTTCGCCGCCGCAGACGGCACCCCCGCCCCGATCATCGAGGTCTCAGGGCGCACCTACCCGGTCGAGATCCGGTACCGCCCACTCGTCGCCGAGGCAATGGCCGACGACGACGACGAAGACCAGCCCGCGTCGACACCGCCCGTCGACCGCGACTACATCGAGGGCATCTCGGCCGCGCTCGACGAGCTCGAACGCGAATCGAACGGCGACGTGCTCGTCTTCCTGAGCGGCGAGACCGAGATCCGCGACGCAGCGGATGCCCTGCAGGGCAAGTTCGCGAGCGGCGACCGTACGAGCCCGACCGAGGTGCTGCCGCTCTACGGCCGGCTCTCCTCCGCCGACCAGCACAAGGTCTTCCAGCCCTCGACCGTCGCGGGGGTCCGGCGCCGGATCGTGCTCGCGACGAACGTGGCCGAGACCAGCCTGACCGTTCCGGGCATCCGCTACGTCATCGATGCCGGTACCGCGAGGATCAGCAGGTACAGCGTGCGCTCGAAGGTGCAGCGACTGCCGATCGAGGCGATCAGCCAGGCCTCAGCAAACCAGCGCTCCGGGCGCAGCGGCCGCACGAGCGACGGCATCGCGATCCGGCTGTACTCCGAAGAGGACTTCGGCCGCCGCCCGGAATTCACCGAGCCCGAGGTGCTGCGCACCAACCTCGCCGCCGTGATCCTGCAGATGATCTCCCTCGGCCTCGGCGACATCGCCGCGTTCCCGTTCCTCACCCCGCCCGATTCCCGCGGGATCAAGGACGGCCTCGACCTGCTCGCCGAACTCGGCGCGGTTGCTCCGGGCAGCGGTGTCAGCAACGCGAGCGGCGGGGTCTCCAAGCTCACCCGGATCGGGCAGCAGCTCGCGAAGCTGCCGATCGACCCCCGGTTCGGGCGGATGGTCATCGAGTCGAAGACCCAGGGCACGAGCCGCGAGGTGATGGCGATCGTCGCCGGCCTCACCATCCAGGACCCGCGGGAGCGGCCGCTCGAGCGGCGCGCGCAGGCCGACCAGCAGCACGCGCGCTTCGCCGACCCGACGAGCGACTTCCTCGGCCTGCTCAACCTGTGGAACTACCTCGAGACGAAGCAGAAGGAGCTCGGCTCGAGCGCCTTCCGCCGGCTCTGCAAGAACGAGTTCCTGAACTACCTGCGGGTGCGCGAGTGGCAGGACGTCTACAAGCAGCTCCGCCAGATGGCAAAGCCGCTCGGCCTCCACATCGGCGACCCGGCCGTGAACCCCGACGGCATCCACCGCTCCCTGCTCGCCGGGCTGCTCTCGCACATCGGCCTCAAGGACGTCGCGAAGAAGGACTACATCGGCGCCCGCCAGCAGCGGTTCGTGATCTTCCCCGGCTCTGCGCTCGCAAAGAAGCAGCCGAACGCCGTGATGAGCGCGGAACTCGTCGAGACCAGCCGGCTGTTCGCCCGGATGAACGCCGTCGTCGACCCGGCCTGGGCCGAGCCGCTCGCCGGAGACCTCTGCAAGCGCAGCTACTCCGAGCCGCACTGGGAGAAGAAGCAGGGCTCCGTCGTCGCCTACGAGCGGGTCACCCTCTACGGGGTGCCGATCGTGCCGCGCCGCCGCATCCAGTTCTCCCGGGTCGACCCGGCGTACGCCCGGGAACTCTTCATCCGGCACGCCCTCGTCGACGGCGAGTGGGACCTCGACCGCGTCGACCAGCGCGTGACCGCGTTCGACCGGGCCAACACGAAGCTGCGGAAGGAACTCGCCGAGCTCGAGGAGCGCACCCGGCGCCGCGACATCCTCTTCGACGACGAGGCCGTTTTCGAGTTCTACCAGCGCCGCATCCCCGCCGAGGTGTGCTCGACCCGCACCTTCGAGACGTGGTGGCGGAAGGCGCGCGCCGAGACGCCCGACCTGCTCACGATGACCGCGGAGGCGCTCGTTCCCGACGAGGCGACCCCCGAGATCGACGAGGCCGTGTTCCCGCCGACCTGGCACCAGGGCGACCAGCGCTTCCACCTCTCGTATCGCTTCGAGCCGGGGGCGGATGACGATGGTGTCGCCGCCCTGATCCCGCTCGCCCTCCTGGCCCGGCTCTCCCCCGCCGGTTTCGACTGGCAGGTGCCCGGTCTCCGCGCCGACCTCGTGACCGCGCTGATCAAGTCGCTGCCGAAGAGCATCCGTCGCAACGTCGTGCCCGCCGCCGACTGGGCGGCCCGGCTGCTCACCGAGCTGCCTCCTGCGCCCGGCGAGCCCCGCACCGCGAAGGACGCCGGCGGCCTCGGCGGGACGAGCATCGGCGCCCGGCTCGGCTCGGGCGCGGGCTTCGGCACGGGCGCCGGCTTCGAACCGGAGGCGACCCCGTTCACCGAGATCCTCGCCGGCCTGATCCAGAAGCTGACCTACGTTCCGGTCTCGCCGGGCGACTTCGAGCTCGCCAGGATCCCGGCGCACCTCCGGATGACCTTCCGGGTCGTCGACGACCGCGGCCAGGCGATGGCCTCCGGCAAGGACCTCGGCGAACTCCAGCGCCGGCTCGGTTCCCGGGCCCGGGAGAGCGTCGCGGCGGCATCCGCTGCCACGCCCGTCAACGCGATCGAGCGCGGCGGCCTCACCACCTGGGATTTCGCCGAGCTTCCCCGGTTCATCGACACCAAGCAGGGCGACAACACGATTCGCGGCTACCCGACCCTCGTCGACGAGGGCACGAGCGTCGCGATCCGGATGATGAGCACCGCCGCGGAGCAGGCGAGCACGCTGCCGGGCGGCGTGCGCCGGCTGCTGCTGCTCGCGACGCCGTCTCCGGTCGCGTACGTGCAGCAGCACCTGACCGGGGCGGAGAAGCTGAGCCTCGCCACGAGCCCGTACCGCACCACGCAGGCGCTCTTCGACGACTGCCTCGCGGCCTGCGTCGACGAGGTGCTGTTCCGGGTGAACCCGAGCGGCCAGGTCTTCATGAAGGCCGAGTTCGACTCGATCCGGGACCGGGTGTCCGGGGTGCTGATGGACTCGATGTTCGAGGCCGTCGGACTCGTCGCCCGCATCCTCACCGCGTCCCGGGCCGCAGACAAGGCGCTCAAGGCCTCGACGAGCATGGCGCTGCTGCCCGCACTGACGGATGCCCGTTCCCAGCTGGCCGGGCTGATCTACCCCGGCTTCGTGAGCGCGACGGGCCTCGCCCAGCTGCGCCACCTGCCGCGCTACCTCGGCGGCATCAGTTCACGCATCGTGAAACTCGGCGACAACCCCAGCCGCGACCGGGTCTGGATGAACGAGAGCCAGTCGGCAACGGCCCGCTACGAAGCGGCCGGCGGCCGGATTCCACTGGCCCCCGGCACGGCGGCGAACCTCGTGCGCGCACGCTGGATGATCGAGGAGCTGCGGATCAGCCTCTTCGCCCAGGAGCTCAAGGCCGCGGAATCGGTGTCGCTGCAGCGGATCCACAAGGTCCTCACCAGCTGACCCCGACATCCGCCGGGGTCAGCGGATGACTAGAGCACCTTGGAGAGGAACGCCTGGGTGCGGCGGTGCTGCGGGTTGCTCAGCACGAGCTCGGGATCGCCGGACTCGACGACGACGCCGCCGTCCATGAACACGAGCGAGTCACCGACCTCGCGGGCGAAGCCCATCTCGTGGGTGACCACGATCATGGTCATGCCCTCCTTGGCGAGGCCCTTCATCACGTCGAGCACCTCGCCGACGAGTTCGGGGTCGAGCGCGCTCGTCGGCTCGTCGAAGAGCATCAACTTGGGTTCCATCGCGAGGGCACGGGCGATCGCGACGCGCTGCTGCTGGCCGCCGGAGAGGTGCGCGGGATAGTAGTCCGCGCGCTCGGCGAGTCCCACCCGGGCGAGCAAGTCGCGCGCGGTGCGCTCGGCCTGCGCCTTGGGCAGTCCCTTGACCCGCAGCGGCGCCTCCATTACGTTCTGGAGTGCGGTCATGTGCGGGAACAGGTTGAAGCGCTGGAACACCATGCCGATATCCCTGCGCTGCTTCGCCGCTTCCTTGGGCGCCATCTCGTAGAGCTTGCCGCTGGTCTCGCGGTAGCCGATCAGCTCGCCGTCGACACTCAGCCGACCGGCGGAGAGCACCTCGAGGTGGTTGATGCAGCGCAGGAACGTCGACTTGCCCGACCCGCTCGGCCCGACGAGGCACATCACCTCGCCGCGCTTGACCTCGAGGGAGATGCTCTTGAGCACCTCGTGCGAGCCGAAGCTCTTCGAGACCTGCTCGGCGAGCACCATCGGCACGTATCCGCGGTCAGCGGATGCCGCGCCCGGCGTGGTCATGTCACTCACGAGGGGCCTCCCTGGCCGGTTCCGGGTTCTCGGGTCGAGCGGGTCGCCGGCGCCTGTTCGGACTCGGGCACGACCGTGACGCCCGTGATCGGCTCGGGGTTGGACCCGCCGCCCTTCTTGTCCGGCTGACGGTCGCCGATGCCGCGGGCGAAACGCTTCTCGAGGAAGTACTGGCCCACCATCAGGATCGAGGTGAAGAACAGGTACCAGATCGATGCGACGATGAGCAGCGGGATCGGGTTGAAGGTCTCGGCGGAGATGTCCCGGGAGCGGGCGAACAGGTCGAAGCTGAACGGCACCGCCGTGACGAGTGACGTCGTCTTGAGCATCGAGATGACCTCGTTGCCGGTCGGCGGGATGATCACCCGCATCGACTGCGGCAGGATGACGCGGGTCATCGTCTGCGACCAGCTCATTCCGAGCGCGGTCGCGGCCTCTTCCTGGCCACGGTCGACGGCGAGGAGCCCGGCACGGACGATCTCGGCCATGTACGCGGCCTCGTTGAGGGAGAGGCCGATCACCGCGAGGGCGAACGTGCTGAGTGCGGCGTTCGTCTCGAACGACACCCACGGGTGCATGAACGGGATGCCGATGTCGATGCTCGAGTAGATCAGCGAGATCAGGCCCCAGATGGTCAGCTGCACGTAGACCGGTGTGCCGCGGAAGACCCAGAGGTAGAACCAGGCGAGGCTCTTCACGACCGGGTTGGGCGACAGCCGCATCACGGCGAGGATCACGCCGAGGACGATCGCGATCACCATCGAGTAGACGGTGAGTTCGAGGGTCACGAGCGCGGCCTGGGAGATGCGCCGGTCGAACAGGTACTTCGCGACCGTCGGCCAGTCGTACGCCGGCCGGAAGGCCGCGTCGACGATGGCCAGTGCGAACACCACGATCAGGACGATCGCGAAGACCATCCGCCAGGGGTGCCGCAACCGGATGGCTTTGATGGGAACCGATGCGGCCGGGGCGGCCGGATCGGCCGGGGACGAGGCGGGCCCCGCCCCCCGGCCGTTCAGATTCGGCGTGCTCATCGGTTAGCCGTTCGCGGCTGCGTTGATCGTGATCTTGTCAATGCCGCCGTCGGCGACGCCCCAGGTGTCGAGGATCGCCTTGTAGCTGCCGTCGTCGACCATCGACTGCAGTGCGGCCTGGACGGCCTTGCCGAGGTCAGAGCCCTTGGCGACGACCATTCCGTACGGTGCGACGTCGAAGGTCTTGCCCGCGAGCTGCAGCTTGCCCTTGGTCTGCGCGATCGCGTAGAGGGTGACGGGAGAGTCGGCGCTGAGCGCGTCGGCCTGGCCGAGCACGACCGCGTTCGTCGCGGCATCCTGGGTGTCGAACTTGAGCTTGTCGATCGCCGGCTTGCCCGCCGCGACGCACGCGTCGCTCTTGGCGGGAACCTCGTCGGTGTCCTCATAGGTGGTCGCCTGCACGGCGACCTTCATGCCGCAGGCGTTGTCGGGGTCGACCGTCTTGTCCTTGGCCGATGCCCACTGGATGCCGGCGGTGTAGTAGTTGACGAAGTCGACCTGCTTCTCGCGCTCGGCGGTGTCCGTGAACGAGGACTCGCCCATGTCGGCCTTGCCGCCAGCGACGGACGGGATGATGTTGTCGAACTTGGCGACCTGGAATTCGGCCGTCAGCCCGAGCTTGGTCGCGACCGCGCTCGCGATCTCGATCCCCCAGCCGGTGGGCTTGCCTGCTTCATCCTTGAACTCGTTCGGGGCGTAGGTCGGGTCGCTGCCGACGATGAGCTTGCCGGACGACGCGATCTTGGCGGGAACGAGCGCGGCGGCCGCGGCGTCCTTGGTGATCGCTGCTGCCGAGGCGCTGCCGGTCGAGCCGGTCGAGGGCGTCGAGTTATCGACGCAGCCGGAGAGCATCAGGGCGGCCGCGGCGGCGACGGCGGGGAGTAAGAATCGAGCGCGCATATGCGGAACCTTCTTTGTTGTCGGTGTCAGGGGTTCGTCATTGAGTCCGTAAACGGTGAGCGACAGAGGTGAGCATATAACAGGATGCCCACGCGGATTCTGTGCGCAGGTCACGTTTTGGACTAGCTAAAGCGAGCGTGAGGGGTACGTGTCTCGATCAAGTATGGCCGTTGGCGTGTTTCGGGCAGATTACGCCGGGTGCGACCGCGCCCTCGCTGACGGTCCAGCGCCGAGTTGCGGCCACAACACCCTCGCCGTGTCGACGAAGGTGTTATGGCCGCACCTCAACCCCGGGGACGGGCGTTAGCCGACGGCCTTGGCGGCGGCCGAGAGCATGGTCACGTAGTCGTCGAGGCCCCAGGTCAGCGAGAGGCCCGTCGGCGGGGACACCGAGGAGATGAATGCCGCTCCGACCGGAGACGCGACGGAGCCGCGCTGCACCTGCGGCATGGCCTGGGCGTAGCCCGCGGAGAGGAACGCGTCGGATTCCTCCTGCGTCGTCCCGAAGTTGACGAGCACGTCGCTCGTGAGCTTGTCGAGCTGCTCGTGGCTGAGCGTGTAGTAGAAGCTCGCCTGATCGGTCGCCAGCGCGTCGACGGCGGGGGCGTTCACGAAGCCGAGGTCGAGGGTGAATGCGACGCGGGGGTCTTCCTTCTTGTAGACGTAGAACGTTCCGCTGCTGTCGGCCACGAGGGCGATCGACTTTCCCTTGAATTCGGGGTGGGCCGCTGCGGCCGCTGCGATCTTCTCGTCGATGCCCGCGAGAAGCGTTGCGGCTTCGGTGGTCTTGCCGAGCGCGGTTCCGGTGATCGTGATGAGGTCGCGCCAGTCCGTCGCCCAGGGCTGGTCCGGGTAGCCGACCACGGGGGCGATCTTGCTGAGGAGCGCGTACTGCTCCGCGGTGATGCCGGAGTACGCGGCGAGGATCACGTCGGGCGCGGCCTTGGCGATGTCCTCGTACGGCGGCTCCGTGGAGTCGGGCAGCACGGTCGGCGTCGGCGTTCCGGTCTTCGCGAGCGCCTCGGAGATCCAGGGCAGCACGCCCTGGGCGTCGCCGGCGTAGGCCTGGAACGGCATCGCGACGGGAATGACGCCGAGGGCGATCGCGTCGTCCGCGCTGCCCCAGCCCCAGGTCACGACCCGCGTCGGCTGCTTCGGGATCACGGTGGAGCCGAAGGCGTTCTCGATCGTGACGGGGAACGACGCGGCGGCGGAGTCGCCCGCCGCGGCATCCGTTGCCTGGGGCGCGGGCGCGGAGCAGCCGGTCAGGGTCAGGGCGACGAGGGCGGCGACGGCGACAAGCGCGCGAATGGGGGGACGGTGCACGGGAAACTCCGGTTTCTCAGGTGACTCGGGGCGGGACGTGGTTCGACTAGCTTAGGTTAGCCTTACCTAATATAGCGGATGCCGGGGTCGGCGCGCGATGGAATCTCCCGATCGGCACGACGAGCGGCGAACCGCAGACCGGGTCGGGGATGACGAGGGCGTCGAGGCCGAAGGCGGAGCGGACGGTTTCGACCGTCAGGGTCTGCGCGGGCGGGCCGGCGGCGATGATCTGGCCTGCGCGCATCACGAGCATCTCGTCGGCGTACCGGGCCGCGAGGTTGAGGTCGTGCAGGACCATCACGATCG
Organism: Cryobacterium zhongshanensis; assembly: GCF_022760445.1. Classification (NCBI taxonomy): domain Bacteria; kingdom Bacillati; phylum Actinomycetota; class Actinomycetes; order Micrococcales; family Microbacteriaceae; genus Cryobacterium; species Cryobacterium zhongshanensis. The sequence goes on along the minus strand of NZ_JALGAR010000001.1, from coordinate 672,562 downwards.
TGGTTCCGCGGGTGCGGTTGAGTTCGAGGAGCAGGTCGAGGACCTCGATCTGATGTGCCACGTCGAGGAAGCTCGTCGGCTCGTCGAGCAGCAGGATGTCGGTGTCCTGGGCGAGGGCCATGGCGATCCAGACCCGCTGGCGCTGGCCGCCGGAGAGCTCCTCGAGCCGGCGCCCGGCGAGGTCGAGGGTTCCGGTGCGGACGAGGGCGTCGGCGACGATGGCGTCGTCGGCGGCCGTGGTGCCGCGGAACCAGCCCTGGTGCGGATGCCGGCCGCGGCCGACGAGTTCGCCGACGGTGATGCCCTCCGGCGCGAGCGGCTGCTGCGGCAGGAGGCCGAGCACGGTCGCGATGCGCTTGCCCGGAATCTTCGCGATGTCGGTGCCGTCGAGGAGCACGACGCCGGACTGCGGCGTGAGCAGGCGGGCGAGCCCGCGGAGGAGGGTCGACTTGCCCGAGGCGTTCGCGCCGACGATGACCGTGAGCCGGCCGACGGCGATCTCGAGGTCGAGATCGGTGACGATCGGGACGCCGTCGTAGCCGAGGCCGAGGCCGACGGCGCGCAGCTCGTGGTGCGCGTGGCCGGCCGGGTCGGTGGCTGCCGGGCCCGACAGTGCCGGGCCCGACAGTGCCGGGCCCGACAGTGCCGGGACCGCTGTCTGCTCGTCCGGAGTGTGCGGTTCTGGGTGAGTCATCGGATTCCTTCGGTACTGTCGCGCGCGCTGCCGCTGCCGCTGCCGCCGGCGGCGCCGGTCGCGAGCAGCCAGAGCAGGTAGGGCGCGCCGATCGCGCCGGTGACGACCCCGGCCGGCAGCTGGAGTCCGCCGGGGAGCAGGTGCTGGGCGGCGAAGTCGGCGGCACTGACGATCAGGGCGCCGACCAGGGCTGCCGGCACGAGGCTCAGCCCGCCGGTTCCGGCGAGGCGGCGGGCGATCGGCGCGGACACGAACGCGACGAACGCGAGCGGGCCGACCATGGCCGTCGCGAGCGCGGCGAGGGCGACGGCGACGATGAGGAGTCCGAGCCGGTTGCGCTCGGCGCCGACCCCGAGGCTCGTGGCCAGGTCGTCGCCCAGTTGTAGCGCGCGGAGACGCGGGGCCAGCATCCAGACGATCGGCAGGAGCACCGCAAGCCCGACCGCGACGACGGCGATCTCGGGCCAGGCGGCACCGCTCACGCTGCCGACGAGCCAGGTGAGGGCGTCCTGGGCGTCGCGGAGTTGGGCGCGGGTGAGCAGATAGCCGATCAGGCCCTGCACCATGAACGCGACGCCGACGCCGATCAGCACGAAACGGTAGCCGGCGACACCGCCGGCACCTCCGCTGCGGCCTCGCCAGGCCAGCAGGTAGATGACGGTCGCGACGAGGATCGCGCCGCCGAAGGCCGCGAAGGCGGTCGCGAGGCTGCCGAAGCCGAGCACGAGCATCCCGAGGACCGCTGCGGCGCTCGCCCCGCCGGTGACGCCGACGATGTCGGGGCTCGCGAGCGGATTGCGCAGCACGGTCTGGAACAGGGCGCCCGAGAGCGCGAAGGCGATGCCGGTCAGGAGCGCGAGCACGACGCGGGGCAGCCGCAGGGTCAGCACGATGAAGTTCTCGGCTCCCGTGCCCTGGCCGGCGAGGGTGCGGAGGAGGTCGGGCACCGAGAGCGAGTATGAACCAACGGACAGGCTCAGCGCGGCGACGACGAGCAGCGCTGCTGCGAGCACGATCACGACCCGGCGTTCCGTGCGGCGCCGCGCCCCCCGGGCCGCACCGAGAATCGCCGCTTCTGCCGAGGCGCCCTGGTGCACCGGCGATCCCGGGCGGGAACGGCGACGCTCGGCGAGGTCGGCGGGTGCGGCGGGTGCGGTGTGCGGCGAGCGCGGGGTCATAGTCCGACCGCCTTGGTGTTCCGCACGAGCAGGATCAGCACGGGGGCGCCGAGGAACGCGACGACGAGGCCGGCCTCGATCTCGCCGGGGCGGGCGATTACGCGCCCGATCACGTCGGCGAGCAGGAGCAGGGCCGGGCCGAGCAGCGCCGAGAGGGCGAGGGTCCAGCGGTAGTCGGGGCCGGCGAACCAGCGGGCGAGGTGCGGCACCGCGAGGCCGACGAAGACGATCGGACCGGCGAGGGCGGTCGCCGAGCCGCAGAGCAGCACGACGGCGACGAAGCAGACGATCCGTGCGGCCACGACGTTCTGGCCGAGGCCGCGGGCGAGGTCGTCTCCGAGGGCGAGGGCGTTGAGCATCCGCCCGGCCGTCGCCGCCAGGATCGCGCCGACGAGGATGAACGGCGCGAGCTGCAGGGCCGTGTCGAGGCCGCGGGCGGAGAGGGAGCCCGCCGACCAGAACCGGTAGCGGTCGAAGGTCGCCGGGTCGCTCAGCAGCACGATGGTGATCAGTGAGGTGAGCGCCGCGGTGAGCGCCGTGCCGGCGAGGGTGAGCTTGACCGGGGTCGCTCCCCCGCGTCCGAGCGAACCGATGACGTAGACGACGGATGCCGCGGCCGCGGCCCCGATGAAGGCGAACCACACGTAGCCGAGCGCGCTCGTGACCCCGAAGACGGCGATGCCGGCGACGACGAAGAGGGACGCGCCCGCGTTGACGCCGAGCAGGCCTGGGTCGGCGAGGGGATTGCGGGTGACACCCTGCATGAGCGCGCCGGCGAGGCCGAGGGCGAGGCCGGCGAACAGGCCGACGATCGTGCGCGGGATGCGCAGGTCGAGCACCACCAGCTGGTCGGTCACGGCGGGGTCCGGCCGGAACAGGGCGTCGAGCACGGTGCCGAAGGGCACGTCACGGGCGCCGACCACGAGGGAGGCGCCGATCACGAGAACGAGGAGCACAGCCGCGGCGAGGAGCCCGACGACCGGGCGCCGAGCCGAAACGATTCGACGGAGTTTTTCCGTCTTTCGGGCCGAAACAGCGCTCTCAGGTGTTTTCTGGGCAGAATCCCCGTCGAATTCGTTCGGGGCCGGGAGGTGCGGGGCCGGGCGCTCCGACGGATGCGCCAGGCGGCTCACTGGGGCTCGGCCTTGCCGAGGCGCCAGTAGCCCATGAAGGAGACGCGGCGGCGGTCGACGCCGGTCTCGCTCACGAGGAAGCGGCGGAGGCGCTTGATCGCGCCGGCCTCGCCCGCGAGCCAGGCGTAGAAGCCGGTGCCCGGGGGCGTGTCCGGGGTGTCCCACAGGGTTTCGCGGTCGACGTCGATCTCGAGTTCGTCCGCGTTCACGCCCGCGCCGGTCGGGACCTCGGGTCCCCGGTGGCCGGCGACCCAGGTGCGCACCGCGGCGTCGAGGCATTCGCCGTGCGGCGCGCCGCCACGCGGAAGCCAGGTGACCGAGCATCCGTCGGGGACCCGCACGTCGAGCTGGTCCGCGGCATCGGGCACCTCGAGGAAGGCGTGCGCCGTGCGCCCGGGCTGCAGCGCATCGAGGATGCCGCAGATCGCGGGGACCGCGGTCTCGTCGCCGGCGAGGAGCAGGTAGGTCGCGTCGCCGGGGCGCCAGTCGAGGCCGAGGCCGGCGTCGCGGCTGCGGGAGTCCGGCCCGACGATGACGACGTGCTCGCCGACCTGGGTCGCGGCGAGCCAGCGGGAGGCGGGGCCGACCCCGGAGCCGGAACCGGCGGCATCCGCCGGACCGTGGGAGACGAAGTCGACGTCGAGTTCGCGGAGGTGCGGGCGCACGCTGCGCACGGTGTAGCTGCGGAACGGGTTGCGCTCCGCCTCGGGGAGGGCACGCCAGCGGTCATACCAGCCGGTGCCGGTCGAGGCAGGGTGGTCATGCTGCTCGTCCGCACCGAAATCGGCGAGGCCGACGCCGGGGATCGGCAGGACGAGCTTGATCCGCTGATCGAGTCCGGCCGTGCCGAAGTGCTCGAACTCGGGGCCGGTGAAGGTCACCCGCACGAAGTGCGGACTCAGGCGCCGGATGCCCGCGACCGTCGCCCGGTACGGCCGGTAGCCGGGGCGTGCGTCGGGGAGCACGGTGTCGTCGGTCACCTCGGTGCTGGGTAAGGTAAGCATTACCTAAGTATGACATCCCGGGGCCGCGCGTGCCGTGTGAGTTCCATGGGAGCGCACCGGGGGCGAGGGATGCTCAGAGCGGATGCCGCGAGCGGCCGACGCCGACGGCTACAGCCCGACGCTGGCCCCGGTGAAACCGCCGAACCCGCCGCGCGCACTGTCCCCGGTTTCCACGGGACGGTCCGGGAGGTTGGACCACTGCGACCAGGACCCGGGATACAGGTAGGGGACGAACCCGGCGATCGTGAGCGCTGCGATCTCGTGGGCGGCGGTGACGCCCGATCCGCAGTAGACCCCGATCGGGCGCATCGGCCGCACGCCGAGGGACTCGAACTGCGCGCGGAGCTGGTCGGCGGGCAGGAAGCGGCCGTCGTCGGCGAGGGTGTCCGTCGTCGGGGCGCTCACGGCGCCGGGGATGTGACCGGCGCGCGGGTCGACCGGCTCGGTCTCGCCCCGGTACCGGGCGGCGGCTCGCGCGTCGAGGAGGATGCCGGTGTGCGCGATGGCGGCGGCGGTGTCCGCGTCGATCGTGCCGAGCGAACCGTAGCTCAGGTGCGCGGTGCCGATCGGCGGGTCCGGCTGCTCCCCGGTGACGAGCGGCAGCCCGGCCTTGCGCCATGCGGCGAGCGCACCGTCGAGGAGGAGCACGTTCCGGTGCCCGGCGTGCCGCAGCAGCCACCACGCCCGTGCCGCCGACATCAGGCTCAGGTCGTCGTAGACCACGACGGTGTCGTCGTCGTGGATTCCCCAGCGGCGCGCGGCCGCCTGCAGGTCGTCGATCGCGGGCAGGGGGTGCCGGCCGTCTTCCGGGGCGCCGGGCCGGGCGAGCTCGGTCTCGAGGTCGACGTAGACCGCGCCCGGCAGGTGCCCGGCGGCGTATTCGTCGCGGCCGCTCGGCCCGAGGAGCGCCCAGCGGACGTCGAGCACGCGGATGTCCTCACGCGTCTCGAGCAGGCGGGCCAGGTCCTCGGCTGAGATCAAAGTGTTCACGAAACCACGCTACCGGGTGTGCGCGGCGCGGGGACCCGCATCCGCCCGCACCCCGCCGGAGCGAACGGCACTCGGAGCGGCACTCCGCAGGGCTCGCGCATGGCGCGGGCGCGGGCCCCGGCACGGAATTGCGTCCCGTACACGTTCGTTGCGAGAACCGGCGCGCACGCGACGTAATTCGGCGCGGGGTGGCGACGGATTGCGTGGCGGGCTTCCGACTCGTCGCGCACGACGCCGCGCCCGTAGACTCGAACGAGTGAGCAGCTACTGGACCCTACTGAAGACGCCCGGGGTTGCCCGTCTGATAGCTGCGCAGCTGACCGCCCGCTTCCCGTTCGGGATGCTCTCGCTCGCGTTCCTGATCCACATCGAGCACGTCTACGCCTCCTACGGTTCCGCCGGCCTCGTGCTCGGCGCGATGAGCATCGGCCAGGCGATCGCGGGTCCCCTCACGAGCCGGTTGATGGGTCGCTGGGGTATGCGCCCGGTCATCATCGCCACGATCGCGATCTGCGCGAGCTCCATCGTCGTGATGGCGCTGCTGATCCTGCCGATCTGGGGCCTGATGGTGATCGGCCTCGTCGCGGGGCTGACGACGCCGCCGATCCAGCCGGCCGTGCGCACGATTTACCCGAAGATCGTCAACTCCCGCCAGCTCTCCCCCCTGTTCTCGCTCGACGCATCCGCCCAGGAGATCATCTGGGTGCTCGGACCGGTCATCGCCACGTTCGTCGCGATCCAGGTCAGCTCGGTCGCGGGCATCCTCCTCGCCGCGGTCTTCCTGGTCGGCGGCGGCATCTGGTTCGTCGTGCTGCCCGAGGTCGGCCGGGTGCGGATCCCGCGCAGCCGCCGCAAGCTCGGCGCCGTGCTCAAGCGCCCGCCCGTGCTCCTCAGCACCGTCGTCGGCTTCATGCTCGTCGCCGCCTGCTCGGCCGTCGAGGCCGGCGTCGTCGCGGCATTCGGCCACGGCAGCTCGGACTCCGGCTGGGTGCTCGGCATCTTCGCGATCGGTTCCCTCGTCGGCGGCCTCGCGCTCGGGCACGCGCAGATCGGCCCGTGGGCCCTCGCCGGGCGGATGCTGATCGTCACGATCGGTCTCTCCCTCGCGACCCTCGGCCTCGGCTTCTGGTGGCTCGCCGCAACCCTGTTCCTCGCGGGCCTCGGCATCGCGCCGGCCTTCGCCGTGCTCTTCGGGATCGTGTCGGCGAGCGTCAAGTTCAGCGACACCGCCGAGGCGTACGGCTGGGTCGGCACCGGCCAGCTGATGGGCGCGGCGCTCGGGTCGGCGACGGCCGGCTTCATGATCGACCACAACGGCGCCGGGGCTGCGATCCTCGTCGCCGCCGGTTTCGCGGCGCTCGGCACCCTGATCCCCGCGCTGGGCCGCCGCTGGCACCCGGACCTGCGCGGCCGCGACGCCGGCCCGATCCCCGACACCGCCCCCATCCAGATCCAGGTCTCCTAGCCAGAAACCACCGTCGAGGCGCGGGTCAGGGCAGCGGATGCCGTGGCATCCGCTGCCGGAGACCTGCGGGCTAGTGCGTGTCGACCTGGTGGGCGACGTACTGCACGGGCGCAGGCAGGTGCGCCTCGCTCCGCACCGTGCGGGAGAACCGCTCGATCGACTTCAGCGCGCTGACGAGTTCGTCGGGGGTGATGTCGAACGGCATGTTGTGGATCGTCTCCCCCGGCACCGTCGCCGCCTCGGCGACGCGGCGCAGGTCGTCCTCGTCGTCGACGCTGAGACCGACCTCGGTCAGGGTGTTCGGCAGCCCGACCCGGGTCGTGAACTCGATGAAGTCGCGGATCTCCTGGGTCGGAGCCCCCTCGAGCACGAGCTGGGTGACCGAGCCGATGTTGACCTTCTGCCCGTGGGCGAGGCCGTGGGTCTGGTGCGCCGCGGTGAGGCCGTTGTGGATCGCGTGCGCCGCGGCGAGCCCGCCGGACTCGAACCCGAGCCCCGACAGCAGCGTGTTCGCCTCGACGAGCTTCTCGACGGCCGGGGTGACCTGGTGGTCGCGCACGGCATCGAGGGCGGGGAGCGCGTTGTCCCAGATCACACCCCAGGACAGTTCGGCGAGCGCGGTGCCCGCGAGGGTCGGCAGGCCGCCCGCCATCGTGTTCGCGTGCGCCTGCCGCGTCGCACGGGCCTCGAGCCAGGTCGCGAGGGCATCGCCGACGCCCGCCGCCAGGAACGCGGCCGGGGCATCCGCCACGAGCTGGGTGTCCATCAGCACGAGGTCCGGGTTCTTCGGGAAGAAGCGGTATTCCTCGAACGCGCCGTCGGCGGTGTAGATCACCGAGAGGGCCGAGGTGGGCGCATCCGTCGAGGCGACGGATGGCACGGTGACCCAGCGGATGCCGGCCAGGAACCCGGCCGCCTTGACGGCGTCCATGGTGCTGCCGCCGCCGAGGGCGACGATGACGTCTGCGCCGGTCCTCTCGATCACGCCGACGAGGCGGGTGACCTCGGCGGCCGTGGGGATGCCGCCGAACCGTTCCCGGGTGACCGGGAGCTGGGCGGTACGCAGCGAGTCCGTCGCGCGTTGCCCGAGGATCCCCCAGACCACGTCGTCGGAGACGAGGAGCGGCGTCTTCCCGAGCGGCGCGAGGAACTCGCCGAGCCGGGACAGCGCCCCCTTCCCTGCACGTAGCGGCCGGGGCTGATGATGGTACGAATGGCGCTGGAGGCGGCCATGACGATCTCCTTCTTCGAACGATGCGGATGCCGCCAGCCTAAATTCGCCGGTGCCGCCCGGTCAGGGGGCCTGTCACGATGTGAGAAGCCGGCGCACCCGCCGCACCCGGGATCTTCTCAGGCGCCCGGCGATTGTGCCGGGGCCGGGCCCGGCTGACAATGGCCGCATGAAGACCACGGATGCTCTTCCCCTGTCCCAGCCGCCGTCGCCCCGGACACTCGCCCAGCCGCCACGGGCCGCCAACGTCACGGCGCTGCCGGCGCCGCCGGCCCTGAGCGGGGTCGCCTCGATCCAGAAGACGCTCGCGATCCTCGAGATCGTCGCCGAGCGCGGCGGGGCCACGGCGAAGGAGGTCTCGGCGAGCCTCGGCTACCCGCTGCCGACCGTGTACCGGCTGATGCAGACGCTCGTGCAGAGCGACTACCTCGTACACATCCGGCGGGAACGCAAGTTCGAACTCGGGTACAAACTGCACCGGCTCGGCGTCTCCCTGCACCGGCAGATCGGGGTGCCCGCGGAGGTGCGCACCGAGATCGCCCGCCTGCACCGGCACGCCAGAGCGGCCGCATACTTCGCCGCCTACCGCGGGGCGGATGTCGTCGTCACCTACATCGTGGACTCCCCGGCCGCCCCGCGGCTCACCCCGTTGAGTTTCGGGTTCCACGAGGCCGCCCACGCGACCGCCTTCGGCAAGATCATGCTCACCGGCATGAGCGGCGAGCAGCGCGACCAGTACCTCGACGAGCACGGGCTGCCCCGCCTGACCCCCGCGACGATCACCGACCGCGGAGAGCTCGAGCGCCAGCTCGAGACGATCTCCCGGTCCCAGGTCGCCTGGGAACACGAGGAGTTCGTGCCGGGCATGACCTGTGCAGCGGTCGGAGTGCGCAACTCGGCCGGCCTGCTCGTCGGCTCCGTCGCGATCTCGGCCCGGGCCGACACCATCGCGAGCCGCGAACGCGACCTCGAGCGGATGCTGCGCGAGACCGCAGCCGGACTCTCGCGCTACTTCCGCTCCGGCAGCGTCCGGCGCTGAGCAGTCGCGGCGCTGAGCATCCGCTCGCCCGAACCGGGGTGCGGGGCGGTCTAGCGGGCCTCCCACCAGGGGGTGATCACGGCGCGGGCGAGGGTGTGCCCACCGAGGTTGAAGGTGAGGAACGCGGGCGTCGACGTCTCGGGGATGCCGATCGTGTCGACGTCGAGGGCGTGCACGGCGATGTAGTAGTTGTGCCGCCCGTGGCCGGCCGGCGGCGCCGCGCCGAGGTAGCGCCGGAGGCTCGCGTCGTTGGTGAGCTGCCAGGCACCGGGCGGCAGGGTGCTGCTGTTCTCCTCGCCCGCCCCGGTCGGCAGGCTCGTCGTCGTCACGGGGATGTCGGCGACGGCCCAGTGCCAGAATCCGCTCGCCGTCGGGGCGAGCGGGTCGTACATCGTCACCGCGAAACTCCTGGTTCCGGCCGGGAACCCGCTCCAGTGCAGTTCGGGCGAGGTATCGCTGCCGCCGGCGCCGAAGATCCCGCTGCGCTGGGGCGGTGCGAGTTCCTCGCCGTTCTTCACGTCGGTGGACTCCAGCGTGAAGGTCGGCACCTCGCCGATCTGGTCGTACGGCGTTCGCATCATCTGGTCGTGGGTCATGGGTTCACGCTCTCCTTCTCTGGAACGGTGTCAGGCAACGGACGGACGGACGGATCGGCGGACGGACGGACGGTCACAGGGTTCCGTTGGCGAGCTGTTCGGCGATGTGATCGGCCTGCCGGATGGCGAGGGCCACAATCGTAAGGGTGGGGTTCGCCGCGGCTCCCGTCGTGAACACCGAACCATCGCTCACGAACAGGTTCGGCACATCGTGGGCACGACCGAACTTGTTCACCACGCCGTCCTCCGGCCGTGCGCTCATCCGGCTCGTGCCGAGGTTGTGCGTGGACGGGTATGGCGGGGTGCGGTGCGCCGAAATCGACCCGACCGCGTCGTAGAGCAGCTCGGCCTGGCGGTAGCCGTGCTCGCGCATGGCGACGTCGTTCGGGTGGTCGTCGAAGTTAACGTTGGCGACCGGCAGGCCGGCGGCATCCGTGACCGACCCGTTCAGGGTGATCCGGTTGGTCTCCTGCGGCATGTCCTCTCCGACGATCCAGAGCCCCGCGGTGTGCGCGTATCCGTCGAGGATCGCCGTGAAGTCGCGCCCCCACGCCCCCGGGTCCGCGAAGGCCGCGAGGAACGCCGGACCGAGCGACAGGGTTTCGAGGTAGTAGCCCCCGGCGAAGCCGCGGCGTTCGTCGTGGCGCGCCTCGTCTGCGATGATCCCGGCCATCGTCTCCCCGCGGTAGGAGTGCACCGGGTCGGGGAACTGGGCGTAGACCGAACCGGTCGTGTGCCGCATGTAGTTGCGGCCGACCTGGCCGGAGGAGTTGGCGAGCCCGTCGGGGAACAGGGAGCTCGCGCTGAGCAGCAGCAGCCGCGGCGTCTCGATCGAATTCCCGGCGACGCACACGATCCGTGCGCGCTGCCGGTGCATGCCGCCGGCGGCATCGAGGTAGAGCACGGCGTCGGCGCGCCCGGTGCGGTCGTGGCTGATCTGCACGGCCTGGCTGAGCGGGCGCAGGTCGAGGTGACCGGTCGCCTCCGCCCGGGGGATCTCGCGCACGAGGGTGCTCCACTTCGCGCCGGACTTGTCGCCCTGGAAGTTGAAGCCGTCCTGAATGGATGCCGGGCGCCCGTCGTACGGTTCGGCGTTCGTCGCGTACGGACCGGTCGCGTAGAAGTTGTAGCCGACCCGTGCGGCGCCGTTGGCGAACACCTTGTAGTTGTTGTTGGCCGGTAGGGCCGCGCGGCCGTGCCGGTGCGTGGAGCCCATCGCGATCTCGGCGCGGTCGTAGTACGGGGCGAGCTCGGCGAGGGTGAGCGGCCAGTCGAGCAGGTTCGCGCCGTCGATCGCCCCGTAGGTGCTCCGGGCCTCGAACTCGTGGGCGAGGAACCGCGGCGTCGCGCCCGACCAGTGCGTGGTGCTGCCGCCGACGGCCTTGACGATCCAGGCCGGCAGGTTCGGGAAGTCGCGGGCGATCCGCCAGGAGCCGCTCGTCGTGCGGGGGTCGAGCCAGGCCATCTGGGAGAACGCGGCCCACTCGTCGTTGACGTATTCCGCATTCGTGATGTGCGGGCCCGCCTCGAGGACGACGACCTTGATCCCGCGAGCGGTGAGCTCGTAGGCGAGGGTCCCTCCGCCCGCGCCGGAGCCGATGATGACGACGGCCTCCTCGTCGTGGTCGATCGCGGTCATTTCGTCACCTCGTCCCTGGTCGCAGCGGATGCCGCCGGCGCAGTGCCCGTGCCGACCTGCCGGGTGAGCGGGCCGATCTCGACGTAGTTCAGTTCGCCGGTGTATTCCTCGATCCGCGGCTCCGGGAGCCAATCGAGGTCGTTGAAGCCTCGGGTGAGATAGCCGCCCTTGTCGAAGGACGCGCCCTCGTAGCCGAGCGCCTCCCAGACCTCCGGGAGGTTGTAGAGGGTCAGCACGGTGTTGGCGCGGACGAAGCCGAAGAATTCGGTCCGCTCGATCGCGCGCAGGCGAGCCGTGGCATCCGTCGCGTTGAGGTCGAGGAATGCGCCCGCGGGGAGGGTGTCGAGGCTCGCGAGGCCGGATGACAGGGCGAGGAAGTGCCGCGGCGTCTTCTCGGCGAGTGCGATCAGGGCGGCCGCGGTCTTCTCGTATGCGGTGTCCGGCAGTTGCGCGTGCGGGAATGCCACCCGGATGACGCGCACGAGCAGGGCCCGCGCCTGCGGGGAGTCGAGGAAGCCGCTCGGGGCCTCCGAGGTGTCGAGGAACGTCACTGTTGGTCTCCTTCGGATGGATCGGGGTGGAACGGGCTGGAACGGGCTGGAACGGGTGGAACGGGTGGAACGGGAGCCTGGTGGGGCGGGCCGGGGATGCCGCCCGGGCAACCGGTCGCGGCCGTGTCAGGCGGCGTGGTCGGGCACGAGAATGCCGCGGCCGACCAGGCGGCCGCTCTCGAGGTCGGCGATCGCGTCGTTGGCGGCGTCGAGCGGGTAGACGGCGGTGTGCAGGGTGACCTTGCCCTGGGACGTGAGGGTCATCAGTTCGACGAGGTCGGTGTACGTGCCGACGAGGTTGCCAATCACGTTGATCTCACGCGAGATGATCTCGATCGTCGGCAGGCTGACCGTGCCGCCGTAACCGATCACGTAGTGCGAGCCGCGGTTCCGGAGCAGCTTCGGCGCGAGCAATTCTGCACCGCGTTCACCGACGAAGTCGAAGACGATGTGCGCCCCGCCTCCGGTGATCTCGGCGACGGCCTTCTCGACGTCCGCATCGCTCGTCGCGAGCACGGTGTGGTGCGCGCCGATCTGACCGGCGAGCTCGAGGGCCGCCTCGGAGCGGTCGACGACGGTGATTTCCGCACTCGTGATCGCCGCGAGGCTCTGCACGCCGATGTGCCCGAGGCCACCGGACCCGATCACGACCGCGTGGCTGCCGGGGAAGAGAACCGGGGCGGCCTTCCGCACGGCGTGGTAGGCGGTGAGTCCGGCATCCGCCAGGGCGGCCACGTCGCGGGGCTGGAGCGCGGGGTCGAGCTTCACGACGGCGCGCGCGTTGGTGCGGAGCACCTCGGCCATGCCGCCGTCGACGTTGATGCCGGGGAAGGTGGCGTTCTCGCAGTGCGAGTCCTGTCCCTCCCGGCAGGCGGGGCAGAGCCCGCAGCTGGTGAGCGGATGCATGATGACCGTGTCCCCGACCGCGACGTTGTGCACGGCCGAGCCGCAGGCGCGCACCCAGCCGGCGTTCTCGTGGCCGAGCGTGTACGGCAGGTGCGGGTGCTGGATCGGGTCCCACTGGCCTTCGATGATGTGCAGGTCGGTGCGGCAGAGCCCGGCGGCGCCGACGTCGACGAGCACGTCCCACGGGCCGAGGATCTCGGGCTCGGGGACATCGTCGAGGGTCGGGTGCGCCCCATAGGAGTGGAGCCGGACAGCCTTCACCGTGACCTCCTGTATCCCGCGTCTTCGTGACGGGCGGCGTTGCCCGGCACGCCGCGCCCTGAGAGCGGCACGAGATGGTTCATACTCTCGGTGCTCGGCCGCCGGCCCGAAAGCCCGCCTCTCACCCCGTGAGAAGCCGGCCCACCGCCGCGACCCTCCCTTCCGCGAAAGCGGGTTGGGGAGCTGCGGGGCGGGTTTAATGGGGACATGACCCTTTCACCCGTGTTGCAGTTCCACGACGGCCACTCGATCCCGCAGCTCGGCCTCGGGGTGTACAAGATCGCAGACGCCGCGGCGGCGGATGCGGTGCAGGTCGCGCTCGAGTCCGGCTACCGGCACGTCGACACAGCGGCGCTCTACGCCAACGAGGCCGGCGTCGGCCAGGGCATCGCCCGAGCCGGCCTCCCCCGCGGCGACGTCTTCGTGACGACGAAGGTCTGGAACGCCGACCACGGCTACGACAGCACCCTGCGCGCCTTCGACGAGAGCCTCGGGAAGCTCGGGCTCGACTACGTCGACCTGTACCTGATCCACTGGCCCGTCCCGAGCCAGGACAGGTACGTCGACACCTGGCGGGCACTCCAGACCATCCGCGCCGACGGCCGAGCCCGCTCGATCGGGGTGTCCAACTTCCACCCGCACCACATCGACCGGCTCCTCGCCGAGACCGCCGTGGTGCCCGTGGTAAACCAGGTCGAGCTGCACCCGTGGCTGCAACAGGCGGATGTCCGCGCCTACGACGCGGCCCACGGCATCCTGACCGAAGACTGGTCACCCCTGGCCCGCGGCCGGGCGATCGGCAACCCGACGCTCGAGGCGATCGGCGCCCGCTACGGTAAGTCCGCCGCGCAGGTCGTGATCCGCTGGCACCTCGAGCTCGGCGACATCGTGATCCCGAAGTCGGTCACGCCGTCGCGCATCCGGGAGAACTTCGACGTCTTCGACTTCGCCCTCGACGACACGGACCGGGCGGCGATCGCCGCCCTCGACTCCGGCGAGCGCACCGGCCGCGACCCCGACGACGACTAAGCCCGCGCCGCCCTCCCCGCGCGCCCACCAGCATCCGCGAGACTGCGCTTTCGGCCCTTAAACCCGTGGTTTAAGAGCCACAAGTGCAGTCTCGCGGAATCTTCAGGCGCGGCTTCCGGGGACGGCGCGGGGCGGGGCGGGAGTTACCAGCGCGGGTGGATCTGGGCGCGGAGGAGGCGGTCGTAGATGTCGCGCACGCCGGCGAGGAACTCGGCGCTGAGCGGCGGAACCGACCCGGCCGCCGCGTTGCCCTGCGCCTGGGCGATCGAGCGTGCGCCGGGGATGACGGCGCTCACGCCGTCCTGCTGGGCGACCCAGGCGAGCGCGGCCTGCGCGGGCGTGAGCCCGGCCGGCACGAGCGCGGCGAACTCCGCGGCCGCGGCGAGGCCGGTCTCGTAGTCGACTCCCGAGAAGGTCTCGCCGACGTCGAAGTGGCTGCCGTCGCGGTTGTAGTTGCGGTGGTCGTTCTCGGCGAAGGTCGTTGCGCGGGTGTACTTGCCGGTGAGCAGCCCGCTCGCGAGCGGCACGCGGGCGATGATGCCGACCCCGGCGGCGAGGGCGGCGGGGAGCACGGCGTCGAGCGGCTTGAGCCGGAACGCGTTCAGGATGATCTGCACGGTCGCGGTGCCCGGGCGGGCAATCGCGGCGAGGGCCTGGTCGCAGGTCTCGACGCTGAATCCGTAGGCCGCGATCGCGCCGTCGGCGACGAGGGTGTCGAGCGCGTCGTAGACCTCACCCGATTCGACGACCGCGCTCGGCGGGCAGTGCAGCTGCACGAGGTCGAGGGTGTCGACGCCGAGGTTGCGCCGCGAGCGTTCGGTCCAGGCGCGGAAGTTGGCGAGCACGTAGTTCTCGGCGAGCTGGTCGACGCGGCGGCCCATCTTGGTCGCGACCGTGATCCCGGCGTCCGCGCCGGCCGTGGCGAGGTAGCGCCCGATGATCTGTTCGCTGCGGCCGTCGCCGTAGACGTCGGCGGTGTCGAAGAAGGTGACCCCGGCGTCGGCGGATGCCGCGAGCACGGCGGTCGCATCGGCCTCGCTGACGTCGCCCCAGTCCGCTCCCAGTTGCCAGGTTCCGAGCCCGATCACGGAGACGGTTCGGTCGGTTCTTCCCAGGGTGCGTGTGTCCATGTCCCCAGCCTAATCATCCGCTCGGCCACTCCGCGTCCAGCGAATTCAGCGGGCGGCAGCGGATGCCGGCGCGCGCGGCCCGTCCGGGTCCGCCGGTCGGTCGTCGGCCCCTGTCGCGGTCTCGATGACCGTGAGCAGTTCCCGGGCCAGGCGCGGCCGGATCAGGTGGTCGTTCGCCTCCACGCGGTGCATCGTCACGTGGCGCATCCGCTCGATCACGGTCAGGCTGCCCGACTGGATGAACGCGTCGAGGCTGCCATAGACCACGTCGACGGGCACGCGCAGGCTCGCGATGTCGCTCACGAGCGTCTGCGATTCGATGCAGTGCTCGAGGGATTTCACGAAGGGGGTCCAGTTGCGTTCGGTGATCTCGAAGATGCCCTTCGGCAGCAGCCGCGAGATGATCGCGGCGTTGCCGATGGTGAAGTCCTTGTTCTCCCTCAGGAAGGCGTACGCGCGCAGGTAGACGCTGACCCGGGCGCGCACCCAGCGGTCGCCGATCTCCGTGGGCGACAGGTACACGGGCGGCCCCACGAGCACGACGCGGGAGATCCGGGTGCGACGATCGAACCGGGTCACCGGCGACGCAGCAAGCCTGGCCACGATCAGGCTGCCGAGGGAATGGCCCACGAGCACGAACGGCTCGCGCAGCCGGAGCGAGCGGATGGTCGCGGCGAGCGCCTCGACGTGGTCCTCGAGCCGGTACTCGCAGCCCTCGGGGGCCGGCGATTCGCCGAAGCCGAGGATGTCGACCGCGATCACCCGGTGCCGCGGGGTGAGCAGCGGCACCAGTTCCCGGAATGTCACGGACGAACTGGCGATGCCGTGCACGAGGATGACGACCGGTCCGGTGCCCTCATCCGTGGCGATGTGGAGCAGGGGCGGGCGGCGTCGACGGACCCGTCCCGTCAACGCAGCCCACCATCCCATGACTCAAGTATCGTCGCGCAGGTTTTCCTTGTACTCATTGGTGGCCTTCGTCGCGTCGCGCTCGGCCTCGGCGTGCTTCACGCCGGCCTCCGCGCGCTTGACCTCGGCATCCGCCTTGATCTCGTCGACCTTGTCTTCGATCCGGTCCTTGGTGTCCTCGAAGGCCCGGCCGATCTTCTGCCCGGTGGCGTCGAGGGCGTCCTTGGCGTTCTCTGCGAATCCCATATTTCCTCCGTTGGGTGTCGAGTGTGTCTCAGGGTGTGTCTCGTGGAGCGTGTGTCGCGTGGAGCCCGGCCGGAGCTGCCCGGCCGATGCCTCGACACTAACAACTGTGCCCGCACCGAGACGGGATTGTGATTCGACTCCCAGACGGCGTCCAGACAGTGGCCTCCGGGCGCGCCATACAGTTGCCCCATGAAACGTTTTCCCGCCGCTGCAGCGCTCCTCGCCGCCGTGCTTCTGCTGGCCGGATGCTCCGCCTCCGGTTCGTCGAACGATGCCGGCTCGTCCGTGTCGAACCCGGGAACCGGCGCCGTGACGGGCGACGGCACGACCAAGGATTCCGGGGTCGTCGGAGCCCCGCAAGCCGGCGATGCGGCAGGCAGCGTGACCTCGGGTTCCGCCGCCGGCAGCACGAGCGAGGTCGCCACCGGCCAGCGCGACGTGATCATGACCGGGTCGATGTCGATCACTGCGAAAGACCCGATCAAGGCGACGCAGGACGCGGTGACGATCACCGAACAGGCGGGCGGGCGCATCGACAGCCGCACCGAGAATCCCGCGACCGAGAACCAGCAGGCGAGTGCGACCCTCACCCTGCGCATCCCGTCCGGCGCCCTCGACCGCACGGTCACCGACCTCAAGAAACTCGGCACCGTCAATTTCGTGTCGCTCAATGCTTCGGACATCACCCAGCAGACCCAGGACCTCGATGCCCGGATCACCGCCCTGAAGACCTCCGTGGACCGGCTGCTCACGCTGATGCAGCAGGCAACGACGACGACAGACCTGATCGCGATCGAGGGCACGCTCTCCCAGCGGCAGGCGGACCTCGAAAGCCTGCAGTCGCAGCGCAATTTCCTGTCCGATCAGGTCGACTTCTCGACGATCACCCTGTCCCTCTACTCAACGGGAACCGTCGCACCCGGAGCTCCCGGCGATTTCTGGACCGCGATCGGTGCCGGCTGGGCGGCCCTGGTCGGTGCGCTCGGCGCCGCACTGGTCGGCATCGGCTATGCGCTGCCGTGGATCGCCCTCGTCGGCGTGCTCGCGCTGATCGTGATCCTCATCGTGCGGATGTCCCGCCGTAAGGGAAAGGCTGCCTAGGCTTGGGGGGTGACCCACCCCACCCCCCACTGCTGCACGACGGACCCCACGAAGGTCCGTCGCACGGATGTCTGACGCCACCGTCAGCATCGGGGTCTTCGACAACGCGGGCTACACCCGCGCGGTCCTCGACCTGACCATGCGCCTCGCCGAGGTCATCTTCGCCGCCGGAGCCGGAGCCGAGGACGCCACGGCCGCGATGGAGGCCATCACCCGCGCCTACGGCCTCAAGGGTACCGAGGCGAACGTGACGCACACGATCATCGCCCTCACCCACGAGGACCCGGGCACGCACGAGTCGATCACCCGGAGCCGCAACGTCAAGTACCGCTCCCTCAACTACGGCAAGCTCACTGCGACGAGCGAACTGATCGCCGAACTCATCGAGAACCCCATCGACGTCGCCGACGCGCGCAAGGCCCTCGCCACGATCGTGAGCGCCCGGCCCCAGGTCACCGCACTCTGGCGGAGGCTCGGCTGGAGCCTCGTCGGCGCCGGCGCCGCCGTGCTGATCGGCGGCGGGCTCACCGTGCTCATCGCCGCGTTCATCGCGACCTTCTTCATCGACCTGATCACGGCGGCGCTCGACCGGCGGCAGGTGCCGGTCTTCTACCAGAACGTCGTCGGCGGGGCGATCGGGCCGATGACGGCCGCGGTCGTCGCACTCGTGGATCCCTCCGCGAATCCGTCCCTCGTCGTGATCGCGACGATCATCATGCTACTCGCGGGCGTCACGACCTTCGGCGCGGTGCACGACACCCTGTCCGGCTTCTACCTCACCGGGACCGCCCGGATGATGGAGGCGCTCCTCATCACCGGCGGCCTCGTCACCGGGGTCGCGGGGGCGTCGCTCCTCCTCGCCCGCTTCGGCCTGGTGCTGAGGGTGAACGGCAACGTCGCGTTGACGTTCGCCGACGTGGCCGCGCTCCTCGCGGCATCCGTCGTCATCGTCGTCGGCTTCGCGCTCGCGGTGCAGGTGCCGTGGCGGGCGTACTGGGTGGTCTGCCTGCTCGGGGCGCTCGCCGAGCTGCTCTACCTCGGCGGCACGAGCGCGGGCTTCGGCCTGGTCTGGTCGTCGGCGGCCGCAGCCGTCGGCGTCGGGCTCGCCGCCGCACTGACCTCGCGGGTGGTGCGCACGCCCCCGCTCGTGATCGTCGTGACGGCGCTCGTGCCGCTCGTTCCGGGGCTGACCCTGTTCAGCGGCCTGCTGCAGCTCTCCGACGGCAACATCGACGGCGTGCTCAGCATGCTGACCGCCGGTGCCGTCGCGGTCGCGCTCGCCGCGGGGGCGATCCTCGCGCAGTACCTCGTGCAGTTCGTCTGGGGACCCGCGCGCCGGCTGCAGCGCCGCTTCGTCGGACCGCTGATGGCGTTGCCGGTGCGGCTGAGTCGCAGCCCGGGCAAGCGCATCTAGTCTCGCGGTGCACCGTTCCGGTCGAGAGTGCCCGTTCTGCGGGTCACTCTCGACCGGAACGGAACGTCTCGACGTCCGTCCGGCGGCCCGGGGTCAGTTCGGGACGTCTGCCTCGCCGGTCTCGTCGTGGATGTCCTCGACGTAGCGGTACGAGATCGGTTCCTCGGTGACGTGCCCGAGCTTGAAGACGCGCCGCACGACCTCGCCGTCCTCCTCGACTTCGAGGGTGACCTCCTGGGCATATTCGCCGTTGACGTATTCCAGTTCGTGCTCGGTTCCCGCGGCGATCGGGTTGGCGCCGAAGAAGATCGCCCGGTAAGTGCCGTTCTCGCTCATATTCCCTCAATCCCTCAGGTGGCTGGTCGCACACAGCCTACGACCGGTGCGCGCTGGCACAAGGGCAGGGCCGGGCGGATGCCGTTCCCAGCGATTCCGCGTAGGGTCGAAGCAGACGATGCCGCTGGGGCTCGGGTCGAAGGAGTGCACATGGCTGACAAATCACCCAAGAAGGATGCGACCAAGAAGGTCGCCGGCAAGTCTCTCAAGGAGAAGCGTGCCGACAAGCACGCCAAGTCCAACGAGACGGCCGAGAAGGCACGCAAGGCGTAGTCTCCGCCCGATTAGTTTTACGCAGTTTCACTGCAGACAGGGTGCTGTCCCGCTTCGGCGGGGCGGCACCCTGTCTCGTTGGCCCGTGTCGATCAGCCCGTGTCGATCAGTCCGTGTCGATCAGCCCGTGCCGATCAGAATGCGGGCGACGGCCTCGGAGCCCCGGATCTCGACGAGGAGATCCAGGATGCGGTCGACGACCGCCGTCGTCACCGACCGGCAGACCACGCTGTGGCGGCCGAGCTCGGCGAGGCCGCCGGCCCGCACCCGGATCACCTCCCAGCCGACCTCGTTCAGTGCCGCGTCCTTCTCGCGGTCGGAGACTTCCTTGAGGCCGACGTGCGCTGTGCCGTCGCGGCCCGGATCGTCGTATTCGATCGCGATCCGGAGTGCCGGAATGATGATGTCCGGCCAGACCTCCGGCTTGCCGTAGAAGGTGCGGCTGATGCGCACGGCGTTCACCCGGTGCGGCAGCCGGATGCGCTCCCCGAGCGCCGCCCGCAGCCGCTGCTCGGTCGCCGAGGTGCCGAGCCGCAGGCCGGGCTTCATGAACGGCACCCCGCCCTCGAACCGGGCCGCGGGTGCCGCGGCGTTGGCCAGGCATTTGGGGCAGCCGGGGCCGGTGAGAGCCTCGCGCACCGTGGCGGTGAACCGGGAGTGGCCCCGGGCACAGATCCACTCGTAGGTCGCCCCGATCCGGGTCTCCTCCGCGAGTGCGGCGCGCGCGCCCGCCGCGGCCTTGCCGATCAACTGGGCCCGGGTGCGCCGGGTTTCACGGAGCAGGACGCAGAGCGGGCAGTCCCGCTGGAGGGTGATGCGGGCATCCACTGCCGGGGCGCCGTGCCCGCAGCGAAACCGCACCGACGTGCCGCCCGTCGCCGTGCCGCCGCCCATCGAGCCGCCGCCTGCCGTCGGGTTGTCCGTGCCGTTCATGCCCCGCTCCCTCGTTCGAGGCCGAGGCTACCCGCCACCCCCGACACTCGGTGCCCGGCGGAGGCGCCGGGGGCAACGCGTCAGACGGCCTCGAGCACGCTCACGTAGTTCGCGACGCCGACGCCGCCCATGTTCTGCACGAGAGCACGGCGCGGGGCCGCGAGCTGCATGTCGCCGGCGGTTCCGGTGAGCTGCATCGCGGACACGACGTGCTGCGACACCCCGGTCGCCCCGACCGGGTGGCCCTTGGCCTTGAGTCCGCCGGAGATGTTGACCGGGAGCCTGCCGCCGCGGTACACCCAGCCCTCCTCGACCGCGCGGCGTCCCTCGCCGGGTGCGGTGAGCCCCATCGCCTCGTACATGATCAGCTCGGCGATCGTGAAGCAATCGTGCACCTCGGCGAAGTCGAGCCCGTCGAGGCCCACGCCCGCCATCCGCAGGGCGCGTTCGAAGGAGATCCGGGTCGCCGCGAACGCGGTGGGGTCGCGGCGGGCGGCGGGCAGGAAGTCGTTGGCCTGGCCGAAGCCGGTGAGGCGCACGGGATCTGTCGCGGCGCCCGACCGGCGGGAGGCCCCGGCACTCCCGCCCGTCGTCAGCACGATCGCGGCAGCACCGTCGGAGACCGGGGAGCAGTCGGTGCGGCGGAGCGGTCCGGCCACGATCGGGTTCTTCTCGGAGACCGTGCGGCAGAAGTCCTCGCCGAGATCCTTGCGCAGCTGGGCGAAGGGGTTGTCGACGCCGTTGCGGTGGTTCTTGGCCGCGATGGAGCCGAGCACGTCGCCCACGTCGCCGTACCGCTCGGCGTATGCCTCGGCGACGACGGCGAACAGGCCGGCGAAGCCGGTCGTCGACGGCCGGCCGGCCATGTCGTAGTCGGCGCCGAGCAGGGCCGATCCGACCAGCTCGGACGAGGCATCCGTCATCTTCTCCGCGCCGATCACGAGCACGGTGCGCGCGGTGCCGGCGAGCAGCGACTTGACGCCCTGCTGGAACGCGGCAGAGCCGGAGGCGCAGGCGTTCTCGACCCGGGTGGCCGGAACGTAGGCGAGCGCGGGGTCGGTCTGCAGCGCGAGCGAGGATGCGAAGGCGAGCGGCACGAGGCCGGAGTTGAACTGGCCGAGGTAGATCTCGTCGATCTCGGCGGCGTCGACACCGGAGTTCGCGATCGCCTCCGCGGCGACCTGCACGATCAGGGTCTCGAGGGTGTCGTCGCTGAGCTTGCCGAAGCGGCTGTGCCCCCAGCCGGCGAGGAGGACGTCGGTGCCGAATTGTTCCTGAAGGCTCACAGTCGCACTGCTTTCTGGTCGGTTGCGGTATCGGTTGCGGTATCGGTTGCGGTATCGGTTGCGGTGCCGGTTTCCGTCTCTGCGACGGCGAAGTCCGGCTCGGTGCACGCGCGGAGCGCCTCGAGGGTGACCCCGGGGGCGCGGCGGCGCAGCACGAGGCCGGCCTCGGTCACGTCGAAGACGGCGAGGTCGGAGATGATCCGGTTCACGACGCCGACCCCGGTCAGCGGGAGGCTGCACTCGGCGACGATCTTCGCGCCGCCGTCCCGCGCGATGTGCTCGGTGAGCACGACGACCCGCGGGGTGCCGGCGACGAGGTCCATCGCGCCGCCCATGCCCTTGATCATCTTGCCCGGGATCGTCCAGTTGGCGAGGTCCCCGCTGCCGGAGACCTGCATCGCGCCGAGGATGGCGACCTTGACGTGGCCGCCCCGGATCATCCCGAAGGAGGTCGCCGAGTCGAAGATCGACCCGCCGGGCAGCATCGTCACAGTCTGCTTGCCCGCGTTGATCAGGTCGGCGTCCTCCTCGCCCTCCCAGGGGAACCGGCCCATGCCGAGCAGCCCGTTCTCGCTCTGCAGCGTGACGGAAACCCCCTCCGGCAGGTTGTTGGCGACGAGTGTCGGGATCCCGATGCCGAGGTTGACGTAGTCGCCGTCGTGCAGTTCACCGGCCGCGATCGCGGCCATCTCGTCTCTGGTCCAAGCCATGGTGTGCTCCCGGGGAGTGTCGAACGGATGGGCGTGCTTCTGGTGGAGGTTCTGAGCGTGCCGCCGGCGGTTCAGGCCGGCACCGCGACCGGGCGCTTCCGCACGGTGCGCTGCTCGATCGGCTTGGTGCGGGCATCCGCCTGCACGAGGCGCTGCACGTAGACGCCGGGCGTCACGACGTCGTGCGGGTCGATCGCGCCGCGCGGCACGATCTCCTCGGCCTCGGCGATCGTGACGACACCGGCGGTCGCGACGAGCGGGTTGAAGTTTCGGGCGGTGTACCGGTAAACGAGGTTTCCCTCGGTGTCGGCGCGCCAGGCGTGCACGAGGGCGACGTCGGCGACGATGCCGCGTTCCTGCACGTAGCGGATGCCGTCGAACACCGCGTGCGGCTTGCCCTCGGCCACGAGGGTGCCGACCCCGGTCTTCGTGTAGAACGCGGGAATTCCCGCTCCTCCGGCCCTGAGGCGTTCGGCGAGGGTGCCTTGCGGGCTGAATTCGACCTCGAGCTCGCCCGCGAGGAGCTGCTCGGCGAAGAGCCGGTTCTCTCCAACGTAGGACGCGATCACCGTGCGCACCTGCCCGGTCTCGAGCAGCCGGCCGAGGCCGATGCCGTCGACGCCCATGTTGTTCGAGACGACGGTGAGGTCGCGCACACCGGATGCCCGCACCGCGTCGATCAGGTCGGCGGGGATCCCGCAGAGGCCGAAGCCGCCCACCGCGAGCACGATCCCGTCGTGGAGGACGTCACCGAGCGCGTCTGCCGCGCTGGCCAGTACCTTGGACATGGTCTTCTCCTCATTGAGCATCGCCTGCGTCCACTTTGTGGATGCCTTGTCTGTCGGCCATGCTAACTGGGCCGCAGAGAACCTGTCAATCACTGCCCGTCGGGCATTTAATTGCGCATCCACACCGTGAACAGTAGGCTCACAACCATCCACATTATGGACAATTGGAGCCGAACAATGACCACTGATCGTGCAGCCGGGCCCGGCGGTACCGTGCAGGGCGCGCAGGTCACCGCCCGGATCGCCCTCCTGCTTCGGCTCGTGGGCCGCGCTCCGGCCGGTGCCCTCATCTCCGATCTCGCGCGGGACTCCGGCCTGACCCGGCCGACCGTGCACCGTCTGCTCGCCTCGCTCGCCGCGGAGGGCCTGCTCGACCACGATGCCCTGCGGCACACCTGGCACTACGGGCCCGAGATCTTCGTGATGGGGGTCGTCGCCGCCGAGCGGTACCCGATCGAGGAGCTCGCGCGGCCGAGCCTGCGCCGCCTCGCCGAGGAGACCGGCGAGAGCGCCTTCCTCTCGATCCGCCGGGGCGCGGAGACGGTCTGCCTGCTGCGCGAGGAGGGTAGCTTCCCGATCCGGTCGTTCGTGCTGCACGAGGGCGTGCGGTTCCCGCTCGGCGTCGCCTCCGCCGGGCTCGCGATCCTCGCCTTCCTTCCGGAGGACGAGGTGACGGCCCTGCTCGAGGGCTCGCTCACGGAGGCGTGGGGTCCGGCGCATACGGTGGCGGGCATCCGCTCGCACCTCGAGCAGACCCGCAGCACGGGATACGCGGTCAACCCCGGGCTGATTCTCGAGGGCAGCTGGGGCATGGGCGCCGCGATCTTCGACCGGTCCGGCCGGCCGGCCTGGGCGCTGTCCCTGACCGGGATCGAGCCGCGCTTCCGGCCGGAGCGGCAGCCGATGCTCGGCCGACTCCTCCTCGAGGAGGCCAACCGGATCACCCAGGAGCTGCAAAAGCCCGGCCTGCCCGCGCACTGACGCGCACTGACCAGACGGCATTCACAGGGTGCCCGGAGGGTCCGGAAACGACAGAAGGACCGCGGCACTGGGCCACGGTCCTTCTGTCTTGCCGGTGGAGCTAAGGAGATTCGAACTCCTGACCTTCTCATTGCGAACGAGACGCGCTACCAACTGCGCCATAGCCCCCAACCGCTTATGAAGAATATCACGCGTTGGGCCTCGTGCTGAGCACACCCCGCGCTCGGCGGAATCCCGGCGCACTCCGGACGCGTCCGCGAGTGTCTAACCGGCGGCGCGGCGACGACGGAGGACGGCGTCGAGGTCGGTCATGCCCGGCTCGGTCTCGCCGACGATGCCCATCGACGCGAACCGGCTGACCGGCGCGGCGGCCTTGCCTGCGCCCCCGACTGCGACCGGCCCGGTCCTCGTGACCGGCGCTGTGCCGACGTTGCTGCCCAGGTTGCCGCCCGCGTTGCTGCCCTGCGCGAAGATCGTCCCGGTGTGCCGGAGCGGCGTGACCGCGACCTGCAGCTGCTCGGCGCGGCGGGCCACCTCGGCCTCCGCGGCGGCCCGGCGGAGCTGCGCGGCGGCATCCACTGAGGCCATGGCGGCCTGGGCGACCGTGCCGGGGGCGAGGTGCAGGGGCCGGGGAAGCGGCCGAGGCGTCCAGGTCTGCACGGGAACGGGGGTCTCCTCGAGCTGCACGGGTTCGAAGTCCTGCCCGACGAGCGGCCGGAACCGGGCCTCGGCGACGGCCGGCCCCGCGGCGACGGACCGGGCCCTGGCGTGCGCACTGGTTCGGGCCAGACGGTTGAGGGTGCCGAACGCGAGGAGGCCGGAGGCGGCGCCCACGGCGAGGAGGACGGCCGAGCCGCCGGTGACCAGGGTCACGAGGCCGAGGGTGAGCGCCACGAGGGCGCCGAGGAGCACGAAGGTCGCGATGGCACGCAGGCGGCGCACGCGGCGGCTCCTGGCCGCTGCGTGCCCGGCGACGGTGGCCTGGGCGGCGCGCTGGGCTGCGGCCTGCTCCGCGGCGAGGCGCAGGGCTGCTGCACGTTCCGCGGCGGCCCGGGCGGCGACCGCGCGACGGGCGGACGTCGCGGCAGCCATCACGGCCTTCGCTTCGACGCGGGCGTCCTCTTCGGCCTGCGCAAGCAGCTTCTGCTGCGTCACTACGGTGCGGGCGCTCGCCTCGAGACGCACCTCCTGCGGAATCTCGGACGTCTCCGCGAGGATGCGCATGGTTTGCTGCAGCCGAACCGCATTGCGTTCCGTGGTGAGGTACTGACGTCGTCGGGTCCAGGTCGGCATCAGATAGGCCACCCAGAGCACGGCGGCGACCCCCACCATGACTCCCCCACCCAAGACCTCGCTACTCATGCTCCCTACGGTATGAGTCCGGGGCCGTTCCGGCGCTGATTAGACGGGGTGTGTCCGACGACTCGCCGAAGAATCGGCGATTCTTTTCGCGCGGGTCGTCGTGTGGCGCTCAGTACTCGGCAACCCCGAGCGGATGCGCCGCCGCGGCCCGGTCGGCCGGGGTCACCGCCGCGGCGTCGACGGGAGCCGCCCCGTCACGCCAGCGGCGCAGCACACCCTGGCGCACTTCCTCGGCCACGAGGGCGAAGCAGAAGTGGTCACGCCAGTCGCCGTTGATATGGATGTAGCGACGGCGCAGACCCTCGTAGCGGAAGCCGAGCTTCTCGACGACCCGGAGGGAGGGGCCGTTCTCCGGCCGGATGCAGATCTCCATCCGGTGCAGCCCGAGCTGCCCGAAACAGTAGTCGGTCGCGAGGGCAACGGCGATCGGGGTGATCGAACGACCGGCGAACTCCTCGGCGACCCAGTACCCGATCGTCGCGCTCGACAGCGAACCCCAGCTGATCGACGAGACGTTGAGCTGTCCGGCCAGCTGGCCCTGGAATTCGATCACGAACGGCAGGCCGTTCCCCGTGCGCGAGTGCGCGAGCAGGCTGCGGATGCTCGCCCGGGTGTCGAACGACATCGGCGCGTACGGGCTGGTCGCCTCCCAGGCGCGCAACCAGCCGCGGTTCTCCATCAGGGACCGCTCGAGGTTCTTGTCATCGCGCAGCCGGATGGGACGCAACGTCACATCACCGTCGAAAAGCGTCGGAATCGCGATCGCCACAGCCTGCCTGTCTACTCGGATTCAACTGGTGTTCCCCCACTGTAGTCACCCGGATCAGCTGAGGGTGGCGGCGAATCCCTTGAGCCACGGACGCAGGTCCGGACCGAGATCGTCCCGGTCGACGGCGAGCTGCACGATGGCCTTGATGTAGTCGAGCCGGTCGCCGGTGTCATAGCGGCGGCCTCGGAAGATGACGCCGTAGACGCCGCCCGTGCTCTCGGGGTTCGCGGCCATTTCCTGCAGGGCGTCGGTCAGCTGGATCTCGTTGCCCTTGCCCGGCTCGGTGTGCTCGAGCACGCCGAAGACCGAGGGACGCAGCACATACCGACCGATGATGGCGAGGTTCGACGGGGCATCCGCTTCTGCGGGCTTCTCGACCAGGCCGGTGATGCGCACGACGTCGGGGTCATCGGTCGGTTCGACGGCGGCGCAGCCGTAGAGGTGGATCTGCGAGGGCTCCACCTCCATGAGCGCGATGACGCTCGTGTTGCGCTCGACCTGCTCGGTGAGCATCTTCTCCAGCAGCGGGTCGCGGGCGTCGATGATGTCGTCGCCGAGGAGCACGGCGAAGGCCTCGTTACCGACGTGCATCTTCGCGCGGAGCACGGCGTGGCCGAGGCCGAGCGGGTCCCCCTGGCGCACGTAGTGGATGTCGGCGAGGTCGGTCGCGAACTGCACCTTGGCGAGGCGGTCCTTGTCGCCCTTCTGGATCAGCACGTCCTCGAGCTCGGTCATCCGGTCGAAGTGGTTCTCCAGTGCGTTCTTGTTGCGCCCGGTGATCATCAGAACGTCGTTCAGCCCGGCGGCGACGGCCTCTTCGACGACGTACTGGATCGCCGGTTTGTCGACGACGGGGAGCATCTCCTTCGGCATTGCTTTCGTAGCCGGAAGGAAGCGAGTTCCCAGACCAGCGACGGGAATGACGGCTTTCGTGATGCGAGTACCCATGGCCCCTACGTTATCGGCATCTAGGATGACTTATATGGACTCCGAGATCGTTCACCGAAAGCGGGCGCTCCGCGCCGAACTGCGTGAGCGTCGGCAGAACATGACTTCTGTCGAGACGGATGCCGCCACCGCGGGCTTCACCGCGAACCTGCAGAGCATCGTGCTCGACCTCAGTGCGCGCTCCATCTCGTGCTATCTCTCGGCCAGGAACGAACCCAATACCCGGCCGTTCGTGAACTGGGCCGAGGCCCAGGGCATCCGGGTGCTCTTCCCGGTCTCCCGTGACGACGGCCTGCTCGACTGGACCGTCGGCGAGGACCAGACCGAGTTACCCGGTGTCTCCGGGATGCCGGAGCCCGCGGGCAGTCTGCTCGGGCCGATCGCGATCAATGACGTCGACCTGATCATCGTCCCCGCCGCCGCCGTCGACGCGACCGGGCTGCGCATGGGCTGGGGTCGCGGCTACTACGACAAGACGCTCGGGTCGATGGAGAAATGCCCCCCGGTCTACGCCGTCGTCTTCGACAACGAGTACGTCGACTCCGTTCCGCGTGAAGTGCACGACCAGCCCGTCGACGGCCTGGTCACGCCCACGCGCATCATCACCTTCTAACCATCCACCCTCAATTTCACCTATTTCAATCGGGGATCCCGGCGCGCGCCGGGTTCCCACAGCCGGAGTTTCAGTGCCTACCTATTCCTACCGTTGCACCGAGTGCGACACCGCGTTCGACATCCAGCAAGCCTTCACCGACGACACGCTGACCGTCTGCCCGAAGTGCGGCGGCAAGCTGCGCAAGGTGTTCTCCTCAATCGGCGTGAGCTTCACCGGATCGGGCTTCTACCAGAACGACTCCCGCTCGGACGCGAAGGCGGCCCTGCAGGCACACCCGAAGAAGCACGCGAAGTCGCACGCGGACACCGCCTCACACGGCGACACGGGTTCGGACAAGCCCAAGAAGGCCGAGAAGGCGGAGAAGAAGCCGTCCGGGTCCTCCGAGAAGTCGGGCGGGGCATCCGCCGGCTCGTCGTCGTCATCCTCACCTTCGTCATCAAGCACCCCGTCAACCACGAGCGCGGCATCGCCCGCAAAATCTTAGGAGAATCCCCATGATCCAGGGCTTCAAGGAATTCATCATGCGCGGCAACGTGATCGAACTCGCGGTCGCGGTCGTCATCGGCGCGGCGTTCACGGCCGTCGTCAACGCCATCGTCACCGGCATCTTCAACCCACTGATCGCGGCGATCTTCAAGTCCGACAGCCTCGCCAATTCCATGGTCGTCACCCTGCCGGGGGATGCGAAACTGTCCTTCGGCCTCGTGCTCGCGGCGATCATCAATTTCCTCCTCGTCGCCGCCGTCGTGTACTTCGTGTTCGTGATGCCGCTCAACAAACTCAAGGAGGCGCAGGAGCGCCGCCGTGCGGCCGGCCTGCCGCCGAAGGACGCCACCATTCCCGCGACCGAGCTCGACCTGCTCACCCAGATCCGCGACCTCCTCGCCGCGGACGCCGCCAAGCCCGGAACCGGTCAGTCCCCGAGGTAGCTCTCCGGCCGTGCCGGCACGCACGCGACGGCGGATGCCGGACGCGGGTTACCAGTGCGGCGGACGGTCCTGACGCAGCTGGGCCTCGTTCGCGCTCCGTGACGGCTCGGTCCCGGCAACGTGCGGTGCGACGCCGCCCTCTTCGCGCAGGACCGGCGGGTGCGGATTCGGATCGGTGTCCGGCGCAGGCGTCAGGCGCGCCCGGCGGGCTCCGCCGCGGGCCTTCACGACCGACTGGCGCGGCGCGGCCTCGGGATCTGCAGGGTCGAGTCCGTGGGACCGGTCCGCGGCGCTCTGCGGAGTCTCGAGCCAGTCGTCCGTGTCTCTCACGACACGCTCACGCGAGCGGGTGCTGCGCAGCCGGCGGGGTCGTGCTCGTGACGCCGACGAGGCCGGCGACGCGGGTGGCGACGGCGTCCGGGTTGCTGAAGAGTTCAAAGGAGTGCACCCGCAGGTAGTGCCAGCCGAGTCGTCGCAGCACCTCGGGCCGGAGCCTCAGGGACTCGCGCAGACTCGCCCGGTCGACGACGGCATCCGTTTCAACGACGACGGCGCGACCGGCGTGCGAACCGGCGAGGGCGAGCTTGCCGCGGTGGCCGAGCGTCACGGTGAGACCGAGGCGTTCGAGGCGCTGGGCGAGGTCGACGAGCATCGGCTCGGTGGCATCGGGAACCTGGGCCTCGTTATGCCTGGCCTCGGTCTCGGTGAGCACCTGGGCGAGGGCGAGGATGCCGTGGCGCTGGCGATCCTCGTCGATGTCGGCGGGGCGGAAGCAGGAGACGATGTCCATGGCGCGGCGGGCGCGGGTCATGCCGATCGCGAGCAGGCGGTCGCCGCCGGGTTCGCCGAGCGAGCCGAAGTTGGTCAGCAGGCGCCCGTGCGGGGTGCGTCCGTAGCCGATCGAGAAGATCACCCGGTCGCGGCTCTGCGCGACGGCCTGCTCGAGGGTGAGCACGGTGAACGGTTCGGCCCGGTCCTTGAGGATGAAGTCGGCCAGGTCGGTGCGCTTCGAGAACGCGGACAGCACGGCCTGATGCACGCGCACGGCGTGGCGGGCGCTCGCGGTGATCACCATGAGAGACTCGCGCGGGCGCTTGACGGCGTGGTCCATCACGAGGTCGACGACCTTGGACACCTCGGCGTCGACACTCTCGACGGCTCCGCTGTCGGCATCGGGCATGCCGTGGCCGCCCGCGACGTAGTTCAGGGTGAGGCTGCCGTGGCCGAGGTAGCTGCCCGCCCACGGGAGCGAGTCGATGCGGCCGCCGTAGAAGCGGTGGTTGACGAGTTCGGTGAGGTCCTCGCCGCCGGCCCGGTAGCTGCGGGTCAAGGTGAGGGTGGGCAGCAGTTCGCCGAGGCGCGCGAGGGCGGAGTCCGCGTGCAGGGCGTCGACGTTGGTCTCGCGCTCGGCCCGGTCGGCGAGGCTGACGCGGCTGACGCGCGCGTTCGCGTTCGTGCCGCCGCCGGCATCCGTGATGCCGGTCTCGAACGGGGACGGCGTCTGGGTGACGGGGTCGCCGAAGGCCACGATCTGCTTGCCGCGGCGGATGGCGCCGACGTTCTCGGCGAGGGTCGTCGCGCCGGCGTCGACGAGGAGAACGGCGTCGAAGTGCTGGTCGTCGAGCTTGGAGACCTCGTACGGCGAGGCGAGCCAGACCGGTGCGAGCACGCGGCCGAGGTGCGGGGCCGCCTTGTTCAGTCGGCTCGGGGTCGCGCGGTCTGCGCGCAGCAGGCGGCGGAGACGGTCGGCCTCCTCCGGCCAGTCGACGATGCCGATCTTCCAGGTTTCGGCGAGGAGCCAGCCGAGGCGCTGCCCGGTCGTGGATGCGTGTGCCTCGTCGACGAGACGGAAGTCGGCCTCGAGCCGGTCGAGCACCTGCGTGTTCGCGTTGAGGAGCGCCTTGTCCGCGCCGAGCATGGACTCGAGCACGGACTGCCACCAGGCGAGCTCGAGCTCGTTGGCGACGTTCTCCTCGGAGACGTGCCGCTTGGCGAGGTCGGTCATCAGCGGGTCGAGGTTGTGTTCGCGCAGCGTCGCGAGCAGCGCGGTGCGCTCGTGCAGGTTGGCGAGCACCTCGCTCTCGGCGGCGAGGCCGGAGATCGTGTAGATGAGCTCCTTGACGGGCCGCATGGAGAGCTGACGGTTGGTTCCGGTGTTGCGCAGCGGGATGTCGAGGGCCGCGAGGTCCTCGGAGACGCGCTGGTAGGCGACGTGCACATCGGAGATCCCGACCGGCACCTCGGGCATCACGCCCGCGACGACGTAGCGCTGCCACAGGGTGCGCTGCTGCTGGATCCGCCGGAGGCTGTCGTTCAGGTCGGTGACGTGCACGCCCGGCCGCAGGTATTCCTCGGCGAGGCGGCGCAGGCGACGGCGGCTGGTCCCGGTCATGTCCGGCGAGTCGCGGCGGGCGGACGTCGCCGAAATCAGTTCGGTGAGCGAGCGATCGAAAACGGCGGGCTGGAACTTGTCGAGGGTGTCGCGGATGTCGAGCAGCAGCCGCAGGTAGACGCCGAGCTCTGCGATGGTCTCGAAGGGCCGCAGCCGGGTCTGGCCGACGAGGCCGGCGGCACGCTCGAGCAGGCGAGGCAGCTCGACCTGGTTGACCCGCTTGGCGAGCTGATGCGCAGCGGATGCCTCGGCCGGCACAGCGAAGGACGCCCCGTACCAGGGCGAGTCGCCTGGCCCGTAGCGGAACTGGCCGAGCGCGGCCGCCTTGATCAGCGTCTGCGCCGCGGTCGCCCGGTTCTGGGCGAGGCGTTCGAGCGCATGCCGTTCGAGCCGGGCGGTCGTCGAGGGCGGGGAGGACAACTGGGCGAGTCTCGCGAGTTCGCCGAGGGCGTCGAGCACGGAGACGCCGAGGGCCGGGTCGCGCCGGGTGAGGGCGCCGCGGTAGTCGAGCAACACCTTGCGGAGGCGCACGAGGGCGTCGTCGACGTCGCCGACCATCGGCTGGACGGCCTTCTCGTTGCGGGTGATCGAGGCGATCAGGTCGCGGCGCAGCAGCCGCGGGGTGACGGCGACGCCGGGGAGGCCGACCTGGGTGAGGCGCTGGTTGATGCCGTCGAGGCTCGAGCGGCGGGCGCTCACGACGAGCACGCGCTTGTGCTGGGAGATCAGGGAACCGATCGCGTTGACGATCGTCTGGGTGCCGCCGGTGCCGGGCAGGGTCTTGACGACGAGGGAGTTACCTGCCGCGATCTGCGCGACGACGTTCTCCTGTTCGGGGTCCGCGTCGAGCAGCAGCACGTCGGTCGCGGGCGGTCGGGAGTCCTGGCCGATCGGGACGACGGGGTTGTACGCGCCCTCGATGGCCTGGCGGGCGCTGGGGTTCCCCGCGATCGCGTCGAGCAGCGGATGCTCGAGGTGCGCGGCATCCGCTTTCATGGCCCGGCCGACGTCGGCGAAGGAGGAGGCGACGAGGCGCGGGGTGACGTTGAACCAGGGCAGGTGCGAGGTGAGGCCGCGTAGCCGGTCGATGACGGGCTGCGGCTTGAAGGCGCCGTTGGTCACGGCGAGCGCGACGAAGGCGTCGGCGTCGAGGGTGATCTGGAACTGTTCGTGCAGGGCACGACCGAGTTCGGGGTTCAGGAACGGCTGACCCTTGAGCTTGAGCTCGAAGTCACGGCCGTAACGGCGGATCGCGAGCGGGCGGAGCAGCACCGGGCCGAGGAAGTCGACGTCGCCGAAACGCCATTCGGCGAGGCCGATGCCGAGGTGCACCGATTCGATGCCGCGCATGGAGCGCAGTTCGATGCCCTTCTGGGTGATCTCGCCGGCCGCGAGGCGGGCGTTGCGCAGCGCGAGCTCGTCGCGGATGAGGTTGGAGAGCAGGGTGGACTTACCGATGATGAACTGCGGGAGCCCTCCGGGGTGGGCCTGGCTCAGTTCGATGCGGGTGCGCGGCTCGTCGGCGAAGTGCAGCAGCGGGGAGCGCCCGCCGATCTCGGCGAGTTCGCTGCGCCACCGGTTCCAGACCGGCTCGGCGATGTTTCCCGCGACAACCGAGGGATCCCCGAGGCTCACGGTCTGCGGGGAGACCGCGTTCCGCGGCTCACCTGACGGAGCATCCGGGTTTTCCGACAGGATGTCGTCGTCATCTTGTTTTCTATCGAGGCGCCACACACCGATACCCTAAGTCCGGAAAACACCGTTCTGCGGCAGGCTCCCCGGGTTTTGCGGGGATTGACGGCAAAACCCGCGGATTTGTCGGCTTTGCCGCACTCCCGGCGAAACCCTGGTGATTCGGAGTCGACCGGGCTTGCGAGAATGGGGCAATGAAACTCCCCCTGGTCGAACTCCACCTGCACATCGAGGGCACTCTCGAACCGGAGCTCATCTTCGAGCTGGCCGAACGCAACGGCGTCGCCGTGCCGTGGGCGACGCTGGCGGAGTTGCGTGCGCAATACGAGTTCACCGATCTGCAATCCTTCCTCAATCTGTACTACCACAACCTCGACGTGCTGCGCCAAGCCGCCGATTTCACGGACCTGACCCGCGCCTACCTGGCCCGCGCCGCTGACGCGGGCGTGCGGCACGCCGAGATCTTCTTCGACCCGCAGGCGCACACGAGCCGCGGCATCCCGTTGCTGACCGCGCTCGGCGGGGTGACGGATGCCCTCGGCAACTCGGTCGCAGACTTCGGCATCTCGACGAAGCTGATCGTGACGTTCCTGCGCGACCGCCCGGCGGACGAGGCGCTGCAGATCCTCACCGAGATCCTCGCGAGCGGCTACACGATCGACGGCGTCGGGCTCGACTCCGCGGAGGTCGGCTACCCGCCGGAGCTGTTCGAGGAGGTCTTCGCGCTCGCCGCGGCGAACGGGCTCCGCCGGGTCGCGCACGCCGGAGAAGAGGGCCCGCCCGAGTACGTCTGGAGCGCGCTGGACCGGCTCGGTGTCGAGCGGATCGACCACGGCATCCGCAGCCTCGAGGATGCCGCGCTCGTCGAACGCCTCGTGCGCGAACGGGTGCCGCTCACGGTCTGCCCGTTCTCGAACGTGCGACTGCGCGCGATCGACACGCTCGCCGACCACCCGATCGTGCGGATGCTCGACCTCGGCCTGCTCGCGACCGTCAACTCCGACGACCCCGCGTACTTCGGCGGGTACATCGACGACAACCTCGCGGCGCTCGACGCCGAGTTCGACCTCGGACCGGACCGGCTGGCCCTGCTCGCCAGGAACGGGATCGAAGCCTCGTTCCTCGAACCGGCCGAGAAGGCCGCGCTGTCCCTCGACGTCGACGCCTGGCGCGCCGCCCAGCCCTAGCCCGGAGCCCCGCCCCCGCCCGGGGTGGCCTCTGCGCAGCTCCCCCACGACCCCCGAGAGATACTTTTCCGGTCGAGAGTGCCCGGTACGCGGGTAACTCTCGACCGGAAAGGTGCAGCTGGGCGCGACTAGAGCCAGTTGTTCTTCTTGAAGACGCGCCAGAGCACGAAGCCGCCCGCGACCATCAGGCCCAGCGCGAAGGGGTAGCCGTACTCCCAGTGCAGCTCCGGCATGTTCTCGAAGTTCATGCCGTAGACGGTGCCGACGAGGGTGGGCGCGAACAGGATCGCCGCCCAGCTCGAGATCTTCTTGACCTCTTCGCTCTGCGCGAGGCTCGTCTCGGACAGTCGCCGGGTCTCGTCGTTCTGCCGCTGGGTGACGAGCGTCGAGTGCACGATGAGCGCGTTGTCGAGGATCTGCCGGAAGGTCGCGCCGCGCTCGTTGATCCGGAGCACATGGTCGAGCACGTCGTCGAGGTGGTGGTGCAGCTCGGCCTCCACGTTGTACTTCGCGAAGCCGCGCTTGAGCGCCTCGAGCATCCCGATCAGCGGCTGGGTCGCCCGCTGGAATTCGATCACCTCGCGCGACAGGTCGTAGATGCGCCGGGCGACCTCGGGGTCGCCGTCGAAGATCTCGTCCTCGATCTCGTCGATGTCGTTCTCGAGGCCGGCGATCACGGGTGCGTACTCGTCGACGAGCTGGTCGAAGATCGCGTAGAGCACCGCCTCGGGCCCGAGGGCGAGGAGCCTCGGCGTCGACTCCATGCGCGCGCGAACCTTCGCGAGGTCGGGCGATTCGGCGTGGCGGATGGTCACGACGAAGTCAGGTCCGACGAAGACGTGCAACTCGCCGAACTCGACCCGCTCCTCGGCGTCGATGTACCGGGCCGGCCGCAGCACCACGAAGAGGATGTCGTCGAACCGTTCGAGCTTGGACCGCTGGTGGCCCTTCAGCGCGTCCTCGACCGAGAGGTGGTGCAGCTGGAACTCCGACGCGATGGAGCGGACCTCGGTCTCTTCCGGCCGGTACATGCCGATCCAGGCGAAGCCGCCGCACTCGGTCAGTGTCGCGTAGGTCTCATCGAGGGAGGCCGGCGTCGCGAGGCGTCGTCCGTCTACGTAAACCGCGTTGTCAATCAGTGTCATGGCGTGCTCCTCGAGTGCAGCTACCAGTGTCGCACTCCCCCGGTGTCGTGCCGGGTGTGTCGAATTCAGGAGTTGAGCGTCGAAATGCCCGAAATCCGGCCGGGAAGCGGCACTACGGGCGCGACCTCCTGAATTCGGAACAGGGGCGCGGCTAGGTTGGAGGCGTGATCGATCGGGGTGCTGGAGAGGTGGTCGTGCTCGTCGCGCCCCGCGGGCAGACGGATGCCGCCGACCGCGCACTCCTCGCGGCGACGGCCGCCGAGGTGCTCGGCCTCGATCCCGCGAGCGTCCACGTCTTCCGCCGCTGCCCGCACTGCGGGAGCACCGAGCACGGCGTGCCCTCACTCTCGACGCCGGGCACGGTTTCGGGCACGGTTACAGGCACGGACGCGCCGCACCCCGCCGTGCACCTCAGCCTGAGCCGCGCGGTCGACCAGGTCGCCGTCGCCGTGAGTTTCGCCGGGCCGGTCGGCGTCGACATCGAGAGTGTGGATGCCGTCACCCGCTCCCCCGTGGCCGATGTCCTCCTCTCACCCCGCGAGCGGGCGGCGGCTTCGCCACCGAACGGCCTGGACCTCGCCGGGATCTGGTGCGCAAAGGAGGCGATCCTGAAGTCCACCGGCGACGGCCTGCGCGTCGACCCGCGCGACCTCACCCTCGCCCGCCGCCGGGAACCGGGTTTCGGCCCTGCCCTCCGCTCCTGGCCGGGAGCCGGCGTCCCCCTGGCCGGCATCCTGCTCGCGAGCCTCGACCCCGGCCCCGGCCTCGTCGGCCGAGTCGCCGTCCTCACTCACCCCGGCACCCAGCCCACCCTCCGGCTGCTGGACACCCCCGACATCAGAGCTTGGGGAGGGCGGTCCGGTAGATCCACCGGTCGATGATGCGGCGGATCTCCTCGCTTCCGGTGTGGATCGAGACGAACTCGACGAAGGCATCCGTCGAGACGAGGCCGTGCCGGTTGGCGCGGGTCCAGGCACGGAGGGTGTCGAAGAAGACGTCGTCGCCGAGGGAGCGCCGCACGGCGTGCAGCGCGAGCGCGCCGCGCTTGTAGACCCGGTCGTCGAACATGTCGTGCGGGCCGGGGTCGCCGACGAGGAGGTCCTGCGGCTGCGCCTCGAGCCGGCCGCGGTGGTACACCGCGCTCTGCTCCGCGGTGCGTCCGCCGGCGTGTTCGCCCCAGATCCACTCCGCGTAGCAGGCGAAGCCCTCCTGCAGCCAGATGTCGCGCCAGGCGGCGGCGGTGAGGCTGTTGCCGAACCACTGGTGCGCGAGTTCGTGCGCGATCAGGCGATCGCTGCCGTGGTTGCCGTCGACGTGGTTGCGGCCGAACACGGCGAGGCCGTGCGCCTCGAGCGGGATCTCGAGCACGTCATCCGTCACGACGACCGAGTACCCGGGGAACGGGTACGGGCCGAAGGCAGCGCTGAACACCGAGACCATCTCGCCGAGCCTGCCGAAGTCGACGCCCACGTTGTGCGCGAGGTTCGACGGGAAGTGCAGCGTGACCGGCACCGGGGCGGGGCCGCCCGCCGCGACCGGCGCGAGCGCGAGCGGACGGTACCGTCCGATCATCACGGAGGCGAGGTAGGTCGCCATCGGCTCGACGACCTCGAAGGTCCACCGGGTGTGGCCGGAGCGGGTCGATTTCCCGGTGAGCGTGCCGTTCGAGACCACGGTGTACGGCGCCTCGCAGCTCACCGCGATCCGGTACGTCGCCTTGTTGCTCGGGTGGTCGTTGCACGGGAACCACGACGCGGCCCCGCACGGCTGCCCCGCGACGAGCACGCCGTCGAGCAGTTCCTCCCAGCCGACCTCTCCCCAGATGCTGCGCAGCGGATGCGGCGCCCCGCGATACCGCACGGCGATCTCGAACCGTTCCCCGGCTTCCATCGTCGTCAGCGGGGTCACCACGAGCTTGCGGCCGGTGTGCACGAATTTGCGCGGCCGGGCGCCGTTGACCGTGAGCCGGTCGACGCTCAGCCCGTCGAAGTCGAGGCTGAACCGGTCCAGGCGCATCGTCGCGACGAGGGTGATCGTCGCGGTCGCGCGCAGTTGGTTGGTCGCGACCCGGTAGTCGAGGTCGAGGTCGTAGTGCAGCGCCCGGTAGCCGCCGTTGCCCGCGCCGATCAGGTACGGGTCGCCGGCCGAGCCGGAGCCGATCGTCGACGGCAGGTTGAGCGCGACCTTGCCGGACGAGTCGGAGGAGCCCTTGCCTGCGGAGCCCTTTTCGGCGCCAGTCTTCCCACCGGTCTGCGGACTCATGGTGTCCACGGTAGCCTGCGCCAGGGCGCGATCGGGTTCCCCGACCAGACCGACCCGGCGGGCACCCGTTCGCCGCGCATCACGAGCGAGGCGGGGCCGACGGTCGCGCCGGCATCCACCGATGCGGCGGGCAGGATCACGCTGTGCGGGCCGAGGGTCGCGCCCTCGGCGAGCGTTACCCGGTCGAGCTGCATGATCCGGTCGTGGAAGAGGTGCGTCTGCACGACGCAGCCGCGGTTCACGGTGACCCCGTCGCCGAGAGATACGAGGTCGGCTTCCGGCAGCCAGTACGTCTCGCACCAGACTCCGCGGCCCACTCGGGCCCCGATCGTGCGCAGGAACACCGACAAGGCCGGGGTCCCCGCGGCCTTCGCCGCGAACCACGGCCGGGCGACCATTTCGACGAAGGTGTCCGACACTTCGTTGCGCCAGATGAACGACGACCAGAGCGGATGCTCGCTCACGGAGATCCGCCCGACGAGGGCCCACTTGGCGAGGCTCGTCACGGCCGCGGCAACCGCACCGGCCGCGAGTAGCACGATCCCGCCGAGCAGGATCGCCCAGCCGAGGCCGAGGCCGATCCAGAGCGCGTCGAGCGCGGCGAGCACGCAGAGGGCGATCAGCCCGGTCACGATGACGGGCACGATCCGGAGCACCTCCCAGATGGCCCGGGCCGCGCGGAGGCGGGCGGGCGGGCGGAACGTGCGCGCCTCATCGACGTCCGTCACGAGCCGCCGGAGTCGCTCCGGCGGGTTGCCGAGCCACGAGGACCCGCGCTTGGCCTTGCGCGGCGCGGAGGAGAGCACGGCGACGAGCCCGTTGCGCGGCACCGTGCGGCCGGCGCCGGCCATGCCGCTGTTGCCGAGGAAGGCGCGACGGCCGACCTTGGCCGGGCCGATGTGCATCCAGCCGCCGCCGAGTTCGTAACACGCGACCATCGTGTCGTCGGCGAGGAACGCGGCGGGCGCGATCGTCGTGAGCGCGGGGATGAGCAGCACCGTCGACGCCTCGACGCCGGCGCCGACCTTCGCGCCGAGCAGGCGAAGCCAGACCGGGGTGAGCAGGCTCGCGTACACGGGGAAGAGCAGGGTGCGGGCGCCGTCGAGGATGCGTTCGGTCATCCAGACCTGCCACCCGAACCGGCCGCGCACCGGGTAGTAGCCCTCGCGAAGCCCGACCCCGAGGGCGCGGACGGCGAGGACGACGAGCAGGGCGTAGACGAGCCCCGCGACGACGACCGCGAGCGGCATCACGAGCGCCGCCCGGCCGAGCGCCACACCGAGGGTACCGGCGTCGCCGATCGCGGCGCCGACGATGAGTGCGGCGAGGATCACCGCGATCGCGGGCATCGCGGTCATGCCGAGGGCGCCGAGGGCGTAAGCGATCAGCCAGCGCCGGCCTCGTGGCGGATGCTCGGCCGGCCAGGCTCCGCGGGCGGCCCCGACCCGGGTGGCGGGCGAACCGGCCCACCGTTCGCCCTCGGGCACGTGCCCGGACACGGCGGCGCCCGGCTCGATGATGGCGCCCTCGCCGATCACCGCACCGCCGAGGAGGGTGCTGCGGGCGCCGATCGTGGCGCCGGCCCCGATCTTCACGCGGCCGATGCGGAGCACGTCCCCGTCGATCCAGTACCCGGACAGGTCGGTTTCGGGTTCGATCGCGGCCCGCTCGCCGATGGACAGCATCCCGGTGACCGGGGGCAGCGCGTGCAGGTCGACGCCCGGTTCGATGCGGGCGCCGAGAGCCCTGGCGTAGTAGCTGATCCAGGGTGCTCCGGCGAGGCTCACGGCGTCGACGAGCAGGGACACCTGTTCGGCGAGCCAGAGCCGCAGGTGCACCGATCCCGCGCGCGGGTACGCGCCGGGTGTGACGCCCCGGAGCAGCAGCCGGGCGGCGAGCACCGAGAGCGCCATCTTGCCCGGCGGGGTGACGAACACCAGGAAGCCGAGCAGGATCCACCACCAGGACAGCGTCGGCGCGAAGGGTGCTCCGGCCGCCGCGAGCAGGTTGTTCGCCGCCGCGAGGTAGACGAGCCAACGGGCGCCGACGAGGGCGTGCAGCGGCACGCCGAGCAGGGTCTGCAGCACCTGGCTGCGCAGCGGAACGGGGAGCACAGTGCGGGCGGCGGTCGCGGCGGCCGGGGTGCGGGAATCGAGCTCGTCGGCGAGCGCGCCGATCCGCGGGTGGTCGTAGATGTCGTTGACCCGGGTGTCCGGGTACCTTTCCCGGAGTGCGGAGACGAACTGGGCGGCGGTGAGCGAGCCGCCCCCGTGGGCGAAGAAGTCGGCGTCCGGCCCCTCGACGGTGGACCCGAGGATGGCGGCCCACTTCTCGGCGAGCCAGGCCGCCGTCGGCGAGAGCCGGCCGGCATCCGTGTCGTCGCCGGTCGCCGGGAGCGGCCAGGGCAGCGCGGCCTTGTCGACCTTGCCGGAGACGCGGGTGGGCAGCTCAGCGACGACGTGTATCAGCGGCACGAGCGCGGCGGGCAGTTCCTCGCGCAGCCGCAGGGTGGCAGCGCCGCGGTCGAGAGCGGATGCCCCGTCGGCGAGCGCGAGGTAGCCCACGAGCACCTGGTTCCCCGCCGGCGTCCGCTGCACCACCGCGGCGGCCCCTGCGACGCCCGGCAGGGTGCGGAGCGCGGCCTCGATCTCGCCGAGTTCGATCCGGCGACCGCCGAGTTTGACCTGGTCGTCGGCGCGGCCGGCGAAGACGAGCCCGGCGGCCTCGAAGCGCACGAGGTCGCCGCTGCGGTACGCCCGCGGCCAGCCGAGGCCGGTGTGCGGGGCGTACTTCTCCGCGTCCTTGGCCGGATCGAGGTAGCGGGCGAGGCCCACTCCCCCGATGATGAGTTCCCCGGTCTCGCCCTCGGCGACGCGGGCGCCCGCGGCATCGACGACGGCGAGGTCCCAGCCGTCCAGGGGCAGTCCGATCCGGATCGGCGTGCTGCCGTCGAGCGGCGCCGCGCACGCGACGACGGTCGCCTCGGTCGGCCCGTACGTGTTCCACACCTCGCGGCCGCGGGCCTGCAGCCGCGCGGCGAGTTCGGGCGGGCAGGCCTCGCCGCCGAAGATGAGCAGGCGCACCCGCTCGAGGGCGTCCTCCGGCCAGAGGGCGGCGAGGGTCGGTACCGTCGACACGACGGTGATGCCGTGCGCGATGAGCCAGGGTCCGAGGTCGACGCCGCTGCGCACGAGAGAACGCGGTGCGGAGACGAGGCAGGCGCCGTTGCGCCAGGCCAGCCACATCTCCTCGCACGAGGCATCGAACGCGACCGAGAGCCCCGCGAGCACCCGGTCGGCGGGGCCGATCGGGTCCGCCCGCAGGAACAACCCGGCCTCGGCGTCGACGAACGCCGCCGCCGAGCGGTGCGAGACCGCGACGCCCTTGGGCACCCCCGTCGATCCGGAGGTGAAGATCACCCAGGCGTCGTCGCTGCCCCTGGGCAGGGTGCGGTGCGTGTGGGCGAGAGTCAGGTCGTCGTCGGGCGGCAGCATCCGCTGCCCCAGCATGGCGCCGTCGACGGCCGACCGGAACGCGAACGCGCCGCCCTCGCCGATCACGCCGACGACGCGGGCCTCGCTGAAGACGAGCTGGGCGCGTTCCTCCGGATCGTCGGCGTCGACGGGCACATAGGCGGCGCCCACGCGCAGGGTCGCGAGGATGGAGACGTAGAGTTCCCGGGTGCCGGAGGGGATCCGGATGCCGACGGTGTCGCCGCGGCGCACCCCGGCCTGGCTGAGTGCGAGGGCCTGCTCGTTGACGAGGTGCTGCAACTGCCGGTAGTTGACGGTGCCGACCTGGTCCTCGAGCGCGAGCGCACCCGGGTGCAGCGCCGCCGTCGCGAACAGGATGTCGATGAGGGTGCGGGGCTCCGCGGTGCGGGACCCTGCCTCGAGCACGGCCTGGGCCGCCGCCGGGGATTCGGCCTGGCCGGTGCCCTGCGGGACGGGGTTCTGGGTCACGCTCGCTCCTCCGCTCGGGCTGCGGGGCTGGCCACCGCACGACGATTCCCCAGTGTAGAACAGCCGTGTGACGCGCAGGTGTCGGCCGGCCGCGAGCCGGAGGCCGCCTCCGCCCCGAGTGGGGTGGGGCGGGGCGTCAGGCCGGGTCGTGGGCGGATGCCGCCCGGTCCAGCTCGGGTCCGAGCGCGTCGAGCTCTGCGCCGCCGGCCATCAACCCCGTCAGCGCTTCGAGGCTGATCTCGTCGCGCCCGAACTCGCCGAGGCTCGTGCCACGACGCAGCACCAGGAACCGGTCTCCGACCGCCCAGGCGTGGTGCGGGTTGTGCGTGATGAACACGATGCCGATTCCGCGGTCGCGGGCCCGCGCGATGTAGCGGAGCACGAGCGCGGCCTGGCTGACGCCGAGCGCCGAGGTCGGTTCGTCGAGGATCACGAGCCCGGCACCGAAGTGCACCGCGCGCGCGATCGCGACGGCCTGGCGCTCGCCGCCGGAGAGGGTTCCGATCGGCTGGTCCACGTCGCGGAGGGTGATGCCCATCAGCGCGAGGTCGTCCCGGGTGGCCCTGCGCATCGCGGCGACGTCGAGGCGGCGGAACGGGCCGCGGCCGACGGTGATCTCGGCGCCGAGGAAGAAGTTCCGCCAGACCGGGAGTAGCGGGACGAGGGCGAGGTCCTGGTACACCGTCGCGATGCCGAGGGCGAGCGCGTCGCGGGGGCTCGCGAACTGCCGTTCGACCCCGTGGGCGAGCAGGGTGCCTTCGGTGGGCGCGTGCGCGCCCGCGAGGATCTTGATGAGCGTCGACTTGCCTGCTCCGTTGTCGCCGAGCACGCAGAGCACCTCGCCGGCCGCGACCGAGGCCGTCACGCCGCGGAGCGCGGAGACCGAACCGTAGCTCTTGCCGACCCCGCGCACCTCGAGAAGGGGCGCGCCGGCATCCGCTGCCCCGGTCATGAACGCTCACCGGCCTGGCGGCGCACCCAGAGGTTGACGAGCACCGCGAGCAGGAGCATGCCGCCGAGGAAGGCCTTGAGCCAGTTGCTGTCCCACTGCGCGAAGACGATGCCCTGGAGGGCCATGCCGTAGATGAGGGCGCCGAGTGCCGCGCCGACGGCCGAGCCGAAGCCACCGGTGAGCAGGCAGCCGCCGACGACGGCGCAGATGATGTAGACGAACTCCTGGCCGATGCCCGTCGTCGCCTGCACGGTCGACACGTCGAAGAGCTGGAGCATGCCGACGAGCCAGGCGGCGCCCGCGGTCGTGAGGAAGAGCCCGAACTTCACCCGGCGCACGGGCACGCCGACCTGGCGGGCGCTTGCGGCCTGGCCGCCGACCGCGAAGACCCAGTTGCCGAAGCGGGTGCGCAGCAGCACCCAGGTCGCGAGCCCGGTCAGCAGGATCCACCAGACGATCGAGATCTTGACGTCCATGCCGAACAGCGGGAACGAGGAGCCGAAGAGCACCCGGGCCTGGTCGAAGCCGGTGACGGCTCCGAGGCCCTGGATCGCCACGGTTCCGGTGAGCAGCTTGGTGACGGCGAGGTTGAGGCCCTGCAGGATGAAGAAGGTCGCGAGAGTCACGATGAAACTCGGCAGTCCGGTCGAGGTGACGAGCCAGGCGTTGAACGCCCCGACCAGGAGGGCCGCGGCGAGCGCGAGCACGAGGGCGAGCCAGATGTTCAGGCCCCACTGCGTCGTCGCGATGCCGACGATCAGGCCGGTCGTTCCGGTCATCGCGCCGGCGGACAGATCGAACTCTCCGCCGATCATCAGGAGCGCGACGGCGACGGCCATGATCCCGAACAGCGACGACGAATAGAGCCAGGTCGCGACGCCGGCCGGGGTCAGGAACGCGGACGTCGAGATCGAGAAGTACAGGAAGATCCCGAAGGCGGCCACGAAGGCCCCGACCTCGGGGCGGCGCAGCAGCGCGACCCCGCGGCCAGGCCGGGCGGGTCGTTCGGTCACCGTCGCTGCCTGCGTCATCGGGTCCCGCGTGCGGCGTAGCCGGCGACCTGCGCCGCGTT
This sequence comes from Cryobacterium zhongshanensis, assembly GCF_022760445.1. Taxonomy (NCBI): domain Bacteria; kingdom Bacillati; phylum Actinomycetota; class Actinomycetes; order Micrococcales; family Microbacteriaceae; genus Cryobacterium; species Cryobacterium zhongshanensis. The sequence continues at coordinate 629,451 of NZ_JALGAR010000001.1, read as the reverse complement.
CTCCTTCGTCACGAACCCGGGTCCGGAGAACACCGGCTGGCCGCCGCCGACGACGTCGCCGTTGCGCTTCTGCAGGGTGAGGAAGACCACGGGCAGGTAGCCCTGGGAGTACGGCTGCTGGTCGACCGCGAACAGGATCGAGCCGGCCTCGATGAGCGCCGTCACGTCCTTGGACACGTCGAAGGTCGCGAGCTGCGCGCGGCTGCCTGCGTCGGTGATGGCCTGGCTCGCGGCGACGGCGACGCCCGGGTTCAGGCTCAGCACGCCGTCGATGGACGGGTCGGCGAGGAGCGTGCTCTTGATCGTGTTCTGGGCGTCCGCGAGGTTGGCGATGTCGACCTGCACGTTGGTCACGGCACTGCCGAGTCCGTCGGCGGCTCCCCGGCAGCGGTCCTCGAGGCCCGTATTACCGGCCTCATGGATCACGCAGATCACCTTCGTCGCTCCCGCCGCGGCAAGCCGCTTCCCCGCTGCCTGACCCGCGGCATACTCGCTCTGGCCGACGTGCGTCTGCGCGCCGAAGGCGAGCGACTCCTCGAGTCCCGAGTTGATCGTGATCACCGGGATGCCGGCCGCGACGGCCTTCTCGATGGACGCCTTGACGCCGTCGGGGTTCGCCATCGAGACGATCAGCCCGTCCGGGTGCGTCGCGACGGCCGAGTCGATCAGCTGGCTCTGCCGCACCGGGTCGCCATCGCCCTGGTAGGTGACGGTCGCGCCGAGGTCTTTCCCTGCCTGCTCCGCGCCGCTCTTGACGACGTCCCAGAACGCGTCGCCGGGGTTTCCGTGGGTGACCATCGCGATGGTCGTCTTCCCGGCGGATGCCGCATCCGACCCGGTCGCGGTGCTCCCGTTGGCGGAGCATCCGGTGAGGGTGAGCGGAACCAGGATCAGGGCCGCGAGCCCGGCGAGCAGGCTGGATTTGTGCAACATCGGTGGGTCGTCCTTCGAGGCCGGTCGTCAGCCTGTTGCCGGTGGCCGGCAGACAGGCGGGACGTCGCTGAGGAAGACCCTCCTGAATCTTAGGCTGCGGTGCTGCGCGCCGAGTCCGGAGGGACCTCGCTACAGGCCGGCGATCGACTGCAACCGCCCGGAGTGGACGGCCTCGGCGAAGGCCTCGAAGTCGCGATCGTTCTGCTCCGCATATCGCACCGAGAACTCGGTGATCGCGGTGTCGAAGGCGTCGCTCTTCCCGAGGTAGGCGGCGATGGCGACGGGGTCACCCGAGCGGGCGTGCGCGCGAGCGAGCGTCCAGCCGCACAGTCCGGCGTAGAGGCCCATGCCGTACGGCACCATGTTCTCCACGACGACGGACCCCTTCATATCGCGCAGCTGGCGCCAGTACAGGTACCGGTTCTCCTGCACCCCTTTCGTCCAGCCGAGGTAGATGTCGCTCGCGGCCTGCATCATCCGTTGTCCCTGTACGACGCGCTCGCCGGGTTGCTCGTAGCGGCTCCTGGAAAGGTGGTCCTCGAGCACAGACGCCCTGGCCTCCTTGACCTGGAGGAAGAGGGGATCCTGCTGGTCACGCCCCTGGAGCAGCGCGATGTATGCGCGCGTGCCGACGCTACCGACACCCACGACTTTGCGGGCCACGTCGACGAGTTCGAACCGTTCGAGCAGTTGGCGGCGGTCGTCCTGGAGATAGGCGCGGTAGGAGCGAAACGCCGTCCGAACCGATTCCTCGATCGCGTCCGGGGTCAGTCCCGTCGTCGTGGTCAGCTCCCGGACGGGGATGATGATCGGCGGCTGGCTGATGATGCGGTACTCCCCGTCGATGAACTCCGCGAGTTTCGACAGCGCCTGCAGGCTGTCACGGGTGCGGGCCTTGTCCGCGATCGCCCTGGTCCTCTTTTCGGCGTTCAGGGCGGCCTTGCGTTCGGTCCGGTCTCCGCTCTTCCTGCCGGCGGCGGCCTGGAGGGTCGCCATGACCGTCTCCTCGGTCATGCGGGCGTACCAGACGTCCATCGTGCGCATCTTCGCGAATTCGGCCATCGCCTCGCGGTACGCCCGCACCGAGGCGAGCGTCACGTCGTGGATCTGGGACCTCGTGAACCCGTTGTTGCGCGCCGCGATCGTGAAACTCGCGCACATCCGCTGGACGTCGTACTCGAAGGGCCCTGGCAGGGTCTCGTCGAAGTCGTTCAGGTCGAAGAGCAGGGCCCGCTCCGGCGAGGCGAACAGGCCGAAATTGGACAGGTGCGCGTCACCGCAGAGCTGGACGATCAGCCCGGACCTCGGGGTGTCCTTGAGGTCGGCGGCCATGATCCTGGCCGCACCGCGGTAGAACGTGAACGGCGATACCAGCATCCGGCCGTGCCGCACGGGCACCAGGTCCTGCTCCCTGGTCAGGTTCTGTTCCTCGAGTAACGCGACCGGGTCCGGCCGGTCCGCGGCCGGGACCCAGCCCGTGTGACTGGCGAGAGGGGTGTGCTCCCGGGCCTGCTTACCCGTTGCCTTGCGCTCCGCCACAGTCGCGTGCTCGACGACAGTGTCGAGCACGGCCCTGTCCTCGTACATGCTGGACGACCTCTCTGCCGTTGCTCTACCGTCTTCCGCCGGTTCCGGCTTAGCCGAGCGCGCGGGCCTTGAGCCGCTCGTACTCGGCCTGGGTGATGACGCCGGAATCCAGCAGTTTCTTCGCGTCCGCGATCTCACCGGACGGCGAGGTACCCGCGACGGTCTTGATGTACTGGTCGGCCTCGCCCCGGTACTGCTGCCTGCGCTGCACCTGGCGCTCGGACATCCCGGAACCCCGCGCGATCAGGTAGACGAGAGCCGTGAGGAAGGGTAGAAAGACCAGGAAGATCATCCAGACGGCCTTGACCCAGCCGCTGACCTTGTGGTCGCTGAACAGGTCTCCGATGATGGTCACGAGCACCATGAGATAGGCCAGAAAGACAAAGGACCAGAAGAAGAACCCCACAAAGTTCCAGAAATTATCCATGAGCCGTCTTTCCTCGGATACCGGGACACCCGTGTGATGCCCTCGTCGCTGACAAACTAGTGTCGTTCAGCGGTTTCGGGAATGGGCACGGTCACGGCGTCTGCCGCGCCGCCCTGGCCTTCCCCTCGCGCCTCGCGACGGTCTGATTCGGAATGTTCCGGGAGAACAGCAGGGATCCGAGGGCGACGAGGATCAGCACGAAGAAGGATACCCGCAGGGAGGACACCTGCGATTCGCTGTAGATCGTGGTCAGCTCGGCGCTGTCGGAGCTCGACAGTCCGGCGTCGGTCGCGATGCCGGCCACGCTCGAGACGGGCACGATGGCGATACCGGCCTCCGTCTGCGTGCTGACCGCGGACTTCACGGAGTCGGGGAGGCTGCTGCTCTGCACCGAGCTATGGAACGAGGTCGAGAGCGACGCGATCAGGACCGACCCGATCAAGGCAGTACCGAGCGACGAGCCGAGATTCTGGAAGACGCCCTGCAGCCCGCCGACCTCGCTCGTTCTCTCCTCGCCGACGCTCGACATGTTCACGTTGCCGAGTTGCGAGGCGAGAAGGCCGAGCGCAGCTCCCGCAGTGAACATCCCGATGCCGAACACGACGCTCCTCAGGTCCAGGGAGACGGAACCGAGCAGGCAGACGGCGCTCCCCACCAGGACCAGCTGACCGACCCGCACGGTCCGGCGCGGTGACCACAGCGTCGACAACCGGGTGCCCACCACGGAGAAGAGGATGAGCGCGATCGACAGCGGGAAGATCTTCAGCCCGGTTTCCAGGGCGTTGAGGCCGAGGGTCATCTGCAGGTAGATCGGAATCATGAAGAACACCCCGGCCGTGAACGCGTACTGCGCGCCGAGCACGGAGAGCCCGGACCGGAGCTGCGTGATCGAGAACATTCCGACGTCGAGGAGCGTGGCACGACCGGTCTCGCGCAGGCGCCGTTGGCGACCGGTGAACAGCCAGAGCAGGAAGACGCCCAGCAGGATCAGGTAAGGAACGAGGGACAGTCCCAGGGGCTCGATCCGGGTGCCGTTGATCTCGGGAGCCTGTTTCGGGAGGATCCAGCCCCAGGTCTTGCTCTGCAGCATCCCGTAGACGACGAGGACGAGGCCCGCCGCAGAGAGCAGAACGCTCGGGACGTCGATCCGGGTGCTGCTCGGCTTGCTGGTGTCGGAAATGAGGCGCGCGGTGAGAACGACGCCGATCATGATCACGACCTCGGCCACGAAGACGTAGCGCCAATTCAGGTAGGTCGTGACGTAGCCTCCGATCAGGGGGCCGGCCGCGACGGCCGCCCCGGACACCGCGCCGATGATCGCGTACGCGGTCACCCGGTCCCTGTCCCGGTAGTTCTCCGCGACGAGAGCGGCGATCGCCGGGATCACCAGCACGGCGCCGAGACCTTCGATGACAGACCAACCGAGGAAGAGCACCGCGAAGTTCGGACTCAGCGCCGTCAACAGTGAACCGCACGAGTAGACGATCGCGCCGATCACGAACGCACGCCGCCGGCCCCAGATATCGCCGAGCTTGGCGCCGAGCAGCATGACCGCCGCCATCGTGAGGGTGTAGAACGTGATCGCGCTCTGCATCGCGGCGACCGTGGTGTCCAGGTCGGTGACAACGGTCGAGATCGACACGTTCATCACGGTGCTGTCGAGCACCATGACGAACTGCGCACTGCCGAGGACCGCGATTGCCGTCCATTTGCTCATCGAGTCACCCGCAATCCGGCGCGAACGCCGCTGACCCCCTCATCCGACCGCTTTCCGGCACCCCCGCTTGAGGCGAGTATGGCATCGCGGGCAGGTGCCCGGAAGAGCGGGTCAGCGTGCGGGTCGGTGCCAGGACCGGACCCTCACTTCGGGTCGCTCAGCAGCAGGTGCGCGTTGTCATCGAGCCCCTCGGTCATGCACCCGCCGAGTCCCGTTCCCATCGACGTCCAGGCCGCGGTGGCGTTCTTGCCGTAGAGGCTCGTGTTGCTTCCGAACAGGTCGACCATGGTGCGCGCCGAACCGATGACCATCAGGGCACTCCCTGCCACGGTCGTGCCGTCGCTGTTCAGGTACTTACCGGCCTGGGCTGCCGCGAAGCTGCCCACCTTGAGACCCGTGTCCGTCGCCGTGGCGCCCTTCGCACCGAGCGTTCCGGTCGGGATGTCCGTCAGCGATCCGGTTCCCTTCGCACTCGTGTTGATGCAGCTGCTGAACAGGCCGACCGTCTTGATCACCGCGGTCACGGCGTTGTCGAGCTTGGTCATCACGTTCAGCATGCCGTCCCCTCCGCCCGCGAGAGCGACGAGGCTTCCGATTCCCTTGAGCGCGAGGGTGACCATCTTGGCCAGCATCATCTTGACCAGGATGACGCCCGTCGCCACGATGATGAGGCCGGAGACCAGCCGCTGAGTGAAGTTGCTGAGGCCGTTCTTGAACTTCTCCCATTTGCTCGGGTAGTCGATGCTCACGGCGCCGTAGCGGTCGGTCTCAGCGACGATCCAGGCCGTGACGCCGTTCTGCTCGTCGACGCCGCCGTCCCAGCCATCGAGGCCCTCGTCGTCGTGCACCTCGCCGTTCAACTGCACGATCGAACCCTTGAGGTACCGGTTGCCGCCGCCGCCCGGGCAGTTCGGCGGGGTGCTCCCGTCCCGGGACGTCCGATCGCCGACGTCGACGCTCACGCAGTTCACCTTGAGATCGAGGATCGCCGGTGCGGACACCCCGTTCCCGTCGACCTCGAACACGGGCATCACGGCGGGTGTATTCAGAATCGTGTAGTGGTATTGGGCGTCGACCGTGAGCCCGGTCGTGACCGTACCCCCCGGTCGCGTGTTCATCGGGGCGCATCCGCCGTTGTCCTGGATCAGTTGCGCCGCCTCCCCCTCCCCCAGGACGCGCACGGTGCCATCGTCCTCGTGCATCCTCACGGTGAGGTTGAGCCTGGCGCAGTACTCGAGAGCAGCCGTGTCGGATCCGGAGAGTGTCACACGGTCGTCGAAATATCGTCGCCCGTCAGGGGATGCGTTCACCCAGGTTGCGTAGGAGAACACCGGCCGGAGCGTGGGAATCTGTGAGACCGCGGCGGTCACCACGACCGTCTGGAAGCTTGCCGCCTGGTTCGCCTCGCGGCAGACCTTCACGGCTCCCCACTCGTTGTTGGTCAGCCGGACCTGGTACGGGGCTCCGAACGGGTTCTGGATCGTCGGCGCCGCGCACGTCGGGTCCATGTCGGACGTGTTGATGACGACGCTGCGTTCGCCGGCGGGCAGTTTGGACAGGTCGACGCCCGGCCCGTTCGCGGCGTCGTAGTCTCCACCGGAGGAGTAGATCACCGGGTCACTTGCCGGAGTCGGACCACCGACCGGCCGCGACGCGATCGTTATATCGCCGTAGCTCGTCGACCAGGTGATCCGTCGTGGGACACGATCCCGTGGTCCGTTCACGACAACCGTGGCCGACGACACGACGGAATACGTCGTCGACAGGACCTTGTACAAGCCGAAGTGGTCCTCTGGCGCCGCAGTGACGGGGGCTGCGCACTCGGTGACAGGGGCTCCGGGGTCTACCCCGTAGACGTGCACTGTCAGGCCGCTTCTGAACCCATAGGCCCGGTAATCCGCCGTCGTCTCGGTGACCCGTAACGTCACGCTCACGCAGTCCTTGTGCGAGAACACGGGGTGCGCGTACCCGTAACCGTCCGTGCCCGCGAGCACGGTGGTGCGGGTCACCGCGGTGGGCGCGGGCTCTGTCGTGAGGGCCACGGCCACGAGGTCCTGCGGTTTCGGCTTGTCGTCGCCGTGGTCGAGCTTCGTGAAGGAGTATCCGGGGTCTGCAACGGTCTCGATGACGACGGCCGTTCCGGGTACGTATCCCGGTGTGCCGTCGGAGGTGCGGCACGCTCCCGTCGCGGGTTTGAGGGCACCGCTCGATGCGGGGCGGCTCGTCGAGACGATGGTCGCGGTTCCGCCCGCGGACTGGTCAAGCACGAAGGCGTGGCAGGACCGTACGGCGAAGGTCGCCGAAACGGTGCGATCGGCGTCCATCGTGACGCTGCCCCAGTCGGTTTCGGGGTTGGCCGGCTGGCGGGTCAGACCGTCGAACGCCGCAACGACATAACGCCCGTAGAGCGCGTGGTCGATGGTTTCGGTTCGCAGGTTTACGACCGTGCCGACGGCGTACCGCGGCTTTCCCGCGCTGAGAGCGGCACGGTCGGCGGTGGTCGGCGCGTCGGGGTCAGAGCAGTTCGGCTTCGTGGCCACCAGGATCTCGCCCTTGACGTCGTCCTTCGTCACGGTTCCGGCCGCGATCTGGCTATTGGGCGCCAGGGTGAGGGTGAAGCATTTCGGGGCGTAGAGCGTCCGGTAGCTGTACGTGCCCGACCCGGACACGACGATCGAGGTAGTCAGGCCGTCGGCCGTGCCGCTCACGACATCGACGCCATTGAGCTGCCAGCCCGCGAGGACGTAGTTTGCGGCGAGGGGGCGGGCCGTGAGCCGGACGGTGCTGCCGGAGAGGACACCGGGCCGGCCCTGGCTCGTGCAGGCGGTCGCGCCTGTGACGTCGATCACAGCCGCCCACGCGTCGACGACGTAGCAGCGCTTGGGAGCGGCGGCGCGGCCGGTGACGGACTGGTCAGGGGCATCGTCGTAGGAGTGGAAGTCCACCCGATACGCGGACTCTGCGGTCCAGCCGGCGCCTGCCGGAGGGACGGTGAACGTGCACCTGTCCCCCAGCGCGATTCCGTCGCACATCTCGGCCCCGGAGACGAGCACGGTCACCCGTCCCGCCGCGGGGCGAGCCGAGGTCGTCACGGTCCACGTGGCGGTGACGGGCTCGCCCACGATCCACTGGTCCGGGGCGACGCTGAAGTCAACGGCGAGCGTCGCGGTGCGCGCTTGGGCCTGCACGTCGATCGTGGCGGAGGCCGGCGAATTCTCGTGGTCGCCCGCATAGGATGCCCGGAGCGTGTTCGTCCCGCTCCGCACGGCTGGCCCGGGGAAGACGCAACTGTCGCCGACCGGAGCTTCACAGGAGACCCAGGCAGGCGCGAGCGTGTATGTCACGGTTCCGGTCGGGGCGGCACCACCCGGTTCGACGGCCGTCACGGCGGCCGTCACCGAGAGCGGATGCCCGCCGACGGCCGTCGAGGTACCCGATGGGAGCAGCGTGGTCGTGTGCCGCCCCACGGAGACGCCGGCCCCGGTGAAGTCGATCGCACCGACGTCTGCACCGTTGCCGGGGCCCGTGACATGGATGTTGAAGTAGCCCGTGCCCGGCGCCGGGAAGTCCACGGAACCGGCGAAGGTCACGTCCGTTCCCAGCCAGCCATGGTCGATCACGACACTGGTTCGGGTCAGGACGACGGTCTTCTTCTCGCCGTTGAACTCGGCCAGAACCGTCACGCTGCGGGTGGAGTCGAGCGGTGTTCCCGAGACGGTGGCGAGTAGGTCGAAGGCGACGACTCCGCCGCTGGCGACCGAGGTTGCGCTGAGGGAGGTGTAGTTGTTCCGTTCGGGCACCGGAAGGGCGACCAGCGGGCCCGTTTCGATGGCGCCGAATGGGCCGTAGGGAACCGAAGCGGTGATCCCGGTCAGGCCGGACCTGTCGAGATTCAGGTATGCCCAGCCGGAGGGGTCCGTCGCCCCCGTCAGCACGACCCTGCCGATCTGGGCGCCCTCATTGTCCCGAATGATCGCGACGGTGCCGCTCGGCACGGTGACGACGCGACCTGCCGAGAGCGCCTGGACCGTGACGCTGATGCCGCGGTTGGTCGCGGAGTACACCGTCGACGCGTCGATGGTCAGCGTCACGACCGGTGCGAACGGAGCAGGCGCGATGATCGTCTGCGGCGCAGAGGACACCGGGGTGACGCCGCTCTCCGGGGTGAAGGTCGCCTCTGCCGTCAGAGTGGTGGCTCCGACTCCGGTGAGCGGGGCAAGCATGCCGCCCGCTCCTGTCGACGCGTCGACGCTGATGGTGCCCACCACGGTGCGGAGGCCGCCTGCGGCGGTCGCATAGACCGTGACTCCCTGGACGAAGCCGCTCGGGACATCCGTCACCCGCACCGTGAACGAGGTCGGCTCAGAATAGTACCCGGGCGTCCCGGCGGTGAGCGTGACGACGGGCGGCGTGACGGTGACAGCGGGGAGCGCATCGGTGCGCGGCATGTAGTCGGGGTCCCCGGAGTACACGACGCGGTAGTTCGACGTTCCGACGGGTGCGCGCACCGGCAGGGTGACTTCTCCCGCGCTGAGAGTGAACGTGGACTGGAGAGTTCCCGACCCGAGGTCGAGGGCGACGGGCATCCCGGCGGCGTCGAGGATCGTCACGGTTCCGGTGGGTGCGGCCAGACTGCCCGACGTCGGGTACCGCACGGTCAGGCGGGTGTCCACGAGAGTCAGCGCCCCCGTCCAGCGGGCGTCCGGCACGCCGGTGAGGGCACCGTCCGGGGTTACGGTGACGGGCGTCGACGTCGAGGGCAGGTAGGCCCCGGTCGCTCCGGTGCCGCCGTACTCCGCGGTGACCGCGTAGGGCTGGCGGGTGTCTGGGGTGAACGTGACGCTCGCCACGCCCTCCGTGTTCACCGCGACCGGAGCGCCGAGGTAGAGGCCGGGCGAGGTGAACCTGACCGTGCCGCTCGCTGGCGTCGACGAGGACGACGGCGAGGCGACGCGGGCCGTGAGCGTCACCGGTTCGTGCACGTGGCCCTGGGTCGGCGATCCGGCGGCGTCCAGGACGGCGAGGGACGTCTCGGTCGCCGCAGGGTCGACCTGCTTGGCGAAGTAGTCGCCGATCGATCCGGCATCGGCGAGCGCCGTCGCGGGCGATTGGAGCGTGTAGTACGACGTTCCGCCAGGAAGGAGCCGGGTGAAATCGGCGACGACGGTGGCTTCGCCATTCACGATGGTGAACGGCACCGTCGCCACGATCTGGTTCTGCCCGCCCGAGGAAACGATCGCGTTCAGGACTCGCGGTTCGTCGACGGCGGACCGGACCGTGACGGTCACGGTGTGGGTGTCACCCCAGGTCATCTCGTAGTTGTCCGGAACTATGACGTGGCCGCTGAAGGACGTCCTCGCCTTCAGGATCGTGACGTCGATGAAGTACTCGGATGCCGCGAAACCGGCTTCGGGAATGTACTCGACCCGCAGGGTCGCTGGTCCGGGCACGAGCTTGTCGGAAACGAGCGACACGTAGCCGCCGACCGGCGACTGGTCGATTTCGCCGAGCAGGGTGGACCCCTGGTACACGTTCACCCGGCCGGGCACGACGGTCCCCGCCGGGGCTGCAGGCGCAGACACCTGCACGCCGAGATCGAGGGACTCGCCGATCACGGTGGTGTTGTAGACCTGCGCGACGGTGTCCGTCGCTTCCGTGGCAACGGTCGCTGCCCGGAGTTGCGGCGCGGTTCCCGTCGGTGCCGGGCTCGGTGCCGGGCTCGGTGCCGGGCTCGGTGTCGGTGCCGGGCTCGGTGACGGTGTCGGTGTGGGCGGTGCAGACGGCAGCGTCACGGCCGCCGGCGTCTGGCCGACGACGTAGACGGTCACCGGGGACTGGCCCGTTGCGACGAGGGCGCTGACCGGGGCGTAGACGAAGCTGAGATCATGGCTCCCGGCGCTGAACACCGGCTGCGGGGGGAGAACGGCGGTGAACCGCGACGGGTCCACCGGGTCTGTCACGAGTTCGACGGGGGCGCCGAGCGTCGTGGTGCCATCCAGGAATTGCACGAGACCGGCACCGTCTTCTGCGCTGACCCGCACCTCCGCGGTGATGACGGTGGACGCATCCACCCCGGTCACGGTCAGGGCGAGCGCAGGCGTCAGCAGGGCAGACCCCGTCACACTCTGGGCGAACGCGGGCAGGGGTGCGATCACGGTGATCAGCGCGACGATGACGACCATCGCGACCCGACCGGTGGCGGGCCGGGTCCCCCGCGACATCAGGGCGCCGATCGACCGGATGCTCGCGCGCGGCGGAAGCCGGGGGGCTCGCGTTGTCGCGTCAGGGGTGAAGATCGCGGCCGCGGCCCCCACGCACACCTGGACCAGGACTACGGCGACGACGAGGACGGCGAGCGACGACAGCAGGGGTCCGGTGATGTCCGCGTCGTCGGCGGGGTCGAGGGCGATCGCCGCGGATATCCCGCCCAGGCTCGCTGCGGAGGCGAGCACACCGGCCACCAGGGCGAACGCGCCCAGATCCCGATACCCGGTGCGGACACGAGCCCACGCCAGGGTGACCAGCTCGCGCAGCGAACCGGGAGTTGCCAGGCTCGCGGGCAACACGGCGACGAGGAGGGCGAGCGCGGCAAGGGCGGGCATCAGCGGGATCGCCCAGAGGAGGGCCCTGCGCGCGCCAGGGGTGACGCGCGACCAGAGGGCGCGCGGGCCGGTGCTCCCGGCGGCGAGGTTGCGCCGGTCCGGGCGCACGGACCGTGCACCGGCCACGATGAGGAGGGCGAGGCTGATGAATGGCCAGAGCGCGGTGGCGGCCACGAACGCGACCACCAGCAGGGCGAGAGCGAGTACCAGTCGGGGGAACGCGCGGAGCGTGCGGTTCCACGAGACCCGGAGCAAGCGGGCGTTCTTCGCGTGCGCACCGGCGTGCACGAATCCGGACAGCACTACCCCGAAGAGCAGGGCGAGCCCGGCAGTGCCGTACAGGAGGACTGTGCTGCCTGCCCCGAGCACGATGGCGCCGGGCCCGGTCGCCGCGAGTGCGGGGGCGGCGAGGCTGAGGGCGAAGAGCGCCACGATCGCGACGACCGGCATCGCCGCGATCACCAGGACGGCGGTCAGGAGCGAGCGGGCCAGGACCGCCGGTGCACTGCTGGCTCGAAGGCGATCACGGGCGCCGGGGAAGAGCAGAGTGGACATGCCGAGTGCGCCTAACGTCGGGCACGACCGTCATCTACGAGAGTGCGGGTTCCGTGCTGGCGGATACAGGGTCACCCCCGGTGAGGAGCAATACGATAAATAGTAGGGGTCGGGGCGGTTTTCCGGGTACCCCACTTCGGGCCATGGCGTCCCGCCGTGCCCCAGCGTCTGCCGTGCGCCTGCCCGTGCGTCTGCCCGTGCGGCCGCCGGTCAGGGGCGAATGCCGGTCAGAACGGCGGCCAGCAGGCGGATGCGCTCCCACAGGGAGTCGACCAGGATGTGCTCGCTGCGGGCGTGCGCTCCGCCGCCGCGAGGCCCGAAGCCGTCGACCACGGCGAGGTCGGATGCGCCGAGAAGGTTGGTGTCCGCTGCGCCGGCCGCCGGGCGGGCACCGAGCGGAAGCCTGGCGGGACCGCCCTCGCCGAGCCCGGCGTCGCAGCCGGAGATGACGGCGGCCAGAGCCTGGTCGGCGGCGCGTGGCTGCCAGGCCGGGCGGTAGGACAGACGCGTGACGGCCACCTGCGCGCGGGGGCGAAGGGGGGTCAGCGCCTCGATCTCACCGAGGACTTCGTTCTCGATGTCCCGATCGGAGAAGCGGAATCCGAGAACGGCGGCGGCGTTGTCCGCTACGACGTTGGCCAGGCCCGGGGCCGTGATGGATCCGAGGTTGTAGAGCACCCGGGCACCCGGGCGTGCACCGGCGCGGATGGTGGCCCTGGCCGCAATGTCACGCACCCGCACCAACTGGTCGATGATCTCCTCGGTTGCGGAGACGCCCTTCTCCGGGTCGAGGGCGGCATGGGCGGGGACGCCGGACACGGCGAGAGCGAGGCGGGTGCTGCCCAGACGCCCGACCTTGAGGTCGCCGTCGGGGTGGGGCGACTCGAAACCGATGGCCGCGGAACAGCCTTCGGCCGTGGCGAGGAGCAGCGCGCCCGAGGTCGGGGAGCCGATTTCCTCGTCTGCCGTGACGATGATGCGCACCGGCACGTGATCGACCGTGCCGGCATCCGCTTGGGCACGGAGCAGTTCGAGGGCTTCTTCCATCACCACAAGTCCGGATTTCATGTCGTAGACCCCCGGGCCGGTGATCCGGGTGCCGTCGCTGGTCCACGGCACGTCGCCGGCGAGGGTGCCGACCGGCCAGACCGTGTCGGAATGCCCGATCAGGAGGACGGGGGCGGCACCGGCAGCATTGCCGCGTCCGGGGAAATCCGCAACCAGGTGGGCGCCTCCCGGTGTCCGGTGCAGCACCACCGTGCCGCCGAGTCCGACATAGCGGGCGGCGAGGGCATCCGCGAACGCCGTGATGGCCGCGCCCGCACCGGTCGGCGTTTCGCGCAGTACGTAGTCCTCGAGGGTCGCCAGTGCACGGGCCCGTGCGGAGGCGTCGGGAAGGGACGGTCCGGTGATGGTGATGGCGGCATCTCCTCTGGCGGTGCTCTCGGCGCTATTCGGGGAACTGATAGAAGATATGTTACCTATCCTTGGGAGTGTTCTTGAATTTCAGGGAAATTTACGAAACGAAGACGACACATAAGTTGTTTATGATTGTCACGATTGGTTCTGGAACATGGAACTCCGCACAGACGAAGGCAGGGAAAAGAAACAACATGGGTGACCTGAAACTCACGGTGGAATCCACCCGGTCACGCGCCGTGTTCGGCCAGGCCAGCGAGCTCTATACCCGGGTGTTCGGCTATACCGCCGCAGACCACAGCCTCAACCCGAAGCTGCTCTCCGCGATCGTGGGCAACGGCGGTGCGGCCGTTGCCGCGCGGAACGTCGGCGGTGAGCTCGTCGGTTTCGCCTACGGCTTCGCCGGCGTCGAGTCCGGGGTGCCGTACCTGTACTCGCAGGCCGCCTTCATCGACCCCGCCTGGCAGGGCAAGGGAATCGGTCGCCTGCTCAAGCAGGAGCAGGCCATGATCGCCCGGGACGAGGGACTCACGTCAATGCGCTGGGCGTTCGATCCGACCCTCGCCCGGAATGCCCACTTCAACCTCGACGTGCTCGGCGCCCACGGGGTGCGGTTCGTGCCGAACTACTACGACGAGCCGTTCTCCGATCGTCTGATCGTCGACTGGCCGCTCGCGTCCGCCGCCGTGTCGATCTCCCCGGGTCTCCCGAGTCTCCCGAGTCTCCCGAGCATCCCGAGCTTCCCCGTCGTCGACCCCACCGCACTCGGAACGACGCTGCCCCGGCACTGGGGTCGACCGGTCGGCGAGGGCGACGTCATCCACGTGCCGATCCCGTCCGACAATCCCGCGAAGACACTCGCCCCCGCGATCGTGCAGGCGTTGCGGGCCGCCGTGGCCGAAACCTTCACCGAGCTCTTCGAGGGCGGCTACGTCGCCGAATCCTGCGTCCGGGTCGACGGCACGAGCGCCGCATACGTGTTTGTCGCGGCCGGGACCCGGGATGCCGCGCCGCGCATCCGCCAGGCAGCCCGATGACCGAGGCGAACGAGACCCTGGCGAGCCCGGAGGACCGGTACGCCGCACGACTGCAGAAACGGTCGTCGGCGTCGGTCTTGCGCGCGCGCATCGTGGACAGCGAAAAGAAGAACCTGGCCGAAACCTTCGCCCACCTCGGGGAAGACGATGCCCTCGTGCGCGCGCCGGCCCGGATCGTGGCGGCCCGCAGGCGGTATGTGCTCGGCGCGGGCAAGTCCTTCGCCTATGCGACCCTGTTCGCCTGGGACCTCTCGGCAGGGCTCTCGCAGGTGCTCCTCATCGACGAGGCCGCCGTCCGCTCGATCGACGTACTCAGCGACGTCCGCCCGACCGATGTGCTCGTGGTGTTCTCGTTCCGAAGGTACCAGCGACAGAGCGTACTCGTCGCCGAACGGTTCGCCGCGGCCGGTGGCACCGTGATCGCAATCACGGACTCCCCGGATGCTCCCGTCGCGGCCTTCGCCACCGAAACCGTGACCGTGCCGACCCGCAGCGCCTCATCCGCCGACTCCCCCACGGCGGTCGCGGCCGTCATCCACCTGGTGAGTACCTTGAGTATTGCCAGTGCCAAGGGAGCCCGGCGCAGGTTTGCCGAGCGGGAGCAGCTGAACCAGATCCTGAACAGTTACGTGGAGTGAACGATGGACGACCGCAGCACCGAACGCAGCACCGAATTCAGCACCGAAGGAGCACGATGAAGGTAGTGGGCGTTTCCCTGTTTGTCACCCGGTTGCCGCTGGTGCACGGTTTTGAGACCAGCTCGCACCGGAAGAGCCACCTCGACCACATCGTGGTGCGCCTCACGGATGACTCCGGCGCGGTCGGCTGGGGCGAGATCGCCTCAGCGAGCGATCCCTTCTATTCCTCGGAGACCGTGGACACGGCCCTGCTCGTCGCGAAGAAGTACATAGTCCCCGCGATCATCGGGCACGAGTGGGAGACGCCGGCCGAGTTGGCGACGACGTGGGCACGCATCCGCGGCCACGAGTTCGCCAAGGCCGGCTTCGACATGGCCGCGTGGAGCCTTTACTCCGGTGCGCGCGACGAACCGTTGTCTGTCGCCCTGGGCGGCACCAGAACCGAGGTCGCCGCGGGGGTCTCCCTCGGCATCGAATCCTCCATCGACGCCCTGCTCACCGAGGTGGCCCGCCATGTCGACGCCGGCTACCGGCGGGTGAAACTCAAGATCAAGCCGGGCTGGGACATCGGCCCCGTGCGTGCGGTGCGCGCGGCATTCCCGAAGCAGGACGTGCACGTCGACGCCAACGGGATCTACCCGGACACGGCCGAAACCACCGCCCTGATGCGCGGGCTCGACGAATTCGGCCTCAGCATGATCGAGCAGCCGTACGCCCCCCGCAACTTCGTCGCCCACGCCGCGCTCCAGGCCACCCTGGAGACTCCGATCTGCCTCGATGAGGGCGTCGTGGACCTCGACGACATCGGCACGATGATCGCCCTCGGCGCCGGCCGGATCCTGAACATCAAGGTGTCGCGGATGGGCGGCCTCACGGTCGCGGTCGCCGCACACGATCTCGCCAGGGACGCAGGCATCCCGGTGTGGTGCGGTGGGATGCACGAGTTCGGCATCGGACGCGCGGCCAACGTGGCCCTGTCTTCGCTGCCCAACTTCAGCTACCCCTCCGACGTGTCGGCGTCGGAGAAGTACTACGAGAAGGACATCATCGACCCCCCGGTCACCGCGGCCGACGGCATGGTGACCGTTCCCACCGGGCCGGGTCTCGGCTACGCGGTCCTGCCCGACTGGATTTCCGAAAACACGATCAGCCACGAGCACTATGGAGAAGAGCGATGAGCACAGCAGAGACGAACCCGGCAGGAACGACCACGGACGGCGCGGACCCCCGGGTGCTGTTCATGCTGGACGATCCGACCCAGACCGGAACGGATGCTTCCACGCTCGCGTCCTCGGTGCGCCGGGCCGACCCTGCCGATCCGCAGATCTCGGTGCTCGACCTCGCGGTGACCCGCGGTGACGGAATCTTCGAAACGCTCGACGCCATCGACGGCTTCGGCCAGGCCCTCGAGCCGCACCTGGCCCGCCTGGAGAATTCGGCCAGGCTGCTCGACCTCCCGGCTCCCTGCCTCGATCTCTATCGCGAGGGCATCCGCCAGGGCATCGCGGCATCCACTCACCCGCGCCTGTCGGTGAAACTCGTGCTCACCCGCGGCATCGAGGGCGCCGGTCGCTGCACGGGCTGGGTGTTCGTCGACCCGGAACCCGACTTCACCGAGGCGCGCACGCACGGCCTGAAGGTGGTCACCCTCGATCGTGGCTACCGCCACGATGTCGCCCAGACCTCGCCGTGGCTCCTCCAGGGCGCGAAGACCCTCTCCTATGCCGTGAACAAGTCCGTCTACCGTGAGGCAGAGCGCCGCGGAGCCGACGACGTGATCTTCATCAGCAGCGACGGGTTCGTACTGGAAGGGCCGACGTCGACGGCCGTGCTGCAGTTCGGCAGGCACCTCGTCACGCCGTCGACCGACCAGGGGATCCTGGCCGGTACCGCGCAGGCAGCCTTCTTCGAGTACGCGGAGGCGAACGGGCTGACCACCGAGTACCGCACCGTCACTCCCGACGAGCTGCGTGCCGCCGACTCGGTCTGGCTAGCCTCGAGCGTGCGGCAGATCGTTCCGGTCGTCGAGATCGACGGTGTCGCCCGCGGCTTCGATGCCGAGCTGCACGCCGCGGCGCTCGACTACCTGGTCACGCGCCGCAGCTGAATCCCGGCCCCACGCCCCGCGCATCACGGGGCCGTGGGGGCGGTGAGGGCCGCGACGATGTCCTCCGCCCGCGCCCAGTATGCCGCGTAGTGTCCTGGATCGGCGTTGACCTGCACAGCGTGGGCGAGCAGTGTCGGCTCCATCTCCTTCCACCCGTCGATCTTCGTCAGCTTGGTGAAGAAGTTCTGCGCAGAGACGTAGGGGTCCATCCGGTCGGCCAGTGTCCCCCACGCGCCGTTATCGCGCTGCTGGAACAGCCCACGGCTGTCTGCGCCTGCCGCGTCGCCGTAGTCGAGGACCCGCAGGCCCGACTCGCCCAGGGCGGTCATCACGCCGACGGTCTGGGTATGGGTCCCGATCCCGAGATCCCGCCCGGCATTCATGATGTGTGCGGCATTGACCAGGCGGTCCTGGCAGTAGCCGGCGACCGGACCTGCAGGCACCGTGATCGTCCCCACGACGACCGGGTCGACCGTCGGACAGACGACGGCGGTTCCGGGGACGGCGCCGATCCCCAGGCCCACGAGGTTCCAGCCGGCGAAACCGAGAACGGCACAGAGTGCCACGGCGAGACCCATGATCGTGATCCCGCGCGTTCGTCTGCCGTCCGGCCGCTCTGTGAGCTGGGGCACGACGGCTCCCTTCGCGAGCTTCATCCGACGGTCCGTCGACGGGGTACCCCACGACGTTAGCCAGTGAATCTATGCGCCAGCCCTGAGCCCGCCCCTCTGGCCCATCTGGCCCAGACTCAGGTCGACCAGCCAGTCCAGCAGGAGGAGGCTGGCCTGATCGTGACCACCGTCCAAACCGTGTTGGAGGTCATGCCACAGCTTCGATGCGCTACCGGCGATGCCGCGGTCGGCGATGAACTCCGTCAGGGGGCAGACATCAACGGCGAAGGGATGCGGGGATCCCCAGCGGGTGAACTGCCAGTGAAACGCGAGCGCGCCGAGCTCCGTATGCAGCCGGTCGGCCCGGTCCGGGCGCAGCCCGAAACCTGCCGCCCAGGACGGCACGTCCGCTGCCGGCATCGGGCGTGCGAAGTAGTAGCCCTGACCGAGCGAGGCTCCCAGCACGGATGCCGCCTCGGCGAGGTCGGCATTCTCGATCCCCTCCAGAACGACGGCCGCACCCATGTCCCGACCCATCTGGGACAGTGTCGCAATGAGGCTGAGCGTTTCGACCGGTTTCGTCTCGACGCCGGCGAGCAGCCCGCGGTCGATCTTGATCGTGTCGAACGGCAGCTGGGCGAGCCGCTTCAGACTGCTGTGCCCGGAGCCGAGGTCATCGAGGGCGAGCCCGACTCCGAGGCCGGTGAGCTCCTCGAGCACCGAGCGCGAGGCAGCCGCATCCAGCTCCTGCGTCTCGAGCAGTTCGAGGCTCAGCCGGTTCGGGGCCAGACCGTGCCGACGCAGTGCCTTCGCGACCCATCGGGTGCACCGGGGGTGCACCAGGGTCGACGGGGCCAGGTTCACCGAGACATCGAGGGCCAGTCCGTCCTGCTCCCACGCGGCGACCCAGCCGAGGGCCTCATTGAGACCGATCCGGAAGAGCTCGTCGAGGTCGTTGCCACTGAGCTGCGGCACGAACCTGTCCGGCGGCACGACGGCGCCGTTGGCGAGGGTCAGCCGGGCGAGGGCCTCGACGCGACGCAGGGTCCCGCTCTTCAGGTCGATGATCGGCTGCATGTACATCGACAGGCCCCCGGCGAACAGGCGGTCCCGGAGCTCGCGGGATCTCTCGCCGCGGCGGAAATCCTTCGCGGCCATCGTCGCGTCCCACTCGACAATCGGTCCCGTGGGAGCGAGCCGCCACCACGCGTCCGGGCTCGACGAATCCGAGCCCGGTTCGGGCAGCGCCTGGCTCGCCAGCCGGAGAACGTGCGGCCCGGAACTCCGGGCGGGAAACGGCGTGATCCCCATCGTCATCCCGAGCATCACAGACTCGCCGTCGATCGGGAACGGGGTCTCGACGGCTTCGTGCAAGCGCTGGAGCCGGGCGGCAAGCTCAGGCGATGCGTCGTCGCACAGTCCCTCGAGGACGACGACGAACTGGTCGCCGCTGAAGCTCGCGAGGTAGTCGCCCTCTCGGAGCCGGCCCTTCAGCCGGCGGGCGAATTCCGCGAGCACATCATCGGCTCCGGAGAATCCGAACGAATGCCGGACCCCTCGGAAATGGTCCAGGACGATGAGTCCGAGACCGGCACGGTCGGCGTGGCCGGTCGGTGCGGCACCCGTTGATCGACGCTGCAGGTACGACTCGAAGCCGAACCGATTCGGCAGCCCGGTGACGGCGTCGTGGACGGCCTGGAAGTCCAGCTCCTCCTGAAGGGTGATCCGGGTATTGATATCGCGCTGCACGCTGACATAGTGCGTGATCACACCGTCGGGATCCCGGAGCGGCACGATGCTCAGGCCGTTCCAGAACGGCGAGCCATCCTTGCGATAGTTGAGAATGTCGCCGTCGAACCCTTCACCGGCCTCGAGTGCGCGCCGGATCGAACCCCGGACGTCGGCGCTGGACCCCGGTCCCTGCAGAAGCCGGCAGTTGGTCCCAAGGATCTCCTGCTCGCTGTACCCGGTGATCGCGGTGAAAGCTGCGCTGACGTGCAGGATGTTCTGCGCCACGTCGGTGATCAGGGAGACCGTGGATGTCGCAGCGAAGGCCCGGGCGAGCAGCTCAGCGCCTGCGCCGGGCACCCCGTTGCTCTCGACCGGTTCGGATCGGTTCGGAAAGATCGGACTGGCCATGCGATTCATACGTCCCCCGAGCGCAAGCGCCGTCAGACCCTAGAAACGGACGGACGCGCTCTCACTCTAGACCGGGAAGAGCGCCGCGGATGCCGCGTCGGTATTACGCCGATCCCCGCACAATCAGATCGGTGGGCACGACGATCGCGGCGGTCCGCTCCCCCTTGATCACTTCGAGAAGGAGCCGCACCATTTCTTCGCTGATCCGGTCGAATGGCTGGTGCATCGTGGTGAGTGGCGGCACGGTCGTGAGAGCGACGGGCGCGTCGTCGAATCCGGCGACGGCGACATCCTCCGGAACCCTCCGGCCGAAACCTACCAGGGCGTCGATGGCGCCGGCCGCCATCATGTCGTTCGCCACGAAGACCGCGTCCAGGTCCGGGCGCCGGTCCAGCAGCTCGGTCATTGCCTCAGCGCCGCTCGCTCGGCTGTAGTCTCCATGCGCGACCAGCGTTTCGTCGAAGTCATCGCCGAGCTCGTCGACGTAGGCCTGATACCGTTTCATTCCGCCGGACGTGTCTCCCGGACCGGTGATCGTGGCCAACCGGGCGCGTCCGGTCCCACGCAGGTATTTCACCATCTCCCGGGCCCCGTCATAATCATCGGCGGCAACGTAACCTAGCTTGCGTTCGAACCCGAGCGGCACCCCGCAGGCGATCGCCGGGATGCCCGCGGCCACGATGTCCGAGATCAGCCCGTGCCTGCTGCTGTGCGAGGAAACCAGGAGGACACCGTCGACGTGACCGGCCGTGACGAACTCGGTCGCCCGACGCTGCTCGTCCTCGCTTCCGGCCATCAGCAGTACCAGGGAGATGTCGTGCCGGGAGAGCGCCTTGGAGGCTCCCCTCATCAGCACGGCGAAGTTCGGGTCTTCGAAGAGCCGCTCCTGGTCCTCCGTGAGCAGGAACGCGACGGAGTTCGCCCGACTCGTCGCGAGGCTCCTGGCGTGAGGGTTGACCCGGTATCCGGTCTTCTTGATGGCCGAATTCACGCTCTGCAGGGAATCCGGACTCACCCAATGGCCGCCGTTGAGTACCCTCGAGACGGTGCCTCGGGAGACGCCGGCTTCCGCGGCGACATCATCGATCGTGGGTCGGCGTTTGGCGCTGGGCGGGGTCACGGACAAAGCCTACCCGCGGCTACTTGACCGCCCCGGCGGCCAGGTCGACCTTCCAGTAGCGCTGCAGTACGAGGAACAGGATCACCAGCGGGATGATCGACAGCAGCGCGCCGGTGATTACGAGTGTGTACATCGCCGGGGCGGTCGCACCCTGGTTCAGCAGGCCGCTCAATCCGACCGTGACCGGGTACAGTGCGTCATTGCCGAGCATGATGTACGGCAGCATGAAATTGTTCCACACCGCCACGAACTGGAACAGGAAGATGGTCACGAGGCCAGGAGCCATCATCGGCAACGCGATCCGGTTGAAGATGCGCAGTTCGCCTGCGCCTTCGGTGCGTGCGGCCTCGATGACGTCGGTCGGCACAGAGGCGGCAGCATAGATCCGCGCCAGGTAGATGCCGTACGGACTGATGATCTGGGGCAGCAGCACGGACCAGAAGGTGTTCGTCATCCCCACGGAGGCGAACAGGAAGTACTGCGGGATCGCCAGGATGACGCCCGGAACGAGCACACCCATCAGCAGGACGGAGAAGACCGCCTTCTTGCCCGGGAACTCGAACTTCGCGAGGACATACCCGGAGATGGCGGAGATCCAGGTGGAGGCGAGTGCCCCAATCCCGGCATAAAGCGCCGTGTTGAGCACCCAGCGCCAGTACAGTCCGCCCCGGTACTGGGTCAGTTCGACGATGTTGTCCCACAGGTGGGTGCTCGGCATCAGCGTGAACGTAGAGAACAGTTCAGAGCTGTTCTTGCTTGCGGCCATGACGACCCAAAACACCGGAAAGAGGCAATAGATGGCGCCGATGAGCAGGATGCCGGTCGAGACGAAACTCGGTTTGACCCGGATCGAGTCGACTGATCCGCGAGCCCTGCGGGGCCTGGTTCGGGGAATGCTGAAGGTAGTCACGGTCTAGTCCTCCTGGCCGAACGCGCGTTTCTGCACGACTCGCAGGAACAGGAATGAGAAAGCAAAGGTGACGACGGCGATGATGATCGAGGTCGCGGCCGCCGAGTAGATGTCGTCGCGGGTGAACGCGTCCCGATACACGAGCATGAGCGGCGACCAGCTCGTGGACAGGCTGTTCGTGAGTGGCCGCAGGGTCGTCGGTTCCGCGAACACCTGGAGGGTGGCGACCATGGAGAAGAGGGCGGTCATCACGATGGAAGGAGCAATGATGGGGATCTTGATCCGCCAGGCCACCTGCACCTCCGTGCAGCCATCGAGCTTGGCCGCCTCGTAGATGTCCGTCGGGACGGCCTTGAGGGAGGTGTACATCACGATCATGTTGAAACCGACGCCGCCCCAGAGCGCGATGTTCGCGATCGCGAACAGCACCGTTGACGAGTCCAGGACTCCGGCGACGTCCCAGCCGAGACGATCGAAGACCCAGTAGAACGGGCTCACTGCCGGCAGGTAAAGGAAGCCCCAGAGAAGTGAGCTGATCACGGCCGGCACGGCGAATGGCAGGAAGATGGCGGTGCGGGAGAATCCCGCCGCTCTGGTGCGTCGCGAATCGAGCAGCAACGCGAAAAGAAGCGCAAGGCCGAGCATCAGTGGGATCAGGACGAGACCGTAGAGCAGCACCCGGCCGACGCTCGCGCCGAAGTCAGCGTTGGTGAGAGACCCGATGTAGTTCTCCAGGCCGGCGAAAGCCGTCGTGCGACCGCCGGAACCGAGGCCGAGACCCTTGACCTGTTTCTTCTGCAGGCTGAGAAACAGCGTGTAGACGATCGGCGCCGCCATGAACGCGAGGAAGAGAACGATCCCGGGCGCGAGCATGAGGTACGGGATGAGTACTCGGGAACGGAAGTTTCCCGTTCGCGCACTCGACGGGGTATCGGTTCGCGTTCGAGGCGTCGGCGCCTCGGTCACAGTGGCAGTCACAAGTGGTCCTCAATCGGAAGGGAATAAATGAGGGGGGACGACCCGTCCAGGTACTGGTATCGGGCGGGTCGTCCCCAAGGAGGTGCTATTTGACGGTGAACCCGCTCTTGGTCAGGTCGTCCGTGGTGATCTTCTGCATGTTGGTGACCGCGGCCAGGAAGGCGCTCTTCGTCTTTGCGTCGGCCGCCTTGGCGAACTCGTCGTTGTAGGCGCTGTATGCCACATTGACGTTGGGCCCGTACGTGAACGGCGAGACCGTTTTCGCGACATCGGCAGCAACCTTGTAGAAGTCGGGCTGGTTGCTGAAGAAGGCGGGCGCCGTGGTCAGGGCGGACTGTGCTGCGGCCGCATCGGCCGGGTAGATGTTGGCGGTACTGACCAGGGCGGCAACTGCGGCGGGATCGGTGTTCAGCCAGGTGGCGAACTTGACGGCTTCCTTGGTATGCGTCGACTGGGTCGTCACGCCGGTGGACGATCCGCCCCAGTTACCGGTCGCGGGAGCCGAGGCGTCCCACTGCGGCATCGGTGCGGCCTTCCAGAGGCCGGCGGTGTCTGCTGCATTGCCAGCGAGCACGCCGGGGGCCCAGACTGCGCTCAGCCAGCCCACCTGCGTGCCGGTGTTCAGACCTGCGTTCCAGGCCGGGGTGTACATCGGCTTGTTGTCGATCACACCCTCTTCGACGAGGCCGCCCCAGTAGGCCGCTACCTTCTGGGTCGGCGTCTTGTCGACGTTCACGCTCCACGCGTCTCCGTCAATGCCCCACCAGGAGGCGCCGGCCTGCTGCGCCATTCCGGTGAACCAACCCGCGTCGCTGGAGGAGAAGGTCCCCAGATAATCAGCCGGGTTGGCTGCATGGATCGCACGGGCGTCAGCCGCGTACTCATCCCAGGTGGTCGGGACCGTGAGGCCGAGCTTCTCGAAGACGTCTGCACGGTAGTAGAACATCATCGGGCCGGTGTCCTGCGGGAGCGCGTAAAGAGCATCTCCGCCGAGAGTGACCGAGTTCCAGACTCCATCCGTGAACGCGCTCTTGACGTCTGAGCCGACGGTGCCGGAGATATCAGCGAGTGCGTCTGCGGCCACAAGGGTGGGGATCTTCTGGTATTCGGCCTGGATCAGGTCCGGTGCGCCGCTGCCTGCCTTGATAGCGGTGAGCAGCTTGGTGATCGCGGGGTCGCCGCCGTCCTGCTTCTGCACGGTGACCTGAATTTCCGGGTGCGCCTTGTTCCAGATGTCGACAACCTTGTCGAGGTTGGGCGCCCACGCCCAATACGACAGCGAGACCGGAGCGCTCGTGTCGCCTCCGGCCGCCGGGCTGGAACAGCCGGACATGAGCAAAGCGGCGGCAGCGGCCATGGCCACTGCTCCGACACGGAATGAAGTGCGCATTCGTCCTCCTTGAAGAAAGCTGGTGCTGTGATGGGTTCGCCCCGACCCGGTGAACGACTGTCGACCTCGGCTGTGAGCGGTTCTAGTAGCTCACACTAACGTGCGTCTTGTCAAATAGCGGTTTATGGTCGGTTTTTGATTCAATTCCTGTGATAGAACTGGGAGCGCACACAGTCAAAGGAGCCAAACACCCATGCCATTCGAGCCTCTCTCCCCCGCTGCCCTTGTCCGGTCGGACCGCTGGCCGCGCGGCGCAACCGGCCTGCGTTACGGCGGCGACTATAACCCGGAGCAGTGGCCGCGCGAGGTGTGGTTGGAAGACATCGCCCTGATGAACGAGGCCGGCATCAATCTGGTCAGCATCGGAATTTTTTCCTGGGTGCTTGTGGAGCCCCGCGAGGGCGAATACGATTTTGCGTGGCTCGACGACTTGTTTAATCTGCTGCACGATGCGGGCATCGACATCGACCTCGCCACGCCGACAGCGGCTCCCCCGGCCTGGTTTTGGAAGAAATATCCTGCCGCCCGCCCGGTGAACCGTGAGGGCGTTCAGCTGTCCGGCGGCTCGCGCGGCATCGTCAGCCCCAGCTCGCCCGAATACCGCCGAGCCGCCGCCAACATCACCGAGCAACTCGCCCGTCGGTATGCCGACCATCCCGCGCTCGTGCTCTGGCATGTCCACAACGAATACGGCGCCCCGATCAGCGAGTCCTACGACGACTACTCCGTCGCGGCCTTTCGGATCTGGCTGCAGAAACGCTATGGCACTCTCTCGGGCCTCAACGAGGCCTGGGGAACAACGTTCTGGGGCCAGCGCTACGGGGAATGGGACGAGATCGACGCGCCCCGTCTCTCCGCGTCCGTGACGAACCAGACCCAGCGCCTCGATTTCAAGCGTTTTTCCTCGGACGCTCTTCTCGAATGCTTCATCGCCGAACGCGACACGATCCGCCAGTTCACCCCGGACATCCCGGTGACCACCAACTTCATGGCCACCAACTGCCTGTCGGCGGACTACTGGAAGTGGAGCCGCGAGGTCGACATCGTCTCCAACGACCACTACCTCGTCGCCGAACGACCCGACAACCACATCCTGCTGGCAATGGACGCCGACCTCACCCGGTCGTTCGCCGGGGGCGCACCGTGGATCCTGATGGAACATTCCACGGGAGCGGTCAACTGGCAACCGCGCAACATCGCCAAGACGGCCGGGGAGCTCGCACGAAACTCGCTGTCCCATCTCGCCCGCGGGGCAGACGGGATCCTCTTCTTCCAGTTCCGGGCCTCCCGTTACGGTGCGGAGAAGTTCCACTCCGCCATGTTGCCCCACGCCGGCACCGACACCCGGGCTTGGCGCGACGTCGTTGAGCTCGGAGCCACCCTGGCCAGACTCGCGTCCGTCCGGGCGAGCCGGGTGCGCGCCCGGGTGGCCATCCTCTGGGACGTGGAATCCTTCTGGGCCCAGGACCTCGAGTGGCGACCGAGCGTCGAGCTCGACCACCGCGAGCGTATCGAGGCGTTCTACTCGGCCCTGTGGAACCGGGGTGTCACCGTCGACTTCGCGCACCCGGCCACAGACCTGCACGGGTACGACCTGGTGCTGGCCCCGAGCCTCTACCTGGTCGGTCCCGCTGCCGCTGCCAACCTCACCGACTATGTGCGCGGCGGAGGCACCCTCGTCGTGTCCTATTTCTCGGGGATCGTCGACGAACAGGACGCCGTGTATCCGGGGGCCGCTCCCGGCGCTCTGCGCGACGTGCTCGGCCTCGCCATCCACGAATTCCGTCCCCTGCGCGAAAACGAATCGGTTGACCTGAGCGACGAAAGGTCCGGCTCCGGCTGGACCGACGATATCCGCGTGTCGACGGCCGAGGTGCTCTCCCGCTACCTCGATGGGCCCGCCGCCGTGGGACCCGCGATCACCCGGAATTCCTTCGGTTCGGGCTCAGCCTGGTATGTATCCACGCGCCTGATCGGCCATGATCTCGATTCGCTTCTCGGCGAGGTCCTGACCTCCATCGGAATGAGCACCGAGCCGATGCCCGGAATCGAAGTGGTGACCCGCACAAGTGATCGGGGTGACTTCACGTTCGTCATCAATCACACGAACGCCGACACGACCCACCCGGCAACCGGCACCGAGCTCATCACCGGCGAGACGATCTCGGACACGGTCACCGTGCCCGCGGGGCTGACCCGCGTCGTGCATAGCGTCCCGACCGAAACGGCCTGATCTGCCGAAGGCCCGTGGCGAGCATGTTTCGCCACATTACCGGTGTGTAAAACGTCGAGGCCAGGCATTGTGCCTCCCCGGTCAGCGTGTGAATCTTGCCTAGTTGGTCAACCGTCCAACTTTGCCCCCGGGAGCACACGTGCCGTTGTCACCGCCGACGAAACCCGGACGTCTCGCCGTCACGGGCGTCACAGCCCGGCCCACGTCGGGTGCCCGCGAATGAGACGCATCCCACCCGAGCAGCGCCGGGACGAACTCATCGCCGCGGCGACCCGCGTCATCGCCCGCGACGGAGTCACGGCCGCGACGACCCGCGCCATCGTCGCCGAGGCCGGGATGCCGCTCGGTTCCTTCCACTACATCTTCGGCTCCCGGGACGAACTGCTCGCGGCCGTGATCGATACCAATACCGAGGAACAGAAGTTCCTCGTGTTCACGAGCGTCGGCGCCGATGGGGACCGCAGCGTCGAAGCCGTGCTGCGCGCCGGCCTCGACGCATACATCGACTGGCTCGTGGCCGACCCGCTCCGCGAACTCGCCCTCGCAGAACTCGCGCTGTACGCCTCGCGGACCGGGGCCGCCGGAGGAACACGCACCCAGTACGACGTCTACTACCGGTCGGCGGACGAGTCGCTGCGCCGGGTCTCCGAACTCACCAGGCGATCCTGGACGGTGAACGTCGCACAGCTCGCGCGTTACCTCGTCGCGATCGTCGACGGGCTGACGACGACCTGGCTCGCGGACCGCGATACCGAAGCCGCCAGGGCCCTTGCACATTTCGCTGCCGCGTCGCTCGCGGTCCACGCATCCGCGGAGGCCTCGGCTTCACCTGGCCACTCCGACGGATTCGACTTCGAACTCGACCTCCATCACACCGGTACCGACTACGAACAGGATCCCTGTGCTCACTGACACCGACCCCCGCGTGCGCGCCCAGGTCAACCTGCACGCCGTGCTCGGCTCGCTGCCGAGGCTGGCCGAGCTCGCCCCTGACGCCCAGGCACTCCTCGCCGGGCTGTCGCGCCCGGTCGCGGTGAGCTTCCGCGGACCAGACGGGCTCAGCATGGTCCTCACCTTCGCGCGGGACGGGATCACTCCCGGGCGCACACCCGGCGCAGCCCGCGCCTTGCTGCTCTTCCGCTCGGCCGCACACCTCAACGCCGTCGTCGACGGAACGGCCGGACCGATCCCCGCCGCCGGACCGGCCGGACTGCGCTTCCTGCTCCGGGTGTTCACGCCGCTCAGCAACCTTCTCGGCACGTACCTGCAGCCGTCCCCCGACCGCCTCACCGATGCAGACTTCACCGAGATCAACGCCCTGCTGACGCTCCACGTCGCTGCGACGGCGATCACGATCATCGGCACCCTTGATCGGAGCGGCCGATTCAGCGTCGCGCAGATGCCCGACGGTGACGTGGACATCGAGGTCGGGGACGGCCTCCGCTACCGGCTTGCGGTCCGTGGCAGCAGCATCCGCCTCAACGGAGAACCCGTCGGCCCGCCGCGTGCCGCGCTCACCTTCGCCGACCTCGATGTCGCGGGCGGGGTGCTCACCGGCCGCTACAGCGCCCTCGCCTGCATGAGCGACGGCCGCATGGCGATGCGCGGGATGATCCCGCTCGTCGACAACACCAGCCGAATCCTCGACCGCGTCAGCTCCTACCTCGGAAAGTAACCCGCCATGACCGAAGCCCTCGCCCCCGTCAAGCCCATCGGGCCCCTCACACCCATCACGCCGTACGAGTACCCGCTCAGCCGTGCCGCCTTCGCGCGGGCCACGAAGGTGATCCCATCGGGGATCTACGGCCACCAGGGCCCCTCGGAAGGCTGCTACATCCCGCAGGCCTCCTTCCCGCTCTTCTCCTCCCGCGCGGAGGGAACCCGGTTCTGGGACGTCGACGGCAACGAGTACATCGACTACATGTGCGGCTACGGCCCCAACGTGCTCGGCTACGGCGACGCCGAGGTGCACGCCGCCGCCCGCAAGCAGGCCGAGCTCGAGGACGTCGTCTCGATCCCGTCGACGATCATGGTCGACCTCGCCGAGCTCCTCGTCGAGACGGTCGCGAGCGCCGACTGGGCCTTTTTCGCCAAGAACGGCGGCGACACCACCACCCTCGCGATCATGACCGCGCGCGCCGCGACGCGCCGCAAGAAGATCGTCTTCGTGAAGGGCTACTACCACGGGGTCGCGCCCTGGTCGCAGAAGCTCGACTACCCCGGGGTACTCGAAGAGGAGGTCGCCAACAACCTGACCATTCCGTTCAACGACATCGAGGCCTTGCGCCGGACCCTCGAGCAGCATGCCGGCCAGATCGCCGGCCTCATCGCCCAGCCGTACATGCACGGGAACTTCGTGGACAACGAGTTGCCGGCCGAGGGGTACTGGCAGGCCGTTCGCCGACTCTGCGACGAGCATGGCGTCGTGCTCATCGTCGACGACGTCCGGGCCGGCTTCCGTCTCGACCTGGCCGGTTCCGACCACTACTACGGCTTCAGCGCCGACCTGATCTGCTTCTGCAAGGCCCTCGCGAACGGCTACAACGTGTCGGCGCTCTGCGGCCGCGACTTCCTGAAGGACGCCGTCAGCAGCATCACATACACGGGCAGCTATTGGCTGAGCGCGGTGCCGTTCGCGGCCGCGATCGCGACGATCACGAAGCTGCACCGCATCGACGCGCCCGCCCAGTTCGCCAGGCTCGGCACCCGGTTGACTACAGGCCTCAAAACTGCCGCTCGCAACGAGGCCTTCACGCTTGTATCCTCGGGGGAACCAGCCCTGTTCTACCTCCGTCTCGCCGACGACGACTCACTGATGCTCCATCAGGAATGGGTCGCCGAATGCGTGCAGCGCGGGGTATTCATCACGTCGCACCATAATCACTTCATCAACGCCGCCCTGACCGAAACGGATGTGGACATGACGATCGACATTGCCAGCCAGGCCTTCTCCATCGTCCGGAAGCGGCATCCGCTGTGGAGCTGAGCCCGCATCACCCCGCCCCGCGGGCGGAGCTGATCTCGGTCGGTTCGACCTATGCCGTTCAGGGACTCGGGTACGCCGTGATCGTGACGTCCCTCCCCGCCATCCAGGCACGACAGTCGCTCGACGCCACCATGGTGGCGTTGCTCCTCCTCGGCGTGTCCCTCGCCGCGGCGGGCGGTTCCGTTCTCGCCGACGCGATCGCCATCCGCCGCAACAGCAAGGCTGCACTGCTGAGCGGCCTCGCCGCCCAGGCCGTCGGGTTCTTCCTGATGGCGACCGCACAGCCGGCCCCGATCTATGTGGGGGCCGTGCTCCTCTTCGGTGTCGGGCTGGGGGCCGTGGATGCCTCGACCGCGATGCAGGGCGTCCTCGTCCAGAGGGGCAGGCCCCGACCCCTGCTCGGGCGCTTCTTCGCCGCGTACACGCTCGCCGCGATCGTGGGGGCGTTCCTGATGGTCGCGCTCGTGGAAACCCCGGCCGGCGCCGGAGCGGTCCTCACGATCGTCGGCGTCGCGGACGTGCTGGTCATCGTCGCCGGCTGGCGACTTCTCGACACCGGTCACGCGGCCCGCACCCCCGGCCACGCCCGGGATGCCACCCGCATTCCGCGCTGGCCCGTCTTCGTGATCGGGGCGCTCATCCTGGCCGCCTTCGTCGCCGACTCCGCGGTGAGCACCTGGAGCAGCGTCTATCTCAGCGGCACCCTGCACACGGCGGCGTGGGCTGCGCCGCTCGGCTATGCCGCGTACCAGATCGTCGTGCTGATCTCACGGCTCGGCGTGGACTACCTCGCCCGCCGCACCGCCCGCACGGTGATCGCGACCTCGGCCATCGCCTTCGGTGGAATCGGATTCGTCGTGATCGCCCTCGTCCCGACCACGGCAGGCGCGATCATCGGCTTCGCCCTCACCGGCGTGATCGCGGGAGCGCTCGTCCCGCTCTCCTTCGGGGCCGCCGGCGACGTGCTCCCGTCTCGCAGCGACGAAATCATCGCGCGGGTGAACCTCTTCAACTATGCCGGCGCCATTCTCGGCACCGTCATCGTCGGCGTGGTCGCGGACCAGACCGGTTTCGGCCTCGCCTTCCTCATCCCGCTCGTCATCCTCGTCCTGGTCCTGCCCGCCACCCGGGTCCTCCGGAAGCCGAAAGGCATCCCCCTCGAGCCCCTCGAGGCGACCCAGCCCGGCTGATCCGGGTCTTGCCCGGAACCATAAAAAATGAAATCATGTTGTCACTAGATGGAAATCTGTTCGGACTAGTCTGAGCGGACTCTCTCGAAAGGTGCTGACATGAGCGCGGACGCTCCGGAATCCACGGGTACCAGGACCGTCGAGCGCGCGCTCGGCCTGCTCGCCTACGTGTGCGAACACGGTGCCGTCTCCCTGACCGAGGCCGCCCACGGTAGCGACCTGTCGATCTCGACTGCCCTCCGGCTGTTGCGCACCCTCGAGACCACCGGGTTCGTGTCCCGCGATGACAACGGCGACTACCGTCCGGGGAGCATCACCATCCGCCTCGGCGCCCAGGCACTGTCCCGCGAGACCATTGTCTCCGTCGCGGAACCGAAGCTGCACGAGATCGTCGAACTCACCAGCGAAAACGCCTACCTCGCGCTTCCGTCGACCTCGGACAGCATGCTGTACGCGGCCGGCGTGCAAGGAAGCCATCCGGTCCAGCTGGCCAACTGGGTCGGCCGGGTCATTCCCCGCTCGACGACGGCGGCGGGCACGGCATTCGCCGGCCGGGTCGGCGCACAGGGGTTCGCTGTCGTGAGGAGCGGAGCGGATCACGACTCGACGGCCATCGCGGTTCCGGTCCACTCCGTCGGCACGATCGTGGCCACGCTCTCGGTCGTCATCCCGAACTACCGCGTCACCGATCCGGAACTGGATCGCATCGGCGCCCTCCTCGTCCGGGTCGCCGGCGAGATCTCCGAGCGGCTGGGTTCCGACCCGCTGCCGGATGAGACCTGATCCCGCCAGCACCAGCCGCATCACTCAGCATCACTCAGCATCACTCAGCATCAACCAGAAGGAAGAAAATCGTGGCCCAGAAGCATCTCCCCCGTCCGGTCCGCGCAGCCAGGGGCAACACCCTGACCGCGAAGAGCTGGCAGACCGAGGCGCCGTTGCGCATGCTGATGAACAACCTCGACCCCGAAGTCGCCGAGCGCCCCGACGATCTCGTCGTCTACGGCGGAACCGGGAAGGCCGCCCGCAGCTGGGAAGCGTTCGATGCGATCGTGCGCACCCTGCGTGAGCTCGAGGACGACGAGACCCTGCTGGTGCAGTCCGGCAAGCCGGTCGGGGTCTTCCGCACCCACACCTGGGCTCCACGGGTCCTGATCGCCAACTCGAACCTCGTCGGGGACTGGGCGACGTGGCCCGAATTCCGCAAACTCGAACAGGCCGGCCTGACCATGTACGGCCAGATGACCGCCGGTTCCTGGATCTACATCGGCACCCAGGGCATCCTGCAGGGCACGTTCGAGACCTTCGCCGCGATCGCGGACAAGCGATTCGACGGCACTCTCGCCGGGACCCTCACCCTCACCGGCGGGGCAGGCGGCATGGGCGGCGCCCAGCCCCTCGCCGTGACGATGAACGGCGGAGCCGTACTCATCGTCGACGTCGACCCCGCCCGTCTGCAGCGCCGCGTCGACCACGGTTACCTCGACGAGATGACGGACGACATCGACGACGCCGTGACCCGGGTCCTCGCCGCAAAGACGGAGCGCCGGGCGCTCTCCGTCGGACTCGTCGGCAACGCGGCATCCGTCTTCACCGAGCTGCTCGAACGCGGCGTCGCAATCGACATCGTCACCGACCAGACCAGCGCGCACGACCCGCTCAGCTACCTGCCGGAGGGCATCAGCGTCGCCGACTGGCACACCCGCGCCGCCGCCGACCCCGAGGACTTCACGATCCGGGCTCGGGCATCGATGGCCAAGCACGTCACCGCAATGGTCGGGTTCCGCGACGCCGGAGCCGAAGTGTTCGACTACGGCAACTCGATCCGCGCGGAAGCCGTGCTCGGCGGCTGCGAGCGGGCATTCGAGATCCCCGGCTTCGTGCCCGCCTATATCCGGCCGTTGTTCGCCGAGGGCAAGGGACCGTTCCGCTGGGCCGCGCTCTCCGGGGACCCCGCCGACATCGCCGCGACCGACCGGGCGATCCTCGAGCTGTTCCCGAACGATGCGAAGCTCGCGCGCTGGATCCACGGAGCCCAGGAGAAGGTGCAGTTCGAAGGCCTGCCCGCCCGGATCTGCTGGCTCGGCTACAAGGAACGGCACCTCGCCGGGCTCAAGTTCAACGAGATGGTGGCCTCCGGCGAGATCAGCGCCCCGATCGTGATCGGGCGCGACCACCTCGACTCCGGCTCGGTCGCGTCCCCCTACCGCGAGACCGAGGGCATGAAGGACGGCTCGGACGCGATCGCCGACTGGCCGCTGCTGAACGCCCTGCTCAACACGGCGTCGGGCGCGACCTGGGTGTCGATCCACCAGGGTGGCGGCGTCGGCATGGGCCGGTCCATCCACT
The DNA here is from genome assembly GCF_022760445.1 of Cryobacterium zhongshanensis. Taxonomy (NCBI): domain Bacteria; kingdom Bacillati; phylum Actinomycetota; class Actinomycetes; order Micrococcales; family Microbacteriaceae; genus Cryobacterium; species Cryobacterium zhongshanensis. Next base: position 596,523 of record NZ_JALGAR010000001.1, on the reverse strand, counting down.
CCGGGCAGGTCACGGTTGCCGACGGCACGGAGCTCGCCGCCCAGAAGATCGAGCGGGTGCTGATCAACGACCCCGGCACCGGGGTGATGCGTCACGTCGACGCCGGGTATGAGCGCGCGGCCGCCGTTGCCCGCGAACGCGGACTGCGGGTGCCGATGTGGGAGGCCGAATGACGGCGCCGGCAACTGCGCACGGCCTGCTGTCCGGACTCGATGAGATCGCCGAGATCGGCAGGGACACCCGGCGCGGTGGCTACTCCCGGCACCTGTGGCAGCCGGCCGACCTGGAGCTGCGCGACTGGTTCGCCGCACGCGCCGTGCGACTCGGGCTCGACGTGGAGATCGACCGGAACGGCAACACCTGGGCGTGGTGGGGCCCGCGCGGCGACGATGCGATCGTGGTCGGCAGCCACCTCGATTCCGTCCCCGGCGGCGGTGCGTACGACGGTCCCCTCGGCGTGGTCAGCACCCTCGACGCGATCGCACGGCTGCAGGCGAGCGGGTTCCGGCCGACGCGACCCTGCGCCGTTCTGGTCTTCGCCGAGGAGGAGGGCTCCCGGTTCGGGATCGCCTGCCTCGGTTCCCGGCTGATGACGGGCGCACTCGACGCCGATCAGGCCCGCGCTCTCGTCGACCCGGAGGGAATCTCGCTCGCAGCAGCCGCATCCGCTGTCGGTATCGACCCGGCCGGCCTCGGCGAGGACCCGGCCGCGCTCGCGCGCATCGGGCTGTTCGTCGAGCTGCACGTGGAGCAGGGCCGAGGGTTGATCGACCTGGACAGCCCGGTCGCGGTCGCCTCCTCGATCCTCGCGCACGGGCGCTGGCGCATCACGTTCACCGGAGAGGGCAACCACGCCGGTGCCACGCGCATGGCCGACCGGCGGGACCCGATGCTCGCAGCCGCCCGCTCGATGCTCGGCGTTCGGGATGCCGCCGTCGCGAGCTCCGGTTCGCGGGCCACGATCGGGCGGATCGAGGCCGTGCCCGGTGGGACCAACGTGATCTCCTCGCAGGTCGCGGTCTGGCTCGACGCGCGTGCCGCCGAGGATGCCGCTGCGCGGGACCTTGTCACGGAGATCGAGGCGCGGGTCGCCGAGGCCGCTTCAGCGGAGGGGTGCACCGCGGTCGTCGCCGAGGAGTCCTGGAGCGGGGCCGTCGCCTTCGATCCGGCCCTGCGCGACCGACTCGTGCGATCGCTGGGCGGTGCCCCCACGCTCCCCACGGGGGCCGGCCACGATGCCGGCGTGCTGTCGAGTCGCCGGCCCACCGCGATGATCTTCGTGCGGAACCCGACCGGCGTCTCGCACTCGCCGGAGGAGTTCGCCACCCTCGACGACTGCCTCGCCGGTGTCGACGCCCTCGAGCGGGTTCTCCGGGAGCTGCTGTGACGCGTGGGACGTTCTGGTGCGCGACCGCACTGATCGACGGCGTGCCCGTGGACGCGGTCCGGGTGCACGCTTCCCCGGACGGGACGATCGCCCGCCTGGAGCGTGGCGTTCCGGCGAGCGCAGGCGACACGGTCCTCGGCACCGTTTTCCCCGGGATGGGCGATGCGCATTCGCACGCCTTCCATCGCGCCCTGCGCGGACGCACGCAGGCGGACGGCGGCGATTTCTGGCGCTGGCGGGAGAGCATGTATGCCGCGGCATCCGCCCTGGACCCCGACCTGTACTACGAGCTCGCGTCGGCGGTGTTCGGCGAAATGCTCATCAGCGGCTGGACGGCCGTCGGCGAATTCCACTACGTGCACCACCGGCCGGACGGTCGGCCGTACCCGGACCCCCACGCGATGGAGCTCGCCGTCGCGGCCGCCGCGCGCGACACCGGGATCCGCCTGACCCTGCTCGACACCTGCTACCTGCGCGGCGGCACGAACCGTCCGCTCTCGGACCTGCAGCTGCGGTTCGGCGACGACTCGGCGGATGCCTGGCTTCGGCGCTGGGACAGCCTGCGGGACTCCCTCGACGCCGGCTCGCACACCGTCGCCGGCCCTGGCCCCGCGGTCACGCTCGGTGCCGCCCTGCACTCCGTGCGGGCCGTGCCCCGGGCGGCGATGGCGACGATCCTCGCCGGACTGCCGGCCACGGTGCCCCTGCACATCCACCTCTCCGAACAACCCCAGGAGAACGCGGAGTGCCTCGCCGAACACGGCCTCACCCCCACCGGCCTGCTGCACGAACTCGGCGCACTCACTCCGCGGCTGAGCGTGGTCCACGCGACCCACCTGACCGACGCGGACGTGAAACTTCTCGGCGACGCCGGGGTGACGGCCGTGTTCTGCCCCACCACGGAAGCGGACCTGGGCGACGGGATCGGCCCCGCTCGCCGGCTGGCGGATGCCGGTGCCCGGCTCGCCCTCGGATCCGACCAGAACGCCGTGGTCGACCCCTTCCTCGAAGCCCGCGGCCTCGAAGCCGGCGAACGGCTGGCCTCCGGCCGCCGCGGCCGCTTCTCACCACCGGACCTGACCGAGGCACTGACCCGCGGCGGCTACGCGTCACTCGGGCTCGGCACCGGCGGCCTGCAGGTCGGCGCGTGGCTGGACCTCGTCGAACTCGACGCCGCCTCGGTTCGCACCGTCGGCGCGAGCGCAAACCAGCTCCCGCTCGTGGCCACCGCGAGCGACGTGCGCCGCGTCATCGTCGGTGGGCGCATCGTCGCGAGCGACGGGCTCACGCCGGCAGGCGACCCCGCCCTCCTGCTCGGTGCGGCCCTGCGCCGGCTCGACGAAACCATCGCTGACATCACCCCGAAGGAACCCGCATGACCTCCGAACTGATCACCGATATCGGCGAGCTGAGCACCTTCGCCGACCACGAAAACCGTCGCGCGAAGGCCGCGCTCGTGATCGAGAACGGCAGGATCGCCTGGATCGGCGACGCCGAGCATCCGCCCGTCGCAGATGTGCGCACGAGCGTCGGCGGGCGGGCCGTGCTGCCCGGCTGGGTCGACTCGCATTCCCACCTGGTCTTCGCCGGCGACCGTTCGGCCGAATTCGAGGCGCGCATGGCCGGCACCAAATATGCCGCCGGCGGCATCGCCACCACCGTGAACGCGACGAGGGCCGCGACGGATGCCCAACTCGAGTCGAATCTCCGGGCTCTGCGAGACGAGGCGCGGGCCCAGGGCACCACCTTCCTCGAGACCAAGACCGGCTACGGCCTCGATGTGGAGACCGAGCGCCGGTCTGCGGAGATCGCCTCCCGCGGGGCGGACGTGGTGACCTTCCTCGGCGCGCACCTGGTACCGGAGGGCATCAGCGCCCGTGACTACCTCGACCTCGTGACCGGCCCGATGCTGGCCGCCGTCACGCCGTGGGTCAGCTTCATCGACGTGTTCTGCGAGCGCGGGGCCTTCGACGTCGAGCAGTCCCGAGAGGTTCTCCTCGCCGGGCGTGCGGCGGGGCTGGGCCTGCGGGTGCACGGCAACCAGCTCGGGCATGGCGGAGGTGTCGCCCTGGCCGTCGAGCTCGGGGCGGCGAGCGTCGATCACTGCAACTATCTGAGCCCCGCCGACTTCGATGCTCTGGCGGGGTCGGATACCGTGGCGACCGTGCTGCCGGCCTGCGACCTGTCCACCCGGGAGCCCCTCGCGCCGGCCCGCGCGCTCCTGGACGCGGGCGTCACCGTCGCGATCGCGACCAACTGCAATCCCGGAACCTCGTACACGACCTCGATGCAGTTCTGCATCGCGACGGCCGTGTTGCAGATGCACCTGACCGTGGAGGAAGCCGTGCGCGCGGCCACCCGCGGCGGAGCCCAGGCCCTCGGGCGTGACTCGGGGGCGGATGCCGTCGGCTCGCTCCGCGTCGGCGGTCGCGCCGACCTGCAGGTGCTTGACGCGCCCTCGATCTCGCATATCGCCTACCGCCCGGGGGTGCCGCTCACCGCCGCCACCTGGTTGCTCGGACAACGTGTGCCCCAGGCCGTGACCCGTGTGGCCCGTGCCGCATTCTGACCCCGTGTCCCGGGCGATCGACCGGGTGCCGGTCGCCTGGCGCAATGGCAGAGGTTGGACCAGCACGGTGGCCGTCGCACCCGCGGCGGCGACGATGGACGACTTCGCCTGGCGGGTCAGCATCGCGACGATCACCGGCGACTCCGACTTCTCTGAGTTCGCGGGCGTCGACCGGTATCTCGTCCCACTATCCACCGGCGGTCTCGACCTGAGCATCGACGGCAGTGCGCAGCACGTCGGACAGTACGAGGTCTGTGCCTTCGCCGGTGAGAGCCTCGTCTCGTCGACCGGGTCGGCGGAGAGCTCCGACGACCTGAACCTGATGCTGCGCCGCACCGCCGCGACGGGTTCCCTCCGGGTCGAGCGCCTCACCGGATCCTTCTCGGTGGCACCGGGTCCCGATGAGAGCGTCCTTGTCGTCGTCCTCGAGGGCGAGGTCGACATCGACGGCGCATCAGGTACCTCTGCGGTCACTGGCTCCGAGGGGTCGAACGTCCTCACTCTGGCCCTCCGCGACGCCATGCTGGTCACGCCGGGACGGTCCCGGACACTTCGCGGCGGGGCCATCGTGGCTCTTGCGACCGTAGCCCTCACGGGCAGTCCCTCTGCCCCAGTGCCCTGAACGACCAGAGCGTCCTTCTGCACGAGCGGTCTGCACGAGCGGTGGGGCGGCCGGATCGCTGGCAGGTGATCGACGGGAGCCGGACCTCGCTGTTCCGGGTTCGTTCAGGCCAGTCAGTCGCGTCTGGGGGGTCACGTCTGTGTGGTCGCGGTTGGTCAGTCGCGGTTGGGTGGTCCGGTGAGGACCTGGTGGGCGCGGTGCCGGTTCGGTGGCCGCCAGAGTCGTTGCGGGTCGATCAGTCCGGGAGCCCGCACCTGCGGTGAGCCCCTCACCATGCGGATCTCCCACCCCGAGGTATCGATGGTGTGGTGATGGAACCAGCACAGGAGGACCCCGTTGTCGACATTCGTCGGTCCGTCTTTCGCCCAGGGCTTCACGTGGTGCACTTCGGCCCAGTGCGCCGGAGCTTTGCGGCCGGGGATGATGCACCCGCCGTCCCGGGCGGTGATCGCCCGCCGCTGCGCCCGGTTGAAGTAGCGCCGTTCGGGGCCGAGCTTGAGGACCTGGTTGTTGGCCCCGAACAGCACCCCTTGGAAGCCGCCGTCGCAGATGCGCTGGTGCACCGTCTTCAGCGACACCGGGGCTTCGACGCCGTCGATCCACCCCACCCCGACCCCGCTCGCGAGGTCGGCGGCGTTCACGTGCACCATCACCGTGGGAGCGGACCCGCCCATGCTGGGCGTGTCGTTGTCGCGGGCGGCGTGTTCGATCAACGCCCGGAGGATGTCGGCACGTTTCTCCCCGCTGGTGCGGGTGTCCTGGCGGCGTTCCCGCAGCTCGGCTTCGATCACGTCCAGCTCCGGGCCCGTGCCGGCGCCACTGTCGTCGTCGCCGGCGGTTTCGGCGCCGGGGATCATCTGCCCCGAATCCATCAGCGCCTGTTCCTCCTCGGTGGGGAACGCGGGCCGGGCGTGGAAGCTGAGGAAGGCGTCGAAGAGGGTGTTCATCATTCCGAACAGTTCCGGCGTGACCCCACCCTTCACCGGATACAAGCCGTTCTTGAGTTGGCCGAAGCCGATGTTCGACTTCGCCTCGAACACATCCTCCTGCGGCAGGACGCCGTCCGGGTCCAGGACGGCCTGCCACTGCAGCACCATCCCCCGGATCAGATCCGCAGCCGCCGGCACCCCCGCGCCGGCGAGGATCTCGGTCTCCGGGGTGATCCATCCGGCGGCCGTGGCGACCAGGGCCCATTCGGCAACCTCCACCTCGGCCGGGACCGCCCGGTGACTGACCAACCCCAGCCCCGTCGTGATCAACTCGGCTGCTTCGACACCGATGTCCCCCGCGGTCAGGGCGGCCCCGACCACGGGGAACAGCGGCGGCAACACCGTCAGGCCCGCCCGGCGGGGAAACACCGCGTCGCCGAGCTTGGTGCGCCGCTTCACCTCCCGGGCCGAGACCCGCGTCACCCGGGTCAGCACATCCCACGGTCCCCGGCAGCCCATCTTCCACGCCAGACCATCCCGGCCGAGCACCCGCGCCCGCCGATCCACGTCCGTGGCGGTGTTCACCCGGGCCGCATCCACCGTCCGGCCAATCGCCTCGACTTCTTTCAGCGCCGTGACCGCTTCCGCATCACTCAGTAACCCGACCGGGATCGCCGCCAGGGCCTCCGCGACAGCCAAACGCGCTTCGGCGAGCCGGGCGACGGCATCCGCATGAACCGACGCAACCGCCCCGGCCAGCCCCTCAGCACCCTCGAAACCCTCAGCAATCGCAACCGGATGAGCCGACTCGACCTGCCCATCCAAAGATCCGACCGACGACTCAGCCGACGACTGGGTGGATGCGCGGCCCGCCGTGCCGGCCTGGTCTCCCGCGGCCCCGGAACGGGGTGTCTGCGGGGTGTGTGACTGTGGATCCGAAGCTCCTGCCATACCCCGATTCTACCCTGAATCGGACGAGAAAACGAGTCTTTGTCACTTAATTCACGAATATAACTGCACAGAATCGAATGTGATGACGACACGCTTCGTGGGAGCGTCACTGTCGTCAAGAACCCGCGAGACGCAGCCTCACTCGCTCAACACGGCTCGGGTCAATATCTCAGGCTGCCTTTCGGAGGACCGGACCTGCCCTATCGACGCACGGCACTGAGATCGACAATGTGCACGGTGACCCCGACGTCCGCGATCAGCTGAAGCGCGGCGGGATCGGCGTCGGAGTCGGTCACGAAGTCGTCGATCTCGCTCAGGTCTGCCATCTTCGCGAGGGTGACCTGTCCAACTTTGGACCCGTCCGCAACCACGATCACGCGCTGAGCGTTGGCGACCATGGCGTGATTGGTGCGCGCTTCCGTTTCGTCGTGCGTCGTCACGCCCCCTGACACGCTGATGCCATCGGTACCCAGAATGGCAGTGCCGACATTGATCGCTTTGAAGGTGTTCTCAGACAATGAGCCAACGGCCTCGAACGAGCTCTGCCGGACTACCCCTCCTGTCATGATGACCTTGAGCCTGGGGCGAGCCGCACACTCCATCGCAATAGTGAGCGAATTCGTCACAATGGTCAATCCCGAACGATTACTGAGCGCTCTGGCGACTTCAGCCGTCGTGGTTCCGCCACTCAGGGCGACTGCATAGGGTCCGGCGGGGATCATGTCCACCGCACGGCGTGCGATCAGTTGCTTGGCCTCCCGGAACTGGGTATTCCTGAGGCGAACAGGGATTTCGCTGCGGGCGTCCAAGGCGCGGGCCCCGCCGTGCGTACGAACGAGCAGTCCCTGTTCGTCCAGATCCGCCAGGTCCCTGCGCAGGGTGGCCGCCGAGATTCCGAGCGCCTCCGCGAGCGCAGACTGCGACATGCTGGTCCGTTCATGCAGGAGCGACAGGACAAGGCGCATCCGCTCGGAGCGCTTGCCTGAGACGGCACGAGGGGTGGATGAGGACGAGCCGTTCTGGAGCATGAGAGGCCTTCGCTAAATCGAAACGCGCAGTATTTGTGTTCACTTTAGCAGGAAAATTGCGCGATACGCGCATTCTGTCGCAGTATCAAGCCATGGCAATCGTGTTGGTCCAGTGCACGGATGGTGTCGACCTGACATCGCCCGAATCGCACGGCATCACTGCCGGGAGGAGCTCGTCATGACGCTCGCCACGACCCGCGATCTCATCGGCAAGTTCGGCGCAGGCAACCGCGCCGTCCTCGCCTTCAACGTGATCACCCTCGAACACGCCGAAGCCATCGCGGCAGGAGTTGAGCGCGCCGGTACCGGTGCGATTCTCCAGGTCAGCGAGAACGCGATCCGGTTCCACGATGGCAAGATCTCGCCGATCATCGCGGCCTGTGCGAAAGTCGCCGCCGAGTCGTCCGCGCCTCTCTCAATCCATCTCGACCATTTCCAGGACCTCGCACTCACCGAACTCGCCATCGATCTGGCCAACGATCTCGGCGTGAGTTCGATCATGGTCGACGCCGCACACCTTCCCCACGGCCAGAATGTTCGCCAGACCCGCGAGCTGGCTCGGCGCGCCCACGCCCGAGGCCTGTGGGTTGAGGCGGAACTGGGCGAAATCGGCGGCAAGGACGGCGCTCACTCGCCGCTTGCTCGCACCCAGCCCGATGAGGCGCGCGAGTTCGTCGCGGAGACCACCGTTGACGGGCTTGCCGTTGCGGTCGGCAGTTCTCACGCCATGACCTCGCAGGTCGCGGAACTCGACCTCGCGCTGATCGCCCAGCTTGCCGGCATCGTGCCCGTCCCCCTCGTCCTCCATGGATCATCCGGCGTCGGGGACGCGACGCTGGTCGCGGCCATAGCCGCCGGGATGCGCAAGATCAACGTCGGAACGGCCCTCAACATCGCGTTCACTGACGGAATCCGGCGGTTCCTGGCCACCAATCCCGATGTCACCGATCCGCGCAAGTACATTCGCGACGGCTGCGAGTCCATCTCCCGCACCGTCACCCACCTGTGCACCGTCCTTGACGCCGCCCCGGTGCACCCCCGCCCCGGCCTGCCGAATTCCGCCCTGCTCACCGGGCGGGGTGCCCGCTGATCCCATCCGTCAACGAGACCCATCGATCGAACCACGCCCGCCCCGGACAAGGGGGCGCCCGTGGAACTGCAAAGGAGCACAATGGTTAATCAACTCTGGAACACGGTACGTCGGCATAAGGCGGGTGAAACCGTCGGAATCTATTCGGTATGCTCGGCGCACCCGACCGTGCTCGAGGCCGCAATCCGTCAGGCGGATGCCGATGGCACCTACGTTCTCATCGAAGCCACCTCCAATCAGGTCGACCAGTTCGGCGGCTATACCGGCATGCGTCCGGCGGACTTCCGCGACCTGGTCTACTCGATCGCCGACAGGATCGGCTTCGCCAGGGACCGCCTTGTCCTCGGTGGCGATCACCTCGGTCCCAATCGCTGGCAGAGGCTCAGCGCCGACGAGGCGATGGCGAATGCCGAAGACCTCGTCACGGCATACGTCGAAGCCGGCTACACAAAGATCCATCTCGACTGCAGCATGTCCTGCGTGGGGGATCCCGTGCCGGTCGGCGACGACCTCGCCGCAGTCCGCACAGCACGGCTGCTGCGAGTCGCGGAGGACGCCGCTACTCGCGCCGGCCTCCCGAGCGACATCCTGTACGTGATCGGCACAGAGGTCCCGGTACCGGGAGGCGCACACGAGACCCTCGGCGCCTTGACTGCGACATCCGCCGGGGCAGCCCACGCGACCCTCGACCGGCACCGCGCCGCATTCGAGCAGGTCGGCCTCGCCGACATCTGGCCGCGCATCATCGCGCTCGTCGTGCAGCCCGCCGTGGAATTCGACCACCTGCAGGTCATTGACTACCACCGTGAAGGGACCGTGCAGTTGCGGACCGTCCTGAACGACGAGCCGGGGCTGGTTTTCGAGGCCCACTCCACCGACTACCAGGAGACGAACCGGCTCGCCGAACTCGTCGAAGACCACTGGGCGATCCTCAAGGTCGGACCCGGGCTGACGTTCGCGATGCGAGAAGGGCTCTTCGCCCTCGCGAAGATCGAAGACGAACTCGTCCCGGTCGCCGATCGCTCCGCCCTCGTCGAGGTCATCGAACGGCGCATGCTCGCCCATCCCGACTATTGGGCGGGCTACTACGAGGGCACGGCCCAGCAGCAGCGCCTTGCCCGCCGGTTCAGCTACAGCGACCGGCTGCGCTACTACTGGCCAGACCCGGAGATCGAGGCGGCCGAGAACCGTCTCTATGACAACCTCGCCGCCCTGCAGATCCCGCTCCCGCTCATCAGCCAGTTCCTCCCCGAGCAATACGCGAGGGTTCGGGCAGGGAGCCTTTCTCCCGAACCGCGCGCGCTCGTCGTGGACAAGATCCGCGACGCCCTGCGCCCGTACGCCTATGCCTGTTTCCCGACGGTCCGCGACCGTGCCACCACAACCACCACCATCCAGGGAGCACTCCTTGTCTAACCCCACCGCCACATCCATCCCAGCCGCATCGACGGCCACCGGCCAGGCCGCAGGTCCAGGGTCTGAAGCCACCGTCCGCGAGATCGCCCAGCAACCGGATGTCTGGCGCGAGGCTTCGGCCAACATCGCCGCCCAGCGCACCGACATTGATACCTTCCTCGCACCCCTCCTCTCCCAATCCGACCTGCGCATCGTTCTCACGGGAGCAGGGACATCCGCTTTCGTCGGCGACATCGCGGCACCGGCACTGTCGCGACTGCTCGGCCGCCGCATTGACGCCGTGGCCACAACGGACATCGTCTCGAATCCCAGGGAGAGCTTCGCCGAAGACGTGCCCACCCTGCTCGTCTCCTTCGCCCGATCGGGCAACAGCCCGGAGAGCAGCGCCGCAACGGTCCTCGCCGATCAGGTGCTCACCGACGTCAGCCACCTGATCCTGACCTGCAATGAAGACGGGAACCTCTTCACGGATCATCAGGGACGCGCGCACTCGAAGGTCGTGCTGATGCCGCGTCGCTCCAACGACGAAGGCTTCGCAATGACGTCGAGCTTCACGTCGATGCTCCTGTCGAGCCTCCTGATCCTCGGCGGCGCGAACGACGACGCCGTTGCCGCCCTGTCCGCGGCCGCAACGCAGATCATCGACTGCCGCCAGCCCGAGATCCGGGCACTGGCCGAGGCGGGCTACGAACGCATCGTCTATATCGGGAGCGGGCCGCTGACCGGCCTTGCCCGCGAATCGGCCCTCAAAGTGCTCGAACTGACGGCCGGTGCGATCGTCACCTACTACGACTCCTCCCTCGGCTTCCGCCACGGCCCCAAGGCCGTCCTCGACGAGACCACTCTCGCCCTGGTCTACGTTTCTTCCGACCCCTACACCCGCGAGTACGACCTCGACATCATCGCCGAACTGCGCGCAGCGCTCACTCCCGAACGCGTCGTCGCGATCTCCTCCCTGCCGCTGCCGGCGGCCGACGGCCATTCGTGGATCCTTTCGGACCTCGCGGGCCTCGACGACGCGTTCCTGGCCGTCGGCTACATCGTCATCGCACAGCTTCTGGGGCTTTCGTTCTCGCTCACGCTCGGCGCCACCCCCGACAACCCGTTCCCCGGCGGAACCGTCAACCGCGTCGTCAAGGGCGTGCACATCCACCCGCTGCCCGCTTCAGCGGGCACTCTCACGAACGCGAGCTGAAAGCCATGTCACTATTCCTCGGGGTTGACGGTGGCGGCTCAAAAACCGCCTTCGTCCTCCTCAACGACTCCGGACACCTCGTCGCGGAAACACAGACACCGAGTTGCTACTACTTCAGCGAGGGCATCGAGCTCGTCGGGCGAATCCTCACCCAGGGCATCGGCACGATCGCCGCCCAAGCCGGAATCGAGACGAAGGACATCGACCAGGCCTTCTTCGGGCTCCCGGGATACGGCGAGGTCAGCTCCGATATCGAACGGCTGAACGCCGCGCCCCGTGCGGTACTCGGGCACGGTCGCTACACCTGCGACAACGACATGGTGTGCGGCTGGGCCGGATCCCTCGGTGCCGTCGACGGGATCAACGTGATCAGCGGAACCGGCTCCATGACCTACGGAGAACGCGCGGGTCACGGCCACCGGGTCGGCGGCTGGAGCGAGCTCTTCGGCGATGAAGGCTCCGCGTACTGGATCGCGATCCGCGGCCTCAACGCCTTCACCCGGATGAGCGACGGCCGGCTCCCCCGCGGCCCGCTCTACGACGTCGTCAAGGCCCGTGCCGACGTGAACAGCGATCTCGATCTGATAGACGTCGTCGTGAATCAGTGGAAGGGACAACGAGGGGCGATCGCCGACCTCTCCAAGACCGTCGTCGAAGCCGCCGCCCAGGGTGACCTCATCGCCGCCCAGATCCTCACGGATGCCTGCGCCGAGCTGGCCAGGATCGTCGACACGACGCGCACCGAGCTCGGTTTCGGCGACGACGACGTTGTCCCCGTGTCCTACTCGGGAGGCATGTTCACGGCCGCCGCCGTGCGCAGCGGATTCGAAGAGGCACTTTCGGCACTGCCGCCGAAATACGCGTTGCGCACTCCGCTGTTCGGCCCCGCCGTCGGCGCAGCGCTCTACGCCGCGAAGAAGGCGGGCACCCCGCTGTCCGAAGCCGCGCTGGCGCGTCTCCGGTTCCACTAACCGCACCCGTACCTGCACCACGCACCACGCACCACGCACCACAACGCACGTCCCCCTGAGTAAGTCCAAGCAAGTAACAGATGTCAACGAGGAGATCATTGTGAAGAAAACGCAGAGTTGGATATTTTACGCAGCACTATTGGTGCTGTTCTGGGGAGTCTGGGGCGCATTCTCGTCCCTCCCCATCACCCTCTACGGGTACCCGGATGAAATGGTCTACGTGATCTGGGCTGTCGTGATGATCATCCCTGCAGCCTTCGCGCTGCGCGGCCAGAAGTTCGACCGCCGCCCGAAGGCCGCCATGTACGGTCTCCTCATCGGCCTCACCGGGGCCGGCGGCCAACTGCTCCTGTTCAACGCGCTGTCGTCCGGTCCCGCATACCTGATCTTCCCGATCATCTCCATTTCGCCGGCCATCACCGTGCTTATGGCCGTTGCGTTCCTCCGGGAACGCCTGCCCAAGGTCGCCGTCATCGGCTTGGTCGCGGCGTTGGCCGCCATCGTGCTCTTCAGCGTCGCAGGCGGCTCAGGGGATGCCACATCCGGTCCCTGGCTCGTCATCGCAATCTTCGTCTGCATTGCGTGGGGCGTGCAGGCCTTCTTCATGCGGAAGGCAGCGACCATCGGAGTGAACGACGCGACGACCTTCGCCTGGATGGCCATCAGCGGCCTGATCCTCACCCCGTTTGCGATCATGTCGATGGGCGGCCTCCCGCTCGACGTCCCCTGGCAGGCGCCCGCGTTGACCGCCGCCACCCAGCTCCTCAATGCGGTCGGTGCGTTGTTCCTCGTCATGGCCCTGAGCCGAGGCAAGGCGTCCATCGTTGCGCCAACGACCAACGCCCTTGCCCCCGTTCTCACGATCGTGGTGTCGCTCGTCGTTTATCAGACGCTTCCGACAATTTTCGGAACGATCGCGATCGTCCTGGCGCTCGTCGGTTCGACCCTCATGGTCTACAGCGACGAACGACGTGGGGAGGCGTTGCCGGCCGCCCTTCCCGGCGATGAGAACAGAACGCAGGCAAAGACCCACGAGCCAGCAGACACAGCGGGCTAGCCGGCACAGTCACTGCCAGCCCCGCGCCGGCCCGTTCGCACGCTTTTTGAACATCGAGAAGCGTACGAGCGGGCCTTCGTCGTGATCACGTCACTCACTCACGCGACTTCACCTCGATAGGACCCGCACCGCTGTGAACTGACGGCACTTCGCCGCCGCGCTGGACCGCTTCGAGCGCTTCAGCTTCGTCCCCGCCGATGGCCTCTCCACGGGCGATCAGCCCGGCGACATCCGAGAGCGGAATCTGCTTGAGGAAGAGCGAGAGAAGGAAGGCGAGGGCGATGAACGGCAGCAGGTACCAGAACACCGGAGCGAGGGCATCCGCGTACGCCGCGACGATCCCGTCCCGCAACGCCTGCGGCAGCTGGTTGAGCGTCTGCGGGTCCAGCGTCGCCGTGGCGTTCGAGGCATCCGCTGCGGTGGCACCGGCCGAGGCAAAGACGTGGGTGAGGTTGTCGGTAAGCCGGGTGGTGAAGATCGTGCCGAACACCGCGACGCCGAGCGAGGCGCCGACCTCCCGGAAGTAGTTGTTCGTGCTCGTCGCGGTACCGATCATCGACGCGTCCACGGAGTTCTGCACGACGAGCACGACGACCTGCATGATCAGGCCGAGCCCGGCGCCGAAGACGAAGAGGAACACGCAGATCAGCCAGATCGGGGTGGACGCGCTGAGGGTGGTCATCGCGACCATCGCTGCCCCGGTGATGATCGTGCCGAGGATCGGGAACATCTTGTACTTGCCGGTGCGGGTGATCGCGATCCCGGACCCGATCGAGGTGCCGATCAGGCCGACCATCATGGGCACCATCAGCAGGCCGGAGACGGCGGCGGATGTGCCGGAGGACATCTGCAGGAAGGTCGGGATGAAGCCGATCGCCGCGAACATTCCGAGGCCGAGCGTGAGGCCGATCGCGGTCGCGTTCACGAAGATCGGGTTGCGGAAGAGCGACAACGGGATGATCGGGTCTTTCGCCCGCGCCTCGACCAGGATGAAGAGCAGCACCGCGATCACGAGGCCGGCGCCGAAGAGCCAGGTTTCGGTCGCGCCCCAGCCGTGGGCCTTGTTGCCGCCGAAGTCGGTGAAGAAGATGAGGCAGGTCGTGGCCGCCGAAAGGGTGAGGACGCCGAGGATGTCGATGGGCGCCGTGGCCTTCTTGTTCGGGAGTCTGAGGGTGAACCACGCGATGACGAACGCGATCACGCCGACGGGGATGTTGATGTAGAACGCCCACTGCCAGGTGAGGTGGTCGACGAAGAGGCCGCCGAGCAGCGGGCCGCCGACCGCGGACAGGCCGAAGATCGCACCGAGCGGTCCGAGGTACTTGCCGCGCTCCGAGGCGGGCACGATGTCGGCGATGATCGCCTGGGAGAGGACCATCAGCCCGCCGCCGCCGAGCCCCTGGATCGCCCGGAAGATGACGAGCTGCCAGAAGTCACCGGCGAAGGCGCAGCCGAGCGACGCGATCGTGAAGAGGGCGATCGCGACGAGGAACAGCCGGCGCCGCCCGAGGACGTCACCGAACTTGCCGTAGATCGGCATCACGATGGTGGTGGCGAGCAGGTAGGCGGTGGTCACCCAGACCTGGTTCTCGACGCCGCCGAGCTGGCCGACGATCGTCGGCATGGCGGTCGACACGATCGTCTGGTCCAGGCTCGAGAGGAGCATGCCGGAGATGAGCGCGGCGAAGATGATCCAGATTCGTCGCTTGGTCAGGAGGAACGGCGCCTCGGCGATTGCGGTCATGGACGGTCCTTTCGAAGGTTTGACGTAGCGGCCACTTCTCGGACAGCGACGAGTGAAATGTGAAGCGCCGCGCCGAATTCCTCGGTCGCCCCCGGACGAAGAATGCGCTCGACGGCGGTGCGGAACAGGGTGGAAAAGATCGCAACCGCGGCACGGGCCCTCGGGTCGTCGTCGTCGACGCCCTCCCGGTTCGCGACCAGGAGCGCCAGCACCTGCTCGCGCTCGCGGCCGAGCCCGATCACCCGGGAAAGCAGTCGCGGCTCGCGCTCGATCGCGGCGAAGAAATCGGTGTGCTCGGCCACACCGAGCCCCGTCAGCGCCATCTGTTCGATGGCGAACTCGACGAGGTCGTCGAGCACGGCCGGCCACCCTCGGGAGCCCCGGGCGGTGAAGTGCTCGGCGAGGCGACGTGCCTCATCGGTCTCGTCCATGCCGATGACGGCTTCGTCCTTGGAGGGGAAGTAGTTGAAGAAGGTGCGCCGGGAGATCCCGACCTCGGCGCAGAGCTCCTCGATCGTGAAACCGTTGAGGCCGCGCTCGGCCGTGAGTCGGCGGGAGACGGCGGTGAGTCGCAGGGCCGTCGCCGCCATGCGGTCGGAGCGCCCCGGCGTTGTTGCACTATCAATCATAAAGTGCAGTATTGCACTATATGGCTCTGAGTGCAATATGTGACCGCGCGCGCGTCCTACCGGTCGAAAGAGTCCACGAAGGCGACGCTCGCCGCAGAGATTTCGGCGCGCGCAGCATCCTGGGAGGTGGACGGCTCGCCGTCGCCGGACTGTGGACCGTAGTCGCCGAAGAACGCGTGCACGCCACCCTCGATCGCCAGGAATCGCGCATCCGCCGGCAGCGACGCCTTCGACGCGGTGACCTTCTCCGGAGTCGCCAGGCCGTCGTTCGTGCCGGAGATCGACAGCACCCGGGCATCGAGCCCGCTCAGGTCGTTCGCCGGGTATGACGCGAAGAACATCAGCCCGACGACCGGGTCGGTCGAAGCGCCTGCGAAGGACTGGGCGTCCATCGCCGCGACCGTCCCGCCGAGCGAGTGGCCGCCGATGACCCAGCGGGTTACCGGCGGATGCCCGGCGCGCGCCGAACCGAATGCTCCCGTCGAGAGGAACGCAATCCCGAAGGGCTGCTTGGGGATGACGACGACGTGGCCGGCTTCGGCGAGCGGGCGCAGGACGGCTGCGTAGGCGCGAGCGTCGACGCGCGCGCCGGGCTGGAAGAACACCCCGACGTCGCTCGCAGCTCCCGTCGGTTGCAGCACGATCTGGTCGGCGGTCTCGGTCACGGTCACGCTGGTGTCCGAGTCCATCGCGGACAGGGCCGGCTCGACGGCCGTCGACGGCACGAGCCACCAGGCCAGTGCGATCACCCCGAGCGAGAGCACGACGAGGACGCCGCGAATTCCCTTCCACCGGCGGTGGCGCACCACTCGCACGAGCCAGGAGCGCACGGCGATCGCCAGGCTGACCGCGAAGGCGAGCACGAGCAGGATCAGGTATGCCGGGTGGCCGTGGATGAGCATCGGTCCCGTCGATGCCGCTGCCCAGACCGTGACGACCACGCCGAGCGTGGCCACGACGCGGGTGATCCAGAAGAAGACCGCGTCGGCTCGGGTGGCCGCGGCCCCGTTCGCTGGCCGAATGCCGCTCGCATCGCTCATGGAGAAATTATCCCCCTGGCGCTCCACGGGAAGTTACCTAATAGTATTAGGTAGAAATCTAATGACATTAGTCACAAGGAGTAATGCAATGGCACGCGCAGGACTGACCGCGGAGCGCCTCACCCAGGCGGGCGCCGAACTCGCCGACGAGGTCGGATTCGACCAAGTCACGCTCTCGGCGCTGGCCAGGCTTTTCGACGTCAAGGTCGCGAGCCTCTATTCGCACGTCACCAACTCCCACGATCTCAAGACCAGGATCGCCCTGCTCGCGCTGCAGGAGCTCGCCGACCGGGCAGCGGATGCCGTGGCCGGCCGGGCGGGCAAGGACGCCCTGGTCGCGCTCGGCAACGTCTACCGCGACTACGCCCGCGAACATCCCGGCCGTTACGCCGCCATGCACTTCCGGCTCGACAGGGAGACCGCGATCGCGAGCGCCGGCGTCCGCCACTCCGCGATGACCCGCGCCATCCTGCGCGGCTACGACCTCACGGAACCGGACCAGACGCACTCCGTCCGGCTGCTCGGCAGCGTCTTCCACGGCTTCGCGACTCTCGAGCTCGAGGGCGGCTTCGGCAACAGCTCCCCCGATTCCCAGGAGTCCTGGACCCGCACGCTGGACGCCCTCGACGCCCTGCTGCGTGCCTGGCCGGCGCCCGAATAACGCCACGCACCTGCCGTCCGGCACCCGCACCACCTCCCCACACCGGCATTCCCCGACCAGAAGGCTCACAGATGTCCACCCAGCACAACTGGATCAGCACCCCGATCACCGCCGACCTCCTCCGCGGCGCCCTCGATTTGGAACGGACCGGTCACGGTCTGCTCCCCCACCGCCTGCCGGCCTGGGCGCGAGCGCACGCGGACGCGCAACTGTCCGGCGCGGAGTCGCAGCCCTCCGGGGTCCGACTGGCCTTCCGCACCGGTGCCACCGAACTCGAGCTCGACGTACTGCCCACGAAGCTCGTCTACCTGGGCGGCCCACCACGACCGGTCGGTGTGTACGAACTGCTCGTCGACGGCCGACTGTCCGGCCGGGCCAGCGCGACGACCGGCATCACGGTCACCGTCGACATGTCCACAGGCGCCACCACGAACCATCTCGGCCCGGTCAGCACCCTCCGGTTCACCAGCCTCCCGGACCACCTCACCAACATCGAGATCTGGCTCCCGCACAACGAACGAACCGAACTCGTCGCGCTCCGCTCCAACGCGCCCATCGAGCCCGCACCCGCGACAGGCAACCGGGTCTGGCTGCACCATGGCAGCTCGATCAGCCACGGCTCCAACGCGGAGAACCCCACCGAAACCTGGCCGGCGCTCGCGGCAGCCAGCGGCGCTGTCGACCTGGTCAACCTCGGCTTCGGTGGCAGCGCACTCCTCGATCCTTTCGTCGCCCGCACCATGCGCGACACCCCCGCCGACCTGATCAGCGTCAAGATCGGCATCAACCTGGTCAATCTGGACCTGATGCGCCTGCGCGCCTTCGCCCCGGCCGTGAACGGCTTCCTCGACACCATCCGCGACGGCCACCCCACGACACCGCTGCTGTTGATCTCCCCCATCCTCTGCCCCATCCACGAGGACACTCCGGGACCCGGCGCGTTCGACCTCACCGCGCTGGCCGGGGGTCGCCTGCAGTTCGTCGCCACCGGGGACCCGGCCGAGACATCCGCCGGGAAGCTCACGCTCACCGTGATCAGGGCGGAGCTGGCACGCATCGCACTGCAGCGCGTTGCGACGGATCCGAACCTGCACTACCTCGACGGACTCGACCTCTACGGCGAGGCGGACTTCGCCGAATTCCCGCTGCCGGACCGGCTGCACCCGGACGCCGCGACGCACCGTCGCATCGGCGAGCGTTTCGCCCGCCTCGCCTTCGGCCCCGAGGGGGCCTTCGCCGCCTGAGCAGCGCCTATCGGCCGGAACGGGTGTCGGAATACACTCCAGCCATGTACGCCGTGAGCTTCTACGAAGTGAATGCAGAGAACTTCAGTCGCGTCCGTGAGGTCTACCCGCGACATCGCGCGTATCTTGACGAGTTCGCGCTCGGGGGCGAGGTCGTCATGATCGGTACCTTCGCGGATCCAGCAAAGGACGGCTCGATGGCGATCTTCCGATCGCGTGCGGCCGCCGAACGATTCCGGGCCGATGATCCCTTCGTCCTGGAGGGCCTCGTCGGTGCATCGCGAATCCTCGATTGGGACCCGCTGGAATTCCGCGCGGTCTGACTGCGCAGGCCGGTCCGGGCCGAGTAGCCCGGACCGTGCCGGGCGCGTTACGCCTGGTCGTGGATCGTGACGACGTAGCCGTCCGGGTCGCTGAACGAGAACGTCAGGCCGAACGGGCCGGGGGCCGGGGCGCTGACGATCGGAACTCCCGCCTCGACGAGGACGTCGTGCACGGCCTGCGCGTCGTCGGCATGCAGCCAGAGCGCGACCCCGGCGCCGGCCCACGGCCGCACCGCAGTGGGGTCGAACCCCGGCATCGGTTCCCGAACGGCGAATGCGATCGGCTCGGTCGCGAAGACGACGGCGTGGGGCGGGCTCACCGGCGCGCGGCGCAACCCGAGCAGCGTCTCGTAGAAGTTCGCCGACCGTTCGAGGTCTCCAACCTGCAGGGCTAGAAAATCGGGTCCGGTGACAGTCATGGTTTCTTCTCCTCGTCGAATCCCGCGTGTCAGGATCCTTACATACCCATTGTGTGTCAGGATGCTGACATGAGTCAAGTGGAGAGAGTCGGCGATCTCGCCGAGTCGGTGGGTTACCTGCTCAAGCAGGCGGCGACGGCACTGCATGCCTCGATGGACGCGGTTCTGCGCCCGCAGGGCCTGACCGTGTCGCAGTACTCGGTGCTCGAGTTGCTCGGCCATGAGCCGGAGCAATCGAACGCGGGCCTCGCCCGGGGCGCGTTCGTCACCCGCCAGTCGATGAACGAGGTCCTGCGCGGCCTCCAGGATCGCGGCCTGGTCGCCCGCCCCGACGTCGCCGAACGCGGGCGGGCGCGGCCGACGCACCTCACCCCGGCGGGCCAGGCCGCGCTGGAGAATGCGAGCGCCGCGGTCGCCCGGGTCGAAAAACGGATGCTGTCGCCCCTCTCGACCACGGAACATACGGAACTCATCGCACGGCTGATCGCCTGCCGGGATGCCCTCACCGGCGACGGCGCTCCCACCGGTTGAGACGCCGCGCGGTAGCGTTGGACCATGGCTGAACTGTCCGAGACACGTGTCGCCGTCTACATCGATTTCGACAACATCATCATTTCCCAATACGACAACGTGCATGGTCGTGGCGCCTTCATCAAGGAGAAGGCCCGCACCGCAACGGGCAAGACCGCGGAACGGCTGCAGGAAGCCACCGTCAATATCGGCGCGGTGCTCGACTTCGCCTCGTCGTTCGGGGCCGTCGCGATCAGCCGCGCCTATGCGGACTGGGCGGCACCCGCGAACACGCGGTACCAGAAGCAGCTCGTCGACCGCGCGGTCGACCTCGTGCAGCTCTTCAACACCTCCGGAACCAAGAACGGCGCGGACATCCGCCTCGCCATCGACGTCGTCGAGGACCTCTTCCGGCTGCAGGACATCTCGCACGTCGTGATCGTCGCCGGAGACTCGGACTACATCCCGCTCGCCCAGAGCGCACGCCGCCTGGGCCGCACGGTGATCGGAATCGGTGTGCAGGGTTCGACCAGTGCGGCGTTCAAGAACGCCTGCGACGAGTTCTCCTACTATCACGACCTCGTTGAGGACCTCGGGGAGGAGCTTGCCGAGGATCTCGTCGAGGACATCGTCGAAGACGTCCCGCACTCCACTCGGACGGTGGCCGTCGAGCCGCCCGCACCGGACCTGGCGAAGGAGGCCCGCAAGCTCCTCATGCGCGCACTTCGTGGACGGGCGAACGACGACGTCGACGGCTGGATGGCAGCATCCGCCCTCAAACAACAGATGAAGCGGCTCGACCCCGGCTTCGATGAGAAGAAGATCGGGTTCAAGTCGTTCACCGACTTCCTCAAGGCCCAGCGCTCCATCGCGGAGTTGCAGGAAGACGGCCAGGCGCGCCGCGCCCGGTTGCGCAACCGGGCCTGACGGTCGGGCGCGGCTGCGACTGCGACTGCGACTGCGGCGCCCTACGCGAACGTCGCGTCGAGGGCCGCGCGCAGGTCGGCGATCAGGTCGAGCGGATCCTCGAGTCCGACCGAGAATCGAAGGTGCCCGAACTCGCGGAATGGCGCAGGGTACGCCGCCACCCGCGGCCCGCTCGAGCCGACATGAACGATCAGGGACTCGTCATGGCCGAGCGACACGGCTGAGGTGATGACCCGAAGCTGGGCGACGAATCGATTCTGCGTCTCCGGATCGCCGGCGACGGCGAACGCCAGCATCGCACCATAGCCTCGTCCGGCGAACTGCCGCGTGGCGAGTTCATGCTGCGGATGGCTCTCGAGCCCGGGGAAGGCGACGAACGCGATCCGCGGGTCGGAGTCGAGGAACTCGGCGACCAGCTGGGCCGATTCGAGATGCTGCCGGAGCCTCAGCGGCAGCGTCACCGACCCGCGAGTGATCAGCCACGCATTGAACGGCGAGATCACCCCGCCGACGTCGACCATCGCATCCGCTTTGATCAGCTGGATCAGCTTCCGGGAGCCGATGACCGCGCCGCCCATCGCGTCGCCGTGTCCATTGATGTACTTCGTCAGGGAGTGCACGACCAGGTCGGCGCCGTCGGCGAGCGGGCGGTAGAACGGGGGCGGTGTGAAGGTGGAGTCCACAACGAGCAGGGCCCCGCCCTGGTGGGCGATCGTCGCCAGGGCCTCGATGTCGGCAACCCGTGTCGTCGGGTTCGCGATCGCCTCGGTGTGCACGATTCGCGTATTGGGCCGAATCGCCGCAGCGACCGCGGCCAGATCACTGATGTCGACGAACGTGGCCTCGATCCCGTACTTGTCGGGAAGCAGTTCTGTGAACAACCGCCACGTTGCCTCGTAGCTGACATCGGCGACCACGACGTGATCTCCGGAGCGCAGATAGGTGAAGAACACCGCGTGCAGTGCCGCAACTCCCGACGCCAGGACGACGGCGTCCTCGCCGCCGTCCAGGGCCGCGAGCTTCGCCTGCAGGCCCAGTTGGTTCACGCCGGAATTGCGGGTGTAGAGCGGCACGTCCGTGCCGGACCAGCTCACTGCGGACGGGTCTTCCGGCAACGCATACGAGTTGGCCATCACGATCGGGGTGCGAATCGCCCCGGTCCCGGCATCGATCGTGTTGCCGGCGTGCACGGCCAGAGTCGAGTCCTTCAGGGTCAGCGGATCGTGCTTGTCGGGACGAGAGTTCACCATGGCCCCACGCTACGGGAACGCCCCGAACCACGGTGCCTTCGTGTCGTTGGACTCTGCTGAACTCGCCTGGGATCTGGCCGACCGGCACCGAGCCTGACCACGAAAGGTGATCATCCTCCGCTTTCTCTTGTCCTCAACAATGTGCTTCTGACCGGGTTTTCCACAGGCCAGCTGTGGGCGTGCGGATGCCGGTGGAATGTCGGTGGTGGTCCGTAGAGTGACCGGCATGACAGCTGAAGAACCCTCAGAATCTCACCTGGACAGCCACATGGACAGCAGTGTGGACAGTCCCGTGGACAGCAGTGTCGACAGCACTGCGGAACCCCCACCCGGGACCCCTCCTGACGTCCCTCCCGATAGCTACCTCAACGCCCCGCAGCTGAACCTCGTGGAACAGTCCCTCGCCGAGGTCTACGACGCGATCAAGGAGGCGGACCGGGAGATGAACCGGGCCGCCGCGAAACGGGCTGATGCGATCTACACCGCGCAGCGGGTGCTCATTGACGTCGGCCGGGCCCGGGCGGAGGCCGCGGTGCAGGCCGGTGGGCGGCGCCCGCCGTGGTCGCCGGAGGAGGCCACGAAGGAAGAGTTCACCTGCGAGGTCGGCGCCCTGCTCCGGCTCCCGCGGCGCACGACGGAGACCCTGATCGAAGCCAGCCGCACCCTGGCCGAAGAACTCCCCGCAACCCGGGAAGCATTGTCCTCCGGGGCGATCAGTTACCGGCACGCGCAAGTGATCATGGATCAGGCGTGGGGCATCCGTATGGGGGATGACCCCGTTTCGGCCGCCCTGGCCCGCGCCGTGTTCGAAGACGTCCTCGTGCCCGACGCGGAAGTCCTGACCGTGGCTAAGCTCGCCGACCGGGCCCGGAGGGTCCGGGAACGCACCCACCCGGAAACCATCACCGCCCGACACCAGAAAAGCGTCGAGGACCGACACGTAGCGTTCCAGGCCCTCAACGACAGCATGGCGTCCCTCTACGTGACCGGCGACGCGGAGAAGATCCAGGCCGCCTACCACCGCACCCTCGATACCGCCCTGACCTTGCAACGCCCGGACGAGGAACGCACGCTGACCCAGCTCGCGGCGGACGTGCTCACCGACGTCCTGATCGGTGGGGTTACCCCGGACGGGACCGGCACAGGGGTGGCCGCTCAGGTCAATGTGACCGTCCCCGTGCTGACCCTCCTCGGGAAAAGCGAGGAACCCGGGTACCTCGCCGGGTACGGGCCGATCGACCCCGACACCGCGAGGCGGCTCGCGGCGGGGGCGCCGAGCTTCACCCGGCTACTCACCCACCCGGAAACCGGGGTCGTGCTCTCCATGGGACGCGACACCTACAAAGTCCCGGCCGCCTTGAAGAAGTGGCTCGAGGTGCGGGATGAAACCTGCACCTTCCCCGGCTGCCGCCGCTCCGCGAAACGCTCCGACGTGGACCACAGCGTCGAATGGCAACACGGCGGCGAAACCGACGCGATGAACCTCGCCCACCTGTGTCCGTATCACCACGCGGTGAAGAGCTACACCCGGTGGACACCACGGCACCTCGGTGACGGTCGTATCGAGTGGACCTCCCCGGCCGGGTACCGCTACATCGTGGAACCCTCCGCCGACATGAGACCACCCAAACATCCCAAACCCGCACCGAAACCACCGGCCCCGATCGTCGACGTCTGGAACCTCAACCCCGAACCCAACGACCCCGACAACCCCAGCCCGTTCTAGGACACTAGGTACAGCTAGGTGTTGCTCGGCAAGAACTGCTGCAGGTACACGCGGAGGTCGGGGTCACAGACGTAGACGTAAGTGCCCCGGATGCCACGGGTGAGCAGGACCGCGTAGATGTTGCTGATGAACCGCAGTAGATCGTCGTCACTGTAGATCCGACCCAGCTGGGAGTTGTTCTCCTTCCCCTTCTTGTCGAAGTACGAGGCGCGATCGACGAACAGCCTGCCTTCGATCGGGTCGTAGCGAAGGTCCTCACCGATGATGACCCCCGCGTAGTTGAGGTCATACCCCTGCACGGTGTGGATCGAGCCGACTTCTTCGAGAGCGTTCGACGATGCGATCCAGTCGGTCTGGGTGCTGTTCCAGCGCAGCCCGTACCCCTCGATCTCGATGTCGAACGCGGCTTTGTCGTTCTTGGTCTTCCACTCCCACGCGTACCCGGCGACGAGTCGCGACAACCCGACCGAGGCATCCTTACGCCTGATCTCCTCGTGCATGGCGGAAATGCTGTCGAACATCCGCAGGTCGTAGCCGTCGAAATCCTCACGGATCGGCGGTTCGGCCTCTCCCTGGGCGGATGCGCCGGATGTAGTCGGCGCGGTGCCGAGCATCCGTCGGACGTAACCGACGTAGTCCGAGCCCGACTGCACCCGCATCTGTGAGAGCAACGGATAGTGACGCTTCGATTCCTTGGCACCGCGAACGAGTGCGTCGAGCAGTTCCGGCGGCACGTCCGCCGGCCGAACGCTTTGCGCCGCGTCCAGGAGGAAGATCTGGTGCGTGCTCTTCGCCCGAATCCAGTCCAGCTGGGTCTTCGTGGTGTCATCGCTACCGAAAAGCCTCCCGGTGATGAGCTTGAAATTCTGGTTCTGGACACCCGAGGGCTGATTGGCGCGCTGGTTCAGCCGGTGCGCCTCATCGACGATCAGCAGGTCGAAGTCCTCGTCCGCGAGTCCCACGTCGAAGGGAGTCAGCACCATGTCCGGACTCAGGCCGGGTGTCTTCACAAACACCTTCTTGATCGACGTGCGGAGCGACTGCTGGGGAATGACAAAGCCGATCCGGATGTCGGTGAGCAGCTCCCGGAATCCCTCGGTGAAGAACTCCGAGAAGAGCGAATCCCGGTCGAGATCCTCAGCGGGACCCGTCGTCGCAATGTCCATGAGCAGTTTGATCAGGTAGATCGCGACCACGGTTTTGCCAGTGCCCGGATCGCCCTGGATCACGGACGTGCTCGAACTGCCGGAGTCCAGGTCGTGGAAGAGTCCCTCGAGAATGTCCTCGACAGCGATCGCCTGGTCCTGGCTGAGCGCCTTGAACGGCGAGAGCTTGAAGAGGTCGCTGTTTTCGATCTCGGGGATGCTTCGAGTGAAGACCCCGTCGCTCCGGAGCTGTTCGAAGACCTCGCGGAAGGTTTCCTGGTAGCGGTCACGGTCGTAGTAGTCAGATTGGGTGATGCCGTCATTGCCGTTCAGGACCCGGTAGAGGCCATCTCCCGCGAGCAGACGGATCAGGTAGGACTCGAGGTCGAGGCAGACGGATTTGTTGAATGTCTCGTCGACGATGACGCGGATCGACTTCAGGTTCTGCTTTCGTGGCGAGTCGAAGTGTTGGCGCATGCGTGCGGCCGCGTTGCGGGACTCTCCGACGTAGACCTCGTTGAATGCGCCGCCCCGCGCCCGGTGTCGGCCGCTCTCGGCGTCATCCAGAACATAGACAACAGGCCAGTTGGTGTTGCGATGGTCGTGGGGCGCCCAGGTCTTCACTGCTTCCGGAGTGAACTCAAGCCGTTCAATCTCAAAAGGCGTCATACTTCGTGCTTCGCCCCCGCGCTTTGTCGACCGGATACTTCTCTCGCGTCACTGCGAGTTTGTCGACGATGATCTGGTTCGGGTCGGCGCCGATCCGCTCAGCGAGGAGGAGGCAGTAGGTGAGCACGTCGGCCAGTTCTTCCCGAACGCGCTCTGGGCTCGCCTCGGCATCCCACTGAAAGCACTCCAGCAGCTCGGCTGCCTCGATAGAGATGCTCTTCGCGAGATTCTCCGGAGTATGGAATTGCGCCCAGTCGCGCTCGGCAACGAATGCCGCGATCTCCTCGCCGACGGAAAATTCCTTCATATCGTCAACGTATCAGCCACCGCGAACCGTTTTCGCTCTCACCGCGGAAGGCACTGGCCCGTCACTCCGGCTAGACGACAACAACGAGCTTGCACCGCGGACACCGATGGCAGGATTCGAGACCCTCGGCCGTGTCCACGCCGTCGGCGAGCATCTCGATGCCGCACACGGGACAGAGCGGGCCGTCCCCGTCGAACTCCCACTCACTCATGCGCGGCGGCCGGGCTGACCACACACCACTCGTTACCCTCGGGGTCCTGGAGCACCTGGAACGATCCGGCGGTGTCGTGATGCGCCTCACCGATGCGGCGCGCTCCGAGCCGTTCGGCCAGGTCTGCGGCCGCCGCAATGTCGTCCACGCGCACGTCCAGGTGCACCCGGTTCTTCACCGTCTTAGTCTCGGGTACCTTCTGGAACGACAGTTGCGTCCAGCCGGGAGGCAGGATGTACCACCAGGCCGCGTCACGCCCCCGTGGCTCGCCGCCGAGCACGCTCGCCCAGAACGTCGCGAGCGCCTCGGGGTCCCTGCAGTCGATGACGACCTCATCAATGTGTCCGATCACCCCTCGATCATATTCAGCGGCGTCGCTCGTCTCTCTACGATGGGAGCCATGGCGCACAACGCGGGCAAGCCCATCATGCTGTTCACCACGGTGCAGGATTGGGAGACCTGGCTCGAGGAGAACGTCGACCACGACGGCATCCGCCTGCAACTCGTGAAGAAGAACTCATCCGCACCGGGCATCAGCTATGACGAGGCCCTCGAGGTGGCCCTGTGCTTCGGCTGGATCGATGGCCAGGCCGGTACCCACGACGATGACTATTTTCTGCGCGCCTTCACCCCGCGTCGGGCCCGCAGCATGTGGTCGCAACGTAATCGCGACGTCGTGGCCCGGCTCATCGAGACCGGGCGGATGCGACCGGCTGGATTCGCGGAGATCGAGCGCGCCCAGACCGACGGACGGTGGGAAGCCGCGTACCGCCAGAAGGACAGTCCCGTCCCGGAAGACCTTCAGGCCGCCCTCGATGCGAGCCCAGTGGCCGCGGAACTGTTCTCGCGACTCTCGTCGCAGAACCGCTTTGCCATCCTGTTCCGCATCAGCGGTGTGAAACGACCCGCCACCCGCGCCGCGAATATCGCGAAGTACGTCGCCATGCTCGAACGCGGAGAGATGATCTACCCCCAGAAACTTTAGGTCAGGCCCCAATTCGGGGGGACAACTCCCGCCGAGCCGACATCCGGCCGCGCGTCGCTGGAGGCGACACTAGGGTCGGAGAAGAGATCATCGTTCTTGGGGGAAATATATGGAATTTTCGGAATTGCTCGCCGCTCTGGCCCTGAAGGTACGCAACCAGCGGGACGCTATTCAAACTGAGGAAGCCACCAAGAACGCTTTCATCATGCCGTTCATCTCCACGATCCTTGGCTATGACGTATTCAACCCCCTCGAAGTGGTCCCGGAATTCACCGCAGACGTGGGTGTCAAGAAAGGCGAGAAGGTCGACTACGCCATCATGCGCGACGGCGAAGTTCAGATCCTCATCGAGTGCAAGAAGTCCAACGAAGCTCTCAAGATCGAACACGCCTCGCAGCTCTTCCGCTATTTCGCCGTCACGAACGCCCGAATTGCTGTGCTCACGAATGGCGAGACGTACCAGTTCTATACGGATCTCGACGCTCCAAACCGGATGGATGAGAAGCCGTTCCTCGTTCTGGACCTGCTTGACATCGACGAGACGCTGATCCCTGAGCTCCGTAAGCTCACGAAGGACGTCTTCGACCTCGACTCCATCATCAATGCCGCCGAAGAGTTGAAGTACATCGGGCAAATCAAGCGAACGATCGCTGCGCAGTTCAAGGAACCGCAGGACGAATGGATCCGGTTCTTCACTACCCGCGTCTACGAAGGCGCCTTCACTCAGAAGGTCCGCGAGCAGTTCACCTCACTCGTCACTAAGGCTACAAAGCAGTTCCTTAACGACCAGGTCAACGATCGCCTCAAGACCGCTCTCGGGTCATCGAGTTTCTCGCCGGCTTTGGCGGACTCGCAGGCCGCGGCGATCACGAGCCAGGACGTCGTTGCGATCGATCTCGAACGCGACACAGAAATCGAGACCACTCTGGAGGAACTCGAGGGGTATCAGATCGTCAAGGCGATCGCCTGCAGCGAGGTCAAGCCACAACGCGTGATGCACCGGGACTCCAAGTCGTACTTCGCCGTTCTCCTCGATGACAACAACCGCAAGCCAATTGCCCGTCTCCATTTCAACGGCAAAAAGCAGAAGTACCTCGGAGTTTTCGACTCCGAAAAGACCGAGACTCGACACCCGATCGACACACTCGACGAAATCTACCTTTACGCAGACGCCATCAGAGGCTCAGTGCAGAGCTACAAGGACTAGACCCAAGGCACGGTCGTCTACTCAGCGCGTGCCACCGCGGACCGGACGAACACCAGGGTTCGCTCGGTGACCACGGGCAATGAGGCGCCCGATTCGATCGCGGCCATGGCCGCCTCGAGCACACCCCTGAGCAGACGGGCGGTGATGGTGAGCTCCGGCACCTCGAGATCGCGCAGTGCCTCGAGGAACGGCGCCGCCTGCTCGCGGTGCAACTCCGAAAGACGCGCCAGGCATTCTGCAGGCAGCTGGGCCGCGGCGAGCGCGGCCGCCGGACGATGCACGCCCTCTGCCGCCAGCCGCAACGTCACCCGCACATAGACGTTGAGCCGTTCCGCCGGAGACGTGACCGAGTCCAGAGCCGACTGGAGCTCGGCATTGCCCCGCGGGAAGGCATCCTCGATCACGGCGGTCAAGATGTCCGCACCGGAGGAAAAGTACTCATAGACGCTGGGACGCGACAAACCGGCTGCAGCGCCGACGGCTGCGGGCGTGACGGCACTGACTCCTCCCTCGATCAGGAGTTCCTTCGCCGCGTTGAGGAGGGCTTCACGTTGTCGAACGCGATGCTCGGCAACGGTCGGGGCTTTGATCCTGGGCATACCCGTCCTCTCGCTCGGCGCCTCGTGACTCTCCAGACTACGAGGTCTGCGCTCGCGGGTGCGGACACTGACAGTAGCGTCAGTGAGTCTGGGCGCTACCCGGGCCACACACCGGCCGCCAGGACCGGACAACGGATCGCGGGCAGCCCCGGCCCCGGTCGACACCTGCGAGAATCCTGTGACTTTTTGCGTTGCACGCAATAATGCAACTACGCAGCATTGCGCACCGTGCAATAATGCATTCATGAACAATTCTTCCGGCCTCGGGCTCCGCGAGCGCAAGCGTGCGCGGACGTCCGAAGTCATCCACGTCGCCGCGGCGGAACTCGCCCTCGAACGCGGGCTCGACGCCGCGACCATCGAAGCGATCAGCGACCGCGCCGGCGTGTCCACCAGGACGTTCTTCAACTACTTCCCGACCAAGGAAGATGCGGTCCTGGGCATCGACGAGGTCGCCGTCTCGGCCGAGCTCGACAAAGTGCGCGGATGCGACGGGGACCTTTTCCTCGCCCTGTTCGACCTGATCACCGCGCTGTTCGAAGCCACAGGCGGCGGGATCAAGTCCGACCTGAAGCGCGACGTCATCCGGAAATACCCGCACTTGATGACCCGCCAGATGGTGCGCGTCGCCGAACTCGAAGACCGCCTCAGTGCGATCGTCGCGGGCTGGCTGGCGAAGGACGCGCGCTTCGCAGAGCAGACCGAGGCCGAGCACCTCGAAGCGGCTCGCATCATCCTCGGCGTCTCCCTCGCCACCGTGCGAATCACCATGAAGAAATGGGCGAGCGATCCCGATCCGGCCACCGGACCACCGGCATCCGCTGCCCCCCGAGAAACGTACGAGCGCGCCATCGCGACGCTCGGAACTGTAATGGAGAAACTCAGATGACGACCGTCCTCACCCGCCCCAGGCAAGTCGAAGAAGCAGGTGTTCCGTCGACCCGCAGCGTGCTGCTCGTCTTCGCCGGCCTCATGGTCGCGATGCTCCTGTCGTCGCTCGACCAGACCATCTTCAGCACCGCGCTGCCGACCATCGTCGGCGAGCTCAATGGTGTCGAGCACATGCTCTGGGTCACCACCGCATACATCCTCGCCTCGACCATCGTGATGCCCGTCTACGGCAAGCTCGGTGACCTCGTCGGTCGCAAGTGGCTGTTCATCGGCGCTATCTCGATCTTCCTGGTGGGCAGCGTCATGGGCGGCCTCGCCGATTCCATGGGCACGCTCATCGCCGGCCGCGCCGTTCAGGGCCTCGGTGGCGGCGGGCTGATGATCCTCGCGCTGGCCATCATCGCCGACGTCGTTCCCGCCCGCCAGCGTGGCAAGTACTCCGGAATCATGGGCGCCGTCTTCGCCGTCTCGAGCGTCGCCGGCCCGCTGCTCGGCGGCTACTTCACCGACGGTCCCGGCTGGCGCTGGGCGTTCTGGATGAACCTCCCGCTCGGACTGATCGCCATCGCCTCCGCCGTCTTCTTCCTGAAGCTGCCCCAGCGCGAATACTCCAAGCCCCGCATCGATTACCCGGGCATGATCGTCCTCGCCCTCGCCGCGACCAGCCTGGTGCTCTTCACGACCTGGGGCGGCAACACCTACGACTGGGATTCGCCCGTCATCCTCGGCCTGATCGTGGCCACGGTCGTGCTTTCCGGTCTCTTCGTGTTCATCGAGAGCCGGGCAGCAGAGCCCGTCATCCCGCTGAAGCTGTTCAGGAACCGCAACTTCAACCTCACCACCGCGGCCGGCCTCATCACCGGTGTCGCCATGTTCGGGGCGCTGGCCTACATGCCGACGTACCTGCAGATGGTCACCGGGGTCGGTGCAACGGATGCCGGCCTGCTCATGATCCCGATGATGGGCGCCCTGCTCATCTCCTCGATCGGTTCCGGCCAGATCGTGTCCCGAACCGGCAAGTACAAGGTCATCCCGATCGTCGGCATGTTCATCACGGCCCTCGGCCTGTTCCTGCTCTCCACCCTCACGGCGACCACCGCCATCTGGATCATGTGCGCCTTCCTCGCCGTGATGGGCTTCGGTCTCGGCCTCTCGATGCAGATCCTCACCCTGGTCGTGCAGAACTCGTTCCCGCGGGCCATCGTGGGAACGGCAACGAGCTCGAACAACTTCTTCCGCCAGATCGGCTCGTCCCTGGGCGCCGCGATCGTGGGCAGCCTGTTCGTCTCCCGGTTGACCGACATCCTCTCGGCGAACCTGCCGGCCGGTGGCACGGGGAGCACCGGAACCAACTCGCTCACCCCGGCGCTCGTCGCCGCCCTGCCCGACGCCGCCCGCACGGTCATCGTCAACGCGTACAACGACGCGCTCGCCCCGATCTTCCTGTTCATGGTGCCGCTCGTGCTGGTCGCAGCCGTGCTGCTGATGTTCGTGGTCGAGAAGCCGCTCGCCACCCACATTGATGAGGGCGAGGGCGAGCAGTCGCTGAACAAGGAGATGCTCGACGAGTCACTCTCCGTGGGTGCCAACCCCACCGCGGAGCCGGTCCTCTCGGTACGCACCGGGCTGATCCGGGTCATCGACCCGAGCGACGGCTCCGCACAGGCGACCCGCATTTAGCAGCCGTTCCCAATCCGGGGTTGTCGGCCCTTCGCACCACGCGCTTCTCAGGCTGGGCGAGGGGCTCCCCCGCGTCGGGAACGGCGAGAGCGCGAGCGCTGCGTCGCACCACCGCCGCGGTCCGATTCAGACGAAGGATGCCTGGATCGCGACGGCCGCCGCTCCCCGCGCCCACGCGGTGAAGCCGGAGCGGTCGACGAGGATACGCACGGGTGCAGCATCCGGGTCGCGGTCGGCACGCACGGCCTCGAGGATGCGAGGTAGCTGCCGATCGGCGAGGCCGACTCCTTCGCCGGACAACACGATTGTCTGAACCATGGCGAGGTTGGCGGATGCGGCGATCAGGCGCCCGAGCGCCCGGGCCGCTGACCCGACGACCTGCGCGGCAACAGGATCACCGGCATCCGCCAGGTCGAGGAGTTCGTCGTACCCAACGTCGCGGGAAAGCCCGACACGCGCGCTCGCCGTCATGCTCGGGATCGACAGCATGGCCGTCGAGCACCCCCGATGTCCCTCTGCGCACAGCGGGCCGGTCGGGTCGAGGGGAAAGTGCCCGCCTAAGCCAAGACCGGTGTCGCTGTTGACGACGGGTCGGTCATGAATGACGAGCCCATAACCGACCCCCGCGCCGATGGTCAGTACGGCGAAATTCTCCATCCCCTTGGCGATCCCGAACCAGTGCTCGGCCGCCGTAAGCGCAACGACGTCGTTCTCGACGACCACCGGAACGCCCAGCGCGGCGTGGAGCATTCCGCCCAGGTCGACACCCTTCCAACCGAGGAAGGGCGCCCGCTCCACCCAACGCGAACGGCCCACCTGGCCTCCGACTGTCACGCCAATGGCCGTCACGCCGTCCATGCCACCGAGCTCCACCGTGGCCCGCACAATGTCCGCAACGACCTGGACCGGCTCATGGCCGGTGAGCTCGATCACGCATTCGGCTCCGAGGTTCGCCCGGAGATCGGTGGTCACGGCGAAGACCTCTCCGGCGGTGAGCTTGACGCCGATGAAACGCTGGGAGTCGACACTCACATCGAGAGGCCGCACGGGACGACCGATCGACCGTTCGATCGTTTCGGGAGCATCAACCAGGAGCCCCTCATCCAACAACGGCTTGCTGAGGCGGGTGAGCGTGGCCGGCGAGAGCCCGAGTCTGCGGCCGAGTTCGCTCCGGGTGATGGGGCCATGAATAAGCACTTCCCGTGCCAGGTCCCGCGCGGGACCGGTGAGGGCGTCACCCCGATGCGCAGCCGTCACCGCACCCTCCGCTCAGAATACGCAGCCGTCTCAATCGGCTTGTTATTTCCATTATGAATCATAATGATCGGCATTTTCTCTTTGAAATGGCCCCAATTAGAGATCCGATCTCGAATGACCCCGACTTCCTTGGGCACGTCGTGTCTGAAACTCGATCTTGACAGTGCGTTATTTCCACTATAGAAATAACACATGCACCGCGACAGCACTGTCCTTCACCTCCGCAATGGCGGCACGAGCGTCATCCTCGATTTCGACGGAGGCGGGTTCCCTGCCGTTGTGCACTGGGGCGAGGATCAGGGCGACCTCTCCGAGAACGAGGTCCAGGCGATCGTCGTGGCTTCCCTCGCGCAACGCGTTTCCGGCGGTCTCGATCAGCCCGCCCGCCTTACGGTACTGCCGCAAGAGTCTGAGGGCTGGCAGGGAACCCCCGGTCTTCGCGGCAGCCGGCAGGGCCGCGCGTTCTCGCCGGACTTCGGTGTGACGGGGGTGGAAAGCGGCCCGTCCACGCTTGTCCTGCTGGCGATCGACGCCGATGCCGGCCTGACGATGCGTCTCGAACTGGGTATCGACTCAGCGGGCGTGCTGAGTCAGACGCTCACGCTGACCAATGCCGGCCTGGATGACTACCAGCTCGAGGACCTCTGCGTCACCGTGCCATTGCCGGGCACGGCAGCGGAAATCCTCGACACGAGCGGTCGGCACCTGCGGGAACGCACTCCGCAACGGCACTCGTTCACCATCGGGCGGTACGAACGTGAAAGTCGAAAGGGGAGGCCGGGTGCCGATGCGACCCTGCTGCTGAGCGCAGGAGCCCCCGGCTTCGGCTTCGAAGCCGGGCTTGTTCACGCGGTCCATCTCGCGTGGAGCGGCAACCATCGGCTCGCCGCCGAAAAACTCGTCACCGGGTCGGTCTTCCTCCAGGCCGGCGAGCTCCTCGCTCCCGGCGAAATTCAGCTGAAGCCAGGACAGAGCTACACCACGCCCACGGTCATCGCCTCCTGGGGCCACGGCCTCAACGAACTGAGCGCGCGCATCCACACCCGGCTCCGTGCCCGCCCCACGCACCCGGCCACCGCGCGTCCGGTCACTCTCAACACGTGGGAGGCCGTTTACTTCGACCACGACCTCGATCGCCTGCTCGGGCTCGCGGATGCCGCCGCCCGGGTCGGCGTGGAACGGTACGTCCTCGACGATGGCTGGTTCCGCGGCCGTCGCGACGACACGAGCGGAC
This sequence comes from Cryobacterium zhongshanensis, assembly GCF_022760445.1. Lineage (NCBI taxonomy): Bacteria > Bacillati > Actinomycetota > Actinomycetes > Micrococcales > Microbacteriaceae > Cryobacterium > Cryobacterium zhongshanensis. The sequence goes on along the minus strand of NZ_JALGAR010000001.1, from coordinate 562,650 downwards.
TGGGTGACTGGTACGTCGACGACGGAGTATGGCCCGATGGACTCTCCCCGCTCATCGAACGGGTGACCGGACTCGGCATGCAGTTCGGGCTGTGGGTGGAGCCGGAGATGGTCAATCCCGATTCCGAACTCGCGCGAGCGCACCCCGAGTGGATTTTGCAGCCCGGAGGCCGCTTCCCGGTCGAGGGGCGTCAGCAACAGGTCCTCGACCTGTCCCACCCGGATGCCTATGGATACATTCTCGAGCGTCTCGACGCCCTCCTGTCCGAATACCCGATCCGGTACCTGAAATGGGATCACAACCGGGACCTCGTCGACGCGGGAAGCACCCGCACCGGCCGGGCCGCGGTGCACGAGAACGTCCTCGCCCTCTACCGCCTGCTGGACGAGCTGAAGACGCGCCATCCCGGGTTGGAAATCGAAAGCTGCGCCTCAGGCGGAGCCCGCGTCGACCTCGGCATTCTCGACCACACCGACCGCATCTGGACGAGCGACTGCATCGACCCGATCGAACGGCTGACGAACCAGAAGTACACCGGCCTCCTGGTGCCCTACGAATTGATGGGCGCCCACATCGGCGGTCCGGTCTCCCACTCCACGGGTCGCCGTCACGAGCTCTCGCTCCGGGCCGGAGTCGCCCTCTTCGGCCACCTCGGCATCGAGTGGGACATCACCACGCTCACCGAATCGGAGTCCGCGGAGCTGGCCGTCTGGATCGACCTGTATAAGTCTCATCGCCAGCTGTTCCACACCGGCACAGCAGTGCACGTCGACCACCCGGATCCCGCCGTCGACCTCCGGGGAGTGGTGTCCACAGATCGGCGCACCGCGCTTTACGTCTTCACCCAGGTGCGCACGAGCTCCTTCTACCCGGTCGGCCAGCTCCGCTTCGCTGGCCTCGACGACGAGTCCCGCTATCAGGTCAGGATGCTCGCCGAATCTTCGACCGGCCCGGACGCGGGTCAGTCACCCCTGTCCTGGTCCCACCAGCCACTGACCCTCACGGGACGGGCCCTGCGCACCATCGGCGTGCAAGGACCGGTCCTCTTTCCGGAACACCTCGTCATCATCGAGATCACTTCCGCCTGAGGCGGAACCAAGCGCAAGGAGGCGCAATGAGAATCACCAACCGCACCGGGCTACGGCCAAGCAGACGGATCAGGGCAACCGTCGTGGTGGTCGCAGCCGCGACGCTCGTCGGACTCTCCGGATGTTCCGCACCAGATGCCGGCATCGTCACCCTGAACTTTTTCCAGTTCAAGCCGGAAGCCGTCACGGAATTCGCGTCCATCATCGCCGACTTCGAGGCGGAGAACCCGGGAATCCGGGTCATCCAGAACTCGGTGCCTGACCCGGACACGGCCATCCGCACCCTGCTCGTCAAGGACAAAGTGCCCGACGTGCTCACGCTCAATGCCAACGGCAACTACGGCGAGCTCGCCCGGGCGTGCATCTTCGCCGACCTGGCCGGCGCTCCCGTCGCCGCGACGGTCAATCCCGCCGTGCAGAACATCGTCCAGGCCCTCGGAACCTGCGCAGCCGACGGCGCGAAGGAAGTGAACGCACTCCCCTTCGCCAGCAACGCCTCCGGCATCCTGTACAACCCGACCATCTTCGCCCAGAACGGCGTCACCGTACCCGCCACGTGGACCGAGCTGGTTGCGGCGGCCGAAAAGTTCAAGGCCAACGGTGTCTCGCCCTTCTTCTGCACGCTCAAAGACGCGTGGACAGCGTCACCCGCGTTCGTCAACCTCGGCGGAACGCTGATGCCCGATGGATTCTTCGATGCCCTCCGCGGCGAAGGCGCGAACGTCTCCTCGGGCACGGTCTCGTTCCGGAAGGACTTCGCCACCGCGGCCCAGAAGGAAGTCGACTTGTTCAGGTATTGCCAGGACAATTTTGCCAGTCGCGACTACAACGCCGGCAACAAGGCCTTCGCGAACGGCGAGTCCGCGATGTACCTGCAGGGCTCGTACGCGATTCCCGCCATCCGGGCCAATAACCCTCAGGCGAGCATCGGGTCATTCCCCTACCCGGTCACCGATGATCCCGACGCCCGCGTCGTGGTGTCCGGCGTCGACGTCGGCATCGCCATCGGCCGGAACACCGCGCATCCTGCCGAGGCGCAGAAGTTCGTCGACTACCTCATGTCACCCGCGGTCGTGACCGGATACTCCGAGGCACAGAGCACGTTCTCGCCGTTGGCGAACGCCACGCCGAATACGGACACCGCCCTGGCGGGACTCGAACCCTATTTCACCGCCGGAAAGATCGTCGGCTTCATCGACCATCAGATTCCCGCAGCGGTGCCGCTCGTGAACCTCCTGCAGTCGCTGGTGATCAGCGGCGATGCCGGAACCTTCCTGAGCGATCTGGACTCCGAATGGAGCAAGGTCGCCGCTCGCACGACCACTCAGAGACAGGGGAAATGACAATGACGTCACCAACATCGGTCCGGACCAGGAAACACCGGCCGGAACCCGCAGTATCGGCGCCGGCATCCGCCCGGTCGTCATTCGCCCGCACCCCGCGCACCTTCTACTGGATGGTGGTGCCGGCCGTTGTGATCTTCTTCGGCCTGCACACCGTCCCGGTGCTCTCCGGAATGTTCTTCAGCCTGACCAACTACGCCGGCTATGGCACCTGGGATTTCGTCGGCCTGTCCAACTACGTCAACCTGTTCCAGGACGACCGCGTGCTCAATTCCTACGGGTTCACCTTCGGGTTCGCGATCGTGTCCACCGTTCTGGTCAACGTGATCGCCCTGGCCATCGCCCTCGGCCTGAACTCGAAGATCAAATTCCAGGCGGCCTTCCGCGGGGTCTTCTTCATCCCCTACGTGCTGGCCATCCTGATCATCGGGTATGTCTTCAACTACCTCTTCGCGAATTCCTTCCCTGCGATCTTCACGGCGCTCGGGATGCCGGACCTGGCCACGAACGTGCTGGCCAGCCCCGACTTCGCCTGGGTCGGCATCGTGATCACAACGGTGTGGCAGGCAGCGGCGTTCAATGTCATCCTCTATCTGGCAGGCCTGCAGACCATCTCCGCGGACCTCTACGAAGCGGCGTCCATCGACGGCGCTTCCGGGTGGCGCCGGTTCCGATCGATCACGTTCCCGCTCATCGGCGCCTACTTCACCATCAACATGGTGCTGTCGTTCAAGTCGTTCCTGCAGGTCTTCGACCAGATCGTCGCGCTCACCGCCGGAGGTCCGGGCACGTCCACAGAATCCATCGCCCTGGTCATCTTCCGTGGCGGCTTCCAGGGCGGAGAGTACGGGTACCAGATGGCCAACGCCGTCATCTACCTCTTCGTCATCATCATTGTTTCATTCGTCCAGCTGCGCTTCCTGCAGCGCCGGGAGGCGAGCTTCTCATGACCGACACCCTGATCACCCCGACCGCGCCATCGTCGAACGTGCCCGATCCGGGCTCCGCGAAGCCCCGCAACCGCCGACGCCTCGACGGCGGAAACGGCGGCACTAACTGGTGGCTGACCGCACTCATCGCGGTGTGCTCCCTCACCGTACTGATCCCGCTGTACTTCACCGTCGTCACTGCACTCAAGACGCCGGACCAGCTCGGCGGCACCGGGTTCGAACTGCCCACCAGCATCCGCTGGGAGAACTTCGCGGATGCCTACGAGCTCACGAACTTTCCCCGCGCCCTGCTCAACACCGCCTTGATCACGGTGGGCGCGGTGTTCCTCACCTTGCTCACCAATTCGCTCGTGGCCTACGCGATCGCCCGCAACATGCACAAGAAATTCTTCAAGGGACTGTACTTCTACTTCCTCGCCGCGATCTTCGTGCCGTTCCCGATCATCATGCTCCCGGTGGTCAAGGAGACCGCGGTTCTCGGAATCGACACCCCCGTCGGCCTGATCCTGCTGTACACGGTGTATGGGCTCTCGTTCAACATCTTCATCTTCGTCGCGTACATCGACTCCATTCCGGTCGAGCTGGAGGAGGCCGCCCGCCTCGACGGTGCGAGCACCTGGACCGTGTTCTGGAAGGTGATCTTCCCGTTGCTCTCCCCCATGAACGCGACCGTCGGCATCCTCACCTGCGTCTGGGCATGGAACGACTTCCTGTTGCCGCTGGTGGTGCTGTCCGACCCCTCGGCGCAGACACTTCCACTGGCGCAGTTCATCTTCCAGGGCCAGTTCAACACGAACTACCCCGTGGCCTTCGCCTCGTATCTGATGGCCCTCGCACCGCTCTTGGTCGTATATGTGATCGCCCAGAAGTGGGTCGTGAGCGGGGTCACCCGCGGTTCGGTCAAGTAAGTAGCCAGGATCCGCCGGTATCCCGGCGTGGCCTGCGGCCGGTGTGGATCTACTGCGAACGCAGTAGATCCACACCGGCCGTCGCGCGTCCCGGAATGAGAGGATCGAGAGGTGACGATGTCGGCCTCCCCCAGAGAACTCGCCGCCTATCGACCCCGCTGGTACCGCAATCCGCGAACGCTCGACCTGGCCGCGGTCGCGGTCACCCTCGTCGCTGCGGCGACCGAATTCAGTGTTCCCCTGATCGACGGAACGAGCCTCTTCGGCTATCTGCCCCTGACCCTCTCGCTCCTCGGCGTCCTCGTCTCCCGACGGTATCCCTGGACCGGCATCGTGATCGTCACCCTGACTCCGCTGTTCGCGGCCGCGGTCGGCTGGGATCCGCTGATCACCTGGAACCTTGCCGTGTTCACCGCCTTCTCCGTCACCCTCCGCGCACTTCCGGGCATCTGGGTCGGCCTGCTCGTCGGGCCCAGCCTGTATTTCGCCGCCGTGATGTACAACGGAATCGGTTTCGGCAGCCCGGCCGCGCTGACCGCGTTCGCCTTCGGCTTCATGGCCGCCGCGGCCGGTAGCGCGGTGCGCAGCCACGACCGCTATCGCAACGAACTGCAACAGCGCACCCTCGACGCCCTAGCCGCACGGGACACCGAGGCGAACGGCCGCGTCACCGAGGAACGCCTCCGGATCGCCCGCGACCTGCACGACGTGATCGGGCACGAGGTGGCCGTGCTCGGAATCCACCTGGGCGTCGCCGAAGTGAACCTGCCGAGCGACGCCGCCGTCGCCCGCGAATCCCTGCATTCGGCGCGCACGAGTGTCCAATCCGTCCTGCTCGAGACCCAGCGCATTTTGCACGTGCTGCGCTCCGACACCATCGAGGCCCGCGACTCGGGCGCCGGCTTGCGGCCGACGCCGGACTTCTCCGGGATACCCGATCTCATCGAATCCTGCCGGAACACCGGGGTCGATGTCCGGGCTGACCTCGCCCAGGCACCCGCCGCGCTCGATCCCGAAGTGAGCACCGCCGCATTCCGGATCGTGCAGGAGGCCCTGACGAATTCCCAGCGCCACGGTTCGGGACCGGTCACGCTGAGCACGACCGTGGCCGCCTCCGTCCTGACGATCACGGTCTCCAATCCGAAGACCGTGCGCACCGCGAAGATCGCCTCACCTGCGCGGACACGGACGGGGGCAGACCTGGCCCCGCGCCGCGGTTACGGTCTCGTCGGAATGCGGGAACGCGCCGCATCCGCCGGCGGGAAGCTCGTTGTCGACGACCGTGACGACCACTTCCAGGTCACCGCGACCCTCCGCGTCGACGGGGGCAGGATCCGATGATTCGGGTCATGATCGTCGACGACCAGGAAATGATCCGGGTCGGACTGCGGGCCATTCTCGCCCCGGAGCCGGGCATCGACGTCGTGGCGGATGCCGCCGACGGTTTCGACGCCCTCCAGCAGATCGTCGGGCTGTCCGTCGATGTGATCCTGATGGACATCCGGATGCCCGGAATCGACGGCGTCGAAGCCACCCGGCGCCTGCGCCTCGACTATCCGCCTGACGACCTCCGCATCATCATCCTGACCACGTTCGAAAACGACGAGAACGTCTTTGCGGCCCTTCGCGCCGGAGCGAACGGCTTCCTCAGCAAGGGAATCGGACCGACCGAGCTGGTGGCCGGGATCGTCGACGTCGCCTCCGGTGGTGGCGCGCTGTCCGCCGCCGCGACCGCGGCTCTCATCCATCACGTCGCCGAGGAACATGGCCCGGCTGTCGACGCGGCCATGGTCGACCGCTTCTCCGTGCTCACTCCCCGGGAACGTGACGTCGTCATCGCTATCGCGACCGGACGCGACAATGCCCAGATCGCAGAGGACATGTTCGTCTCGCCATACACGGTGAAGACGCATGCCAACCGGGCGATGATGAAGCTCGGCGCCCGCGACCGCGCCCAGCTCGTGACCTTCGCCTACCGCGCCGGGCTCTCCGCGTAACCGGTTCGCTCGCGCATCCGTCTACTGCGCACGCAGTAGACCGGCCGATGCGCCTGGACGAGGCGGCCGAACCGCCCCGCGGGAACGATAGGAACTGTCCCTGCCGAATGGCAGCATCCGCCGTCCTCAACCGGCCCATGGCGCATGCGCGGACCCCTTCGTTCCCCAGCCCTAGGAGCATCATGGCCACGTTTCTTTCCCTCATCGGGCGTTTCAGCGCCCGACACCGGCTGGTGGTGATCGGCGCTTGGCTGCTGATCGTCACCGTCCTCATCGGCACGCTGGTCATCGCAAGCGGCCAGGGATCCCCCGGAACCGCCTCCTCGTCCATCCCGAGCACACAGTCCTCCCAGGCACTGGAGCGGATGAGCCAGGAATTCCCCGACCTGGGCACCAGCACTCCCGCCTCGCTGCAGCTCGTCTTCCAGTCCGACACGGGCGCCGCCGTCACGGATGCGGCCGTCACCGCTCAGATCGCCGGTGTACTGACCGACGCAGCGGGCATCCCGGACATCGCCTTCGTCAGCGATCCGTTCGACGCGCAGAAGCCGTACATCTCCCAGGACGGAAGCACCGCTGTTGCGACGCTGAGCTTCGGCGACCTCTCCGCCGACCAGCAGAAAGCCTCCTACCAGGCCGCCCTCACCGTGCAAGCGGATGCCCCTGACGGCCTCCGGGTCGAGATCGGTGGAAACCTGGTCCCGCTCGGCGCCCCGCCGGCGGGCATCGGTGAGGGCGTCGGAGTGATCGTCGCCTTCCTCGTACTGATCCTCACCTTCGGGTCGCTCCTCGCGGCCGGGGCGAACCTCCTGATCGCCGTCTTCGGCGTCGGCGTCGGCCTGGTGGGCGTTCTCGCCTATGGGGCGCTCACCCCGATCGGCGACACGACCATCATCCTCGCGCCGATGCTCGGCCTCGCCGTCGGGATCGACTACAGCCTGTTCATCCTGACCCGGTTCCGCGCCGAGCTCCGCACCGGCAGGAACGTCGAAGACTCCGTCGCCCGAACAACGGGAACGGCCGGAAGCTCGGTCGTGTTCGCCGGCCTCACCGTCATCATCGCCCTGGTCGGCCTCCTCGTCGCGAACATCAGCTTCATCACGGAAATGGGTATCGCCGCAGCCTTCGCCATCCTCGTCTCCGTCCTGATGGCCCTGACCCTCCTCCCGGTCCTGATGCGCACCCTCGGACGCCGGGTGCTGCCGAAGAAGGAACGCACCCGCCGCACGAACGCCGTCGAGACGCACACCGATGGCTCGCCGGACGCGCACTCATCGACTCGGACAGGCTTCCTCCGGAGCTGGGGAACGTTTGTCGTCGCCCACCCGGTCCGGTCGCTCCTCGCCGGCGTTGTCGTGCTCGTCATCGTCGCCGCACCCATCCTCAGCATGAAGACGGCCTTCAGCATCCCCGGCGGCGCCGACCCGACCTCGACGCAACGGACGGCTTACAACCTCATCATCGACGAATTCGGCGGGGTGCAAAGCCCACTCGTGGTGCTCGCCGAAGCCGACGGCGGCATCACCGCACAGACCACATCCGTCCAGGACGCACTCGCCGGCCTTCCCGGTGTCCAGATGGTCGTTCCCGGCCCGATCAGCGCCGACGGAAACGTCGCGCTCCTGACGGTGATCCCCGCAGAAGGCCCTATCGATCAGCAGACGAAGGACCTGGTCCAGCAGATCCGCACCGACGCAGACTCGGTGCCCGGAGTCCACCTCGAGGTTACCGGAGAGACCGCGATCGGAATCGACCAGGACCAGGCCCTGCAGGACGCGCTGATCCGGTACCTCATCGTCATCGTCGTCATTTCGCTGGTGCTGTTGATCGTCATGTTCCGATCGCTGCTCATCCCGCTCATCGCCACCCTCGGTTACCTGCTCTCCGTCGGAGCATCCTTCGGCGCGAGCGTCGCCGTCTTCCAGTGGGACTGGCTCGATGCCCTGATCCCGGCGCCCCAGGGCGACCCGATGATGAGCATCCTGCCGATCCTGCTCGTCGGCGTGCTCTTCGGGCTGGCCATGGACTACCAGGTGTTCCTGGTATCCCGGATCCAGGAGATGCACAACACCGGAATGTCGCCGAAGCAGGCGATCATCGAAGGATTCTCCCGCTCGGGCCCCGTCCTGGTGGCCGCGGCGACGATCATGACCGTCGTCTTCGCGGGCTTTGCGACGAGCACCTTCCCGATCGCCGCATCCATCGCCTTCGGACTCGTGGTCGGGGTGATGGCCGACGCCTTCATCGTGCGCCTCATCCTGATGCCCGCACTGATGTCCCTGCTGGGATCGGCCGCCTGGTGGCTGCCGAAGTGGCTCGATCGCCTGCTCCCGAACCTCGATATGGAAGGCCATGCACTCGACGAGCGCCCCGAGTCCGAGGCCGACAAGCGTGAGGCTCTTCTCGTCTCCGAATAGCTGTACTGAGCCGGCGATTGGGCCTCGCCGCCCTAGCTGACCGCCTTCTCCAACATCGCCACCAGGCGCTCCTGGTCGGCGGCGGTCAGCTTGGTCACGGCATAGGAGGTCGGCCAGAAGTCACCCTCGTCAAGGTGAGCATCGGGCTGAAAACCGATCGTCGCGTAGCGGACCTTGAACTTGGCGGCGCTCTGGAAGAACACCACAACCTTGCCGTCCGCGTTTGCGTAGGCGGGCATCCCGTACCAGGTCTTCGCCTGAAGGGCCGTGTGGCTCGTCACCAGCCGATGGAGGATCTCGGCCAGCTCCTTGTCCGTGCCATTCATATCGTCGATCGCAGCGAGGCACGCGGCCTGCAGGTCGGCGCCCGCTTGTGCGGCCTTCGCCTCGGCAGCCGCGGCCTTCATCGCAGCCTTTTCCTCTTTGCTGAAAGCGTTGCTCATGACTGCCCCATTCACTGGTCCACTGACGGAGATCGAATCAAGTAAAGCACCGGAAGCCGTCGTCGCCTCGGTGGGTGATGTGGATCCTAAAAGCCATTCATGGGCGCCCCTGGCCGCTCACAACGAGGTCACGGTCGAGTTTCTGCCTCGGTGGGCTCGACATCGAGCAGGACCTCGTTACGACGCAGGAACGAGGGCATGAACGGTGGATCGAAACGGGCGAAACGGGACTCTCCCCGGGCCGTGTACCCGGCGGCGAGTATCGCTTCCCGCAGCATCTCCAGATGGCGCGCGTACCCGGCCTCGTCCCAGCGGCCGCGATACCTCGCCGCCGCGGTGAGACTCCCCGGAACGCTCCTCAGCCGCACCTCCCGGCCGGTCGGTTGCGGAGCCGTCTCGATCGTGAAGCCTGCGGGGAGCACGAAGGCAACGCGGAACGTCCCCTCCACCTCACGATCACCCTGCTTCCCGCCGAGGGTCTCCTGGACGACGGGGGCGGTCATCGCGATCTTCGTCGACACCCCGGCCTGCACGACAGGCGCAGTCATTGCGACCTTCTGGCGAACGGAATTCTCGCCACTGATATAGGCGAACAGGTACCGGAATGCACGATTGCCGGCATCTTCGAATGACCCCGTCGTGATGACCTCGGCGACGAGATGCTCCGGGTAACGGCGCAACTCGAAACCATCGGAGTTTCCCACGACCGTATAGGGCTGTTGTTCGGTCATGCTCCCAAGCTACTCCGCGTTCAGACCTGGCTGACGATGAGGCTCGGGGTGACGTCGCGAAGCTGGCGGACGGTATCGCGGATGCACTCGGCCCAGTCCTCGGAAGGCGTACCCGTGATCCACCTCTCAAAACCGATCTTGAACACGGTCACGCCCGTCTCGGCGGCAAGAGTCGCCGAGGGCTCCGCGACTCCGCGCTCGCGCAGCGCCCCCGCGACGGATGCGGTCAGGGTGGAGAATTTCAGCAGTTCTCGCTCCTGGAGTGCGGGATTGGCCGCGATGATCGTCGCCCGCCGAACGGAATGTGCACGGTCGAAGACCAGTCCGCCGACTGTGTCTATGGCCGCAATGACCGCGTCGACGGGGCGCACGTCTGCGGGCGTCTGCGCAATGGCCTCGAGGATGATGCGCTGGAGCTCCTGGGACCCCTGGAAGAGCACCTCCCGTTTGTCGGCGAAGTACCGGAAGAACGTGCGCTCGGTCACCCCCGCTCGTTCCGCGATCTCGAGGGCCGTCGTCTGCTCGAAGCCGCGCTCCGAGTAGAGCTCGAGCGCGGCGCGCGCGAGCCGACCATGCGCATCCGGTAGCCAGCGTCCCATGAGAAGAAGTCTACGATCCTCCCCCATGATGTCTGTCACTGACATGCTGTGCTAGCCTCATGTCTGTCACTGACATTGCCCGTGAATGTCAGCACTCCACAGCACTACCCGATGCCTGGCAACCGACCGGGCGCTCGTCTCGAAGGAGAAGTCACTCATGCGTATTTTCATCACCGGCGCTTCCGGCTGGATCGGCTCTGCCGTATCCCAGGAACTGATCGCTGCCGGACACGAGGTCGTCGGCCTGGCGCGAAACGACGAGTCGTTCGCGAAGCTGCAGGCCGCCGGCATCACTCCCCATCGCGGGAGTCTCGACGATCTCGACAGCATGCGCGAGGCGGCCGCGGCAGCGGATGGCGTCATCCATCTGGCATACAAACACGACTTTTCCGACATGGCAGGTGCGGGCGCGACCGAGCGGGCCACGATCGAGATGTTCGGGGACACCCTCGCCGACTCGGATCGCCCGTTCCTGTTCGCGTCGGGTGTTGCGGGGATCGCGCCCGGCAGGCTCGCAAGCGAGGACGACGCGGTTCCCTTCAGCGGACCCGAGGCGCCGCGCGGGGGCGCCGAGGCGCTCGCGCTTTCCTACGCCGACCGCGGAATCCGCTCCGTCGCCCTCCGTTTCGCCCCGACAGTCCACGGTGAGGGCGACCACGGATTCATGCAGGTGATCTCAGGGGTCGCCGGCGAAAAGGGTGTCTCCGGCTATGTCGGTGACGGTTCCAGCCGCTGGCCCGCCGTGAATCGTCGGGATGCCGCGAGGATGGTGGCACTCGCACTCGCGAAGGCGCCTGCCGGATCCCGCGTGCACGCCGTCGGCGAAGAGGGCATCTCGTCGCTCGAGATTGCCGCCGCAATCGGCGACGCTCGAGGCCTCCCACTGGTGTCGATTCCCCCGGAAGATGCCGCCGCGCACTTCGGCTGGATCGGTATGTTCTTCGGCCTGGACGTCCCCACCTCGAGCGCCAGGACGCAGGACCTTCTCGGCTGGACACCGACGCACGCCGGTCTTGTCGCCGATATCCAGTCCGGCTTCTACGGCTCGAGCCAGCCCAGCCGGTAACCCCTTCGTCCGTCGGTGCCTCATCGGTGACGGATGCGACGACGGCGTTCAAGCCGCCGTCGCATCCGCCCTAATCCTGTTTCAGCGAAGCCAGCTATCGCCGACCTTGCTGCCCCACCAGCGACCCAGACCGAACGTGTCGCCGGCCCTCGTGAACCAGAACACGAGAATGGCCAGGGCCTGGAACCAGTGATCGTCGACTAACGGGTTGGTGTACACCCCGGCATCCGCGCCGAGGGGAAACTCCGCCAGATACATGAGCCCGAGCAACAGCACAGCCGCGACCGCGGTGATCTTGAGGCCGCACCCGCTGATCAGGGCGAGGCCGATGGCCAGAAGACCGAACATGAATACGTAGTCGACCCACGGTGCGGCGATCGCAGTGAAGATCCCCGCGAACGGCCCGACCGTGTGTGTCAGGAAGCCCTGGGCGGGTGCTCCGCCATCGATCATGCCTTTTCCCGCGGCGGTCAGGAATCCGAAACCGAATATCTTGTCGATAAACGCCCAGAGGAAGTACCAGCCGATCACGATCCGCAATACGGCGAGCGTGATGCGCGCCGGTTTGGACCGCACGATGTCGGTCTCCCAGGTAGCCGTTTTGGCTAGAGCGTTCGCCTGGTCTGAACCGACCGTGAATGTTGTCATGGCGCTTCCCTTCGACCCTGAGGTCTACTGATCGGGCACGGCAGATGTGCCACCACAGATATGAAGGCAACCGCGCCCATATCATCAGCCTAGGACTTCTGTCAACTTCGACATAATTCACTGGTCAAAGCCGACAAAGTCCTCGTCCGCGCAAGCGGTGGGACTCGTCCCGGCCAACCCAGATCCACCCCACATCCACGATTGCACCGACGCCTCCCCGAAAGCGAATCCCTCACCGGGGTTCAGCAGCTCCGATTCGCGTGGCCGCCCAACTGGCCAGGAGCCGCAGCCGCTCCGCGCTGGGTGACCCGGGTTCCGCGGTGTAGATCATGAGAACGAATCCCGGGTCGGCGGTAATAATGAGCTCTTCATAGGCAAGGGCGAGTTCGCCGACGACGGGGTGGTTGAAGCGTTTGGTGCCGGAGCCGTGGGTGCGCACATCGTGGGCTCCCCAGAGCCGGCGGAAGGTGTCGCTGCGGGTGGACAGCTCGCCGACGAGGTCCTGGAGCACTTTGTCGTTGGGATCGCGGCCGGCCTCTGCTCGCATGATCGCGACACACATTCCGGCGAAGAGGTCCCAGTCCGGGTAGAAGTCGCGGGATGCGGGGTCGAGGAATTGGAACCGGGCCAGATTCGGTGTGAGCCCACCGTCACCGATCAGTGGCGAGTAGAAGGCACGTCCCAATTCGTTTGTCGCGAGAAGGTCCTGGTGCTGGTCGCGCACGAACGCGACGCCGTCGGTGATCGTGCCGAGTACCCAGTGAAGGCTGGGCCGGCTCACGGCGTTCTTCGTGGCGCGCCTTCGTGGACGTCCCGACAGCGGGACACCGTCTGCCGCGCGGGCGAGGTCGAACAGGTGGGTCCGTTCGGTGTCGTCGAGGTTGAGCGCACGGGCCAGGGCGTCGAGCACTGAGGAGGATGCCCCTCCGATCGCGCCACGTTCGAGTTTGGCGTAGTACTCGACGCTGACGCCGGCGAGCGTTGCCACCTCGGTGCGACGCAATCCCGCCACGCGCCGGTTGACTCCGGTGGGCAGCCCCACCTGTTCCGGAGCGATCTTCGCGCGGCGCGACATGAGGAATTCGCGTACCTCGGCTTGATTGTCCATGCCGACGAGACTACGTCTCCGGCGCTGCGCCTGGGGTGCCCTGCTGGTACACCCCTCGACAGAGACTCCCTTCCGGGGCGCACGGCGCGTTGACTGGGGCATGCCCGACCCGGGACTCCGGACGGGCACAGCATGGGTCTCATGCTCCTTCGGGTAGCAGCCGCCCACGGTGAGGAGATTCTTGACTACCACCATCACGGTGTCACCACCGACCGCCGTCGAGACGGTGAAGCGCCTGCCATTGGCAACCCTGATTGCCCTGGCCGTCATCGGCTTCGTGCTGGTTGCGATGGAAACCATGCCGGCCGGCCTGCTTCCGATCATTGCCACCGGCATGGGGACGAGCGAAGGCACCGTCGGGCTGTTTGTCAGTGCGTACGCGCTCGGCACGGTCATCATCACGATCCCGGCCATCACCCTGACCAGGGGGATGCGTCGAAAGCCCCTGCTCCTCGGCGCGATTGTCGGTCTCATCCTCGCGAACAGCGTCACCGCGCTCTCCAGCGACGTGACTCTTTCCCTGCTGTCTCGGTTCGTTGCGGGGGCATTCTCGGGAATCATCTGGGGGATGCTCGCAGCCTACGGTCGAAAGATCAGCCCGCCGTCCCGCGCCGGGCTGTCCCTGGCGATCGTCTCCGGCGGGGCACCGGTCGGATTCGCCCTCGGCACACCCCTCGGATCCTGGCTCGGAACGACATTCGACTGGCGGTGGGCATTTGCCGGCCTCACCGCAGTGGCCGTCATCGCCGGTGCACTCATCGCCGCGATCGCGCCCGACGCCCGCGGGCAGAAGGGACGCTCGCGACTGCCCCTGGTCCGGGTGCTCCGGATCCCCGGGATCGCCATCATTCTGGCCGTCATCTTCACGTGGATGCTGGCGCACAACACGATCTACACCTATATCTCCCCGTATCTGAGGTCCACCGGCAGCAGTCTCACCGTCGACGTTCAGCTTTTCATCTTCGGAGTCGCCTCGATCGGCGGCATCGTCATCACCGGGGCCCTGCTGGACCGCTATCCGAGACCGCTCCTACACGGCAGCGCGGCGCTGTTCATCGTGGCCGGTGTTGTGCTCCTCGTCGGGCACACCTCGACCGCGGCGATCGTCGTCGCATCCGTTCTGTGGGGAATCGCGTTCGGCGGGGTATCCGCCCAGGTTCAAGCCGCTCTCACCACAACGGGAGGCGACGACTCGGATATCGCCAATTCGTTCCTGCCGGTGGCGTTCAATCTCGCCATCTTCACCGCCGGCATCCTCGGCGCCGCCCTGCTGACAGTCTTCGACGGCCTCGTCCTCACCGTCGTGATGATCGTGTTCGGCCTCGCTGCGCTCCTGCTCACCGTCTACGGGCGGCGCACCGCTTTTCCCGTCCGCCTCTAGCAACCATTTCCCACGATTTCTCACCCATTCGACCATTCGACCGCAACACATCTGGAGATAACAATGAAAGCGATCTACATGTTCGGTGCCGGCGACGTTCGTCTCGTCGACGCCCCCGACCCCATCCTGAAAGACCGGACCGACGCCGTCGTCCGAATCGTTCGGGCCTGCGTGTGCGGTTCCGACCTGCACCCGTACCACGGCATGCCGAGCACCCCGGGCGGTGTGTCGATGGGGCACGAATTCATCGGCGTCGTCGAAGAAATCGGATCCGACGTCCGCACCCTCGTGCCCGGCGACCTCGTCATCTCTCCCTTCGCCTTCTCCGACGGAACGTGCGAGTTCTGCCGCGAAGGCCTCTACACCTCCTGCATCCACGGCGGTTTCTGGGACATGCCCGGTATGGGCGGCGCCCAGGCCGAAGGCATCCGGGTTCCCTTCGCCGATGGGACCCTCGTGAA
Organism: Cryobacterium zhongshanensis; assembly: GCF_022760445.1. NCBI lineage: Bacteria > Bacillati > Actinomycetota > Actinomycetes > Micrococcales > Microbacteriaceae > Cryobacterium > Cryobacterium zhongshanensis. Next base: position 547,510 of record NZ_JALGAR010000001.1, on the reverse strand, counting down.
AGTCCCCGGCATCGACGAGACGTCCCCGCTGCTCACCTCTCTGCTGACCCTCTCCGACGTCTACGGCACCGGGTGGCATGCGGCCACCCGCGCCGGCGTCACGGCCGGAGACACCGTCGCGGTGATCGGCGATGGAGCGGTCGGCCTGATGGCAGTTCTCTCCGCCAGGCAGCTCGGCGCCGAGCGCATCATCCTGATGGGGCGCCACAGGGCGCGCACCGATCTCGGACGGAAATTCGGCGCAACCGACGTCGTCGCAGAACGCGGCGACGAAGGCATCGAGAAGGTGCGGGAACTCACCGGCGGTCACGGCGTCCGGAAGGTGCTCGAAGCGGTCGGACATTTGCCCGCCTACGAACAGGCCTATCGCATCGTTCGGCCTGGCGGAGTCATCAGCCGCGTCGGCGTCCCCCAGTATGAGGACGCCCCGATCGGGTTCGGCAGCCTCTTCGGCGGCAACATCACCCTGACCGGCGGCCCGGCTCCCGTGCGCGCCTATATCGAACAGCTGATGCCGGCGATCCTGGACGGCACCGTCAACCCCGGAAAGGTCTTCGACCGTACCGTCACCCTTGACGCCGTCCCCGAGGCGTACCGCGCCATGGACGACCGCGAAGCCCTCAAGGTCATGATCGCCCTTTGAGCAGCAGGCCCCTGCCGCTCCCCCGCACCCTCCACCACCCCTGAAAGGAACATCATCGTGATCATCGAACCTGCAGTACCGACCACGCTCAACCCGCCCGCCCAGTTCGCCGGTGACGTCTGGCTCGACCCGATCGCACTGCCCCACGAGCCCGACCAGCGGATGGTCGTCGTGACGGTGCGCTTCGCTCCCGGAGCCCGCACCGCCTGGCACTCCCACGAACTGGGCCAGTACGTCCGCGTCACGCAGGGCGTCGCTCGTTTCGGAGGGCGAGACGGCTCGATCATCGAGGTCCACCCCGGCCAGACGCTCTACACCCCGCCGGGCGAACAGCACTGGCACGCGGCAGCCCCCGGCGTCTTCATGGAGCACATCGCCATGGTCCAGTCGGGCGACGACCCGGCCACAACCACGACGTGGCTGGAGCACATCACCGATGACGAGTACAACGGCAGCTGACGGCCGTCAGCGCAGGGAGGCTGGGCGCATCCGTTGCGAGCGCCCAGCCGTCCGCGGATGAGAAAGGCCGCTGCTCGCTAAACTTGAGTCGAGTCCACGACCTTTGGAGGGGCTTTGAATACCGAACAAGCAGCACGGATGAACACCGGAGTCGGCTTCGTCGCAGCACTCGACCAAAGCGGCGGCAGCACGGGTGGTGCTCTGAAGCTCTATGGCATCGACCCGGCCTCGTACGGTTCCGATGAGCGAATGTTCGACCTGATGCACCAGATGCGTGCCCGCGTAATGACGACTGAATGCTTCACCTCCGACCGTATCCTCGCGGCGATCCTCTTCGAGCAAACCATGGACCGCACCGTTGACGGCCAGTTGACGGGTGATTACCTCACGGCCCGAGGTATCGTGCCGATCGTCAAGGTCGACCAGGGCCTGGCCGCTGAGGAGGACGGCGTCCAGTTGATGAGACCCCTCACCAAGCTGGAACCCCTCCTCACCCGTGCCGTTGAACGCACGATGTTCGGCACGAAGATGCGTTCCGTAATCAAGGCAGCCAACCTTGCCGGAATCCAGGCGATCGTCGACCAACAATTTGCCGTCGGAAGGCAGATTCTCGCCCACGGCCTGGTGCCGATCCTGGAACCCGAAATCGACATACACGCCCCCGACAAGGCCGAGGCCGAAAACGTCCTCAAGGCCGACGTTCTGGCAGCCCTCGACGGGCTCCCCACCGACCAACCGGTGATCCTCAAGCTGTCGATCCCAACGGTGCCCGACTTCTACACCGACCTGATCGCACATCCGTCGGTCTTGCGGGTAGTAGCACTCTCCGGTGGCTACAGCCAGAGTGAGGCCTGCCGATTGCTGGCCGAGAACCACGGTTTGAGCGCCAGTTTCAGCCGAGCACTCCTCGAGGGTCTCGCTGTCCAGCAATCGGACGCAGCCTTCAACGCCGTGCTGGCCACCTCCGTCGAGCGGATCTACGCGGCATCTACGACCTGAACCCGGCATTCCCAATGCGCGACATGCGTGGTAGACGTAGCTCATGACCCTTGGAAGCAAAGACGAACCGTGGATTCTGTCCACCGCGCCGGGTACGAGCCAGTACACGATGTACCGCGACGCGTCGACGACCCCACCGAGCCTGGTCTGCCAGGTCGGATCGACCAAGCTCAGCTACGACGCCCGCGCCATTGAGGACCTGCACGCCTGGCTCACGGAACAGGGTGATTGGGTACCGCTGGGTGCCGCGGACGAGAAGAAGGTCCCGGCTGAGGGGAGCGTCGAGGCGTGGGGCAGGTCCGAGTCCAACCCGCTCGGCGGCTGGTACGGGCTCCGGAACGGCTACCGCGGGCGATTCGGCATATACCTTCCGCCGTTGCTCGAAGCGCTCGGCCTCGCCGAACTCACCCACGACCCCCGCAACAACAGCATGCGCGCACTCTAGAACTCCCTCTCTGCGGTCCCGTATGACAACGGGCCGTCGGATCCACAGGACCGCAGCTTTCTTGCAAGGTTCTGGGGAGGCTAGGTTCCGGACGCGAGAGCACGCGCAATGATCGCCTCGATGACGTCGGTCTTGGCTTCGGCGTATGCATTCATGTCGTCGAAACCGTCACTCAACAACGCGCTCTTCGTCGCTTCATATAAGGACCGGTCGTCCGCATCCGCACGAAGACGGTTGCGGAACAGGAGGTACCTGTCGATAGCAGGATCTCCGCTTTGCAGGATGTGGATGTGCACATCGCGTGCTGACGTTCGCACCAGGCGATGGCCGGGCTCACGAGCGCGCAACTCGTATCCCACGGATAACAGAGGTGCGAGATAGTCCTCCTCCGCGGTGATATCGCCGACCGTGACCAGGATGTCGATAATCGGCTTGGCTGCCAGCCCGGGCACCGAGGTCGATCCGATGTGCTCAACCTCGACGCCCGTCGTTCCGAGTGCCTTCCGCAGACGATTCCGGTGGGCACGAAAGATCACGGGCCAGCGCTCGTCATAGGCAACGAGTTTCAGCTCGCGCTTCTCTGATCCGCCGACAAGCTCGACCGTTACAACGTCTGGTCGACGCGGTACACAGTCCATGGTCATGCGATCATCGGCGCTTCGGGCTTGCCCGGACGACGTTTGAACGCCCAGCGGATGCCGCCTCGCGCGAGCATGAGGACGATGATGAGTGCCGTGACTTGAAAGAAGCCGCCGAGACGGACGGCGTCTCCGAATGCCAGGGCCACCAGTTCGAGCACCAGGAACTTGCTGCCCGGTAGCAGCAGCACCAGGGTGACCGCGTTGACGATTCGAACCCACCGCGTTTCCGCCGAGCGAATCCGCGCAACGATGTTCTTCTTGGCCCAGAGCACGATTTCAAGGACGGCTTTGAGCAGGATCGCCGTCAAGAGGGCAAGCAGGAAATTCTCTGAGATGACGACGGGAAACAGCTGGATGAACACCCCGAGCACGACGAGATAGACCAGCACGTCGACGAGATCTATCGGGCGGATCCGCATCCAGCGAGTATATCGATAGCGTCCGGACCGAGGAGTGTCGTAGCGTAGGCGATATGACGATCTCGCTCGGATATCAGATTCCCAATTTCACCTATCCGGGCGGCGTCGAGTCGCTGTTCGACACCGTCGCAGCTCAGGCGCGCGAAGCGGAGGCCAGCGGATTCGACACGGTTCTGGTGATGGACCACTTCTATCAGCTGCCCGGAATCGGCACGCCCGATCAGCCGATGATGGAGGCGTACTCGACGCTGGCCGCCCTGGCCGTGTCGACCAGCACCATCCAGCTCTCCGCGCTCGTGACCGGCAACACCTACCGCAACCCGACCCTGCTCGCCAAGACCGTCACCACCCTCGATGTCATCAGTCACGGCCGGGCGATCCTCGGCATCGGGGCGGGCTGGTTCGAGCTCGAGCACGAACAGCTCGGTTTCGATTTCGATACCTTCACGGAGCGATTCGAGAAGCTCGACGAGGCGCTCCAGATCATCCACCCCATGCTGCGCGACGAGCGGCCCGAGATCACGGGCAAGTGGTACCGGGCGCACGGGGCCATGAACGTGCCACGGTTCCGCGAGAGCATCCCGATCATGCTGGGCGGCCAGGGCGAGCGCAAGACCTTCCGCCTGGCGGCGCGATACGCCGACCACATGAATATCATCTGCGCCATCGAAGACCTGCCACACAAGCTGCAGGTTCTGAAGCAGCGCGCCGAGGAGATCGACCGGGACCCGTCCACCCTGAAGACGAGCTATCTCGCCAGCGCGGTGATCGTGGAGACGCAGGCAGAAGCCGACGCCATTCTGCAGTCCCTGCCCGAGGAACGACGCAGCCGCGCCTTCGTGGGGACGGCGACCACGGTGGCGGACCGGATTCAGACCGAGATCCTCGATGCAGGTGTCGACGGTGTCATCGTGAACGCCCCGCTCAACGGCCATGTGCCCGGTGTCGTGACGGCACTCGGTGAGGCACTCGCCCCGCTGGTACGTCAGTAGTACGCGAATCCGCGGCTGTCGCGGCGTCCTGAGACGGAGTCAGCGATCTTCCGGGCATCCGCGATTTCGCGCCGACTCGGGTTGACAGCACCGCCGGCGCCGCGGATGGCGCTGGCAGGCCCGCAGCTCAGCGAAGTGACCGCAGGTAGCGTCTACGCACGATTCGTTGGGCGATGAGAAGCAGTGGGTAGAGGGCTCGCCACGGCTGCTGCGGCGCGGGGCTCGTGAGCGAGCGCACGGTGAGACGCACCTCGTCGCCACGTCGGTGCACGATGAACGCCTCTTCGCCGCTGACCGGGTGCCCCGGCAAGGTCCGGTAGGCGAAGCCGACCCGGTCGGACTCAGCGATGACCGCGACGACCTGCACGGGCTCGACAACGGTCACCGTGAGCACGCGTGCGGTGACGATGACACGGTCGCCCGGTGACACCGGGCCGGTCGAGTCGACGGCAAACCCACTCTCTGTCTTCACCCGCCATCGGAGCACGTCCCTGGTGGCACGCTCCCAGACGGCGTCACCATGCCCCACGAGTGCCGACACCTCCGAACGCCGGTATCCACGGTCGCTCGCCGGCCATTCACGCAGTTCGGGGCGGGTCATGCCTCACTCCTTCGCCACACTGCGGAGAAGCACCTCACGCTTCACAGCCGCTCGCCGGACTGCGCTATCGGGCGTTGCGTAATCCGGCACCCAGAGCTCCACCTGCGTAACAGGATCAACCACCCATGCGCCCCCGGTCATGATCCTCAGCGTAACCTCCGCGCGAAGAATTCCGCATGGTTGCGGGCATGCCGGAGCGTACGGAACTGAGGTCACACGTCATTTGAACTCGGCGCGCATACCCGAGTCCACTCTGGCGTTCCACGCTCAGCAGGTTGCGAAGGAAATCGTTGTCAGGGACAGACTCTGCAAAACCACAAGTCGCATAGAAAGGCGCATTCCACGCAACGTCAACATAAGTTCGCAGCGTGACACGTGTGCGACCGAGCTGCGTTGACTCGGTCTTGACCGCTTCCACGAGCGCACGCCCATACCCGTGGCCTGTCTGGGACGGCACTACGGACAACTGCTCGAGGTGATTGCCGCCCGGGATCTCGATGACGTGGGCAAACCCGACAGGCCTGGAATCCGGCTCCGTACTGGCCACAAGAATAAAACCAGGATGTCGTGATCGCTCGACGCCAGAAGGAGCCGGCTGCCAGTCAGCGATCGAAAACACGGATGCGAAGAGACCGTCGGCCGCATCTTCGATCTCCTGGAGGGCGACCAGATCCTCGGCCGTCGCTCGGCGGATCATCGCAGTCCCCATGTCGTCGAGGCTAGTCTCCCCGGTGCTCTGTCGACGAGGCCAGAGAATCGTTCTTACCTTTCGACGGGAGCTGACAGTAGGGTGAGGCCATGCGCAATGATCGAGGGTGGTTCCCGTGGCGGGTCACGCGAGCTCTCTTCGCCCTGGGCACCATGTCGATCTTCACCGGCGTGTTCCCTTTATTGCTCCGATCAGCAACTGTTTACTCGTGGGTTCTGATTCTGGTCGGTCTCACTCTCATCGCGGTCTCCGTTCGCGGCCCTTGGGACAGCGAGGAGAGCGGTCGAAACCGGTCCGTTCTGGGATTCACAGCACGGCCCGGTCCCGACCAGAAGCGCTAACCGGCGTTCCGCAGGGCCTTGCTCAGGCGCGCGGCCTCCGTGTGCCGCAGGAAGAAAAGCCTGCCGGTGGCAAGGCCCGGCGCAAAGCACTCCTCCAGGCCAGGCCAGGCCAGGGGCAACGATCGTCCCGTGCCGGCATCTGCCCGAGGCTCTGACAAGACGCTTCGTGCTCGCGCTACATCTTCTTCTCGCGCCGGAGCCGGGCCTGGATCACAAATAACATGACCATGTTCAGTACCGCGCTGATCTGGAAGAGTGTCCGGGAAAGAGTCATTCCGGAGTCGAAGGCTTCGGATCCAGGAACAGTCCCGAAGCACGATACGCCGAGCACGGCCACTCCGAACAAGATCAGCATCGACGTGAAGACGAGCGTGGCCTTCAATACCGGACCCGATCGTTTCCAAAAGACACGTAAATTCTTCACTGTCCTATTGTGCCCAAAAACCCCTGCTCCGGCGGCATAACTGCGCTCCCGTATAGTGATCGAACTCGATGGCCGCCGCCGGGAAGGCCGGAATGGCCACCACAGAGACCACCGAACGCTGACCGCTGACCGCTGACCGCAGCACCAGAACATCTAGGCAACCCTGCGGCTACAAGACAGATCCTGAATGTTAGCGCGTCGCCTCATCGGGTAGCGCCGTTCTGGCGAGACGGGAAGGCGTCATTGTGTGGACGCGATTCCGCGTCGGAGCGACGACCTCGAACCTCGAGGTTCAAGGACATGACCTCCCATGGCACCCCAGCCATCGTCCGTCGTCCTGTGCTCTGCCGCCTGAATGTGGTGTCCCTGTGGATCCAGGCCTATCTCCTACGGCCCCGTCCGGATGTGATGCGGTTGCCCGCACACTCACCGCGTAGTTGCATCGGGCCCGATCGTTCGTTCTTGGCCGTTCGCATCCAGGACGCGGATGTCCAGGGGCATGCGATTGCGGCGGCGGAGTCGTCCGGTCAGAACGCTATGAAGACCGCGGGTCACCAGGGCCAACTTCGTCAGGCTGCGAAACTCGCCAGCGTCCGACGTGACAAGCTTCACGAGGGGACGCGCGGCCGCCTCCGGCGCCTGCCCCCACAGCCCAACGACGACCTGGAGTGCACTTAGACGTCCTTCGTATCCTGGCTGGGACGTGATGTGCCTGAGCAGGGCTGTCGTCACCAACCCGGGGTTCATACCGTGAACGCGGACTCCGGTTCCTTTGGTTTCGAGCCGTAGAGTCTCCGTGAACTGGCGGACCCAACGCTTGCTTGACGCGTATGCGTTCTGCATTGCGACCGGGCCTTGGTCGCCTTGGCCGTAGAGGTTGACGAGGTCGCCGTGGCCTTGGCCCGCGAAGGGTGCCCTGCTGGGCATCCATGCTTCTCCTCAAGCCGTTACCGCAGGAGAACTAACGAGAGGTTTTTGGTCCTGCTCGTGACGCGACGGTTAGTGCCCCTTTCGCGTCCATGATGGCACGGTTGTTCGGCCGGAGCGGGCTGCGAAGTCGATCGCGGAGATGGCTGCCGCAAGGGTCCCGCGGGCCACGATTCACAAGGACCCGCGCGACCTGTCCACAGGGGGAACTTGTGCCGAGCGACGGGTGCATCGGTCGAGGGTACGTTGGGGGACGTGACTAGTCGAAATGGGCGCATCGCCCTGATCACCGTCGGCGTGATCGCCGTGATCCTTGGTGGAGTGTGGGCCGGGCAGGGCATGAATCTGATCCCGGGAAGCTTCATGACAGGTAGCCGCATGTGGCTTTCCATCGGGCTCATCGTCGCCATCGTCGGCGTCATCCTGATCATGCTCGGCCTGCGCCGGCCAGGGCACGGCGGCACGAGCAAGTGAGACTCCAAAGCCTGGATGGCGCTCCAACGCACGCCAGGCAGCCCCACTGACCCTGGTGCTAGGCGACCGGGAGCGTCAGGAGCAGCTCGAGGTTCTGTGGACCCCGCTCGAGCTCGCCGGCCTCAATGCGGCGCGCGATCTCGACCGTGTGCGCGTTGTACGGTGCGGACTGTCCGACACGGGCGAGCACTTCGACGACGAAGCCGTTGACCTCGTCGACCTCGGCACGGCGGCCTTTCATCCAGTCCTGCAGCACTGTCGTCCGAGTGTCGGGCAGGGAGTACTTCTCGAGCACTTCGCCCAGCAGATCCTTCGCGTACTGGTCAGGCCCGCTGACCTGGTCCTCGGTGAGCCCGAAGATCGGCACGAGCTTGCAGCCGTCTGCGACCGCGGCGCGGGCGGCCTCTTTGCCGCACTGCACCATGAACTCGTGCACCCCCGGCATCTTCACGGCGTCGGCGAGTGCTTCGTCGAGGATCGCGGACGGCACGAGCTCGCCGGCGTTGGCGACGAGCTTCATCCACTTCGACGACCGGATGTCGGGTGAAATCTCGACCGTGCCGGCGTGGCGTAGCACCTCCTGGACCTCGGGCTCCCGGCCGCGCGCAGAGTCGTCGAAGGCCCCCACGGTGAACCAGGAATTCTCGGGGGCGTTTTGCCGCGTGACGATGCCCGGTTCGAACATGTTTGAAGCCATCTCGATGACCGCGCCGATCGTGCGCTCGGGGCCGACGATGTCGGCGACGTCGTTGAGGGACATCCCGTTTTGAAGTCCGACGACGAGTGCGTCTGGTGCGAGCGCGTGCTTGATGAGCTCGACGGCCCAGCGCGTGTCGTAGGCCTTGACGACGACGAAGACGATGTCGAATTTCTCACGCAGGGTCGCCACCTCGCAGAGGTGCAGGGCGCGCACCGTGGTGACCTCGGTCTTGAGCGGCAGACGGATTTCGATGCCGTGCTCGCGCATGGCCTCGACGTGGGCCGGCCACTGCTCGATGCAGGTGACGTCAAGCCCGGCTCGCGTGAGGTCTGCGGCGATGCCGGCCCCCTGTGCTCCGGTGCCCACGAATGCGATTCTCTTACCCGCCATTGGGTTCCTCCGCTTCTGTACGTTCCTACTGTACAAATCGTTAAGCACTATAGATCAATTCGGTTCAGTCACCGATTTGGCGACGCAGCACCTCGACGACCTCCGGCGAGGGTCGCAGTTCTCCGCGCTCGATGCGGTGGGCGACCTCGACTATCGCCGAATTGACGGGCGCCGAACGGCCCAGCCGCGCCGCCTCGGCAACGACCGTGCCGTTGATATCGTCCACCTCGCTGTGCCGCGACTTGCTCCAGTCCTGTAGCACCGTCGTGGTCGCGCCCGGTAGCACGAAGTCCCGGTAGAGAGTGTCGAGGAGTGTCTCCACGACCTCGTCGGAGCGCTCGAGATCCGCGGGCTGGAGGCCGAAGATCGGCAGGATCGGATGATCAAGGGCGGCGCCGACATCCAGCGCCTCCTGACCAGAACGCAGCATGATCGTCCGCATGCCCGGCACGGCGAGGGCGTCGAGCATCGGCAGCCCGAGGCTCGCGGTCGTCACGAGCGTCGTGCAGTTGCTGACGAGTTTCATCCATTTGGTGGCGAGAATGTCGTGGACGATCTCAACGGTGCCCGAGTGCCGCAGCACAGCGGCGACCTCCTCCTCGCGCCCGACAGGCCCGCCCTCGAGGGCCCCGACCGCGAACCAGGAGCGCGCGGGACCAGAATGTCGCAGCACGAGGCCGGGATCATTCATCGTCGAGGAGATCTCGATAACGGCGCCCATGGTGCGGTGCGCCCCGACGACCTCGGCGATCGTCTCCGTCGTCATGCCGTTCTGCACGCCAACGACGAGCCCGTCGTCCGCGAGGTGGGGCGCGATGAGTTGTGTCGCCCACCGCGAGTCGTAGGCCTTCATCAGCATCAGCACGATGTCGAATTTCTCGCGCAGCGTGGCGACCTCGCACAGATGCATCGTGCGCGGCCGCACGTGCAGTTGCTCGTCGGGCATCCGGATGGTGAGGCCCGTCGCCCGCATCTCCTCGACGTGCGCGGGCCATTGCTCCACGAGCGTGACGTCGACGCCGGCGAGCGTGAGGTCCGCTCCGATCGACGAACCGTTCGCGCCGGATCCCAGCACCGCGATCCGAGGGGTCATGCGGGCTCTCCTTACACTCCAGGTGTAGGGAGGCTACCGCCTGAAAGAACATGTTGCCTAGTTTCCTATGAGTTAACGTTCGGGCTTGCGAACTGACCGATTGAGCGAGAGAGTGTGCAGCGTCGCTGGACATTCTCAACGAGGAGAGCCATGAGCATCAATACTGCCGCGCCCCATCCCGAGGACTTCGTTGCGGGCCGGCCCTTCGTCTTCCGCAATGCGATCGTCATCACCGTCGACACTCCCGGAGTACTCGAGAACGCCGACGTCCTGGTTAACGGCGAGACCATCGAGGCCGTGGGGTCGAAACTCCAGGTGCCCGAGGGCACGCTCGAGATCGACGCGAGCGGCGGCATCCTCATGCCCGGCATGATCGACACCCACCGTCACATGTGGCAGACGGCGCTGCGCGGCTACGGCGGCGACTGGGCGCTCAGCCAGTACTTCGTCTTCTACTACCTGCAGCACGGCGAGGTCTTCCGGCCCGAGGACATCTACGCGGGGAACCTCCTGAGCGCACTCGAATCGGTCGACACCGGCGTCACGACGACGCTCGACTGGTCGCATGCGCTCCGCACCCCCGAGTACGCCGACGCGGCGATGAAGGCCTTCGAGGAGATCCCCGGCCGATTCGTACTCGGCTACGGCAATTACCTCGGAGCACCGTGGGAGTGGACCGCGGCGCCCGAATTCCGTTCCTGGGTCGCATCGCACTCCCCGACCGACATGCACGGGTTGCAGATCGCCTTCGACGTGCCCGATTCGGAGAACTTCCCTGAGAAGGCGGCATTCGAGTTCGCACGGGAGAACGGCCTGCGCGTGACCACCCACGCCGGCGTGTGGGGCGCAACGACGGACAACGCCATCGACCATATGTACAGCGGTGGATTCATGACCGACCAGATCTGCTACGTGCACGGCACGACGCTTTCTCGCGAGAGCTACCAGAAGATCGCCGCCACGGGCGGAACGGTCTCGGTCGCCACCGAGAGCGAGCAGAGCGCCGGCCAGGGCTACCCCTCGACGTGGCAGCTCCGCAAGTACGGCATCTCGGCGTCGTTGTCGATGGACACGAGCGTCTGGTGGAGCGCCGACTACTTCTCCGCCATGCGCGCGACGCTCAGCGCCGACCGCTCACGCGAACACCTCGAGGCCCACGCCAAGGGCGAGACCGTCAACGCGAACCGCTTGCGCGCCGAGGACGTCGTCTGGATGGCGACGATGGGCGGCGCGAAGTCCCTCGGCATGGAGGACAAGATCGGTTCGATCACGCCCGGCAAGAAGGCGGACCTCCTGCTCGTCATGAACGACCAGTCACCCGCGATGACGCCCATCCTCAACCCGAACGTTCACGTCGTGTACCAAGCGGGCACAGCCGACATCCACAGCGTCGTCGTCAACGGTCGGGTGCTCAAATACGAGGGCAAGCGCATCGGTCTCGACCTCGCCCCGGCACGGGATGCCGTCGCCCAGTCGGTCGAGTTCGTGCGTTCCAAGCTCGGCGAGCAGGCATGGGTCGAGGGGATGCACCCCGCGCTCGCTCCGAACGAGCCGATCGACAACCCGTACCACTACCAGGACGACGACACCAAGTGATCCTGCACATCGCGACCTTCCGCTGGCGGGACACCGTGACCGAGGAGGATGTCGCCGAACTCACCACCCAGTTGCGCAACATGGCCGCGGGCATTCCGGAGTTGCGCTCATACGAGTGCGGAGAGAGCCTCCGGCTGCGGCCGGGCGGTGCCGACTTCGGCGTCGCAGCGATCGTCGACGACGAGGCCGGACTCTCCGCGTACCTCGACTCCGAGGCTCATGCCTCCGTCTACGAGCGACTCCTCGGGCGCATGATCGCCGACCGGGCCGCCGCGCAGCTGCCTGTCGGGCCCGGCGCGGCGCTGTGACCGCTATCCGCGCCGTCGTGCGCCACGGCGGCATCGAGGAGATCACAGGTCGCGACTACAGCTGAGCAGTCGCGTCTGGATCACATCAAGCAAAGGGAGAACGAGTTGAGCGAGAAGACCATCGTCGTCATCGGCGGAACCTCCGGCATCGGTTTCGAGATCGCGAAGGACGTCGTCGCGCACGGTGATCGGGTCGTGCTCACCGGGCGGGACGCGACCAAGGCCAGGGAGGTCGCCGCGTCGATCGGGGACTCGGCGACCGGCATCGCGCTCGATATCTCCGAACCGGAGGGCATCGCGGCCCAGCTGGCGGGCATCGGAACCGTGAACGGACTCGTGCTTGCCGCGATCGAGCGGGATGCCAACACCGTCCGGGACTACAACATCGCCCGAGCGACCCGGCTCGTCACCCTCAAACTCGTCGGCTACACGGAGGTCGTCCACACCCTGCTCGATCGGCTCGACCCCTCCCCCGACACCGGCATCGTGCTCTTCGGCGGGCGAGCCAAAGACCTGCCGTACCCCGGTTCGGTGACCGTCTCAACGATCAACGGCGGCGTCGAGGGACTGACGGTAGCGATGGCGCTCGAACTCGCACCGATCCGGGTCAATGCACTGCATCCCGGCATCATCGGAGACAGCCCGTTCTGGGCCGGCAAACCCGTGGGCGTGCTCACGGGCTACGAGGCCCGCACCCCCGGCGGCACGCTCGCCACGATGCAGGACGTCGTGGATGCTGCGCGCTTCCTGCTCGACAACCGCGGCATGTCGGGCACGAGTATCGCCGTCGACCGCGGCTGGCGCATTACCTGAGCGCTCGAGTGCAGCCGATGTCATCCGGAAGTTCTGCAGCAATCCACACATTGCACGAGTCGACGAGAATCTTCACCTGCCGCCGCCATGTGCGCCGGCTAGGCGGACTCGCGTACCACGAGCGTGAGCCCGGAACTCCGACTCTCTCGCGTTCCACCTGGGGCGCGCCCGGACAGGATGTTGTCGACGAGTTCAACGGCGTACTGCGCTAGCTCAACCTTGTCGATCGAGAGACTCGTCAGTTCCGGAGTAACGAGGGCACCAAGAGCTAGACCGTCCGTTCCGATCACGGCTATATCATCGGGCACAGAAACGCCGGACCGCGCGAATTCTTTCAGGGCGCCAATTGCCATCACGTCGTTATAGACGAGCACGGCATCCGCATCGGGATATCCGTGGATGAGTTCGGCAGCCGCCTGTACGCCACCCTGATGGGTCTCGTCGTCGCGAAACTCAGATCCTTCGGTCCAAGGCAGGTCGTGTTCGTGGAGGTACTCACGATACGCATGCCGCCGCGAAGACGCGATATGACTGGAGTCGATCATCGCAATGCGGTGTCTTCCGTTGGCCGTTAAGTGATCCAGTGCCGCGCGAACCCCGGCCTGATAGTCGATCTCGACGAACGCATCGACCCTATCCGCCGCGGAGCCATCAAGCATGATGATGGGGATGCCCAGGGCACGGCCACGGACAGCGTCATCGGGAAGCAACCCGACGGTATCCGTGCGGCACCCGGTGAGCACGAGCGCGTCAACACGATGCGTCAAAGACTCAAGCCGAGCACGAGCCTTTTCCTGATCATCACCGAGATCGGACAAGATGACACTCCAGGCGTGCTCCGAAGCGATCCGACTGAGCGCCGATGCGAGTTCAGGATAAAAAGGGTTGCTCAGGTCATCAACGACAAAGCCGATGGTGACATCGCGGCCACGTACCAAGCCCTGTGCCGCACGATTTGGCCGATAATTCAGCTGGCGCGCAACGCCGATGACGCGTTCCCGAGTGGCGGCACTGATATCGGGAAGGCCGTTGAGGGCTCTCGTCACCGTCTGCCGAGAGACTCCGGCAACACGCGCCACGTCCAGGATCGTGATCTGTGAACCGCTGTTTGCCATGACCACAGACTACTGGTAGCGTCGCCGTGAACGTTCACGTGAACGTTCACGGCACCAGGAAAGAAAGGAATCTCTCCCATCGTTTCTCCGACGAATGAATCGCAGCATCCACCTCGGGAGGCCGCCCGCGCTCGCGTTGGTGTGGCGATGTTGTTCTTTACGAACGGCGCAATCTTCGCCAACCTTCTGCCGCGGTACCCAGAGATCAAGGCCCAACTCGACCTAACCAATGGCGCGTTTGGTCTTGCAGTGTCGGCCTTTGCTCTGGGAGCGCTGCTCGCCGGGTTGACGGCCGGATCGTTGGTGCGGAGGTTCGGATCGGCCAGAGTAGCCATTCTTGCAACCGTGTTGTCGGCGGCTGGGATCGTGCTTGCCGGGGTAGCACCGGTCTGGACGGTTCTTGCTGCGGGACTCTTCCTCGCTGGCGCCATGGATTCGATCACCGACGTAGCCCAGAACTCTCATGGGCTGCGCGTTCAGAGGCTGTACAAACGGTCGATTCTGAACTCTTTCCATGCGGTGTGGAGTGTGGGTGCTGTTCTCGGAGGAATTCTCGGCGCAGTCGCCGCGCAACTTGCGGTGCCTGTTGTCACGCACTTGACCATTTCGGCCGTGTCTTTCAGTCTCATGGCAGCCTTCGCGTACCGTTTCTTGCTCCCAGGTGTTGAGCCGATCACTGCCGAGATTCCTGCTGAGGCGGGCGTGGAAGCAGGAACCGGTACCCAGAAGCTGGTGCGGCCTCCGAGGTTGTTGAGCCGCTACGGAATTCTCTTCGCTCTTGTTGTCATCGCAGCATCGGGTGCCATCGTCGAGGACGCGGGAAGTTCTTGGGCGGCAATCTACTTGTCAGGTTCGCTAGGAGCATCGGCTTTCATAGCCGGTGCCGGGTTTATCGCTCTGCAGGGGATGCAGTTCATCGGTCGGATTGTTGGCGACCGACTTGTAGACCGCTTCGGGCAGCGCTTGGTCGCACGCACGGGCGGCACCATCGCCTTCGTCGGGATGGGCCTCGCCCTGGCCTTTCCCACCGTTCTCGGCACCGTGATCGGATTCGGTCTCGCCGGTCTCGGCGTCGCCACGCTTATCCCGGCGGCGATGCACGCCGCAAACGAGCTGCCGGGATTCCGCCCCGGCACGGGACTCACCATTGTGAGCTGGCTGCTACGCGTCGGCTTTCTCCTGTCACCTCCCATTGTCGGCGCGATAGCCGACGCATCCACCGTTCGGTTCGGCCTGTTGATCGTGCCCGCCGCGGGAGTCCTCGTGTTCATCTTCGCTTCCGCGCTGTCCTCAAAACCATCGCCGAGCATCCAACACGAGACCGCACGCAACGAGGCGCCCAGTCATAAGTTCTCGACATGCGCCGAATGTGAGGCTGCCGCAGACCTTTACTTCCTCTCGGATACTCCCGTTTGGATGGCCGATGAGCATCGAGCATCGAGCATCGAGCATCCTGTACCGCCCGACTCTCATACGCAAAGGATCCAAGAAATGAATGACCACACCACAATCGGGACTGACGACGAGAACTTGGACCCCCGGGAACGCGACGTACGCGACCGGATGGACCACCACCACCTCTACACTGACTCCGGAGCCGGCCTCGAAAAGCTCACGGAGGAGCGCCTTCGCGGCAAGGATCTCGCCGACGATTTCAATGCAACGCGAGCACGCGACGATGAAGGTCGTCAGCTCATCCTGCGCGAACTATTCGGAAGTATGGGAGACGACGTTTGGGTTGAGCCGCCTCTACGGGTGGCCTACGGAAACCACGTGCACCTCGGCGATTCCGTCTACGTCAACTTCAACCTCACCCTGGTTGACGACGTGGATATCCACATCGGTGACCGCGTCATGTTCGCACCCAACGTCCTCATCACCACGACCGGACATCCCGTGCACCCCGATCTTCGCCGCGACGGATCGCAATTCTCGGCGCCCGTGTACATCGACGACGACGTCTGGATCGGAGCGGGTGCCATCATCTTGCCTGGGGTGTCCATCGGTGCCGGCTCGATAGTCGGGGCGGGGAGCGTGGTCACCGCCAACGTGCCCGCGGGAGTGGTCGTCGCTGGGTCGCCGGCGCGCATCATTCGGCATATCCAAGACGCTGATCTGCAGTACCAGTACCGCCCACCGCGCGGTCTACTCTGACCCAACCCGTCGAGCCGAAGGATTGGCTCCTATCTCTTCGAACAAGGAAACCCACGTCACCGCGACGACGTCGTGAGCGTGCAGGACAAGGTCACCGCCGTCCCGTATCGTGCAACGCACTGTCACCGAAGCTGGTCGCACCTCGGGGGAATTACGCGCGAAGGCGCACTGCGGCGACCGCGCGGTCGTAGAGAGCCGCGAGATCGCCCACGCCGCCGCCGGTGACCCAGAGCTCTCCTGCTGCATCCAGGCAGGCGATCGAGCTTGCGACGATCGCGGCGGGCGCCGGGTCGGACGCGTCATCGTCGGCCAGTCCGAGGCGCCTCCGGATGTCGGGTACCAGCAGTGACTGCCAATGCAGGTGCTTCTCGATACTGCGTGACCGTAGCGACGGCGTCCCGTACATCATCGTCGCTATCTTCAACGTGACACCGGGGTCGAATTCGAGCGCATCCACGGCGTGCAAGGCCTGACGAAGAGCCTCCCAAGGTCCAACGGTCAGTGGTACCTTCTCGAGCGCATCCCGCATGCGTTCGCCCTGGCTCGCCAGATCGCCCAGCACGATGTCTTCCTTGGTGCCGAAGTAGCGGAAGAACGAGCGTCGCGAGATGCCGGCCGTCGACGCGATCTGATCGATCGTCGTCCGCTCGAAACCCTGATCCAGGAACAGCCGCATAGCGACGCTCGTGATCTCGGCATAGGCCGCCTGACGCGATCGCTGCCACAAGGTCGATTCAGTACTCATGCCAGAATCGTAGCCTAAATGCCTGCTTGACACCCAGTGCCAGTTAAGCATACGTTCTCTTCGGGCGCAGTTCGCGCCCCACCCTCACGTTTATTGGAGCCGCTTATGCCCGCATTGGACTACCACAACCACACCATCCTGATCACGGGAGCGTCATCCGGCATCGGCGCGACTTTTGCCCGCGCTCTGGCTTCTCGAGGCGCCAGCCTGGTGCTGGTCGCCCGACGCCGAGATCGCCTCGACGCACTCGCGACCGAGCTGACTGCGGCCCACGGCGTGACGGCCACCGCGATCACCCAGGACCTCGGCTCGCCAGCGGTGGGCGTCGAGCTCGCAGCTGCGGTGGCAGCGGCAGGACTCCACGTCACGGGCATCATCAACAATGCCGGTTTCGGTACATTCGGCGACTTCGTCGACGAGGACTCCGACCGCCTCGCCCAAGAGATCGCCGTCGACATCAGCGCACCCGTCCAGATCAGCTCCGCCTTCCTGCCCGACATGGTCAAGGCGGGCACCGGCTTCCTGATCAACGTCGCCAGCATGGCCGCGTACACCCCCACCCCGAGGATGGCCGTTTATGGGGCGGCAAAGGCGTTCGTGCTGAGCTTCACCGAGTCCCTCTGGGCAGAGACCCGCACATCAGGAGTCACGGTCTTCGCACTCTCGCCCGGCGCGACGAGCACCGAGTTCAACGCCGTCGTCGGCACCGACGACGCCACTGCGGGAGCGCGAATGCGCACACCTGAGGACGTGGTGGCCACCGCGCTCGCCCACCTCGACAGACGCAACCCGGGCCCGAGTGTGATCGATGGCTCCTCCAACCGGATCGGCGCTAGCATCGGCCGAGTGATGAGCCGACGCGGAACCGTCAGGATGATGCACCGACTCACCGATCCCGCACGCCGCAACCACACCGCCGCGGCGAGAAAGCGCAAGGCAGTCAATTGCCCGGGTTGACGCTGCCGCATGGATCAAACCATTCTCTATTTTGCACACACACAGGTACGCACACAGATGTGAGTCGCCCCACCAAGTGGCCGACCGCTCGCGCCGGTCAATGGCCGATAAGCAAGGACTCCCGCACCGCGTCGACGACGTCGGGCGTCAATTTCGTCAGCTTGTCTTGTTCTCAGCGGTCAAACTCAATGGATTGCGAGATTGCTTGAACGCGCATTGTGTGTCACTCTTTGTCTTGACAATATGAGACAAAAACCAAACACAAAGGAGTCGCATGGACTGGTCACTGCTGATTAGTGATATCCCATTCGTCGCCACGTCTACCTGGATAGCTCTCGGCGTTGGTCTCGGTCTCGGCCTGCTTTTCGTCTTGGTTGCACCCTGGTCCTCAACCTCCAATGACAAGTATGCGAAGTTGTGGAGAGTGTGGCGCCTACGAGGCCTCGGTGTTGGCTTGGCCAGTGGCGCTCTATTCGGTTCGCTCTTCGTCTTCTACGTTGGCGCTGACCGAGGCTCGCCTGCGACCGACTTCATCGTGCTACCTGCCGTAGCCGGCGGCCTGGTCGGGCAAGCCGCAGCAGGTGCCATCGCCGGCGAGATGGGACGTGAGCAGATCAATCGGCGAGTCGGACATTCGCAGGCCGTTTCCCTACGTGACTACGTGTCGTCGCCCGCAATGTGGGCCGCGCGGATTCTCGTCCTATCGGCCACGATTGCGCTAATCCTGCTGTACGTGATCGCGGCGCGGACGACAACATCTGATTCCCCAGCGGTTTATCCTCAGGTCTCCGCTTTTGTTGTTGCGCCCGCATTGCTCGTTCTCATCCTGACCGAGGTCGGAGCCCGGGTCCTCATCACCCGTCCTTCATCGGCCGGATCCGTTAATGCTCTGCGCCGTCAAGATCTTCAGCGAGTGCGTATCGTGCGCGACGGCGCCGGCTCCGCACTGAGCCTCGGAGTGCTGGCCTTCATCATCTCCATGCCTCAGCTCGTAGCGGCGATCGACCCTCGAACCGAGGTTCTCGCCCTAGCGAGCCCAGCCATATCTGCGCTCATCGAGTCCGCGGCGGTCATCTGCGTCGCGATCTCAATTGTTTTCTCATTTCGCGCCAGGGTGTTGCCATCTCCGAAGATCCATCGCTCAAGCAAGCCGGGAGAAGCCGCGCGATGATTGAAGTCGACACTCAATCCGCGACCCCGCCTTTCGAGCAGGTTCGCGTGCAACTTCTTACCCAGATCGTGAACGGCGAGCTTGTCGCCGGAATGCGGCTGCCTACGGTCCGCAGACTCGCTGGCGACCTTGGACTTGCCATCAACACGGTCGCCCGGGCCTACAAAGAACTTGAAGAAGTCGGTCTCGTCCTTACCCGCGGGCGCGCGGGCACGTTCGTCGCGGCCAACGGAGACAGTGTTCGGCAAGAGGCGCATGCCGCCGCCCTCGAGTTCGCCACTCGTATGGCACAACTTGGTGTCAATCGCAGCAGCGCCATCGCCCTCATCGAGGCTGCGCTCGGAAACGGCATCCCGGCTCATTGATCGTGTGAGGCCGAAACTCCGGCACTCGTGTCCACGGTGGCAAGTTACGCGAGGCGCTACTCGGCGGATTCGTCTCGACGATGAAGTTCTCAAGTACGCCATCTATTGCTTCGCAAATTACGTCAGCAAGCGCCGCGGCGGACACACATCGACAAGGCGAGAGACGGTCCATGTTGACCGTCTAGGTAACCAAAAACGCCGATTAGGGCCGTTCCGACCCGAAAAAGTGTGCCCTTGGAGGGATTCGAACCCCCAACCGTTTCCTTGCGACACAACCGAAAGCGCCATCACTTTCGATACAAAAATGTCTCTGATCAGGATATAAGAACTCTGAATTTTTCCAGGTACTCACAGAAGTGCACACATAGCCGTTACCCGATCAAAAATAGTCTGGTCCACAGACCGCTGAGGCACCCACGGCTACAGGGCATGTCAAGTCAAGTGAATCGTCAGCGGCCCCGTCCTCATTCAAGGACGTGCCTGAGGTAGCGTCCCGGGTCATCCAGATACCGTTTCCAATGTTGCACGAGCTCCAGATCGGCCCACTCAGATCGAATTAGGCCGTCCTCGGTGAGTTCGAGGATGTCGGCGCCCGGCATGGACGCAAGCAGCGGTGAGTGGGTGGCGCAGATGACCTGGCCGCCAGCCCTGACAACGCGGTCCATCGAGGCAATCAGGCTCAGGCACGCGGTGAAAGAGAGCGCAGCTTCGGGCTCGTCGAGGAGATACAACCCTTTGACCGAGAACCAATCCTCGAAGACCTGCAAGTAACTCTCACCATGGCTAACAGCCGTGTAGCTATCGCCATAACCGAGGCGTTGGAACACATCCAACGCGGTCTCCGAACGGAGAAAGAATCCTTTGGCTTGGGTCTTCACCATTGTCGACCCTCCAAGTCCACGGTCGAATCTCACAGCTTGGCCAAGCACCGATTTCCGCAACTCGGACGAATATTTGCGACCGCTCTGGCCACCGCGCACGTCCACTCCCCAGGCCTCCGCAACAGCTTCGACAATGGTCGACTTGCCAGTACCGTTCTCTCCGACGAGAAATGTCACTGGCGCGCTCAGGGCTACCCCGTCGCCGACTAAGTCACTCACCGCCGGAATCGACCACGGCCAAGTCGTTGACTCAATGACCAACGCGTCCGGCACATAGATGCGCTCAACAATCATGCAACTCACTCTCCCATGCCCTCCGAAGAAAGCCCGATAGGGAAAGGTTTGCGGTGCCGAAACTTGATCACGATCAGCTCTACTTGCCGAATGGAAAGTAAATGCTAATCTGACACCGTGAATGATTCCGAGTTCGATGGTGATGCACATAGCGGTCAGAATTATGATGCATCCACCGCCGCCCGGCTCCTGAATGAGGCGGAACGGGTGGGCGCTCGATCACTCGCGCGAACTGATTTTCGTGCCCATGCTGTGATTCAAGGTTGGTCCGCGGCTGGGCTTTTCGTCTACGTCGCCACGTTCCTACTGCTGTTTGGCAATCCGAACTCCAGCGCGTCTGCAGTTGGCAGCGGGTACGCTCACGCCAATGTGCTGATGATTCCACTCCTCGTACTCATCCAGCTTGTTCAGGGTGCCCGCAATCGGTTGCCGGTCTCCTCCGCACCCCTGCGCCGCGGAATTCAGCTGCCGTTGATTCTGTGGAGCACGATCGTCTTCCTGGCCGCGGGAACGGCCACCCTTCTCGGTGTCGAATACCCGTGGTGGATGAGCCTGCTTGTCGCAGCAGCTGTGGCGGTCCCGCTCGGTGGCCTCGCGATCGGCACATCCGGAAAAGCACGCCAAACCACTTCTCACCCATCTGACGCCTCACCCCGGCCGCCACTGAGCAGAACAGCAGCAGTCGTGACAGCGGGCTTGGGAGCCTATTTCGGCGTCATCGCCGCAGTGACGCCCTATTCGTGGTTCCCCCTGGCCGCCATGTTGTTCTTCCTCGCGCTATTGGTGCAGCTGGTCGGCTGGAGTGCGCGGTGGGGACTACCCCGTGTCGGCTCGGAATGGGGACAACCCCAGTGGGCCGCGTTCGGAATCACATTCACCCTGCTGTTCGCGATCACTATCATCGCCGCCAAAACAGAGTGGAACACACCACTAGTGGCAACAATCAGCGGCATCGTCATCGCTGCACCCCTGGCGTGCTCCACGATCAGAACGTATCGCTGGCAATGACCGCTCGACAGCCCGCCCGTATCCACCCACGGCACCGATTGGATGAGACCCTTCTCACCCCGGTGCGCTTTTCCACGATGGCTGCACTCGGCAATGGATCTGAAGTCGACTTCGCAACCCTCCGCGACCTCATCGAGACGGACGACTCCGCCCTCAGCAAGGCCATTTCCCGCCTCGAAGCGGCCCACTACATCGCCGTACGAAAAGGATATGTCGCCAACAAACCACGAACCTGGCTCCGAGCAACACCGGCCGGACTCAAAGCGCTGCGCATCCATATCGAAGCGCTCCAAGCCATTACCAATGTCCAGATCGTGCAGTAAGCGGAACCCCGTCAGGGATACTCCGCTCATCGTGCCGAGCAACTCGCAGCGGTGACGCTTTTTCGTGTTCGTTCGCGCAGCGAGCGGATCGAACCAGCCGGGACCATTACCCCTCAGCGACTCATCACCCGAGTCCGCTGAGTCCTTCTGACACACTGTCCTCATGGCGGGGGACATCCAGGTACTCGAGTTCAATGATCCGCGGGTGCAGCAGCTCATGCAGGCCGGCTACTTTGTAGTCGGCGAATCATGGGGCGCCCGCCTGCGCCTGAGCGATCCACCCGACCTCTCTGCATGCACCGCGGCAATCGTCGCCGCACGGCAACGAGCGTTCATCGTTCAGGAGCTCGACGCCAGGTGGGCTCCACAGGTCACCGCCCTCGAAACCCTGAACCACGCCGACTACCCCAACACACCAGCCACAGCAGTACCGGACCGCGACGAATCCGACGTGCGCGAACTCTGGAAATCCGGCCACCGATTCTTTGGTGCCATCAAGGCCGGACAGCTCGTCGCCGTCAGCGTCATCGGCGTGACCCTGGCGCGCGCGGAAACTGAATTCACGTCCGTCGACCCTTCCTGCAGGCGCCTAGGGCTCGCCGTGGCTGTCAAGGCCGCGTCAATCAATGCCCTGGCGGCCGATGGCATCAGGACCTTCGGCACGGGCGGCGCTCAGTCCAACGCCGGCAGCATCCGCATGAACGAACACCTCGGATACGTCATCGAAGAACGATGGCTCAGCCTCGCTCCGCCTCAGTAGTACGAAGAATAGGGGAGGCGCAAATCATTCCCCTTTGGTACACACAGAGACAGAAAGAGAGAGACGGCGCCCATCGACCGCCCGAGTAACCGAAAAATCCGATTAGGCCCGTTTCGGCCCGAAAAAGTGTGCCCCTGGAGGGATTCGAACCCCCAACCGTTTCCTTAGGACGGAACTGCTCTTCCGTTGAGCTACAGAGGCTGGCTGTCAAAGTTTAGCTGGTGCGAGCCCGTTCGGGATTACGCGGGCGGGTACAGGAACAGCGCGACGTCACTCGGCGAGACCGTGCGCTTGTGATACGTGTGACTGCCCATCCAGTTGTACTCCTCGAGTACGACGGATCCGTCACCGCCGATCGACTGCACATAGGCGACGTGGTTGTAGTTGAACCAGGCGACCGCGCCGACGACGGGGGTCTTGCTCGTGGTCCAGCCGTGGTTGGACCAGGCGCTCGCCCAGGCGCTCGCGTTGCCGCCGCCGGGGGTCAGACTGTTCCAGGTCCAGCGCCAGGAGGAACCGGTCGAACCGGCGTCGCGGTTGAGGCGCCAGGCTACGAAGTCGACACACTCGCGGTAGTAGTAGCTGAGCGGGGACAGGCCGCCGCCCTGCGACTCGGTGGGCATGTTGTACCAGGGGTAGTCGTCGCCCTCTGCCCGTACGCCGTAGACGGCGAAGGCAGCCGCAGCGGCACGGGCGGTTGCCGCCTGCTGGGCTGCGAGTGCCTTCTTCGTGGCCAGTGCCTGAGCCGCCAGCTGCTCTTTCGTGGTGGCAGCGAAGCCGTCACGCGATACGGTCACCGCTGTCGCGGCTGCTGCGACGGTGAGGCCCTGAACGACCTTGTTCCCTGAGGAATGGGTGGCGCTGGTCAGATCGCCGGCTGCGCGCGGTGTGAAGGCGTATGCGGGCAGTGCCGCAGTGAGGAAGATGGCCGGGATGGCGAGCACGGCGATCGCGATCTTGACCGGATGCCGCCGCTTGCGCGGGAAACGACCGACGGGCTTCGACGGCGAGGCCGGAAGACGTCCGCGCGAGCGCACGGTGGGAACGACGACGGGCTCGGGCTTCGGGGCCAGGAACTGCTCCGTGGCCGGGCTCAAAGCCGGGAGCGCCTCGCGCTGAGCCCGGAGTTCGCGGCGAGTGAGAAAAACCTCGGGGCTCGCTGCGGAATCGGACACGCCAGACTCGGGCAAAAGTTTTCCTCTGGATCGTGGCGTATCGTTCGGGTTCATCCCACCCTAGGGGAAACCGCCGAAGAAGTCACCCCCGGCGTTACACATCCGTTACATTTCCTGATCAGGCGGCAGGCGCAAGATATTCATCCCACTGCGGCAGGGGTCGCTCGACACCGCGCACGACCCAGCTGGACCCGATCGGGATCTTCGGGTGGAAGAGCAGGTCCCAACCCATCTCCGCGGGAGTGCGGTCGCTTTTGATGTTGTTGCACCGCAGGCAGCAGGCCACGAGGTTGTCCCAGCTGTCGCGGCCACCGCGCGAACGCGGCTGCACATGGTCGATCGTGTTCGCGGTGCGGCCGCAGTACGCGCAGCGATGGTCATCCCGGCGGAGGACGCCGCGCCGGCTCACCGGCAGCGAACGCGACCGCGGGAGGTGCACGTACCGCGTGAGGATGATCACGCTGGGCCGGTCCCAGGAACCGGTCGTCGCCCAGACCGGGTGGGCCTGGTCGGCGGCCACGATGGTGGCCTTCTGGTTCATGACGAGCACGATGGCCCGTTTGAACGAGACCACGGCGAGGGGCTCGTAGCCCGCGTTCAGAACAAGTGTGCGCATGCGTTCCCTTTCGAAAAGGGCTGGACGGCTTCCAGCCATTCGATCTACTCCCTCGCACCGAGAGTCAGGGGCAAACGGGCAAACAAAAAGGGCGCTGTCACAATGACAACGCCCTACGGGCTGCAACGCGAGAACACGCGCAACTCAGACATGTTTGACTGCCGTGCCGCAGCGCAAAGCGGCAGCGCACATCCATGGTGTGGATCGTGCATCGCTCGCGCATTGGCTCTCCCAAAAAACTCGCAGTACTACAGAGCATCAGGTTAACTCACAAGCGACACGCCGCGCAGCACCCGCAACACTTCGTGGGCAAGCTGTTACGCATTGTTCACATCGGCCCGCCCGGCGAGGCAGCAGTCGTTCCTGCCGGGCGACCTCCGTCGCAGTGCTTCAGATCCCGAGGCGAACGATGTAGTACGAGCTCGTCCAGATCGGCTGCACGCGCACGGCAGCCCCCTCGTAGGGTGCGTGCAGGATGTTGCCGTTGCCGGCGTAGATCCCGTCGTGACCGTCCATGATGACGAGGTCACCCGGCTGCGCGTCGGCGACGGAGATCCGGGTGCCCGCTGCGCCCTGGCCTGCGGAAGAATGCGGCAGGCTGATCCCGAACTGGGCGTAGACGTACATGACGAAACCGGAGCAGTCGAAGCCGGCGGGCGTTGACCCGCCGTAGACATAGGGAACACCCTGGTACTGCAGGCCGACGTTGTAGACGGATGCGAGGCTGAACGTCGGGTAGGACGGGTTGGCCAGGAAGTCGGAGACCGACGGTCCGGAGTATGCGGATGCGTACGTCGTCATGGAGGCGGCCGCGGCGACGCGGCGTGCTTCGGCTGCTGCGGCGGCGGCCGCGGCAGCTGCTGCCGCCTTGGCGGCGGCGATCTCTTCCGGCGTCGTGGCGGTGAATCCGTCTCGGGCGACGCTGACGGTCGAGGCCTGGTCGGCGACGGTGAGTGACTGGGCACCCGCTCGGGTGAGGGCTGTGGATGCCGTCGTGCCGTGCGCGGTGTCCGTGCCGGGAGCACTCGGCGCGAACGCGTACGCCGGGATCGCCATGGTGGCGACGAGCCCGCCGGCCAGGGTCATCATCACGATGTTGGCGATGGCTCCGTGCCGGCGTGAGGGGCGGGTGAAGATCCCGCGCGCGGGGGCCTCTTCACGCTGCGCCGGCTTCGGGGCCGGCAGTGCGGGAGTCGGGGCGGAACCTCGACGGGACAGTCTTCTACCTAATTCTTCGGCCAAAGTGTGTACCTCCGGCGCCTCGACAACACTAGGTAGTTGCCCCGTCCAATGCGTTGGTCGCATGTGTTACCGAACCAGGAGACGGGAAGAGAGACGTCCTGTTTCGAGCCCGGCGGCCGGTTCTGGCCTGTGGGACTCGTCCGACAGTACGTGAGGTTTCTCCGTTTGTCACCCCTTGGTGACGATTTAATAACGAACGCGTAACGAAACGGTCATATTCCGATCGACGAAAACCCGGCATCCGCTCGGATTCGGAGCCTCGAAATCGGCGGTCAGAGCTCGGCGACGGGAGTGGTGACGAAGATGTGGCTCGCGACTTCGTTGGGCAGTTCGAGACCCTCGTCGAACCCCGCGACCTCGACGAGGACGTAGGACCCCAGCGCGGAGAAGACCCCCGAATTGCCCGGCATCACGCCGGCGTTCTTGAGCTGTGCGAGCAGTTCCGGGTCGAACTGCACGGGTTCGCCGAGGCGGCGGATGACCGCGGTCACCGGCGCCGTCGACCCTGCGACGACCTCGACCAGGTTCGTCACTCCGGCCATGAATGCGACGGCCGGCGAGTCGCCCAGTTCGTCGAGCCCGGGGATCGGGTTGCCATACGGCGACTCGGTCGGGTGCCCGAGCATCTCCAGGATCTTGCGTTCGACCTGCTCGCTCATGACGTGTTCCCACCGGCAGGCTTCGTCGTGGACGAACTCCCACTCGAGGCCGATCACGTCGCTCAGCAGGCGCTCGGCGAGGCGGTGCTTGCGCATCACGTGCACGGCCTTACGGCGGCCGTTGATCGTGAGTTCGAGGTGGCGGTCGCCGGAAACGACGACGAGCCCGTCCCTCTCCATACGCGCGACGGTCTGCGAAACGGTCGGGCCGGAATGGCCCAGGCGTTCGGAGATCCGGGCCCGGAGGGGGACGATGCTTTCCTCCTCCAGATCGAGGATGGTGCGGAGATACATTTCGGTCGTGTCGATCAGATCAGTCATCGCCGGCCTCCCAGTGCCTCCGTGTGCGTCACAACCTTATCGCCGTGTTAGGGGTCGTTAGAATCGCCTCATGTCGAATCTGATAATTCCCTCCGAACTCTTGCCCGTTGACGGACGATTTGGCTGCGGCCCGTCCAAGGTCCGTCAGGAACAGCTTGAGTACCTCCTTAAATCTGGCACGTCCATTATCGGCACCTCCCACCGTCAGGCGCCGGTGAAGAACCTCGTCGGCCGGGTCCGCACCGGCCTGGCGGAGCTGCTTCGCGCTCCGGAAGGCTATGAAGTCGTCCTCGGCAACGGCGGGTCCACCGCTTTCTGGGATGCAGCCGCGTTCTCCCTTATCTCCAAGAAAGCCCAGAACCTCGTCTTCGGCGAGTTCGGCGGCAAGTTCGCCGCCGCGGCGAGCGCACCGTTCCTCGAAGCACCCGACGTCATCAAGGCGCCGGCAGGCTCGCTGAGCGAGGCCGTCCCGACCGAGGGCGTCGACGTGTACGCCTGGCCGCAGAACGAGACCTCGACCGGCGTGATGGCTCCCGTCACCCGCGTGCACGGCGACGCCGGAGCCCTGACCGTCATCGACGCCACGAGCGCGGCCGCCGGCATCGACTACGCCGCCGACCAGGCGGATGCCTATTACTTCGCCCCGCAGAAGAACCTCGCCTCCGATGGCGGCCTCTGGATGGCGCTCCTCTCCCCCGCGGCCATCGAGCGCGTCGAGCAGATCGCGGCGAGCGGCCGGTACATCCCGGAATTCCTCAGCCTGAAGAACGCGATCGACAATTCGCGTCTCAACCAGACCCTGAACACCCCGGCCGTGGCCACCCTGCTCCTGATCGAGAACCAGCTCGACTGGATCAACGGCAATGGCGGACTCGCATGGGCCTCCGCACGTACCCGCGAGTCCTCCTCGGTTCTCTACGACTGGGCCGCAACCGTCGACTACGCGACGCCGTACGTCGTCAACCCCGACCACCGTTCGCAGGTCGTCGCGACGATCGACTTCGACGACGCGATCGACGCATCCGCCGTGGCCAAGGCGCTGCGCGCGAACGGTATCTCCGACACCGAGCCGTACCGCAAGCTCGGCCGCAACCAGTTGCGCGTCGCGACGTTCACGGCCATCGAGCCGGACGACGTGCGTCAGCTGGTCAAGTCCATCGAATTCGTCGTCGCGAACCTCGGCAAATAGCGGTTTCGCGTGCGCCTCTGGTTGAAAGACAGCGAGCGCCGGCCCGATCCTGAGCCGTCGAAAGCGGATGCGCGCACGCCGATCCTGATCGGAGCCCTCGCCTGGCTCGTGGCCGCGGGTCTCGCCCTGGTTTTCCAGGGCGAGCTCGCGGCCCGCGGGCTGAGCTGGTGGATGTGGTGCGCGGTTGCCGGGGTCGGCCTCGGCATCTCGGGGCTGGCCTGGCTGCGCCTGAGGCGCCGGTAGTTCTTCGTTCGTTCGGCGCTAGGCGCTATTCGTCTTCGTCGACATCGTCGGGGTCGATGTCGTCGTCTTCTTCTTCGTCGTCATCGTCGTCAGTGTCGTCGTCATCGCTGTCGTCGTCGTCATCGTCGTCGTCGTCGCTGTCGTCGTCATCATCATCATCATCATCATCAGCGTCGTCGTCGCCGAGGGCGTCGGCGGCCGCAGTCGCGGCGACCAGGTCCTGAGCCGTGCGGTAGTCGGCGAGGCGATCGGACCACGGCACCCACTCGGGCGCGACGAGGGCCTCGTCTCCCGGAGTGAGCTCGGTCTCGAGCACCTGCGGCACGGATTCCCCATCGATGCGCGAGAGCGTCACAGTCCAGCGCCAGCCCGGATACCCGGTCATGGTGCAGTCGAAGAGCAACGACACGACCCGGTCACCCTCGACGATGTGTCCGAGGGGTTCACCGATGGTGTCTTCCGGAGTGAAGGTGAGCAGGGCCGCCCTGGCCACCTCGACGGCCGCGACGAGTGTCTCGTCGGTCGGAACGACATCCGCTGCCGAGGAATCGGTGGCATCGGTCACGGCGTCGACGGTCAGTACGTCGAGTGTGGTGTCTTCGGTCTGCTCAGGCATCGAGTTCCTCTGCGACCTTGCGAAGCATGGCGGCGATCTTGTGGCTGTGGGCGCTGTCGGGGTAACGGCCGCGCCGCAGGCTCGCACCGATGCCGTCGAGGACCTTGACGAGGTCCTCGATGATGATCGCCATGTCGTCTGCGGGCTTGCGGCTGAGCTTGACGAGGCTCGGCGGCGCTTCGATGATGCGCACGGAGAGCGCCTGGGCGCCACGCTTGCCATCGGCGATGCCGAACTCGAGCTTCGTTCCTGGCTTGACCGTCACTCCGGTGGGCAGCGCAGAAGCGTGGAGAAAGACCTCCTGGCCGTCATCGGAATTGATGAAGCCAAAACCCTTCTCCTCGTCGTAGAACTTGACCTTGCCGGTGGGCATCTGGACCTCGCTGAATTCCGGGCGCGCGACATGCGCGCCAACCGCACCCAGCTTATTCGGTTGCACCCGTCGCCGCCCCGTATCCTTGACACTGTGACCAATCAAACTCCACATGCCGCCGGCCGGCCGGAACGCATCCTTGCCTATATGGTCGCCGCCACCGTCGGCTTGTCGATCCTCGCGTTCTTCGCCGTCATCATCGGCACCTGGCTCGGCGCCGGCGCGAACAACGGCTTCGGCCAGGGTGTCTGGCCCGCGATCCTCGCGCTCCCGCTCGTCGGGCTGCCGATTGGATTCATCCTGATCATCGTTCTCCTGGTGACGACCACTGTCCGCCGCGCTCGCGAGGCACGACAGAACGGGAAGTAACGCCGTGCTGACGCTCGCCTCTCGCCTTCGTGCACTCGACGACGCGGCGTTGCGCCGCACGATCGAGATCCGTGCGATCTCAGCCCACGGCATCCGGGATTTCTTCGACCTCGCCGAAGCCCTGCTGAACCCGACCGCGGTCCAGGCAGCGCTCTCCCGGCTCGACCGGTCGACCCTGGCCGTGCTGGCGATCACCGCCACCGAGGCACCGGCCGAGCCGACCGACTCTGCCACCTCGTCAACCCCGACGTCCACGACCGGCGGGTCGCTCGGCCTCGATGCGCTCGCCACCCGACTCACCGAGCTCGGCGGCGTGACCGTCACCCGAGCGGATGTCGCCGCGCGCGCCGCCGTCCTCGACGAGCTGATGCTTGCACACCTGTCCGACGACGGGCTCAGGGTCTATGCGGCCGTCGCCGAACACCTGGCGACCTGGCCAGACCTCGGCTTGCCGTCCGCCCTCGAGCTCGCCTCGATACCAGCGCCCTCCGCACTTGCGACCGTGATCGCGACCGACAGCCGCTTCACGGACCGCCTCGCCGCGGAACGCGCCTTCTCGGCGGTCTCCTCCATCGCCGAGCTCGTCACAGAGCTCTCCCGCGAGCCCGTGCGGGAGCTCAGCCGCGGCGGACTCGGCCTGCCGGACACCAAGCGCCTCTCCACGGTCATGGGCGTCGAACTCGACGCCGTCGCCACCTACGTCGCCACAGCGGCCAGGGCGCAGCTGATCGCGCATTCCACCGGCTACTGGAACGAGACGGAGGCCGGCGAGGCCTGGCTCCTCGAGGGCACCGCGCACCGCTGGGCGGCCCTGGCCGGCTCCTGGCAGGCGGCATTGCCCGCCGATGTGCGCAGCATCCTGGCGCACCGCCCCGGCGTCTCCTGGGGCGAGGGCCTGCGCAGTTTCGTGACCTGGCTCTACCCGGCCGGCGGCGAGTGGATGGACACCCGCGTCACCGAGTTCGCCCGCGACGCCGAGCTGATCGGCATCACGGCGCACCAGACCACGAGCCCGGCCGGTGCCGCGGTCCTCGCCGAAGACCTCGAGGGCGCCATCGCCACAATCGGGGCGTCACTGCCCGCAGAAGTCGGGGCCGTCTACCTGCAGAACGACCTCTCGATCGTCTCCCCCGGCCCCCTCGCCCCCTCGATCGACGCCCGGCTCCGCGGTCTCGCCGACGTCGAGAGCCGCGAACTCGCTCTCAGCTACCGAATCTCGGCGACCTCGGTCAACCGGGCACTCGCCGCGGGTGAAACCGCCGAGTCACTCCTCGACTTCCTGCGCGCGATCTCGCTGACGGGCATCCCGCAGCCGATCGAGTACCTGATCCGGGAGTCCGCCGGCCGGTACGGACGGATCCGGGTCGGCGAAGCGGCCGCGCCGACCGCGCTCAGCCGGAGCTACGTCCGATCGGACGATGAGGAGCTCCTCGGCACCCTCGCCGTCGACCAGACCCTCAGCCCGCTCGGACTCGTCCGCGCGGACGCCCACCGTCTCACGAGCCGGTTCACCTCGGACGTCGTGTTCTGGGCGCTCAACGACGCCAAGTATCCCGTCGCCGCGGAGAACGCCGACGGCGAGATCCTGCATCTCCGCCGGCACCAGCTCGCGAGGGTCCTCCCCCCTGATGCCCCCGACCTCGCCCTCATCCTGGTCGAAAAGCTTCGCGCCGCCGACGGCGGCGAAGATGTCGCCGCCGACGCCTGGCTCGCCCGCCAGCTCGATTCGGCGATCAAGTCCAAGCAGACCGTCATCGTCAGCATCGCCATGCCGGGCGGGGTCGTCGTCGACTACCTGCTCGAACCGGCGAGCGTCGGCGGCGGCCGTTTCCGGGCCAGGGACCGCCGGGCCGACATCGAACGGACCCTCCCGCTCTCGAGCATCATCAGCATCACCCCCGCCCCTTAAGCGGGGGTCGGCCGATGGGAGGCTCTCAGCCGCGCGGGCGTAGGATTAGCGGCTATGTCTGATGGTCCACTGATTGTCCAGAGCGACCGCACGGTTCTGCTCGAAGTCGCCCACCCCCTCGCCGAAGATGCGCGCCATGACCTCGCCGTCTTCGCGGAGTTGGAACGGGCCCCTGAGCACATCCACACCTACCGGATCACCCGGCTCGGACTCTGGAATGCCCGGGCAGCGGGACACGGCGCCTCTGACATGCTCGCGACCCTCGAGAAGTATTCAAAGTTCGCGATCCCGCAGACCGTGCGGATCGACATCGAGGAGACCGTCGGGCGCTACGGCCGCCTGATCATCGAGCGCGACGACGAGGGCCAGCTCGTCCTGCAGAGCAACGACCGGGCCGTGCTGATGGAGATCTCCGGCGCCAAGCGGATCGCTCCCCTGCTGATCGGCCACCCGACCCCTGATTCCTTCCTCGTCGAACCCTGGGCCCGCGGGCAGCTCAAGCAGGAGCTCGTCAAGCTCGGCTGGCCGGCTGAGGACCTCGCCGGGTACACGCCGGGCACCCCGCACGACATCGCCCTGCTCGAGAACGGCTGGGCCCTGCGCGACTACCAGAACAAGGCCGTCGCGAGCTTCTTCGACGGCGGTTCCGGCGTCGTCGTGCTGCCCTGTGGAGCGGGCAAGACCCTCGTCGGCGCCGGAGCGATGGCGACGGCGAAGACCAACACGCTCATCCTCGTCACCAACACGGTCTCGGCCAGGCAGTGGCGCGACGAACTGCTCAAGCGCACCACCCTGACCCAGGACGAGATCGGCGAATACTCCGGGCAGGTCAAGGAAGTCAAGCCCGTCACGATCGCGACGTACCAGATCCTCACGGCGAAGCGGAAGGGCGAATACGCCCACCTCGAACTCCTCGACGCGATGGACTGGGGCCTCGTCATCTACGACGAGGTGCACCTCCTACCCGCACCGGTGTTCAAGCTCACGGCCGAGCTGCAGGCCCGCCGCCGCCTCGGCCTCACCGCGACGCTCGTCCGCGAGGACGGTCGCGAGGGCGACGTGTTCAGTCTGATCGGCCCCAAGCGGTTCGACGCACCCTGGAAGGAGATCGAGGCCCAGGGCTTCATCTCCCCCGCCTCGTGCTACGAGGTGCGGATCGACCTGCCGCAGTCCGAGCGCCTCACCTATGCCGCCGCTGCGGACGACGAGCGGTACCGGCTCGCCGCGACCGCCCCGGCCAAGCTCGACGTGGTCAAGCGCCTCGTCGAGAAGCACCACGGCGAGCGCATCCTCGTGATCGGCCAGTACCTCGACCAGATCGACGAACTCGCCGATGCTCTCAACGCGCCGAAACTCACCGGGGCCACGCCCGTCGACGAACGCGAACGGCTCTATCAGGCGTTCCGGGTCGGCGAGGAGAACCTGCTCGTCGTCTCCAAGGTCGCGAACTTCTCCGTCGACCTGCCGGAGGCGACCGTGGCCATCCAGGTCTCCGGGTCGTTCGGGTCCCGCCAGGAGGAGGCGCAGCGGCTCGGCCGTCTGCTCCGCCCCAAGGAATCCGGCCTCGCCGCGAACTTCTACACGCTCGTCGCCCGAGACACCGTCGACCAGGACTTCGCGCAGAACCGCCAGCGCTTCCTCGCGGAGCAGGGGTACAGCTACACGATCCTCGACGCGAACAACCTCGACACTGACGCCCTCATCGGCGAGGCCGCCGCCGGCATCCGCTGACCGAACCGATCCGACGGAATCGGTCAGACCGCCGGGCGGGTGTAGCGCAGGAAGAGCATGTCTCCGGCGGTGAGCACGTGGTCCAGGTGCATCGGTCGCGACGTGGTCTCTGCGCTGCGGGCGATGCGGCCAGAGGTGCCCGCCTCGAGCACCGGGCTCAGGCTCAAGCAGAGTTCGTCGACGGCATCGACGGCGAGCAGGGCCCCGAACAGGCTCGGCCCGCCCTCGCAGAGCACCTGGCGCAAGCCCCGAGCGGCGAGCCCGCGGAGCGCGAGCGGGAGATCGATCGACGCCGCCCCAGAGACGAGCACGTCGGCCACGTCCTCGAGGTCGACGCGCCTGCCGGCCGGTGACCCCGCGTGCGTGATGACGATCGGGCGCGTCGCGGCGTCGGTGAACAGCGGATGCCCGGCGTCCAGGTCCAGGCGCCCGCTCACGACAGCGATCCGCGGCTGCGGCGGGAGCCCGTGTGCGACGCGCCAGGCCTCGGCGGCGGCGTCCAGGCGGATGCCGCCGTAGCCCTCGGCGCGGACCGTGCCCGCCCCGACCAGGATCACGTCCGTGAGGGACCGGAGCGTGTCGAAGACGAGTTTGTCGTCGGCGTTGTTCAGGCCTCCGCTCAGGCCGTCGTGGGTCGCGGCGCCGTCGAGGCTCGCGATGAAGTTGACGCGCACCCGCGGGTCGGCCCTGTCCTCGATGCGATAGGCGTTGAGGAGAGCTGCCTGGCTGAAGTCGGTCATCGCTCAGGCCAGGTTGTGGCGCTCGTACGCCGGTTCGCGGAAGCCCAGGATCGCCTCGGTCATCCGGACGGCGTCCACGGCGGCGCGCACGTTGTGCATCCGCACGATCCGGGCGCCCTGCATGATGCTGAACACGGCGGCGGCAAGGGAACCCTCAACGCGTTCCCCCCTCGGGCGATCGAGAGTCTCGCCGATGAAGTCCTTGTTGGACACCGCGACGAGGGTCGGGTACCCGAGCGCGGCGATCTCGGGGAGGCGCCGGGTCAGTTCGAGCGAGTGGCGGGTGTTCTTGTTGAGGTCATGGCCGGGATCGATGATGATCCGCTCCGCGGGGATCCCGTGGGACAGGGCCAGGTCTGTGCGCTCCCGGAGGAACGCGGCGACCTCGCTCACGACGTCGCCGTAGCGCGGGGCCGGGTGCGGCATCCGTGGGCGGGCGAGGCTGTGCGTCACGACGAGGGTCGCCTCGCTGTCCGCGACGACGTCCGCCATCAGCGGGTCGTGGATGCCGGTGGTGTCGTTGATGACGTCGGCGCCGGCCTCGATGGCCGCCCGTGCAACGGCCGGGTGGAACGTGTCGACGGAGATGACCGCGCCGGCGCCGCGCAGCGCCAGGACGACCGGGACGACCCGGTCGATCTCCTGGTCGACGGGGACCGGCGGACCGGGCGCGAACTTCACCCCGCCGATGTCGACCCAGTCGGCACCGTCGGAGATCGCCTGGAGCGCGGCTGTGACGGCCTTGTCCAGCGCGAACGTTGCGCCCTGGTCGAAGAACGAGTCCGGAGTGCGATTGATGATCGCCATGACCGCGACTTCACGGTCGAAATCGAATTCGCGTCCGCCGATCGTGCGCCGGGGGTGGATCAGAACGGGTAACGCCGCGGTGCCGCCCGTCATGTCAGGAGCCTGCGCCCGGCGCTTCGACCGCCTGGCCGATGATGCTCTCGAGGCTGCGCGTCCCGTCGCGGAGCACGGACGGATCAACGCGGATGCGCGACCGGATCAGGGTCTGGACCGAGTCGTTGACGCCCCACACGTTGACGTTCATGCCCGCGACCACACGGCCGTCGGCGACCCAGAACGCGAGGAACTCGCGGGCCGACCGGTCACCGCGGAACACGAGTTCCGCATCCCTCGCCAATTCGCCATACCCCGAGTATTCCATTCCCAGGTCGAATTGATCGGTGTAGAAGTAGGGAATCTCCTCGTAACTCACCGCGCGGTCCAACATCGAGAGCGCGGCGGCCCGGCCGGCATTCTCGGCGTTCGCCCAGTGCTCCACCCGGAGGTGGTGTCCGAGCACGGGGTGGAACACGCTCGCGACGTCGCCGACCGCGTAGACACCGGGCTCGTTCGTGCGGAAGGCCGCGTCGACGACGATGCCATCGGCGACCTCGAGCCCCGCGTCGAGGGCCAGCCGAGTGTTGGGCGTCGCGCCGATCCCGATCACAACAACGTCCGCAGGGACTACCTCGCCGCGCTCCTCGTCCGTGCCGGATCCGACGCCCTCCGCCGCCGCCTCGCCTGCGGTGGCTCGGCCAGCAGCGGTCTCGAGCCGGACACCCGTGACCCGTCCGTCCGCACCGAGGATCTCGGCCACGCCGGTCTCCATCCGCAGGTCGACCCCGTTGTCGCGGTGCAGCTGGGCGAAGATGGCGCCGATCTCTGCTCCGACGGCGCGCTCCAGCGGCACAGCCCCCTGCCCGAGCACCGTCACGTCATTGCCGTAGCCGCGGGCGGCCGCCGCGACTTCGAGGCCGATCCAGCCGGCACCGACCACGACGACCCGGCGTCGGCCCGGCTCGAGCGCTTCCTTCAGCCGGGTCGAGTCACCGACCGTCCGCAGCAGGTGCACGCCGGCCAGGTCTCCCCCGTCACCCGGGAACGGCCGCGCTGCCGCCCCGGTCGAGAGCAGGAGCCGGTCGTAGCGCAGCGTCCCGCCATCGGCGAAGGTCAGGCGCCGCGCATCGAGCGTGAGTGCCGTCACGGCTCGCCCCGGCAGGACCTCGATGTCCTGCCCCGCGTACCACTCGGCCTGGTGCACGTCGATCGAGTGGCGAGCGGATGTCCCGGCGAGGTAGTCCTTGGACAGCGGCGGCCGGATATACGGGTACTCAGCCTCCTCGCCGAGCAGAACGACTCGTCCGTCGAAGCCTTCGGCCCGGAGCGCCTCGGCCGCGCGTGCCCCGGCGAGGCCGGCTCCGACGATCACATATGTTTCGCTTTTCATGGCGTTCTCCATTCGAATCCGTGTCGACAACCGCTCGACATCCGACTCGGCAGCGGCTTCGACCTCCGCGTCCGAGTCGCCCCGGCAGCTTCACACCCCACCAACAATCTACCCACGCCTTAACCACACCGGGCACTCCCAGCGAAGGTCCAGCTAACGCGCAGATACTGGTCCAATGACTGATGGCCCCCGCATTCTTATTGTCGACGACGAGCCCAACATCCGGGACCTCCTCACCACCAGCTTGCGCTTCGCCGGCTTCGCCGTGCGGGCCGTTGGCAACGGTGCCCAGGCGATCTCGGCCGTGCTCGAAGAGGAACCCGACCTGATCATCCTCGACGTCATGCTTCCCGACATGAACGGCTTCGGCGTGACCAAACGCCTCCGTTCCGCCGGCTACACGGCGCCGATCCTGTTCCTCACCGCCAAGGACGACACCGAAGACAAGATCACCGGCCTCACGGTCGGCGGCGACGACTACGTGACCAAGCCGTTCAGCCTCGACGAGATCGTGGCCCGGATCAAGGCCATCCTCCGCCGCACGATGCACGCCGACGAAGACGCCGTCATCCGCGCCGGCGAACTGACCATGGACCAGGACACCCACGAGGTGCTCGTCGGCGAAGAACCCATCGAGCTCAGCCCCACCGAGTTCAAGCTGCTCCGCTACCTGATGCTCAACCCGAACCGGGTGCTCTCGAAGGCGCAGATCCTGGACCACGTCTGGGAGTACGACTTCAACGGCGACGCCGGCATCGTCGAGTCCTACATCTCGTACCTGCGCCGCAAGGTCGACGCCCACTCCTCAGAGCCGCTGATCCAGACCAAGCGCGGCTTCGGCTACATGCTCAAGGCTGCCAAGGCATAGTCCCAGACTGCGCAAATAGACTGGCAGCCTGATGCATCAGTCACTCACGGAGCGGTGGAACCGCATATCCCTCAGGTCCAAGATCACCGGCGTGACCGTTCTCATGCTCACGCTCGGTCTCCTGGTCTCCGGGATCGGCACGATGGCCATGCTCCGGCAGTACGTGATCCAGCAGGTTGACGCGCAACTCCAGGCGGATGCCCAGACGACGTCGGTCGCGTACACCGCGAACGCCCTCGGGCAGAACACCGGCACCGTCGTACCGTCCGACTACTACGTCGCCCTGTACGACGAGAACGGTGATCTCCGGTACCAGTCCTGGACCGACGTTCCCGCGCGGGAGCTCCCGCAGATCACCATGCCGCTCGACCTGCAGTCGGTCAACGCGCTCAACGGGCAGACCATGCGCCTGCAGGACGCCTCGCATGACACCGAGTTCCTTGCGGTCGCGGTGCCGCTGGTCACGAACGTCCACGGCACATACGGCACGCTCGTCATGGCGGTCTCGCTCAAGACGGCCGAGAATACCGTCGGCACGTATCTCACGATCTTCCTGGGCTTCGGCCTGGGTGTCGTGCTCCTGGGCGGCCTGATCACCCGGTTGCTTGTGACGAGCACCTTCGCTCCCCTGCGGGAAGTGGAGCGCACGGCCGCGGCGATCGCCGACGGCGACTTCAGCCAGCGGCTCGGCGGGGCCACGCCCAATACCGAGGTCGGCCGGCTCAACCGTTCCCTCAACACCATGCTCAGCCGGATCGACCGGCTGTTCAAGGAACGGGCCCGCACGATCGACCAGATGCGTCGTTTCGTCGGCGATGCGAGCCACGAGCTCCGCACTCCCCTCGTCTCCGTCCGCGGCTACGCCGAGCTCTACCGGATGGGCGCCCTGCAGACGCCCGAAGAGGTCGCCCAGGCGATGGAACGCATCGAGAAGGAAGCGATCCGGATGGGTGGTCTCGTCGAAGACCTCCTCGAACTCGCCCGTCTCGACGAGACGAAGCCGCTCGCCCTCACTCCCGTCGACCTGCTCCCCCTCGCCCGCGATGCCGCCCTCGACGCGATGGCCTCCGCCCCCGGTCGCACCATCACGGTCGTCACGAAGGCTCCCGACACCGACGAGGAGCCCGTCGTTCCGCTGGCCTCCGCCATCGATCTCGCGCACTCTACCGGCGAGGTCCCGACCTCCACCCTCGTGACGGTCCCCGAACGCGTCGGCGAGGCCGTGGCCGTTCCGCACACCACCACCGTCTCCTTCGCCGGCGCGACCCTCGCGCGGTTGCGTACCCGCCGCCCCCGGAAAACGGATGCTGTCGCCACCCTCCCCGAGCCGGTGCCCGCCGAGGCGCAGACCACCGCCATCCCGGCCGTCGTCATGGCCGAGGAGAACAAGATCCGCCAGGTCATCACCAACCTGATGGGCAACGCCCTCCGGTTCAGTCCGGCCGACAGTCCCATCGAGCTCGAGGTCGCCGTCGACCGGCGGAACCAGCGCGCTTCCGTCGCCGTGATCGACCACGGCGAGGGCATCCCGCCGCAGATCCGCGACAAGATCTTCCAGCGCTTCTGGCGCGCCGACACATCGCGCGCCCGGGAGACCGGCGGCAGTGGACTCGGACTGGCGATCGTGGCTTCGATCGTCGCGAGCCACAACGGCACCGTCCAGGTCGTCGAGACGCCGGGTGGCGGAGCGACCTTCCGGGTCTGGTTCCCGCTCGCCGATTCCCCGAACGCTCCGCAGCGCCTCGCGATCACCCCGGCCCCGTAGCCCCGCCGCCGCCTCACCGGGCAGGGGTGAGGGCGAGTTGTGCACAGCGGGGCGTACTGGCCGGGCCGCGCTCGGCATCCGCCTTACGGTGGCAGCACACCACTCGAAAGGACTGCGGATGCCCCGGTACCAGGTAGACAGTGAACTCGTGCTCAGCACCACAACGACGGCCAGAGCGACCCTCGGTCGGATCCAGGCGGAGGTCGCCGCGCTGCTCGGTCAACTGACCGGGCTGGAGGGATCGTGGACCGGGCAGGCGGCGGCCGCGTTCCAGGCCGCCGTGACGGACTGGCGGGCGACCCAGCACCAAGTTGCGCAGAGCGCAGAGAGCCTTGGCCAGGCGCTCAATCAGGCCGGTCAGCAGTACGCCGAGATCGAGCAGGCGAACGCGCGGCTCTTCGCCCGGGAGTGGCGTGCACCGGACGCGAAAACAGGGCGCCTCCCGGAGGAGACGCCCTGTTGGCGGTGAAGCGGTGAAGCGGTGAAGCGGTCTACCTATCGAGCAGGGTGGACTTAGAAGTCCATTCCGCCGGACGGGTCGCCGACCGGAGCAGCGTTCTTCTCGGGCTTGTCGGCGACGACGGCCTCGGTGGTGAGGAACAGTCCGGCGATCGACGCGGCGTTGAGCAGCGCGGAGCGGGTGACCTTCACCGGGTCGTTGATGCCGGCGAGGAGCATGTCAACGTACTCACCGGTCGCGGCGTTGAGGCCCCAACCGATCGGCAGGTTGCGCACCTTGTCGGCGACGACGCCGGGCTCGAGGCCCGCGTTGAGGGCGATCTGCTTGAGCGGGGCGTCGATGGCGACCTTGACGATGTTCGCGCCGGTTGCCTCGTCTCCGACGAGCTCGAGCTTCTCGAATGCGGTCTTGCCGGCCTGGATGAGGGCGACGCCACCACCGGCGACGATGCCCTCTTCGACGGCTGCCTTCGCGTTGCGGACGGCGTCCTCGATGCGGTGCTTGCGCTCCTTGAGCTCAACCTCCGTCGCGGCGCCGGCCTTGATGACGGCAACGCCGCCGGCGAGCTTGGCGAGACGCTCCTGGAGCTTCTCACGGTCGTAGTCGCTGTCGGTGTTCTCGATCTCGTTGCGGATCTGCTGAACGCGACCGGCGATGGCTTCGGGGTCTCCGGCGCCTTCGACGATGGTGGTCTCGTCCTTGGTGATGACGATCTTGCGCGCGTTGCCGAGCAGGTCGAGGGTGACGTTCTCAAGCTTGAGGCCGACCTCCTCGGAGATGACCTGGCCACCGGTGAGGATGGCGA
Organism: Cryobacterium zhongshanensis; assembly: GCF_022760445.1. Taxonomy (NCBI): domain Bacteria; kingdom Bacillati; phylum Actinomycetota; class Actinomycetes; order Micrococcales; family Microbacteriaceae; genus Cryobacterium; species Cryobacterium zhongshanensis. The sequence goes on along the minus strand of NZ_JALGAR010000001.1, from coordinate 507,449 downwards.
TGTCCTGCAGCTGAGCCTTGCGACGGTCGCCGAAGCCGGGAGCCTTGACGGCAACGGACTTGAAGATGCCACGGATCTTGTTCACAACGAGCGTGGCCAGGGCCTCGCCGTCGACGTCCTCGGCGATGATGAGGAGCTGCTTGCCGGTCTGGATGACCTTGTCCACGATCGGGAGGAGGTCCTTGATGTTGGAGACCTTGGAGTTGACGATCAGGATGTAGGGGTCTTCGAAGACAGCTTCCTGACGGTCGGGGTCGGTCACGAAGTACGCGGACAGGAAGCCCTTGTCGAAACGCATGCCTTCGGTGAGCTCGAGCTCGGTGCCGAGGGTGTTGGACTCCTCGACGGTGACAACGCCTTCCTTGCCGACCTTGTCGATGGCTTCGGCGATGATCGCGCCGATTTCAGCATCGCCGGCAGAGATGGATGCGGTGGCCGCGATCTCTTCCTTGGTCTCGACCTCTTTGGCGTTCGCGATCAGCTCTGCGATAACCGCAGCGGTGGCCTTCTCGATGCCGCGCTTGAGGCTGATCGGGTCTGCACCGGCTGCGACGTTACGCAGGCCTTCGCGGACGAGCGCCTGGGCGAGGACGGTCGCGGTGGTCGTTCCGTCGCCGGCGACGTCATCGGTCTTCTTGGCGACCTCTTTGACGAGCTCCGCACCGATCTTCTCGTACGGGTCGTCGAGTTCGATTTCCTTGGCGATGGAAACACCGTCGTTGGTGATCGTGGGGGCGCCCCACTTCTTCTCCAATACGACGTTACGTCCGCGCGGGCCGAGGGTGACCTTGACAGTGTCAGCGAGGATGTTCAGGCCACGCTCAAGGCCGCGACGGGCCTCTTCGTTGAAAGCAATGATCTTTGCCATATGTGTTTCTCGTCCCTCCCGGACGTTACCAAAACGGTGATGGGTTGGCACTCAAAAGGAGAGAGTGCCAAGTCGATTCTGGCACTCAGGGGTCGAGAGTGCAAGTGAGCGCCGGGAAGCGTCGGGAGGCTACGGGACGAGTTCGACGGAGCCGGTGCCGTTCGGCACGAGTTCGATCCAGGTATTGCCGGCGGCAAGGCGAATGGTGACCCCGTTGTCGTCGACCAACCGGATCGGGTCGGCCTGTCCGGCCTTCGACCAGGCGGCGTGCACGGTCTTGCCGCCGGCGGACACCCAGCCCTCTCCCGAGCCGATCATGACGGTTTTCGGCACCTCGCCGTAGGTGCCGTCGATGTCGACCCGGAGCACGAGCACGTTGGTCGCGGCCCGGCGGGCGCCGGTCGTATCGAGGTCGGGGGCGCCTTCCTGCGAACGCAGGTAGGCCTGTGAGGCCGCGTCCCAGCTCCAGCCGGGGTACCGCGCCGAGGAGAACCGTGCGTTGATCTGGGTGATCGGACTGCCGTCGGTCCCCGCGCTCGATGCCGCGATCGTGCCCGCGTACGCGAACTGCTGTACCGGCGGTGCGACGGACGCGTTCCGTCCGACGAGTTCGGCCGCCTTCAGCACGACGTTGTGCGGCGCATCCCGGTCGGCAACACGGGAGAACAGGCCGGTCGTGTCGTAGTCGAAGACCGAGTTGATGACGGGGGTGGCCTTCATCATGTCGACGAAGACCTGCTGTCCGCCGGAATACGCGACGATCCCGCCGAACGGCGTGATGATGTCGGGGTCCATCGGCCGGATCGACCGCACCGGGCCGATCGCGTCGGGGATGTCGGACTGCCAGACGCCGACGTAGCGGGTCAGCCCGCCCTCGACGAGTTCCTCGAAGACGATGTCCGCGCGCTCGAGGGCGATCTGGGGCCTGGCTGCCTCGTGGTTGTCGATCTTCACCGCCAGGGACGGGTTCGCGGTCTTCCCCGCGGGCACGATCGTGCCACGCAAAGGCGCGATCGCCAGCGGTGCCGGGGCGTCGACCGCAGCCGCGGAGGGCTCCACGGTCGCCGTCGGCGTCGCCGTCGGCGCCTCGCTTCCGGTGCACGCCGTCATCACGAGAAGAAGGCACGGAAAAAGCACGGCACCCACAAACCGTGCCGTGCTTCGCCCGTATCGTGTCTCAGTTCTTTTCGCTGTCACGCCCCACACACTAACGCGGCAAACTCGCGGATGCCGCGCGGCTCGGGGCTTTGCCCGAGATTGGTGCGCTCGACGTGGGTGCGCCCGGCCTTTTCAGGTCAGACGGGACGTACCGACTCGGCCTGTGGGCCCTTTGCTCCGGTTCCCAGTTCGAAGATGACGTGCTGTCCCTCTTCCAAAACCTTGTACCCGTGCATGTCGATGGCGGAATAGTGGACGAAGACGTCCTGTCCGCCGCCATCGACGGTGATGAAGCCGAAACCCTTTTCAGCGTTGAACCATTTGACGGTTCCGTTCGCCATGTGTAACTCCCCAGTGCTTTGATATTTTCGGCACCCGCCCGTTGGCCGTACCGGGCCTGGCGCATGTGACTGCGTCCATCTGATCCGACCGGTCGGATGCCCCGAGGGACAACCGGACGAACCCGATGAGCGACCTGAGACAAAGAGTACTGAAGCCGAGAAAGAAGAAAAGGGGGTTGACGAATAGCCCGGAATGGCGTTATAGAACCGCCGTCGAATCGCGGGTCAGGACGTCGGTGTGGTGCTGGGGACGAAGTCGGATCCGACGACGACCGTGAGGTCGGCCCCCGAGGTGGCGAAGTCGGTGGCGAGGAGCACCGTGGCTCCCGGCAACGATGCCGCGACCCCGCGCGCGGCACCCTCGAGGGTCGCGTCGGCATAGTACACGGTCGTCTTGGTCACGTCTTCGGTGCTCGCATTGCTGAGCGCGCCGACGGTCCACCCCGCTGCGGAGAGCAGGTCTCCTACGTCCTTGGCGATGCCCGTGCCCTTGGTCCCATTGAGCACGGTGACGGTGAGGCCCGGATCGACCGTCGCTACGGCCGCCGGGACGCCGGTCGCGGCATCCGTTGCCGCTGCCGTGTCGGTCGCCGAGCTGGAGGACAGGCCGGGGATCGCGATGTTCAGCTTGTTGTTGAGGGACGCCATTCCGAAGACTCCGAGACCGATCAAGACGGCCGTGGCTCCGAGTGCCCACCAGAACGCGACCCAGTGGCGCCCCTTCTTACCGGGGGCGCGATGGGCGCCCACTCTGTCGAGGGAGTGCGGCAGGTGGTCGAAGCGGTCTTTCGGATAGGTGGGAGGCATTGTGGGGCTGAGTCGATCCTCTTGTTGCGGGCGAATGGGTGGAACGTCGGGGTCGGACATCCGGCTGCGTTTATGGGGCGGGGCTGGTTCGGTGCTCCGGAGCGCGTACCGTTCGGCGTTCCCGTGCCTGCGCGCGGGCCGCACGCATCCGCTGCAGGCGTTTCACCAGCATGGGATCGTGAGCCAGGGCAAGCGGGGAGTCGATCAAAACACCCAATAGTTGATAGTACCGGGCCGAGGACAGACCGAACTCGGAGCGGATCGCCTGTTCTTTGGCACCGGCATGCGTGAACCAGCGCCGTTCGAAGCTCAGGATGCCGAGGTCCCGGTCGGTCAGGCCGCCCGGGGAGTCGGCGGGATCCGGGTCACGTGCGCCGTCCACCATCCACCTCTTCCACCGTCGTCGTCTGGTCGAATCCTATTTGGCGTCGGCTATGGATTCGCTGGGCCACGCGGGCCGCACCGTGGTCGTGCAGGAAAGTGCCGCGGCAGGCGGGTCAGTGTCCGGCGTCCGGTGTGAAAGTGCTGAACGGCCTCGGGATCCGGAATACGGCCCGACCCGGCTGAGTTTACGATTGCTGGGAGGGTCGCCGTGTTCGCTCAGCTGCGCCCTCGCCCGATGGGAAGGATGAACCATGGACTACGAAGTCACGAAGTCAGACGCTGAATGGGCCGCGGAACTCGGGCCGGAGAAGTTCGCCGTACTTCGGCAGGCCGCCACCGAGCGCGCCTGGACCGGGGAGCTGCTCGACGAGAGCCGCTCCGGCGTTTATACCTGTGGCGCCTGCCACGCCGAGCTCTTCAAGAGCGGCACGAAGTTCGACTCCGGCTGCGGCTGGCCGAGCTTCTACGAGTCGGTACGCCCGGAGGCCGTCGAACTCATCGAGGACACGTCCCTCGGCGTCGTCCGCACCGAGGTTCGTTGCGCGAACTGCGGCTCCCACCTGGGGCACGTCTTCGACGACGGCTTCGGCACCCCGACCGGAGACCGCTACTGCATGAACTCCATCTCGCTCGAGTTCAAGCCGGTCGACTAGACGGTGTCCACGCCGCTCGAGGCGATCGGCGGGCGGCGTTCGCTGTCCGCCGTGACAGCGGATGCCCCCACGCACGAGGAGCTGCTCCCTCTCGTTGCCGCGTGCGCGCGGGTGGCCGACCACGGTGCCCTGCGACCCTGGCGCCTGATCGAAGTGCGCGGCGATTCCCGCTCGCGGCTCGGGGCGGCGTTCGCCGCTGCATCCGCCCGGCTCGCCGCGGAGGCCGGTGCGGAACCGCCGTCCGCTGCTGAGCTGGCCAAGCTCGCGGGCAAGCCGCTCCGGGCCTCCCTGCTGATCGCGGTGGTCGCGAGCCACCGGTTGAGCGACAAGGTCGAGGACTGGGAGCAGGACGTCACCGCGGCGGGGGTCGGGCACGCCCTGAGCCTGTTGCTGTCACACGCCGGCTGGGGCGTGATGTGGCGAACGGGCACGTTCACCCGCACCCCGGAGGTACACCGGATGCACGGTCTCACGGACTCCGAAGCATTGCTCGGCTGGCTCTATGTCGGCGGAGTGCCCGCGGGCGCGAAGCCGGGCACCCGGCTCCCGATCGACCCCGCCGCCCACCTGACCGCGCTCTGACCGGCGCCCTGAGCGCCCCTTTTCGGTCTCTCATGCGTGACGCGCCAGTTGCGCCGTTTCGCGCCCGGCAGGCCTGGCGCGAAACGGCGCAACTGGTGCGCGTTTATCGCGTGGCGCCCCGGTGCCCGCAAGCTTCACCGTTTCTTCACCTCAGCGTCGGCGGAATGTCCCGGATCCGGCGAGCGCGGGTCGTATCCTCGTGGCGTGAGCGTAGAAATCAGCACACTCGTCCAGCCCGACTCCGTCTACCTCGGAACACTCACCATCCTGAGTCCGGCAACGACCGGCCGGACTGCCGGGCCGGCCGCCGGGCCGACCGCCGGCCTGACCTCGGTCGCTCCTGCGGCGGCACCTCCCCGGCGCCCGGACGCCGGCATTCCCGCGACCGCGACGCTGGAACCACTCGTCGACGTCGTGCTCCGACTCCTCTGGGTGCTCGTTGGCGTGTACGTCTGGGTAGTCCTGCTCGTCAAAGGACCGCCGTCGCGCTCCGCGAGCCGGGAGCTCGAACCGATCGTCTGGCCGCAGGCGGACTACCCCGCTGTGGGACTCCCGGCTGTGGGGCTGACGCGCGCAGGCCGCATCCACTGACCGGATCACCCGTGTCGTTCCCGCCCCGGGTCAGGTCGATTCGCCGCTCAACTCGCCGGCGTGCCCGGGGTGTATGACCAGGCCCTGACCTGGTCGACCAGGATGTGTCCGGCTGAGCCGGCCGGAACGGCGACACCGTCGAGGTTCGTCTCGGCCTGCAGCGTCCAGCGCATCGGCTTCGTGGGAACGCCGCTCGGAATCGCGGTGCGACCGATCAGCGCTCCGTCCCAGTAGTAGGCGACGGAACCCGGGGTCCACTCCGTCGTGGCGGTGTGCCAGCTCGCCGCATTCGTAGGGGTGTACGGCTTGGCCGGATCCCACGACATCCGTCCGGAACCGTACGAGCCGGCGATCGCCGAGGCCCCGTAGAACGTGGTGCCGCCGAGGTTGCCTTCCGGAAAGTCGATCTCGCCGTCGTTCCAGACGTCCGACGTCGGCCACATCAGGAACGCGATCTTGTATCCCGGGATGACATCGGTCCGGAAGCGGACGGAGTACCGGCCGTAGCTGGTGCCGCTGTAGCCGTTCGGGAGCGGTGCCGCGACGAGGTGGACGCCGTTCTCGGTGTGCAGGTAGATGTCGAGGGCGGAGTCGTGCACGGAGAGGACCTTGTCCGGCGCGTAGGTTCCCTGGCCCGACGTGTCCCGAAGGCCGGCGTAGCCGTTCCAGGCGGCGCCGTAGATGCGGCCGAACTGCCCCAGCGCTGCCGGTGTCGTGAAGTCCTGCGTGTACAGGGGCGTCCACCCGGCGGGATTCGTCGGGGACGGCGTCGGGGTCGGTGTCGGTGTCGGGTCCGGCGCCTGGATCGACGCGGTCATCGTGATGGTGTCGACGTAGAACCCGTCCCCGGCGACGGCGTTTCGGGCCTGCAGCACGTAGACCTCGAGCGTGTCGCCCGCCGCCGTCGCCGTCGCGGCCACCTGCAGTCGCTGGTAGGAGGCCGCGAGGGTGACCGGCGCGGACGTCGTCCATTTCACGCCAGTGCCCGCCGCCGTGTTTTCGCGCAGCACCAGCACGACCTGCTTCCCCGCGGCAGAGGCGGATGCCGCGGCGACGGACGCCGTGGCGGCGTACGTGGCCGCCGCATCCGTCGAGGCCACGCTGGGGGTGCGGTCGTCGATCGAATACGCCGAGCCGGCCGAACGCACCACCCGTGCGACGTACGCGCCGCTCGGGGCGTTGCTCGCACGGACCCGGGACACGGTCGCTTGCCAGCCGGCCCAGGCGCCGACACCCGTCTCGAACGACTCGCTGACGATCGTCGTCGTTGCCGCCCTCGCCGGGGTGCCGGGTGAGAACACCACTCCCCCGGTTACCAGGGCGGCCAGGACCAGGATCAGCACGGACTTCGATCGGTGACGCGATGGGGCCGACTGCCTCCGTTGGTCTCCAGCTGGGACGGAAAAGGACAGGGGTGTGGAGCTTTGGAACATGGGAACTTGGAACTCGGATCTCGGCCACACAATGCATACAAAATAGTTAAGAGCCATGCACCGTGTGTACCGTTACGTCAGTGCGCTGTAACCTGAGTATTTATCAGGGCAACTGGATCCCTTGAGGCTACACCCGCGACACTGACCCGTGTCCAGCCAATTCTTGCCGCGTCGCCCCGCGTGGATGATGGGAACTCCGCCCGCCCCCTACTCACAACCGGCCGGGTGCCAGCCGGGACCCGCCCGCATAAGCCGTCAATGGTGTCCAATATGCGCGTAGGCTCCCTGCCGATCGGCCCATCAGCAGCGGATCGCTTGGCCCGCAGCACCGAATCTGCGAGGCTGACGGAATGAGTGATGCATCGGACGCTGCGGCCAAGACCGATCTGAAGCGGTACCTCGTGTCGGGGCGGGAGGCCCTGATCTGGAAGCTCGACGGGCTCAGCGAGTACGACGTCCGCTCGTTCCGACCGGCACCAACCTGCTCGGGCTGGTCAAGCACATGGCCGGCGTCGAAGCCGGATATCTCGGGCTCGTCTTCGGCCGGCTGAGGGGACCACCCGAGAACGCAAAGTCGGAGTTTTTCGCGACCCGGTGCATCCGCTGCCCGGATTCGCGGCGTGTCGCGAAAATCTCCGACTTTACGACCGAGCGGATGCAGCGAAGCCTTGCCAGAGCGGCTCAGCGCGAGATGACGGTGCCGCCGAGCGAGGCGATCGCCCTCAGGAGACGGGGGCCGGCGGCGAACCACGCCACGATCATCGCGGCGAGGGAGGCGGCGAAGATCCAGAATCCGGTCCAGCCGTCGTCGCTCTGCACGGCGTACATGTGATTGAGGTTGCGCAGCGCCCCGGTCGCGAAGACCAGGGTCACGTGCACGACGACGAAGATCAGGAAGGCGACCATCACGCCGACGTGCACCGCCTTGGTCGGGCGGAGCGGAACGAGTTCGCTGAGCCGACGCGATGTCCACAGCGGTGACAGGCGGATGCCGGTGGCCAGCGCGAGCGGAGCGGCCACGAACACGATGGTGAAGTAGCTCAGGGTCTGGAGGGCGTTGTAGTTCATCCAGCCGTCGGTGACGGGCCAGCCCAGCGAGACGTACTGGAGCGCGGCCGACACGGAGTTGGGAATGATGTCCCAGCTCACCGGGACGATCCGCACCCACTGGCCGGTGGCAAAGAGCAGCACGTAGAAGAGCAGCCCGTTCACGACCCAGAGCACGTCGACCGTGAGGTGCAGCCAGACGTTGATGCCCATCCGGCTGGGCGGCCGTTTCGTGCGGATCAGGCCGGTGTTGCGCCGGGACCAGAACATCGTCGGCCGCCCAGCCGTGCGCACCTGCCAGCCCGAACGCACGATGAAGAGGAGGAAGAAGACGTTGAGCCCGTGCTGCCAGGCAAGCCAGGCCGGGAAACCAACGGGCGCCCCGGACGGCAGCGGCGACGCCCCCGGGAAGTCGGTCAGGAAGGACTGCACTGCCGAAAGCGAGCGGATGCCCTTCGCGGCGAGCACTGCTGCAGCGAGCAGGCCGATCGCAAGAACCACGGCAACGGCGAGTCTGAACCAGGCGGTTCGACCGGAGCCGAGCAGCCCGGAGCGCTCTGCTGTCACCGGTCGCCCTCTCCGGCGATCGCGTCGTGCGGCATGGGCGTGCATCCTTCTGGTCTGGCCGGTCTGGCACCGGACTGGCGGCATCCGTCGGCATCATGGCGCGTTGAAGCCCGCCTATGCCATCATCGACCATTTCACGCCCGGCGTCTGCCCACTCTGTCAAACTGCGACATGTTCACAAGGGCGCTGCGCCGAAGGCTCACTCGGGGCGGGTCTGTTTCCCGTCCAGCCAGAGCGTGTCGGAAGCGTCGCTGTGCGTAGTCCCGGTGCCGACATGCTTGGCGTCGATCTTCTCGCCGTTCTTGATCACGTGCACGAGCGCCATCGCGTGGCCGCGGCCCAGGTCGAAGTCCGCCTTCAGCCAGTCGACGATCACCCCTGCCTTCGTGGACGGGGCGTCGAACCCTTTCTCGTGGGCGAGGGTGATGAACTCGCGCGGCGTCAGTCCGGTCTTGTCCTCGATGTTGTCGAGGTACGCCTGGAACGACATCTCTGCTCCTTCATTGCTGGGATCCGGAATCCCGTCCGATCCAGTCCATCAAATCTCCTTCGCGCCCGGGTCGCAATTGATTCGACCGGATGCCTCCCACACTCGCGGATTCTGGAGCCCGAATCCGCCCCCTCGGGTCGAATCCCGGTCGCGTCGATCCCGCCCGGTGCGGTCAGTTTTCGCGAATTCTCCAGAGGAGCCAGAGCGCGACGACGGTATTCGGAACGATGAGGGCGAACGTTGTCACGAGCACGGGGGCGCCCAGCAGGGCTTGCCCGTGGATGACGCCATGGCTTGCAACCGCCGCAAGGATGATGATTGCCACCGACGCCGTCGGACCGGCCAGCGTCGCGACCAGCTTTTCCCACACGCGCCAGCTCTGAGACAGCCAGACCAGGAAAACGCCCACTACCCATCCGACGACTGGGACCAGAACCCCACCTACCGCGATAAGGACAACCGCAGCCAGCGCGAAGCCGCGGAATCGTGTCACGGAGCTGTGCGCCCTACCCCGGGACGCGGCATCCTCAGAGCCTGATCCTCGTTCTGCCGTTTCGTCGACCGACATCTCACTCCTCGTCCATGGTGAAGAGCTCTGCGGGTTGCGTCTGAAGGGCGTCGCAGATCAGGGTGAGGCTCGTGAAGCGCACGGCCTTGGCCCGGTTGTTCTTCAGGATGGACAGATTCGCGATCGTGATGCCCGTGCGGGCCGAGAGCTCGGTGAGCGTCATGCCGCGTTCAGCGAGCACGGCGTCGAGATGACAGCGGATGCGGTGCGCTGACGCACCGGAATCGGCCTCACCGTCGGTCGTGGGCATTTCCCTAGACGACACCATCGGCCTCCTCGACGAGTCGGGCACCGGCCCGGAAGGCGACGCCCAGGGCCAGGGCGATGATCCCACCCAGAAGGATCGGGATCGGCCACTGCGGCACGTTGGTGCCGATACTTGAATAGTCCCCGCCCAGGAATGACGCCAGCCCCTCCCGCGATACAGGTCCGGTACCGAATAGGCCGATATGCATGCTCAGGTAGACGTTGGCTCCGGTGTCAGCCAGCGATTGGAGGACGCCGCCGGCCAGGAGCACGGTCGTCAACCAGCGCCACCGGACCAAGACCCCACCGGAGAACGGCCGCCCCAGCGCGACGCGGTACAAGATACCGATGAGCAGAATGGCGGCGGCCGTGACCGTTACGGCGTGAAGGAGCGTCGGTAGGGCAGCGAGTAAGCGCAGGCCCAGGTCCGCATCGGCAAGAGTCCCCTGGGTGCCTTCACGCAACTCCGCCTGGAGTAGCTGCGGCAAATGGCTGAGGGGAAGCCGCGCGTCTGCGCCGCCCAGCGCGACAAGCACCCGCCCCGTGCTGATCGTGATCACCTGCGGAATATCGTTCAGGAGCGTCAGAACCAGAACGATCATGATCGCGCCTTCGGCGAAGCGACCCGTTCGTGGAAGACGCACTGAGCGTGTGGACGAAGCCAGTGACGACTCAGACAGGTGCTTCATCGGATACCCCCGTATCGATAATCAACATTATTGATAAACGATACATCGAGGCCCGGGCCCGCGCAACGAAACCGCCCGCGAGCCCCGATAAGCGCCGCCGTCACTGGTCTTGGTCGCGCATCGAGCCGCGCACGGCGGTGCTACCCGTGCCATGGGTCCAGCGTCCGATCTCCCAGTATCCAGTTCACCGCGACGAAGAGTGCCACCACTCCGATGCCTGCTGTGGCCAGGAGGGCGACCTGACTCAGGAATCCGGTCGGAGTGCCGATGCAGCTTACGATGGCAGCCCCGCCGCCGATACTCACGAAAACCGCGGCGAGCAGGCGAGCGGCGACCAGGAGCGCACCGGGCCCGCCAGCGGGCAGTTGGCCGTGCTTCTGGAGCATCCGTCTCAACATGAGATGAGCGGTTACCCAGCCGGCGTAGTTCGCGAGGGCGATTCCTGCTGCGATTCCGATCACAGTGAGTTCGGGCGGAAGGAGCAACGCTAACAGGGAGCCGATGGTCGAGATCCCGGCGATGACGAGTTGGGTGACGAAAGGTCCCCGGGCGTCTTGCAGCGCGAAGGAGGTGCGATTGAGCACGTAGGCCTGGCTGAAGCCGACGAGTCCGATCGCGAGAACCTGGAGCACATGCCCGATGATGGGACTGCCGAACAGCACCTGCGTGATCAGCGGGCCGAGCACGACGAAGACGGCCGTGGCGGCGATCGACACGTACGCGACCGGCTTCGTGGCCCGCTGTGAGAGCGCACCGATCTCAGCGAGGTCCTTCCGTGCGGCTGCCGCGCTCATCCGCGTGTAGAGAGCCGTCGTCACGGACACGGTGACGATCCCGTGGGGAACGAGCATCAGCAGGTACGCGATCGAGAGGGAATTGAGACTGGGGCCGTCGATGCCCAGAATCTTGAGGGTCTTTCCTGCGTTACTGGCGACGTTGGACGTGACCAGGTAGGCGGCCTGACCTGCGACGACCCCGAGGAAGGTCCACGCCGCCAGCGTCGACGTCTGCCCGAGGCCGGTGAAACCCCACCGAAATCGAACGCGAAAACCGATTCGCCGGAGTGGCACCAGGAGCAGGAGGGCCTGGATCGCGATGGCCAGAGTCGCGGACCCGCACAACACCGCGACCATCCCGGGAGTCCAGGTGTCCGCGTCCCCCCGCCCGGACGGCAGCAGCGCAAGGAACACCAGGATCCCGCCGATTCCCACCAGATTGGAAATCGCGGGTGCCCACGCGGGGGCGCCGAAGACGCCACGCGCGTTCAAGATTTGCGACAGGACGGCAAAGGCGATCAAGAAGAAGATCTGCGGCAGGCACCAGTACGCCATCGACGTGGCCAGATCCCGCCACTCCGCGGACCAGCCCGTCGCGAAGATCCAGACGATCCCAGGAGCGCACAGCGTAAGGACGACGGTGGCCAGGGCGCCGCCCAGAAGCACCACCGTGAGGAGCCGATCGGTATTCTCCTGGCCCGTCGGGCCACCGTGCAGGTTTCGAACGATCTGGGGGACGAGTACCGCCCCCAGGACGCCGCCGGCGATCAGAGCGAACAGGTAGGTCGGCGCCGAGTTGGCGTTCTCGAAGGTCTGCCCGCCCACAGCAGCGCTCGTCCCACCGATCGCAGCCACGAGCAGGATCGCCCTGAGGAACCCCAAGCCCCGGGAGACAAGTGTGGCCGCCATCATCGACCCGATGGCGCTGCGCGCGCTCATCCGCGTTCCGAACTGGTCGAACAAAGTCGGCTGGCCGACACGAAATCCCCCATTGGCCTACGCTCCCACAGCATCCGGCCATATGACGCGAATCAGGACGAAATATATCGCCCGGTCAGGGAAGATTCCGGGACGGACCTTGCTCGCCCGCGTCCAGCTCCGTATGGGCGGCCACGTCCGCGGCATCGTCAGCCGGATCGCGAGTGGACGCCGCCGGGTCCAGCAGCACTACGCCATTCCAGTACTGCTCGATGTCCGCGATTTCCCGTTCGAGTGCGTCACCGCGACGGTACATGCGCAACGGTGTCGAGATGACATGATGCGCTGCGATCTCTGAGCAGCCCAGCAGGCGACGCACACGGTCCGCGGCATCTTCATCACTCGACGCGGCAACGACCTCCCGAGCAACGTCCTCGATGCGGTTCCGGGCCGCGAGCAGCGCTCTCAGCCGCTCCAACCGATCACGCTCCCGCGCGCGCTCCTCTGCATTCATGCCAGCTAGCGTATCCACCCCAGTGGCGCGCTGCAGTCACCGCAGCCCCCTGAGTGGCGCGCGCGGCTCGAGTCCGACGCACCGTCCCCGACAGTTGAGCACTTTGTGGAAATTTCGCCGTGAACTGGGGAATGATTCCTCGACGTTTACCCCTTGGTCAGGGTCACATACACAGGTAAGGTGCGAGCGTGCGCTGGTTCTTGAGACTCTCACCGCCCCTTGGGATAGGCGTTTTCTTCATGATGTCCGGAATCTTCGCTTTGACCCTGTCAACGCCGGGACTTCGGATCCTTGGCGCAGCGGTCGGCTTCGGCGTAGCACTGTGGGCGCTCGTTGCCGCCGTCGTGCGTTGGCTGACGTTGCGGCGAGACGCACGTCCAGCCACAATCCAGCGCCACTGAATCGGCGCGGGTCCCAGTGTTTTCACGGGCTGTGGGGTCGGCTTCGGGACGTGAACCCGCAACGCACTTGCATTTTGGCCCATTTCGGCCAAATCACCGAAACGCGCTACAACCCTCAGTCCCTTGCTATGACTGGGATCCATGCCAGTTTGAGATCACCACGGCACGCGCCGAACCAGCCCTGTTTCTCTCGGCATCATGACTAAATCATGACTGCCGCGCAGCCTCGCTGACCTCTTGCTACCCGTTGTTTACAATCGTAAACTTCGATGATTGCATCTGCCGAGAAGGGACCGAAGGGTGAGTAGCAACCTCCACGAGTTGGTTGACGAAGCGGCCGCCGAGGCAGATGCCACACGGAATGAACCGATGCCGGCCGGACCGACCCCGTCCCGTCCCAACAAGTCCGTTCCGGTTGCCGTTCGGCTCGCGCCCGACGACGTCGCCGCGATCGAGGCCCTTGCCGAGAAGCTTGACGTGCCGATGTCCAGACTCTTGCGCGGCTGGATTCTGGATGCCCTCGCGGCTCACCGTGACGAGTCCGTTGCCACCGCACTAGACAGAGTCACCGCGGACATCCAGCGATTACGCGAGCTCGTCGCCTGACGTCGACACGGAGCCATCTGGTTCAGGGTCGGCGCAAAAGAATGTCGCCTGACTAGGTTGGTCCCATGTACTTCACTGATCGTGAGCCGATGGACGTTCCCCCGCCGCCGACCGTCGACACCGCCGCCAAGATGTTTGGGACGCCGGTGATTGGCTTTCTTCCGCAGGCCTCCCTTTCCGAACTTGGCGTAGGGACTGTCGGCACATCGACAAACGGTAGCCCGTCCATCCTTGAATCAGTGGCTATCAGCTACACCCTGTGGAGAAACCCCCAGGATCATGACGATCCCGCCAACTTTGCGGACGTTGATGGACAAGAGCGCGACTCACTCGAGCGGGAGCCGAGCAAGCCGTTGCCCGACTGGATGCTGGAGTTCCGGAAGCTGATGCGTTACCCGTCCCTGTGGGAGGGCGTGATGACTACGAGGGTCATCGACACGGAAGGGCAAACGCCCGAGTCGGTTCTGGTCGCTCACACAAACCACATTCTGATGAATACGTTCCGCGAGCAACGGGTCTTGGGCGAGTTCCCTGGGAATCTTGATTCACCCGTGACCGAGCGTCACATCCAGCGCGTCAGGGTTCCGCTCGATGGCGTTAGAGTGCCGGGCCTGCGCATCGACTCCGACCCACACGTCTACTCGATAGGGGCCGATCTCGGTGATCGCATCCTGACTGCCGTGGTGGCGCGCGACCACCTTCCGTACGTCACCCTCGCGTTCCAGACACGAGCCTGACACCACACCCTCAGGACGGTATGGCTGCACAAGGATTGCGGACGATTCCGAGGGAACCGGATCGGCGTGGATCCCAGTGTTTTCAAGGGTTGTGGGGCCGGCCACGGGACTTGAACCCGTAACCCCCACTTGCATTTTGGCCCTTTTCGGCCCGATCACGGGAACGCGCTAGAACCCTCAGTTCCTTGCTATGACTGGGATCCGGGGCTGTTGGGGATCACCACGGCACGCGCCGAAACTGCCGTGTTTCTCTCGGCATCATGACTAAATCATGACTGACCAGTGTCCTCGAATCCGCTCTGGGCGGGAGTGCGCTTTGCCTCATAAGCTCTTTTACGAGGAGGAGCAACTCATGGCCAGTGACATCAAGAAGGTAGTGGAACAGGTAGCCAAGGAGGCGGACGCGACCAAAGACGAACCGACGCCCGAAGGTGCAACTGCGACCTATCCGAACAGGCCCGCGAACAGCAAGCACATCGATACCTAAGCGGATGCGCCAGACGACTCTGCGTACGACATGCTTCTCTTATGGGGGAAGTAGCTGGTCAATCGTCGAAAGGTCCGTTGAATAGGAGTCGGGCTGCGCAAGCCCTTCTCGCGCTGCTCACACCGCTTGCAGCCATCGTCGTCGCCCTCGTGTTAGCAGGCCTGTTCGCCCCCTGGGGGCTGTTCCTACCGTTAGCGCTGGCGGTCTTCAGCATCCTTCGACTCGTCAAAGGAATCTCCGTTACCGGCCCTGCCGTTGGGCGAATCACGCTCGTAGCCCTGAACGCAGCGCTGGCGGCGCTGTGCATAATCGGGCTCGTGAGCGCGTAGCAATTCAGTTTCCGCGAATTCTCCAGAGGAGCCAGAGCGCGACGGCGACATTGGGAATGATGAGGGCGAACGTCGTAGCGAGCACGGGGGCACCAAGAAGGGCTTGCCCGTGGATAACGCCATGGCTTGCAACCGCCGCAAGGATGATGATTGCCACCGACGCCGACGGACCGGCCAGCGTCGCGACCAGCTTTTCCCACACGCGCCAGCTCTGAGACAGCCAGACCAGGAAAACGCCCACTACCCATCCAACGACTGGGACCAGAACTCCACCTACCGCGATAAGGACAACCGCAGCCAGCGCGAAGCCGCGGGATCGTGTCGCGGAGCTGCGCGTCCTACCCAGTGAAGAAGTGCCATCGGCGCTGGGCGCTACCTCAGATCCCCCTCGAGCCTCGGTCGCAATGAACCTCGGATCCCCGAGCAGGGCGATCTTTTCAGAAGCGGATTTCTCGTCGAGGCCCGCCAGCTCTTCGCTGATTCCCTCAAGGATGTCTTGAGCGATACCTGCCGGCACATCGACGAGGGCGCGTGCGAGTTGCGCCAAATAGTTGCTGACAATTTTCGGTGCTTCAGCTGTGCTCATCGTCTCCCCCAATGATTTCGGCAACGACAGAGGTGAAAGGTACCCACTGCTGTCTGAACCGTGCGAGTTGTTCTTTCCCGGAGGGCGCGAGGTGGTAATACTTGCGCGTCGGTCCGAGTTCTGATGTTTCGTCGACTGACACCACGTACCCCTTGGCGCGCAGCCGCCCCAGAACGGGATACAAGGTCCCGATACTAGCGATCATGCCGAGGTTCGTGAGCTTCTCCGACAGCTGCCACCCGTACATAGGCTCGCGAGCGAGCAGGCCGAGAATACATGACTCGACCACGCCCTTCCGCAACTGCGCATCCGCTATCATGCTTAACAAGTTACCTCCCGCGAAAGGTCAAAGCAAACGTTGCGTAGGTGCTCGTTTGCTTTTCCGATTCCTGCTGCCGTCGGCGCTGAGCACTCACTTCGTGTCGGCCGTCGCCAAAGCTTCTGGTCTCTGTTTGCGTGCGCACGAAACAACCCGAAACAAGATGCAACCCACCGACCGCTGCGCTTTCGGTGTGCTGATGGGAACCCTGGCCCACACAGCGGCCCGCGGGCTGACCGGATTGCATCCATTCCAGCCAGTCGCACAAACTTCAGCAAGTCGACTTTCGTCTCATCACGGTCCGTCTACAGCGCCAGAATCAAAATCTCTGGCTGCCTTAAAACCTTGATTCGCTGACCGAACGCGCACTGCTCGTCCTATTCGTTTTTCGTTCTTGCACTTGTTCTTGTTCTTTCTCCTTATACATATCCCTCTCTCAAACTCTCTTTCCTCTTTCCCTGTCCCACCGCTACCCCTTTACTTCCCAACCCCCCACACAATGCAGTTGGGTGTGGGGGGTTGGGAAGCGAGCGCAGCGAGGGGGTCGCGGTGGGACAGGGAAAGAGGCCCCTTACCTATTCGTTTGGGTATTCGCTCTCAACGAATAGCCAAACGAATACCCAAACGAATAGGCAGCCGTCTCGGAGCGACGCCGCGAGGTCCTTCGCGCCGACGAATTCGGATCATCTTCGCTTGCTCGAACGCCCCAAATCGTCGTCACACATTTCGGCATAGCAGCGGATGATGTCGTTCGGGCCTAAGCAGAATGTCGACGCGTTGTCTGCGTAGACGGCCACAGGCGGGGACGATTTGGAGTACGCGCTCAGGCAGGTTCGCCGGCCTGCCTGGCACGTCTTTCGACCGTGTTGGCCGCCGAATTGAATACCATGCGACCTGCCTGCCTGCGCTGTCGGACGTGAAATGTACGCTCGTGCGCAAGCGATCAAGGAGGAGCCGAATGGCCAGAGCCTGGGTAGTCGATCTGTGGCAGAAGATCGATCCCGAGACCGGTAAGAAGATCCGGACCGAGCGATTCGGCAGTGGCTCACGGTGGCGAGTCGACTGGTATGAGCTCCAGCCCGATGGAACGAAGCGACTCCGTTCGCGCACCTTCCCGATCAAGGCGGGCGCAGAAGAGTTCGCGACCCGCACGGACCACGAGACTCGGGCGGGCAGCTACCGGCCGGTCGAGTTCGGCCGCAAGCCTTTCGTGCGGGCGTCGGAGTCGTGGCTGGCCGGCAAGAAGAAGATCAAGCCCTCGACCCGCCACAGCTACGACCGTGATCTGCGCACGCATATCCTGCCCCGCTGGGGCGCGGTCGCCATCGGGTCGATCACACGGCACGATATCGAGACCTGGGTGACTCAGCTGCAGGACGGTACCGCACCCGTCAGTTTCCTCGGCGAGCACCCGCGTGAGGCATCGGGTCTCAGCGCCGCCAGCATCGACCGCTTGTTCGCGATCACGAGCGCCGTGCTCAGCTACGCCCACAAGGCCGGCTGGCTGCCGACCAACCCGGCCAACGGCGTCGAGCTGCCGACCATCCTTCGCGCGCACCACATCTACCTGAGCTACGCCGAGGTCGAGCTACTCGCCGACGCCGCCTTCGCCGCGACGACCGACGAGACCGACCGGGTGCTCATCCACACGCTTGCGTACACGGGCATGCGTATCAACGAGGCGCTTGCGCTCACCGTCGGCGACCTGCGCCTGGAGACGCGCCGGGCGACGGTCAAGGCCACCTGGTCGCTCAACGCGGCCGGTGAGCGCGTCACGGGCACACCCAAGACCGGATCGACCCGTGTCGTACCCCTGCAGCCCTTCCTCGTCGACGAGCTGCGAGCGCTGACCACGGGCCGCTCCCCCGTCGCCTACGTCTTCCAGGGGCCACGGGGTGGGCCGATCCACGACCACAACTGGCGTAGCCGCACGTGGCGCCTGGCGGTCCTAGCCTCCGGCCTCGACATTCCCGGCCTGACCCCGCACAAGCTGCGCCACACGGCCGCGTCTGCCGCCGTCGCCGCCGGTGCCGACGTGCTCGTCCTGCAGCAAATGCTCGGACACCGCGACGCGGCCGAGACGTTGAACACCTATGGGCATCTCTGGCCCGACCGCCTCGACGAGGTGACGGATGCCGTCGGCCGCGCTCGCGATGCGGCGCTTGCGGCCCGGCCGTCGTTTCTCATCATGACTAAATCATGACTGCGGGCGATTCCGTGGGAACCGGATCGGCGTGGATCCCAGTGTTTTCAAGGGTTGTGGGGCCGGCCACGGGACTTGAACCCGTAACCCCCACTTTACAAGAGTGGTGCGCTACCAATTGCGCCAGGCCGGCATGAGGCGGATTCCCGCCTCGGTCCCCCATCCTAAATGACGAACGGGGTCTGCGGGGCCAGACCGGCAGCATCCGCCGACCGGGACCGGTCAGGAACGAACTACTGCGGACCGGCCGGGGGTCAGCCCGCGGGTATCGGCGTGGGCGTCGGAGTCGGTGTCGACGTCGAGTAGGTCTCGCCAGCGGACTGCAGCACGAATGCGGCGAACTCCTTCGGGTCGTCGAGCGCACCCGAGTACTGCTTGCCGTTCACGAGCACGGTCGGTGTGCCCGTCACCGCCTCGACGGTGGTGTTCGGCAGCGGCCCGGACAACGCCCGGTTGGTCGCCGCGACGACCCAGGCCTTGTACTTCACGTCGGTGATGCAGGCGTCGATCTCGGCAACGGATGCCGACACTCCCGAGCTCGTCACGAGCCCCATGAGGGCGGCGTCGTCGAGACCTGCTGTGCCTTCCTTGGGCTGGTTGGCGAACAGTGCGGCGTTGAAAGCGAAGAAGTCGTTCGGGGAGTAGTTGGCGACGCACGCGGCCGCATTCGCCGAGCGGAGCGAGTACTGGGTTCCAGCTGACTTGCTGGTCAGGATCGAAATCGGGTGAATCTCGACGGTTGCGGCACCCGCGGTGACCCACTTCACGATCTGGTCGCTGTTGGTGGTCTCGAACTGGCCGCAGAAGGGGCAGAGGTAGTCGACGTACACACGGATGTCGGCGACGGTTCCGGTCGCGTCCGGAGTGGACGGCACGGCGTCGGCGCCGGCCTTGAGCGCGGTGGTCTCGGTGACCTTCATGCCCTCGCCGATGAGGATGCCGTCGCTGGCCATGTTCGCGGGGCCGGGGCCGGCCGGGCGGATGGAATTCATGACGACGAGCGCGACGACAGCGACGATCGCGAGTACGACGACCAGGATCCCGCCCTGAAGGAGGAACCGGTTGCGCCGGTTCTTCTTCTTCTGCTCGACACGCAGCTGGGTAGCCTTCGTGCGGACCGCGTCGCGTCGCTTATTTCGGGAAGGTCGACTCTCGCCAGATCCGCCAATTGTCATGAATGCTCGCTTCGGGTAGGTCTACGTACCGACATTTCCTAAATAAATGCCCTCCAGATAATAGGACTCCAGTCTGGGAAATGACCAGACAGGGGCGGTCTTGTGAGGCATCCGCTTGATAAAAGCGCCGCAGACCCCCTGTTCGGGCGTGTCATACTGGAACAGTCGGCTCCTGCCATGATGCGCAGGTCGACAGTAAATCCCATCACAACGGATCGTCCGGCACGTACCTGCCGGTGAAGGAGAATACCAATAATGGCTTCAGTCACCTTTGACAAAGCAACTCGCCTGTACCCGGGTTCCACCCGCCCCGCCGTCGATCACCTCGACCTGTCGGTTGCCGATGGTGAGTTCCTCGTCCTCGTCGGTCCGTCCGGCTGTGGAAAGTCCACCTCCCTGCGCATGCTCGCCGGCCTCGAAGAGG
Source organism: Cryobacterium zhongshanensis (assembly GCF_022760445.1). NCBI lineage: Bacteria > Bacillati > Actinomycetota > Actinomycetes > Micrococcales > Microbacteriaceae > Cryobacterium > Cryobacterium zhongshanensis. The sequence goes on along the minus strand of NZ_JALGAR010000001.1, from coordinate 487,550 downwards.
TCAACGACGGCAACATCTTCATCGGTGAGCGCAACGTGACGGATGTTCCCCCGAAGGACCGCGACATCGCGATGGTCTTCCAGAACTACGCTCTGTACCCGCACATGACTGTTGCCGAGAACATGGGCTTCGCGCTCAAGATCGCCGGCGTCAACAAGGACGAGCGCGCCGCCCGCGTTCTCGAGGCAGCCAAGCTGCTCGACCTCGAGCCCTACCTGAGCCGCAAGCCGAAGGCCCTCTCGGGTGGCCAGCGTCAGCGCGTCGCCATGGGCCGTGCCATCGTGCGTCAGCCCCAGGTGTTCCTCATGGACGAGCCGCTGTCGAACCTTGACGCCAAGCTCCGCGTCCAGACCCGCACCCAGATCGCGTCGCTGCAGCGCCGCCTCGGCGTCACGACGGTCTACGTCACCCACGACCAGACGGAAGCCCTCACCATGGGTGACCGCATCGCGGTGCTCAAGGATGGCGTGCTCCAGCAGGTCGGCACCCCCCGCGACCTGTACGCCAAGCCGAACAACGTCTTCGTCGCCGGCTTCATCGGCAGCCCGGCCATGAACCTCTTCCTCGCGGACACCGTCGAGGGCGGCATCAAGTTCGGCACCGCGACGATCCCCGTCGCCCGCGAGATCATCGCCGGCGCGACCGGCCCGAAGGTCACCATCGGTGTCCGCCCCGAGGACATCCACCTCTCGACCACGCACGGCGAAGGCCTCGAGGTGAGCGTCGACCTGGTCGAAGAGCTCGGCGCCGACGGTTACCTCTACGGTCACTCCACGGTCGAGGGCAAGCGCACCGACATCGTCGCCCGCGTCGACGGCCGTTCACACCCGAACGCCGGAGAGACGGTCTACCTGACGCCGACCGCGCACCACCTGCACGTCTTCGACGCCGAGAGCGGCCTCCGCCTCGGTGGCGCCGTCGCCGACTAGTCGACACAGCTGCACACGAACGGCCGGGCGGATTCATTCCGCCCGGCCGTTCTGCGTTCCGCCGCCCGGGATAGCCCCTGTCCGCATAGCCCCTGTCCGCGGGGCATCCGGGCACCGGCCGCCAACCCGCACCGGTAGGCTCAATCCATGAGCGGTTCTGTCAATATCACCTCGGCCACGGCCGACCCGGCCCTCCTCGACCTGCCCTGGCATCTGCCGCTGGATGCCTGGCCGAATGAGAACATCGCGGCCCTGCCGAAGGGCCTTTCCCGTCACCTCGTGCGCTTCGCCCACCTGAGCGGTCGCGTCGTCGCGATCAAGGAAACCACGAGCGAAATGGCCAAGCGCGAGTACGAGATGCTCCGCACCCTGCAGGGACTCGAGATCCCCTGCGTCGAGCCGCTCGCCGTGATCACGAACCGCACCAACGAGGACGGCGAGCCGCTGAACTCGGTGCTCGTCACCCGGCACCTCAAGTTCTCACTGCCCTACCGCGCCCTCTACTCGCAGACCCTCCGTCCGACGACGGCGACCCGCCTCGTCGACGCCCTCGCCCTGCTGCTCGTCCGCGTACACATGGCCGGCCTGTTCTGGGGCGACGTCTCGCTCTCGAACACGCTGTTCCGTCGCGACGCAGGCGCCTTCGCCGCGTACCTCGTCGATGCGGAGACCGGGCAGCTCTACCCGGGCGGCCTGTCCAAGGGCCAGCGCGAGAACGACCTCGAAATCGCCAGGGTCAACATCGCCGGCGAGCTGATGGACCTCGAGGCCGGCGGCCGTGCCGCAGACGAGCTCGACCCGATCCGGGTCAGCAACGGCATCGTGAACGCCTACCGGCTGCTCTGGACCGAGCTGACCGGCTCCGAATCGTTCGCGAGTTCGGAGCGCTGGCGCATCACCGAGCGGGTCGAGCGTCTGAACGATCTCGGCTTCGATATCGAGGAACTCGCCATCAAGACGGATGCGACCGGCTCGACCGTGCGCATCCAGCCGAAGGTCGTGGACGCCGGGCACCACCAGCGCCGCCTGCTGCGCCTGACCGGCCTCGACGCCGAGGAGAACCAAGCCCGGCGACTGCTCAATGACCTCGACGCCTACCGCCTCGCGTACGGTGACCCGGCGAGCGACGAGGAAGCCCTCGCCCACGAGTGGGTCGTCCGGGTCTTCGAACCGGTGATCCGCGCGATTCCCCGTGATCTCAAGGGCAAGCTCGAGCCTGCAGAGGTATTCCACCAGCTGCTCGACCACCGCTGGTACATGGCCCAGAACCAGTCCAGGGACATTCCGCTCGCCGAAGCGGTCACGTCCTACGTGCAGGATGTGCTGCGTCACCGCCGCGACGAGGCGACCGTGATCGAACCCGCGACCGGGTCCATCACGATCCCGATCGACGTCACGAACGACGACGTCGCCGCGGCCGCCGGCGACACGAGCGCCGACGACGCCCAGGACTGGCGCCTCAAGGTCTAGTCGACCGCTCCGGGCGACGTCCGGATGCCGCGACTCGCGGCATCCGGTTCAGGGTCAGGGTCAGGCGGTGGCTGCTGCCTTGGCGGCGGCGAGCTTGACGGCCTTGGCGACCTTCGCTGCGGCACGCAGGCGGGAGATCTCGTAGAGCGTGACGCTCGCGGCGATGCCGGCGTTGAGGGACTCGGTGCTCGCGCTGATCGGGATCGAGACGATCGCGTCGCAGGTCTCGGTGACGAGGCGCGACAGGCCCTTGCCCTCGCTGCCGACGACGACGACGATCGGGCGCTCCGCGAAGCCGAGGCCGAGCTCGGGCAGCGACGTGTCTCCGCCGCCGTCGAGGCCGATCACGAGCACACCGACCTCCTTGAGTGACTTGAGCGTCTGGGTGAGGTTGCTCGCCATCGCAACGGGCGTGCGCGCGGCCGCACCGGCGGAGGTCTTCCACGCGGAGGCCGTGACGCCGACGGACCGGCGCTGGGGCACGATCACGCCGTGGCCACCGAAGGCCGCTGTCGAGCGGATGATGGCACCCAGGTTGCGGGGATCGGTGATGCCGTCGAGGGCGACGAACAACGGCTTGAAGCCGCGGCTGATCGTGAGCTCGAGCAGTTCCATCGGGTGCGCGTACTCGTACGCGGGCACCTTGAGCGCGAGGCCCTGGTGCACGGCGTCGCGACCGGCGAGGCGGTCGAGTTCCGGGCGCATCACTTCGAGCACGGGGATGCCGCGGCCGGTCGCGAGGGTCAGGACTTCCTTGACCCGGTCATCCATTTCGATGCGGGTCGCGATGTAGAGGGTGCTCGCGGGGATCTTCGCGCGCAGGGCCTCGAGCACCGAGTTGCGCCCGGTGACGATCTCGTGCTCGTCGATCGACTTGGCCTTGCGCGTTGAGGTGCCGCCGCCGCCGGAGTTGGCGGTGGAGCGCTGCCCGCCCTGCGAACCCGTCGTGGGACGGCTGCGGCCGCCGCCGGCCGCTGCGAAGCGGTCCTGGGCTGCCTTGCGCTTCCCCGCGGGATGGTACGGACGGTCTTCGGCCTTGGGCGTGGGCTTCTTGCCCTCGAGGGCCTGGCGGCCCTGGCCGCCGGAGCCGACCTGGGGGCCGCGGCTGCCCTTGCGCACGGACCCGGTGCGAGCCTTACGGTCTGTGTTCTTCATCAGTCAAAACTCCAATGCGCACCCGAGGGGGTGTCTTCGATGGTAATTCCGGCGGCGACGAGCTCGTCCCGGATACGGTCTGCGGCCTTGTAGTCGCGGCTTTCCCTGGCGGTCTCCCGGTCGGAGAGCAGGCGCTCGACGAGGGCGGTGAGCGCGACCATGGCTGGTTCGTCCGTTGAGACGGCCCAGCCGGGCGACAGGGGGTTGATGCCGAGGACCTCGCTCATGGCGAGCACCTGGCCGCGGGCGGCCGCGGCGGCGCGGAGGTCTTCGGCGTCGAGCGCCGCGTTGCCGGTGCGCACGGTCTCGTGCAGCACGGCGAGGGCCTGGGGCACGGCGAGGTCGTCGTCCATGGCGATCGCGAACTCGTCGGGGACGAGCTCGACGCCGCTCGAGGCGAAACGCGTCTCGGCGAGGCGGCGGTCCGCCCGGTCGAGGAAGCTCTCGATGCGTTCGAGGGCGGCTTCGGCCTCTGCGAGGGAATGGTCGGTGTAGTCGATCGTGGAGCGGTAGTGTGCGGCACCGAGGTAGTAGCGCACGACGATGGCCCTGGCCTGGTCGAGCAGCTCGGCCGCGAAGACGGAGTTGCCGAGGGACTTGGACATCTTCTGGCCGTGCACGTGCACGAGGCCGTTGTGCATCCAGTACTTCGCGAACGCGTCGCCGGCCGCCGTGGACTGGGCGAGTTCGTTCTCGTGGTGCGGGAAGCGCAGGTCGAGGCCGCCGCCGTGGATGTCGAAGCCCGCGCCGAGGTAGCGGCTCGCCATCGCGGAGCACTCGATGTGCCAGCCGGGCCGGCCGGGTCCCCAGGGGGACGGCCAGGAGGCCGAGGCCGGTTCGTCGGCCTTGTGTCCCTTCCAGAGGGCGAAGTCGCGCGGGTCGTTCTTGCCGCGCGGGTCGGCGTCCGCCGCCGCTTCCATGTCGCCGCGGCCCTGACGGGTGAGCGCCCCGTACTCCGCCCAGCTGTGGGTGTCGAAGTAGACGTCGCCGGAGCCGTCGTCGGCCGGGTAGGCGTGGCCGCGGTCGATCAGGCGGGTGATCAGGTCCTGCATCTGCTGGATGCTCGCTGTCGCGCGCGGCTCGTACGTCGGGGCGAGGATGCCGAGGCGCTGGTAACCGGCAGTGAACTCGAGCTCGTAGCGGTAGGCGAGCGCCCACCACTCCTCCGCGGTGCCCGCTGCGTTGGCGAGGATCTTGTCGTCGATGTCGGTGACGTTGCGGATGAAGGTGACGTCGAAGCCGCGATAGGTGAGCCAGCGACGGAGCTGGTCGTAGACCAGTGCGCTGCGCAGGTGGCCGATGTGCGGAGACGACTGCACGGTGGGTCCGCACACGTAGATCCCGACCGCACCGGGGGTCGTCGGAATGAAGTCGCGTAAGGCCTGGGCCCGGGAATCGTACAGTTGGATCGTCACACGTCCCAGCTTAGAACAGGGCCGGTTTCCGGCAGCGGGAACTGGGGCATGAGCAGGGCCGTCGCGAGGGAAGCGAGGCCCTCGCCGCGTCCGGTGAAGCCGAGCCGGTCCGTCGTCGTCGCGGACACGCTGACCGGCGCGGACAGGATCCCGCTGAGGTACGCCTCGGCCTCGAGACGGCGCGGGCCGACCTTCGGGCGGTTACCGATGATCTGCACGGTGACGTTGCCGACCCGGAACCCGGCAGCGGTGACCAGGCGGAGGGTCTCGCGGAGGAACACGTCGCCGTGCGCCCCCTCGAGCCGGGGATCGGCCACGCCGAAGACGCCGCCGACATCGCCGAGGCCGGCGGCGGACAACAGCGCGTCGCAGATGGCGTGCACGGCGGCATCGCCGTCGCTGTGCCCGGAGAGGCCGCGCTCCCCCGGCCAGTGCAGGCCGGCCAGCCACAGCGGCGCGTCCTCGGCGTACGCATGCACGTCGAGACCCGAACCGATCCGCGGCGAGGTGGCGGCTGCCTGCCGGCCGGCCGCTGCGGCATCCGTGCGGGCGAGCTCGTCGAGGAGCGCTTCGGCCCGGTGCAGGTCCCAGGGGGTGGTGATCTTGAACGCGAGCGGGTCGCCGGGGATGACTCCGACGGAATTCCCAGCGGCCGCGACGATCTCGGCGTCGTCGGTGGGGGTCCCCGCCGGGTCGGCGGCGCTCATGGCTGCGAGCAGTACCCCGCGGGGGAAGCCCTGCGGCGTCTGCACGGCCGAGAGGGCCGAGCGGTCGACCGTCGCAAGGATCGTACCGTCTGCGTCGACGTGCTTGATGGTGTCGACCAGGGCGAGACCGGGAACGATGCCGTGCCCGGTCCGGCGCACGGCGGCGACGACGGCGTCGCACAGGCCGGAGGGGGTGAGGGCGCGGGCCGCGTCGTGAACGAGCACGGTCTCGACGCCGGGGCGCAGCAGGGCGAGGCCCCGGTCGACGGAGTCCGCGCGGGTGTCCCCGCCGACCACGACGTCGACGTACTCAGCCGCGGCCCCGGCAGCGGATGCCGCGATCGCCCGGGCCTCGGAGAGGTGGCTCTGCGGGGCGACCACGATCACCTGCGCGGGTTCGACCATGCCGAACACGGACCCGAGGGCCCGCTCGAGGAGCGTGCGGCCCTTGAGCAGCACGAAGGCCTTGGGTTCCGCGGCGCCGAGCCTCGCCCCGCTGCCTGCGGCGACGACGATGACCGCGACCGCGGGGGCTGCGTATTCAGTCATGTCTGGAGGCTATCTGCTGGAGGGAGGATGCTGCGGGATACGTCACACCGGAACGTGCGAAAGGCGGCACCTCGCGGCGCCGCCTTTCAGCGTGTGAATGACAGTGGGGTGGGCTAGGAGGCCAGGACCTCGTCGAGGACCGTGGAGGCCTTCTCTTCGTCGGTCTTTTCGGCGAGGGCCAGCTCGCTGATCAGGATCTGGCGGGCCTTGGCGAGCATCCGCTTCTCGCCGGCGGACAGGCCGCGGTCCTGGTCACGGCGCCACAGGTCGCGGACGACCTCTGAGACCTTGATGACGTCACCGGACGCGAGCTTCTCGAGGTTGGCCTTGTACCGGCGGGACCAGTTGGTGGGCTCTTCGGTGAACGGGGCGCGCAGCACCTCGAACACCTTGTCGAGGCCCTCACGGCCGATCACGTCGCGCACGCCGACGAGGTCGACGTTCTCGGCGGGAACTTCGATGGTGAGGTCGCCCTGAGTCACGTTGAGCTTCAGGTACAGTTTTTCCTCACCTTTGATGATCCGCGTTTTCACTTCCGTGATTGTCGCGGCACCGTGGTGGGGATAAACGACGGTTTCGCCTACTTCAAAAAGCATGTATGGATATCCCTTCAGCAACGTCTAGGATACCACAGCGAGGGGTGATAGGGTTTGCGACCCTGACCGGCGCCTGGGCTCGAACTGCCGTCTGGCCCGACTCCCCGATACGCTAGGCTCGAAGCGAAATCTGCGGCGTTCGCGCCTTCAGGCGCACCGTCGAACCGTTGGAGGTCTTGTGAGGGCTCGAGTCTTGCTGTCCGTGTTGTTGACGGCCGGGATCCTGCTGGGTACCAGCGGATGCAACCTGTTGGCCCCGCAGTCGACGACCAAGCACTACGACGCGAGCGACGGGGTCAGCGGCAACGTCGGCGACCTGCAGGTCCGCAACGCGATCGTGCTCTCGACGGACGGAAAGACCGGCAGCCTCCTCGTCACCGTCGTCAATGCGAGCGACTCCGCGCACAGCCTGTCCGTGCAGTACACGGCCGTGACCGGCAAGGTCACCCAGCAGGTGACCCTGAAGCCGCAGTCGAGCACCGCGATCGGTACGACCGGCGGTCCTGTGATCACCCTCGAGAACATCGACGCCCCGCTCGGCTCGCTGTTCCCCGTCTACTTCCAGTACGGCACCGAGACCGGCCTGCAGCTGCTCGCGCCGGTACTCGACGGCACCCTCCCCCAGTACTCGACCCTGCTGCCGACCACGGCCCCGTAGCGCCCGCCGGCACGAGCCGGTCGGGGCGCCACCGCCGGGTCCGTACCGACCGGGTCCGTCCGACCGGGTCCGTCCGTGCGGGTCAGGCTTCGAAGCGGTAGCCGAGGCCGCGCACGGTAACGAGCATGGTCGGCTCGGACGGCGTCGCCTCGATGCGCGAACGGATCCGCTTGATGTGCACGTCGAGCGTCTTCGTGTCGCCGAAGTAGTCGGTGCCCCAGACCCGGTCGATCAGCTGGCCGCGGGTCAGTACCCGGCCGGCGTTCCGCAGCAGGAACTCGAGGAGTTCGAACTCCTTGAGCGGCATGTTCACCACGGTGCCGCTGACCGCGACGGTGTGGCGTTCGATGTCCATCCGCACAGTCCCCGCCGTGAGCATGTTCTCGTCGTCCTCGGTCTGGTCGATACGCCGACGTGACACGGCACGGATGCGCGCGAGCAGCTCCCTGGTCGAGTACGGCTTCGTGACGTAGTCGTCCGCTCCGAGCTCGAGCCCGACGACGATGTCGACCTCGGAGTCCTTCGCGGTGAGCATGATGATCGGAACCTGGGAACGGGTGCGGATCTCGCGGCACACCTCTGTTCCGGGGATGCCGGGCAGCATCAGGTCCAACAGGATCAGGTCAGGGCCCAGCCGGTCGAACTCGCTGATGGCGCTCGGCCCGTCCTCGGCGACGGTGACCTCGTAGCCTTCGCGTTCGAGCAGGAAGCTCAACGGTTCGCTCAACGCTTGTTCGTCCTCAACCAAAAGAATGTGGGTCACGGGGTCTCTCCTGTTTTGGCCAGGGCGGTGTGACTCGCCTCAGGCAGCCGGATGGTGAACGTCGAACCGCTCCCTGGCTGGGACCAGACGCGGATGTCGCCACCGTGGATCTGCACGATGTGTTTCACGATGGAGAGACCGAGGCCCGTTCCACCGGTGTGACGGGACCGGGCCTGGTCGACCCGGAAGAATCGTTCGAAGATGCGGTCGAGGTCGGCCTCCTGGATGCCGACGCCCTGGTCGGTCACCGTGACCTCGACGACGCCGTCGTGGTGCCGCACCCCCACACCCACCCGGGAGCCCTCAGCGGAGTAGTGCACCGCGTTTGCAACGAGGTTGTGCACGGCCATCACCAGGAGGCGTTCGTCGCCCGTGACGAGGGCGCCAGAGGGCTGGCCGACGGCGAGGGTGATGCGTGCGGCATCCGCGACGACCCTGCTCTGGTCGACGGCCGAAGCGACGATGTCGTCGATATCGAGGTCCTCCGGCTCGGAGAGCGCATCCTGCGCCTGGAGGCGGGAGAGCTCGATGATCTCCTGCGTCAACCGGGTCAGACGCCCGGACTCCGTCGTAAGCCGACTGGCGAACCTGCGCACCTGCGCGGGTTCGTCCGCCGCCTGGTTGAGTGCCTCCGCGAGCAGGCCGACGGCGGCGATCGGGGTCTTGAGCTCGTGGCTGATGTTGGCCACGAAGTCCCGGCGCACCTCGTCGAGACGGAAGGCCTCCGTGCGGTCTTCGGCGAGCAGCAGCACGTACCGGGTGCCGAGCGTCGCGAGGCGCACGCGCACCCGCATGCTCGCATCGCCGAACGGGCCGCGGGAGAGGATCAGGTCTTCGGCGATCGGTTCGCCGGAACGCCGCACCTTCGCGGCGAGATCGAGGAGTTCCGGATGCACGATCTGTCGGTTCCAGACCATGCCCATCGACACGGCAGCCGGGGACGTCTTCATCACGTTGTTGGACGGGTCGAGCACAACGGCTGCGGTGTCGAGCGCGTCGAGGACCTGGTCGATGCCGTCGGGCACGGCGGGGTTCACCACCTCGGAGGCGCGACGGCCATGGCGTTCCGCGATCTGGAGCAGGCTGATGAACCCGGCACCGACCATGAGGCCCAGTGCCAGAGACACCAGCACGAGCCACGATGATTCCATTCCCCCAGATTACTGACACAAAAAAGCGGAACGAACCGTGCCGGGCCGCTGGGCGGCTACTTTAGGTAGTATTCAACACTCCGGCACCTGCCGTTAACCTCAGTCGACGAAGATTCGCTGGGGGCCAGGTGGCTGCCACGTTTCTGCGCGTACCGCGCGCCCAGGAAGGAACACAGACATATGCGTGAAGTATTCCAGCAGGAACTCGCCGAGGTTCAGGACCGCCTCGTCGAGATTTCTCGTCTCGTCGGCATCTCGATCGCCAAGTCGACGAGGGCCTTCAACGAATCCGACGTCAACCTCGCCGAAGAGGCCATCAGCGAAGACGACAAGATCGACGAACTGACCATCGAACTCGACGAACTCGCGATCACGATCCTGGCTCGCCAGCAGCCGGTCGCCCGCGACCTGCGCATTGTGGTGAGCGCGCTCCGGATCAGTTCGTCCCTCGAGAGGATGGGCGACCTCTCCACGCACATCGCCCAGCTCGCCCGTTACCGTTTCCCGGACAAGGTGGTTCCGAAGAGCCTGCGCGGCACCTTCGGTGAGATGGGCGCCCTGCTCGTGACCATCTCGACGATGCTCACCGAGCTGCTCACCACGCAGGACGTCAAACTCGCCGAGGTCATCCGCAACGAGGACGACAAGGTCGACGCACTGCACCTCAGCGTCTTCGACGCCGTCCTCGCCGAGACCTGGAACGGCGCGGCGGCCGACACGGTCGACTCGACCCTCGCAAGCCGGTACCACGAGCGCTTCGCTGACCACGCCGTCTCGATCGCCAAGAAGATCCAGTACCTCGGCACCGGCGCCTGGCAGCAGAGCACGACCGGCGTCCAGTAACCGCCTGAACCACACGGAACGGCCCCGGAAGCGAATGCTTCCGGGGCCGTTTCGGTTGGGACGGTCGAGAGTGGGCTAATTGAGGGGGAGTGCTACTTCTTGCTGCCCTGGGCCGCGACGGCCGCGGCGCCGGCGGCTGCGGCCTCGGGGTCGAGGTACTGGCCTGCGCCGATCGGGACGAGGTTCTCGTCGAGGCGGTAGACGAGCGGGATTCCGGTCGGGATGTTGAGCTCGGCGATGTCGGCGTCGCTGATGTTGTCGAGGTGCTTCACGAGGGCGCGCAGCGAGTTGCCGTGGGCGGTGACGAGAACGGTCTTGCCCGCGCGGAGGTCCGTCGCGATGTCGGACTCCCAGTAGGGCAGCATCCGGTCGACGACGTCGCTCAGGCACTCGGTGCGGGGCAGCTCGTCGCCGAGGCCGGCGTACCGCGGGTCGTGCGCCTGGGACCAGGGGGAATCGTCGGCGAGCACGGGCGGCGGCACGTCGAAGGAGCGGCGCCAGAGTTGGAACTGCTCCGGGCCGAACTTGGCGAGGGTCTCCGCCTTGTCGAGGCCCTGCAGGGCGCCGTAGTGGCGCTCGTTGAGGCGCCAGGAGCGCTTCACGGGGATCCAGAGGCGGTCGGCTTCGTCGAGCGCGATGTTCGCGGTCTGGATGGCACGGCTAAGGAGTGACGTGTGCAGGACGTCGGGCAGGAGGCCGGACTCGGCGAGGAGCTCGCCGGCGCGCTTGGCCTCCGCGGCTCCCTGCTCGCTCAGGCGAACGTCGACCCAACCGGTGAAGAGGTTCTCTTGGTTCCATAGGCTCTGGCCATGGCGAAGGAGGATGAGATTGTATGACATGACTCCAACTCTATCGAGAGCCGGGGCGGTGTTGATCGGCTGGGTTCAGTGCCCGGGGGTGCGGATGCCCAGCCGCGGCAGCCGGGGGATCTCGGCGACAGAGCCGGCCGACTGCGGAACGATGACCTGCTGGGTCGCGGCGACCGCGATCTCCTCGCTGAGCACCTGGAGCACCACGGTGGCCGGTACGGTGCGTTTGACGACGGCGAGGGCGATCGGCCCGAGCTCGTGGTGGATCGCGCTCGAGGTGATCGTGCCGACGCCGCGGCGTTCGGTGTCGCCGTCGGGGAGCCGGCGGACGGCCTGGACTTCGTCGCCGTGCACGGGCAGCACGCCCTGGGAGCCGTCGAGGTGGAGAAGCACGAGCCGCCGCGGTGGGTGCCCGAGGTTGTGCACCTTCGCGACGGTCTCCTGGCCGCGGTAGCAGCCCTTGTTCAGGTGCACGGCGCTGCGCAGCCAGTCGAGCTCGTGCGGGAGGGTCCTGTCGTCGACCTCCGTCGCCCGGCGGGGCCGCCAGGCGGCGATCCGAAGCGCCTCGAGGGCGAGCAGGCCGGCCGCGCGCACGGCGCCGCGGCGGACGGCGCCCGTCACGGCGGGAAGCGCGGGCCGGGGCACGAGCGACTCGGTCCAGTGCCAGTCCGCGCCGGGATGCGCCGGGTCTTCCGCGTACTGGAAGCCACCGGTGACGACGGCAGCCCACGGGTCGTGCCAGACCAGGGGGGTTCCGTTCGGTGCCGCGGGTTCGAGCGCGGGCACGGCGCCGGCGAGGTCGTCGATGCTGCCCATCGTGCCGATCACGGCGTACTCGTCGGTGCGGTCGCGCAGTTCGACCCGCAGCATGAAACGCATCCGGTCGAGCCACGCCTGCAGCGCGGGCAGTTCGGCGGCCTCGACGATGAGCCACGCCTCCGTGCCGTCGTCGACGAGCCGCACCGCATGCTCGATGTGGCCGGTGGGGTCGAGCACGAGGGTCTCCGCCGATTCCCCCGGCTTGAGGAACCGCAGTTCCTGGCTCGTGATCGAGTTGAGCCAGGTCAGCCGGTCCGGGCCGGAAACGCCGAGCACCGCACGGTGGGAGAGGTCGACGATGGCCTCGCCGGCGAGCAGGTGCCGTTGTTCGATCATGGGGTTGCCGTAGTGGGCGGCGACGCCGGCATCGAGGCCGGTGGCCTGCACGGCGCCGGGCAGGTCGAGCAGGGCTGAAGCGGATGCTGTCTGCGGGGTCATGAGGACTTCTTCCGGGGTTTGCTTAACGCGAAGGCGCGCATCGGGGACAACGCGGGAACCGCCGGGATTATTCGACCCGCTTGAGCCGGCCGGAGGCGTGGGTGCGCAGGCTCTGCCCGAGGGCGGCGATGTCCCAGGCCCAGAGCAGGTGGCCGTCGACGAGGCCGTAGAGCCGGGTCGCCGCCGAGTACGCCTTCGCGCCCTGGGTGCGCATCACCGCGTCGGTCGCGAGGTCGATCCGTGGCCCCTTGACCTGGCCGAGGTAGATCTCGGCGACACCGCCGGGGTGCACGAGGGTCACGTCGATGTCGAAGCCGCCGTCGGCGTTGCGGAGGGTCTCGACCGCGGACGCCGTCGTGAACGGATGCGTGCCCTCTGCCGGAAGCAGACCGGGCCCCGGGTCGCCTGCGCCCTGGGGACGGCTCAGACGCCAGTACCCCGTCTCGGTCATGAGCGGGGTCTTACCGCCGAGGGCGGCCGCGGTGCTGTTTGCGGCAGCGGCGGTGTCGGCAGCATCGGCGGTGTCGGCAGCATCGGCGGCGTCCTCGCCGGCGTTCGCTGCGGCATCCGCTTCGAGCCAGGTATAGGAGCTGTAGTTCAGGTGCGGAAGGCCGTCGTGGCTGAAACTCAGCCGGTGGCCGAATTCACGCGTGACCGATCGCCCGGAAGGAAGGACGTAGTCGATGACGCCGGACCCTTCCCAGACGCCGAGAAGCCACGAGAGCGGAACCAGTTCGGACGGGAGCTGGGTCGGAAGCTCGAACATCGAGGGTTACCGCTGCCCCCGGAACAGCTTGAACAACACGACGCCGGAGACCCAGGCGATCGACAGGCTCGCGAGCGCGAGGAGGCCCAGGAAGAAGATTTCGAGCGCGAGGATTGACATGACACCACCTTAGCTCCCGGCGGGGGTCGAACTGCCTGTGCGACGACCGCCGCGACAGCTTTATCAGTTCGTTATAGAAGCCCGGCGAGCGCGAAGATCCCGGTCGCGGCGGCGAGGACGACGACCACGCCGACGAGGCTCACGGTCACCCGGTGCACGTAGCCCTCTTTCTGGCCGGTCGCGAGCTGGATAGAGAGGGTACCGATGGTGCAGCCCGCGAGGGAGAGGCCGATCCAGACGATGGAGTGTCCGGGCGCCGCGAGCGCCCCGGTGAGCACCGAACAGACGACAGCGAACGCCCAGACCAGGCCGATGCTTCTCCACTGCCACTTCACTCTCCCATTCTGCCCTGCCCTGAGAGCAATTGGCTGCACGCTAGGATTGGCCAACAATGGTTGGAGGGCCCGAGTGGCGCAATTATTGATCCTGACCTCCGCGGTCGGCGGGGAGGTCCTGCCGGCACTGGCGTTGCTCTCGCACGGAATCCGTGTCATCCCTGCCCAGCCGGACCAGCTCATCACCGCCCCGGACTCCGATGTCATCCTCGTCGATGCCCGCACCAACCTGATGGCTGCCAAGTCGCTGTGCCAGATCATGCAGACGACGGGCAGCCAGGTCCCGCTGCTGCTCGTGATCACCGAGGGCGGCCTCGCCGCCGTCAGCCCCGGCTGGGGCATCGACGACGTCATCCTCGACACGGCCGGTCCCGCGGAGGTCGATGCCCGCATCCGCCTCGCCGCCGGACGCACGCCGCGGGCCGAGGAATCCGCGCTGATCCGCGCCGCCGGCGTCGTCATCGACGAGGCCAGCTATTCCGCGAAGGTCTACGGCCGGCCGCTCGACCTCACCTATAAGGAATTCGAGCTGCTCCGCTTCCTCGCGGCCCATCCCTCCCGCGTCTTCACGCGCGAGCAACTGCTCAGCGAGGTCTGGGGCTACGACTACTTCGGCGGCACCCGCACGGTCGACGTGCACGTCCGACGCCTCCGCGCCAAACTCGGCGACCAGGAATCGCTGATCGGCACCGTGCGCAACGTCGGATACCGCTTCAACGTGCAGGAACCAGAGGTCGTCCGTGATCCGTCCGTCGCACGGGCCTGACGACAGCAGCTTCGCGCTCTCCTGGGCCGCGGTGACGGATGCCGCCGCCCGCGTCGACGGGTACGCTCCGCTCAACGAGCAGGCCACCCTCGACGTCGCGGCCGGGCGCCGCACTCCCCTGTTGCTCCGGGACGGTGAGGCGATCGGGGACCCCGTCGTCGGGGCGCTCGTCCTCGGCGCCGGAGAACTCGACCTCGTCGTGCACCCCGACGTCCGCAGGAACGGCCACGCCACCGCGGCCCTGACCGAGCTCTTCGGCGACCCCGCGTACGCGGCGGATGTTCCGGACGGCCTGACCGCCTGGGCGCACGGCGATCATCCGGCGGCCCGCGCCCTCGCTCAGCGTTTCGGCTTCGACGCGGTCCGGCGCCTCCTGCAGCTGGAACTGACGCTCGACGCAGCCGCTCCCCCGGCATCCGCTGTCGCGACGACGACGGAGGCTGCGGTGACGGCAGCCGACGGCATCGTGATCACGGCCTTCGACTCCGACACGGATGCGGACGCCTGGATCGCCCTGAACGCTCGCACCTTCGCCACGCACCCCGAGCAGGGCGGCATCACTGCGGCCGACCTCGCCGACCGCATGGACGAGGACTGGTTCGACGCGGGCGACTTCCTCGTCGCCCGCCACGGCGCCGCCCTCGTCGGCTACAACTGGCTGAAGATCGAGCCGGGAGCAGCGGAGGGGGAGGTCTACGTGGTGGGGGTGAGCCCCGAGTGGAGCGGGCACGGGCTCGGACGCCGGCTGATGACCGCCGGACTCGAGCGACTGCGTCTGCGCGGGGTGACGAGCGCGACGCTCTATGTCGAAGGCGACAATGTGCCCGCCGTGCGGCTGTATCACTCCCTCGGATTCACGGACCGCGCTGTCGACGTGCAGTACCGCCGCCGAACCCGATAGGCACTGTTCACCCGGAACCGTCGCACCGGCAGGTCCCACGGTGTCAGGATGGACACATGGACGGCGAAAACATTCAGGACGAATCGGGTCTCGGAAGCGACTTCGATGACGATTTCGATCCCCTGACCGGCAAGGACGACCCGGCACTCCCCACCAACCGGTATCTCGACCGGGAATTGAGCTGGCTCGCGTTCAACCAGAGGGTGCTCGAACTCGCCGAGGACCCGCTGCTCCCGGTGCTCGAGCGCGCGAACTTCCTCGCCATCTTCTCGAGCAACCTCGACGAGTTCTTCATGGTCCGCGTCGCCGGACTCAAGCGCCGCATCCTGACCGGACTCGCCGTACCGACGAACATCGGCACCGCCCCGCAGGATGCCCTCTCCGACATCTCGGCGATGGCGCACGTGCTCCAGGACCGGCACGCCCGCGCGTTCCAGGACCTGGTCAGCCCGGCCATGATGGACGCCGGCATCCACATCGCCACCTGGGACAGCCTCGACGAGGCCGACCACCGATCGCTCCGCGACTACTTCTCCAACCAGATCTTCCCGGTGCTGATGCCCCTCGCGGTCGACCCGGTGCATCCGTTTCCCTACATCTCGGGCCTCTCGCTCAACCTCGCCGTGCGGGTGCGCAACTCGAAGACCGGCAAGCAGGAGTTCGCCAGGCTCAAGGTGCCGACGATGCTGCCGCGCTTCGTGCGCGTCGACCGCCGTGAGGGCTTCGAGAGTGTGCGCTTCATCATGCTCGAGGACCTGATCGCCAATCACCTCGGCGACCTGTTCCCCGGCATGGACATCCTCGAACACCACGTCTTCCGGGTGACTAGGAACGAGGACGTCGAGATCGAGGAAGACGAGACCGAGAACCTGATCAAGGCCCTCGAGAAGGAGCTGCTGCGCCGCCGGTTCGGCCCGCCCATCCGCCTCGAGATCACCGAGGACATGGACGAGGTCACCCTCGGCCTGCTCGTGCGCGAGCTCGACGTCACCGAGCAGGAGGTGTACCGGCTGCCCGCACCGCTCGACCTCGGCGGGCTGTTCGACCTGCGCGTCGACCGCCCGGACCTGCGCTACGTCAAGCACGTCCCGACGACGGCCGTGCAGCTGCTCGCGCCGGAGCCGAACGCCGAGCCCGACATCTTCAGCTCGATCGCGCGCCGCGACATCCTGCTGCACCACCCGTACGAGTCTTTCGCGACGAGCGTGCAGGCGTTCCTCGAACAGGCCGCCGCGGACCCGGACGTGCTCGCGATCAAGCAGACCCTGTACCGCACTTCCGGCGACAGCCCGATCGTCGAGGCGCTCATCGCGGCCGCCGAATCCGGCAAGCAGGTGCTCGCCCTCGTCGAGATCAAGGCCCGCTTCGACGAGCAGGCGAACATCTCCTGGGCGCGCAAGCTCGAGAAGGCCGGCGTGCACGTCGTCTACGGCCTCGTCGGCCTCAAGACGCACTGCAAGCTCGCCCTCGTCGTACGCAACGAGAACGGCGTGCTGCGGCACTACAGCCACATCGGCACCGGCAACTACAACCCGAAGACCAGCAGGCTCTACGAGGACCTCGGCCTTCTGACGGCGGACCCCCAGGTCGGCAAGGACCTGACCCGTCTGTTCAACGAGCTGTCCGGGTACGCGATCGAGAAGAAGTTCAAGCGGCTCCTCGTCGCGCCCCTGCACCTGCGTCGCGGGCTGTTGAAGGCGATCAACCTGGAGACGCAGGCCGCCCTCGACGGCAAGCCCTCCGGCATCCGCATCAAGGTCAACTCGATGGTCGACGAGGCCATCATCGACGCGCTCTACCGGGCCAGCCAGGCCAGGGTTCCCGTCGAGGTCTGGGTGCGCGGCATCTGCAGCCTGACGCCGGGCATCCCCGGGGTCAGCGAGACGATCAAGGTGCGGTCGATCCTCGGCCGTTACCTCGAGCACTCCCGGATCTTCTCGTTCCACAACGGCGGGGACACCCAGGTGTATATCGGCAGCGCCGACATGATGCACCGCAACCTCGACCGACGCGTCGAAGCACTCGTGCGCCTCGTCGACCCCGATCACCTGATCGAGATCGATGGGCTGTTCAACCGGGCCATGGACGACCGCACGGCGTCCTGGTGGCTCGACAACACCGGCGAATGGACCCGCCACCACCTCGATGATTCCGGAAAGCCGCTCGACGACATGCAGGACCGATTGATGCAGCAGATCTCCCGACGCGTGCGGCCGACGGGTCGCCGATGAGTGCGGTCCTGCCGAACGGAGCGATTTACGCCGCCGGTGCGGTCTGCTGGCGCCTGATCGACGGCAAGATGCACATCCTGCTCGTGCACCGCACGGTGTACGGCGACGTGACCATCCCCAAGGGGAAGGTCGACCCCGGCGAGACCATGCCGCAGACGGCGGTGCGGGAGATCGAGGAAGAGACCGGCCTCGCGGTCGCCCTCGGCGTGCCTCTCGGCGAATCACGGTATTCGATCGGCAACGGCCGGGAGAAGGTCGTGCAGTATTGGGCTGCCGAAGTGCACCCCGCGGAGATCCAGCGCTCGACCTTCGTGCCGAACAGCGAGATCGCGGCGATCGAATGGGTCACGATCAAGAAGGCCCGCAGTTACCTCAGCTATGCCCAGGACGTCGAGATCATCGACGCCTTCGCCGAACTCGTCGACCGGGGAGTGACGACGACCTTCGCCCTCATCGCTCTCCGGCACGGCAAGGCGGTCACCGGGTCGAGCTGGGCCGGCCCGGACAGCACACGGCCCCTCACCGAACGCGGCGTCGCCCAGGCCGTCGAACTCGTGCCGACCGTGACAGCATGGCGCCCGCGCCGCATCGTGTCGAGCACGGCCACCCGGTGCATCACGACCGTCGCCCCGCTCGCGGCCGCGACCGGCATCCCGATCAAGCGCACGGAGCTGTTCAGCCAGGACGCCTTCGAACAGGGCGTTGCGGATGTCCGCGCCGGCATCGGCAAGCGCATCCGCTCCCGCAAGACCGCCGTCATCTGCAGCCACGGTCCGGTGCTGCCCGAGATCCTGCACGAGATCGCGCTCGCCACCGGGAGCACCTTCGGTTCGTACGTCGAGGACGCCTCCCACCTCGACATCGGCTCGTTCTCGGTCGTACACCTCTCCCACGAGAACCCCAGCGCCGGGATCCTCGGCATCGAGACCTACCGCCCCAGCGTCTGACCGCCCGCAGGCCCGTTGAACAGCCCGTTCACGTTAACCTTCCGTTCATCTTCCGGAGGGGGTGTCGTTAAGCCGTCGGATTATCGTCTGACCGGGGCCAGCACCGGCTCCACCCTGCAGTCAGTTTCACTGCTGTCAACCCTCGAAAGGGAAAATTCGTGAATCTCAAGCGTTTTGGCCGACCCGCAGTCATCGCCGTCGCCGCCGCTCTCGCTCTGTCCTCGTGTGCCTCCAACGAAGCCGGAACCGGCTCGAGCACCACCGCAGCGACCACAAGCACCCTCACCGGAACGCTCACCGGCGCCGGCTCGTCCGCCCAGGGCTCGGCCCAGGAAGCCTGGATCAAAGCGTTCCAGACCGCCAACCCGAACGTCACGGTCAACTACGACCCGACCGGTTCCGGCGCTGGCCGCTCCACCTTCATCGCCGGCGGCTCCGACTTCGCCGGCAGCGACTCTGCGCTCAACGACACCGAGCTCGCCGGAACCTTCGCCGCCTGCGCCCCCGGCGCCAAGGCCGTGGACCTGCCCGTCTACATCTCCCCGATCGCGGTCATCTTCAACGTCGCCGGAGTCACGGACCTGAAGCTCGACTCCGCGACCCTCGCACACATCTTCCGCGGCGAGATCAAGACCTGGAACGACCCGGCCATCGCCGCGCTCAACTCCGGCGTCACCCTCCCGGCCACGGCGATCACCGCCGTGCACCGCTCGGACGACTCCGGCACCACGAAGAACTTCACCGACTACCTCTTCCAGACCGCACCGACCGTGTGGACCGACAAGGCAGCCGACGCTTTCCCGATCCAGGGCGGCGAAGGCGCCAAGGGTACCTCCGGTGTCGTTGACGCCGTGACCAACGGCGTCGGCACCATCGGCTACGCGGACGCATCCAAGGCCGGCAAGCTCGGCGTCGCGAAGATCAAGGTCGGCGACTCGTTCGTCGGCTACACCGCTGAAGCCGCGGCCGCCGTCGTCGCCGAGTCCCCGCTCGTCACGGGCCGCGACGCGAGCGACCTCGCCATCAAGATCAACCGCACCACGACCGACGCGACGCACTACCCGCTCGTTCTGGTCAGCTACGCGATCGTCTGCACCGAATACGCCAAGCCCGCCCAGGGCGAGCTCGCCAAGGCCTACGTGACCTACATGGCCAGCGCAGACGGCCAGAAGGTCGCCGCATCCGCCGGCGGCGCCGCACCGCTCTCGACCGACCTGGCCGACAAGGTCGCCGCGGTTCTCGCGACCGTCAAGTAACACCCGCTTCACCGGCATCACCAGCACCGCCGAAGTCTGCCCGGCCAGGGTCCGCGTCGTATCAGCGGCCCGGACCGGGCAGACTGGGGTGTACGGCCCCCGGACCGCACACCGTTTTCGCTCCACCACCCGAACCTCAGGGAGACGCCCGGCATGACCTCCGTAGTTGCCCGCGATCGAATCCGAGCCCCGCAACGTCCCGGCGATGTGATCTTCTCCACGGCGACCGTCGTCGCCGGCAGCCTCATCCTCGCCGTGCTCGCCGCCGTCGCCGGGTTCCTGCTGATCCAGAGCCTGCCCGCGTTCGTCGCGGCACCCGCCGACTTCAGCGGTGGATTCACCAACTTCTGGGCCTACGTCTGGCCCCTCGCGTTCGGCACGCTCTGGTCGGCACTCCTGGCGATGATCATCGCGATCCCGCTCGCGATCGGCATCGCCCTCTTCATCTCCCATTACGCCCCGCGGCGGATCGCCCAGGGCCTGGGCTACGTCATCGACCTCCTCGCCGCCGTTCCGTCCGTGGTCTTCGGCCTCTGGGGCATCGGCGTGCTGGCCCCGCTCGTCCAGCCCTTCTACGCGAACCTCGTCGACTGGTTCGGCTGGTTCCCGCTCTTCGCCGGACCGGTCTCCGGAACCGGCCGCACCATCCTGACCGTCGCCATCGTGCTCGCGGTCATGGTGCTCCCGATCATCACCGCGCTCTGCCGGGAGATCTTCCTGCAGACCCCGGTGCTCTACGAGGAAGCCTCCCTCGCCCTCGGCGCCACCCGCTGGGAGATGATCTCGATGGCGGTCCTCCCCTTCGGCCGCTCCGGCATCATCTCCGCATCGATGCTCGGCCTCGGCCGCGCCCTCGGCGAGACGATGGCGGTCGCGATGGTGCTCTCGCCGAGCCCGACGGTGCTCTTCCAGCTGCTGACGTCGCAGAACCCCACGACGATCGCCGCGAACATCGCACTCAACTTCCCGGAGGCGCACGGCGTCGGTGTGAACATCCTGCTCGCGACCGGCCTCGTCCTCTTCGTCATCACCCTCGGGGTCAACATGATCGCCCGCTACATCATCAACCGCCGCAAGGCATTCTCGGGAGCGAACTGATGAGCAGCACGACCGCCACCCGGACCGCGAACGCACCCCAGGCCAACGCATACGCCGCAGGCAAACTACCCAAGAACTCCACGCTCTACGTGCTGCTCGCGAGCTGGATCGTCACCGGAGCGGTCTTCCTGGTGCTCCAGCTCTCGGGGGCCACCTCCGGCTTCAACATCGTCGGCACGATCTTCTTCGGCACCGTGCTCTACTGCATCGCCATCTACGCGCTCTCCTACGCCGTCGAAGGCGCCCGCAGGGCCAAGGACCGCCTCGTCACGTCGCTCGTCACCGCGGCCTTCGTGATCGCGCTGCTCCCGCTGATCTCCCTGGTCTTCACGACCGTCGTCAACGGGCTCCCGGCCTTCCTCACCCCGACGTTCTTCACTGAGTCCCAGCGCAACGTCGTCGGTGCGGGCGGTGGCGCCCTGCACGCGATCATGGGCACCCTCGAGATCACCGGCGTCGCCACGCTCATCTCGGTGCCGATCGGCCTGCTCGCCGCGGTCTACCTCACCGAGTACGGACGCGGCCGCCTCGCCCAGGCGATCACCTTCTTCGTGGACGTGATGACCGGCATCCCCTCGATCGTGGCCGGCCTGTTCTCGTTCGCCTTCTTCTCGCTGCTGTTCCACGATGCGGGCATCCGATTCGGCTTCGGCGGTGCCGTCGCACTGTCGGTGCTGATGATCCCGGTCGTGGTGCGCTCGAGCGAGGAAATGCTCAAGCTCGTGCCGAACGAACTGCGCGAGGCCGCGTACGCCCTCGGTGTCCCGAAGTGGCTGACCATTCTCAAGGTCGTGCTGCCGACCTCGATCGCCGGTATCGTGACGGGGATCATGATCTCGATCTCCCGCGTCATTGGCGAGACGGCCCCGCTGCTGATCATCTCCGGCTTCACGGCGAGCATGAACTACGACCTGTTCAGCCAGCGGATGATGACCCTTCCGGTATTCGTGTACACCCAGTACGCGAACCAGGGCACAGACACCCAGGCGTACCTCGACCGGGCCTGGGCCGGCGCACTCACCCTCGTTCTCATCGTGATGCTCCTCAACGGCCTCGCGCGGCTCATCGCCAGAATCTTCTCCCCAAAGCTCGGCCGCTAGGCCCCACCCGGCCGCTGGCCGCAACTCGAAGGATCACATGTCCAAGCGCATTGAAGTCAACGACCTCAACGTCTACTACAGCAAGTTCCTCGCGGTCGAGAACGTCACGCTGACGATCGAGCCCCGCACGGTGACCGCCCTGATCGGGCCGAGCGGCTGCGGCAAGTCCACCTTCCTCCGCACCCTGAACCGGATGCACGAGGTCATCCCCGGCGCCTACGTCACGGGCGAGGTACTCATCGACGGCAACAACCTCTACGGCCCCGGCGTCGACCCGGTGCTCGTGCGCCGCCAGGTCGGCATGGTGTTCCAGCGGCCGAACCCGTTCCCGACGATGTCGATCGGCGACAACGTCCTCGCCGGCGTGAAGCTCAACAACCGCCGCATCTCCAAGCCCGACGCGGACGCCCTGATCGAGAAGTCCCTCCAGGGCGCCAACCTCTGGAACGAGGTCAAGGACCGCCTCGACAAGCCAGGATCGAGCCTCTCCGGTGGCCAGCAGCAGCGGCTTTGCATCGCCCGCGCTATCGCCGTGCAGCCGGACGTGATCCTGATGGACGAGCCGTGCTCGGCCCTCGACCCGATCTCCACCCTCGCGATCGAGGACCTCATCGAGGAGATGAAGGCGGAGTACACGATCGTGATCGTCACGCACAACATGCAGCAGGCATCCCGGGTCTCCGACCGCACCGGCTTCTTCAACATCGCCGGCACCGGCAAGCCGGGCAAGCTCATCGAGTACAACGACACCACGACGATCTTCTCGAACCCGTCCGTGCAGGCGACCGAGGACTACGTCTCCGGCCGCTTCGGCTAAACCCGAGCCCCCTGACCGTTTCGGCCGTTCTAGTCGGTGCGGCCGAGCAGGTACGCGTTGAACGCGCGGGTACGCGGCAGGTCGGTCGCGAGCGGCAGGCCGTCGAGTTCGGTCACGGCAACGACCAGGCGGATGCTCGACAACAGCCAGACGACATCCGCTGCCCGCAGCTCCGCGACCGTGATGTCCCGGTATTCCACCGGTTCACCCTGCTCCCTCAGGTACTCGAAGAGGCTCTGCTGGGTGGTGCCGTGCAGGATCGCACCGCTCGGCGCCGGCGTCACGTACACACCGTTCGAGCGGATCACCACGCTCGACGTCGGCCCCTCCATCACGTAGCCGTCGTGGGTGAGGAAGATCGCGTCGTCGGCGCCGCGACCCCTGGCCTCGCGGAGCGCGGCCATGTTGATCGCGTAGCTGAGCGTCTTCGCGCCCATCAGCAGCCAGGGGGCGACCTCGGCAACGCCGCGCGGGTACCCGCGGTCGAGGGTGATCGCCCGCACCCCGGTGTCGCGCACGGCGGAGTGGTCGGGGGCGCGGGTCGCGTGCAGCCACGCTGTCGGTGCCTGCCCGGACTGGACACCCCGGCTGAGCACGAACTTGAGGGCGAGCTCGCCCTCGTGGGGCACCCGGGACACCGCGTAGGCGATGGCCTCACGCCATTGTTCCGCGTTCGGCACCGGGAGGTCGCAGATCTCCGCCGAATGCCGCAGCCGATCGATGTGCGCCTCGACCTCCTGCGGGTGCCCGTCGACGACGCTGAGGGTCTCGAAGATGCCGTCGCCGCGCTGGGTGCTCAGCTCCCCCACCCGGAGCGCGGGGGCGCTCGAGTCCATCTCGTGGAAGGTGCCCGCAAACTCCGTCTGGGCGGAATCGGCGGGCACCGGGTCGATCAGCAGGGTGAATGGCAGCGTCATGCCCCGAGCCTAGTTGCGGATCAGGAACTCTGGATGGCCAGGACCGGGGTCGTTGTCGGCTGTGTCGAGCCGCCCTTGGGCTCGACGGTCAGGCCGATCGTGTCTCCCGCGGTGAGGCTGCCGTCCAGGACCCGCCAGGCGGTACCGCCACTCGCGCTGACGCTCGTGTCGAGGAGGCCGGCCGAAACCGCTCCCCCGGCTCCGATGTACCAGAGCTGATAGTCCTTGTCGCCGGAAAGCGCGGGCAGACCGTCGACGACGAGCGCCGAGAGACTGCTCGTGTCCGACCAGACCAGGGTGGCCTGATGGCCGTCCGCGGTCGTCGCCGACGTGCGCTGCACGTCGGGCGCGGCGTTGAGCTGGGCGAAGGAGGCCGCCTGCTGGGCCACGAAGGAATCGGACGTTCCTGCGATGCCCTGGCCGAAGAACGTGCCCCCGACGAAGAGTGCAGCGGCGGCGGCCGCGGCGAGCAGGAGGCTGGCCGGACGCTGGAACCAGCGCTTGCGGGCCCGCTCGGCCGCGCTCGGGCCGGAAGCCGACCCGGAACCGGCCGCGGTCGCCGGCTCCGCCGCAGTGGACGGGGAGGGAATACCGGGCGGGGGAACCGGCGGGACCGCAGCCAGCCGCGGGGCCGCGGGGGCGGCATCCGCTGCGGGTGCGTTCACGGCCTCCGCACGGGGCGCGAGCTGCGGGGTCGAGGCCAGTTTTGCCATCAGCGAGGCCTTGAGGGCCGCTGAGGGTTGCACCGGCGCCGTGGCGAGGCCGAGCGCCACAGCGGTGTCGCTGAGCTCTGCGGCCTCGATGCGGGCCTCCTCCGACGACTCGAGGTGTGCCTCGAACGCCGCACGCTCTCGGGCGTCCAGGGCGTTGAGGGCGTATGCGCCGGTCAGTTCGCCGGCGTTGCGCTCCGGGGTGCCTGCTCCGGTGTTCTCCGTGCCGGTCATGAGGCCACGCCCAGTTCGTCGCGCAGGCGGATGAGACCGTCCCGGAGCCGGGTCTTCACGGTCCCGAGCGGGATATGCAGTTGGGCGGCGACTTCGCTCTGGCTGAAGCCCCCGTAGTAGGCAAGACTGATCGCCTGGCGTTGCAGTTCGGTCAGTCTGGACATCGCCTTCTCCACCCTTTCATGCTCGATTCGTGTCTCGACGGTTTCGGACACGTCGTCATAGGCGACCGCGAGGTCGCGGATGCCGATCTTCGTGTCCCGGTCGCGTCCGGCCTGCGACGACCTGATCCGGTCGACCGCACGACGGTGCGCCATGGTCATGATCCAGGTGGAAGCCCCGCCACGCGCCGGCTCGTACCGCGTCGCCGATTGCCAGATCTCCAGGAAGATCTCCTGGGTCACTTCTTCCGACTGGGCGTGGTCGATGAGCAGACGCTTGACCAGACCGAGCACCCGAGGGGCCATCTGGTCGTACAGGTCCCCGAAGGCCGTCTGGTCCCCCGTGGCAACTCGGGCAAGCAGCTCCTCTTTTGAGGGAGGCGCTGTCGACTCGGTGTCGGCGGCGAAGTCAGCAGTCATGAGAACCAGCATGTCAGGTCTTATCCCGTTCCATGACTAGTGTTCGGCGCCGAACACGAAATGGATTGGTCAGAAAAGGCTGAAGGCCGGGCCGCAGAACGCCTCTCGGCGCGAGGCCGCTCAGAGCGGCGAATATTGGAGCCCGGGGTTACTGCGGCCCGACCAGCATTCAGTGTAAACGACGAAGGCGGATGTTTATTCCTAGTCGAGCGAATCGCTGCGCCACAACCGGGCGCACGATCCGAACTCCTGGGCTGTCGTGGAAAAACGCAGGGCGCGCGTGGTCAGTTCCGAGGCCCGGGATACCCCGGACGCGGCGAGCTCCGTCGCGTCGAGATCGTCGGCGACACTCGCGCATCCGCTCGCGATCACCCGGCAGAAGGCCGCGGCACGGTCGAGCGCGACGGCGAAGTCGCCGGTGAAGATGCCGCGGAGGATCTGGTCGGCGAGGACGATGATCTCGGCGGGTCCCGTCGGCGCGGCCGCCCCGGCGATCACGGGGTCGATCGCCACGGTGACCTCGGTGCCGCGCTGGTAGAGGAACGCGGTGCCCTCTGGGTCCTGGCGGATGAGCAGGCGGACGAGGTAGATCCGCCAGAGCGCGCCGGGCAGGCTGCGCGGCGTTGCACGCGACCAGAGCTCGGCGACCGCGTCGATGCCGTGCTCGTCGGTGTATGCGACGAGCCGTTCGACGACCTCGGGATCAGGGTCGCTCCGCACCCGGGCGAGCAGCGCGTGCGCGGTCTCGTGCGCGACCCGGCTGATCGTGGCCGGGTCCTGGCCGCCCTCGAAGGATTCGAACTTGCTGCCCGAGAACTGGGTGGGCTTGTGGAAGTCCTCTGCCAATCGAATCCTCCGTGTCTCCTGCGTGTCTCGTGCGTGTTCGGTGTCTCGTGCGTGTCCGATGGTGCCATTGTTGGCCGATTCTTCCCGGTCCGAACGTCTCCCCCACGGTACCCAGAAAAACCTCGCGCGAATCCACGGTAGATTATTTACCGCGGGCCTCTAGCTCAGTTGGTAGAGCAAAGGACTTTTAATCCTTGGGTCGTCGGTTCGAGCCCGACGGGGCCCACTCGTTGTGTTATCGGCAATATTCTCCGGACGGTTGCGGCGATAACACCACCGTGTTATCGTCAATCACATGAGCGCAAGATCAGTGATAATCGAGGCGACGGCCGGGTTGCTGGCACGGTCCCCGAGCGGAGACATCTCCACGCGCGCCGTGTGCGAAGCGGCGGGCGTGCAACAGCCGGTCATCTACCGGCTGTTCGGTGACAAGGACGGCCTCCTCGCGGCCACCGTCGATCACGTCTGGGACCAGTACCTCGGCATGAAGCGCGCCGCCGAGGAATCCGCCGATCCACTGACCGACCTGCGGGCGGGCTGGGATAGTCACTCCGCGTTCGCGCTCGCCCACCCGAACGCCTACCGGTTACTGTTCGGTTCCGGCGGCGTCGCCAAGGCGGAGTCCGCCGACGAGGCGATGCGCCTGCTTCGCCTCGTGCTCGACCGTTTGGCGGCCGAGGGACGACTGCTGGTCGCCCCGGAGATCGCAGCCCGGGTGGTGATGGCGGCGAACACCGGGGTCTCGCTCGCGCTGATCCTGCACCCCGCTCTCTATCCGGATGCCTCGCTGTCGTCGACGATGCGCGACATCGTCCTCGGTTCCCTCGTCTCCGGCGCCACGCCGACCCCGGGCGCCGGCGAATCGGGTCGCATCGCCGCGATCACCCTCCGAACCACGCTTCCGACCCTGCCCGGCGAACTCTTCAGCGACCGCGAGGCCGGGCTGCTCGACGAATGGCTGGGACGCATCCAGTCGTCGTCGCCCACCGACTGACCGCCCCAGCCACACCGACGTTCAGCACGCGCCCCACCGGGGCGTTATCTGTCGCGCCCGATTCCCGGCGCGGACCACCTCTGTACAGAAAGCGATTCACCATGAGCAGCACCATCAGCACCCACCCCGCCACCGGCATCCCGCGCGTCGCCCTCGTCACGGGAGGGTCCGGCGGCATCGGACGCGCCGTCGTCGATCGGCTCGCGCGCGACGGGTTCGCCATCGGCGTGCACTACGCCGGCAACCGGGCGCAGGCCGAAGCGACGGTTGCAGCGGTCGTCGCCGCGGGTGGCCGCGCGATCGCAGCCGGCGGCGACGTCGCGGACGAACAGACCATGTCTGCCGTTTTCGACACTGTCGAGGCGGAGTTCGGCGGGATCGACGTCGTCGTGAACACGGCGGGCATCATGCTCCTCTCCCCGATCGCAACGCTCGACCTCGCGGACCTCGACCGGATCTACCGAACCAACGTCCGCGGCACCTTCGTGGTCTCCCAGCAGGCCGCCCGCCGCATCCGCCCCGGTGGGGCGATCATCAACTTCTCCACCTCCGTCACCCGCGCCCAGTTCCCCGGTTACGGCGCCTACGTCGCGAGCAAGGCCGCGATAGAGAGCATCACGCTGATCCTCGCCCGCGAACTGCGCGGCAAGGACGTGACCGTGAACACGGTCGCCCCCGGCCCCACCGCGACCCCGCTGTTCCTGAACGGAAAGGACGAGGCCACGATCGCGACCCTCGCCACGGCAGTTCCCCTCGAGCGACTCGGCCAGCCCGACGATATCGCCGAGACGGTCGCGTTCCTCGCCGGTCCAGCCCGCTGGGTCAACGGCCAGGTCGTCTTCACCAACGGCGGGCTCGCCTGACAGCTGCCGAGAGCGAGCCCGTTCGTACTACGCTCGGGCTATCGCCCAACCAACGGATACCCGGCACGAGGAGTCGAAATGCCCAAGAAGGTCAAGTGGCTCGAGGAGCCCATCCCGGAGAACTACCCGAAGGCGGGCGACTACCTGCGGCTGCTGGTGAACGAGCACGCCGTCGAGGCGACAACGCTCGCCCTCGAGGCGGCGCCCATCACCTTCCACAAGGCCAAGGACATCCTGCGCGCCGCCGGGCTCCCCCTGCTCACGCCGGAGAACCCGCACGTCGCCAGGTATCTCAAGCTGATCCGTGAGGGAGGCCGGCTCGCGCCGATCCTGCTCGTGCGCGGCAACCTCCCCTCGGCCGTTCCGCTGCACATCGCCGACGGGTACCACCGGGTCTGCGCGACGTACCTCACGAACGAGAACTCCGACATCCCGGTGCAGCTGGCGGACCTGACGCTCTAAGCGCGCCATGGTGCACTGCCGGTCGAATGTCCGGATACCCCGATGACGTTCCAGACCCTTGCGATCATCTCCCTGGTCGGCCTGCTCGGTCCGTTGCTCGCGACCCCGCCGCGGTGGCGGGTTCCGGTCATGCTCGGCGAGCTCCTCGCCGGGATCCTCGTCGGCCGTTCCGTACTCGGCCTCGTCGACTCGAGCGATCCGACCCTGACCCTCCTCGCTGACGTCGGCTTCGCACTGATCATGTTCGTGGCCGGCACCCATGTCCCGGTGCGTGATGCCGGCATCCGCTCGGCGCTCGGCAGGGGAACGGCCAGGGCCGGCCTCGCCGCCGTCATCGCGGTCGTGCTCGGCGTGGCGACCGCTGTGCTGTTCGGCACCGGGCACGCACCGTTGTATGCGGTGCTGCTTGCCTCGTCGTCCGCGGCGCTCGTGCTTCCGGTGATCGACTCGCTGAAGCTGACCGGGCCTTCGGTGCTGCAGGTCACGGCACAGGTTGCGATCGCCGACGTCGCGGCGATCGTCGCGCTGCCGATCGTGATCGACCCGGCCAACGCGGGCCGGGCCTCGCTCGGTGCCGTGGCCGTCGGGGTGTCAGCGGTGCTGCTGTACCTCGTGCTGTCGCGGCTCGAGCGAAGTGGCGCCCGGCTGCGGGTCCATAAACTGTCCGAGGACCGCAAGTTCGCCCTCGAGCTGCGGGTGCAGCTCACGATCCTGTTCACGTTCGCCGCCCTCGCGGTTGTGAGCCACGTCTCGATCATGCTCGCCGGGTTCTCCTTCGGGCTCGCCGTTGCCATGGTCGGGGAACCGCGGCGCCTGGCCCGGCAACTGTTCGCCATCGCCGACGGGTTCCTCGGGCCGCTCTTCTACGTGTGGCTCGGCGCCTCGCTCAACGTGGTCGACCTGGTATCCCGGCCCGGAATGATCCTGCTCGGAGTTGCCCTCGGCCTCGGCGCCCTCCTTGCGCACGCCTCGGCCCGGCTGCTCGGTCTCCCACTGCCGTACGGCCTGCTCGCGGCCGCCCAGCTCGGCGTGCCGGTTGCGGCAGCGACGATCGGGACCCAGCTGCACCTGCTCGCGCCTGGAGAGGCGGCCGCGCTGATCCTGGGCGCGCTGATCACGATCGGGGTGGCGACCGTGGCCGCGGGCGTCGCCTCCCGGCGGCAGGCCGCCGGGTCGCCCGCCGCACCGGGAGCGCCCGCCGCACCAGGAACGCCCGCCTGACAGACCGCGCCCGCCTGACCCCGAGCGGACGCTTCCGCTCGCGCACCACGTGCGACTGAGGCCGACGAGCGCGGGACTTGCGCCGCTACGCGGGTGGCGGACCACCAGCGTAGCGGCGGAACACCCGCGGTCGCCGCATCGGCACCACGCGCCGGGCGCAGGGGGGCAGAGCACCGGGGCAGGGCGAGCGCCCGGGGAATTCTCGGGGAGCACACAGCGTTGACACGGTCAGCACTCGGGCTCAGCCGCGAGACTTGTCGCTCCGCAGTCGCGCCACGCGCGCTGCGGGCACACAGCGGAGCGGGAGCTGCGGGGTGACGCGACAATTCAAGGAGGTCGCACGTGGAAAGAATCAACGAAGAAGTCGAGACCGAGACCGGCACGATCGAGAAGTACCGTCGGCACGCGAACGGACGCGGACTGGTCTCCGGCGGGGCACGGGTCGACCCGACCGCCTTCATCTCCGGAACGGCATACGTCGAGAGCGGAGCCAGGGTGGGCGCGGAGGCCTGGATCGGACCGGGCAGCTGGATCGACCACAACGCCCTCGTCGGCGCACGGGCCTTCATCGGCCAGAACGTGCACGTGGGCGTCGACGCCGTGATCGGCGGGGCCGCACGTCTCGGGAGCCACTCCCGGATCGGGGACGGCGCGCGGGTACAGAGCGGAGCGGTCGTCGACCGCGATATCCGGATCCCGGCGGGCGGCATCGTGACCGCCGCCGTGCGCGGGCAGGCACGAACGGCCGCGACGCGGCATCCGCTCGAAGCGGACGCGCCGGCCCGCCTGCGCCGCGCCGCCTGAGCAGCGACCGTGACCGAGGCCCCGACCGGGTGATACCGGTCGGGGCCTCGCCGCGTCGGGCTGCGGAGGCTCCACGCGGCTTGTGAGCTCGGCTTCGACGATCGACTCGGACGTTCGGCCGAGACGTCCGGCTCCCGGGCTCCGCCCAGGCGTTCGGCCTAGAAGAGGGTGACGGCGGCCTGGGCGATGGCGAAGATCGCGAGCCCCGCGAGGGAGCCGACGACCGTGCCGTTGATCCGGATGTACTGCAGGTCGCGACCGACCTGCAGCTCGATCTTCTCGCTCGTCTCCGCCGCATCCCAGCGTTCGACGGTCTCGGTGATGACCCCGGCGATCTCGTCGCGGTAGGTGCGCACGAGGTAACTCACCGAGTCGGCGATCCAGCGATCGATGCGCCCGCCGAGTGCTCCGTCGCCGGCCAGCCGCTCGCCCACCTCGATCACGGTGGCACGGATGCCGTCCCTCAGGTCGCTCTCCGGGTCGCCGAGCGACGCCGCGAGAGACACCTTCACGGCCTCCCAGGTCTCGCTCGCGAACTCGCGCAGGCGGGCACTGTCCAGGAGCTCGAGTTTCAGGGTCTCGACGCGGTTGATCATCGCCGGGTCGTGCTCGAGGTCGTCGGCGAGCTCGACGAGATAGCGGTCGATGGCCTCGCGAAGCGGATGCGCGGCATCCGCCCGGACGGAGGCGACGAACCCGAGCACCTCGCGATGCGCCCTGTCGTCGACGAGGCGGTCGACGAAGCCGGGGAGCCAGCTGGGCAGTCGCGCAGATACGGCTTTTCCGAATGCCTCGGGGTGCGCGATCAGCCAGCCCTCCGCCCGGTCGAGGAGCAGGTCGACGACGGCGTGCTGCTGCCCGGACGCGAGGAGCCGCGCGCCGACCCTGCCGATCGGAGGCGCCCACTCCGGGCGCACGAGGTGTTCGCGGGCCACGGTCTCGATGAGGTCCTTGATCGCGTCGTCGCTCAGGAGAGTGAGCAGGCCCGTGCCGGCGACAGCGATCTCATCGGTGAGCCTCCTGGCATTGTCCGGCTGCTTCAGCCAGGTGCCGAGCCGCCGGGACACCCCGATCGAGTCGAGTTTGCCGCGGACGACCTGCTCGGAGAGGAAGTTGGTGCCGACGAATTCGCCGAGGCTCGCGCCGATCTCGTCCTTGCGGCTCGCGATGATGTTGGTGTGCGGGATGCGCAGCCCGAGCGGATACCGGAACAGCGCGGTCACGGCGAACCAGTCGGCGAGGGCGCCGACCATGCCGCCCTCTGCGGCGGCCCGCACGTATTGCAGTGCGGGAATACGATCCTGCAGCGCGAAGGACACCGCGAAGACGATCGCCATCAGCAGGAGCAGGGCGAGGGCGAGCCGCTTCATCCGGACGAGGGCGACGAGTCGGGCGGCGTCGGCGGGGCTGAGCACGGCGGTGCGGCGCTGCCGGGTGCCGCGAGGCTTCGGCCGGCCCGGTGTCGACTGGCCGGGTGTCGGGTCGCCGGGTGTCGGCTGGCCGGGTGTCGGCTGGCCGGGTGTCGGTTCGCCGGGTGTCGGCTGGCCGGGTGTCGGTTCGCCGGGCTGCGGTTCGCGCGTCAGCGCCATGGATGTGAGCCTAGGCCTGGAATCCGGTCGGGCGAATGGCCCAGCGCACGGTCCAGGACTCGTCCGGCGCGAGCCAGCGGAGGCCTGCCCCCGAGTTGAACGCATCGGCAGGCGCCGTCATCGGCTCGATCGCGACGGCGCGGCCGGGCACGGGGACATCGCCCTCGCTCGCGGTGACGGGGAACTCCGTGGGGGTGAAGACCTGCACGTAGCGCATGTTCTCGTCGCCCCAGACGGTGACCCTGCGGCCGTCCGGCGCGGTGAGCGAATGCTCGCGTCCGGCGCCGCCGAAGGCATCGTCGAGGGCGAGGTCGGCGACGCCCGCGCCGGCGCGGAGGTCGTAGCGGGTGCCGTCGACCGGGGTGTCGACGCCGGTCGGGTTGAGCCGGGCATCCACTTCGAGGTGGGTGGCCGCGTCGACGCGCAGCACGAGGTCCTCGGTGGGGACGTCGCCGATCTTGAGGTAGGGGTGCACGCCGATGGCGACGGGGGCGCTCTCGGTGCCGACGTTGTGCACGGTGTGCGTGACCTCGAGGCCGGTGTCGGTCAGTGCATAGGTCACGCTCGTGTCGAGCTGGAAGGGGAAGCCGGACTGCGGGAACACGGTCGCGGCGAGGGTCACGGCCGCCGCGTCACGTTCGACGAGGCGATACGGCGTGAAGCGGAGGAGTCCGTGGATGGCGTTGTTGAGGAGCGGCTCCGTGATGCTGAGCTGCTGCCAGTCGTCACCGTTCCGCCAGATCCCGTCCCGAATCCGGTTGGGCCAGGGCACGAGCACGATGCCCGCGGACATCGGTGGCTCGACCGCAGCGGCGAAGGACTCGACGAGGTCGATGCCGTTCAGGGCATACGCCCGGATCCCGGCCGCGACCTCGGTGATCGTCGCGGTGGCCCGCCCGTCCGGGGTCTCGTGGGTCAGTTCGTACTGGGTTCCGGTGGCTGCGCGCATGGGACCAGCCTATTCGCCCTGGAGCACGGTCAGTCCTGCCTCGCGGAGCCGGGCCAGCGCGTCGGGGTGCGCCGCGGCATCCGTCAGCAGGGAATCGAAGGATTCGAGGGGTCCGACCCTGCCGAGATGCACCCGGCCGAGCTTGGAGCCGTCGGCCACGACGATCGCCCGGGTCGCCGCCTGGAGCATGAGCGTCTTGACCCCGGCCTCCGGCAGGTTGATGTTCGTGACACCGCCGGCCGCGTCGACGCCGTTGCAGCCGATGAAGGCGAGGTCGGCGTGCACCTGGCTCAGCACCGTCGCGGCGAGCGGTTCGACGAGGGAGTGCTGCAGCGGCCGGAGTGACCCGCCCGTGACGATCACGGTGAAGCGCGGAATGGCGGGCTCGAGTTCGAGGGCGATGCTGAGGCCGTTGGTGATCACCACGACGTCGGTCAGCTCGGTGCGGGCGAGCAGGGCCCTGGCGATGGCGAGGGTGGTCGTGCCGACGTCGAGGATCAGGCTCTGCCCGCTCACCACGAGGGACGCGGCGAGCGCGCCGATCTGCTGCTTCGGGATCACGGATGCCCCGAGCGACTCCTCGAAGGACGCCTCGGTGTCCGCGGCGGGCGTCGAACCCGGCGCCAGCGCGGGCACCGCTCCCCCGTGCACCCGGTGCACGAGGCCGGCCGTCTCGAGGGCGTCGAGGTCGGCGCGCGCGGTGACCCCGGACATCCCGAAGGCCTCGCGCAACTCGCTCACCCGCACGAAGCCGCGCTCGTCGACGAGCCTGCGGATCTGCTCCCTGCGCTGGTGCTGCGGGAGCAGTTCGCGGTCGGACGGCACGTCGGATGTCATCTCCCCATCTTCGCTTACTTTCTTTTGGTTATCAATCAGAAACCACTGGTTTCGGTTGCGCAGATCCGCTAACGTGGGGAGGGTTATGGACACCGTCATGGACACCGCAGGCTTCGTCGCCGCACCCGGCATCACCCGTCACCACCACACCCTGGCCGACGGCCGGGACCTCATCTACTTCGACGACCCGGACACGCGGCTCTCGCCCGAACGTGCCGCCGACACCCGCATGCTCGATCCGCGCCCGCCGACGGCGAGCATGCGGCAGGACCCGCTCAGCGGCGAATGGGTCTCGATCGCCTCCGCTCGCCAGAACCGGGTGTTCCTGCCGCCGGCGAACCTCGACCCGCTCGCCCCCTCGACGCCGGAGAACCCGAGCGAGGTGCCGAGCAACTACGACGTCGCCGTGTTCGAGAACAAGTCGCCGTCCTTCGGGCCGCTGCTGACCGACCCGAACGCCCCGGCCGGGCTCGCCGAACTCGCCGAGATCGGCCTCGGGCGCACCCGCACCTCGGTCGGGCGCTGCGAGGTCGTCTGCTTCAGCCCCGAGAACGAGGGCTCCTTCGCGAGCCTGTCCGTCACCCGGGCGCGCACCGTGATCGAGGCCTGGGCCGAGCGCACCCACGTGCTCTCGCAGCTGCCGGGCATCCAGCAGGTGTTCCCCTTCGAGAACCGCGGCGAAGCGATCGGCGTGACGCTGCGGCATCCGCACGGCCAGATCTACTCGTACCCGTACATCACCCCGCGCACCCAGCGTGTGATCGCCTCGCTCGAGACCTACGGCCCGTCCCTGTTCGCCGACGTGCTCGCGAGCGAGCAGGCCGCGGACCGGGTCATCATCCGCGGCGAGCACTGGACGGCGTTCGTGCCGTTCGCGGCCCGCTGGCCTATCGAGGTGCACATGCTCCCTCACCGCCAGATCCCCGACTTCGCGGCGACGAGCCTCGCCGAGCGCGACGAGCTCGCGGTGCTCTACCGGAGGCTGCTCCGCGGCATCGACGCGATCTACTCGACGCCGACGCCGTACATCGCGGCCTGGCACCAGGCCCCCGTGCACACCCACCGGGACGACATCCGGCTGATGCTGCAGGTGACGAGCCCCCGCCGGGCCGAGGACAAGCTCAAATTCCTCGCCGGCTCCGAAGCCGCGATGGGCGCCTGGATCGGCGACGTCACTCCCGAGCAGGCCGCGGCGGGCATCCGTGCGGCCGTCGAGCGGTCGATGGCCGCGGATGCCGCGAGCGAGGCCCGCGCATGAGCGCCCTCGATTCCGCAGCGACCGCCGGTTTCGCCAAGCGCTTCGCCGGCGAGCCGGACGGCCTCTGGTCCGCGCCCGGCCGGGTGAACCTGATCGGGGAACACACCGACTACAACGACGGCTTCGTGCTGCCGTTCGCGATCGACCGGCGCACCGTGATCGCGCTCGGAGCGCGGACCGACCGGCTGGTGCGGGTGGCGAGCTCGTTCTCCGACGAGATCGTCGAGATCTCCCTCGACGAGCTGACCCCCGACATCCTCTCTGGCTGGTCGGCGTACCCGCTCGGCGTCGCCTGGGCGCTCGGCGAGTTCGGGGCCCCGCTCGCGACGGAGCCCGGTTTCGACGTCTACATCGTCTCCGACGTGCCCATCGGTGCTGGGCTATCGTCATCCGCGGCCATCGAGAGCGCCGTCGCGGTCGCGCTGAACGACGTGTGGGCGCTCGGTTTCGACCGGCGCACCCTGGCCAGGGTGGGCCAGCTCGCCGAGAACCGGGCCGTCGGGGCGCCGACGGGCATCATGGACCAGTCCGCCTCCCTGCTCGGTGAGAAGGACGCCGCGGTGTTCCTGGACTGCCGGAGCCTGGAGTCCGAGGTGATTCCGCTCGGGTTCGACGCCGCCGGACTCGAACTGCTGATCATCGACACGAAGGTGAGCCACGCGCACTCGACCGGCGGGTATGCCTCGCGCCGGGCATCCTGCGAGCTCGGCGCCCGGCTGCTCGGCGTCGACTCGCTCCGCGACCTCGGGGTCGTCGACCTCGCGCGTGCCGCCGAGCTGCTCGACGACGAGACGTTCCGCCGGGTGCGGCACGTGATCACCGAGAACCAGCGAGTGCTCGACACCGTGCGCACGCTGCGCGAGTCCGGCCCTGCCGCGATCGGCGCGCTGCTCGACGCCTCGCACACCTCGATGCGCGACGACTTCGAGATTTCCGTGCCCGAGCTCGACCTCGCGGTCGTCGCGGCGCGCGGGGCCGGCGCCCTCGGCGCGCGGATGACGGGCGGCGGCTTCGGGGGCGCCGCGATCGCGCTCACCCCGCACGAGCTCATTCCCACGGTCACCGCTGCCGTGCGCTCCGCGTTCGCGGACGCCGGCTTCGCCGCCCCGGACACCTTCGTGGTGCGCGCGGCGAACGGCGCCGGCCGCGAGGGCTGACCCACCCCGTCCCCTCGTCTCTGGACATAACTCCTGCAGATTCGTCCGGCCGCCCCGGCGCCGCCAGTGAAACACTGGGCGGCTGGGCAGCCGGCCGGGAATCTGCCGGAGCTATGCAGATTCGGGCGGGGCGACGGGAGTCGGCGTACCGCCCGTGATGCGGAGCAGCTCGGCGTAGCTGGTCGGGAAGACGGTGTGGGCGTGGCCGGCGGCCGCCCACACTTCGGGATACCCGGCGAGGGCGACGTCGACGAGCGTGCGCAGCGGTTGCGGGTGCCCGAGCGGCGCGACGCCGCCGATGACCTGCCCGGTCGCGCTCTTCACCAGTTCCTTCGACGCGCGCCCGATCGTGCCGCCGAGGCGGGTGCCGAGCCAGAGTGTGTCGACCCGGTGCGCGCCCGACGTCAGCACGAGCAACGGGTCGCCGTCGAGGGTGAAGACGAGGGAGTTGGCGATCGCGCCCGGCTCGATGCCGAGGGCGTCCGCGGCCTGCTGAGCGGTCGTCGCCGCGTCGTCGAGCCAGCGGATGTCCGGCGAGAGCCCGAAGGCGGCGAGCGCCTCCCGCACGCGGTCGACGGCGGGGTGTGCGGTGTTCACCATCCGGTCAGCCTAGCCCGTCCCGAATTCAGGAGTTGCGGCCCGTTTCGGCTCGTACAAGCGCTTTCCCGGGGCTAACGCGGCGCAATTCCTGAATTCGACACAGGTCTGGTGCACGGCGGGCACGGGTGCGGGGAGCGGGCGCGCAGCACGGGCACGGGGAGCGGACACGTGCACGGGCACAGGCACGGATGCCGCACTAGGCTGGCGCGTATGACTGCCGACAGCGCCGCCCGCATCATCACCCTGCCCGACCGGCCGGGCCCGAGCATCGCGGACTCCGCGTTCGTCGCCCCGGGAGCCGTGGTCGTGGGGCACGTGATCCTCGCCGATCAGGCGAGCGTCTGGTACAACTCCGTGCTGCGCGCGGAGGCCGAACCGATCCGGATCGGCGCGGGCTCGAACCTGCAGGACAACGTCTCCTGCCACGTCGACCACGGGTTCCCGCTCATCGTGG
Source organism: Cryobacterium zhongshanensis (assembly GCF_022760445.1). Classification (NCBI taxonomy): domain Bacteria; kingdom Bacillati; phylum Actinomycetota; class Actinomycetes; order Micrococcales; family Microbacteriaceae; genus Cryobacterium; species Cryobacterium zhongshanensis. Next base: position 450,435 of record NZ_JALGAR010000001.1, on the reverse strand, counting down.
GCCGGGACGTGTCCGTCGGGCACGGCGCGGTGCTGCACGGCTGCGTCGTCGAGGACGGCGCCCTGATCGGCATGCAGGCCACCGTGCTCAACGGCGCCGTGATCGGGGCCGGCTCCCTCGTCGCGGCCGGGGCCGTCGTGCTCGAGGGCACGATCGTGCCGCCGCACTCGCTCGTCGCAGGGGTCCCGGCCAAGGTGCGCCGACCCCTGACGGATGCCGAGGTCGCGGGCATCCGCCAGAACGCCGCGAACTATCTGGGGCACGGCGCCCTGCACGCGGCCGCCCTCGCCTGACCCGCCCCGTTCTCCCCTCGCCAGACCAGCCCCGCCCCGTTCGGAATTCAGGAGTTGAGGCTGGAAAGCCGCTCGGAATGCGCTCTTCGGGGCGCGGATGCCCGGATCTCCTGAATTCGGAACACCCGTCACCGGATGCCGGGGTGCCGGGCAACGGATGTCGGGTGCCGGGTAGCGGGTGCCGGGCAACGGGTGCCGGGCGCCGGGCGCCGGGCTAGAGCAGGGTGCGCTCGGCGGCCTTGACCACGTTGCTGAGCAGCATGGCGCGGGTCATCGGACCGACGCCGCGCGGGTTCGGGGAGAGGTGGCCGGCGACCTCGGCGACGTCGGGGTGAACGTCGCCCGTGAGGACGCCCTTGCCGGTGAGCGGGTCGATCAGGCGGGTGATGCCCACGTCGAGCACCGCGGCGCCCGGCTTGATCCAGTCTGCCTGGACCAGGTGCGGCACCCCGACCGCGGCCACGACGATGTCCGCGCGGCGGACCTCCTCCGGCAGGTCGACGGTGCGCGAGTGGGTGAGGGTGACGGTCGCGTCGAGGCCCTTGCGGGTGAAGAGCAGGCCGAGCGGCCGTCCGACGGTGAGCCCACGGCCGATCACGACGACCTTGCGGCCGACGATCGGCACCTCATAGCGGCGCAGCAGCTCGACGATGCCGGCGGGCGTGCACGGCAGCGGCGAGCTGAGCTGGCCTTCGATTCCGAGCACAAGCCGGCCGAGGTTGGTCGGGTGCAGGCCGTCGGCGTCCTTCGCGGGGTCGATCAGTTCGAGCATGGCGTTCTCGTTGTGGCCGACCGGCAGCGGCAACTGGATGATGTAGCCGGTCACCTCGCGGCTGGAGTTCAGGTCTTTGATCGCGGCGCGGACATCCGCCGTGGTCGCCGAGGCGGGCAGGTCGATGCGGATCGACTCGATGCCGACTTCGGCGCAGTCGCGGTGCTTGCCCGCGACGTAGGAGCGTGAGCCCGGGTCGTCGCCGACGAGCAGGGTGCCGAGGCCGGGAACGATCCCGTGCGCGCGCAGCTCGGTGACCCGGGCGATGAGTTCGGTCTTCACGGCGGACGCGGTCGCGACGCCGTCGAGGATGATTGCGGTCATGCGTGATCCAATCGTTTGGTGCTTTCGAGCGCGGTTGATCTCCGCGTTCGCCGAACCAATTCGACGGAGATTCTGGGTGAAAGACCCGGAATCGGGCCTCCCACGCAGTTCTTTCTCAGAATCTCCGTCGAATTCGTCAGGGGGTGGTGGTGCAGGATGAGCGGCGAGGGCTACTGCTGCAGTCCGGGATAGAGCGGGAAGGCCTCGGTGAGCGTCTTCACCCGGGCGCGGAGCGCCTGCACGTCGGCGCCGGGCTTGAGGGCCTCTGCGATGACGTCGGACACGACGGTGAACTCGGCGTCGCCGAAGCCGCGGGTCGCGAGGGCCGGCGTGCCGATCCGCAGGCCGCTCGTGACCATCGGCGGGCGCGGGTCGAACGGAACCGAGTTGCGGTTGACCGTGATGCCCACCTCGTGGAGGGCATCCTCGGCCTGCTGGCCGTTGATCTCGGAGTGGCGGAGGTCGGCGAGCACAAGGTGCACGTCGGTGCCACCGGTGAGCACGTCGATGCCGGCGGCGCGTGAGTCGTCGGCCGTCAGGCGGGCGGCGAGGATGCTGGCACCGCGCAGGGTGCGCTCCTGGCGTTCCTTGAATTCCGGCTCAGCGGCGAGCTTGAACGCGGTCGCCTTGGCGGCGATGACGTGCATCAGCGGGCCGCCCTGCTGGCCGGGGAAGACGTTCGAGTTGAGCTTCTTCGCGAGCGCGGTGTCGCGGGAGAGGATGAACCCGGAGCGGGGACCGGCGAGGGTCTTGTGCACGGTCGAGGACACGACGTCGGCGTACGGCACGGGCGACGGGTGCAGGCCGGCGGCGACGAGCCCGGCGAAGTGGGCCATGTCGACCCAGAGCAGGGCGCCGACCTCGTCGGCGATCGCGCGGAACGCGGCGAAGTCGAGGTGGCGCGGGTACGCCGACCAGCCGGCGATGATGACCTTCGGCTTGTGCTCGATGGCCTTGTCGCGGACGACGTCCATGTCGACGAGGAAGGTCTCCGGGTCGACGCCGTACGCGACCGGGTTGTAGAGCTTGCCGGAGAAGTTGAGCTTCATGCCGTGGGTGAGGTGGCCGCCGTGGGCGAGCTCGAGGCCGAGGATGGTGTCGCCGGGCGTCGCGATCGCGGAGAGCACAGCGGCGTTCGCGGTGGCGCCGGAGTGCGGCTGCACGTTCGCGTACGCGGCGCCGAAGAGCGACTTGGCCCGCGCGATCGCGAGCTCCTCCGCGACGTCGACGAATTCGCATCCGCCGTAGTAGCGGCGACCGGGGTAGCCCTCGGCGTACTTGTTGGTGAGCACGGAACCCTGCGACTGCAGGATGGCGCGGGGCACGAAGTTCTCGCTCGCAATCATCTCGAGGTAGTCGCGCTGGCGACCCAGTTCGAGTTCGAGAACGGCGGCGATCTCGGGGTCGACGACCTCGAGCGGCTCGTTGAATGTGGAATGCAGCGTGGTACCAGACACAGATTCGGACACGGGTCTCCTCAGACTTGAATTAATCGTCGTGGCCCAGGCGTGCGGCCACTAACCGTGTCAGTCGCTCCCCGATGGTGACCCATCTTTCGTGCTACGCCAGTTGCGACACGCAAATCCTATCAGGCGCCGCGGTCCCCGCGCCGGTTCGCGCGTCCCAGCTCGTCGACGATGAGCAGCTCCGGCCGGAACCGGTCGGTGTCGTGCGCGACCCGCGCGATCAGGTGCGCGGCCATCGGGGCGGTGAGCGCCTGGAAGGCCACGATCGCAACCGAGAGCGTGACCGTGCCGAGGGTGAAGTTGTTGACCGCGACATCCGCCGTCACGGCGATGAGGCCGAAGATCTGCGGCTTGGTCGCCGCGTGCAGCCTGCTGAGCACGTCCGGGAAACGCAGCAGGCCGACACCGGCCGCGAGGCACATCAGTGCGGCGGAGAGCACGAGCACCGCCGTCACCACGTCGCCGATCACGTCGGTCACGAGTGCTCCTTCCCGCCGAGGAAGCGGCCGACGGCGAGGGAGCCGAGCACCGCGAACAGGGCGAGCACGAGCAGCACCGGCAGGGTGTCGACGTGCCGGTTGATCGCCATCTCCGCGCCGAGGGCGCAGATCACGGTCGCGACGAGCACGTCGGAGGCGATCACCCGGTCGAGCACGGAGGGGCCGCGAATGATGCGGTACACCGCGCACAGTCCCCCGGCGCCGAACAGCACGGCGGCAACGATCACGACGATTCCCATCAGGCTTCCTTTCCCGGGTCGTCCGGGTTCCGGCGGTCGCGGTCGTCGCCGTCCCGAGCGGATGCCCGGCTCACGTCCCCGGCCGCGGCGCCCGTTGCCGCCGCGACGGCCGCCACGGTATCGCCGAGCGCGAGCCGTTCGAGGTCTTCGCGGGAGCCGAACGCGCCCACGATCCGCCGCTCGGTCGCGAGCACGCTCGCCCGGAAGTGGTCGATCTCGGCGTGCGTCCGCACTCCGAACACATGCAGGTAGAGGGTGGAACTCACCCGGTCGGTGTCGACAACGATCGATCCGGGCACGATCGAGGTCGCAACGGCCGTCCAGGTCAGGATGAGGTCGCTCCGGGTGCGGAGCGGCACCGCGATGATCGCGCTGTCCGGGCCTGCCGGCCTTCGGAACGGCCTCAGGGCGAGCCAGGCGACCTGCACGGACGCGCGCACGATGTCGCCGAGCAGTCGGAGCAGGAAGCCGAGGGTGCGTGCCGGGTTGATCCGGCCGCTCAATTGCACGGCGGGGAGGTAGAACACGACGGAGACGAGCGAGGCGAGCACGGCCCCGGTCACGAGGTTGAGCCAGGAGAAACTGCCCCAGAGCAGCATCCAGAGGAACACGAGCCCGAGCCAGAGCGGGAGCTGGTTCAGGAGGGCGGCGCGGCGTTCCGCGCGGGTCGTCACGGTGCGCCACCCGGGAAGACCGCGTCGACGTAGTCGCTCGGGGCTTCGATGTCGGCGGCGGCCCGCGCCGCGAAGTCGAACACGGGACCCGCGAAGACCGTAAGCCCGATGGTCAGCGCGAGGAGGCCGGCCGTGGCGCCGACCATGAGCGGGGAGACGGTCTTGGTCACGACCGTGCCGTCGTCGTGCGGGTCGTCGGTGAGGCGGTCGAGCATGGCCGAGTCGTAGTTCTCAACCTCGCGGCGCGGGCGCCAGAAGGCCATATTCCATGCGCGCGCGAGGGCGTAGAGGGTCAGGAGCGAGGTGGCCGCTCCCGCCCCGATCACCGCCCACGCGAGTGGGGTGCCGAGCTGTGCCCCGGCCTGGAACAGGGCGAACTTGCCGAGGAAGCCGGAGAACGGCGGGATGCCGCCGAGGTTCATCGCGCCGATGAAGAACAGCACCGCGACAACGGGAGCGGCCTTGAGCATGCCGCCGAGCCGAGCGAGGGAGGTCGTGCCGCCGACGCGCTCGATGAGCCCGGCAGCGAGGAACAGGGTGGTCTGGACGCTGATGTGGTGCACGACGTAGAAGATCGTCGCCGCGAGGGCGAGCGGGGTGCCGATCGCGATGCCGAAGATCAGGTAGCCGATGTGGCTGACCAGGGTGAAGGACAGCAGCCGCTTGATGTCAGCCTGGGCGAGCGCTCCGAGGATGCCGATCAGCATCGTGAGCGCGGCGACGATGAGGAGCGGCACCTGGAACGGGTTGCTCGGGAAGAGCAGGGTCTGGGTGCGCAGGATCGCGTAGACGCCGACCTTGGTGAGCAGTCCCGCGAAGACCGCCGTGACCGGGGCCGGTGCCGTCGGGTAGGAGTCCGGGAGCCAGAACGAAAGCGGGAACACGGCGGCCTTCACCGAGAAGGCGAGGAGGAGCATCAGCCCGAGGATGCCCTGCACGTCTCCGGGCAGGGCGGGGATGCGCTCGGCGAGGAGGGCGAGGGTCACGGTCCCCGTCGCGCCGTAGATCAGGGCGATCGAGCTGAGGAAGAGGATCGAGGAGACCAGGCTCACGACGATGTAGGTGACCCCGGCACGGATGCGCGCACCGGTGCCGCCGAGGGTGAGCAGCACGTAGCTGGCCGAGAGCAGCATCTCGAAGCCGACGTAGAGGTTGAACAGGTCCCCGGCGATGAACGCGTTGAACAGTCCGGCGGCGAGCACCAGGTAGGTCGGGTGGAAGATCGAGACCGGGGTTTCCCTGTCGCCGTCGACGATGCCCTGGCCGACGGCGAAGAGCAGCACTCCGAGGAGCATCACGGCCGAGACGAGCAGCATCAGTGCGGAGAGCCGGTCGACGACGAGCACGATCCCCCACGGCGCCTGCCACCCGCCGACGTGCACGACGGCGGGTCCCTGCTGGTCGACGAGCACGAGCAGGGTGGCGCTGATCAGGGCGACCGCGGTGAGCGAGGCGACGCCGACGCTGATCTGGGTCACGGTGCGCCGGCCGAGGGCGAGCGTGATCGCACTGCCGAGCAACGGGATGGCGACGACAAGGGGGACGAGGACAGTCGCGAGGTTCATCGGGCGGCATCCGTGTTCCCGGGGCGGGCGTGCGCCCCGTCGTCGTGGTCGTAGTCGTCCGGGTCCTCGTGATCGTCGGGGTCGTCATGATCGCTCGCGTCGTCATGATCGCTCGCGTCGAGGGACGCGCGCACGGCCGCATCGTCGTCGGTGGACGACCGGAAGTCCTGCTCCGCCGAGGACGCGGTCTCGGTGGCGTGCTCGTCGGTGAGGGTGTCGCCCTCGTCGCCGAGCTGGGCGAGCCACCATGCCCGGTAGACGAGGGCGAGGATGAGCGCGGTGATGCCGAAGTTGATCACGATCGCGGTGAGCATGAGGATCTGCGGCACGGGATCGACCATGTCGGCATCGCTCGCGGTGCCGGTGATGATCGGCGAGCTGCCCGGCCGGCCGCTCATGATGAAGATCAGCAGGTTCGTCGCGTTGCCGACGAGGACGAACCCGATCAGCACCCGGGTGAGGCTGCGTTCGAGCATGATGTAGACGCCGGTCGCGTAGAGCGCGGCCATGATCAGGACCAGGGTCAGCGAGGCGCTCACGGGACCACCTCGGGGACGGGCTCAGCGCCGGGCCCGGCGCCGGGCGCCGCTGCGGCGGCCCCGTCCGCGGTCGCCGAGGCGTCCGACCCGGCGGGCGGGGCCTCGCCGGCGTCGCTCTGCCGGTCGATCTCGCTGCCGAGGCTGCGGAGGATGTCGAGGGCGAGGCCGATCACGACGAGGTACACCCCGATGTCGAAGATGGTCGAGGTGCCGAAGGAGAGGTGGCCGAGCAGGGGCACGTCGATGCTCGCGTACCCGGACTGCAGCGGAATGCCGGTGACGAACAGCGAGGCGACCGCGGTACCGACGGCGAGGATCACGCCGAGGCCGAGGATCTTGCCCGGGTCGATCGGGGCAGCCTCCCCCAGTTCGTAGCGTCCTCCGGCGAGGTAGCGGGCGACGAGGGCGAGACCGGCGAGGAGACCCCCGGCGAAGCCGCCCCCTGGCGCGTTGTGCCCGGCGAAGAGCAGGAACACCGACACGACGATCGCCGGGTGGAAGAGCAGCCGCACGATGACCTCGATCAGGATCGACCGGTCCGCCGGCCTGATCGTGCGCCCGGCGAGCAGCCAGGACTGCCGGGTGACGGCGTGGCCGGCCGAGGAGGCCTGCGGGTCGGCCACGACGCGGCGGCGGTTGCGCGGCGACCGCTGGGTGCGGGAGCCCTTCAGCCGCGGCAGGGTCTCGGTGCGCCCGGAAACGAAGAGCAGGCTCGCGACGCCGGTCGCGACGACGATGAGAACGGATACCTCCCCCATCGTGTCCCAGGCCCGGATGTCCACGAGGGCGACGTTGACGATGTTGGTGCCGTGCGCCTCGAGCGTCAGGCGGGGCAGGTCGAGGGCGATGCTCGGGTCCTGCCGGGCGCCGAGGGCGATCACCGCGATCGTGCCCATCGTGAGACCGACGAGGATGCCGATCAGCGCGCGACGCCGGCGGTGCAGGGGTGCCTGCGGCCGGGCGACGTTCACGGGCAGTCGGCGCAGCACGAGCACGAAGACGACGAGCGTCATCGTCTCGACGAGCGCCTGCGTCAGGGCGAGGTCGGGTGCACCGTGGAACGCGAACAGGGCCACCATGCCATAGCCGGTCACCCCCGCGAGCAGCACCGCCGTCATCCGCTGCCCGGACCGGGAGGCGGCTATCGCCGCGAGGATCATGATCACGGCGATGATGACCTGGCCGGGGTAGTCCCAGAGCACGACCGTGTCGGGCCAGGTGCGGTTGACCGTGGCGGCGAGGCCGAGGGCGAGCACGAAGACCACGAGGATCGTGCCGAGATACTGCGGCAGCCCGCCGTGCTGTGCGAAATGGGTGAGCCGCGCCGCGGTGCGGTCGACAGTGCGCACGAGCAGCCCGTAGCCGCGGCCCGCGTCGACGGTGCCGGGCACCCGCTCCTGCAGCGCAGCGACCCGGCGACGCCTCCAGAACATCGCGGCGCCGAGGGTGAGCACGACCGCGGTGATGCCCAGGGCCGGTTCGAACCCGTGCCAGAGGGCGAGGTGCGCGTGCCCGCCGCCGGGGACGGTGTCCGCGTACGGCGCGAGGAGCGGATCGAGCGCCCCGGCGAGCGGGCCGAGCACGATCGTCGCGGCGGCGAGCAGCCCCGGCGCGAGCAGGATGTCCCAGCGGCTCGGGTGCAAGGCCGTCGGCGCACGCCCGGTCCGGGACGCGAATGCGCCGTGAAAAAAGCGGATGCTGTAAGCCACGGTCAGGACCGAGCCCACCGCGGTGCCGGCGAGGGCCGCCCAGCCCCAGCCGTCGCCGTGCAGGCCCGCCTCGAGGAAGGCCGTGAAGACCGCCTCCTTGGCGACGAAGCCGAGCAGGGGCGGGAGGCCGGCCATCGAGGCCACGGCGACGAGCGCGATCGCGGCGAGCGCCGGGTCACTGCGGCCGATTCCGGACAGCTTCCGGAGGTCGCGGGTGCCCGCACGGTGGTCGATGATCCCGACGACGAGGAAGAGCGCGGCCTTGTAGAGCGCGTGGGCCAGGAGCAGCGCAACCCCGGCGAGCGCCGCGTCGCGGGTGCCGAAGCCGACGACGACCATGATGAAGCCGAGCTGGCTCACGGTGCCGTAGGCGAGCACGAGCTTGAGGTCGTGCTGGCGCAGGGACCGCCACGCGCCCACGAGCATCGTCCAGATGCCGATCGTCATGAGCACCGGCATCCACCCCTCGGTGTCGGCGTACCCGGGGGCGAGCCGGGCGACGAGGTAGATGCCGGCCTTCACCATGGCCGCGGCGTGCAGGTAGGCGCTCACCGGGGTGGGGGCGGCCATCGCGGCGGGGAGCCAGAAGTGGAACGGGACGAGTGCCGACTTGGAGAACGCCCCGACGAGGATGAGCAGGACGGCCCAGGTCGCGACCGGGCCGGTGACGGGGTGCGTGACGAGCAGGGCGAGCGAGGTGGTCCCGGCCTCGACGCTGAGCATCACGACGCCGACGAGCATGACGAGTCCGCCGAACGTCGTCACGATGAGTGCCTGCAGCGCGGCGCCCCTGCTTTCCCTGCGGAACGTGTAATGGCCGATCAACAGGTAGGAGAGCACGCTCGTGATCTCCCAGAACATGAACATCACGACCACGTCGTCCGCGGTCACGAGGCCGTACATGGTGCCGGCGAAGGCGAGGAGGCAGGCGGCGAAGCGGCCGAGTGCCGGTTCGTCCGCGTCGAAGTACCTCGCGCAGTAGAGGAGCACGAGCGCGCCGACCCCGGTCACGACGAGGGCGAGCAGCCAGGCGAGGGTGTCGACGCGGAAGGACAGCGCGACGCCGAGCTGCGGAATCCATGGCACGCTCTCGGTGACCGAGCCGCCCTGCGTGACCGTCGCGGTCTGGGTGAGCGTGACGACGAACGCCGCGGCGGGCAGGAGCGCGATCAGATAGAACACCCGGGTCGACAGCACGCGGGTGAGGGCCGGCGTCAGGACGGACAGCACCAGGAAGGCGAGCAGGATCGTCGTCATGCGGCCTCCGGCTCTGATCTGGGGTCAGGGGTGATCAAGTCTACCTAGTGCCCGATGGACGAACCCTGTTAGGGGGCACCGCCGCCGCGCCGGTAGGGTGGGCGAAAGCAACTGGATCGGAAGTGCCCCCATGACAAGTGCCATCCGGGGGCCACAACGCCCCGATCCGACCGGGTCAGAACCCGGGCAGCAGCCCGGCCACGAGCACGGGCACGAGCACCACGGCCTGCCGGTCGAGACGCCGCTCGAGCACATCCACGACGCGACGAGCGTGCACGAGGACGCCGGCCTGCACAAGGGGCTCAAGGGCCGCCAGGTGCAGATGATCGCCATCGGCGGAGCGATCGGCACCGGGCTCTTCCTCGGCGCAGGCGGCCGGCTCGCATCCGCCGGCCCCTCCCTCGTCTTCGTGTACGCGATCTGCGGGTTCTTCGCGTTCCTGATCCTGCGCGCGCTCGGCGAGCTCGTGCTGCACCGCCCGTCGTCCGGCTCCTTCGTCTCCTATGCGCGTGAGTTCTTCGGCGAGAAGGCCGCGTTCGTCACCGGCTGGCTGTACTGGATCAACTGGGTGATGACGGCGATCGTCGATGTCACGGCCGTCGCGCTCTACATGAACTTCTTCGCCAAGTACTGGGCGCCCTTCGGGAGCGTGCCGCAATGGCTCTACGCGCTGACGGCCCTCGCTGTCGTGCTGTGCCTCAACCTGCTGTCGGTGAGCGTGTTCGGCGAACTCGAGTTCTGGTTCGCGCTGATCAAGGTCGTCGCGATCGTGTCCTTCCTGCTCGTCGGCACCTGGATGGTGATCTTCGGCACCCCGATCCCCGGCCAGGAGGCCGGCTTCAGCCTGATCACGGACAACGGCGGCTGGTTCCCGAACGGGGTGCTCGCCTCGATCGTCGTCGTGCAGGGCGTCGTCTTCGCCTACGCCTCGATCGAGCTCGTCGGCACGACCGCCGGCGAGACCGCCCACCCCGAAACGGTGATGCCGAAGGCGATCAACACCGTGATCGTGCGCATCGCGGTGTTCTACGTCGGCTCGATCCTGCTGCTCTCGCTGCTGCTGCCGTACACCGCGTACCAGGCCGGCGTCAGCCCCTTCGTGACCTTCTTCGGCAGCATCGGCGTCGGCGGGGTCGACGTGATCATGAACCTCGTCGTACTGACGGCAGCCCTGTCCTCGCTCAATGCCGGCCTCTACTCGACGGGACGGATCCTCCGGTCGATGTCGCTCGCGGGATCGGCGCCGCGCTTCGCCGGGAAGGTGAGCCGCACCGGGGTGCCGTTCGGCGGCATCCTCTTGACCGGCGTCGTCACCCTGCTCGGCGTCGGCCTCAACGCGATCGTGCCGGATGAGGCGTTCGAGATCGTGCTCAACATGGCGGCGATCGGGATCATCAGCGCGTGGGGAATGATCGTGCTCTGCCAGCTGCGCCTGCAGGCGTGGGCCAAGCGCGGGATCCTGAAGCGTCCGGCGTTCCGCCTGTTCGGCGCGCCGTACACCGGGTACGCGAGCCTCGGCTTCCTGGCGACGGTTCTCGTGCTGATGGCCTTCGACTGGCCGGTCGGCACGCTCACGATCAGTTCCCTGATCGTCATCATTCCCGCGCTCATCGTCGGCTGGTATGCCTGCCGCGGCCGGATCCTGCAGATCGCGCTCGCCCGCGACGGCAAGACCGGGGCCTTCCCGATCAAGGCAAACCGGCCGCTCGCCGACGAGCAGGGGAACGGGAAGTCCCCGCACTAGGGACAGGCCGGCGCCGCTCTCACCGACGGGTGTGGTCGCGGCGACCGGGTTCAACGAGCGACGAGCGACGAGCGACGAGCGACGAGCGACGAGCGACGAGCGACGAGCGACGGTCGAGCCTCGACCCGTGCCCCGCGGCCGCGTTACGCGGCCGAGCGGCGGCGGATCACCAGTTGGCTCACCAGCACGAGCACGAGCGCGGCGACGAGGATCCCGACGTAGACGAACGGCACGGAGGTGATGCCTGAGCGTTCCAGCAGGATTCCGCCGAGGAGGGCGCCGCCGCCGATGCCGGTGTTGAACGCGGTCGTGTAGAAGGCGCTCGCGGTGTCGCGGATGCGCCGGGACGCCGTGTGCATCAGTCGCGTCTGCAGGAGCGCGGGGAGCGCGCCGAACGCGATGCCCCAGAGCAGGAATGCGACGATCGCGACCGGGAGCATGCCACTCCAGATGCTCAGCGCCGAGACGCTGACCGCGCTCACGACGAGTCCGAGCACGATGCCGAGCTGGGGTCGCGCGGAGAAGACCGTGCCGCTGAGGAGCAGTCCGACGGCACCGGCGATCCCGTACGCGAACAGGAACGGGGCGATCGCGGACGGATCGACCCCGAGCCCGTCGATCAGGAACGGCGCGATGTACGTGTAGAAGGAGTAGTGACCGATCATGATCAGGGCCGCGATGACACAGATCAGGGCGACGGGTGCGATCGTCGGGTCCCGGCGCGCGGGGGCCTGGGGGCGGGGGGCTGCTGCCTGGGCCGGGACCGTCAGAGGTGCCGATGCCGGGTCGGGCACGGATGCTGGGGCGGTCACGGACGCCGGGTCGGAACCGGATGCTGACGCGGGCTGGACCGACGCCGCGCTTGCGTTCGAGGCGTCGAGGGCGGATGCCGCGGCATCCGTCGCCTGCGCCGGAGCACCCCGGTCGCTGCGCGGCGGGGCCACGTAGTGCTCGACCTTCGGCAGGAACCGCCAGACGAGGGCCGCGCCGATGAGCATGAGCACGGCGAGCAGGACGAAGGACAGCCGCCAGCCGAGCGCGTGCCCGGCCGCCGTGCCGAGGGGCACGCCGAAGACGAAGGCGAGGGTGCCGCCGGAGATCGTGATCGAGATCGCCCGGCCGATCTGTTCCTTGGGCACGAGGTGGGCGGAGTACGCGCCGACGACGCCCCAGAACAGGCCGTGGGCGAGGCCGCCGAGCACGCGGGTGGCGACGACGAGTTCGTAGCTGGGGGCGAGCGCGGTGAGCACGTTGCTGAGCGCGAAGACGAGGAGCACGAACACGATCAGGCCGTGCCGCGGCAGCCGTTTCGTGAGCAGGGCGAGGGGGGTGCTCGTGAGCACGACGGTGAACGCGAACCAGCTCACGAGCAGGCCGGTCTGCGACTGCGGCACGCCGAGGTCAGCGCTCATCTCCGGGAGCAGGCCGGTCGGCAGCATCTCGGAGGTGACGGAGAGGAACACGGCGCCGGAGAGGGCGAGCAGCCCGATCCAGGGGAACCGGGCGGGAGGAGTCGAGGCGACCGAGCCGGTGCGGGGGCGGTCGGAGTGCGCGGTCGCGCCGTTGGCGGGATCGAAGCGGGGCAGCTCGATCGGCGAAGTCAGGGACATGGATGTGCTCACAGAGGGCTGGGCCTGCAGCCCGGGCGGGCCGGGCCGGCGCCAGCCGGATCGTGTGCGCGCAGCGTGCGCGCCCGGGGCCTGTCGCTTGTGCCGGCCGCATCCAGCCTAACCGACGGCCCGGCGGCAGCCGATAGCCTAGACGGATGACTAGTTCCACTCCGCTGCCCGCACATCACCACTGGGTCATCGCTCTCGTCTGCGTCGACCAGCCGGGCATCGTCCACGCCGTGAGCGGCGCCATCGTGCAGGCCCAGGGCAACATCACCGAGAGCCAGCAGTTCACCAGCGCCGACACCGGCCGGTTCTTCATGCGGCTCCAGATCGAGTCACCCGCCTCCCGCGAGGAGCTCACGGCCGCCCTCGCGCCCGTCGCCGAGCGCTACGCGATGGTCTCGGTCATCGACCTCGTCGGCCGGCCGCTTCGCACCCTCGTCCTCGCCTCGACCGCGGGCAACTGCGTGAACGACCTGCTGTTCCGGCACCGCGGCGGCCAGGTGCCGATCGAGATTCCGCTCGTGTTGAGCAACCACGGCACCCTGCGCGACCTCGTCGGCTTCTACGGGGTGCCGTTCGAGTCACTCCCGATCACGGATGCCGCGAGCAAGGCCGCCTTCGAAGCCCGGGTCATCGAGGCGATCGAGGACAACGACATCGAGCTCGTCGTGCTCGCGCGGTACATGCAGATCCTGTCCCCGGAGCTGTGCGCGGTCCTCGAGGGCCGGGCTATCAACATCCACCACTCGTTCCTGCCCGGGTTCAAGGGTGCGAACCCGTACAAGCAGGCCCATGCGCGCGGGGTGAAGCTGATCGGCGCGACCGCGCACTTCGTGACGAGCGATCTCGACGAGGGGCCGATCATCGAACAGAACGTGGTCCGGGTGGACCATTCCCGTACGCCGGCCGAGCTCGTCGCGATCGGCCAGGACGAGGAGAGCCGCACCCTCACGCAGGCGGTGACCTGGTTCGCCGAGCACCGCGTGCTGCTCGACGGCGCCCGCACGATCATCTTCAAGTAGGCCGCAGGCATCCTCCAGCCCCCCGACCCCCGACCCCGCCGGGGTGTTCCGAATTCAGGAGTTGACGCCGAAACCGGGCTGAATCCGGGCTAATCGGGCCCGATCGGGGCTCAACTCCTGAATTCGGGACAGGGCCGCCCGTGGCTTTGGCAGCGGATGCCGCGAGGTGCGCTCGATAGGATAGGCGGGTGACTGACTCCCGTGCCCTGCCGAAGATCGGGTTCAACGACATCCTGCGGTTCCTGCTCGAACTGTTCGCCTTCGTCACACTCGCGGTGTGGGGCTTCACGACGTGGCCGTTCCCGTGGCCCGCGCTCCTCGTCGGCGTCGTCGCGCCCGCGTTCGCGATCACGCTCTGGGCGCTGTTCCGGTCGCCCAAGGCCGTCTTCCGGCTCGACCCCTTCGGCAAGGCGATCATCGAGATCGCCGTCGTCGGCGCTGCCGCGATCGCCTGGTGGGACATGGGCCTGCCGATCATCGGGGGCGTCTTCGCGGTCGTCGCTACGGTCAGCGGCGTCCTCTCCGGTCGCGCCGAACTCCGCTAGCTAGCCCCTCGCTCGCACCCGCGCCCGCGCCGGCTTCCGCAAGCCGCGCCCGTTTCCCCTGGCGCCCGCAGGAACGGATGCCCGCGGCCAGCCGGGACGGACCACTCACGCCCACGACCACACCCGCGCCGGTTTCCGCAAGCCGCGCCCGTTTCCCCTGGCGCCCGCGCCGGTTTCCGCAGGCCGCGCCCGAAACGGCAGGCGCGGGCTGCCGAAACAGTAGCGGATGCCGCGGGCGACACCCGCAGACCAGGCCGCGCCGGTTTCCGCAAGCCGCTCCCGTTTGCGCTGAAGGCCGCGCCGGTTTCCGCAAGCCGCTCCCGAAACGGCAGGCGCGGGCTGCCGAAACCGGCGCGGGCGCGGGCTGCTGCCCGCCGGCGGGTGCCGGCGGTCAGGCGGGACGGACCGCGCGGGTCTCGCGCGGCATCCGCAGGGCGAGGGCGCTCGTCGCGAGGAAAAACAGCGCACCGACACCGAACGCGACCGGGTACGAGACGGAGTCGGCGAGCAGGCCCGCCGCGAGCGGGCCGATGATCGCCCCGAAGTCCGAGAACATCGAGAAGACCGCGACCGGGCGTCCGCCGCCGGCCCCCGCTGCGTCGCCGACCGCGGCGGCGGGGGCCGTGCCGAGGAACGCCGAGGCGACCCCGTAGACGCAGAGCAGCACGGTCAGCACCACGATATTGGGCGCGAACGGGACCGCGAAGATGGTGACGGCCGCGAGCAGGCACGCGCCGATGATCGCCGGCCGGCGTCCGACGGTGTCCACGAAACGGGCGGCGGGCGCGAGTGCGAGCGTCTGGGCGACCGCAGCGACGGCGAAGGCCACGCCGGTCCACGAGCTCGGGCCGCGCAGCACCTCGACGACGAGAACGGGGATCAACGCGTTGCGCACGCCGAACGAGGTCCAGCCCTGCGCGAAGTTGGCCAGGCACGCGGCCCGGAACCGGGGGTCGGCGAGCACCGTGCGGAACGGGACCCGGGGCGCCGACGTGCCGGAGGCATCCGCCGGCGCGTTGCGATAGCCCGGGCTCAGCAGCAGAAGCCCGAGCACGCCCGCGATCGCGAGCGTGCCCGCGTAGAAGAAGAACGGCGCGGTGAGCGAGATCGTCGCGAGGAGGCCGCCGAGCGCGGGTCCCGCCATGCCGCCGAGCAAGAACCCGCCCTGGTAGAAACCGATGGCGCGGCCGCGGATGCCCGGAGCGGTCGAGCCGAGCAGGAGGGTCATCGCCGAGACGGTGAACATCGCGGAGCCGATGCCGCCCGCCCCGCGCAGCAGGAGCAGCTGCGGGTAGTTCTGGGCGATGCCCGCGAGCCCGCTCGAGAGGGCGACGATGCCGATGCCCGCCGCGAGGATGGTCCGCTCCCCCGCCCAGTCGATCAGGCGCCCGCAGAACGGGCTCGCGACGAACCGCATCAGCGCGAACGCGGAGACGACCGCGCCGATCTCGAGGTTGCCGACGCCGAAGCTCCGCACGTAGACGGGCAGCACCGGGACGACGACCCCGAAGCCGACCATGACGAAGAAGGCGATCACGCCGAGGACGAGCACATCCCGGGAGAGGCGCGGCTGCGCATCCGCCGCCGAGGTCGGGGTTCGGGGGCGGAAGAATCGCATCTCCTCAGGCTAAGCGGTCGGAGCACGGCCGGGTGGCCGCCCGCCGGGCCACACGGCTGTCGGGGTGCTGGATTGCCGGGCTGCCGGAGCAACCAGGGCTACCAGGGCTACCAGGCCAGGCGGATGCCGCAGCTCAGCCGGCGAGCACAGTCTCCGGTTCGGGATGCGGGGTCTTGACCTCGGCGGCGAGCGCGGCATCCCGCCGCCCGCCGATGGCCCGCAGCGCGTTGAGGATCGTCGCGAGGTCGACGAGTTCCTGCAGCAGCGCCCCGATCGTCGCCGGGATCAGGCCGAAAGCAGCGAGACCCATCAGGACCAGGCTGAGCGCAATGCCGAGCCAGATGCTCTGCAGCGCAATCCGGATGGTGTCCTTGCCGATCGCGACCGCCCTGGCCGTGCGGGAGATATCGTCGATCAGGATGACGACGTCGGCGGACTCGCTCGCCGCGGTCGCTCCACGCGCTCCCATGGCGACGCCGACGTCCGCGACCGCGAGCACGGGCGCGTCGTTCACCCCGTCGCCGACCATGATCACCGGGCGCTGCGTGATCGCGCGAACGGCGTTGACCTTGTCGACCGGCAGGCAGTCTGCCTGCACATTGTCGATACCCACGAGCCCGGCGATGTGCTCGGCCGTCGGCCGGGCGTCTCCGGTGAGCATGACCGTGTTGTGGATACCGAGGGCACCGAGGTCGGCGATCGTCTGGCGGGCGTTATCACGCAGCCGGTCGCTCGCGACGATGCTCCCGGCGAAGCGCCCGTCGACGGCGACGTAGATGGCGAGCTCACCGCCGTCGAGGCGTGCCTGGGCGGCGTCCGGAGCCATCCCTGCGATGTACGAGAACTTGCCGACGGCGATTTCCCGGCCGTCGAGCGTTGCGACGACGCCGTGCGCCGGCACTTCGCTCGCCGTGTCGGTCGCCGTGAGGTCGAGGTCCCTGGCCTTGGCCGCAGCGATGACGGACGCCGCGAGCACGTGCGAGGAGTACTGCTCGGCCGACGCGGCGAGCGCGAGAACCTCGTCGGCGTCGAACCCGGCCGCGGGCAGCACCCGGGCGATCGTCGGGGTGCCGTGGGTGAGCGTGCCGGTCTTGTCGAAGACGGCCGTGCGGGCGGTCGAGAGGGACTCGAGCACTCCGCCGCCCTTGACGATGATGCCGTTGCGCGCAGCACGACTCATGCCGCCCATGAAGGCGATCGGCGCGGAGATGAGCAGCGGGCACGGGGTCGCCACGACGAGCACCTCGGCGAAGCGCAGCGGGTCCCCGGTGAGCAACCAGGCGAGCCCAGCGACGGCGAGCGCGACCGCGGTGAACGGCACCGCGTAGCGGTCGGCGAGCCTCACGACGGGGGCCTTGCTCGCCGAGGCTTCCTCGACGAGCGCGACGATCTGCTGGTACTGGCTGTTCGCAGCGGTCGCCGTTGCGCGGATCGTCGCGGCCGCCTGGCCGTTGATCGACCCGGAGAGGATGGCGTCGCCGGCGTTCCGCTCCACCGGCAGGCTCTCCCCGGTGAGGGACGATTCGTCGAAGGCCGCGCTCGCGGATTCGAGCACCCCGTCGACCGGGACGATCTCGGCCGGGCGGACGAGCAGAAGGTCCCCGGCCTGCACGTCCGTGGCCGGAACGTCTTCGACGTCCGCCTGGTCTCCCCCGGACGGGATCCGGTGGGCGTTCTGCGGCGCCCGGTCGAGCAACGCATTGAGTTCCCGCTTGGCCCGGTTCACCGCGAAGTCTTCGAGGGCCGCTCCCCCGGTGAGCATCAACACGATCAGGAGGGTCGCGACGTACTCGCCGACCAGCACCGTGGCCACAATGGCCGTGATCGCGAGCAGGTCCACGCCGAAGCTGCCGCGGCGCAGCTGTTTGACCATGCCGACGGCGGAGATCGCGGCGACGAACAGGCCGAAGCCGCCGAAGAGCCAGACCAGGCTGTCGGCGAGGCCGCAGAGCGCGAGCCCGATTCCGACCAGCCCGAGCACGATGGTCGCGGCGACAAGCGGATACCGCCGTGCGGCGGCGAGCAGACGGGACATGCTTCAAGTGTCGTCCCATCCCCCGATCACCGCCAGCAAGGTGAGGCTCCCCTGTCAGGCACGGATGTCCGGCCCGCGCGCGGCGGGCCGGGCATCCGTTTCGAGGGGGACGACTCAGAGCACGAGCGCGGTCATGAAGGCCGCGTTGATGGCCTCGCCGACCTTGGCCGGGTGCACGCAGTCGCCGAGCGGATGCACGTTGGCGCGTCCCGCGAGCGCGAGCGTGAGTGCCGTGTTGGGGCGCACCCCGAAGGCCGCGATCACGGTCGACGCGGCGACGTGCACGGCGCCGTCCGGGCCGGTCGCGGTCAGGCCGTCGGCGTCGACGGAGGTGACGGTGTGGCCGGTGAGGATCCGGACGCCCTTCTCGGCGAGTTCGCGCAGCAGGGTGATCCGGTTGATCACGATCATGTCGCGGGCGAGCTCGTCGGCGAGTTCGACGATCGTGACGTTGCAGCCCTGGCCGGCGAGTTCGAGCGCGGCGTCGGAACCCGAGAGCCCGCCGCCCGCGATGACGACGTCATGGCCGACGGGGGCGCCGCGGTGGAAGTCGAGCACGTCGATCACGTTCGGGCCGTCGAGGCCCGGGATGGGCGGCATCAGCGGAATGGACCCGGTCGCGACGATGATCTCGTCGGCCTCGAAGGTCGCGAGCGAGTCCGCTGTGACGGTCGAGTCGAGGTGTACGGACACGGGCAGGTGGGTGAACTGGCGTTCCCACCAGCCGATCATCGCGCGCAGCTCCTTCTTGAACTCCGGCGTCGCCGCGGGCAGCAGCACGCCGCCGAGCGCGGATCCGGCCTCGTAGAGGTCGACGGAGTGTCCGCGGAGCGCCGCGACCCTGGCGGCCTCGAGCCCGCCGGGGCCGCCGCCGATCACGACGACGTGCTTGAGGACATCCGCCTTCTCGACGCGGCGTTCGCGTTCGAAGCCGACCTGGGGGTTCACGGCGCAGCCGAGCGGCAGCGCGAAGAAGGCGTTGCCGACGCACATCGAGTTGCAGCGGATGCACGGGCGGATGTCCGCGCGATTGCCGGCGGTGAGCTTGCCCGCCCACTCCGGGTCCGCGATCAGTCCGCGGCCGATGCCGGCGAAGTCGGCGTCGCCCGCGGCGAGTGCCGCCTCGGCGTTCTCGGGGGTGAGGTTGCCGACGGCCATCACGGGGATGGACACGACGTCCTTGAGTGCGCGGGCGGCCGGGACCATGCACGCGTCGCCGAGGTAGTACGGCGGGAAGACGTAGTCCATGGCCTCGTACGAGCCGTCGTCGGCGATGATGAGGTCGAGGCCGGCCGATGCGAGCACGACGGCGATCGCCTGGCCCTCCGCGGTCGTGCGTCCGCCGGGGAAGCGGTGGTTGACCGAGAGGCGGAAACTGACGGGCAGGCCAGGCGCGTTGGCCTTCACGGCGGCGATGATCTCGGTCGCGAACCGGCAGCGGTTCTCGACACTGCCGCCGTAGACATCCGTGCGGCGGTTCCAGCACGCGCTCATGAACTGGTCGATCAGGTAGCCGGTATGGCCGTGGATGTCGATCGCATCAATTCCCGCGGCGGCGGCGCGGGCGGCGGCTTCGCCGAAGCGCTTGACGAGCACGTGGATCTCGTCGATCTCGAGCGGCCGGCAGAGCACGCTCGGGTCGGCGTAGTGCGGGTTGTCGGAGGCGGAGATCGGCAGCCGGTCCGGGTCGATGACGTTGATGTTGCGGCCGAGGCCTGCGGTGAGCTGGAGGGAGATGAGGCCGCCGACGGCGTGGATCGACTCGGCGAGCGCGGTGAGGCCCGGAAGCGCGGCGTCGGTGTGCACGCAGCAGAGACCGGCGTTGAGCGTCTCGTAGTCCTCGGAGACGGCGCTGATGCCGGTCATCACGAGCCCGGTGCCTCCGCGGGCACGTTCGGTGTAGTACGCGATCTCCTTCTCGGTGAAGAGCCCCTCGTGGGTGCCCATCTCGGTGCCCATCGGCGCCATGATCACCCGGTTCGGGAGCTCGAGGGTGCCGATGCGACCCGGTTTGAGGACGTGTGCGAAGCCTGTCATGGTGTACTTTCCCGTGCGATGTCCGAAGGTCGTCGTCGACCTGGAGCGCAACCCCGGGCGGGAAATCGGGCGGGAAAGATGGAGCAAGAGCAACGACCTGAATTGTTTCAATCCTAGGTGAGCCGCCGGAGTCAAAACCGAAGAAACGCTATGGATTCGTTCCGGATGTTCGGTCCCTCAGCATCGCGAAGTCGATCGCGAGCAGGTATTTGATCCGCTCCTCGCGCATCCGCGCATAGCCGGGGGCATGGCCGTCGACGGTCTGGCGGATCAGGCGTGCGGCGAGGGCCTTCCGGATCTCGTAACTCGCGTCGTGCTGGGCGTTCTCGACGATCGCGGCCAGTTTCTCGTCGTCGTCCGCGACCGCGTGCAGGATGAGGGCGAGGCCCTTGTGGGCGCGACGGCGGCGGGCGAGCCTGCCGAGGTCGAGCCGTTCGTCCTCGGTGAAGCCCTGCGACCAGCGCCGCGACGCGAGTTCGCGCCGTTCCTTCGCGACGCGGGCGGCATCCTCTTCGTTCTGCACGGCCAGGAGCAGCAATTCGTCGCGTGCGACCGTCGCGTAGGACGCTTCGTCGAAGTTGTCGTGCTCGCGGAGTGCCCCGACGATGATGTGGTTCTTCACGGCCATCCGCACCGCGGAGAGGGCGATCAGGAGGCCCTCGTCGATGATCCGTTCCATCGCGTTCATCCGCGGCACCGCATCGGAAGCGCGGGTCGGTCGCTGGACACCGAATGCCATTCAGCTGCCATGCCGCGTCGCTTTCTCGTCCGGGTGAGAAACTATGTCTCTCACCGCAATTTTATGGGCATTCGACAGCAGTGCGCATGCCGCGCGCAATACCCGACGGGAAAGGTCCCGATGTCCCCGCTCGATCCCGGCACGTCCCTGCCCGGCGTCGTCGCGCGCCTCCGGGCGGCGGGGTGCGTTTTCGCCGAGGACGAGGCAGACCTCCTCCTCGGCGAGGCCCGGTCGGCGGCCGAACTCGAGGTCCTGCTCGAACGCAGGGTGGGCGGAGAGCCGCTCGAGTACGTCCTCGGCTGGGCGCAGTTCTGCGGGCTGCGGGTCCGCGTCGAACCGGGAGTCTTCGTGCCCCGGCGACGCACGGCGGCGCTCGTACGCGAGGCCGCCGAGCTCGCCGGTCCCGGCGCGATCGTCGTCGACCTCTGCTGCGGCACGGGAGCGGTCGGCGCCGCCCTGCTCGCGGTCCGGCCGGAACTGGGGCTCGACCTCCTGGCAGCGGACCTCGACCCGGTCGCCGTCCGCTGCGCCCGCGTCAACCTGCCGGGGCGGACCGTGGTCGAGGGCGATCTTTTCTCCCCCCTGCCCACGGCCCTGCGCGGCCGGGTCGCCCTCCTGCTCGTGAACGCGCCATACGTGCCGACCGGCTCCATCGAACGGATGCCGCAGGAGGCCAGGGAGCACGAGCACCGACTGGCACTCGACGGCGGTTCGGACGGGCTCGACGTGCAGCGACGGGTCGCCGCGGCGGCGGCCGCGTGGCTCGCCCCCGGCGGCCATCTCCTGATTGAGACGAGTGCGCGCCAGGCGCCGGTCACGAGCGCGCTGTTCGCCAGGAACGGCCTGGTTCCGCGCACGGCGTACCACGAGGACGTCGACGGAACCGTCGTGATCGGCGCGCGCCCCCGCGCTTGACCGGAAGACCGCAGGCACGAAGAAAGGCCCCGACCGTACGGTCGGGGCCTTTCTCGGAACCTGCCCTGGTTACGCCAGGCGCGTCTGCAGGTTCGTGGCGATGGCGGCGAGGAATTCCTCGGTCGTCTGGTAGCCCTGGTCCGGGCCGACGAGCAGAGCGAGGTCCTTGGTCATCTGGCCGCTTTCGACGGTCTTGATGACGACATCCTCGAGGGTCTCGGCGAACTCGGCGAGCGCCGGGTTGCCGTCGAGCTTGGCCCGGTGCGAGAGGCCGCGGGTCCAGGCGTAGATCGAGGCGATCGGGTTCGTCGAGGTGGGCTTGCCCTGCTGGTGCTGGCGGTAGTGCCGGGTCACCGTGCCGTGGGCCGCCTCGGCCTCGACGACCTTGCCGTCGGGGGTGGAGAGCACGCTCGTCATGAGGCCGAGCGAGCCGAAGCCCTGGGCGACGGTGTCCGACTGCACGTCGCCGTCGTAGTTCTTGCACGCCCAGACGTAGCCGCCTTCCCACTTCATGGCGGATGCGACCATGTCGTCGATCAGGCGGTGCTCGTAGGTGAGGCCGGCAGCCTCGTAGCGGGCCTTGAACTCGGTGTCGAAGATCTCCTGGAAGATGTCCTTGAACCGGCCGTCGTATGCCTTGAGGATGGTGTTCTTGGTGGACAGGTAGACAGGGTAGTTCCGCACGAGGCCGTAGTTGAGCGAGGCACGGGCGAAGTCACGGATCGAGCTGTCGAGGTTGTACATACCCATCGCGACGCCGCTGCCGGGAGACTGGAAGACCTCGAAGGTCTGCGCCTCTGAGCCGTCCTTGGGGGTGAAGGTCATGCTGAGCGTGCCCTCACCCTCGAAGCGGAAGTTGGTGGCCCGGTACTGGTCGCCGAAGGCGTGGCGGCCGATGATGATCGGCTTGTTCCAGCCGGGAACGAGGCGCGGGATGTTCGAGATGATGATCGGCTCACGGAAGATCGTGCCGCCGAGGATGTTGCGGATGGTGCCGTTCGGCGACGCCCACATCTTCTTGAGGCCGAATTCCTCGACCCGGGCTTCGTCAGGCGTGATGGTCGCGCACTTGACTCCGACGCCGTGTTTCTGGATGGCGTGGGCGGCGTCGATCGTGATCTGGTCGTCGGTCTCATCGCGCTTCTGGATCGACAGGTCGTAGTACTCGAGGTCGATGTCGAGGTACGGGTGGATGAGCGTGTCCTTGATGGCCTGCCAGATGATGCGCGTCATCTCGTCGCCGTCGAGCTCGACGACGGTGCCTTCAACCTTGATCTTCGCCAATGAATTCTCCTCAGAATGGTGCGCGGCCGCTTGGCCGAGGCAATTCTACAAGACCCCCGCAACTGTCTCGACATCGAGACAGTTAAGGCCCGGCGCACAAAACCCGACTACCACGCCGCTCGGCCGCAGGTTAGCCTGTTGCCATGGGTGAACTACGTCTGGAAGAACTGTCCGCACGCAACATTGTTGCGGCCAATAGCCTCAGTCTCAAGCCGGGCCAGGAGCAGTACGTCGCTCCGGTCTCCTATTCGGTCGCGGGATCCGTGATCAACCCCGCGACGTCGTGGCAGCGGGTCGTGCTGCTCGACGGAGAGGTGGCGGGCTTCATCCACGGCAACTTCGAGCCGGACTCCGTGCACGAGGAATTCCGGGCGTGCATCTGGCGGATCAACGTCGACGCGGATGCCCAGGGCAGGGGCGTCGGCAAGTTCGCTGCAGAGGCCCTCGCCGAGGAGGCCCGCAAACGGGGCTTCGACCACATCACCGTGATCTGGGAACCCGGCGCAGAAGGACCGGAGTCCTTCTTCCACCGGATCGGCTTCGTCGACATCGGCGAGACGGCATACGGCGAGACGATCGGCTCGCTCAAGCTGTAGCGGGCCGCCGGTTCAGCAGCGGGTCATGCGCCTCTCCCCCGACAGCGACTTCGTCACGCACGTCCTCGGCATCGTCGACTCGATTCCCGCCGGGCGGGTGATGACGTACGGCGACGTCGCGGCGGTCCTCGGCTCCCGCGGCGCCCGGGTCGTGGGCCAGATCATGGCGCACTACGGGGCGGATGTCCCCTGGTGGCGGGTGATCCGGGCCGGCGGCCACCCGCCGGTCGCGCACGAGGCCAGGGCGCTGCCGCACTACCGTGCGGAGGGAACGCCGCTCGTCCTGCTGAGCACGGCGGACGCCGGTTACCGGGTCGACTACAGGGCGGCGCGCTGGTCACCGTCCTGAACCGCACCTCGCGGGCGGTGGCGGCAGCGGGTACCGTGCCCCGCATGGACAGCGAAGAAGGCTTTCAGGACCCCGTCGTCACCAACCCCGGCCTCTACCGGGTGATCCTCGAGAATGAGCGGGTACGCGTGCTCGAATACCGGGATACGCCCGGCGCCGCGACCGCACCGCACCGCCATCCGGACAGCGTCATGGTCACCCTGAGCGAGTTCAGCCGGCGGATCTCGTCGAACGGTCGCTCCGTCGACGTCGAGCTTCCCGCCGGGGTCGCGCGCTGGCTTCCCGCCCAGGAGCACACCGGTGCGAAC
The DNA here is from genome assembly GCF_022760445.1 of Cryobacterium zhongshanensis. Lineage (NCBI taxonomy): Bacteria > Bacillati > Actinomycetota > Actinomycetes > Micrococcales > Microbacteriaceae > Cryobacterium > Cryobacterium zhongshanensis. The sequence continues at coordinate 426,289 of NZ_JALGAR010000001.1, read as the reverse complement.
ACCGGCCATACCGACACGCATTCGATCTTCATCGAGCTCAAGGAGCCGGCGCGGCATCCTCGCGGACTCACCGACGAGCAGCCGCTCGGCCCGCAGTCCGCGGCGCCGTCCGCGCCGGACACCGACGACGAGGCGAACGTCTGGGGCTTCTCCTAGCGCGTCGCAGGCAAACGGTGTTAGCGTGCGGCATGTCCAGTGAACAGAACGCCACGCATTCCCTCGATCCGCTCGTGACGGATCCCGGCGTCTACCGGGTATTGCTCGAAAACGACCGCGTTCGCGTGCTCGAATTCCTCGATGCCCCCGGCGACACCACCAACCCGCACGAGCATCCAGACAGCGTGATGATCACGTTGAGCGCCTACGCCAGGAGGCTCTCCTTCGAGGGCCGCGAGGTCGACGTCGAACTCCCGGCCGGCGAGACCGCCTGGCTCCCCGCCCAGGAGCACGCCGGCGTGAACATCGGCACGACACCGACCCACGCGATCTTCGTCGAGCTCAAGGAGCAGGCCGTGCGGGCCCCCGATCCCAGCGTGCACCCGCTCGGCCCGGCGCCGCGTCCGCTGATCGGCATCCCGCTGTCCGACGCCTCGAGCGACGAAGAGAAGGCCTGGGGCTTCGCCTGAGCCGACCGGCCCTGCCTGCCCTGCCGGCTCAGGCCGGCAGGCACCAGTCGCCTGACCGCATGGTCGCGGTGACGTAGAGTCCGGCGTCGAGCACGATCAGGTCGGCCGGCTGCCCCGCGGCGATGCGGCCGCAGTCGTTGAGGCCGATCATGTCGGCCGGGTTCTGCGTGGCCGCTCGCACCGCTGCGGCGAGGTCGACCCCGGCCGTGTGCACCGCGAACCGGACGGCCTCGCTCAGGGTGAGGACGCTCCCGGCGATCGTCCCGTCCGCGAGGCGGGCCTCACCGTCCAGCACGCTGACGGGGAGGCCGCCGAGGGTGTATTCGCCCTCGTCGGCACCGGCAGCTGCCATCGCGTCGGTCACGAACACCGGCCGCGACGGGCTCTCCGTGATGAAACGGACGACGGCGGGATGCAGGTGCACCCCGTCGGCGATCAGTTCGGCGAACACGGCGGGGTTCTCGAGCAGCGCGAGTGCCGGCCCGGGTTCCCGGTGGTGCAGCGGACGCATCGCGTTGAAGAGGTGCGTCCCCGCCGTGGCCCCGGCCTGGATGGCCTGCCTGGTGATGTCGTAATTGGCGTCCGTGTGCCCGATCGCGGCGACCGCGCCGTATCCGACGATCCGACGGACGGCGTCGAGGCCGCCGGGAAGCTCGGGGGCGATCGTGACCATGCGCACCGTGCCGTGGCCGGCTCGCAGGAGTCGGTCGATGCTCTCCGGGTCGGGCACCCGCAGCAGCTCCGCCGTGTGGGCACCCCGATGGATCGGGCTCAGCCAGGGTCCTTCGAGGTGGATGCCCGCGAGCAGGCCGGAATCGACGAGGTCGGCGAGGTCGGACACCAGGCGTTCCATCTCGTCCAGTGGCGCCGTGACGAGGCTCGCCATCAGCGTGGTCGTGCCGTGTTCCCGGTGGGTCGCCGCGATCCCGGCCGCCGCGAGGGCGGTGTCGGCGTCGTTGAAGCTGTAGCCGCCGCCGCCGTGGTTGTGCGCGTCGACGAAGCCGGGGGCGAGGATGCCGTCCGGGAACGCGGCATCCGGGACCCGCGGCGGGACGCCGGCCCCGACGGCATCGATCCGTCCGGCCCTGACCTCGACCCAGCCCGGGGTGTGCACGGCGTCCGCGGCGACGACGGTGTCGGCGCTGAGCAGAATCGAGTCGGCCACGGGTTTAGATACCCTGCCAGGCGTACTTGTGCGCGTAGGCGTACGCGTAGTAGTCCCGGTTGGCGAGGCGGGATGCCGCCGCCTCGTCGACGAGGACCGTCACGTGGGGGTGCAGCTGGATGACAGAACCCGGCTTGCTCGAACTGACCGGTCCCTCGACGGCCGCGGCGATCGCATCCGCTTTCTCTTCGCCGAAGGCGAGCAGGATGAGGTGCCTGGCCCGGCGGATCGTGCCGAGACCCTGGGTCATGCAGTGGATCGGCACCTGGTCGGGAGAGTCGAAGAAGCGCGCGTTGTCGACCCGGGTCTTTTCGGTCAGGGTCTTGATCCTGGTGATGGACGCGAACGAGGAACCGGGCTCGTTGAACCCGACGTGGCCGGTCTGCCCGATGCCGAGGATCTGCACGTCGACGCCGCCGGCCGCGAAGATGGCGGCCTCGTAGTCGATTCCCGCGGTCTCGAGGGTGGCCACGTCGCCGTTGGGGGTACGGATGTTCGCGGGGTCGAGCCCGAGGGGCACGACGACGTCGCGGGTGATGACGGCGCGATAGCTCTCGGGGTGTCCCGTCGGCAGCCCGACGTACTCGTCGAGTGCGAAGCCGCGCACCCGGGACATGTCGAGGGGGTCCTCCGCGAGGGACGCGGCGAGCGCCGCGTACACCGAGAGCGGGGTCGAGCCGGTCGCGAGGCCGAGGACGGCGTCGGGCTTGCGCGCGATCAGGGCGCGGATGGATGCCGCTGCGAGCGTGCCCGCTGCGGTCTCGCTGTCGAGGACGATTACTTCAGCCAATGTGGTGCTCCAGATTCACGATCTTGATTCGGGGTGGTGCGGCCGGGGCCGCGGGCGAACCCGCGGCCCCGGCACGGGTGGGGTCAGACCGCCGTGGACGACGCGGAGTCCGGCACGGTCGCGTCGGGGACTTCGTCCTCGCCGCGACCCGGGGTCTTGAGGTTCCACTTGCGGATCACGAAGCGGAACAGGAAGTAGTAGATGGCGGCGTACGCGAGCCCGATCGGGATGAGCAGCAGCGGTTTCTCGGCCAGGCCGAAGTTGAGCACGTAGTCGAACGTGCCCGCGCTGAAGGTGAACCCGTCCCGGATGCCCAGGGCATTCACGAGGGCGAGCGAGGACCCGGTCAGCACCGCGTGGATGAGGTAGAGCGGGAACGCGACGAACATGAAGGAGAACTCGAGGGGTTCCGTCACGCCGGTGAGGAGGGCCGTCAGGGCGCCGGAGAGCATGATGCCGCCGACGATCTTCTTCTGGGACGGCTTGGCCTCGTGCCAGATGGCGAGAGCGCCTGCGGGCAGCGCGAACATCATGATCGGGAAGAACCCGGTCATGAAGGAACCGGCGGTCGGGTCGCCGGCGAAGAACCGGGCGATGTCGCCGTGCGCTCCGTTGTAGTCGCCGATCACGAACCACATCACCGAGTTGAGGATGTGGTGCAGCCCAACCGGGATCAGCAGGCGGTTGGTGGTGCCGTAGAGGAACCCGCCCCAGATGTTGTTGGAGGAGACGAATTCGCCGAAGGCGGAGAGGCCGGTCGCGAACGCGGGGTAGACGAAGGCCAGCAGCACGCCGAGCACGAGGGCCGTGCCTGCCGTGATGATCGGGACGAACCGGCGGCCGCCGAAGAAGGCCAGGTAGCTCGGCAGGGAGATCCGGTGGAAGCGTTGCCAAAGCAGGGCCGACGTGATGCCGATCAGGATGCCGCCGAGGACGCTGTAGTTGACGAGCACCTGCTTCTCGTCACCGGTCGGCGCCCCGAGCACCAGGGGCGACATCGCCTCGCCCACCTTGGAGAAGACGAGGTAGCCGACGACGGCGGCGAGGGCGGTCGATCCGTCGGACTTCTTCGCGAAGCCGATCGCGACGCCGACCGCGAAGAGCAGCGGCAGCGCGTCGAAGAGTGCGCCGCCCGCCGAGGCGATCACGGCCGCTCCGGTCTCGAAGCCCGGGATCCGCCCGAGCAGGTCCGGCTGGCCGAGGCGCAGCAGCAGGCCTGCCGCCGGCAGTGCCGCGATCGGAAGCATAAGACTTCGACCGACTCGTTGGAGTTGGGCGAGGCCGGGGAACCTGCGTTTCGTCCCGGCGTCTACGGTGATGCTGGACATGGATCTCCTCCTGATGGTGCCTAAGTGGTGCGTGGATGCTGCGTGGAAATCGTGGGGGTCAGGGCTGGTGTTGCAGGTTGAGCGTCATGTGGATCTGGTAGCGGTCGCCGCGGTACCACGAGGTGACGTGTTCGAGGTACGCGGACCCGGCGGACGAGGTCCGGCGGAAGACGATGAGGGGCGCGCCGGCGACGATGCCGAGGGTGTCCGCGAGCTTCGGGTCGGCGGCCTCCGCCCAGACGGCCTGTTCCGCATTGTCGATCCGCAGGCCGTATTCGGTCGCGAACGTCGCATAGAGCGACCGGGTCAGGTCCTTCTCGCCGAGTTCGGGGAGCAGTTCCGCCGGGTAGTAGCCGCGCTCGAGCGCCATCGGCACGCCATCGGCGAGCCGGAGGCGTTCAATCTCAAGCACGAGGGCATCCGCCTTGAGTCCGAGCGCCGCCCGCACCGCGAGGGGCGCCTCGACCAGCCGGGCCGAACGCACGATCGTCGCAGGGACGAGGCCGCGCCTGCGCATGTCCTCGGTGAAGGACGCGAGGTGCAGGTCGCTCTGCACGCGTTCGCCGGCAACGAAGGTGCCCTTGCCCTGCACCCGGTAGAGCACGCCCTCCTCGACGAGCTGCCGGATGGCCTCACGCACCGTCGAGCGGCTCACGCCGTAGCGCGTCATGAGCTTGCGCTCCGGCGGGATCGCCGCGTGGGGGGCGAGGCTGGACTCGACCAGCTCCGCCAGGATGGAGCGCAGCTGAGCGTGCTTGGAGACCGGTCCTGATTCCAGGACCGGGGCCTCATCGATGTCGGTCATCTCGCTGCGTCCTCCGGAAGAGTTGGGGTGTTGTCGATACCAGCATAGGACCACTTCCGCTTCATGGTCCGTACTGGTACGATCCAATAGTTCGATGATGAAGCCGCGGCACCCTGCTTGTCAAGACCCCCAGCCGCTCGGGTTCTCCGAGAACACCCGAAACCGAATCAGACAGGGCGCAGACTTGGCTCACGGCCGGAACGCTTCACGCGTACCCCGACCCGTGTGACCGGTTCCCGGCCCACCATCACTGGAGGAAACACCATGAGCAGCAAAGCGGAGCAAATCCTCGCCGGCCTCGGCGGATCGGACAACCTCGTCGAGATCGAAGCGTGCATCACCCGGCTGCGCACCGAGGTGAAGGACCCCGCCCTCGTCAACGAGCCGGCGCTCAAGGCAGCGGGCGCCCACGGCGTCTTCCGGTCCGGCACCATCGTCCAGGTCGTCGTCGGCCCGGAGGCGGACAACCTCGCCGAAGACATCGAAGACCTCCTGTGAGCCGTGGTGCTCCCGTCGTCCTCGTGACACCCGTCGTGATCCTCGCGCCGGTCCCCGGTCGTGCGGTCGACCTCACCGCGGTGCCCGATCCCACGTTCGCCCAGGCGATCGTGGGGCCCGGCGCCGCGATCGACCCGCCCCGCGGCATGATCGACGCGATCGCGCCGATCGGCGGCAGGCTGCTCAAGGTCTTCCCGCACGCCTACGTGATCGTCTCCCCCGACGGGATCGGAGTGCTCGTCCACCTCGGCATCGACACGGTCGAGCTCCGCGGTGAGGGCTTCACCCTGCGGGCGAAGCAGGGCGACCAGGTCGCGGCCGGCGACGTGATCGTGAGCTGGGACGCGGCGGCCGTCGCGGCCGGCGGGCGCGATCCGATCGTGCCGGTCATCATCCTCGAGCGCACGCCGCACGACATCACCCTCGCCGACACCGTCACGGCCGGCGCCGACCTCGCAGCGGGCGACCTCTTCCTCACCGTCACCTCCTGACGGCGGGCCCGCGAGAGCGGAGAAACGGCCCCTTCGCGCGCAGTGAAGGGGCCGTTTTCGTACTCTCGCGGACACGCATCCGCTGTCAGGCGGGCGGATGCTCCTACACGAGTGATTCCCGCCAGGCCGCGTGCAGCTGGGCGAACCGTCCGGTGCCGTCGATCAGGTCGTCGGGGGCGCCGTCTTCGACGATGATCCCGTGCTCCATCACGAGCACCCGGTCGGCGATCGCGACCGTGGACAGCCGGTGCGCGATGATGACGGCCGTGCGGTCGGCGAGCAGGGTCTGCAGCGCCTGCTGCACGAGCCGCTCGCTCGGGATGTCGAGCGAGGACGTCGCCTCGTCGAGGATCAGCACCGCCGGGTCGGCGAGGAAGGCCCGTGCGAACGAGATCAGCTGGCGCTGCCCCGCGGACACCCGGCCGCCGCGCTTGTTCACGTCGGTGTCGTAGCCGCCGGGGAGGTTCTCGATGAACTCGTGCGCACCGACGGCCTTCGCCGCCGCGACGATCTCGGCGGGGGACGCATCCGGCTTGCCGATCGCGATGTTGTCTGCGACGGACCCGCTGAACAGGTAGGCCTCCTGGGTGACCATCACGATGGCGCGGCGGAGGTCCTTCGGGTGCAGCCGGCGCAGGTCGACCCCGTCGAGCAGCACCGTGCCGTCGGTGGGATCGTAGAATCGCGCCATGAGCTTGGCGAGCGTCGACTTGCCCGCCCCGGTCGAACCGACGAGGGCGATGGTCTGGCCGGCCGGAATCCGGAGGTCGAAGGCAGGCAGCACCACGCGGTCTGCCTGGTACTCGAAGCGCACCCCTTCGAACGTGACGGCGCCGTGCGCCTCCCACAGGTCGACGGGGGCGACCGGGTCCGGCACTCCCGGGTGTTCCTCGAGCACTCCGGAGATCTTCTCGAGCGCAGCGGCGGCGGACTGGTACGAGTTGTAGAACATCGCCATCTCCTCCATCGGGTCGAAGAACCGCCGGGTGTAGAGCAGTGCCGCGAGCAGCGCGCCGATCGCGAGCTGCCCGTCGACGACGCGGAACCCGCCGAGGAGGAGCACGACGGCGACGGCGATGTTACCGATCAGGATGAGCCCGGGATCGAAGATGCCGAACAGCTGGATGACCCGGCCGTTGACCTTCCGGTAGTCCTCGACGAGGCCGCCGAAGACCTCTTCGTTGCGTTTCTCCGCGCGGAACGCCTTGACGGCGCGGATGCCCGTCATGGTCTCGACGAACTTCACGATCAGGCTCGCCGATGCGGTCCTGGACCGACGGAACAGCGTCTGCGAGCGCACCTGGAACCAGCGGGTGAGCGCGAACAACGGGATCAGGGAGCCCAGAAGCACGAGGCCGCTGATGCCGTCGAGGGTCACGAGCGCGATCGCCGTGAAGGTCATGTACAACAGGCCCTGCACGAGCTGGTTGATGCCCGAGTCGAGCAGCTCGCGGATCGCGTCGAGGTCGCTCGTCTGCCGGGAGATGATCCGCCCGGAGGTGTACGACTCGTGGAATTCGAGGCTGAGCCGCTGGGTCTGCAGGAACACCCGTTTGCGGAGGTCGATCAGCACCGCCTGGCTGATCCTGGCCGACATCATCGTGTACCAGGCGATCAGGATCGCCCCGATCACGCCGGTGAGGAGGTAGACCCCGCCGGTCGCCGCGAGCGGGAACCAGTCCTGGGCGAGGAGGGCAGGCAGCCCCCGGTCGATCCCGTACGCGATCAGGGCGGGACCTGCGACCTGCGCCGCGGTCGAGAGCACCACGACGAGCATCGCCGCGGTGACCCGCCAGCGCACCGGTCGGAGCAGCGAACCGAGCAGGCGCAGCGAGCGCGCGCGGATCTGCTTGCTCTCGGCCGTGGTGAAGTTGTTGCGTTCTTCGCCTTCCACTCCGGTGACGCTCATCGTGCGGCCTCCTCTCGTGCGATCTGTTCTGTTCGTGCGATCCGCTCTGCGCGTGCGGTCGATTCGTCCCTGGCGACCTGCCGGGTGGCGTCGCGCCGTTCTTCGTCTTCGAGGCTCGAGATCACGAACCGGTAGTGCTCGTTGGTGCGCAGGAGCTCGGAGTGCCGGCCGACCGCGGTGATCCGGCCGTCCTCGAGCAGGGCGACCCGGTCGGCGAGCGTCACCGTCGACGGCCGGTGCGCGACGATGAGCGCCGTCGTCGAGGCGAGCACCTCGCGGAGCGCGGCCTCGACGAGGGACTCGGTGTCCACGTCGAGCGCGGAGAGCGGGTCGTCGAGCACGAGCACCGCCGGCTTCGCCGCGACCGCGCGGGCGAGCGCGATCCGCTGGCGCTGACCGCCGGAGAGGCTCATGCCCTCCTCGCCGACGAGGGTGTCGACACCGTCGGGCAGGTCACGCACGAAACCGGCCTGCGCGACCTGGAGGGCCTCGTCGAGCGCGGCATCCGCTGCCGGCGACCGCTCGGCGAACTCGGGCCGGCCGAGCAGCACGTTGTCGCGCACGGACGCCGAGAACAGTGTCGCGTCCTCGAATGCCATCGCGAGATGGCCGCGCAGTTCCTCGCGGCCGAACGCGCGCACGTCGACGCCGTCGAGGGTGACCGCACCCTGGGTGACGTCGTAGAGGCGGGTGGTGAGCGCGGTGAGGGTGGACTTGCCCGACCCGGTCAGGCCGACGAGCGCCATGGTCTCCCCCGGCTGCAGCACGAGGTTGACGCCGTCGAGCAGGTCGGGGAAACGCGCGGGCGAGTCCGGGTAGCGGAAGTGCACGTCCTCGAAGGCGAGCCGGCCGCGGGGCGCGGCGAGCGTGACCGGCCTGGCGGGGTCCGTGATGCTGTTCGGGGCGTCGAGCACGTCGAAGTACCGGTCGGTCGCGGTGCGGGTGTCGAAGGTCATCGACAGCAGGAACCCGATCGACTCGACCGGCCAGCGCAACACCGTCGCCGTCGCGAAGAACGCGACGAGGCCGCCGACGCTGAGCTCGCCCTGGGCGGCGAGCCAGACCCCGGCCACGAGGCACAGCGCGAACGCGACGTCGGGCACCATCAGGAGCCAGAGCCAGATGCCGGCGATCGCACGCGCCTTCTCGATCTCGGTGCCCCGGAGGTCCTCGGCCTGCTGGGAGAAGTTCTTGAGCGCGAAGCTGCCGCGCCCGAAGGCCTTGAGCACACGGATGCCGTGGACGGACTCCTCGACGGCGGTCGCGAGGTCGCCAGCCTGGTCCTGGCTGCGCCGGGCCACAACGGAGTACTTCTCCTCGAACAGGTACCCGACGATCCAGAGCGGGATCGAGCAGACGATGAACACGACGCCGAGGATCCAGTTCATCGACACGAGCACAGCGGCGCCGATCACGATCGTGACGATATTGACGACGAGGAGGACCAGGCCGAAGGAGATCCAGCGCCGGATCAGGTTGAGGTCGCTCACCGCACGGGACAGCAACTGCCCGCTCGGCCAGCGGTCGTGGAAGGAGACCGGCAGGTCCTGCAGGCGCGCGTAGAGCGCGTTGCGCATGCTCGCCTCGACGTGGGTGCCCGGAACCAGCACGAACCAGCGGCGGAGCGCGATCAGGATCGCCTCGAGCACGCCGAGACCGAGGATCAGCAGGACGGCAGGCCAGATCCCGGCGGGATCCTGCCGGGAAAGGGCGCCGTCGACGAGGCCCTGCAGCACCTGCGGGATCGCGAGGGCGACGACGGCGGCCAGGAGGGCCGCGATCATGCCGAGGACGAGCCGGGGCAGCGCGGGGCGCACGTAGGGGAACAGGCGCAGCAGGGTGCGCAGCGTGCTCGCACGCTTGCGGGTAGACGCGGTCTGGGCCGCGGCCGGGGTCGTGGAGGCGGTTGCCGGGTTCGGGGTCGTGTCCATGGGAGTGTGCGGGGTGGTGTCGAGAGGAGTGGTGGGTGTGATCTGGGTCACGAGTGGAGCCTGTTCGGATACATGGTGCCGAGGTAGCCGACCGGGCTGCGGTGGGCGTCGAGGAGTCGAAGACGTCGCGTCAGGGTCGCGATCGACAGTGGGGCGGGAAGCTGGGCGCTTCCATACGAGCGCGACGGCGGGATGCCGGTCGCGGGCTGCGGGTTACGGGCGGGGTGCTGGAGGAGGGAGCCGGCGCGCGGTGCGGATCGAGTGGCTAGGCCGCGCTGTCGCGGAGGCCCACGGCAGAGCCAGCGCCGGTGATCGCATCCTGAGCGAGCTGTGGCTGTGCTGTCTGTGTCATGTCGGCCTCCTGAGCGCGTCGATTCTCGTGGTGCTCCCCGGGTCAGGCAGCCTTCCAGACTACGACCACACCGCGTCTGGAAGCAAGCACCCGTTTGAGGGGCAGGCTTCGGGTCAGCGGATGCGTACGCTCAGGCAGGTGACGCAGCCCTCGAGCTTCTCGAATTCGGAGATGTCGACGGTGACGACGCGGTAGCCGCGGGCGGCGAACAGGGCGGCGGAGAGCGGAGCCGCGCTCGACATCAGCACGGCGTCCGGGGCGAGCACGACCACGGCGGTGCCGTATTCCTCGGGGACGGGCAGGAACGGATCGAACACCGTGGAGTCGTCGACGAGGGGCGGATAGCCGATCACGGTTCCGTCGGGGAGGGCGGTGACGGCGGACTTGAGGTGCAGGACCTTGCTGATCGGGACAGGGACGACCGTGTAACCGAGCGGGGCGAGGATGTCGCGGAGCTGGTCGATTCCGGCGTCGTTCGTGCGCAGGCTGCGGCCGACGTAGACGTCGCGTCCGATCTTGAGCACGTCGCCGCCGTCGAGGGTGCCGGGCAGCACGAGGTGGTGCACCGGGACGCCGAGGCTGCGCACGGCGGCCTCGGCCCCCGAGGTCTCGTCCCTGCGGGTCGGGGCACCCGGGCTGGTCAGGACGGCCACGTCGCCGAAGGAGATCACGGCATCCTCGATGAAGACCGAGTCTGGCAGCGACGGGGCCGGTTCGACTTCGACGATGTCCCACCCCTCCGCGGCGAGTGCCGCGACGTAGCCGTCCCACTGCGTGCGCGCGAGACCGAGGTCGACGGGCACACGCTCGATGTGCGTGAGCTGGCCCTCGGCGAGGTTGTCGGCGGGGCGGCGAACCAGGGCGATCCGGCGGGCGGCGGGGTCGAGTGCGGGGATGTCCATCCCGACAGTGTATGGGTCCGCCGGGTGTGGGTTCGCCGGGTGCTCGCCGCCGTGCCCGCCTGGTCAGAATTTCTGGTCGTTGACTTCCTGGATCGGCATCGAGCGGGTGAATTCCTCGCCACGGTGCACGGCCTCGGAGTCACCGGAGAACAGGCCGGGCGCCTCGGTGACCGGGCGTTGGGCCCCTGCGGGCCTGGGCGCCGCGGACCCGGACGGTCGGCGGCCCGGTTGCCGTACCTCGACGCGGCCGAGCGGGAGGGCTTCGGGGTTCTCGGCGACGAGCCAGGCGACCAGGTTCTCCCGCACGATGCAGCGCAGGTCCCAGAGCATGGCGGCATCCCCCGCCGAGACCAGCACGCGGATGCGGACGAAACCGCCGACGGCATCCGTCACCTGGAGCACGGCGACGCGCCGGTCCCAGAGCTCGGTCTGCGCGACGATCCGGTTGAGTTCCTCGCGCATGGCCACCGCGCTGACCCGCCAGTCGACGTCGAACTCGACGGAGCCGAGCAGTTCGCTCGTGCGACGGGTCCAGTTCTGGAACGGCGTGGTCGTGAAGTAGGTCGAGGGGAGCACCATCCGCCGGTCGTCCCAGATGTGCACGACGATGTAGGTGAGGGTGATCTCCTCGATCCTGCCCCATTCGTTCTCGACGATGACGACGTCGTCGACGCGCAGCGCGTTACTGAACGACAGTTGCATGCCGGCGAAGACGTTGGCGAGGCTCGACTGGGCGGCGAGGCCGGCGACGACGCTCAGCAATCCCGCCGAGGCGAAGAGGCTCGCCCCGACCGCCGCGGCCCCCGGGATGCTCAGGAGCACCGTGCCGATCGCGCAGACGATGACCACCACGACGCTGATCCGGCGGAGCATGCGCAACTGGGTGCGGACCCGCCGGGCCACCCGGTTGTCCCGCACGTCGATGCGGTAACGCGCGGCGATGACCTCCTCGAAGAAGTACATCAGCGCCGCGACGAGCCAGGTCGCCGCCGCGATGAACAGGGCGCGCATGGTGAAGTCGACCGCGCGGGACAGCTCGGGCGTCGTCACGAGATACACGGACGTCGCGATCCAGAGGGCTCCGATCAGGATCACGATCCGGAACGGGCGCCGGCACAGGCGGATGAACGTGCGCGCCCAGGCCCGCTTGCGCGCGGCCATCCGGAAGACGAACGCGGCGATCGCGGTGATCGCGAGCGCGGCGACCACCGCGATGACGATCGCGATCAAGAAGGCGGGTTCGATGAAACCATCGAGGAATGGCACGGGTGTCCCTTCGCCCGGAACACCGGCTAGCGACCCGGACACTTCCATCGTGCCAGATCCCGCTGGCAGGAGCCTCCGCGGCTCAGTGGAAGAAGTGACGCTCCCCGGTGAAGTACATCGCGACGCCGGCCTCGGTGGCCGCGGCGATGACCTCGGGGTCGCGCACCGAACCGCCGGGCTGAACGACCGCGGTGACCCCGGCCTCGAGGAGCACCTGGAGGCCGTCGGCGAACGGGAAGAACGCGTCGGACGCCGCGACGGAGCCGGCGGCCCTGTCCCCGGCGCGCAGCACGGCGAGGTGGCACGAGTCGACCCGGTTGACCTGGCCCATGCCGACCCCGACGGATGCCCCGGAGCGGGCGAGCAGGATCGCGTTCGACTTCACGGAGCGGCAGGCCTTCCACGCGAACTCGAGGTCGGCGCGGGTGGCCGCGTCGACCTCCTCGCCGGCGACGAGGGTCCAGGTCGAGGAGTCGAAGTCCTCGAAGGAGTCCGTCTCCTGCACGAGCAGCCCGCCGGAGATCTGGCGCAGCTCGAGCGAGGACCGGTCGTAGTTCTCCGGAAGCTCGAGCAGGCGGATGTTCTTCTTCTGGCTGAGCAGTTCGAACGCGGCGGGTTCGAAGCCGGGTGCGACGAGGACCTCGGTGAAGATCTGGCTGACCGTCTCGGCCATGCCGAGGGTCACGATGCGGTTGGCCGCGATGACCCCGCCGAACGCGGAGACCGGGTCGCAGTCGTGAGCCCGCTTGTGGGCGGAGGCGATCGCATCCGGTGCCTTGGGGTTGGCCACGGCGATGCCGCACGGGTTGGCGTGCTTGATGATGGCGACGGCGGGTTCGGCGAAGTCGAAGGCGGCGCGCACGGCCGCGTCGGCGTCGACGTAGTTGTTGTACGACATCTCCTTGCCGTGGCGCTGCACGGCCTGGGCGATGCCTTCTCCGCCGTCGCCGAGGTACAGCGCTGCGGCCTGGTGCGAGTTCTCGCCGTAGCGGAGCACGCTGCCGCGGGTGGCCTCGATCGCGAGGGCGGCGGGGAAGGGGCCCTCGTCGTCGAATGCGGTGCCGATCACGGCGTCGAACTCGTCGAGGATGGCCTCGTCGAGGGCCTCGGTGTCGTCCTGCCACTGGTCGTAGACATTCTCGGTGAACCAGGCGGAGACGCTCAGGTCGTAGCCGGCCGTGTGCTCGAAGGCGAGGGAAGCGAGCTTGCGACGCAGCTCGAGCGTCGTGCCGCCTGCCTCGACGGCGGCGACGATCTCGCCGTAGTTCTCGGGGTCGACGACGATCGCGACGTTCGGGTGGTTCTTCGCCGCAGCGCGCACGAGTGCGGGGCCGCCGATGTCGATCTGCTCGATGACCTCCGCTGCGGGGGCGCCGGAGTTCACGGTCTCGACGAAGGGGTACAGGTTCACCACGACGAGTTCGAAGGGCGCGATGCCGAGCTCGGTGAGCTGGGCCTCGTGGGCGGCGAGGCGCAGGTCGGCGAGGATGCCGGCGTGCACTCCGGGGTGCAGGGTCTTGACCCGGCCGTCGAGGGACTCGGGGAAGCCCGTGACGGCGGCGACATCGGTCACGGCGAAGCCGGCGGCACGGATGCTCGCCGCGGTCGACCCTGTCGACACGATTTCGACGCCGGTCGCCACGAGGGCGGCCGCAAGCTCGACCAGGCCGGTCTTGTCGCTCACCGAGATGAGCGCCCGCCGCACCGGGACGACGTCGCGTTCGCGGTAAAGGCTCTGGTCGTTGCTGTGCCCGCTCATATCTGGGAGTGCTCCTTGAGGTTCGTGTTTCCGTTGGCGATGTCGAGAACGGCCTGCACGAGCAGGCGCCGTTCGACGATCTTGATCCTGGCGTGCAGGGAGTCCTCGGTGTCGTCCGGAAGCACCGGAACCCGTTCCTGCGCGACGATGGGGCCGTCGTCGACACCGGTGTCGACGACGATGAGGCTGGCTCCGGTCTCGGGAACGCCCGCGGCGAGCGCGTCGCGCACCCCGTGGGCTCCGGGGAACTCGGGCAGGTAGGCCGGATGCGTGTTGAGCAGGTTCGGGGACAGCGCGGCGACGACCCGGGCGGGCAGGAGGCGCATGAAACCGCTCAGCACGACGAGGTCGGGTGACCACTGCCGGATGACGGCGAGCAGCTCGTCGCCCCACGCCTCACGGGAGTCGAAGGAGCTGTACGGCACGGTGAAGGTGGACACGCCGAATTCTTCACCGAGGTCGAGGCCGTCCGCGTCCCGGTCGGCGCCGATCGCCACGACCCGCGCCGGGTACTCGGCATCCTGGCACGCTTCCAGGAGGGAACGGAGGTTGGATCCCCCGCCGGAAATCAATACGACCAATGACAGCACTGGTCGAGCCTATCGTTTGCCGGTCCTCGCCGGTGAGGCCGGGGCGGGGGCCGAGGCAGGGGAGGTGGCCCCGCGCGTCCGGATCGGGGGCGTCAGCATACCGAGCACCGCGGCGACGCCGACCTCGAGCGCGGCGAAAGCGCCGACCAGCATCGGGTTCGGTCCGACGTCGACGAGACGGCCCGGTCCGAGCGCCCCGCCGGACCACCAGGCCAGCACTCCGAGGACAATTCCGGCCACGACGCCGGCCAAGACGCCGGTGAGCGCGAGCCGGCCGCGACCGACGCCGGCCCCGCCCGCACGGTACTGGCGCTGCCGGGTCGCGACGGCCGCGAGATAGCCGAGGAGCACGGGCACGAGCAACCCGAGATACCCGAAGGCGAGGCTGCCGTGCGGGAGCACCCCGAGCAGCGGCAGGCCGGGCACCTGGCCGAGGACGGTGCCGACCGGGGACACGCTCGAGCCCAGGCCGACGGCGACGCCGGGTCCGACGAACCAGGCCGCCGCCCAGATCACGAGGTTGGGAATGAGGGCGAGCTGGGCGATCGTCAGGGTGATGCCGCCCATCACGCCGGCCTGCACGGTCTCGTAGAGTCCGATGATCGTCGCGAAGTTGCTGAGCACGAGCACGAAGACGGCGAGGGCCGCGACGCCGATCGTCCCGGTCGCGGCACCGAAGCCGGCACGGAGGGCGCCGGCCAGGATCGAGCGCCATTCGGCAGGCACCTCCGGCGGCCGGGGCAGTCGCGGCAGGGCGGGAAGCGCGGGGAACGCGGGAAGGGCGCGCAGCCAGGCCGGGCGCGTCGTGCGCGAAGCGGATGCCGCGCCCGCGGATCCCCCACCGGTGCCGGCCGCTGCGGGGCGGCCGGTGGCCCCGCGACCGGGTGCCGGGTGCGCGGATGCCCCGGGAAGGTGAGGCGCCTGGCCGGAGACCGGGTGCTCCGGCGACTCGGTCCGATGACGCGCGCCGATGAACACCCCGGCGGCGAACACGGCTGTGGGCAGGAGCACGCCCTGCGGGATCGACGGCTGCAGGGCATCCGTGCCGACGGTGAGGGTGAGCAGGGTCGCGAGCAGCCCGTAGACGGGGATCGCGGTCAGGACGCCGGTCCAGCGGTGCGGCGAGTCCGCCGCACGACGGCCGGTGTGCCTGCCGAGGAACAGGGCGAGCACGGCGAACCCGAGGAGCGCGATCGTGAGCGAGAACGGGGCCTCCGCGCCGGGCAGGCCGAGCGCGGCGACGACCGTGGGGTCCAGCTGGACGGCGAGGTCGACGCCGTTGCCGAGCAGCCAGACGTTGACGGCGGCGCGCCAGAAGACGAGCCAGTCGACCGCGAGACCGTACTGGGTGGCCCACAGGATGGTCAGGGGCACGAGGGAGACGCCGACTCCGATGGCTACGACAATGAGCGCCTCGAGTGCGGCGAGCAGGGCTGTCGTTAAGCGGTTCATCCGGTGGGAGCCTACCTCGCCCGGCTGACCGGTCCCCGCGCCCCCGCCGCGACGCGCGAAAAAAAGGGGGCCCGCCGTGGTGGCGGGCCCCCTTTGGGCTCTGCGAGCGGATGCCGGGCTACAGCGCGGCGAGCACCTCGCGCAGCAGGGTCGCGGTCTCGCTCGGCGTCTTGCCGACCTTGACACCGGCGGCCTCGAGGGCCTCCTTCTTGCCCTGGGCGGTTCCGGCTCCGTCGGAGACGATCGCACCGGCGTGGCCCATGGTCTTGCCCTCCGGCGCGGTGAAGCCGGCGACATAACCGACGACGGGCTTGGTGACGTGCGCCCGGATGTAGTCGGCCGCCTTCTCCTCGGCGTCGCCGCCGATCTCGCCGATCATGACGATCGCGAGGGTCTCCGGGTCGTTCTCGAAGGCCTCGAGCGCGTCGATGTGGGTGGTGCCGATGATCGGGTCGCCGCCGATGCCGATCGCGGTCGAGAAGCCGAGGTCGCGCAGTTCGTACATCATCTGGTAGGTCAGGGTGCCCGACTTGGAGACGAGGCCGACCGGGCCCTTGCCGGTGATGTTCGCCGGTGTGATGCCGACGAGCGCTTCGCCCGGCGTGATGATGCCGGGGCAGTTCGGCCCGATGATGCGGGTCTTGTTGCCCTTGGCCTTGGCGTACGCCCAGAACTCGGCGGAGTCCTGGACCGGGACGCCCTCCGTGATGATGACGAGCAGCGGGATCTCGGCGTCGATGGCTTCGATGACGGCGTCCTTGGTGAAGGCCGGCGGGACGAAGGCGATCGAGACATCCGCCCCGGTCTTCTCGATGGCCTCGGCGACCGAGCCGAAGACGGGGAGTTCGACGTCGCCGTGCACGACCGTGGTGCCGGCCTTGCGGGCGTTCACGCCGCCGACGACCTGGGTGCCTGCCTTGAGCATGAGGGCGGTGTGCTTGGTGCCCTCACCGCCGGTGATGCCCTGGACGATGACCTTGGAGTCCTTGTTGAGGAAGATAGACATGTTCGAAAATCCCTTACTTCGCGGCGTAGGCGAGCTCGGCGGCCTTGGCGGCGCCCTCGTCCATGGTGGCGGCCAAGGTGACCAGCGGGTGGTTGGCCTCGGTGAGGATGCGGCGGCCTTCCTCGACGTTGTTGCCGTCGAGGCGCACGACGAGGGGCTTGTTCGCGGCGCTGCCGAGCTCGGCGAGCGCGCCGACGATGCCGCGGGCGACCGCGTCGCAGGCGGTGATGCCGCCGAAGACGTTGACGAAGACGCTCGTGACCTGGGGGTCGCCGAGGATGACGTCGAGTCCGGCCGCCATGACCTCAGCGGATGCTCCGCCGCCGATGTCGAGGAAGTTGGCCGGCTTGACGCCGCCGAAGTTCTCGCCCGCGTACGCGACCACGTCGAGCGTGGACATCACGAGACCGGCGCCGTTGCCGATCACGCCGACGACGCCGTCGAGCTTGACGTAGTTGAGGTCGTTGAGCTTGGCCTTGGCCTCGAGCGGGTCAGCGGCGGCCGCGTCCTCGAGCAGGGCGTGCTTCGGGTGGCGGAAGCCGGCATTCTCATCGAGGGTGACCTTCCCGTCGAGGGCGATGATGTCGCCCTCCTCGGTCAGGACGAGCGGGTTGACCTCGACGAGCGTCGCGTCCTCGCCCTTAAAGACGTTGTAGAGCTGCACGAAGACCGGGGCGACCTTCTCGACGAGCTCGGCGGGGAACTTCGCCTCGACGGCGATCCGGCGTGCGGTGTCGAGGTCGATCCCGAGGTTCGGGTCGATCGCGACGTACGCGAGCGCTTCGGGCTTCTCGACGGCGAGAACCTCGATTTCGACGCCGCCCTCGTAGCTCGCGAGCGAGAGGTAGGAGCGGTTGGAGCGGTCGAGCAGCACCGAGAAGTAGAACTCCTGCTTGATGCGCGCACCGCCGGCGACCATGACCCGGTTGACGGTGTGCCCCTTGATGTCGAGTCCGAGGATCGCCTGGCCTGCCGCGAAGGCGTCGTCGGGGGTCTTGGCGACCTTGACGCCGCCGGCCTTGCCGCGACCGCCGACCTTCACCTGGGCCTTGACGACGACGACACCGCCGAGCTTCTCGGCAGCGGCGCGCACCTCCTCGGGTGTGTCCGCGATGATGCCCGGCAGAACCGGGACTCCATACTGCTCAAACAGGTCTCTTGCCTGATATTCGTAAAGGTCCACGCTGCTCTTTCCAATCCACGACTGAGCGTTCCTGCAGGGTACGAGGGGTGTGACGGCACAGCGTCCGGCATCGAATGTAGCTCGACGTCGAGACAATCTGACCAGTTCAAACTCTAGCGTCACACGTAACCCCCGCCTCGCCAAACCGTCAGGGCGGCAGTACCATGCCAGCCACACCCCCCGACACCCGGAAGGGACCGCGCATGGCCGGACCGTTCAGGACATCCGCTCCCCCGCATATTCTCGAACTGCGGGTGCACGGCATCAACAACACCTCGCCGTTCGCGCTGCTCGACCTGCCGCCGGACGAGGTCGAGCTCGCCGCCGGCGACGTGCTCGGCAGCTTCTGGACGCCGACGGACGACTCCCTCCGGCGTCATCGCCGGGCAGCGGATGCCGCGGAGCAGCGCGGCTACGTCCCTCGCCGGATCCGCCGCGAGGCGTACTCCTGGGGCGGGCTGGTGCGCAGCACCCCCGGCGGGGCCGGGCCGGTCTGGGCGGTCCTCGCCGCGCTCGCCCGGATCGGCTGGGCGCTGCTCCTCCCGTTCTCGATCGCCAACGCTGCCGCCTGGTGCTGGCGGCTCCCGACCCAGGCGGTGCCGCGCGGACTCAGCGTGCGGGCCGGGGTCATCCGCTTGTTCGGCGTGCTGCTCACGCTCCTGCTCGTCGCGACGGTCGCGAACCTCGGCGTCGACCT
Organism: Cryobacterium zhongshanensis; assembly: GCF_022760445.1. NCBI lineage: Bacteria > Bacillati > Actinomycetota > Actinomycetes > Micrococcales > Microbacteriaceae > Cryobacterium > Cryobacterium zhongshanensis. The sequence continues at coordinate 407,539 of NZ_JALGAR010000001.1, read as the reverse complement.
GCTGGCCCGGCAGTGCTACGTCGACGGGGCGCTGGTCTGCTCCGGGTTGCCCGGTGCACTCGGCGGCCTCGGCGCGTGGACGACCGGGCAGCGGATGGCCGTCTTCTCGCTCGCGCCGATCGCGATGATCCTCGGCATCTGGCAGCTCTCGAACGGGGCACGGCTGCGGTACGACGTCGCCGACCGCTACCTCGCTGCCCGGCCGGCGGCGGCACGACCGGGCGTGCGACCGGCGGACGGGCGACCCGGCACGCCGACCGTCGCGCCCCCGCCGCTGCTGGAGTCGCCGCAGCTCTGGAATCGGCGCGGCGAAACGCACCGGCTCTCGCTCACCCACCTCGCGGCCGGGCTGAGCCTCAGCTCGCTGCTCTCGTGCGCCGCCCTCGCCGGCGGCGCTGGAGGAGCCGCGGTGCGCGCAGGCGCGTCCGGAACGGCGGCGGGCGTCGTCGTCCTGGTCGCGGGGGCCCTGCTCCTGGCGGCCCTCGTGACCGCGTTCTGCACGCGCACTCTTCCCGTCGAACCCATCGCACGCACGACGGCGGCCCGGTGGCACACCGCGCTCGTCCTGCTCGGCATCGTGACGCACCTCGCGGCGCTCGTCGTCCTCGGGCTTGCCCCGCCCTTCCCCGGCGACGGCGGCGCGGCGGGCCCCGGACCGACCGGGGAGGCGGCGGCCTCCGTCGCCTCGATCTCCTCGATCACGCTGCTCGCGCTCCTCGGCGGCATGCTCGCCTGCATCGCGGCGAGCGCCGCGTTCCGCTACCCCGCCCCGCACGGCCGACTTCGGTTCGAGGCGTGGCACGGCCTCGCGCCGGCCGTGTTCCTGACCATCGCCCTCACCGTCGGGCTCATCCTGTCGAGCCTCCTCACGGTCGGGGTCGGCACCTGGCTGAACGGCGGGGCCGGCGCGAGCGCCCTGCTCGGTGCGCCGGCGAACGCGGCCGGGTCGCCGGCGACGCCCGTCCTGACCGTGCCTGGCGTGTACCCGTGGTTCGGGGGGCTCGCATTCGCGCTCCTCGCCGCGGCGGCGCTCTCCATTGCCTGCGCCATGATCCGACCGCGCCGGGTGGGCCCGCGCGTCGCGGAGTGGAGCCCGGACGACAGCCCGCCCGGGTCCGGCGGCGTCGGACCGGGTCCGGCGAGCACGGTCGGCGCCGGAGGCGGCACGGCGGGAGCCGTCCCCGCCACGACCGGCGACGACGCGGGAGAGCCCGGCTTCGGCGGACCCGGCGGCCCGGGCGCCCCCGGTGGCGAGACCCCGATGCCGGCGGGATCAGAGGCCGAACTCGTGGCACTGCTCCGTCCCGTGCGCGACCGGAAGCGGGCGCTCGCGGCTCGCCTGCACCTCGTCGAACCGGTCACCGGGATCCTCGCCGGGGCCGGCTTCCTCGCCCTCCTCGCGACCGAGGTCCTCACCCTCGTCGTGCCCCGGCTGGTGCCGGCGGATGCCGCGACACCGGCACCGGGGTCCGTCCCGACCGACGGCATCACCGCCCCGCCCGGGCTGCTCGCCTGGCTCGACGTGTCGATGGCCGGTTGGGCGGGCGTCGCCGTGATCGTGCTCGCCGGGCTCGTCCTTCGTCCGGCCCCCGGGCGGGCGACGAGGCCGCTCGCGATCGTCTGGGACCTCGCCTGTTTCCTGCCGCGTGCCGGGCATCCGCTCGGCGCTCCCTGCTACACCGAGCGGGCCGTGCCCGAGGTCTGCCGCCGGGTGCTCTGGTGGCTGGACGGCCGGGCGGACGGCACGCCGCCGCGGCAGCGGGAGGTCGTGCTCGCCGCCCACAGCATGGGCACGGTCGTCGCGATCGCCGCGCTCTTCTCGCTGGCCGCGCACCCGGACTGGTCGGCGCGGCGGGACCGGGTCTCGCTGCTGAGCTTCGGCGTGCAGGTGCGGCCGTTCTTCGGACGGTTCTTTCCCGAGATCCTCGGGCCGGACGTGCTCGGCACCCTGCCGTGCCAGCGCCCGCGACTGTGGAGCGCCGACCCGTGGCTGGCCGACGCCCGGGCGACCCCGCTGCCGCCGGAACCGGCTTCGCCCGCTGCCGCGCTCCCGGTGCGGCGCTGGATCAGCCTGTGGCGGGCGACCGATCCGCTCGGATTCCCGGCCTGGTCGAACCGGGCGCCGGGCAACCCGATCGACCGCTTCGCCGACGAGATCGACACGAGCGGGTACACGGGCGCGGTCGGCACCCACGGCGAGTACTACCGCACCCGCCAGTACCACGACGCCCTCGCCGACCTCGCCGGCACTACCCTCCCTGCCTAGCCTCCGCGAGACTCACTTGCCGAGCGCGAAGAGGGCGGAGGAGGCGAGCGCGGTGCCGACGCCGATGGACTGCGGCAGCGTGAGGCGCTCCCCGAGGACCGCGATCGACAGCAGGATCGTCGCCACCGGATACAGGGCGACCAGAACGCCGACCACGGCGAGGTTGCCGGAGTACAGGGCGACGAGCAGGAGGGCGTCCCCGACGCCGAGCAGCACTCCGGCGACCATGCTCCCGGCGATCCAGCGCGGCCCGGCCGACCGCAGCCGGCCCAGCACGAACGGGCGTCCACCGGCGGACCTGCTGCGCCACATCCCGAGCGCCAGCAGCAGCAGGAGGCCGATGCCGATCTCCACGAAGGCCGGGACGAGCCCGGCGGACCCGGGGGCGAAGGAGAGCGCGACCGTGGACAGGCCGAACGCGATCCCGGATCCGATGCCGACGATCCAGGCCTGGCGGGACACCCGTGCGCTTCCCTCGCGGCGCGAGGTCGACACCAGCACGGCGCTCGCGAGGGCGAGACCGACGGCGACCCAGGCGGCGCCGGAGAGCTGCGTGCCCGCCACGGTGGCGGCGCCGACCGGCACCCCGGCGACGAGGAGGCCGATCACCGGGGAGAGCACGCTCACGGGACCCACCGTGAGCGCCTGGTAGAACAGCACGAAGCCGACGACGGCGGCCACCCCCGAGACCGCACCCCAGAACACCGCGCCCTCCGACCAGGTTCCGCCCACGACGAGCAGGCCCGCGCTGAGCGCGACCGTCGCCCACAGGTAGGTCAGGGTCGTCGCGGGCAGCACTCCGAACCGCCGTGCGCCGAGGGTTCCGAAGAAATCCGAAATGCCATAGGACAGCGCGGACGCGAGCGTCAGCACGACCACCAGAATCACGAGACCATCCTCCAGCACGACGGCCCGGCGCGGCAATGCCGCGTGCGCGGCCGACGCACCGCGTTCGTTCGGGCCGGCAGAGCCGGGACGGCGGACCCGGGGACGGCGAAGGACGGCGGAGTCGGGTCGGGCCCGGGTCGGGGCCAGGGTCGGGGCATGGCCGGACCGGGCCGGGGCCGGGCTGGCGTGAGTAGCGCGAACGCCCCGGGGCTGCTTGACTTCGGGCATGACTGAACTCGATCACGGCATCGAACCGCACGCCCCCGGCCACGCCGAACGGCTCAACTGGCTGCGCGCCGGCGTGCTCGGAGCAAACGACGGCATCGTCTCCGTCGCGGCACTCGTCGTCGGCGTCGCCGCGGCCACCCCGGATGCCGCGGCGATCCTGATCGCCGGAGTCGCGAGCCTGCTCGCCGGGGCGATCTCGATGGCCCTCGGCGAATACGTCTCGGTCAGCAGCCAACGCGACACCGAACGCGCCCTGATCGCCAAGGAACGCTGGGAGCTCGCCAACCTGCCCGAGCAGGAACTCGCCGAACTCGCCGAGATGTACCGGGCGAAGGGGCTGAGCGTTGAGACGGCCCGCCGCGTCGCGGACGAGCTCACCGCGCACGATGCCCTCGCCGCGCACCTCGAGGTCGAACTGCACATCGGCACCGAGGAGCTCTCCAACCCGTGGCACGCGGCGTTCGCATCCGCACTCGCGTTCACCGTCGGCGCGATCCTGCCGCTGCTCGCGGTGCTGCTGCCACCGCCTGCGTGGCGGCTGCCCGCCACCTTCCTCGCGGTGGCGGTCGCGCTCTCGATCACCGGCTGGCTGAGCGCGTACCTCGGCGGAAGCCCCCGCGGCCGTGCGATCGCCCGGGTCCTCGTCGGCGGCCTGCTCGCCCTCGCCGTGACCTGGGCGATCGGCGCCCTGATCGGCACCTCGATCTGACCGTAGGCTGGTGCCATGTCCTCACCACGCACGCTCCCCGCATCCGCTCTGCTCGCGGCGGGCATCGACGCCGCCCTCGTGCTCGTCTTCGCCGCGATCGGCCGCGCGAGCCACGGAGAGGACCTGCTGGGAGTGTTGACGACCTGGTGGCCGTTCCTCGGCGGCCTCACGATCGGCTGGCTGATCATGCGCGCCTGGCACGCCCCGCAGCGGATCGTCTACACCGGGCTCGGCGTCTGGCTGTGGACGGTCGCGGGCGGGTTGCTCCTCCGGGTCGTGAGCGGTCAGGGCATTCAGCCGAGCTTCATCGTCGTGACGGCGATCGTGCTCGGCCTGTTCCTGGTCGGCTGGCGCGGCATCGCGGTGCTGGTGCGCCGGATCCGTGCGCGTCGCCAGACCGCGACGCCGGTCCGGTAGCCTCAGCCGGCCGCGATCGCGTCGTAGCCGAGGAAGGCCGAGAAGAGCACGGCCGCGACGAGCGCCGCTGCGGCGAGCGCGCGCATCCGCTCCATCGGGCTGCGGCCCAAGGCGACGGCGAACCCGGCCCCGGCAAGGGCCTCGCACCACCACTGCGGGCCGCCGATGAGCACGATGCCGTACAGGCCCTCGCCGAGGATGAGTCCTCCGACGATCGCCGCGGCGACGATCCGCTGCCGCGGCAGGGCGCTGCGGGCCAGCGCGCCGGCCCAACCGCAGAGTGTCCCTGCGGCGACGCCGGCAACGCCCCAGAGCAGCAGGATGCGCGGCGATGCCGGCTGCGGCGCCAGGAGCACCCACGCGGAGACCATCGTGAGCAGGGCGAGCGCCCCGACTCCGGCCGCGGTCCGGCCGCGCACCCGGAGCGCTGCGGTGACGAGGAACGGCACGAGGCCCCAGAGCGCACTCGTGTTCGCGAGGGTGTCCCACGGCGCGGGCAGCACCGCGAACGACAGCCGGGCGAGAAGCCCGGCCGCGACTCCCGCGGCGGCGGCCCAGAGGTACCCGGCACCCCGGCGGCGCGGTACGGGCTCTCGGGAGGTCACGGCCCCAGCCTAGGTCCCCGACCCACCCGCCCTGGTCGGCATAACTCCTGCACATCTCCAGACGGCGGGATAGCCGCCGCGTGTTTCCGGGCCTCGGGAGTCCCTCCGGCAGAATGTGCAGGAGTTATGCCTCGGCAACGACGAAATGCCGCAGCCAGCGCCCCGCGGGTGCGGACGCTGGCTGCGGCAGGGGCGGTCGGTTAGACGAGAACCTTGAGGGAGGTGTTCCAGTTGAAGTCTTCGAATGCCGGGTTGACCTGCAGGGTCATCACGAGGAACTGGAAGCCCTCGAGCTCGCGGGCACGACGCAGCGGGCCCACGACGATCGGGCGCTGGCCGGCATCGGTGACGAAGGCGGCCACGGCCGCATTGGCCTCGTCGGAGTCGGAGGCGATGAACACGTCGAGCGGGAGGCCGGCGGCGGTGCCTGCGACGAGGGCGCCTGCGAAGGTCGTGTTGAAGGCCTTGACGATGGTCGCTCCGGGTGCGGCGAGTGCGGCGAGCTCTTCGGCGGCGGAGGTGCCGGGGGCGACGACGAGGGAGTCGAAGGTGCTGAAATCGACGGGGTTGGTGATGTCGATCACGGTCTTGCCGGACAGTGCGGAACCGAGGGCGGTGACGACGTCCTTGGCGGCGTCGAACGGGAGTGCGAGCACCACGATGTCGCCGGTCAGCGGGCTGGTCAGCGTCCCGGAGGTGACCTCGGCGCCGAGCTCGGTGGCAAGCGCCGCCGCCTTGGCGGGGTCACGGTCGAGGATCTGGAGGCCGCTTCCGGCGACGACGGCACGGGTGCCGATGCCGCGAGCCATGTTGCCGCTGCCGATGATCGTGATGTTCGTCATAGTCGTTCTTCCTCCGGAAAAGTGTCGAGTGGATGCTGCCTCCGGCGGGATCCCCGTCACAATTACTTGAAGCAACAACTAAAGGTTACGACTTTTTAGTTGAACCGTCAAGTTAACCGGTAGAATTCTCGTCATGACCGAACCGCGCTGGCTGACAGATGACGAACGCGAAGCGTGGCTGCGCCTGATGGCCGTGACCATGCTCCTTCCGGGACGACTCGAGACGCAGTTGAAGCGGGATGCCGGGCTGAGCCACTTCGAGTACTACGTGCTCGCGATGATCTCCGAGAGCACCGACCGGTCGCTGGCCCTGAGCGAGCTCGCCGCGCGCACGAACTCGTCGCTGTCCCGCCTGTCGCACGTGATCGCCCGGCTCGAAGTCCAGGGCCTGCTCACCCGGTGCGCCTCGCCGAGCGACGGTCGCACCTCGATCGCCCAGCTGACCGAGGCGGGCTGGGCGAAGGTCGTCGCGAGCGCGCCCGGCCATGTCGAGGAGGTGCGCTCGGTGGTCTTCGACTCCCTGACCCCCGGGCAGGTCGGCCAGCTCTCCGAGATCTGCGGCAGCCTGCTGGGAACCCTGGACCCCGACCACCGCCTGCTCCGCCCGAGCTGAGCGCGCCCCGGGTTACCGTTCGTAGTCGTCGACGTCGTCGAAATCGTCGGCATCATCGATGTCGATGATGCTGTGCTCGTCGACGCCGCGGTCGTCCTCGTCCTCGTCGTCCTGTTCGACGGCGCGATCGTCGGCGTCGATCGTCCAATCGAGATCATCGTCCGGGTCGTCCTCCGGAACCAGGTCGTCCTCGAGGGTGAGCCCGACGTCGTCGATGTCGCGATCTTCGTCCAGGCCGTCGCTGCCGGAGTCCGTTCGCCGTGGCCAGAGCCCGTCCGGGTCAATTCTCATAGTCGCTGCCTCCTCGTCGGAAGAGGGACGTCCCCCGCTGGGTGCCCCCCGCGCGAGCAACGGTACGCCACCGCCCCGCCACCGACAAGGGCCGGATGGACCCTGTTCATAACCGGCGGGAATCGGGCGCGAACGGTGCCGGGCCTGCTCAGCCGGGGCCGGAGCGCAGCCCTGCGGTGGCGACGAGCGAGCCGTCCCGCAGGACGGCGAGCACCTCGATCGGGAAGGTCTCGATGCTGCGGTTCAGCGCCGCCTCCCCTCCGGCCACGATCGTCGTGGCGAGCACGTCGACGGTCACGATGTCGAGCCCGATCACGCTGACCTGCCGGTACGGTGCGGTTCCGCCGCCCGCGCTCGTCCAGATGTGCTCGCCGCGCTCGGCGCTTCCCGAGGTCGCGACGGCCCGCACCGGGGCGACGAGCGGCACGGAGGCCAGGAGTTCCTGCCGGTTCGCCGGATCGACGATGCCGGCGACCCAGTCCTGGCCGGGTGACTGGTCGCCGCTCACGAGCAGGTCGCCTCCCGCGTTGACCGACCACGCCGAGAGGCCGAGACCCAGCAGGGCCTCCCCCGCTTCCGCGATCGCGAGGCTCTTCACGACCCCGGACAGGTCGAGCACGCCGTCGGCGCGGTGCGGTGTGAACACGCCGTCCGTGCGGTCGCGCCAGTCGAGCGCGATCGCGTAGCAGTCGCGCAGGTCGGCGCTCGCCTGGGTGAGGCGGATGTCGCCGCGCGCGATCCTGCTGATCTCCGAGTCCGGCCGGTACAGGCTGAACCGCTCGTCCCAGCGGGTGAACACGTTTCGGACGGCGGCGAGGGCCTCTTCCGGCACGGGGACTCCTGCGCGGCCTCCGTCTGCCGCCGCGCGACCGACCGCCGCACCGGACGTCCCGCCTGCCGCGCCGCCGATCCGAAGGCTCACGACGGTGCCCATGGTCTCGAAGGTCTGCACGTCCATGGCACCCACGCTAGCGGCGCCGATTGCCGGAAGCACGATCTAGAACCCGGCCGTGTCGAGCGCCGCCTGCAGGGAGGTGGTGTACCCCTTCGAGGTGTATGTGGCGCCGCTGACGTTGCTGACTTTCGCGGATTGGGCGGAGAGCACCTCGGACCGGAGGATCGGGGCGGCCTGCGCGCTGATCGCGACGGAGCGGCCGCCGTCATTGGTCAGCTGCAGGGCGGTGACCTCGGTGATCGTGCCATTGGCGATCGTGACGGAGACCTGCACCGGGCCGAAACGGGTCTGCACGGTCGACCCCGTGAAGGTTCCGGTCGGCCGGGCCGCCGGGGCTGGCGCTGCAGGGGCCGGCGCTACCGGGGCGGGTGCCGCAGGGGCGGGTGCCGCTGCGGGCGCGGTCGAGCCCGCGGACACCGTCGCCGGGCCGGAGACGGCCGGTGCGGAGGCGGTCGGCGTCGGCGTTGCCGGGCCGGCGCTCGGCGCGGGGATCGTCGCTGGCGCCGCCTGCGGCGCCGAGAGCGCCTGCATCGACGCATTCGCCTGGGCGCCGACCTGCCAGCCGACGGCGAGCACGGACAGGGATGCCAGGGTGGCCAGGCTGACTGCGCGGGCCCTCACCAGTCGAACCTTTCGAAGTGGATCTGCCGGGTCGGCAGGCCGGCTGACCGGGCGTCCCGCACGACCTCGTCCGTCCACTTGCGTGGCCCGCAGATGTAGACATCCGCTTCACGGAGCTTGGGCACGAGAGTCGCGAGGGTGATCCGGGCCTGGACGGCGTCGCCGGGGAGCCAGCTGCTGGTTCCGGGGGCGCGCTTGCCTGCGATGATGCGCAGTTCGGCGCCGCGGGCCCGACACAGGGCCGCGAGTTCATCGACGAGGTAGGTGTCGTCGACCGTGCTCGACCGGAGGAGCACGGTCGCCTGCCCGGGTGCGAACGTGGCGGTCTCGAGCAGCGAGCGAATCGGGGCGACCCCGATGCCCGCGGCGATCAGGACGATCCGAGGCGAGGTGCGGGCGAAGTCGGTGAAGAGTCCGTACGGGCCTTCGAAGCTCACCCGGGTGCCGACGGGCACGCGGGGCAGCGCGGAGGACGCGTCGCCGAGCCCGCGCACCGTGATGCGGAGGGAATTGTGGGTCGGCGCGGCAGAGAGCGAGAACGGGTGCGCCTGCCACCACAGCCCGGGGGTCCAGAACCGCCAGATGAAGAACTGGCCGGACTTCGCCTTGAGGCTGCGCAGCTGGCGGCCGGAGAGGCGGATCGAGACGACCCCGCGAGCCTCCTGGTCGACTCCGACCACGGTGAGGCGAGCCCGCAGCGAGCGCACGATCGGCACGATGAAGCGGAAGAGGATGATGGACCCGGCAACGCCGGCATACAGGGCCAGCCAGTAGTAGCGCTGCAGCGACCCCTCGCGGAACAGGGTGCCGACGCTGAGCTGGTGCGGAATCGCGACGAGCACCGCAACGTACGAGAGCAGGTGCACGAGGTGCCACACCTCGTAGCGGAACTTGTGCCGCACGATGACGAGCGAGGTGATCACCACGGCGATGAGCAGGCCCACCCCGAGGAACGCGAGCGGCATGTCCGGCAGCGACGAGAACATGATCCATACCTCGTCGAAGAACCCGGCGGGCTGCACGAGCGCGTAGCCGATGGTGAGCAGCACGGCGTGGGCGAGGATCAGGTAGAGCGCCGGCTTGCCGAGCGACTGGTGCAGCGCCATCGCGCTGTCGTGGCCGAAGGCCCTGTCGATTGCGGGCAGACGCGCGGCGAGCAGCATCATCACGAGCAACAGGTCGGTGCCGACCAGGCCGGTGACGATTCCGAGTGCCGTGATGGCGTCGGCCGGTGTGCTGATCCTCGCCGCTCCCCCGTCGGCGAGGAAGACCGCGACGACGAGCGCCACCGAGACCACCGCGAGGATTTGCAGGCTGTCGGCCAGACGCATCCGCCGCGGGTAATTCGGGTGGATGCGCGGCGGGGCGTTGTGCTGTCGTGCACGCGTGTCGAGGCTCATACGGTGAGCATCCCCGGAGAATCCAGTGAATCTCTATCGAGCACCTGAGAGTAACCTGTGTGTCGCCAATGTGCGCTGCACGAGTTCACAGGTTCCCCTCGTCCGCTGCAGAACGGATGCCCGCGGCTAGAACCCGGCGGCGTCGAGCGCCGCCTGCAGCGAGGTGAGGTACCCCTGGGTCGTGTACGTTGCGCCGCTCACATTCGCCACCGCGGCGGACTGGGCTTGCAGCACTTCGGCCTTGAGCACGGGGGCCGCGCGGTTGCTGATCTGCACCGACCTGGAGTCCTTGTCGGTCAGCTGGAGCGCCGTGACGTCGGTGATCGTGCCGTCGGCGAGGGTGACCGACACCTGCATGTTGCCGAACCGGGTGGCCACGACAGAGCCGGTGAAGGTCCCGGTGATTCCGGCCGCCGCGGGGGTCGCCGTCGGGGTCGGGGTCGCCGTCGCTGCCGGCGCCGCGGTGGCGGTCGCGGTTGCCGCGGCCGCCGGGGTCGACGCGACGGGGGCGGATGCTGCGGCCGACACCGTCGCATCCGTCGCGGTCCCGCCCAGGGTGTCCTGCAGGGAGGCGATGGCCGGCGTGCCGACCAGCCAGCCGATGGCCAGTACGGACAGGGACGCTGTTGCGGCCGCAGCCGCTGCTCGTTTTCTCACCAGTCAAACCTTTCGAAGTGGATCTGTTGCGTGGGGAGTCCGGCCGAGCGGGCATCCCGCACGACCTCGTCGGTCCACCGCCGTGGACCGCAAATGTAGACGTCCGATTCGCTGAGCATCGGAACGAGGGTGTTCAGGGAGATCCGCGCGTTCACGGCGTCTCCGGGCAGCCAGCTGTGGGCTCCGGGAGCACGCGTGCCGGTGATGATGCGGAACTCGGCACCCCGGAGGCGGCAGAGCTCGGCGATCTCCTCGACGAGGTAGCTGTCGGCGACGGAGTGCGAGCGCAGCAGCACGGTCGCCTGCCCCGGCGCGAAGGTCGCCGTTTCGAGGAGCGCGCGGATCGGAGCGGCCCCGATGCCGGCCGCGACGAGCACGATCCGCGGGCTCGTCCTGGCCCGGTCGGTGAACAACCCGTACGGGCCTTCGAAGCTCACCCGGGTCCCGACCGGCACCGAGGCGAGGTCGGTCGAACCGTCGCCGAGGGCGCGCACCGTGACCCGGAGGGAGTTGTGGGCCGGCGCGGCGGAGAGCGAGAACGGGTGCACCTGCCACCACTGCCCGGGCGTCCAGAACCGCCAGATGAAGAACTGGCCTGCGGTCGCCTGCAGGTGGTGCAGCTTGCGTCCGGAGAGGCGGATCGACACGACACCGGGCGCCTCACGATCAACGCCGGCGACGACGAGCCGGGAGCGCAGCGACCGCACGATGGGGAGCACCACCCGGTAGACCACTACGGATCCGGCCACGCCGACGTACAGGGCGAGCCAGTAGTACCACTGCGGCGAACCGGCGACCAGGACCGTGCCCGCGGTCAGCATGTGCGGCAGCGCGGCGAGCACGGCGACGTACGAGAGCAGGTGCACGATGTGCCAGACCTCGTAGGGCAGGCGGTGACGCACGATGACGAGCGAGGTGACGACTACGACGACGAGCAGGCCGAGGGCGATGAAGGCCAGGAGCATGTCGGGCATCCCGGTGAGCATGCTCCAGGTCTCGGCGAACACGTTCACCCCGCTCGAGAGTGCGTAGCCGATGATCAGGAACACCGCGTGGGCGAAGAGCAGGTACAGGGCAGGTTTGCCGAGCGACTGGTGCAGCGCCATGGCGCTGTCATGGCCGAAGGCCCGGTCGATCGCGGGCAGCCGGGCGGCGAGCAGCAGCATCACGAGGAGCAGGTCGGTGCCGACGAGGCCGGTCACGATGCCGATCGAGGTGAGCGTGTCCGCGAGGGTGCCGAAGCGGGCCGGCCCGCCGGAGCCGAGGAAGAGGGCGACGGCGAGCGCGACCGAGACGATGCAGAGCACCTGCAGGGTGTCGGCGAGGCGCATCCGTCTCGGGTAGTTCGGGTTGACGCGCGGGGCGGGTCGACGGCGGATGTGCGTCGTCTCGGGGAGACGCTGCTGGAGGAGCAGGGGTCTGGTGTCGAGGCTCATGTTCCGAGCATCGGGCCACCTCCCATGCGGAGGCTTTCGATAGCCTATGAACCGGCTATGAGCCGCTGGGCGCTTCCGTCGGTCCCCGACGTTCGCGACGCTGGGCGGCGGCTCCGGCCCCGAACCGGAACAACAGCACGAGCAGGATCGCGACCCCGGCCCCGAGTGCGGTCTCGACGACCCGGTCGACGAGCAGGGCAGGCACCGGAACGGGGCTACCGAGGTGCACGACGGAGAGCGCGAGCGGGGTGATGAAGAGCAGAGCGGCACCGTAGTGCTTGCCGACCAGGATCTCGGCGCCGAACTGGCTGACCGTGATCACGACGACGAGCCAGGCGACGGATGGCCCAGGCAGCAGCACGAGACCGGTCACCACCACGCCGAGTGCGGTCCCGACCACGCGGTGCACCGCGCGGGAGATCGAGTGGGCTGCCCGGGGCGGTGGCAGCACCGCGACGACGGCGACGACGGCCCAGTAGGGGTGCCCGATGCCCACGATCATGGCGAGGCCACCGGCCAGGAGCACGCCGACCACATTCTGCAGGATCACGAGCCAGACCTGCGGGTCGCGGTAGGTGGCGGGGCGAAGCCGCGGAGCGCGCGGCAGGTCCTTGAACAGGCCGGTCGAATGCGGCTCGAACATCCGGCGGAGGCCCCAGCCGGACATGGTGAGCAGCCAGGCGAGCACGGCCGCGGCGACGGCGACGAGCATCCGCTCGCCGACCTCGCCGGGCGGAGTCGGCAATTGCGCGCACACGGAGAACGCGAAGACGAAGAACAGCGGGGTACCGGGCACGAGCCCGGCCGTCGTCGCAACGAGGATGCCGCCGATGACTACGAGCAGCAGGCCGCCGACGAGGAGCGGAAGCCCGGCGACGGCGACGCCGAGGGCGAGGGCGATGCTGCCGAGCAGGAAGGCGCCGGCGATCGTGATCGTGCGCGCCCGGAGCCGGTAGGGCTCTCCGCGGCCGTAGAGAGCGGTCATCGCCCCGAAGGATGCGTATGCGGTCCAGTCGATCCGCCCGGCAATGATGAGCACGATGAGGGGGATGGCCACGGCGAGGCTGGCCCGCAGCGCGACCTCGACGTCGAGTGCGCGCAGGGACCTGAGCCGGGCGAGGAGGGTCTCCGGAGTCTCCGGAATCTCGGGAGCGAGCGCTCCCGGCACTAGATCTTCTCGATCGGCGCGATCTTGATCAGGAGCTTCTTTGCGCCCGCCGTGTCGAACTGGACATGGGCGACCCGCTTGGTGCCTTCGCCGGTGACCTGGTTGACGCGGCCGTCGCCGAAGCTCGAGTGCCGGATCCGGTCGCCGGCAGCGAGCTCGAGGTCGCCGTTGTCGCGGACCTGGGTGACGGTGTTCGCCCACTCGGTCTTCGGTTTCGGGGCGGGCGGCAGCTCGCTGAAACCGCTGCGCGTGGAGTTGAAGCCGCCGCCGAAACCGTCGCGACGGTTGAGCGCACGCGACTGGGTGCCGTTCCGCGAATTGGCCATGCCGGGCGACTGCTTCCAGTCGATCAGCGTGGCCGGGATCTCCTGCAGGTACCGGCTCGGCATGGCCACGTTGATCTCGCCGAACTGGGCGCGGGTCATAGCGAGCGAGAGGTAGAGACGCTGCCGGGCCCGGGTGATGCCCACATAGAAGAGGCGACGCTCCTCGGCGGGTCCACCGGGCTCATTCGCCGACATCTGGTGGGGCAGCAGCCCCTCCTCGACCCCGGTCAGGAACACGGCCTCGTACTCGAGGCCCTTCGCGGTGTGCAGGGTCATCAGGGAGACGGTGCCCGAGGCATCGTCGAGGTCGTCGGCCGCAGCGACGAGCGACACCTGGGTGAGGAAGTCGACGAGGCCCGCGTCGGGGTTCTCCCGGTTGAAGTCCTTCGTCTGCGCGACGAGTTCCTCGATGTTCTCCGCTCGCGCTTCGTCCTGGGGGTCGCGGCTGTTGCGCAGCACCGTGAGCAGCCCGCTGCCCTCGAGCACGAAGGTCAGCAGCTCGGAGACGTTGACCGGCCCGCCGGGATACGCGGGGTCGATCTTGAGGGCGGCCTCGTCGAGCACGCCGGCCAGCTGCAGGATGGCGCCGGTGACCTTCGGGCCGAGTCCGAGTGATGCGGAGTCGCGCATCGCCTCGCGGAAGCTGATCTGGTTCGCTTCGGCGAAGCTGCTGAGCCCGGTCTCGGTGGCCGGGCCGATGCCGCGCTTGGGGGTGTTCAGGATGCGCCGCAGGGCGAGCTCGTCGTCGGGGTTGGCGACGGAGATCAGGTAGGCGAGGGCGTCCTTGATCTCGGCGCGCTCGTAGAACTTGGTGCCGCCGACGACGCGGTACGGCACGGCGGCGCGGACGAAGATCTCCTCGAGCGCCCTGGTCTGGGCGTTGGTGCGGTAGAACACGGCCATGTCCCGGTAGGCCATGCCCGCCCCGTGCAGGGTCTCGATCTCGTCCGCGACGAACTGGGCCTCGTCGTGCCCGTTGTACGCGGTGTAGCCCACGATCTTCTCGCCGTCGCCGCCCGCGCTCCACAGCTTCTTCTCCTTGCGGTCGAAGTTGTGGCCGATCACGGCGTTCGCCGCGGAGAGGATGTTCTGGGTCGAGCGGTAGTTCTGCTCGAGCAGGATGACCTTCGTGCCGGGGAAGTCGCGTTCGAATTCGCTGATGTTGCGGGTGTCGGCACCGCGGAAGGCGTAGATGGACTGGTCGGAGTCGCCGACGACGGTCAGGGACGCACCGGGGATGCCGCCGCTCGGTTCGCGCAGGTTGCGCACGTGCACGCCGGTCGCCTCGAGCTCGTCGGCGAGCTCGGGCGTGACGGGGAGAGTGAGCTCGCGCACGAGGGAGTACTGGGCGTGGTTGGTGTCCTGGTATTCGTCGACGAGGATGTGCCGGAAGCGGCGCCGGTAGGTTGCGGCGACGCGGGGGAACGCGCGGAAGAGGTAGACCGTCTCGCCGATCAGGTCGTCGAAGTCGAGGGCGTTCGCCGCACGCAGCCGCTGCGTGTACTGGCGGAAGATCTCGATGAACATGACCTCCTGCGGGTCACTGAGGTTGGCGTTGCGGGCGTAGGAATCGACGTCCGCGAGCTCGTTCTTGAGCTTGGAGATCTTCGCGGCGGCGTTGCCGGGGGTGAATCCGTAGCTGTCGGCGTCGAGCGACTTGATGATGCGTTTGAGGGTGACCTTCGTGTCCGCGGAGTCGTAGATGCTGAAGCTCGACGAGAGACCGGCGCTTTCGGCCTCGCGGCGCAGGATGCGCACGCAGGAGGAGTGGAAGGTCGAGATCCACATTCCCTCGGCACCCTCGCCGAGGAGCACCTTGACGCGCTCGCGCATCTCGGCGGCGGCCTTGTTGGTGAAGGTGATCGCGAGGATCTGGCTCGGGTAGGCCTCCCGGGTCTCGAGAAGGCTCGCGATGCGGCGGGTCAGCACACTCGTCTTGCCACTGCCCGCGCCCGCGATGATGAGGAGGGACGGCCCGCGGTATTCGACGGCCTCGAGCTGCTGCGGGTTGAGCCCGTCGAGCAGGGGGCTCTGCCGGTGGCCGGTATCTCCGGTGGGGCCGCCGGGGCCGGCGCCATAACCGGCGCCATAGCCGTCGAGGATTATCGGCGTTGCCGAAGGAGTGCGTACGGGGGTGTTGTCCGGGTCGAAGGGCGTCATCATCTCGCCTCCAAGTCTAAGCGGTGCCCCTGACACCGGCCGAGGCGCCCCGGCGGGCGTGACCGACCGCAGCTCAGTTGAATGCCGCCCGGTTCAGCGGTCCTCGCGGGCCTCGGCGGCGAGTTCGTCGCGGACCGCGACGGCGAGGTCGGGGTGGTCGGCGAAGACTCCGTCGATCCCCGTGCCCATGATCGTGCGGAACTCGGTCTGCCAGTCGCCGAAGTCGGCGCGGAACCGCCCGCGCTGGAAGGTCTTCGCGAGGAACACGTTCTCCGGGCGCAGGGTCCAGCAGTAGATCTCGAGGTTGGCGGCGTGGGCGGCGTCGACGAGGTCCGAGGCGCCCGTGACGTGCCCGTCCTGCCCGATCTCGAGGATGAGCGATTTCGGGACGCTGACCCCGTCGACGAGTCCGCTCAGCCCGTATAGGCCCTGGTCGGTCAGGTAGTCCGCATAGTCGGGAGCGGCCCGGCCGACCAGGCGAACCTGGTCTGCGGGCTTCCCCGTCGCCTCGAGCAGGAAGATCCGTTTTCCGTAGATGCCGCGCGCATAGACCTGGTCGAGCAGGGTGCGTTCGAAGCTCTCGATCGTGAGTCGTCCGTCGCCCGCGTTCCAGCCTGCGGTGTTGACCTCTGCGGCGAAGAGTTCGTCAATGGGGAAGCCGATCGACTCGAAGTAGCTCGCGTGCTTGATCTCGGCGACGACGCCGACGGGGCGCCTCGCCCGGCTGGACACCCGGTCCATCAGCTTGAACACGTCGCGCAACCGGAGCAGCGGGAAACGACCGTCGAAGGACGCGCTGGCCTTGCGCAGGGCCGGCAGTCGTTCCCTCGCGCGCAGGGTGCGCAGTTCGGCCCAGGTGAAGTCCTCGGTGAACCAGCCCGTCATGCGGATGCCGTCGATGACCTTCCGGGTACGGCGGTCGGCGAATTCGGGGTGCGCCGCGACATCCGTCGTCGCGGAGATCTCGTTCTCGTGCCGCACGATGAGTACACCGTCCCGGGTGACGACGACGTCCGGTTCGACCGCGTCAGCGCCGAGGGCAACCGCGAGTTCATAGGCGCCGCGGGTGTGTTCCGGCCGGTAACCGCTCGCCCCGCGGTGACCGATCACGATCGGTTGCATGCCCTGACCATACGCGCTGCTGGCAGACTCGAAGCGATGACACTCTGGAGCGAACCCGACACCCGGCGCCACACGCCGGGCGTGTACCGCGCCCGCCTGACAGTCGGAGTCTCCCTGGTCGCGCTCGGCGTGGCCGCAACGAACCTCACGAGCACGTACAGTCTCTTCTTCCTCGCCCTCGGTCCGGCCCTGCAGTTGCTCGGCTGGCTCGCGATGCCCGGTGCGCTCTGGCGGCGGCTGCTCGTGATCCTCCCCGCGGAGATCG
The DNA here is from genome assembly GCF_022760445.1 of Cryobacterium zhongshanensis. NCBI lineage: Bacteria > Bacillati > Actinomycetota > Actinomycetes > Micrococcales > Microbacteriaceae > Cryobacterium > Cryobacterium zhongshanensis. The sequence continues at coordinate 390,570 of NZ_JALGAR010000001.1, read as the reverse complement.
CCGCGCTCACGCTGCTGGCCGGACCCGATTTCACCGGCGCGTTCGCCGTGCTCCTCGCGTGCTGGCTGTTCGTGCGGCACCGGCCGGGCATCAGCTACCTGGTTCTGCTCGTCCCGGTCGTGGTGAGTTTCATCCTCAAGCTGTCGCTGCACAACTCCTCGCAGAACTGGGTCGGCGACGTGGCCGGCTCGGTCACCGTGATCGCCTCGGCGTGGCTCGCCCGGTGGCTCGCGCAGCGGCGCTGGGCGCGGCTCAATCCGCCGCCGGCCGGTGAAACGGCCGGACCGGGTGACGCCGGGGACAATCCCTCAGGATCTACTCGGCAGACGCCCAGCAGGGCTGAATAGACTCTCAGAAACGCCCACCGGCGCGTTGCCGGATCCCCGGCGTTGACAATATCCGACCTGATTGAGATCTTAGGAACATGGCATCCTCAAACCCCGCATTCTCGCGCAATCCCGCCTTTGCCGCACAAGGATCAGCGGCAGCGACCAGCCTGACCGAAGCTGACCTGCAGCGCATCTACGAAGCGCCGTCCGCAGGCTCACAGGACACCGGCCGGATGACCTACGAAGACACCATCGTGAAGACCACGCTGAGCTTCGCCCTGTTGCTCGTCGCGGCGGCCGCATCCTGGCTGCTGACCCCGACGATGCCGTTCCTGCCGTTCCTCGGCATGATCGTCGGCCTCGTGCTCGGCCTCGTCAACGCCTTCAAGAAGGAGCCGTCCCCCGGCCTGATCCTCGGCTACGCGGCGGCGGAAGGCCTCTTCGTCGGCGGTATCTCGTACATCTTCGAGGCGATCTACCCGGGCGTCGTCGTCCAGGCCGTGCTCGCGACCCTCGTGGTCGTCGGCGTGACCCTCGCGCTGTTCGCGAGCGGCAAGGTACGCGCGTCCAAGCGCGCGACGAAGGTGTTCATGGTCGCGATGGTCGGCTACTTCGTGTTCTCGCTGCTCAACTTCGGCCTCGTCGCCTTCGGAGCCGTCGACAGCCCGTTCGGCCTCAGCAGCAACGTGAAGATCTTCGGCATCCCCCTCGGCGTCGCGATCGGCATCCTCGCGGTGCTGATGGCCGCGTACTCGCTCGTTCTCGACTTCGACTTCATCCAGCGCGGCGTCAACAACCGCGTCGCACGCAAGTACGGCTGGTCCGGCGCGTTCGGCATCATGGTCACCGTCGTCTGGCTCTACGTCGAACTGCTCCGCCTCTTCGCGATCTCGCGAAACTAAGCAGGACCCGCGCGGGCGCGAGCTCCCGCACAGAACGTGAAGTCGGAGATTCTCGCGACACGCCGCATCCGCAGGCCGGATGAAGGGTGTGTCGGGAAGATCCCCGACTTCACGTCGTTAAAGCGGGCGGCGTGGCGACGGAGTCCGGTTCAGATCCAGCCCTTGTCCGTCGCGGTGCGGATCGCCTCTGACCGGTTGCGCGCCCCGAGCTTGGCGGATGCCGCCGAGAGGTAATTCCGGATGGCCCCGGGACTCAGGTGCAGCGAACGCGCGACCTCGGGGGCACTCCGCCCCTCGGCCGCGAGGAGCAAGACCTCGGTCTCCCGCGCGGTGAGCGGCGATTCGCCGTACATCATCGCGTTGATCGCGAGCTGCGGGTCGATCGCGCGTTCGCCGGCCTGGATCTCCCGGATCACGGCGAGCAGGCGTCCTGAGGCCAGGTCCGTGTGCTGGAAGCCATCCACGCCGCCCCGGATGGCGCGCCGGACGTCACCGGGCCGCGGATGGCTCGCGAGCAGCAGAACCTTGACCCGCGGGTCGGCGGCCTGGATCAGTGGGAGCAGCCCGAGGCCATCGATCCCGGGCAGGTGGATGTCGAGGACGATGACGTCGGGAGCGGTGCGGCGCACCGTCGACAGGACCTCAGCGCCGTCGCCGATCGCGGCAACGACCTCGATATCGGCTTCGAGCGAGAAGACCGCCACGAGCGCCGTACGCAGGAGGACGTGATCCTCGACGAGCAGCACCCGGATCAGCGAGCCAGGCACCGGTGCCGGGGCAGGATGCGCGGGCTCGGTGGGGTCGAAGCTCATCCAGTACCTCCCCACGTCGGTCGACTGCCCGCGATCACGGCAGTTGTGAGGTGGAAGGTCGCGTATGGACTCTAGCAAACCCTGGCGCCGAAAAACCCCCCGAACGGGGTGAGAATCTGCAGAGAAGTCCCGATCACAGACGGAGCGGTCAGCGCTGGGATGACGAGGCCTCCACGCGCCATTGCTCGTCCGGCCCCCGGGAGCGCGAGCTCGCCCGGCTCATCGAGAAGGTGCGCGTGCGAAACCGCCAGGACAACCGGACCATCGCGATGCCGGACTGCCGGTAGTGCTCGGCGAGCGCGCGGGTGAACACGGCGCGGCCCGGCACGTCGACCCAGCCGTCGACGCCGGTGTACACGGCTTCGACACGCGGCCGGGCCGCCGCGTTCCGGAACAGGGCGAGGGCCTCCGGTGCGATCTCGTCGCCATCGGCGGCGACGCGATGCCGGGGAGCGGACGTTTCGGCAGGGCCGCTCCGGGGCGCAGTGAACGACGGGCCTGGCTCATCATCGAACCCGTACGTTTCCGAAACCGTGGAATTCATGGGCGTCACCTTCGTCGGGACGGCGCCCCGGCCGGAATACCCGGCCGGCCGATGCCGCGGAAAGACCTCCGCGGGATCGCCGGAGAGCCGAAGCGGCTCCCGTCGACGCTTCCCCCTCATCCTCACGCGGATGCCGCGGCGCGGGAAGTACCCGCTGTCACCGCTCCCCCATGACAGCTGTCACCTCGGAGCGACCCCGTCTCCCGAGGTACGGAAAAAGCACCCTCATTGTGACAACGAGGGTGCTTCGTCCGTACTTCACCGGGAGAGGGTCACTCCCACTCGATGGTTCCCGGCGGCTTCGACGTGACGTCGAGAACGACGCGGTTGACGCCATCCACTTCGTTCGTGATGCGGTTCGAGATGCGGGCGAGCAGGTCGTACGGGAGGCGGGTCCAGTCGGCCGTCATCGCGTCCTCAGAGGAGACCGGGCGCAGCACGATCGGGTGGCCGTAGGTGCGGCCGTCGCCCTGCACGCCGACGGAGCGGACGTCTGCAAGGAGCACGACCGGGCACTGCCAGATGACCCCGTCGAGGCCGGCGGCGGTGAGTTCGGCGCGCACGATCGCATCCGCGTGGCGCAGCAGTTCGAGCCGTTCGAAGGTGATCGAACCGACGATGCGGATGCCCAGGCCGGGTCCGGGGAACGGCTGGCGCTGCACGATCTCCGGCGGCAGCCCCAGTTCGGCGCCGATCGCGCGCACCTCGTCCTTGAACAGGGTGCGGAGCGGTTCGACGAGTTCGAACTTCAGGTCTTCCGGCAGGCCGCCCACGTTGTGGTGGCTCTTGATGTTCGCGGTGCCGCTGCCGCCGCCGGACTCGACGACGTCGGGGTACAGGGTGCCCTGCACGAGGAAGCGAATCGGGTCGCCGTCCAGCTCCGCGGCTTCCTTGATGAGCTCGGCCTGGGCCTGCTCGAAGGTGCGGATGAACTCGCGGCCGATGATCTTGCGCTTGGTCTCCGGGTCACTGACGCCCTCGAGCGCGGCGAGGAACTGCTCGCGCACGTCGACGGTGACGAGGCGCACACCGGTTGCCTTGACGTAGTCTTCCTCGACCTGGCGACGTTCGTCCTGGCGGAGCAGGCCGTGGTCGACGAAGACGCAGACGAGCTGGTCGCCGATGGCCTTGTGCACCAGGGCGGCCGCGACGGCGGAGTCGACGCCGCCGGAGAGCCCGCAAATGACCTTTCCGGTGCCGACCTGGGCGCGGATCTTCGCGACCTGTTCCGCGATGACGTTGCCGCTGTTCCAGTCGGCGGGAATCCCGGCGGCCCGGTGCAGGAAGTTCTCGAGCACGTCCTGGCCGAATTCGGTGTGCTTGACCTCGGGGTGCCACTGCACGCCGTAGAGGCGGCGGTCGTCGTTCGCGAACGCGGCGACCGGGGTCGAATCGGTCGAGGCAAGCACCGCGAAGCCCTCGGGGGCGCGCGAGACGGAATCGCCGTGGCTCATCCACACGGTCTGCTCGTTCGGCTGCCCGGCGAGGAGGACGTTCTCCCCGGTCGCGACCGTCACGGGGGTCGAGCCGTATTCGCTGAGCCCGGTGTGGGCGACCTCGCCGCCGAGGGCGGTCGCCATCACCTGGAAGCCGTAGCAGATGCCGAGCACGGGGATGCCGAGGTCGAAGATCGCCGGGTCGAAGGTCGGGGCGCCCTCGGCGTAGACGCTCGAAGGTCCTCCGCTCAGCACGATCCCGACCGGGTTCTTCGCGGCGACCTCCGCGGCGGTGATCGAGTGCGCGACGATCTCCGAGTAGACGGATGCCTCACGCACGCGGCGCGCGATCAACTGGGCGTACTGGGCACCGAAGTCCACCACGAGAACGGGGCGGTCGATGCCGGACGCCTCCGTCGGGGTCACGACCGCGGTCGGGTCGGCAACTGAAGTCATGAATGGGCCTCCGCACCCTCGGCGTCGGAAAGCGCCCTGGCGGCAAGCCAGGCACGAACCTCGCGGGCGACGCGGCCCTCGAGGAAGAAGGACAGGGTGGGGATCACGCCGCCAAGGGCGATCAGCAGGAACCGGGTGAACGGCCAGCGCATCAGGCTCCAGAGCCGGAAGTCCGCGAACAGGTAGAGCACGTAGAACCAGCCGTGCATGATCAGGATCGCGGTGCTCAGGTTGAACGCGGTGACGGTGTCCCTCGGGACGAGCAGCCCGTACGGACCGCCCAGCTCGAGCTCGTACTGGAAGACGAACTTCAGGACGACCTCGGCGCAGAGCAGCAGCAGGAAGACGCCGGTGATGATCGAGGAGGTCTGGTAGAGCTTCAGCGCCCCCGGGATGCTGGGAACATCAGCGGGTCTGGGTTCGAGTGGCATGCGCCAATTCTAACCGGCGGATATTGCCGCTTCCTCGCGGAGCTCCTCCTCGCGCTCCCAGGCATCCCGCACGAGGCGGTACCAGAGGAACACGGCGAAGCCGGCGAAGACGACCCACTCGACGGCGTAGAAGATGTTCAGCCAGTTGAGGGAGGCATCCGTGAGCGGTGCGGGCGAATCGATTGCGGTGAGACCGGATGCCGCGGCCCCGTCGACGATGTAGCCCGGGTAGACCGCGGTGCCGTCGAAGCCGGCCCAGAGGTTGATCAGGGCCGCAGTGGACACCGTCGTCATGCTGTGCGGGTCTCGGCCGTCCGCGGGAACGACGGGGGCTTCGGTGGGGAGGAACCGGCCGGCCAGGGTGATGACCTGGTTGGCGGGGACCGCCGCGAGGCTGCCCATCGTCGACCGGGCCGCCGCCTCGTCCGCCACCCAGCCGCGCGCGACGGCGATGCTCGCTCCCGCACTGCTGCCGCCGCCGGCACCGACGATGAAGTGGCTCACGATCCAGTACCCGCTCGTCCCGTCGTTGGAACGGTCGCTGATCAGCTGCTCGTCGCCGGGCACGTAGCTGCCGTCGACGGTCACGAGCTGGCCGGTCGCGGAATCGCGCGGAGCTCCGCCGGGGGTCACGACCTCGTCGAGGGGTTTCACGGTCTCCGTGCTCCGCTCCACGACCACGCCGGATGCGACGGCGCGTTCGAGCTGCCAGTGCCCGAGTGCCGCGAAGCCGGCCGCGACGGCGAGAGCGAGGAGGAGCGCGAGAATCCAGCGGGGGCGGAACATCATGCGGATCATTGGTAGTCACCTGTCCCGGCGTCGGGTGCCGGCTTGTCCCTCTGGGCGCGAGTGCGCGAAAGTCGTTTGGCGTATTCGGCCATCGGGTCGGCGCCTGAGGCCTGGCCGGACTCGGAGCCGGAGTCGGTGCCGGGGCCTGGGCCGGGATCTGTGTCCGAGTCCACGCCGAGAGACGAGTGCACGTCGGCAGGAGAGTGCGCCTGCGTCCCGGCATCGGCATCGGCACCGGCACCGGCATCGGCACCGCCATCGGCGTCCGGGTGTGCGTTTGCATTCGGGTTCGCGCCTGGGCGCGCGGCGACGTTCGGGCGTCCCTGCGTCGGCAGTGGCGTCGGACCGTCGAGTTCGTCGATGCCGTCGTCCACAACGTGCTTGACGTACTCGCCGCGCTCGGCCTGTTCCGCCCGCTCGTCGTGGTCGGCACGCCGGTCGTGGTCCGTGCGCTTCCGCGGCTCCGGCCGCACGGGCGGCAGCGGCTGTTCGCCGAGGTGGGCGGCGGCGCGCTGCGCGTCCTGGTCGCTCAGTGCGCCGGCTGTCGCCGCGTCGACGAGCCGGAACTCCTCGGCGTGCATCGGGTCGCGGTCGGGCCGGATTGCCGCGCGCTTCCGGCGACGACCGGGCAGCAGGGCGCCGAGCCGTTCCGAATTCGCGGCGAAGAGCGGACCGAGGATGGCCATGGTGAGCACGTAGAGGCCCGCGAACGGCTGGAGCAGGCCGTTCAGGCCCGCCCCGACCGAGAGGGTCGCGAGGATGAGCGTGAACTCTCCGCGGTTCACCAGGATCGCGGCGGCATTGAGCCCCTCGGAGATTCCCATCGAGTGCAACCGGGCCAGCAGCATCCCCGAGATCAGGTTGAGCACGAAGGTCATCACGACCGCCGCGAGCACGACGAGGATGACCGAACCGAACTCCGCGATGTGCAGCGCGAGGCCGAAGTTGAGGAAGAAGAAGGCGGCGAAGATGTCCCGCAACGGGACCGCGACACGTTCGAGCCGGGTGCGGTAGGTGCTCGCGCCGAGGACGACGCCGATCAGGAACGCGCCGATCGCATCCGTCACCCCGATGATCTCGCCGATGCCGGCGAAGAGCACGGCAAGCCCGAAGAACAGGATCGTGAAGAGTTCGTCGTCCTTGGTGCGGACCAGGCGGGACACGACCCGGCCGCCCCAGCGGGCGAGGGAGAACATCACGACGAGGAAGAGGAACGCGATGCTGAGTTGCAGCACGATCGGCCAGATCTCGGTCTTGCCGCTCAGCACGACCGAGACGATCGACAGGTACACCGCGATGAAGATGTCGCCGACGACGGTGACGCCGAGGATCATCGGCGTTTCCTTGTTGGCGAGGCGGCGCAGCTCGATCAGGAGTTTGGTGATGATCGCGCTCGAGGAGGTGCCGGTCATGCCCGCGATAACGAGGGCCTCGCGGGTACCCCAGCCGACCATCATGCCGAAGGCGAAGCCGATGCCCATGTTGATCACGACGTAGGAGCCGCCGGAGAGCAGCAGTTTCCCGGCATCGTTGAAGAATTCCTCCTGGTCGAACTCGAGGCCGAGGCTGAACAGGAGCAGGATGAGCCCGAAGACGGCGATGAGCTCGATGTCGGCGGAGTGGAAATCGAGCGGGAACCAGTGGGTGTACGGGCTCGCGAACAGGCCGACGATCATGTAGATCGGGATGGACGGCAGGCCGATCAGTTTTGCGGCGCGACCGAGCACATAGGCCACGACCAGCAGGATGCCGAGTGTGATCAGGTCCGTGCCGAGGTTCATCCGTTAGCCCCCAGGGGGCGCGTCGACGGTCTTGGCCTTGAGCTCACCGGTGCGGAAGAACGTGAACGCCTTGGCGACCTTCTCCGGGGACCCGGCGACGACAAGCGTGTCACCGGGGAAGACCCGGAAGTCCTGGGCCGGTGCTGGGTTCGCAGACTCGCCGCGGACGACGGCGACGACCGTGAGGCCGGCGATGCCGCGGTCTGCGGGATTGCCGAGGGTCTGGCCGGCGATGTGGTCCTCGTAGTCGACCGTGAACCAGTCGATGCTGAGACCGGGGATCTGGTCGAGCGCGGTGAGCGACTCGGTGATCTGGGTGCCGCCGAGGAGTTCGGCGAGGGTGTGCGCCTCGTCTTCGTTGAGGCGCAGGGAGACCTTGCTCGCGTCGGGGCCGCCCTCGTCGTCCGCGAAGGTGATGAGGTCGCTGTGTCCGGAGCGGTGGGCGATGACGCCGACCTTGCCGCCGTCATCGGTGATGAAGGTGTGCAGCACACCCACTCCGGGAAGCTTGACCCGCCGAACGTCAACCATGGTTACGACTCCTGAAGATTAAGGGCAAGTGGACCCAGTCTACCGATGCCGTCCGTGGCCCCGGCCGGGGCGGCCCCGTGCATCCGCCCACGCGCTCGCGCCGGTTTCGGCAAGCCGCGCCCGAGACGGCGGGCGCGGCCTGCGCAAACCGGCGCGGACACGAACGCAACCAGGCGCGGCCTGCCGAAACCGGCGCGGAGACGAACGGATGTCGGGCGTGGGCCGCCGAAATCGACGCGAGCGCGAACGGATGCGCGGCGACGGTGCCGCGCCAAGCATCCGCTCAGGCGCGGCAGCACCGCCCCACATTCCACTGGTCACACCACCCCGCTTCGGCAGGCCGCGGCCGAAACGGCGGGCGCGGCCTGCGCAAACCGGCGCGGGCGCGAACACAAGCGGGCGCGGCCTCCAGAAACCGGCGCGGGCAGCGGATGTCAGTCTCGGGCCGCCACCAAAAATCCGCTCAAGCGCTGCAGCCCCGGCCCCACCACCGCCCTCGTTTCTGCTGGCCGCACCCGAAACGGCGGGCGCGACCTGCGCAAACCGGCGCGGTCGCGAACGCAAACTGGCTCGCCCTGCCGAAACCGGCGCGGGCACGAGCCAGTGGCGGCGCGGATGCCGCGGCTCGGGCGATGCGAGGCCGGCCCGGCTCCCCTCAACAGGGTCGCCGACGGGGAGTTTCTGCACAGTCCCGGAGCTCACGCCCTCGGGCCTGGCCTCCCAGGTGGAACCTCGGCACATGTCAATCTCAGCCGTGACGCCCCTCTCCCTCCTTGTTGCCATCGCCCGTCCTGACGGGATTATCCTCAGCCGCGACGCGCGGGCGGTTGGCCTGCAGCGCGAACTGCGCTCCGAGATCGAGCGAGGTCAGCTCGTTCGGCTACGGTGGGGCGCCTACACGCTCGCCGTCGAATGGAGACTTCTCAAGCCGGAGAAGCAATACCTGCTCCGCGTTCGCGCGCTGGCCGCGATGAGCGAAGCACCGGTCGTCTTCTCGCACCACTCGGCCGCCGCGATTTGGGATCTCCCCGTCGTGGGCCGCTGGCCGGCGGGCATCGAGGTCCTGACAGCTACGGCGAGCGGCGGCCGGTCGAAACACGGCACATTCCGGCGGTTCCAGGACGGACCGGTCTCCATAGTCGAACACGACGGTCTCCTCGTCACTTCCCCGGCTGACACCGCCGTCGCGCTCGCGCGAGTGGTCTCCTTTCCTGCCGCCGTCGCGATCGTCGACAAGGCGATCCACACACCACGACACGGCACGGCCCTGGCTACCCGTGAGGAACTCGAAGTCGCCCTCGCGGGGCTTCCGCACCGTGCGCGGGTGAACGGGCGGTCCGCGGCATTCCGGGCGGTCGAGTTCGCCAGCCCGGAATCGGGTTCGGCGGGCGAATCCGTGAGCCGCGCGCTGATATTCATGCTGGGCTTCCTGATGCCAGAACTGCAGGTGCGCTTCGACGATGAGGCCGGCTTCATCGCCTTCGTCGACTTCTTCTGGCGCAAAATCTCGAAAGTCGGCGAGTTCGACGGTTTCGGCAAGTACGTCAAAGAGGAATTCACCAAGGGACGCACGACGGTCGAGGTCATCATGGACGAAAAACGCCGCGAAGACCGGGTGCGAGCCTGCGGCCCGACGGTCTCTCGCTGGGATTGGGACCTACTCAGGGAGCCTTCCGCATTCGGCCGATTCCTCATTGCCCGGGGTGTTCCGCAGGTGCGCTGACGGCCCGGCACGACGACGCGAGTACGGTCGCGACATCGGGTCCGGCACGTATCCGTAAACCGCCGCCGCGCCGGTTTTGGCAAGCCGCACCCGAAATGGCCGGCGCGGCCTGCCCAAACCGGCGCGGTCACGAATACAACCAGCGCGGCCAGCCGAAACCGGCGCGGGAATGGCACGGCCACAGGCCAGGCCACGGGCCGAACGGATGCCAGACACGGGCCGATGCCCCACATCCGCTCACGCGCTGCAATACCGGCCCCGCCGCCGCGCCGGTTTCGGCAAGCAGCACCCGAAACGGCGGGCGCGGCCTGCCCAAACCGGCGCGGGCGCGAACACAAACCGTCGCGCGCTGCCGAAACCGGCGCGGGCGCGAGCACAAACCAGCGCCGGCACGAGCGTGAGCCTGAACCTCACACCCCGCCGGGCGGCCACGGAAACCCGGGCAGGCCCCGCACCCGGCCGGCACCGCCGCGCCGGTTTCCGCAAACCGCACCCGAAACGGCGGGCGCGGCCTGCCCAAACCGGCGCGGGCGTGAACACAAACCGGCGCGCGCTGTCGAAACCGGCGCGGGCGCGAACGACCGAGCAGGGAGCCGGGGCGCAAACGGATGCCGGGCGCACGTCGTGCGCCCGGCATCCGCCAGGGGGTGGTGCTGCCGCGTCAGTTCGTGACGGCGTCGCCCATCGCCGACCGCTCGGTCAGGACAATGTCGGGAGCCTCGAGGCGCACCCGGTCGGCGGACTCGTCGTCGGGTTCGAGCTGCGAGGCCCGTTCCGCGGCGACGCGCTTGAGGTAGACCGCGACCTCGCGTTCCTCGTGTTCGGCGTCCCAGCCGAGCACCCCGGCCATCAGTCGGGCCGCGACCGGCGCCGCGGACACGCCGCGATCCCACGCCTCGATGGAGATACGGGTGCGCCGCGCGAGCACGTCGTCCAGGTGCAGGGCACCGAGGTGACCGGCCGCGTACACGACCTCGGCCTGGATGTAGTCGTCGGCTCCCGGCAGCGGCTCGATCAGCTCAGGGCGCTCACGGATGAGGTCGAGCAGTTCGTCGGTGAGGGTGCCGTACCGGTTGAGCAGGTGCTCGACCCGCACGGTGTGCAGCCCGAAGGCGGTGGCGATCCGGGTGCGCTTGTTCCACGCGGCCTTGTATCCCTCCGCGCCGAGCAGCGGAATCTCGTGCGTCGTCGACGGGGCGATCTTCCCGTCGAGGGCGTCCACGGCGGCGTCGATGGCGTCCTTCGCCATGATCCGGTATGTGGTCCACTTGCCGCCGGCGATCACGACGAGACCCGGAACGGAGTGCCCGACCAGGTGCTCACGGGACAGCTTCGAGGTCTGCTCCGACTCCCCCGCGAGCAGCGGCCGGAGGCCCGCGTAGACACCCTCGACGTCCTCGCGGGTCAGCGGCACGCGCAGCACCGCATTGACGTGCTCGAGCAGGTAGTCGATGTCGGCGGCCGTCGCGGCGGGGTGCGCCTTGTCGAGGTGCCAGTCGGTGTCCGTGGTGCCGATCAGCCAGTGCCTGCCCCACGGGATCACGAAGAGCACACTCTTCTCGGTGCGCAGCAGCAGCCCCATCGCCGACTGGAACCGGTCCCGCGGCACGACGAGGTGGATGCCCTTGCTCGCCCGCACCTTGAACGTGCCGCGCTCACCGACCATCCGCTGGGTGTCGTCCGTCCAGACGCCGGTCGCGTTCACGACCTGCTTCGCGCGTACCTCGAAACGTTCGCCGGTCTCGAGGTCGTGCGCCCGCACCCCCACGACCCGTTCGCCGACCTTGATGAAGCCCTCGACCCGCACCCGGTTCGCCGCGTGCGCGCCGTAGAACGACGCGGTGCGCACGAGCGACGCCGTGTACAGGGCGTCGTCGACCTGCGCGTCGTAGTAGGTGATGCCGCCGACCGTCGCGTCGGCGTCGAGGCTCGGGATCATGCCCATCACCTGATGCTTGGACAGGTGCCGGTGGTGCGGAACGCCGGGCGGGCGACCGCCGGTGTAGGAGAAGATGTCGTAGAGCAGCATGCCGGCGCCGACGTAGAAGCGCTCGGTGACTCGCTTCTTCAGCGGGTACAGGAAGCGCACCGGTTTGACCAGGTGCGGGGCGATCCGCTGGAGGAGCAGCCCCCGCTCGGTGAGCGCCTCCCGGACGAGGCGGAAGTCGAGCTGCTCGAGATAGCGGATGCCGCCGTGCACGAGCTTCGACGACCGGCTCGACGTGCCGCTGGCCCAGTCCCGTGCCTCGAGAATGCCGACGCTCAGTCCGCGGGTGACCGCATCGAGGGCGCTGCCCGCGCCGACGATCCCGCCGCCGACGACGAGAATGTCGACCTCTTTGGATTTCAGCCGTTCAATGGCCGCGGCACGTTCCGCCGGTCCCAGCTTGTTCGACCGCGTGACCGAATTCCCTGTTGCCATGTGGGTACTCCCATCGAGATGGTGGTGCGTACCTCGACGCTAGTTCGTTCGGTACGGCGCGACAACCACCTCGACGCGCTGGAATTCCTTCAACGTCGAATACCCGGTGGTCGCCATCGACCGGCGGAGTGCGCCGACCAGGTTGGCGGTGCCGTCCGCGATCGGAGTCGGCCCGTAGAGGATGGTCTCGAGCGGGGCGACGGTGCCGACCTCGACGCGCTTGCCCCGGGGCAGCTGCGGGTGGTGTACCTCGGCGCCCCAGTGGAATCCGCCGCCGGGGGCATCCGTCGCCCTGGCCAGCGTGGTGCCGAGCATGACGGCGTCCGCGCCGCAGGCGAGCGCCTTGACGATGTCGCCGGAGGTGCTCAGGCCGCCGTCGGCGATGACGTGCACGTAGCGTCCGCCGGATTCGTCGAGATAGTCGCGGCGAGCGCCGGCGACATCGGCGACGGCCGTGGCCATCGGGGCGTGGATGCCGAGCGAGGCCCGCGTGGTCGAGGCCGCGCCGCCCCCGAAGCCGACGAGCACACCGGCAGCACCGGTACGCATCAAGTGGAGGGCCGCCGTGTAGGTGGCCGCACCGCCGACGATGACGGGAACGTCGAGCTCGTAGATGAACTTCTTGAGGTTGAGCGGCTCCTGGTTGAGCGAGACATGCTCTGCGGACACCGTGGTGCCGCGGATGACGAAGAGGTCGACGCCGGCGGCGACGACGGTTTCGTACAGTTCCTGGGTGCGCTGCGGGGAGAGGGCTCCGGCGACGGTGACCCCGGCGGCGCGGATCTGGGCGAGCCGCGCGGTGACGAGCTCCGGCTTGATCGGCTCGGAGTACATCTCCTGCATACGGGCGGTCGCACGGTCGGCCGGCAGCTCGCGGATCTCGGCGAGGAGCGGTTCCGGGTCGTCGTAGCGGGTCCAGAGGCCCTCGAGGTCGAGCACACCGATGCCACCGAGCTGGCCCATCATGATCGCCGTCGTCGGCGACACCACGGAGTCCATCGGAGCGGCGAGGAAGGGGATCGCGAATTCGTACGCGTCGATCGTCCAGCTGACGTTCACGTCTTCCGGGTCGCGGGTGCGCCGGCTGGGCACGACCGCGATGTCATCAAAGGCGTACGCGCGGCGAGCGCGCTTGGAGCGGCCGATCTCGATTTCCATACCCCCAGCTTAGGCGCAGCCCGTAACCGGAGGAGGTGAACCACTAAGCTGGCGCAAATCCTGCAGGTGAGACCCGCAAACCTGCCCGATGCACCAGGAGCACCCGATGTCGTCCGAACAACCCACCGAGTCCGCGAAGCCCCGCCTCAACCTGATGTTCAGCAACCTGGAGCTCGTGATCGCGGTGCTCCTCGGCCTTGTCTCGATCGCCACGGCGTACGCGTCATTCCAGGCGGCCCTCTACGACAGCCAGATGGCCGGGGCGTACACCAAGGGGTCGACCCAGTCGACCGAGGCGGAGTCGCTCTACCTCGAGGCCAACCAGCAGTTCCTGGAGGACACCCAGGTCTGGAACCGCCTCGCCGAGCTCGATATCGAGAAGGACAGCACGAATGCCGCGATCGCCGCGGACGCGACGGGGAAGTACGACACCCTGACTTTCCAGGCGGTCTCGACGGACTTCGCCGCGGCCATCGCCCGGGCCGACGCCGCCAACACGGCCGACGCCACGGTCTACCACAGCCCGCTCGACGACGAGGAATACCAGAGCACCCTGTTCGGTAGCTATGCGGAGGGGCAGGCGAAGTCGGTCGCGACGATCAGCCAGGGCGACGAGTACAACAGCCTCAGCGACCGGCTCACGCTCAACACCGTGCTGATGTCCATCTCGCTCTTCCTGCTCGGCATCGCCGCCCTCGTGCGACAGTTCAAGGTGCAGCTCGTGTTGATGTCGACCGGCGTGGTGATCTTCCTCGCCGCCGCCGCGCTGACCGCGGTGATCCCCTACGTCGGCCTGTAGCGGCGCGAGCCGTGCGAGCTGCACGTAAGGCTGTCGCGGCGGTTGCCGCGCTGGCGCTCCTGGCGAGCCTGGCCGCGTGCACGACCGGCGGCCCGGTCGCCCCGAACGGCGGTGACGGCCCGGCGGCCGGCAGCTGGACCGTGCTCACCTACTCGATCGCCGATACCGATCTCGAGCCGTTCATGATGGCCGACCTCGGTGAGATGGGCGAGGTCGGCTCGCACGACGGGCTCAACCTCGTCGCCCTCGTCGACCGCTCGGCGGACTACAGCACCGAACCCGTGCTCGGCCAGGCCGACTGGACCGGCGGGAAGCTCCTGCACGTGCTGCCAGGCGGCGCCGAGGTGATGGACGACCTCGGCCCCGTCGACACCGGCGACCCCGCCGTGCTCTCCTCCTTCATCACGCGCGGCATCACGGCGTTCCCCGCGGAACACTACGCCGTGATCGTCTCCGACCACGGCGCATCCTGGCCGGGAGTCGGCGGCGACGAGTCTGCCGACGGTGACCCGCTGAGCCTCGCCGAGCTGAACGACGCGATCGGCAGCGGCCTGAGCGCCGCCGGCGTCGCGAAGCTCGACCTGCTCGGCTTCGACGCGTGCCTGATGGCGACCTACGAGGTCGCCAGCACCCTCGCACCGCGCGCGGACCGCCTGCTCGCCTCCCAGGAGCTCGAGCCAGGTCACGGCTGGAACTACACCGCCCTCGAGCCTGCCGCACAAGGCGCCACCGTCGACGAACTCGGGTCAGCCCTGATCCAGGGGTTCCAGTCCCAGGCAGAGACCGAAGGGGACGCGGCAGAAATCACCCTCTCGCTCGTCGACCTCGGCAAGCTGCCGGCAGTGGATGCCGCACTCGCGGCCTTCAGCAACGGCCTGGTCGAGCGCGGGTCCGGCATCGCCCCCGTCGTGGGCCGCACCCTCGCCGGAACCCTCGGCTTCGGGCGCAGCCCCGATCCGGCCGAGGACTCCTTCATGGCCGACCTCGGCATCCTCGCCGGCGAGATCGGCCAGGGCGACACCGCGGAAACCGACGCGGCCGGGACACTCGTGCGGGCGATCAGTTCAGCGGCAGTCGACAAGGTCGACGGCCAGTCCACCGCGGGTGCCACCGGGCTGTCGATCTACTTCCCACCCCAAAAGGCCTATTTCGCGGACGACTACCGGGCACTCGGCACCGCGGGCGGCTGGCTCGACTTCCTGACCTCCTACTACGCGGCCGGCGGTGCCATCCCCGGCGGAGAGAAGGCCCGGTTCACCGACAGTGGCGCCGAGGTCTCCTTCGGCGCGGACGGCCTGAGCATCAGCGCCACGCTCGACCCGGCCGGGCTCGGGAACGCGGCGAGCGCATCCGTGCGATACGGCCTCATCGAGGCGGACGGCTCGGTCACCTACCTCGGCGAGCGACCGGCGACGGTGGATACGGGCGGGTCCGGGCGGGTGCATGGGGGCTACGACCTCACCCAGCTCACCCTGGGCGACGGCACCGACACGACGCCCGCATACGCGCAGTTCGGCGACGACACGGGCGCTGCCGCGTCCGGACCCGGATCCGGATCCGTCACGGTCGACGTGCCGATGGCGTACTACTCGCCCGGTGACGTTGCGGGAGAGACCTACCAGGACGTGCTCCTGAGCCTCACCCTCGACGGCGCGAGTGGAGAGATCCGCAACGAGACCTACTTCGCGTACGACGACAAGCTCGGCAGTTACGGCGAGCTCACCGCTGACCCGACCGGCATCATCGTGCCCGAGCGGCTCAACGTGCAGGGCGACGGCACCGAGAGCTGGGTCGGCACGAGCGACTACGGCCTCTACGCCGACCTCCCTGCCTTGCACTACGCCTTCGCCAGGCTCCCCTCCGGCAGCCGACTGCGGATCGACCTGACCGTGACCGACTTCGGCGGCAACAGCGCCAGCGTGAGCGGCACGGCCACCGTCCCCTGACCCGCACGGCCCGCGCTGTCGTGAGGTGTCGCAGATCGACGTTCGTTGCGCCCGCGAACCTCGATCTGCGACACCTCAGCGAGGCAATCGATCGGTGCGCGCGGCGCACAGAAGGTGCAAGCTGCTGTCATGGACATCGAAGCCGAACCACTGTCCCTGCTGCGCGAACGCACGAGCCTCAAGTGGCGCGCATTCCCCGACGACGTGCTGCCCCTCTTCGTCGCCGAACTCGACTACCCGCTCGCCGAGCCGATCAGGGACGCCCTCTTCGAAGCCGTGCGGCGGAGCGACACCGGCTATGCGGCATCCGCTGCGCCGCTTGCCGACGCGTTCGCCGCCTTCGCCGCCCGGCGCTGGGGCTGGCACGTCGACCCCGGGCAGGTCGTCGCGACGAACGAGGTGGGCTCGGCCGTCGTCGAGGTGCTGCGGATGATCCTCGCGCCCGGCGACGAGGTCGTGATCACTCCGCCGGTGTACCCGCCGTTCTTCGACCTCGTGCCCGAGGCGGGCGGCCGCGTCATCGACGTGCCGCTGCTGCACGGGCAGACCGGCTGGACGCTCGACCTCGACGGCCTCGAGGCCGCGCTCCGGCGGGGCGCCCGCGCCGTGCTGCTCTGCAATCCGCAGAACCCGCTCGGCCACCCGCACGGCATCGAGGACCTCACGGCACTCGCCGAGCTCGCCGAACGGTACGGGGCCTTCGTGGTCAGCGACGAGGTGAACGCCCCGCTCACCTACGGCGCCGAGAGTTTCACGCCGTACCTCACGGTGTCCCCCGCCGCGGCGCGGCACGGCGTCTGCGTGACGAGCGCGAGCACGGCCTGGAACCTCGCCGGCCTCACCTGCGCGCTCATCGTCACGGCCTCCGAGCGGATGCGTCTGCTCACCTCCGCCCTGCCGCCCGGGATCCGCGAGCGCACCGGCCACCTCGGGCTGCTCGCGAGCACCGCCGCGTTCCGGGACGGCGGCCCGTGGCTCGACGCGGCGCGCACGGCGCTCGAGGAAAACCGCGGCCTGTTGGCCGGGCTCCTCGACGCACACCTCGGCGGTGTCGGCTACGAACAACCGCGGGCCGGCTACCTGGCCTGGCTGGACCTGCGCTCCCTCGGCTGGGGCGACGACCCGGCGGCCGTCGCCCTCGAGCGCGCGAAAGTCGCACTCATGCCCGGACTGCTCTTCGGCGCTGCCGGCGCCGGTTTCGCCCGGCTCAACTTCGGCTGCTCACCCGAGGTGCTCAGCGAGGCCGTGTCGCGGATCGCCGCCGCGACCTGAGCCGCGCGCGGGCCCCGCGCCGCGGCATCCGCCACCCGCCACCCGCCGGGAGGCTCAGCGGCGGTAGTTCGGGGCCTCGACCACGATCTGCACGTCGTGCGGGTGCGATTCCTTGAGTCCGGCGGAGGTGATCCGCACGAACTTGCCCTTCTGCTTGAGTTCGTCGATCGTGCGCGCCCCGACGTAGAACATCGACTGGCGGAGGCCGCCGATGAGCTGGTACGCGACGGCGGACACCGGGCCGCGGTATGGGACCTGTCCTTCGATGCCCTCGGGGATGAGCTTGTCGTCGGAGGGCACGTCCGACTGGAAGTACCGGTCCTTGGAATAGGACGTCTTGTTGCCGCGGGTCTGCAGCGCGCCGAGCGAGCCCATGCCGCGGTAGGTCTTGAACTGCTTGCCGTTGACGAAGACGAGCTCTCCCGGGCTCTCGTCGCAGCCGGCGAGGAGCGAGCCGAGCATGACGGTGTCCGCGCCGGCGACGAGCGCCTTGGCGATGTCACCGGAGTACTGCAGGCCACCGTCGGCGATGACCGGGATCCCGGTCTCGCGGGCGGCGAGGGAGGCCTGGTAGACGGCCGTGATCTGGGGGACGCCGACACCGGCGACGATGCGGGTCGTACAGATGGAGCCGGGACCGACCCCGACCTTGATCGCGTCCGCGCCGGCGTCGATGAGTGCCTGCGCTCCGCTCCGGGTCGCGACGTTGCCGCCGATGACGTCCACGTCCGCGAAGGCCGGGTCGGTCTTGAGCCGGCGGATGATCTCGAGCACGCCGGCGCTGTCGCCGTTGGCGGTGTCGACGACCAGCACGTCGACCCCGGCTTCGAGCAGCGCGGTCGCGCGCTGCCAGGCGTCGCCGAAGAAGCCGATGGCCGCTCCGACCCGGAGCCGGCCGGCGTCGTCCTTCGTCGCGTGCGGGTATTCCTCGCTCTTGTCGAAGTCCTTGACGGTGATCAGGCCGGTGAGCCTGCCGGCGTCGTCGACGAGGGGAAGCTTCTCGATCTTGTGGGTGGCGAAGATGGCGACCGCGTCCATCGGGGCCATGCCGACCTTGCCGGTGATGAGCGGCATCCGCGTCATCACCTCGCGCACCCGCATGGTGTGCTTCTGGGTGGCCGTGACGAAGCGCATATCGCGGTTCGTGATGATGCCGACGAGCACACCGTCACCGTCGACGACGGGGAGTCCGCTGATCCGGAACTGCCGGCAGAGCGCGTCGACGTCCGCAACAGTGGCCTCCGGCGAAGTTGTTACCGGATTGGTAATCATTCCGGATTCGCTGCGTTTGACGAGATCGACCTGTTCGGCCTGGTCCGCGATCGACAGGTTGCGGTGCAGAACACCGAGCCCCCCTTCACGGGCCATGGCGATGGCCATCCTGGTCTCGGTGACCGTGTCCATGGCGCTCGAGAGCAGCGGCGTCGCGACGCTGATTCTGCGGGTCAACCGCGACATTGTCACTGCTTCACTGGGAATGACGTCGGTGTGGCCCGGCAGAAGCAGGACGTCGTCGTAGGTAAGCCCGGTGAAACCGAACGGATCTGGCTGATCCATGGAACCCCTTTTAACTGGTGCAGAGTAATTACAGAAAAGTCCGGGAATTCGTCGAAACGACCGGTTTACCAATGTTAAGCGACTTCTCCGCATGCGCATTCCTTGATGACCGAACCGATTCCCAAGACCAGTCCGAAACATTTGCGACATAATCGGGACGTACTGTCGACGAAGAAGTTGGCAGGGGCCGGTTTACCCGAGTTTTTTCCCCTCGACCACCCCGAGGCCCCGCCCGTTCACGGAGGTTACGTTTTGACACCATTCACGCAGCGAACCCGCACGGCAGGCCTCCTGTCGTCCCGGCGGATGCTCGCCGGTCTCCTTCTCATCGGAGTCGCCAGTCTGGGCCTGATGGGCCTCGGCGCGACCAGTGCTTCGGCCGCGACGGCCACGCCGACGACGAAGTGCGTCGCCGACGCGACGACGGGCTGCATCCAGGGCACCATCAAGCAGTCCAACGGTGACCCGGCTGTCGGCGTCAAGCTGACCATCGCCGGCGGTGACGCCCCCGAGACGCTCACCACGGATGCCGCGGGCAAGTGGGGCGTGGCCATCACGGTCGCCGGCCCCTACACCGTGACCCTCGACACCACGACCCTGCCGAGCGGGGAGACGCTCGATCCGAGCGTCACCAACCCGGCCACCGTCACCGGCGGTCTGGGTCGCAACACGGGCACCATCTTCAAGCTCAGCGGCAGCGGCGGCAGTTCCAGCGGCTCGACCTCCGCGCCGACCACGGGCGACACGAGCGCGGCCACCGGCGGCTCCGTCACCTGGGAGCGTTTCCTCCAGCAGGCCGCGTCGGGCATCCGCCTCGGGCTGCTGCTCGCCCTCGCCTCCGTGGGCCTCTCGCTGATCTACGGCACGACCGGGCTGAGCAACTTCGCCCACGGCGAGCAGGTCACCCTCGGCGGACTGCTGGCCTTCGTGCTGGCCAACCAGCTCGGCCTCAACCTCTTCCTTGCCGCCTTCCTCACCGTCGTCGTCTGCGCGGCGACCGGGTACTTCCAGGACGCGCTGATCTGGAAACCGCTGCGCAAGCGCGGCCTGCCGAACACCCAGCTGATGATCGTGACCATCGGGCTCTCGATCGCGCTGCAGTACGCGTTCCAGTTCTTCATCGGCGCCAAGACCGTCCGGATCGACAAGGCCAACCCGGTCACCGTCGAAATCGGGCCGATCACCCTCTCGGTGCAATCGCTCTGGGCGATGGGCATCGCCGTCGCGGTCATCATCCTCGTCGGGCTGTTCCTGCTCCGCTCCCGCATCGGCCGGGCCACCCGCGCCGTTTCGGACAACCCCTCGCTCGCCGCGGCCTCCGGGATCGACGTCGACGCCATCATCCGCCTGGTCTGGACGGCCTCTGCCGGCCTCGCCGGCCTCGCCGGAGTGATGCTCGGACTCGTACTCAACGGCGTGAACTGGCAGACCGGCCTGCAGCTGCTGCTGCTGATGTTCGCCGCGGTCACCCTCGGCGGGCTCGGCACCGCGTTCGGCGCCCTCGCCGGCGCAATGATCATCGGCATGGTCGTCGAGCTCACGAACCTCGTGCTGCCGGGCGACTTCAAGTACGCCACGGCACTGCTCATTCTCATCCTCGTCCTGCTCGTCAGGCCACAAGGCATTTTCGGGCGCCGAGAGCGCATCGGTTAGGAAGGACAAGACCGTGAATGAATTTCTGACGACCCTGACGGCGATCGCCGCCTCCGCCTTCTCGCCATCGACGGCGGCACTCGCCATCGCCGCCATCGGACTCAACATCCACTTCGGCTACACCGGGCTGCTCAACATGGGCCAGGCCGGGTTCATGCTCGTCGGCGCATACGCCTTCGCCATCTCCATCGTCGCGGGGATCCCGCTGTTCCCCGCCGTGTTGATCGCACTCGTCGCCGCGGCGGTGTTCGCGCTCGTCCTCGGTGTCCCGACCCTGAAGCTGCGCGGTGACTACCTCGCGATCGTGACGATCTCGGCCGCCGAGATCGTCCGGATGATCGGGCGCTCCTCGCTCCTCACCGACATCACCGGCGGTTCCAACGGCCTCACGGGCCAGAGCTACCGCGGCCCGTTCACCGACCTCTCCTTCCTCGGCGACGGCCAGACCACCCTCGGCCCGTTCACCTACGACAACACCGGGTCGAACGGCTGGTGGGTCCGCCTCGTGGCGTGGTCCATCGTCGGGATCCTCTGCCTCTTCGTGTTCCTGCTGATGCGCAGCCCGTGGGGTCGCGTGCTCCGCGGCATCCGCGAAGACGAGGATGCGATCCGCAGCCTCGGCAAGAACGTCTACGCATACAAGATGCAGGCGCTCATCCTCGGCGGCACCATCGGAGCGCTCGGCGGCATCATCTACGTGCTGCCGGCATCCGTTCAGGCGGACAGCATGGGTCGGTCGATGACCTTCTTCGTGTGGACCGCGCTGCTGCTCGGCGGCGCCGCGACCGTGTTCGGGCCCGTGCTCGGCTCGATCATCTTCTTCGCCCTGCGCCTGTTCGTGCAGGGCATCGCCGGCCAATTCGTGCCGGACAGCATCATGAACGGCCAGCAGGCCGAACAGTTCTCCTGGATTCTGATCGGTGTGGTGCTCATGCTCGTGGTCATCTTCAGACCCCAGGGCGTACTCGGCAACAAGAAGGAGCTGAGCTTCAATGTCAACTGATCTCGGAGTCACCCCCGCCCCGACGAAAGCCGCGGCCGCCGCCACGGCGAGCGTCGCCGCCGTCTCGCCCCTGCCCGGCGTCCCCAAGCCGGACCCGATCCTCGTCGTCGACAACATCGTGCGTCAGTTCGGCGGCATGACCGCCGTCAATGTGCCGCACCTCGAGGTGCAGCGCGGAATCATCACGGCCCTGATCGGCCCGAACGGCGCGGGTAAGACCACGTTCTTCAACCTGATCACGGGCTTCGACAAGCCGAGCTCCGCCCCGCGCCTCATCGGCGGGCCGAAGTCCGACCATGCCGCCCGCTCGATGTTCAATGGGCGGTCCGTCAACAACATGGGAGCCGCGAAGGTCGCCCAACGCGGCATGGTGCGCACCTTCCAGCTGACCAAGGCGCTGTCCCGGCTCACCGTTCTCGAGAACATGCTCCTCGGCGCGAAGGACCAGCCGGGTGAGAACCTCTTCGCCGCGGTGATCAAGCCACTCTGGGCGGCCCGCGAACGGGAGATCACGGCGCAGGCCGAGGACCTCCTGCAGCGCTTCAAGCTTCTCGAGAAGAAGAACGACATGGCCGGCAGCCTCTCCGGCGGCCAGAAGAAACTCCTCGAGATGGCGCGGGCGCTCATGAGCGAACCGACCATGATCATGCTCGACGAGCCGATGGCCGGGGTCAACCCCGCGCTCACCCAGTCGCTGCTCGGCCACATCAAGTCGCTCCGCGACGAGGGCATGACCGTCCTGTTCGTCGAGCACGACATGCACATGGTGCGGCACATCTCCGACTGGGTCGTCGTGATGGCCGAAGGCAAGGTCGTTGCGGAAGGCCCGTCGGCGACCGTCATGGACGACCAGGCCGTGATCGACGCCTACCTCGGCGCGCACCACGACACCGACCTCGGCGACGACTCTCTCCTCACGGACGAAGTCGCGGAGGAACTGGCCAAAGAGGTCGAACTCGAAAACCGCACGGAAGGCGACGCGTAGTCATGGTTGTACCCACAGGCTCCCCCGCTCCGGTCCTGCAGGCGACGGATCTCGTCGCCGGCTACGTTCCCGGGGTCAATATCCTCAATGGCTGCAACCTGGATGTCTACCCGGGTGAGCTCATCGGAATCATCGGCCCGAACGGCGCCGGCAAGTCGACGCTGCTGAAGGCGCTGTTCGGACTCGTGTCCGTCCGCAGCGGCAGCGTCACGCTCAAGGGCGAGGACATCACCGGGTTCAAGGCGAACCGCCTCGTGCAGGCCGGTGTCGGCTTCGTCCCCCAGAACAACAACGTGTTCCCCTCCCTCACGATCGAGGAGAACCTGCAGATGGGCCTGTACCTGCGGCCCCGACTGCTCAGCGAACGCCTCGACGCGATCTTCGACCTGTTCCCCGCCCTCGCCGACCGCCGCACCCAGCGGGCCGGTTCGCTCTCCGGTGGTGAACGCCAGTCGGTCGCGATGGCGCGCGCACTCATGATGGACCCCTCCGTGCTGCTCCTCGACGAGCCGTCCGCCGGACTGTCCCCCGTGCGTCAGGACGAGACCTTCATCCGCACCCGCCGGATCAACAAGACCGGCGTGACGATCGTGATGGTCGAGCAGAACGCCCGCCGCTGCCTGCAGATCTGCGACCGCGGCTATGTGCTCGACCAAGGCCGCAACGCGTACACGGGCACCGGCCGCGAACTCGCGGACGACCCGAAGGTCATCGAGCTCTACCTCGGCACCCTCGCCAAGGATGTTGACGCCGAGAAGGACGACAAGCCCGTCACCATCGCCTGACCCGGGTCTTCCGACCCACCCGCACGACCGAGAGGCCCGTGCCAGCCCACTGAGGGCCGGTACGGGCCTTTTCACGTCCCCGCCAGCATCCGCCTGCAACCGCGCCCGTCTGCGCAGCCCGCTCCCGAAACGGCGGACGCGGCCTGCCGAAACCGGCGCGACCTCGACGTCAACCGGGCGCGGACCGCCGAAACCGGCGCGGGCGCGGCTGGCGTCGCTGAGGTGTCGCAGATCGACGTTCGTGCGCCCGGCGAACGTCGATGTGCGACACCTCAGCAGACGAGCGGATGCTGCCGCACCGGCGCACGCGCGGAGGCGGGCGCACGAAAGAGCGGGGCCGGGCTTTCGCCCGACCCCGCTCCCTGTGTTCTTACGGCCTCAGCCGAAGATCAGCACTCTCCGACTAGTAGGAGGTCTGTCCTTCGATGGCGGACTGCCAGACGGGCTTGTTGTCCTTGTCGAACTTGTAGATGCCGATGAAGGCGCTCGACGGCTCGTTGTGCGAGTTGAACGGGCCGACGCCGGACTGTCCGACGTACTGGATGTCCGTTCCGGCGGTGACGAGCGGTGCACACTCGGCGTAGCTCTTGCACTTGGTGCCCTTGCCACTCGCGCCGGAGACGGCCGCGAGCTGCGCCTGGATGTCGGCGGAGACGGTGGACTTGGCCTTCAGCGCCGCGAGGGCGGAGAGGGTGGTCGCGTCGTAGGCCTCAGGAGCGTAGGAGAAGTCGCCCAGGGCTGCGTTCTGGGTGTCCTTGTACCAGGAGACGAGCTTGCCCTTGAATTCGTCGGCCGGGTATGCGCCGGGGATCGTGCCCTGTGCGCTGGTCAGCGTGCCGGCTTCGAAGTCCTTGCTGTAGTCGGCGGTGTTGCCGTCGGACAGGTAGACCTTGGAGAGGTCGACGCCCTGGGCCTTGAGCTCGGGGATGATCGACTTGGTCTCGTCGAAGGCGAGGATGACGATCGCGTCGGGGGTGGTCGCCTTGGCGGCGGTCACCTCGGACGAGAACGTGGTCTGGCCGGGGGGGAATTCCTGGCCGTTGCCCTTGCCGCCGTAGACGACGGTTCCGCCGGAGGCTTCGATGCTCTTCTGCGTGAAGTCGCGGAGGCCGGTGCCGTAGGAGTCGTTGAAGACCAGGAAGGCGACCTTGGCGTTGCCGTCACCCGTGATGAGCTGGCCGAGCGCGGAACCCTGGACCGAGTCCGGCGGTGCGGTGCGGAAGTAGAACGGACCGTAGCCGCTGAGCTTGGCCGAGGTGTTGGCCGGGGAGATCTGGACGATCTTCGCGGAGGCGAAGGAGTCGACGACGTTGAGCGAAACGCTCGAGGACGCCGCGCCGATGGCGACGGAAACCTTGGCCGCGATGAGCTTCTGGGCCGATGCGGTCGAGATCGTCAGGTCCGTGCTGTCACCGGAGTCGGTGGCCAGGACGCAGGCGTCCTTGCCGTCGACGCCGCCGGCGGCGTTGATGTCGGAGACGGCGAGGCCAACTCCGGCGAGTTCCGGCGGGTTGAGATAGGCGAGGCTACCGGTGATCGGGAGGATCGAGCCGACGACCAGCGACTTGTCCGTGGACGCTCCGCTCGCACAAGCTGCGTCGGTGTACGAGGACGAGGCCGCGGCCGAGGTCGTGGTAGCGGTAGAACCGCCGCCGGATGCACAACCGGAGAGCATGACGGCGATGACGCCTGCTCCCGCCACGATGGCGGTCCGGAGGGCGTGCTTGGATTTAATCATCCTGGGTACCCTTTCATCTTGCACGCGTCAGTACGCCTCCGGGTGAGGCCCACTCGCGTTATTAGGCTCCAACCTAGGATCACTTTGTTTCGAGGATGTTTTCTTGCCGTGCAAAGAGAACATCGTTAGCGATTCGTGACACCACCGGCACTTGCTCTGGGGGACGCCCTCCGACGAGGTCCTGTACTAAGAGCGTCGTCCGGTCACGCCCTGGTAGGCGATCTGCTTCTTTTCACCGAGCGCGGTGCGGCATGTTGCCCAAGAAGTGCACACCGAGTCACCGTGGCTGACCCGATCGAGGGCCGGGGCGATCGAGGGCCCGCCATCGTCGCCTGCCTCGGCCGCGGCGAGCGCCGCGAGCACCACCCCGTCGAAGGCTTCCCCGCCTCCGGCGGTGTCGGCGAGCCCAGGATCCGAGGTGCGCAGGCGCACCGCGAAGGCTTCGTCCGCCGCGAGCGGAGTGCCGCCGTTCGTGAAATCGTCCAGCGGCAGGAGGGCGATTCCCGCGGCGACCACGGATGCCGAGACCTCGGCGGGCACGGCGCTCGTCGCGTCCCAGAGAACGAGGTCGACGTGTCGGGCCACCAGGTCGGCGACCGCGACCGCGGCATTGCCGGTCGAGTTCCGATGCACGAGCTGGATCGGCAGGGTGCCGGGCAGGGCCTGTTCGAGGATCTCACGGGCGGCCAGCTCGGTGCCCGCGACCTGCGCGGCACCGGTCACGGCGACTCCCGCTTCCCCGGTCATCGGGAACAGCGTGCCGATCAACAGGGTGCCGTCGCCGGTGGGCGCAATCGTTGCAGCGACGCTCGGGGTGCTCGTCACGGCGGCAGGGGCGCCACTCGCGGTGCAGCCGGTCAGCAGCAGCGCGGCGGCCACGGTGAGCGTGAGGCCGGCAGACGTGCGGCCCCGGGGGCGCGAGGTGAGGGTCGTGGGCGGAAAGGGCATCCGTGGTCCTTTCACAGGTGGGGAATGCCTCGAGCGTATCGCCGGTCAGAGGGGTTCGGGGGATGCTCGCCGCGGGGCGCGTCCGGTGGCGACCATGTCGACCGTGAGGATCACGAGCGCGACCCAGACGAGCCCGAAGCCGACCCAGCGCTCCGGCGGCATGGGCTCGCCCAGGATGAACACGCCGACGAGGAACTGCAGCACCGGCGCCACGAACTGCACGAGGCCGAGCAGGCTGAGCGGCAGGCGGCGGGCGGCCGCGGCGAAGAACAACAGCGGGACGGCCGTCACGACGCCCGTCGACACGAGGCCGACGGTGTGCCAGGGCGACACCGTTCCGAAGGTGAGCCCGGTCATGGCGCCCACGATCAGGAGTTCCGCGATCGCGATCGGCATCAGCCAGGCGGTCTCGAGGGTGAGGCCGGTGAGTGCCCCGACGCCGGGGCCGACGTTCTTCTTGATCAGCCCGTAGAACCCGAAGGACAGGGCGAGGACGAGCGAGATCCACGGCAGCGCCCCGTAGCCGATGGTGAGCACGAGCACGGCGGCCGCGCTGATCGCCACCGCGATCCACTGGATGCGCCGCAAGCGCTCGTGCAGAACGAACACGCCCAGCAGCACCGTGACGATCGGGTTCATGAAGTAGCCGAGGGCGGCCTCGACGACGTGCCCGGTCAGCGTCGCAAAGACGTAGGTCTGCCAGTTGACGAAGATCAGGAGGCCGGCCAGGCCCATCACCCAGACCGTCTTCGGGCGGCGGAGCACCACGAGCAGGGCGGGCCAGCCCCGGGTGGCAGTGATCAGGGCGAGGCAGAAGACGAGCGAGAAGAGCACCCGCCAGGCCACGACTTCGAAGGGTCCAGTGGGGTGCAGCAGCAGGAAGAAGAGCGGGAGCAGGCCCCAGAGGCCGTACGCTGCGATCGCGAATCCGAGTCCGCTGGTCGGCTCGACCGGCTGGTTCCGTGTCCTGCTCACGACGATTCCCCTTCACGGGCGTGCTCTGCGTTGGCGTGCCCTGCGTTGGCGTGCCCTGGGTGCTGCGTGCCGCGTCGAAGCGGGCCTGGGGAACACAAAATCCCGGATGAACAGGCCATCCGGGATTTTGTGTTGTTCGTACTTATACTGCGATCGTGCGTGGCGCCTGGGAGGATTCCCTAGCGGACGACGACGGCGAGCACGTCGCGTGCGGAGAGGACGAGGAGATCGTCGCCACCGAACTTAACCTCGGTTCCGCCGTACTTGGAGTAGATGACCTTGTCGCCCACGGCAATGTCGAGCGGGATGCGGTTGCCGTTGTCGTCGATGCGGCCGGGGCCGACGGCGACAACTTCGCCCTCCTGGGGCTTTTCCTTGGCAGTGTCAGGGATGACCAGACCTGATGCGGTGGTCTGCTCGGCGTCGACCTGCTTGATGACGATGCGATCCTCGAGCGGCTTGATGGAGACCGACACGGTTGACCTCTTTCTTAGCTAAGACTTGGTTGGCAGACTCACAGCGAGAGTGCTAACAGCGAGTTTAGGGCGCATCTGGCACTCACGCAATGTGAGTGCCAGACTCGGGCGTTCCGGGCGCGGCGGCCGCGGCTTGATATCGTTTGGACAATGGAACGCTCCGAGCTTGTCGACCTCTTGTCCCCCGATGGGCTGCGCCTGCTGGACTCGCTTCCGCCCTGGGACAACGCCTCCGATGTGGTGCGCCTGGTCAGCGACCTGCGGAAGGCCGGCCACCCGCAGGGTCTTGTGACCGCGGTGCTCGGCCAGTCCCGGCTGCGCGCGAAGGCCGTGGCCAAGTTCAGCGACTTCGCCGGGCGGATGCTGTTCACCGAGGCCGGTCTCGAACAGGCCACCCGCCTGAACGTCGCCGCACTGCACGCCGGCCGGTTCGCCGCGGCCGGCCTGAACCGGGTCGCCGATCTCGGCAGCGGGATCGGCAGCGACTCGATGGCCCTCGCCGCCCTCGACATCCGGGTGACCGCCGTGGACACCGACGAGGTCACGGCAGCGGTCGCAAGCTACAACCTCGCTCCCTTCGACAATGCGAGCGTCGTGCACGGTGACGCGGAGACCTTCGACCTGACCGGCTTCGACGCGGCCTGGCTCGACCCGGCCCGTCGCACGGCCGGGCACAGCAACACCTCCCGGCTGACCCGTCCGGAAGACTATTCGCCGAATCTCGACTTCGTCTTCGGCCTGAGCGAGCGGATGCCGATCGGCGTGAAACTCGGTCCGGGCCACGACCGCGACGCCATTCCCGCAGCCGCGGAAGCACAGTGGGTGTCGGTGGACGGAAAGCTCGTGGAGATGGGACTCTGGTTCGGCGCCCTCGCTCGCGACGGCATCCGCCGCTCGGCGCTGCTTCTGGGCAGGGCAGGCAGTCATGAGCTCACCGCGGCGGCCGACAGCGTCGACGTCGACAGTGTGGCCGGCGCGGCGGGCGTTCCGGGGAGCTACCTCTACGAACCGGACGGGGCCGTGATCCGGGCGCGATTGATCGGTGATCTGGCCCGCAGCATGGACGCGCTGATGCTCGGGGAGGGCATCGCCTATCTCAGCTCCGAATCCCTGCACGAGACCCCGTTCGCGACCGCGTTCCGGGTGCTCGAGTCGCTGCCGGTGGACGAGAAGAAGCTGCGGCTCGCGCTCAAGGAGCGCCGGATCGGCACGCTCGAGATCAAGAAGCGCGGCGTGGACGTGGATCCGGCCGTGCTGCGCACCCGGCTGAAGCTGCACGGCCCCGAGTCGGCGACGCTGGTGCTCACCCGGGCGGGCGGGCGCAGGCTCGCCCTGCTCGTGGAGCGGGTGCAGCCGCCGCGCTGAGCGCTCAGTGCGGGACGGGGCTGATGCCCTGGCTGATCAGCACGATCCAGCCCGCGGCGATGACGAGGCCGGCGAGGCCGGTACCGAGGCCCCAGGCCCAGATCGAGACGGCCGGGCGTTCGGTGCGGCTCGCCCAGATGGCGAGCACGACGGCGGCGAGCGAGAGCGGCGCGGTCCAGACCACGAAAACGGCACCGGCCAGGCCGACGGCGCCGAACCCGAGGGACGCGACGGAGAGCGCGCGCCGTCTGGCGAGGGCGCGCAGCTCGGACTCTGTATAGACGTAGGGCACCCACTCGGTGGGGGCCGTGACGGTTGACGCGTAGTCGAGTTCGCCGGTGACCTCCTCCGGCGGGCGCGTCAGCGCGAACCGGAGGTCGTCGCCGGCGGCCGGGTGTCGTGCATCCGTCACTGCGGCCTCCCGGTCCGGTCACTGCGCCCAGGGAACGGGCTCTCAGCGATAGTAGTTGGTACTCGGCATGCTTGCGAAGATGAGCACCCAGACGACGATGCTCAACAGGGCGAGGGCGACGCCGACGATGCCGGTGATCAGGCCGGTCAGCCAGAGCCCCCTGGCGTATGGTTCTTTGGTGCGTCCGAGGGCCCCGAGCACGATCGCCGCGGCCGGCAGCAGCAGGGCGAGCACCCCGCCGACGAAGGGGATGAAGGCGACGGGGAGGCCCAGCAGCCCGACGACGCCCGAGACGAGCGAGAGGATGCTGAGCACCGGCTGGCGGGTCGCCGCCTGCGCCCCCGGGGCGGGAGGGTACGGGTACCCGGAACCGAGAGGCTGCGGTGACGACGGGCCGGACTCCGGCGGGCCGACGGGAGGACCGGCGGGAGGCGGGCCGACGGGAGGACCGGCGGGAGGCGGGCCGACGGGAGGCGGGCCGACGGAAGAGTCCCCGAGCGGCGGGCCGGCGGCAGAACCCATGAAGGGCGGGCCGGCGGGCGGGCCGGAGGCAGAATCCGCGGGGGGCGTTCCGGCGGACTCGCCACGCGGAATCTGTGGGACCTCGGGCACCTCGGGCACGTGCGGCACATCGGGCACCTGCGGGACCTCCGGAACCGGAGGGAGTCCCGAGGCGCGCGGAGCATTCACATCACTCATGAGCTGTTCCTTTCCACTGCATTGGCGGGCCGGTGGCCACGACAGGTCAGCGTCAACGACGGGTCAGCGATGACGGGCCGCTGGGGCCTCAGTAGCTGGAGTATCCGCTGTTCGAGGTCGTGGCGATCAGGACGATGAAGAGGATTATCAGGACTATCTCGGCGACGAGGCGCACGTAGCCGAGCGCGAGGCCGGCGATCGCGAGGCCGCGACCCTTCTCCCCGGTCTTCTTGATCTGGCTGAGCGCGATGTGGCCGGTGATGATCGCGGCGAGGGAAATGAAGAACGCCGAGACAAGTGAGACGATCGCGAGGACGTTGTACTTGTCCTGGGCGAGGGGCTGGCCGTAGGGCTGCTGACCGTACTGCTGCTGGCCGTAGGGCTGCTGCTGGCCGTATGCGTCGGGTGCGCCGTACGCCGGTGCGGCGGGGGCCTGATATGCCGGAACTTCGGGAGCCTGGTACGCCGGTGCGGCGGGCGCCTGATATGCCGGCGCTTCGGGAGCCTGGTAGATCGGGGGCTGGTTCACCGGGGGCGGGGTAACCGGGGGCTGGTTCGGGTCGGTCATGACTAACGGCTCCTTTGGGCTTCGATCAGCTGGCGGTGCCATAGTGGCACCCTCATTGAACGGGTGTCAACGCCCATGACTCGCCATGTCTGTTGTGCCCAGCGTATCGCGGATGCACAGGAACCTGAGATGGGGCGCGGTTTTCACCCCTGGATGACGGAAGCGGGGAGCGTCGAATCCGCGCCGAAGACGAGGGTTGACGGCTCGTGGCCTGCCATGATCAGCTGGGCCCCGAGCGCGGCGATCATGGCGCCGTTGTCGGTGCACAGGGAGAGCGGCGGGATGCGCAGGGCGATGCCGGCGGCATCCGTGCGTTCGACGGCGAGCTCACGGAGTCGCGCGTTCGCGATCACCCCGCCGCCGAGGAGGAGGCGCGGAACGCCGAGGTCGGTGCACGCGGCGACGGCCTTGGTGAGCAGGATGTCGATGACGGCCTCGCGGAAGCTCGCCGCGACGTCCGCGAGCGGCACGGTCTCGCCCGCGTCGCGGGTCTGCTCGACCCAGCGGGCCACCGACGTCTTCAGCCCGGAGAAGGAGAAGTCGTAGCGGTGGTGCTCCATGTCCTTGTGGTGGCTGAGGCCGCGCGGGAAACGGATGAACGCCGGATCGCCGCCGACGGCGACGCGGTCGATCTGTGGACCGCCGGGGTAGGGCAGGCCGAGGATGCGGGCGACCTTGTCGAAGGCCTCCCCCGCCGCGTCGTCGATGGTCTCGCCGAGCAGTTCCACGTCGGAGACGAGGTCGCGCACGAGGAGGAGCGAGGTGTGCCCTCCCGAGACGAGGAGGGCTATCGTCGGGTATTCGAGGGGCTCCGTTCCCGGGTCGGCCTCGGTCTGGAGCACGTCGGCGCCGACGTGGCCGACGAGGTGGTTGACCGCGTAGATCGGCTTACCGAGGGCGATCGCGAGGGCCTTCGCTGCGCCGACGCCGACCATGAGGGCGCCGGACAGGCCGGGTCCGTAGGTGACGGCGATCGCGTCGACGTCCTCGAGGCGGATGCCCGCGTCGCTGGTTGCGGCGCGGATCATCGGGACGAGCTCCTCGAGATGGGCGCGCGCCGCGACCTCGGGGACGACGCCGCCGTAGCGGGCGTGCTCGTCCATCGAGGAGGCGATCGTGTTCGAGAGCAGCCGGGTGCCGCGGACGATCCCGATGCCGGTTTCGTCGCACGAGGTTTCGATGCCGAGCACCAGGGGGTTGTCGCGGTTCATTCGGTCGCCTCCGCGGCATCCGTCGGGTCGGTCGGGGGCTGCACCGGGTCGGGCGCGGCGAGCGCCGCCTCCGCCGGAGGGACCGCGAGGCGCATGACGAGCGCGTCGACGTTGTCGGGCTGGTAGTAGCCGCGGCGCACGCCGATCTCCTCGAAGCCGAGCCGGAGGTAGACCCGCTGGGCGCCGGGGTTGTCGGCACGGACCTCGAGGAACACCTCGCGGATGCCGCGCTTGCGGGCCTCGGTGACGAGGCTCTGCACCA
The DNA here is from genome assembly GCF_022760445.1 of Cryobacterium zhongshanensis. Lineage (NCBI taxonomy): Bacteria > Bacillati > Actinomycetota > Actinomycetes > Micrococcales > Microbacteriaceae > Cryobacterium > Cryobacterium zhongshanensis. The sequence continues at coordinate 358,602 of NZ_JALGAR010000001.1, read as the reverse complement.
GGGTGCCGCCGAGCCCGTGGCGGCGGACCGTCTCGGTGACGGCGATGGTCTGGATGTCGCCCTCGAGGGCCCCGCGCGGGGCGAGCAGCCCCGCGTATGCCTCGATGCGGTCGGGTTCGTCCGGCGGGACCGCGACGAGGTAGTAGCAGTCCGGGTCCGTGATGTCCCGGAGCATGCCCTCCGCGGACCAGGCGTCGTTCTCGAAGAGGCGGATCTCGAGGGCCATGATGCCGTCGAGGTCTCCCGCGTGGGCGCGACGCAGCTGCCAGGTCACTCAGCTCACCCGTTTCGGCCCGGCAGACAGCGTGACGTCGGGTGAGCGCAGGTAGAAGGCGGCGTCTGTCGCGAAGGCGCGGTCGTTGGCGAGCAGCAGCTCGGCGACCCGGCCGAGGTCGGCGGCGGGCACGGTCACGGCGTCCGCGCGGTCGAGATCCGCGTAGACCCAGTCCGGCTCGAGCAGGACGGCCGGTTTCGCGACCCCGGGCGCGGCGAGGCGCACGGGCAGACCCGCGGCATCCACCCCGCTGTACGCGGACCAGTTGACCTCGCGCCTGCGGGCGTCGGTCACGACGACGAGGCCGCCGGTGTGGCCGGCCAGGTAGCGATTGAGCACGATGGCGTCGTGGCTGATCACGGGCAGGAAGGGCAGGCCGGCGCCGAGCGCGAAGACGCGGGCGGCGGCGATGCCGACGCGGAGGCCGGTGAACGGGCCGGGACCCATGCCGCCGACGACGCCGGTCAGGTCGGAGACGCGCACGTTCGCACGCTCGAGGCACTCGCTGATGAGGCTGCCGATCACTTCGGCGTGCCGCATGGTGTCCGCGGTGTCGATGTCGGCGAGCACGCCGTGGACCCCGTCGACGACCGCGACGCTGGTTCCGGCGGAGGTATCGATGGCGAGAAGCACCCGTTCAGCCTATTCCCCGCGCAGACCGCCCTCGAACCCGGGCCAGCGAGGGCCGAATCCGGTGATCGTCACGGTGCGCGGCTCGTCGAGATCCACGTCGAGGTCCAGGCCGGGGGCACCGACGCCCGGCGTAGCGGATGCCTGTCCCGGCTCGCCCGCGCCCGCGGGCCGGGGTTGCAGCGCGCCGGTCGGCCGCTCGATCTCGATGTCGAGCCAGGACTCGGCGACGCCGTCGAGCAGGCCCCGCCCCCACTCGACCACGACGACGGAGTGTTCGAAATCGATGTCGAGATCGTCCAGTTCGAGCGCACTCTGCAGCCGGTAGGCGTCGACGTGCACGAGCGGCGGTCCACCCGTGAGGTTCGGGTGCGCGCGGGCGAGCACGAAGGTCGGGCTCGTGACCGCGCCGCGCACGCCGAGTCCCGCGCCGAGGCCACGGGTGAAGGTGGTCTTGCCCGCGCCGAGCGGGCCGGTCAGCACGACCAGGTCGCCCGCGCGCAGCTCCGCGGCCACGGCGACGCCGAACTCGTGCATCGCAGCGGCATCGGGGATCACCCGACGGACCACCCGACCGCTCATCCGGCGGGTTCCTCGTTCCGGTAGCTGCGCGGCACCCGGTGCCCGATCCTGGTGACGATCTCGTAGTTGATCGTGCCAGCGGCATCCGCCCAGTCGGCCGCACTCGGCACCGGCTCCCACTTGTCCGCCCCGGTTCCTTTCCGGTCGAGAGTGGCCGGTATGCCGGTAACTCTCGACCGGAAAGGTACCGGCCGGGCGTCGGGGTCGCCGAAGAGCACGACCTCGTCGCCGACCTCGACGCTGTCCTGGCCGACGCTCACGACGAACTGGTCCATCGCGATGCGGCCGACGATCGGGTAGCCCTGGCCGTTGATGCTCACCCGGGCGGAGCCGGACGCCGCGCGGGGCACGCCGTCCGCGTAGCCGAGGGGGACGAGGGCGAGGTTGCCGTCTTCGGGGGCACGCCACAGGTAGTCGTAGGAGACGCCGGCTCCCGCAGGCACCCGGCGCACGGCTGCGACGCTCGCGCGGAGGGTCATCGCCGGCGCGAGGCCGAGTTCTCGCGGGGTCGCGTCGTCGAAGGGCGACAGCCCGTAGAGGCCGATGCCGATGCGCACCATCGAGAACCGGGCGGCGGGCAGGCGCAGCGCCGCCGCAGTCGACGCGAGATGCGCGAGCTCCGGGGCCAGTCCCGCCGCGGCGGCGAGGTCGAGACCGGAGCAGAAGCGGGCGACGGCCTCGTCGTCCGCGGCCGGCGAGGCGTTGGAGAGGTGGCTGAAGATGCCGCGGACGTGCACGAGGCGGTCCCGTTCGAAGCCGGCTGCGAGCGCGAAGACCTCGGCCCAGTCCGGCGCGTTCAGACCGTTGCGGCTGAGGCCGGTGTCGAGCTTCAGGTGGACGTTCGCGACGCGGCCGAGCCGGCCTGCGGCATCCGCTATGGCGCGGAGCTGGCGCGCGGAGGACACCCCCAGGTCGATGTCCCTGGTGATCGCGGGGGCGAAATCGGTGTCGGGGCCGTGCAGCCAGGCGAGGAGCGGGGCCTCGATGCCGGCGTCGCGGAGCGCGTGCGCCTCGGTGAGGTCGGCGACGCCGAGCCAGTCGGCACCGGCGGCGAGGGCCGTGCGGGCGACCGGGACCACGCCGTGGCCGTACGCGTTGGCCTTGACGACGGCCATGAAATGCGGAGTGCCGATCACGGCGCGCAGGTGGGCGACGTTCGCGGCGACCGCGCCGAGGTCGACGACCGCCTCGCGGAACTCGCTCACGACGCGCCCTCGAGCACCACGAAGGCGCAGGCGACGCCCGCGTCGTGGGTCATCGTGAGGTGCACGGAATCGACGCCGCGTGCGCGCAGCACGTCGGCCATGACCCCGCTGAGCCGGAACCCGGGGTTACCGTGGGCGTCGTTCACGACTTCCATCTCCTGCCAGCTGGTGCCCGCACTGTCGCCGAGCGCCTTGATCAGTGCTTCCTTGGCCGCGAACCGGGCCGCGAGGGAGTGGGTGGGCAGGCCACGTTCTCCGGCCGCGAACAGCCGGGGAACGAGTCCGGGCGTGCGCAGCACCTGCCGGTCGAACCGGTCGAGGTCGACGATGTCGACACCGATGCCGCGAATCACGCCGGCGCCCGCCTGCCCGTCCTCACTCCGCCCGTGCCTATTCGACCGTGACCGACTTCGCGAGGTTGCGCGGCTGGTCGACGTCGAGGCCCTTGACCGTTGCGAGTTCCATCGCGAAGATCTGCATCGGCACGACCGCGAGGAACGGCTCGAAGAGCGGCGCGGCGAGCGGGATCCGCAGCACGGTGTCCGCGAACGGCAGCACGGCAACGTCGCCCTCTTCGGCGATCGCGATGATGCGTGCGCCGCGGGCCCGGATCTCCTGGATGTTCGAGATCACCTTGGGGTGCAGGTGCGCGGAACCGCGCGGGCTCGGAACGACGACGAACACGGGCTGGCCCGGCTCGATCAGCGCGATCGGGCCGTGCTTGAGCTCGCCGGCCGCGAAGCCCTCCGCGTGGATGTACGCGAGTTCCTTGAGCTTGAGTGCGCCCTCGAGCGCGATCGGGAAACCGACGTGGCGGCCGAGGAACAGCACGGCGCGGGTGTCCGACATCCAGGCGGCGAGTTCGTGCACGGCGCTCTCCTGGAGCAACACGGTCGCGATCTTCGCGGGAATCGCCTGGAGCTCGACGACCTGAGCCGCGGCATCCGCTGCGTTGATGCTGCCGCGCACCCGGGCGAGGTGCAGGGCGAAGAGGTAAAGGGCGGCGATCTGGGCGGTGAAGCCCTTCGTCGAGGCCACGGCGACCTCGGGACCGGCGTGCGTGTAGATCACGGCGTCGGACTCGCGGGGAATGGTCGCACCCTGCGTGTTGCAGATCGAGATGGCCTTGGCGCCGGACTCCCTGGCGAACTTGACCGCCATCAGGGTGTCCATGGTCTCGCCGGACTGGCTGATCGAGATGATCAGAGTTTCGGCGTTCAGCACCGGGTCGCGGTAACGGAACTCGTGGCTGAGTTCGACGTCCACGGGGACCCTGGTCCACTTCTCGATCGCGTACTTGGCGACGTAGCCGGCGTTCGCGGCGGTGCCGCAGGCGACGATGACGATCCGGCGGATGCTCGCGAGCACGTCGTCTCCGAACGCCTCGAGCTCGGGCACGACGGCCTGGCCCTCGTGAATGCGGCCGAGGAGCGTGTTGGCGACGGCGTCGGGCTGCTCGGAGACTTCCTTGGCCATGAAGCTCGACCAACCGCCCTTTTCGGCGGCGGAGGCGTCCCAGGCGATGTCGAATTCCTCGAACTCGACGGGGTTGCCCTCGAAGTCGGTGATGGTGACAACCTGCGGGGTGATCGTGACGATCTGGTCCTGGCCGACCGCGACGGCGCGGCGGGTGAACTCGACGAACGCCGCGACGTCGGAGCCGAGGAAGTTCTCCCCGTCGCCGAGGCCGATCACGAGCGGGGAATTGCGCCGGGCGCCGACGACGACGCCGGGCTGGTCCTGGTGCACCGCGAGGAGGGTGAAGGCGCCGTCCAGGCGGCCGACGACGCTCAGGAACGCGGCGCTCAGGTCGCCGAGGCGCTGGTACTCACGGCCGAGGAGCACGGCGGCGACCTCGGTGTCGGTCTCGCTCTCGAAGGTGAAGCCCTCGGAGAGGAGTTCGTCCTTGAGGACAGAGAAGTTTTCGATAATTCCGTTGTGGATCAGGGCGAGCTTGCCGTTGTCGCCGAGGTGCGGGTGCGCATTCGCGTCGGTCGGTCCGCCGTGGGTGGCCCAGCGGGTGTGCCCGATACCGGTCCGCCCATTGTTGATCGGATTGGCCTCGAGGTCTCCGGCCAGGATGGCAAGCTTTCCAGCCCGTTTCCTGGTGTTCAGCACGCCGTCATCGTCGATGACGGCGATGCCCGCTGAGTCGTAACCGCGGTATTCCAGTCTCCGCAACCCCCTCATCAGGACCTCGACGCTCTTGTCTTCCCCTACATAACCTACGATTCCGCACATGGCCTCGATTTTAGTCCGACTAAACTGTGTGGAATGTCCGATCCAGCCGCGAGCCTCTGGAACAACGGCCACACCACACCGTTCGTCGAGCTGGATCGAGCGGACTGGGCGGCCCTTGCACCCACGACCCAGCTCCCCCTTCGTGAGACCGAGATCGTGCAGCTGCGCGGCCTCGGTGAGCCGCTCGACCTCGGCGAGGTGACCGATGTCTACCTGCCCGTCAGCCGCCTGCTCAACCTCTACGCCGCTGGCGCGAGTCAGCTGCATCGGGCGACGAGCGACTTCCTCGGCGAACGCGCCCGGCGCACCCCGTTCGTGATCGGCGTCGCCGGATCCGTCGCCGTCGGCAAGTCGACGATCGCCCGGCTCCTGCGCGAGCTGCTCGCCCGCTGGGAGGACACCCCCCGGGTCGAACTCGTGACCACCGACGGGTTCCTGTTCCCGAACGCCGAACTGGCCCGGCGCGGCCTGATGGCCCGCAAGGGATTCCCGGAGTCGTACGACCGACGGTCGCTGCTCCGCTTCGTGTCCGCCGTCAAGGGCGGTGCCGCCGAGGTGCGGGCCCCGTTCTATTCGCACCTGAACTACGACATCGTGCCGGACGCGCAGATCGTGGTGCGCCAGCCGGACGTCCTCATCGTCGAAGGCCTCAACGTGCTCGCGCCGCCGGCCACGGGGCATGGACTCACCGTGAGCGACCTCTTCGACTTCACCGTGTACGTGGATGCCCGCACCCAGGACATCGCCCGCTGGTACGTCGAGCGGTTCCTGCGCCTGCAGCGCGGAGCGTTCAGCAACCCGAAGTCGTACTTCCACCGGTACGCGACGATGACGGAGGACGAAGCCCGCCGCGAGGCCCGCCGGATCTGGGACGAGATCAACGAGCCGAACCTCGTGCAGAACATCCTGCCGACGCGCTCCCGGGCGACCCTGGTGCTGCGCAAGGACGAGAACCACGCCGTGTCGAAGGTGCTGCTCCGCAAGCTCTGAGCCGCGCGCAGCATCCGCGGTGTAGAGTCGGCTCACCCATCGTTCTGGCCGACCCGCCTGGAGGCGCGATCGTGAGAGCCGCGTATGCCGCGCTGGTGCTGTACCTGACCGGCCCGCTGCTCGCGCTCATCCTCGTGCCGGCCGAACCGGGGATGCTGTTCCTCGCCGGTGTCGCCGTGCTCGGCCTCGCGGTCGTGATCGGGACGCGCTACCGGCTCACGGCGACCGTGGCCCTCGAGCTCACGGTCGGCCGCCGCTCGCACCAGCACCGCGAGGTGCTCAGCCGGCTCGCCGCACCCAGCCACCCCAACACCGCGGGGCGTGCGCGCCCGCGAGCACCGGCCGGGCAGCCCGCGGTCGCCTAGTCCTCAGCCGGCAGCCCCGACGCAGGGCGAGGCCGCGCGACCGCAGACGCGCCCCCTCTTCCTCCGATCGTTGGGACCTCTTCTGTGGACCTCTATTCCGTTGCGCCCGTCGCAGCCCTGCTCCAGGCCGCCGTCGCGGCCGTCACCGCCCTCTCCTCCGCGCTCGCTCCCCTCTCCGGCGCGAGCAGCACCGCACTCGTGATCGTCCTGGTCACGCTCCTCCTCCGGGCGGCACTCGTTCCGGTCGGTCGCGCCCAGGTGCGCGCCGAGTTCGTCCGCCGACGCCTCGCGCCCCAGCTCCGGGAGCTGCAACGCCGGTACCGGGGCGACCCCGCGCTCCTCAGCCGAAAGACCGCCGAACTCTACGCGGCCGAGAAGGCGTCGCCCCTGGCCGGATGCCTGCCGACTCTCCTGCAGGCGCCGATCGTGTCGACCGTGTACGCGCTCTTCGTCCTCGCCAGCATCAACGGGCAGCCGAACCCGCTGCTCGCGCAGGAGCTCGGCGGCGTGCCGCTGGGCACGTCGTTCCTGGCGTTTCTGGGCGCCACGCCGGCCTTCTGGCCCGGACTCGTGCTGTTCGTCGCGCTCCTGGCCGTCATCGCCGTGACCGCAGCGTTCTCCCGACGGCTGGCCGCGAGATACGCCTCGCCGGTCGTGCCGACAGCGCAGCCCGCCGCGACACGGCTCGCCGCGCTCCTCAGCTGGCTGCCGTTCCTCACGGTCGGGTTCGCGAGCGTGGTCCCGCTGGCCGCGACGCTCTACCTCACGGTCAGCACGGCGTGGACGCTCGTCGAACGCGGCATCCTCTACCGTTCGTTCGCGGCGACCGGACCCGGGTCTTAGAGGGCGAGGCGCTCGCGCACGACGTCGGCGAGCGAGTGCGCGAGCCGGTCAGCGGTGGCCTGGTCGGCCGCCTCGACCATGACGCGCACCATCGGCTCGGTGCCGGACGGACGCAGCAGCACCCGACCGGTCTCGCCGAGTTCGAGTTCGGCCTCGCGCACGGCGTCGGCGATGACATCGTCGGACTTCAGCGCGTGATGATCGACGCCGCGCACGTTCACCAGAATCTGCGGGAAGACGGTCATCACGGAGGCGAGCTCGTGGAGCGGCTTGCCGGTGCGCGCCATCTCGGCGACGAGGTGCAGGCCGGTGAGGATGCCGTCTCCGGTCGTGGCGAACTCCGTCATGATGACGTGGCCGGACTGTTCCCCGCCGAGGGACAGGCCGTTCGCGTTGAGCTCTTCGAGCACGTAGCGGTCGCCGACCTTGGTCTCGATCATGCGGATGTCGTTGGCCGCCATGGCCTTCCGGAGGCCGAGGTTGCTCATCACGGTGGCAACGAGGGTGCGGTCCTTGAGGACGCCCCGCTCGGCCATGGACACGGCGAGGATCGCCATGATCTGGTCGCCGTCCACGATGTTGCCGTTCCGGTCGACGGCGAGGCATCGGTCGGCGTCGCCGTCGTGGGCGATGCCGACATCGGCACCGTGCTCGAGGACGGCCTTGGCCAGGTTGTCGAGGTGGGTCGAGCCGACCCCGTCGTTGATGTTGAGCCCGTTCGGGTTGGCGCCGATGACGGTCAGGCGCGCACCGGCATCCGTGAAGACCTGCGGGGACACGCCCGCCGCCGCGCCGTTGGCGCAGTCGAGCACGACGTGGATACCGTCGAGGCGGTGCGGGAGGGTGCCGAGGAGGTGCACGACGTACCGGTCTTCTGCATCCGCGAAGCGGGAGATCCGGCCGACGTCGCCCGCGATCGGCGTGAGCTTGTCGTGGTCGAGGTGGGCCTCGATGCGATCCTCGACGTCGTCGGGAAGTTTGGTACCACCGAAGGCGAAAATCTTGATGCCGTTGTCGGGGGCGGGGTTGTGCGAGGCGGAGATCATCACGCCGAAGTCCGCGCCGATGTCCGCGATCAGGAATGCCGCGGCGGGCGTGGGGATGACGCCGGCGTCCAGGACGTCGACACCGGAACTGGCAAGGCCCGCGGCGACGGCCGAGGCCAGGAATTCACCGGAAATACGGGGGTCGCGTGCGAGGACGGCCACGGGGCGTCGACCCTCGGCACGGCGCGATTCGGCGCGGCGACCCTGGGTCAGTACGGCGGCACTCGCCTGGGCGAGGCCCAGGGCCAGGCCAGCCGTGAGATCACGGTTGGCCAGGCCCCGAACACCGTCGGTGCCGAAAAGTCGAGGCATGTCGGCGCCGACTATCGATCTAGCGCTTCGAGAACTGAGGCGCCTTACGGGCCTTCTTGAGTCCGGCCTTCTTGCGCTCCTTGACGCGAGCGTCACGGTTGAGGAAGCCGGCCTTCTTGAGGATGGCGCGGTTGTTCTCTTCGTCGATCTGGTTGAGCGAACGCGCGATGCCGAGGCGCAGGGCGCCGGCCTGGCCGGAGGGGCCACCACCGGTGATGCGCGCGATGACGTCGTAGCTGCCGATCAGGTCGAGGACCTTGAACGGGTCGTTGATGAGCTGCTGGTGAAGCTTGTTCGGGAAGTAGTCCCCGAACTCGCGACCGTTCACCGTGATGGTGCCGGAGCCGGGAACGATGCGCACGCGGGCGATGGCCTGCTTGCGACGACCCACGGCTGCGCCGGGAACGTTGAGGACGGCGCGGGGCGCCTTGGTTACGATTTCGGCCGGGGTCTCGGTGGAGTAGCTCTCCGGAGCCTGGTCAATCTGATCTGCGATCTTCGCCACGATGGTGTGAATCCTTTTTTCTTAGAGTCGAGAAGTCTGGTGGCCGGCGCTACTGAGCGACCTGGGAGAGGGTGTACGGCTTGGGCTGCTGCGCAGCGTGCGGGTGCTCCGGGCCGGCGTAGACCTTGAGCTTCGCGAGCTGGGCGCGACCGAGCGAGTTCTTCGGCAGCATGCCGCGAATCGCCTTCTCAACCGCACGCGTCGGGTGCTTCTCGAGCATCTCCGAGTAGTTCTGGGCGGAAATGCCGCCCGGGTAACCGGAGTGGCGGTATGCGATCTTCAGTTCGAGCTTCTTGCCGGTGAGGGCGATCTTCTCGGCGTTGACGATGATGACGAAGTCTCCCATGTCCATGTGGGGAGAGAACGTTGCCTTGTGCTTCCCCCGGAGGAGAACGGCGGCGTGGCTGGCAAGACGACCGAGCACGATGTCTGTGGCGTCGATGACGACCCAGTCGTGCTGGACTTCGCTTGCTTTGGGAGTATAAGTGCGCGTCACTGTTGTGCTGCTTTCTTGTTCGAACGGAGGTGTTCGTGAATCCCGCTCCGGGTGTGTTCCCCGACGGGGAACACGATCGATGGAGGGCTCACGTTCGCGTGCCTGGCTGCAACGCACAGACACCAAGGGTCAATGCTAGTCCGCCGGGAGCGTCGGCGCAATTCGATCGCGCGCGGGCGCTATTCTTCGTCCTCGTCGAGGGAGCGCCGGGCGCGGGTCTCGAGGGCGCGGGCTGCGAGCTTGTCGTCCGAGGGGTAGTCCACCGCGAGCAGGGTCAGGCCCTGCGGCGGCATCACCTTGAACTCGCTCGTGCGGGCCCGGTTGATCCGCAGTGTCGCGAGCCGCTCCCCCGCGAGTCGCCCCTCCCCGACCGCGACGCACGCGCCGACGAGCGCCCGCACCATGCTGTGGCAGAAGGCGTCCGCCTGCACCGTGGCGACGAGCACGCCGTCCGGGTCCCGCCGCCAGCTGAACTCCTGAAGGGTGCGGATCGTCGTCGCGCCCGGCCGGGGTTTGCAGTAGGTCGCGAAATCGTGCAGCCCGAGCAGGGACGCCGCGGCCACCTGCATCGGTTCCAGGTCGAGCGCGAAGCCGTGCCAGGTCGTGCGCAGCCGGTCCTGCGGGTTGTGCCCGAGCACAGAGTCGGCGATCCGGTACTCGTAGCGGCGCCAGTTCGCCGAGAACCGAGCGTCGAATCCGGGGGGTGCGACAGCGGATGCCTTGATCACGATCTCCGGCTGGGTCACCAGGATCCCGCCGAGCCTCCGCTGCACCATCACGTCAAGCGAGGCCGGGGTCCGGCCCCTGCCCCGCCGGAGCAGGCTCGCGACCTGCTCGGGGGTGAGGTCGAAGTGCGCGACCTGGCCGAGGGCGTGCACCCCTGCATCCGTTCGCCCAGCGACGACGAGAGACGGATACGGCGGGTAGCTCTGCAGGATCGCCGCGAGCCCTGCCTCGATCTGCCCCTGCACGGTGCGGAGCTCCGGTTGAATCGCCCAGCCCGAAAAATCGGTGCCGTCGTAGGCGATGTCCAGCCTGATCCGGGTGTTCTCCGGGAGCGGGGAGACAACGGGGGCGGCAGGAAGATTCACGGAGGTAAGTGTAAGTGCCGGGCCGGGTATCGTTGAACCCGGACCGGCTCCGCTCACCGCTATGAAACTCAGTTACCGCACCCCCGCCTCCCTGCGCCCGGACTCCGGGACCCGGGATGCGCGCCGGTTGTCCGGCCTCGACGGCCTGCGCGGCATCGCCGTCAGTATCGTGCTCGTCTTCCACTTCTTGCCGGGGATCCTCCCCGGCGGCTTCGTCGGCGTCGACGTGTTCTTCGTGATCAGCGGGTTCCTGATCACCGGTCTCCTCGCGGACGAGTACGCCCGGTCGGGCCGGATCTCCCTGCGTCGCTTCTGGGGGCGCCGGGTGCGCCGGCTCGTGCCGCCGCTCGTGCCGCTCGTGCTGCTCTGCTGCACGGCGGCCTGGCTGCTCGGCGGCGATGTGCTCGTCGGCCTCGGCTGGCAGGTGCTCGGCGCAGTGACGTTCGGCTACAACTGGGCGTCGATCGCAGGCTCGGCGAGCTATTTCTCCGCGACGAGCCCCGAACTGTTCCGCAACCTCTGGTCGCTCGCCGTCGAGGAGCAGTTCTACCTGGTTTGGCCGTTCGTTCTGCTCGCCCTGATGCTCGTGCGTTCCGCCCGGTTCCGGCTCGCGCTCGTGTGCGCCCTCGCCGTCAGCTCGGTGGTGTGGATGGGGTTCCTGTTCCAGCCGGGCGCCGATCCGACCCGGGTCTACTACGGCTCGGACACGCATAGCTTCGGGCTCTTCGCCGGTGCGGCGCTCGCTCTCCTGCTGCGCCGCCCCACCGGCCTGGGCGCGGTGAACCCCGGCGGCGCCGTCGCCCGCGCCGGCTCGGGCGGCTTCACCCGGTTCGCGGCCCGGCTCCCCTCCCCCGGCCGGCTGCGCCCCTGGCTCGGCGTCGTCGCACTCGCCGGCATCGGCGCTGCGGCGGCCTGGCTGCCCGCGGAAGGCCCCCTGGCCTACCGGGGCGGCCTCTTCGGCATCAGCGTGCTCTCCGGCGTCGTCATCTGGGCCGCCGTACGCGGCGCCAGGTTCGGCCGGTGGCTCGACACCCCTGTGCTCCGCTGGCTCGGCGAACGGTCCTATGGCATCTACCTCTGGCACTGGCCCGTCTTCGTGCTCGCCGGCGTGGCCTGGCCGGCCGCGGGCGTCGGAGTGGAACTGCTCGTCGCCGCCGTTGCCGTACTCGTGGCGGCGGCCTCGTACCGGTGGCTCGAGCAGCCGGTGCGGCGCAGGGGCCTGCGCGGCAGCATCCGCTCGCTCTCGGGTTTCGCGACCGAGTCGAGGTCGCGGCTCTGGGTCGTCGGCGTCGCCGCGATGCTCGGGCTGGTCCTCGTCGGCGGCACGACGGCCGCCGTCGTCGTCGCCCCCGCCGAGACGAGCGCGCAGGCCCAGATCACCCGCGGCCGCCAGCTGCTCGATGCCGCTCAGGCCGACCGAAAGCGCGAGGAGGCCGAGCGCAGGAGCGACCCGACCGCGGCGCCGACGCCGGTCGCCCCGGGCGACCTGATCACGGCCGTCGGTGATTCCGTCATGCTCGCCTCCGCTCCGGAACTCGAAGACCGGTTCCCGGGGATCCTGATCGACGCCGCGGTGTCCCGGGGGATGCGCGCGGCTCCCGACATCCTCGCCGCCCAGGCCAGTGCGGGAACGCTCCGCCCGGTCATCGTCGTCGGGCTCGGCACCAACGGGCCGATCACCACGGACGAACTGGTCGCGATCGAGGCCGTGATCGGCCCCGACCGGAAGCTCGTCCTCGTGACGGCGTTCGCCGACCGGGACTGGACAGCAGGCGTGAACGAGGCGCTCGCCGGTTTCGCGACCCACCACCGCCTCGTGGGGATCGCCGGCTGGCACGACGCGATCGCGCCGCACACCGACGTCCTGGCCGGGGACAACATCCACCCCGGCCCCACCGGTGGGCGGATCTACGCCGACTGCATCGCCGCGGCACTGGACGTGCTCGCCCCCCAGCATCCGTTGCACGGCCGGGACCCCTACCGAATCGGCCCGGACCCCGCCCTCCTCCGTCCCGCGGCATAACTCCGGGGAGACACGAAAGAAGGGCCCGACCGAAGTCGGGCCCTTCCAGGTGTTGCGGGTGAAGCGTGGGTTACTTGGCTTCCTCGACGGGAGCCTCGACAACGACCTCGTCCTCGGCCGGGGCGTCGACGACGGCCTCGGTCTCGGCGGGGGCCTCGACGACGACGGGTGCGACTACAGCAGCTGCAGCGGCGGTCGTCTTCGCGGACTTGACCTTCGGCGTGACGGGCTCGAGAACGAGTTCCATCTGGACCATCGAGGCGTTGTCGCCCTTACGGAAGCCGAGCTTCGTGATGCGGGTGTAGCCGCCCTCGCGCAAGGCGACCTGGGGTGCGATCTCGGTGAAGAGCTCGTGCACGACGGTCTTGTCGCCGATGGTGGCCAGAACGCGACGACGGGCGTGCAGGTCGCCCTTCTTCGCGAACGTGATCAGTCGCTCGGCGACCGGACGAAGGCGCTTGGCCCGCGTTTCGGTCGTCTTGATCGACTTGTGGGTGAACAGCGAGGCGGCAAGGTTGGCGAGCATGAGGCGCTCGTGTGCCGGGCCGCCACCGAGGCGTGCTCCCTTAGTGGGCGTGGGCATTAGTAATCTCCAGTATCAAAAGTCAAAAGTCAGTCGGGAGACTGCTTTTAGATGGTTTCTTCGTCGTAGCCGCTGTAGAAGTGGGCGCCGTCGAATCCGGGCACCGAGTCCTTCAGTGACAGGCCAAGCTCGACGAGCTTGTCCTTGACCTCATCCACCGACTTCTGTCCGAAGTTGCGGATGTTCATCAGCTGGGTCTCCGAGAGGGCGACCAGTTCGCTGACGTTGTTGATGCCTTCACGCTTGAGGCAGTTGTACGAACGAACCGACAGATCGAGGTCTTCGATCGGGATCGACAGTTCGGTCGACAGCACGGCGTCGACCGGCGCGGGGCCGATTTCGATGCCCTCTGCCGCGGTGTTCAGCTCGCGGGCCAGACCGAACAGCTCGGTCAGGGTGCGACCGGCGGATGCGATGGCGTCGCGAGGCGAAATCGCCGACTTGGTCTCCACGTCGACGACGAGGCGGTCGAAGTCGGTACGTTCACCGGCACGGGTTGCCTCGACGCGGTAGGTCACCTTGAGCACGGGCGAGTAGATCGAGTCGACCGGAATCTGGCCGGCCTCGGAGTACTCGTTGCGGTTCTGGGTGGCCGACACGTAGCCGCGGCCACGCTCGATGGTCAGTTCGAGTTCGAACTTCGCCTTGTCGTTCAGGGTGGCGATGACCAGTTCGGGGTTGTGCACCTCGACGCCGGCCGGAGCCGAGATGTCGGCGGCGGTGACCTGGCCGGCACCCTGCTTGCGCAGGTACGCCGTGATCGGCTCGTCGTGCTCGCTCGAGATGACGAGTCCCTTGATGTTCAGGATGATCTCGGTGACGTCTTCCTTGACACCGGGGACCGTGCTGAACTCGTGCAGCACGCCGTCGATGCGGATGCTGGTGACAGCGGCTCCGGGGATCGAGGAGAGCAGGGTGCGGCGCATGGAGTTGCCGAGGGTGTAACCGAAGCCAGGCTCGAGCGGCTCAATGATGAACCGGGACCGGAACTCCGAGATGTTCTCCTCGGTGAGCGTGGGGCGCTGTGCGATAAGCACTATTGATTCCTTTCGGCAAAGTGTCCGCTATATGACACTTGCGAGGCGAGGTGTTGAGTGTGAAAGAAAAGAGAATCGCGCGGGGCCTGGGTCGCTCCGTGAGGAGCGAACCAGGCCCGGCGATCCGCGTCGGCCGGGCCCGTCACACGGACGGACCCGGCCAGTGCGGGTGCTTAGACGCGGCGACGCTTCGGCGGACGGCAGCCGTTGTGAGCCTGGGGCGTGACGTCGTTGATCGAGCCAACCTCGAGGCCGGCGGCCTGAAGGGAGCGGATCGCGGTTTCGCGGCCTGAGCCGGGTCCCTTGACGAACACGTCGACCTTCTTCATACCGTGCTCCTGCGCCTGGCGGGCAGCCGATTCGGCGGCCAGCTGTGCGGCGAACGGGGTCGACTTGCGCGAACCCTTGAAGCCAACTCCACCTGAGGACGCCCAGCTGATGACCGCACCGGTGGTGTCAGTGATCGAGACGATGGTGTTGTTGAACGTGCTCTTGATGTGGGCCTGGCCCACGGCGACGTTCTTCTTTTCTTTCTTGCGCGGCTTCCGAACGGCCGACTTGGGTGCTGCCATGAATTTCTCCTGAATCCTAAAGGCGAGACGGGCCAGGCCGAGGCCTAGCGCGCCTTCTTCTTGCCGGCTACGGTGCGCTTCGGGCCCTTGCGGGTGCGAGCGTTGGTCTTGGTGCGCTGGCCGCGGACGGGCAGGCCCTTGCGGTGGCGGATTCCCTCGTAGCTACCGATCTCGACCTTGCGGCGGATGTCGGCGGCAACCTCACGGCGGAGGTCACCCTCAACCTTGAAGGTTCCTTCGATGTAGTCACGGAGGGCGACGAGCTGGTCGTCGGTCAGGTCCTTGACTCGGATGTTTCCATCGATTTCAGTGTCGGCGAGGGTCTTGAGTGCCCTCGTGCGGCCAACACCAAAGATGTAAGTCAGTGCAACTTCCACGCGCTTATCGCGGGGAATATCAACGCCGGCTAGACGTGCCATTATGGCTTCTCCTGTATATGAGTGGAGGTCTGTAGCAGTGCCCGTTCATCGGCCTCCAACCGATGGTGTCCCCCCTTGCGAGGTTCTTGGCACTGCTATTTTCTGTATTCAGTTGAATCGTTCACCAGGGTGAGCCTGTCGGATGACAAACTCACACCGGCTAACCCTGACGCTGCTTGTGACGCGGGTTCTCGCAGATGACCATCACGTTGCCGTTACGGCGGATGACCTTGCACTTGTCACAGATCTTTTTGACGCTGGGCTTGACCTTCATGGTGTGTCCTTGTATTCGCTGTCTTCGTACCCGCGGAATGCCGCGGGCCGTTACTTACAGCAACTTCTTACTTGTAGCGGTAGACGATCCGGCCGCGAGTCAGATCGTAAGGGCTCAGCTCCACGATCACGCGGTCCTCGGGGAGGATGCGGATGTAGTGCTGACGCATCTTGCCCGAAATGTGGGCAAGAACTTTGTGGCCGTTCGTCAACTCAACGCGAAACATCGCGTTGGGAAGAGCTTCGACTACTGCGCCCTCGATTTCGATGACACCGTCTTTTTTGGCCATAACTCACTATCACTAGGTATTGATTGCTGGTCGTGCGGGGATGTGGTGCTCTAGACACGCCGCAGGCGACGGCATCAGACACCAAGGATTTACTCTATGGTATGAAGTTGCCTTTTGGCAATTCTTCCCTATAATCCTTGGCAAATACTGCTGCCGCCGCCCGTTTCAGTGCGGAATCGTCCAGTTTTCTGCGTGTGGAGCCGATGGTGCTCTTTTGAGCGTCGGCGACCTAGAGCGTGCGCTGCACGCCCGCGACGACGGTGACCACGTCCGAGAACAGCGGATGCGTCGCGTCCAGGCCGCAGACCTCCGTCACGAAGGCCTCCGCGTCGAGAACGCGGAGCTTCGACTGCAGTTCGACGCTCTGCTCGTCGTCCGGCACGTCGAAGCGGAGGGCTGCGCCGACCGCCTCGAGCAGTGCCGTCGGGCGGGTGCCGCGTTCGGCGATCTCCGCGGCCGGGCCGATGAACCGCTCATGCCGGCTGAGCTTGCGGAGCGGCTGGCGTCCGACGCGCTGCACGGTGTCGGGAAGTGCCGGGTTCTTGAACCGAACCAGGATCTTCTCGCGATAGGCGCGCTGGGCGGCCTCGTCGAGGCCGTGCTTGGCCACCAGGAGGGCACTGGTCTCCTCCAGGACGCGCCGGGCGCCGTCAAGCACCTCGGGCACCAGGAGGGCGTCCGAGATCTTCGTGACGCCGGCGACGGAGCCGAGGTAGGCGACTGTGGCGTGACCCGTATTGACCGTGAACAGCTTGCGCTCGATGTAGGGCGCGAGGTTGTCGACGAAGGTCGCGCCGGGGATCACGGGCACGGCGCCGTTGAAGGCGCCGCGCTCGATGACCCACTCGTAGAAGGCCTCGACGGTGACGTCGATGCCGCTGCCCTCCGCTTGTCCGGGAACGATCCGGTCAACGGCTGTATTGGCGAAGGCGACGCGTGCATTGATGGCCGCACGGTCTCCCTCCGCCACGTTGAGCCAGACCTGCTCCGCGAGCACGTCGGTCGCGTTGATCGCGTTCTCGCACGCCATCACGGCAAGCGGGGGCAGCGACGCGTCGCGGGCTGCGAGGCCCGCGGCGATGACCGGTGCCACGAAGCGCAGCACGGTCGGGCCGACGGCGGTCGTCACGATATCGGCCGTCGCGATCTCCTGGATCAGGGCGGCCTCGTCGGTCGCGCTGTTGATGGCGCGGAAGTTGTCGACCACGCGAGTGGTCGACTCCTCCCCCGCCTCGTGCACCGAGTAGGTCGTCGCGGCCTTGAGGGCGTCGATCAGGGAAGCATTCACATCGGCGAAGACCACCTCGTATCCGGCGTCGTGAAGCAGGAGGCCGACGAATCCGCGACCGATATTGCCTGCACCGAAGTGAATTGCTTTCATTCTGCGTTGACCTCCTCGAGGAGAGCGTAAATCTCTCCTGCATTTCCTGCATCGATCAGTTTCTGTACTTCGTCCTCGTCCGAGAAGACGATGGCGATCTTCGAGAGGATCGCGAGGTGCTCGTTGTTGAGCCCCGCGATCCCGACTGCGAACCGGACCGGGTTGCCGTCCCAGTCGATGGGCGTGTCATAGCGGACGAGGGACAGCGCCGAATGAAGGATCGACTCCTTCGCCTCGTTCGTGCCGTGCGGGATGGCGAGGAAGTTGCCCATGTAGGTCGACACGCTCGCCTCCCTGTCGAACATCGAATCGACGTACGCCTGGGTCACGGCGCCCGCGGCGACCAGCAACGCGCCGGCCTCCGTGATGGCGTCGTTCTTCGTGGTGGCCGTTCCCGCGGCCACCACGTTGCCGGGCTCGAGGATCTGATCGGTCACAGTGTGGCCTCTGTGTCCGCCTTGCTCTGCAGCAATTCAACGACCTCGTCGTACTTCGGGCTGTTCATGAAGTTCGACACCGAAACGTGCACGGATGCCGGCGACTTCTGCTGGGCCCTCGCGGTGAGGTCCTGGTGGGTGATGACCAGGTCGGCGGTGCCGTCGAGGTTCGCAATGGCCTGGTTGGTCACCGTGATGCCTTCGATGCCGGCCTTCTTGATCTTGTTCCGCAGGACGGACGCGCCCATGGCGCTCGAACCCATGCCGGCGTCGCAGGCGAAGACGATGTTCTTCAGCTGGTGGCCAGCGGCGGCCGCGGTCGCGGCATCCGTGGTGCCCGCAGCGGCGAGGTTGCCGAGGACGCTGGAGGACTTGCCCTTCATGGCTTCGGTCTTCGCGACGGCGTCACTGAGGTCGCCGTCGAGGCCTGCGGCCAGGTCGCGCTTGCGGCTGGCACGGAGGATGACGGAGGCGATCAGGAACGACACGGCTGCGGAGCCGAGGACCGAGAGGACGACGCCGACGTAGCTGTCCGGTGCGGTCTGGAGAAGCACGGCGAAGATACTGCCGGGCGAGGCGGGGGCGCGGAGGCCGGTGTGGAACGCGACGTTGATCGCAACGCCGGTCATGCCGCCGCCGATGGTGGCGAGGATGAGGATCGGCTTCATCAGAACGTACGGGAAGTAGATCTCGTGGATACCACCGAGGAACTGGATGATGATCGCGCCGGGTGCACTGGCCTTGGCAAGTCCGACACCGAAGAACGAGAACGCGAGGAGCAGTCCGAGGCCGGGGCCGGGGTTCGCCTCGATCAGGAAGAGGAGCGACTTACCGGATTCGGCAACTTGCTGCACACCGATCGGGGTGAACACGCCGTGGTTGATGGCGTTGTTCAGGAACAGCACCTTGCCGGGCTCGACGAGGATGCTCGCGAGCGGCAGAAGGTTGTTGGAGACGAGCCAGTTGACTCCGCCTTCCAGCATGGTGCTGAAGCCGGTCACGACCGGGGCGATTCCGAAGAACGCGCCCAGGGCGAGGATGGCGCCGAGGATACCCGAGGAGAAGTTGTCCACGAGCATCTCGAAGCCGGGGCGGATCTTGCCCGCCCACAGGCCGTCGAGCTTCTTGAGCAGCCATGCGGAAAGCGGGCCGATGATCATCGCACCGATGAACATCGGGATCGCGCTGCCGACGATGACACCCATGGTGGCGATCGACGCGATGACGCCGCCGCGGACGCCGTAGACCATGCGGCCACCGGTGTTGGCGATCAGGAGCGGAAGTAGGTAGAAGATCATCGGGTCGACCATCTTGGCGACGGTCTCGTTCGGGGTCCAGCCGGTCGGGATGAAGAACGCGGTGATGAGGCCCCACGCGATAAACGCCGCGATGTTGGGCATGATCATGCCGCTGAGGAAGGTGCCGAAGCGCTGCACGTGGACGCGCGCGCCGCCTCCGCTCTTCGTGTCAGTTGACGTCGTCGTCATTTCTCTGCCTTTCGTTGTGTGTTCGGGTTGTGATTGCGGGTGAGTGGTGAAACGACTCGCACGGACTAGTCCGTGGGAGAGAAGGTGGCGGCCAGGTGCGTCGCCGCGGCGCGAGCGGATGCCGCGCCGTCTGCCGCGAGGGCGACCGCGGCGAGTTGCCGGGCCTCCTCCGCGCTGAACCGGGCGAGTTCCGCCCGGACGTCGGAAAGTGCCGCTGACGACATGGACAGGCTGGTGGCCCCCAGTCCGACGAGCACGACGGCGAGCAGGGGGTCCGCCGCCGCTTCTCCGCATACCCCGACCGGCTTGCCGAGATCGCGGCCGGCGGCCCCCACCTCAGCAATCAGGCGCAGGACCGCGGGGTGCCACGGGTTCTGGTAGCCCGCCACGGAACCGAGGAGACGGTCGGCGGCGAGGGTGTACTGGGTGAGGTCGTTGGTGCCGATCGACGCGAAGTCCGCGTGCTGCAGGATCCGGTCGGCCAGGAGCGCGGCGGACGGGATCTCCACCATGACGCCGGCCGTCTTGAGGCCGAGCTTGTGGGCGAGCTCCACGAAGTAGGCGGTCTCCTCGACCGTTGCGACCATGGGCGCCATCACCCAGACGTCGGCGTCGGTCGCGGCATCCGCTTCGGCGAGCGCGGTGAGCTGTTCGCGGAGGATGTCCTCGGAGGCGCGCAGGGCGCGGAGGCCGCGGAGGCCGAGTGCGGGGTTCTCCTCCTCGGCGTCGTTGAGGAAGGCGAGCGGCTTGTCGCTGCCGGCGTCGAGGGCGCGCACGACGACCTTCTTGCCCGGGAACGCGTGCAGCAGGCGTGCGTACTGTTCGGCCTGCTCGAGGATCGTCGGCGCGTTGTGGGAATGGAGGAACAGGAACTCGGTGCGGAACAGGCCGACGCCTTCCGCGCCCAGGGCGACGGCCTGGGCGGCGCCGTCGGCGGAGCCGAGGTTCGCGAGGAGCGGGATCGGGGTGCCGTCGCGGAGCCGGCCGGGGCCGGTCGGGGCCTGGGCGCGCAGGGCACGGGCACGGATGCGGGCTTCGGCCGTTTCGACCTCGGCCTCGGTCGGGGACACGGTCACGGTGCCGGAGGCGGCGTCGACGATCACGAGGGTGCCGTCGGCGAGGTCGGTGGCGCCGGTGGCGCCGACGATCGCGACGATCGCCTTGTCGCGGGCGAGGATCGCGGTGTGGGACGTCGGGCCGCCGTCGCTCGTGACGAGGCCGAGCACGCGGGTGAGGTCGAGCAGGGCGGTGTCCGCGGGAGCGAGGTCGTGGGCGATCAGGATGAACGGTTCTTCCTGCTCGGGCACGCCGGGGGCGGCGCGGCCGCCCAACTGGGCGATAACCCGCTGGGACACGTCGTCGAGGTCGGCGGCGCGTTCGGCGAGGTAGCCGCCGAGCTCGGTGAGCTGGTCGCGGAACGTGGAGAAGGCCTCGAACACGGCGCGCTCGGCGGTCTTGCCGGTCGCGAGCCGTTCGGTGAGGTCGTCGACGAGGGTGGGGTCCTCGGCCATCATGGCCTGGGCTTCGAGGACTTCCTGGGCGGCTCCGCCTGCGCGTTCGGCGCGGGCCTCGAGGTCGACGGCGACGAAACGCTGGGCGGACGCGGCGCGAGCGCCCTCGTCCTCCGGGGTGAGTGCGCTGCGGGTGTCCGTGGGTTCAGGGAGCGGTTCGGGCATCCGCAGAACGCGGCCGATGGCGACGCCCTGGCCGATGCCGGTGCCGGTCAGGTCGACGCCTGCCGTGGCGGATGCCGGTGCGAGGCTCATACCGCGACCCGCGTCTCTGCGGGAGCGGCATCCGCGGCCGGCAGGTCGTGGTCTGCGGCGAGCAGGGCGACGAGGGTGTCGAGGGCGGCACCGGCCTCGTCGTCGATGGTCGCGAGCGTGACCTCGTCCCCGTTGGCGAGGCCGAGGGAGATGACGGCGAGGATGCTGGCGGCGTTGACGGCCTTGCCGCCCGCCTTTTCGATGGTGATCTTGACGCCGGAGTCGGCTGCCGCCTTGGTGAAGAGTTTTGCGGGGCGCGCGTGCAGGCCGTTTGCCGAGCCGATTCGAACCTGTCGTTCAATCATCGGTGGGGTTCCTTCCGGTGGAGAGTGGAGTGCTGTACTGGGTCATGCCGCGGCTGCGAGCGCCGCGTCGAGTGCTTCTGATCCGTCACGGGCGGTGAAGATCGTGTCGGGCAGGAGCGCGCAGCCCACGCCGAGTTCGGCCGCCTGCGCCCGGATCTCGGGGAAGCGTCCGGCCAGGTGCGGGCCGACGAGCAGTGCGTCGATGCCGTCGAGGGCGTCGGGGAGTTCTGTTTCGCTCGCCGCCGCGACCGCAATGGTCAGGCCGCGCTCGGAAATGGTCCGCCGCATCCGCAGTGCCACGAAGGTACTGGACGCGCCCGCACCACAGATCACAAGAATCCTCATTGACTCGGCCTTTCGGTGTATCGACTGAATTCAGTTTCGTCGTGTTGCCGTGCGCCGGCCAGTAGAGCTGTTTCCGCACCCCCGGAAACACGGCGCGGGAATACGGTTCGGGAATACCGAAGGGGTGCGACGTGATTGACTAGTGACGACAATGTGGAGTTTTGTGCGATGAGCGACAAACAAACGCGGATGCTGGAGTATCTGTCGCAGACGCCGGTCTGGGTGACCGCCGGTGAACTCGCGGACCACCTCGGGGTCACGCCTCGGACCGTGCGCAGTTACGTGACCAACGTGAAGGCGGCGGCGCATCCGCTCGATGTGATCGAATCGGGGACGGCCGGGTACCGGCTGGACCTCGAGGCGTACGCCGCGTTCCGGTCGAGCCACAAGCCGGCCGACCCGGATTCCAAGCAGAACCGGCTCTACGCCCTCGTCCGGCGGCTCACCGAGTCCGACAACGGTCTCGACGTGTACAGCCTCGCCGCGGAACTGTTCGTGAGCGATTCGACGATCGAAGCCGATCTGGCCCGGGTGCGGTCGCTGCTGCCGGAGACCGGGCTCACCCTCGGGCGGCGCGGTAGCGTCGTCACCCTGGCCGGCTCGGAGACCGACCGACGCCGGCTGCTCAGCAGGATGTTCCGCGAGGAGACCGACCGCGGAATGCTCAACCTCGAGACGATCCAGCGCGAGTTCGCGTCGAAGAGCCTCAGCGCGTTCAAGACCGACCTGATCGCCATGCTCGACGCCCAGGGGTACTTCGTGAACGAGTACGGCACCAACGACGTGTTGCTGCACGTGGCGATCGCCGTCGACCGCGTCACGAAACGCGCGGCCCCGCTGCCCGCGGAGCCGCAGGCCACTCCCCCGGACGAGATGACACAGGCCCTCGCCGTGCTGATCAAACGGCACTTCGACGTCGAGCTTGCGATCGGGGACCTCGACTACATCGGGCTCCTCCTCACCACGCGCGTGATCACGCCCGGGCACGACCAGCCCGCTACGAAGTTGATCGAGAACTTCGTGCGTCCGGAAGACCTCGACACGGTCCGGCAGATCGTCACGCGGGCGAGCGAGGAATTCCTCGTCGACCTCACCGAGGAGACGTTCATCGTGCGGCTCACCCTGCACGTGCGCAACCTGATCAACCGCGCGCAGGACCGGTCGTTCGCCCACAACCCCCTCACCCGGTCGATCAAGACGAGTTACCCGATGATCTACGAGCTCGCGGTGTACATCGCGAGCCAGCTGCAGCGCCAGGAGCGGATCGTGATCAACGACGACGAGATCGCGTACATCGCGATGCATGTCGGCGCGCACCTGCAGCAGCAGTCCCGCCGGGTCGACCTGGTCAGCTGTGCGATCGTCTGCCCCAACTACTACGACATGCACGTCCTGCTGCGTGAGCGCATCGAACGGGTCCTCGGCGACGAGCTCGAGGTCGTCTCGGTCGTCACGCGCAGCGACGTGGACTGGAACGGCCTCGAGGCCGACCTTGTGCTCACGACGATCGACCCCGGCCGCATCGGCGACGGGATCATCGTGATCCAGCCGTTCCTGACCGAGACCGACATCGAGCGGATCCGGAAGGCCGCGAGCCGGGTGCGCAGGCTGCGCAGGCGCGCGCACCTCAAGGACGACCTGCTCCAGTTCTTCGACGCCTCGCTGTTCTCACACAACTTCTACGCGAGCGACGAGGACGCCATGATCCGCGCGCTCGGCGAGCGGATGGCCGAGCAGGGCATCATCGAACCGGAGTACATCGACGGCGCGATCGAGCGCGAACTGATGAGTTCGACGGCGTTCACCGACAACCTCGCCGTGCCGCACTCGATGTCGATGACCGCGAACCGCACGTCGATCGCGATCGTGATCAACGACACCCCGATGGACTGGGGAGAGGCCCGGGTCAACGTCGTCGCGCTCGTCGCGTTCAGCGCCGCGGGTCGCAAGAGCTTCCAGGATGTCTTCGACCAGTTCGTCGAGGTCTTCTCAGACCGCAACGATGTTCAGCGCCTGGTCCGCAGGTCTGTCGACTTCGCATCCTTCATCGACGAACTCGTGCACCTGATGGACCAGTAGCCGGGCGACCGAGCTCAGGCGGTCAGTTCCGCCCAGTCGCGCGACTTGTAGGCGTAAATGGCGAGGTCGAGTGCCTCGTCGCCGTCCTGGGACGCGAACACGGTGTCGGGAAGCAGCGCGACGCCGACGCCCCGCTTGATCGCCTGGGCGCGGATCTTCGCGTAACGCGGCGCGAGGTACGGGCCGACGAGCAAGACGTCGATCGGGTCGAGTGACCCGGGAAGGTCGGATTCGCTGCCGGCGTGAACCGTCAGTTCGAGGCCCCTGGCCTCACCGGTACGGCGCACGCGATGTGCGACGAAGGCGCTGGACGCTCCGGCACCGCAAACTACGAGAATCCTCATTGACCTGCTCATTCCTTCAGCGGGCTCTGCCCACTTCCATCCTCCCGCTATTCGGGGACTTTGGCTAGCGGATGCCGCGTCCCGGCGCGCCGCAGCCCACCGTTCCCCACCGCGAGAGTACGAATTTGGCCCTTAAACTCGCGGTTTAAGGGCCAAATTCGTACTCTCGCGGGATAGACGCGCGTGGGACGGGCGCGCGGTGAGGGCAGCAGAGCGCCGAGGGGCGGGGTTAGGGGATGGGGACGGGGGTGACGCCCAGGGGGGCGAGCTGCGCGGCTCCGCCGTCTTCTGCGGTGAGCACCCAGATGCCGTCCTTGTGCACGGCGACGCTGTGCTCCCAGTGCGCGGCCGCGAGGCCGTCGCTCGTCGCGACGGTCCACTCGTCGTCGCGGACGAAGGTGTCGATCGAGCCGAGCACGACCATCGGCTCGATGGCGACGACGAGACCGGGCTTGACCTCCGGGCCCTTCTGGCGTACCCGGTAGTTGAACACGGGAGGGGCCTCGTGCATGGACCGGCCGATGCCGTGGCCGACGTAGTCCGTGAGGATGCCGTAGCTGCCCTGGGACTCGACGTAGTCCTCGATGGCGTCGCCGACCTCGTTGAGGTAGCGCGCCTCGGCGAGGCGGGCGATGCCGTGCCAGAGGGACTGTTCTGTGACGTCCGAGAGCTTCTGCCTTTCGGCGACGATCTCGGGCCGGGTCGGGTCCGGGATCACGTAGCTGAACGCGGCGTCGCCGTTCCAGCCGTCGAGGATCGCGCCGCTGTCGATCGACACGATGTCGCCGGCGCCGAGGACACGGGCACCGGGGATGCCGTGTACGACGTCCTCGTTCACGCTCGCGCAGACCGTGTGGAAGTAGCCGTGCTCGAGCTTGAAGTTCGGCAGGCCGCCGCGGGCCACGATCGCAGCCTCAGCGGCCGCGTCGAGCTCGAGGGTCGTGACACCCGGACGCATCAACGCGCGGGCAGCGTCGAGTGACGCGGCGGTCGCGAGGCCCGGTGCGATCATCAGCCGCAACTGTGCCGGCGACTTGTAGATGGATCGACGAAGGCTCATTGCCTGGTTCCCCGCAAACGGATCAGGACGCGCTCGGTGCGTCCGGGTTGTCGACGGCGCGGAGCTCGCGCTCCGCAAGGGCGCTCAGGATGCGCTCGGTCACCGCGTCGACGGCACCGAGGCCGTCAACGGTGACAACGAGCCCGCGGGCCCCGTACACGTCGATAAGCGGAGCAGTCTGCTCCGAGTAAACCTCGAGACGGTGACGGATGACGTCGGCCGTGTCGTCCGCGCGGCCCTGTTCGGCCGCGCGCTTGAGCAGACGGGCGACGACCTCGTCGGTGTCCGCTGAGATCTGGACGACGACGTCGAGTGCGGCGCCGTCGGATTCGAGCAGGCGGTCTAGCTCGTGCACCTGGTCGAGCGTGCGCGGGTACCCGTCGAGGAGGAAGCCGTCTGCGGCATCCGCCTGGGCGAGCCGGTCGGCGACGATCTCGTTGGTCAGGGAGTCGGGTACGTATGCGCCCTTGTCCATGAAGGACTTGACCTTCAGGCCGAGTTCGGTCTGGTTGGTCACGTTGTACCGGAAGATATCTCCGGTCGAGACGGCCGGGATCCCGAAGGCGGCGGCCAGGCGAACGGCCTGCGTGCCCTTGCCTGCGCCGGGCGGGCCGATCACGAGCAGGCGGGTCATCGGAGCAGCCCTTCGTAGTGGCGCTGCTGCAGCTGCGAGTCGATCTGCTTGACGGTCTCCAGACCGACACCGACGATGATCAGGATGCTCGCGCCACCGAACGGGAAGTTCTGGTCGGCGCCGATCACCGAGAAGGCGATCAGCGGCAGGAGCGCGATCAGCCCGAGATAGAGCGCACCGGGCAGGGTCACCCGGGTCAGCACGAAGTCGAGGTACTCGGCCGTCGGGCGTCCCGCGCGGATGCCGGGGATGAATCCGCCGTACTTCTTCATGTTGTCGGCGACCTCTTCGGGGTTGAAGGTGATCGCGACGTAGAAGTAGGTGAAGCCGACGATGAGCAGGAAGTACATCAGCATGTAGAGCGGGTGGTCGCCCTTGGTCAGGTTGTTGGTGACCCAGGAGACCCAGGCCGCTGGTGCCTGTCCGGCGGATGGCTGGTTGAACTGCGCGATCAGGGCCGGCAGGTACAGCAGCGAGGACGCGAAGATCACGGGGACCACGCCGGCCATGTTGACCTTGATCGGGATGTACGTGTTGTTGCCGCCGTAGGTGCGACGTCCGACCATCCGCTTGGCGTACTGCACCGGGATGCGTCGTTGCGACTGTTCGACGAACACGACGGCGGCGACGACGAGCAGTCCGACCGCGATGACGATCAGGAAGGTGTCGAGGCCCTTCTGGTTCAGGATCGAGCCGAGGGAGTTCGGGAAGCGCGCCGCGATGGACGTGAAGATGAGGAGCGACATGCCGTTGCCGATGCCGCGCTCGGTGATGAGCTCACCCATCCACATGATGACGCCGGTGCCTGCCGTCATGGTGATGACCATGAGCATGATGGCGTACCAGGCGTCGTTGGTGATGAGCTGCGAGCACTCGGAGCTCGACGAGGTGCCGAACAGCGCGCCGCTGCGGGCGACCGTGATGAGCGTCGTCGACTGGAGGATGCCGAGGGCGATCGTGAGATAACGCGTGTACTGGGTGAGCGTGCTCTGCCCGGACGCGCCCTCTTTGTAGAGGGTCTCGAAGTGTGGGATGACCACGCGCAGCAGCTGCACGATGATCGAGGCCGTGATGTACGGCATGATGCCGAGCGCGAAGACCGACAGCTGCAGCAGCGCGCCACCGCTGAACAGGTTGACGAGCTCATAGAGGCCGCTGGTGCCCTGGTTCGCCGCGAGACACGCTTGCACGTTTCCGAAGTCCACAAAGGGAGAGGGGATGAACGAGCCCAGTCGGAACAAAGCCACGATACCGAGGCTGAATCCGATTTTCTTGCGAAGGTCGGGCGTGCGGAAGATCCGCGCTATGGCGCTGAACAAAAGGCCTCCAGTTACTAACGTGAAACGAGCCTGCCGGGGCCGCTATCGAATAAACGATGGCGACGCCCGACAAGCTCGATCAGCGTCTACGGACTTACTTGATTGAGCCACCCGCGGCGACGATCTTCTGCTCAGCTGAGCTGGAGACCTTGTCGACCGCAATGTTCAGCTTAACGGCAATTTCACCGTTACCGAGCACCTTGACTTTTTCGTTGTCGCGAACGGCGCCCTTGGCGACCAGGTCGGCGATGGTTACATCGCCACCGTTCGGGTAGAGCTCGGCAAGACGGTCGAGGTTGACGACCTGGTACTCGACGCGGAACGGGTTCTTGAACCCGCGCAGCTTCGGGGTGCGCATGTGCAGAGGCATCTGCCCACCCTCGAAACCGATGCGCACGTTGTAGCGTGCCTTGGTGCCCTTGGTGCCACGACCCGCGGTCTTACCCTTGGATCCTTCACCACGACCGACGCGCATACGGCCCTTCTTCGAACCGGGAGCGGGGCGAAGGTGGTGGACCTTCAGCACCTGCTCGCGCTTCTCAGCGGGTGCAGTCTTCGCGGCGGCAGCCTTGGGGGCAGCCTTCTTTGCGGTGGCGGGCTTGGTTGCTGCCTTGGCGGCAGCGTCCTTCTCGTCAGCCATTAGTCAATCTCCTCGACCTTCACGAGGTGAGCAACCGTGTTGACATAGCCGCGGTTCTGCGAGTTGTCCTCGCGGATCACGACAGCGCCAATGCGCTTGAGACCCAGGCTGCGAAGCGTGTCGCGCTGGTTCTGCTTCTCACTAATTTTGGACTTGATCTGTGTCACTTTGAGGCGAGCCATCAGGCACCTGCCTTTGCTGCCGCTGCTGCAGCAGCAGCCGCGGCGTCGGCGCGCAGGAAACGGGCCGGGGCCACGTCTTCGTACGCGAGGCCACGACGGGCGGCAACGGCACGCGGCTCTTCGAGCTGGTGCAGTGCCTCGACGGTGGCGTGGACGATGTTGATGGTGTTCGACGAACCCAGCGACTTGCTCAGGACGTCGTGGATGCCGGCGCATTCGAGCACGGCGCGGACGGGGCCACCGGCGATAACGCCGGTACCGGCAGCGGCGGGACGCAGCAGGACAACGCCGGCTGCGGCTTCGCCCTGGACCGGGTGCGGGATCGTCAGGCCGACGCGGGGAACGCGGAAGAAGTTCTTCTTCGCTTCCTCGACGCCCTTGGAGATAGCGGTCGGGACCTCGCGGGCCTTGCCGTATCCCACGCCGACGAGTCCGTTGCCGTCACCGACGACGACGAGGGCGGTGAAGCTGAAGCGACGACCACCCTTCACCACCTTGGAAACGCGGTTGATGGTGACAACGCGCTCCAGGAACTGGCTCTTGTCGGCGTCGCGGCTTCCGCGATCCTTGTTCGGGTTGCGCTCACGGCCACCACGACGAGCCTCACGAGGCTCGTTCTGTGCCGGAGCGGTTGACGCAGCGGTTTCGACGGGTGCCTCAGCGGCCACCACGGTCTCCTTGGCTGCTGTGTTACTGGTTTCAGCGGTCACAGGTTCAATCCACCCTCTCGAGCTCCCTCGGCGATGGCAGCGACGCGTCCCGCGTACTTGCTGCCGCCACGGTCAAATACGACGGCGTCGATACCGGCGGCCTTCGCGCGCTCGGCGACGAGTTCACCGACCTTACGGGCCTTGGCGGTCTTGTCACCATCGAAGGTGCGCATGTCCGTCTCGAGCGTGGATGCCGACGCAAGGGTGAAACCCTTGCTGTCGTCGACGACCTGCACGAAGACGTGGCGAGCCGAACGGGTGACGACGAGACGGGGACGAAGCTCCGTACCGACGACCTTTTTGCGAAGACGTGTGTGCCTGCGTCCGCGGGCAGCGGCCTTGCTCTTACCTCTAGTTCCGAGACCCATGGTTACTTACCACTCTTTCCGGCCTTGCGGCGAACAATCTCGCCGGCGTAACGCACACCCTTGCCCTTGTAGGGCTCAGGCTTGCGAATCTTACGGATGTTGGCGGCGACCTCGCCGACGGCCTGCTTGTCGATGCCACCGACCGTGAGGCGGTTGACGCCCTCGACGGTCAGGGTGATGCCGACGGGCGGCTCGATGAGGACCGGGTGTGAGAAGCCAAGGGCGAACTCGACCGCGGTGCCCTTCTGGGCGACGCGGTAACCGGTACCGACGATCTCGAGGCCCTTGGTGTAACCCACGGTCACCCCGATGATCTGGTTGGCGATCAGGGTGCGGGTCAGGCCGTGCAGCGAACGCGATGCGCGCTCGTCGTCCGGACGGGTGACGACAACGTGGCCGTCTTCGATCGACACCTGGATCGGGTTGGCGACGGTGAGCGCGAGCTCACCCTTCGGGCCCTTGACGCTGACGAGGCGACCCTCAGTGGCAACCGTGACATCCGCGGGGATCGGGATGGGGAGTCTTCCAATACGTGACATTGTCGACTACCACACGTAGGCGAGAACTTCTCCGCCTACGCCCTTCTTCTCGGCCTGACGGTCGGTGAGCAGACCGCTGGAGGTGGACAGGATGGCAACGCCGAGGCCACCGAGAACGGTGGGGATTTCGGTCGACTTTGCGTACACGCGCAGGCCGGGCTTGGAAACCCGCTTGATGCCGACGATGGAACGCTCGCGGTTCGGACCGAACTTGAGGTTCAGCGTGAGGGTCTTTCCGACCTCTGCATCCTTGACATCCCAGGCGGAGATGTAACCCTGCGCCTTGAGGATGTCTGCGATGTGCGCTTTGAGCTTGCTGTGCGGCATCGACACTGTGTCGTGGTACGCCGAGTTAGCGTTGCGCAGTCTGGTCAGCATGTCTGCGACCGGATCTGTCATTGTCATTTGTGGTGCCTTTCTCGCCTGGTTTCGTTCATCCGTTACACGGGTGACGACCTTGGTCGTGGTGGGGCTGGACGGTTGTCCAGCCCCAGGGTTTTAAAACTAGCCGGTACTACTTGGTGTTCTCGGCCGTCTGGAAGGGGAAGCCAAGCGCCTTGAGCAGCGCGCGGCCTTCTTCGTTGTTCTTGGCGGTCGTCACGACAGTGATGTCCATACCGCGAAGACGGTCGATCCGGTCCTGGTCGATCTCGTGGAACATGACCTGCTCGGTGAGACCGAAGGTGTAGTTGCCCGCACCGTCGAACTGCTTGTCCGAGAGGCCGCGGAAGTCACGGATACGGGGAAGGGCGAGGCTCAGAAGCCGGTCCAGGAACTCCCACATGCGGTCGCCGCGAAGGGTGACGTGGGTTCCAATGGGCTGTCCTTCACGCAGTTTGAACTGCGCGATGGACTTGCGGGCCTTGGTGACCTGCGGCTTCTGGCCGGTGATCTTGGTGAGGTCCGAAACGGCGCCATCCATGATCTTGCCGTCGCGAGCTGCCTCGCCGACACCCATGTTGACGACGATCTTCACGAGGTTCGGAATCTGGTGAACGTTCGTGAAACCGAGCTCGGTGGCGAGCTTGGCGGAGATCTCGTCGCGGTACTTCTGCTTGAGACGCGGAAGCGTCTTGACGGGCGCTTCGCCCGCAGCAACGATCGTGTCGGTCATCAGAGGTCCTTCCCTGACTTCTTGGCGTAACGGATGCGGACCGTCTTGGTGACGCCGTCCTTCGTTACCTCTTCGATGCGGACGCCGACGCGAGTCGGCTTCTTGGTCTCCGGGTCGACGATGGCCACGTTGGACGCGTGGATCGGCGCCTCCATGGTCTCGATGCCGCCGGTCTTGGTGCCGCGCTGGGTCTGGCCGACACGCACGTGCTTCGTGACGAAGTTGATGCCCTCGACGAGGACACGGTTCTTCTCCACGAGCACGGCGATGACCTTGCCCTGCTTGCCACGGTCGCCGCCGCGTGCCTGGCTGCGGCCGCTGATGACCTGTACGAGGTCACCCTTTTTGAGTCTGGCCATGATTTAGATAACCTCCGGTGCCAGCGAGATGATCTTCATGAACTTCTTGTCGCGAAGCTCGCGACCGACCGGTCCGAAGATTCGGGTGCCCCGGGGGTCACCGTCGTTCTTCAAAATCACTGCGGCGTTCTCATCGAACTTGATGTACGAACCGTCTGGACGACGGGTCATCTTCTTGACGCGAACGACGACGGCCTTGACGACGTCGCCCTTCTTGACGTTTCCGCCCGGGATCGCGTCCTTGACGGTGGCGACGATGGTGTCGCCGAGGCCTGCGTAACGACGACCGGAGCCACCGAGGACGCGGATGGTCAACAGTTCCTTGGCACCCGTGTTGTCGGCAACCTTGAGTCGTGATTCTTGCTGAAGCACTTTTTATACCCTTCTATCAAGTAAGCGCGAGGCTTACTTGGCCTTCTCGAGGATCTCGACCAGGCGGAAGCGCTTGGTGGCGCTCAGCGGACGGGTCTCACTGATCAGGACCAGGTCGCCGACGCCGGCGATGTTCGCCTCGTCGTGGACCTTCAGCTTGGACGTACGGCGGATGACCTTGCCGTACAACGGGTGCTTCACGCGGTCTTCGACCTCTACAACGATGGTCTTGTCCATCTTGTCGCTGGTCACGTAGCCGCGCAGCGTCTTCCGGTAGCCGCGAACGAGAGCTTCTGCCTCGGCTGCGACGACCGTTTCGTCAGTCTTCGCCATGACTAGGCCTCCTTCGTTTCGACGGCCTCGGCGACAGCATCCGTTTCGGATTCTGCAGCCTTGGGGGCCTTCTTGGGCTTCTTCTCTGCCTTGTCGGCCTTGACGGCCGCTTCGACCGGTGCGGGCGT
The DNA here is from genome assembly GCF_022760445.1 of Cryobacterium zhongshanensis. NCBI lineage: Bacteria > Bacillati > Actinomycetota > Actinomycetes > Micrococcales > Microbacteriaceae > Cryobacterium > Cryobacterium zhongshanensis. The sequence continues at coordinate 326,923 of NZ_JALGAR010000001.1, read as the reverse complement.
CGGGCGAATGCCCAACTCGCGCTCACGGAGAACCGTGTAGATACGAGCGATGTCGCGCTTGACCGCGCGGAGGCGGCCGTGGCTTTCGAGCTGACCGGTGGCCGACTGGAAGCGCAGGTTGAACAGCTCTTCCTTGGCCTTCTTCAGCTCGTCGAACAGTCGTTCGTTTTCAAAAGTGTCGAGCTCGACTGAGGCGAGCTCCTTGGATCCGATCGCCATTATGCGTCGCCCTCCTCGCGCTTGATGATGCGTGCCTTCAACGGCAGTTTGTGAATGGCGCGGGTGAGCGCTTCCTTGGCGACGATGTCAGTGACACCGCCGATTTCGAAGAGCACACGACCCGGCTTCACGTTGGCGACCCACCACTCCACAGAACCCTTACCGGAACCCATGCGGGTTTCGGCCGGCTTCTTGGTGAGCGGGCGGTCGGGGTAGATGTTGATCCAGACCTTGCCGCCGCGCTTCATGTGACGGGTGATCGCGATACGAGCGGACTCGATCTGACGGTTGGTCACATACGCGGGGGTGATGGCCTGGATGCCGTACTCGCCGAACGACAGCTCGGTGCCACCGGTTGCGTGGCCGGTACGGCCCGGGTGGTGCTGCTTACGGTGCTTGACTCTGCGTGGAATCAACATGGTTATGCCTCAACTCCTGCTGCAACCGGCGCCGCGGCCTCTGCGCGGGGCGCACGGCGGGGTCGGTCGTCACGACGCTCGGGGCGGGACGACTTAGCGTTGGCCTGCTCGCGGGCGAGTTCCTTGTTGGTGATGTCGCCCTTGTAGATCCAGACCTTCACGCCGATGCGGCCGAAGGTGGTCTTGGCTTCGTAGAAGCCGTAGTCGATGTTCGCACGCAGGGTGTGCAGTGGCACGCGTCCCTCGCGGTAGAACTCCGAGCGGCTCATCTCAGCGCCGCCGAGACGACCGGACACCTGGATGCGAACACCCTTGGCGCCGGCGCGCTGGGCGCCCTGCAGGCCCTTACGCATCGCGCGGCGGAAAGCCACACGAGCGGAGAGCTGCTCTGCGATGCCCTGGGCAACGAGCTGGGCGTCGACTTCGGGGTTCTTGACCTCGAGGATGTTGAGCTGGATCTGCTTGCTCGTGAGCTTCTCGAGGTCGGAGCGGATCCGCTCGGCCTCGGCGCCACGACGACCGATCACAATGCCCGGACGGGCGGTGTGGATGTCGACGCGGACACGGTCACGGGTGCGCTCGATCTCGATGCGCGAAACTCCCGCGCGGTCGAGGGTCGTGCTCAGCAGGCGGCGGATCTTGACGTCTTCAGCGACGAAGTCGCTGTAACGCTGTCCCGGCTTCGTGCTGTCAGAGAACCAACGCGACACGTGGTCGGTCGTGATTCCCAGACGGAAGCCATACGGGTTTACTTTCTGACCCATTACTTCGTACCCTCCTCAGGAGTGGCGAGCACAACAGTGATGTGGCTCGTACGCTTCTTGATCTGGAATGCGCGACCCTGTGCGCGGGCCTGGAAACGCTTGAGGGTCGTACCCTCGTCAACGAATGCCTGGCTGACGAAAAGGTCCTGCTCGTCCAGGTATGTGTTCGCTGCATCGGCCTTGACTCGTGCATTCGCGATGGCCGAGGCCACCAGCTTGTACACCGGGTCGCTGGCGCCCTGCGCTGCGAACTTCAGGATTCCCAGGGCCTCGTGGGCCTGCTTGCCGCGGATCAAGTTGACGACGCGACGAGCCTTCTGGGGGGTAACGCGGATGTGACGCACGCGTGCGATCGACTCCACCATTTCTTCTCCTCCTTCACGTCACCGCGTTAGCGGCGACGGCCCTTCTTGTCGTCCTTCACGTGACCACGGAAGGTGCGGGTGGGCGCAAACTCGCCGAGCTTGTGCCCGACCATGCTCTCGGTGACGAACACCGGGATGTGCTTGCGTCCGTCGTGAACCGCGATGGTGTGCCCGAGCATGTCGGGGATGATCATCGAACGGCGCGACCAGGTCTTGATTACGTTCTTGCTGCTGGCTTCATTCGCCCGGACAACCTTGCGAAGCAGGTGGTCGTCAACGAAAGGGCCTTTCTTGAGACTGCGTGGCATCGTCTACTCCTACTTACGCTTCTTGCCGACAGTACGGCGACGAACGATGAGCTTGTCGCTTTCCTTGTTCGGGTGCCGGGTACGGCCTTCTTTCTGGCCCCAGGGGCTGACGGGGTGACGTCCACCGGACGTCTTACCCTCGCCACCACCGTGCGGGTGGTCGACCGGGTTCATGGCAACACCACGAACGGTCGGGCGAACGCCTTTCCAGCGCATCCGGCCGGCCTTGCCCCAGTTGATGTTCGACTGCTCGGCGTTGCCGACCTCGCCGATCGTGGCGCGGCAGCGGGCGTCGACGTTACGGATTTCTCCGGACGGAAGGCGCAGCTGGGCGTAGATGCCATCCTTCGCAACGAGGCGAACCGACGAACCGGCGGAGCGGGCCATCTTGGCACCGCCGCCCGGACGCAGTTCCACCGCGTGGATGATGGTACCGGTGGGGATGTTCTTCAGCGGCAGGTTGTTGCCGGGCTTGATGTCAGCACCCGAACCCGACTCGATGATGTCGCCCTGGTTCAGCTTGTTCGGGGCGATGATGTAGCGCTTGGTGCCGTCAACGAAGTGCAGGAGCGCGATGCGCGCCGTGCGGTTCGGGTCGTACTCGATGTGAGCGACCTTGGCGTTGACGCCATCCTTGTCGTTACGACGGAAGTCGATCAGACGGTACTGACGCTTGTGTCCACCACCGATGTGACGCGTGGTGATGCGACCCTGGTTGTTACGGCCACCGGTCTTGGACAGGGGGCGAAGCAGGGACTTCTCCGGGGTCGAACGGGTGATCTCTGCGAAGTCCGCAACAGATGAACCGCGACGACCAGGAGTCGTGGGCTTGAACTTACGAATAGCCATTTCTTATTCCTCTAGTCCGCGCCGCTTAGCCGACGGCCGTGAAGATGTCGATGGAACCGGACTTGAGCGTGACGATGGCACGCTTGGTGTCCTTGCGCTTGCCCTGACCGAACTTCGTGCGACGCGTCTTGCCGATGCGGTTCATGGTGTTGATCGAAGCGACCTCCACCTTGAAGATCTTTTCGATCGCGAGCTTGATTTCGGTCTTGTTCGAGCGCGGGTCCACGATGAAGGTGTACTTGCCCTCGTCGATCAGGCCGTAGCTCTTTTCAGAGACGACCGGAGCGATGATGACGTCGCGGGGATCCTTGTTGATCGGGGTAGCCATTATGCGGACACCTCTTCCTTCTTGGTCTTGCTCGCCACGAACGCGTCGAACGCGCCCAGGGTGAAGACGATGTCGTCGCTGACGAGAACGTCGTAGGCATTCAGCTGGTCCCAGGACAGCACGTGCACCGTCGGGAGGTTGCGGATGCTGCGCAGTGTCAGTTCATCGGTGCGCTCGAGGACGACCAGCACGTGCTTGCTGCTGGCGATCTGGCTGAGCAGCGTGATGGCGCCCTTGGTGCTGGGCGTCTCTGCAGTGAACAGTGCGGTGACGACGTGGAGACGGTCGCCACGAGCGCGGTCGGAAAGCGATCCGCGCAGTGCTGCCGCGATCATTTTCTTGGGGGTGCGCTGTTCGTAGTTGCGGGGCGTCGGTCCGTGGACGATGCCACCGCCGGTCATCTGGGGCGCGCGGATCGAGCCCTGACGAGCGCGACCGGTTCCCTTCTGCTTGAAGGGCTTGCGACCGGCACCGGAAACTTCTCCGCGGCGCTTGGTCTTGTGCGTGCCCTGGCGTGCGGCAGCGAGCTGCGCGACGACGACCTGGTGGATCAGGGGGATGTTGGTCTGGACGTCGAAGATTTCGGCGGGCAGTTCAACGGAACCGGACTTTGCGCCGGTTGCATCGATGAGATCGAGCGTGGTGGCCATGCGGTTACGCTCCCTTCACGGCAGTGCGGACGAATACGAGGCGGCCCTTGGCGCCGGGAACGGCACCCTTGACCAGCAGGAGGCCCTTCTCGGCATCAATCGCGTGAACCTTGAGGTTCAGCACGGTGACGCGCTCGCCACCCATACGACCGGCCATGCGCATGCCCTTGAAGACACGGCTCGGGGTCGAGGAAGCACCGATGGAACCGGGCTTGCGGTGGTTGCGGTGGGAACCGTGAGAAGAGGAGACACCCTTGAAGTTGTGACGCTTCATAACACCGGCGAAACCCTTACCCTTGCTCGTGCCCATGACGTCGACCTTGGAGCCGGCAACGAAGACACCGTCAACGGTGAGTTCCTGTCCCAGGGTGTAGTCAGCGGCATCCGCGGTGCGGAGCTCGGTGAGGTGACGGCGAGGCGTGACGCCCGCCTTTTCGAAGTGTCCGGCGGAAGGCTTGTTGACCTTGCGCGGGTCGATGGCGCCTGCAGCGATCTGAACGCCGGCGTAGCCGTCGATCTCCTTGCTGCGGATCTGGGTGACAACGTTCGGCGAGATCTCGATGACGGTGACGGGAACAAGCTTGTTGTTCTCGTCCCAGACCTGGGTCATGCCGAGCTTCTTGCCGAGGAGACCCTTGGTGGTCTTGGTATCGGAGTAAGACATCGCGGGCCCTAGAGCTTGATCTCGATGTTGACGTCCGCCGGAAGGTCGAGACGCATGAGCGAGTCGACGGCCTTCGGGGTGGGGTCAATGATGTCGATCAGACGCTTGTGGGTGCGCATTTCAAAGTGCTCCCGGCTGTCCTTGTACTTGTGAGGGGAACGGATGACACACACCACGTTCTTCTCGGTCGGAAGCGGCACGGGGCCGACAACCGTTGCACCCGCACGGGTCACGGTGTCGACGATCTTGCGCGCCGAGATGTCAATGACCTCGTGGTCATACGACTTAAGTCGAATGCGGATTTTCTGTCCCGCCATGTCGAACTCTCTTTCTTGTCAAGGCTTCGTACATCCCGAAGGCTGCATTGGACGCCGTAGTAGCACTGCTGCTGTCGCACCACTGTTCATCTGTCAATTTCGATTCCTCGTCCCGCAGCCTTCCAGCCGCACGACTTTGAACCGAGCCAACCGCTTCTCCACACCGGGGCATGGGGGAAGGCATGGATTTCCCATGCTTTCCCGGCTGTTGGTTTAAGCTCTGTTCTGCTACCCGCGGCCTAACCGTGCGCCCTGTGGACACCGGCTATGCACTGCCTGGCAGTGATCCCGACACCGCGTGCAGCGCGGCAGTCGAAAGTGTTGAACTAGAAGAGTCTGCCACAGGGGTAGTCCTTTGTGCAACCCGGGCGTGTCGCGACCGGCGTGTCGCGCGTCTAGCCCCCCTTTCGCCCCGCTTTGCCCCCTTCCCGCCCGTTTCGCATCCGTTTCTCGTTACCTTTCCGGTCGAGAGTTCCACTTGCGCGGGTCACTCTCGACCGGAAAGGCAACGGTCAGCGAATGATCGGAAGCCCAACCTGTAACAGGATCCGTTGGAGCGAGGCAGGCGGGTCCAGATCGCCGGATCCCCAGCGTGCGAAACGGTTTCCCTCTGCGCGAAGGTGGTCCTCCCGGATCTTCTCTTCGTGTACGGCCTCCCCCGGTGTCATCAAGCCGAGGTATTCCTGCTTCAGGTACTTACCAAGTCCGTCGAACTCACCAATCGCCTGAAACTCGGGCCATTCCGTGTCGGTGTAATAGAAACCACCGCGTGGATTGACGTGTCGCACCTGAAGCTGGGGGTCGGGGAACCCAAGCTGGAAGATGACGACCCTGCTCTCCGATTCGCCGCCATTGTCCGCGAGCCCATTACCGAAGCTGATCGCGTCGAATGATTTCCGGTGACCTCGAGTCGTCACAACGCGGTCGTGCACCGCGAAGAGTTCATCCCGGCTCACACGAATCGCCGCCGCACTCCGGGTGCGATTGAGGCCGCGGTCGATCGCAGCGACGCTATCGCGCATGCTGGCCGTTCGGGCCAGGTCGACAAGCGTGCGCGCCGGGCTTGTGACGAGCACGCCGTCGAGTTCGACGACATCCTCAGCTTCGAGCCGGTCCCGGTGCACAAATACCCTGTTCTTGCTGCGCATCGTGGAGGCCGGGTCCACGATGATGTGCACGACTCCCGGCCAGGGGCTGAGTCGAGGGTACCCCCAAAGGGCTGCGGCCGAGTCAAACCCGACCACTGGCATCCGCCTTCGCGTGTGCACGACTGCGATCACATGCGATCTGTAGCGCTCGAGAGGAGTGAGGCCCTCCCAAAGCGCGTAATCGACGTACACTCCGCGGCGGATGCGCTGACGCGAGCCCGCGTCTGCATCCCGTCTCAGCGGACGATCGTCCTGATTCACAGCGACGTGGTCGCGGACGAGCACGAGTCCGGACTTGGTGGTGATCTCTGTATGTCTCATGCTGACAGGGTGCGTGTGGGCACTCGACACGCATCGCGCGCGTCCCGTTCTGTGCGCTATATCAAGCCACCCGAATTGTGGAGGAGCTGCTAAGTCCGCTCATCTTCCAGCAACAGGTACCTTTTCGGTCGAGAGTTGCCGTTGTAGCGGTAACTCTCGACCGGAAAGGTATGGGTCAGTCGGTGCCGAGGTGGGTGTCGGCGGCGGTGCGGGCCTGCTCTACCTGGTCCTCGAACTTGTTGCCTGTGACCTTGTTGACCGCATCGGCGGTGCCGTCGAGGAGCTTGTCGCTGATGTCCTCGGCCTGCTCGCTGTGCAGGGCCTCGGTGACCTTGCTGTCGCCCAGGAATTCCTGGGCCTTCTTCGTGATGTCGTCCAGTCCCATGATGTCCTCCAGTCCGGCCGCTCCGGTGCGACCGCAACCCACGATAGAACCGGCGTCCGCCCGCGGCAAGGACCGCGCGGGGACGCAAAAACGGGCCGGCCCCGAAGGACCGACCCGTTTCAGTGGTGCAGGTGGTGAAGAACTACTTGATGATCTTCGTCACGGTTCCGGCGCCGACGGTGCGGCCACCTTCACGGATAGCGAAGCCGAGTCCATCTTCCAGAGCGATCGGCTGGATCAGCGCGACAGTCAGGTCGGTGGTGTCGCCGGGCATGACCATCTCGGTGCCCTCGGGCAGCGTGATGACGCCGGTGACGTCGGTGGTGCGGAAGTAGAACTGCGGACGGTAGTTCGCGTAGAACGGGTTGTGACGGCCGCCCTCTTCCTTTGACAGGATGTACGCGGTGCCCTCGAAGTCGGTGTGCGGCGTAACCGAACCCGGCTTGACGACGACCTGGCCGCGCTCGACGTCTTCGCGCTTGGTGCCACGAAGAAGAAGACCACAGTTCTCGCCGGCCCATGCCTCGTCGAGCTGCTTGTGGAACATCTCGATACCAGTGACCGTGGTCTTGATCGTCGGGCGGATGCCGACAACCTCGACCTCGGAGTTGATCTTGAGGGTTCCACGCTCGGCGCGGCCGGTGACGACAGTTCCACGACCGGTGATCGTGAAGACGTCCTCGATCGGCATGAGGAACGGCTTGTCCTTGTCGCGGACGGGCTCCGGGAAGTACTCGTCGACAGCCGTCATCAGCTCGAGGATGTTGCCGACCCACTTCGGGTCGCCTTCCAGAGCCTTGAGTGCGGAGACGCGGACAACGGGAGCGTTGTCGCCGTCGAAGCCCTGGGCGGTGAGGAGTTCGCGAACCTCGAGCTCGACGAGCTCAAGGATCTCTTCGTCGTCAACCATGTCGGACTTGTTCAGCGCGACGAGCAGGGACGGCACGCCGACCTGCTTGGCGAGAAGAACGTGCTCACGGGTCTGAGCCATCGGGCCGTCAGTTGCGGCGACAACGAGAATCGCGCCGTCCATCTGTGCGGCACCGGTGATCATGTTCTTGATGTAGTCAGCGTGGCCCGGTGCGTCGACGTGCGCATAGTGACGCTTTTCGGTCTCGTACTCAACATGGGAGATGTTGATCGTGATGCCGCGCTGGCGTTCTTCCGGAGCCGAGTCGATCGACGCGAAGTCGCGCTGAACGTTGGTCTTGGAAGGGAACGTGTCGGCAAGGACCTTGGAGATCGCTGCAGTCAGCGTGGTCTTTCCGTGGTCAACGTGACCGATCGTTCCGATGTTTACGTGCGGCTTAGTCCGCTCGAACTTGGCCTTGGCCACTGTGGGTCCTCCTCAGGACTCTCGGCTTCACCGCCCGCTGGTTTGCGGCCGGAGAAACTGCTGGATTTGTGTACTTATGTTACTCGGGCCGGGAGGCCGAAGCGATTTCGGCCCGAAGGCCCGGAAAGGCCCGAGGGCCCCAGGCTATTCGCCCTTGTTCTTCTGGATGATCTCTTCGGCGACAGCCTTTGGGACCTCGGCGTAGCTCTCGAAGGTCATCGAGTACACGGCACGCCCTGAAGTCTTGGACCTCAGGTCGCCGATGTAGCCGAACATCTCCGACAGCGGAACGAAGGCACGAATGACCTTGACGCCGCTCGCGTCCTCCATGGTCTGAATCTGACCACGGCGGGAGTTGAGGTCACCGATGACGTCGCCCATGTATTCCTCAGGCGTACGAACTTCGACGCTCATGAGCGGCTCGAGAAGAACAGGGTTGGCCTTGCGAACGGCTTCCTTGAAGCCCATCGAACCGGCGATCTTGAACGCCATCTCCGAGGAGTCGACATCGTGCGCGGCACCGTCGAGCAGGCTGGCGCGAACGCCGACCATCGGGTAGCCGGCCAGAACACCGACGTGCATGGCGTCCTGGATGCCCGCGTCGACCGAGGGGATGTATTCCCTGGGGATGCGGCCACCGGTGACCTTGTTCAGGAACTCGTAACCCTTTTCGGCAGTGATCTCAAGCGGCTCGATCGCGATCTGAATCTTCGCGAACTGGCCGGATCCACCGGTCTGCTTCTTGTGGGTGTAGTCGTGACGCTCGACGGCCTTGCGGATCGTCTCGCGGTACGCGACCTGGGGCTTGCCGACGTTGGCCTCAACGTTGAACTCGCGACGCATGCGGTCGACGAGGATGTCCAGGTGAAGTTCACCCATTCCCTTGATGACCGTCTGGCCAGTTTCCTGGTTCTGCTCGGTGCGGAAGGTCGGGTCTTCTTCGGCCAGCTTCTGGATCGCGAGACCCAGCTTTTCCTGGTCCTGCTTCGTCTTCGGCTCGATCGCAACCTCGATCACCGGGTCAGGGAACGTCATCGACTCGAGTACGACCTGGTGGTTCGGGTCGCACAGGGTGTCGCCGGTGGTGGTGTCCTTGAGGCCGATGACCGCGTAGATGTGACCGGCGGTCACGAAGGCCACCGGGTTCTCCTTGTTGGCGTGCATCTGGAAGATCTTCCCGATGCGCTCCTTCTTGCCCTTGGTCGAGTTGATGACCTGGCCGCCGGAGTCGAGGTGTCCCGAGTAGACGCGGATGTAGGTGAGGCGACCGAAGAACGGGTGCACCGCAACCTTGAACGCGAGGGCCGTGAACGGCTCGGCAGCGTCGGAGTGACGCATGACGACGACCTCTTCATCGCGCGCGTCGTGGGCCTCGATGGCCGGCACGTCGAGCGGGGTGGGGAGGTAGTCGATGACTGCGTCGAGCATCGGCTGGACGCCGCGGTTCTTGAACGCGGAGCCGCAGAGGACCGGGTAGATCTCGCTGTTGACCGTGAGCTTGCGGATCGCGTGCTTGATCTCGGAGACGGTGAGCTCTTCGCCGGAGAAGTACTTCTCCATGAGGTCGTCATCGGTCTCGGCGACGGTCTCGAGGAGCAGCTTGCGGTAGACCGCGGCCTGCTCGACGAGGTCGGCCGGGATGACCTCGATCTCGTAGTGGGAGCCCATCTCGACGTCACCCTTGGAGTCGCCGCGCCAGGTCAGTGCACGCATCTCGACGAGGTCGACAACACCTTCGAAGGTGTTCTCGGCGCCGATCGGCAGCTGGATGACGAGCGGCTTCGCGCCGAGGCGCTTGACGATGGTGTCGACGGTGTAGAAGAAGTCCGCGCCGAGCTTGTCCATCTTGTTGACGAAGCAGATGCGGGGAACGTCGTACTTGTCGGCCTGGCGCCAGACGGTCTCGGACTGGGGCTCAACGCCCTCCTTGCCGTCGAACACGGCAACCGCGCCGTCGAGGACGCGGAGCGAACGCTCCACCTCGACGGTGAAGTCCACGTGGCCGGGGGTGTCGATGATGTTGATCTGGTTACCGGCCCAGAAACAGGTCGTCGCAGCGGAGGTGATCGTGATGCCACGTTCCTGCTCCTGCGCCATCCAGTCCATGGTCGAGGCGCCGTCGTGGGTCTCGCCGATCTTGTGGTTGACACCCGTGTAGTACAGGATGCGCTCAGTGACGGTGGTCTTGCCAGCGTCAATGTGCGCCATGATGCCAATATTGCGGACCTTGCTCAGGTCGGTGAGCACATCAAGTGCCACGGGTGTCCTCCGGACGTTTTTTGGGGGTGTGTGGGGCGAAACAAGACAAGCCGGTGGGCGAGCGGGGCGGGTGACCCGCCCTGCTCGCTCACCGGAACGCGACTACCAGCGGTAGTGTGCGAAGGCCTTGTTCGCCTCGGCCATCTTGTGTGTGTCTTCACGACGCTTGACCGCGGCACCGAGGCCGTTGGACGCGTCGAGGATCTCGTTGGTGAGACGCTCGGTCATGGTCTTCTCGCGACGCGCCTTGGCGTAGCTGGTCAACCAGCGGAGGGCCAGGGTATTGGCGCGGTGCGGCTTGACTTCGACCGGCACCTGGTAGGTGGAACCACCGACGCGGCGCGAACGCACCTCGAGGGTGGGGCGCACGTTGTCGAGCGCCTTCTTCAGCGTGACGACAGCATCCGCACCGTTCTTGGCAACGACGCCCTCGAGTGCATCGTAAACGATGCGCTCGGCGAGGCCCTTTTTGCCGTCGAGGAGGATTTTGTTGACGAGCTGGGAGACGATGGGGGCGCCGTATACCGGGTCAGCGATAACGGGACGCTTGGGCGCTGGGCCTTTACGAGGCATTACTTCTTCTCCATCTTGGCGCCGTAGCGGCTACGAGCCTGCTTGCGGTTCTTGACAGCCTGGGTGTCCAGTGCGCCGCGAACGATCTTGTAACGAACACCGGGGAGGTCCTTCACGCGACCGCCACGCACGAGCACCATCGAGTGCTCCTGCAGGTTGTGACCCTCGCCGGGGATGTAGGCGGTGACCTCGGTACCGTTCGACAGCTTGACGCGGGCGACCTTGCGGAGAGCCGAGTTCGGCTTCTTCGGGGTGGTGGTGTACACGCGGGTGCACACGCCGCGCTGCTGCGGGTTGGCCTTGAGGGCGGGAGCCTTGGTCTTGGTGACCTTGGGGCTGCGGCCCTTCCTGACCAACTGCTGAATGGTTGGCACTAATTACTCCTTGTTATTGCTGCACGGTGACAGCTCATTGATGGTTAGCATTCGATTCGTTCCGTTTCCGGTCCTTGTCGAGTTCATCTGGACCCGCCGGCACACGCGGAACAAGTTCCGCGCGTTTCAGTGGGTATGCCGTGGGGGCTGCTCGGTGAGCAAACCCAGCATGCGTGCCGTGTCTGGGCGCCCAAGGTGCGGCACGACGAGATCGCGATGGCATGACTCAAGCGCACGACGAAGCGCACACCTCGAAATACTAACTCCCCTCGGGTAGCCCGGTCAAATGGTGAGCCGCCAACGAGCGGATGCGGCGAGTCGGGTTCCCTGCGCGCCCGCTCCCCCGCGCAACCCGCGAGAATACTCTGCATGCACCCGAAGCTCACCGTCGCACCGCGAATCGCCGTCCTGGCCGTGGTGGTGGCGCTGAGTGGCTGCTCGGCCGTTCCCTCGCAACCGTCGACGACCGCTTCTGCGGCGGGCTCTGCGGCAGGCTCTGCAGCAGGCTCTGCGCGAACACCGTTTCCCGGCGGAGCCCAGGCGGATTACCAGCTCGGCGGCGCCTACCCCGTTCCGGCCGGGACGGCCGTCGTGACTCGCGACAGCGGCGCCGAGCCCGCCCCCGGGGTGTATTCGATCTGCTACGTCAACGGTTTCCAGTCGCAGCCGGGCGAAACGGCCGCCTGGCTCAGGGATCACCCCGACCTGGTGCTCGGCGGCGCTGCCGATCCCGTGGTCGACGCGGGCTGGCCGGACGAAATCATCTTCGACACCTCGACGGACCGGCGACGAGCGGCGATCGTCGCGGCGCTCCGTCCGACCCTGCAACGGTGCACCGACGCCGGCTTCAACGCGGTCGAGATCGACAACCTGGACTCCTTCACCCGATCGGGCGGCGCACTGACCGCGGCAGACAACATCGCCCTGGTGACTCTCTTCGCGGCGGAGACACACGCTCTGGGTCTCGCGATCGGGCAGAAGAACTCCGCTGAACTCGCCGCGCGCCTGCGGACGGAGGTCGGGTTCGACTTCGCCGTGACCGAGGAATGCGACCGCTTCGCCGAGTGCAGCGTGTACACGGATGCCTATGGCGACGACGTGCTGGACATCGAGTACAGCGACGACCTCAGGGACAGCTTCGCCGAGGCGTGCGCCCGGAGTGACCGGCCGCGCTCGATGGTGCTGAGGGACCGCGGGCTCGTCGCCGATACCGATTCCGGCTACGTCTTCGAGCACTGCCCGAGCTGAAGCCCGCCACCTCCGGGGAAAGCGGCCGGCCGTGCGAGTCAGGAGCGGGGAGGCTCAGAGGCCGTGCGGCCAGAGCGGGGAGTCGAGGGTGCTGTCGAGATCGGCGAGCAGGGACTGCACCCAGGGCTCGACGAACTCGTCGACGGCGGCCAGCATCCGCTCACGGTGCCGGTAGAGGGCGGTGCAGACCTGGCCGCCCACGTCGGCGGCGTACTCGTCGGCGAGGCGCAGCTCGGCCCGGATCGCCGCTTTCTCGGCGGGGGTGAGAGGCGCCGGTTCGGCGACGAACGCGGCCGGGGAGGCCGGTCGGGAGAGTTCCGCGAAGGTGAAGAGGTAGGGTGCCTCCCGTTCGGCGGGCGGGTCGAGCTCGAGACCGGTGTACTCGGGGTCGAGGCCGTCGGCCGGGCGGTAGCTTGCCGCCGCGGCCTTGCGTTCCTCGTTCGCGTGGATTTCACGGCTGAGCAGGGGAAGGGTTGACTCGGTGTACGCGTCGACGGCGCCGTCGATCACGGCCTTCACGCGCATCGCGAGAGCGTGCTGAACCGCGTGGGGCACGTCGGTCATGAGGCCGGCGGCGCGGATGACCGGCGAACCGAAGCACGTGCGGCAGAGCCGCGTGCGGCGGGTGTGCGTGCCGGGTCGCCACTTGGGGAGCCACCTCAGCCAGTCGTCGACGACATCGCCGACGCGCGCTTCGATGGAACCATCCATGGACGTTAAGGTTACTCGATACCGGGCCGAATCGACCGGGAGATTTCGGCTATTCGTCCGGTCGCTCCCACGGCCAGAGCGGCCGGCCGTGTTCGTTCATGCGGGAGGCGAGCACGAGCGAGTAGAGCAGGGTGACGACGAAGGCGAGAATGCCGGTTGTCGCCGCGAAGGGTTCGCGCAGCACCGCAGCGGCGAACGTCAGCCCGCTGAAGAGCGGCCCGGTTCCGAGCAGGTAGAGCACGGAACCCGCGGCGACGAACCCGAGGAACGCGGCGATGCCGGTTCCGGCCGCGTACCCGAGCGCCACCCGTTGGCGGCGCGGCGAGGCGCGCAGCCCGAGCCACAGCAGGAGAGCGAAGACCAGCAGCACGGCCGCCGCCGCCATTCCGGGACCGACGAGCGGGCCGGCATCCGTGACCGGGATCACCTCGATGTCGGCGAGCAGGCTGATCATGCCGAAGCCCGCGACGAGCAGGGCCGCGTAGAGCACGGCAGCGAACACGGCGACGACGGCCGCGTATCTCTGGTATTCGCGCATCGCTCAGGCCTCACTCCCCCGCTGCGGGGGCCGCATCGTCACGGCGACTCCACCGGACGGCGCCGATCCCGAAATGTTCGGGATTACTACGGACGGGAGAGCTGCGGCCCTTCCGCGAGGCGGCGGTCGTAGTCCTGCTTGGCGGCGGCGTTGCGGGCCGTGACGGTGCGTCCGCGGCGGGCGATCCAGGCGCCGAACCAGATCGGCACCTCGCGGGCGACGATGGCGGCGGCGATCGCGTAGGGGCTCAGCCACTGCGCGGTGATGAACCGGACCGCTTCGGACGGGGTGAAGGTCCAGGCCTGCACGGTCAGCAGCGCCGCTCCGATGTAGGAGAAGTACACGATGACGGCCACGAGGAAGCCGAAGAGCACGTAGGCCCACCAGCCGCCGCGGTTGACGATCAGCACGAGCAGGGAGAACCCGATGAAGAAGAATACGGCCGGCACGTAGAACACCGGCAGCACGATGAAGTCGCTGAACTTCGCGGCCGCGTCGGCGACCGAGCCGCTGCCTGCCCCGGCGATGCCGAAGGCGACGAGCGCGTAGACGATGGCGTAGACGACCGTCGCGAGCAGTGCGAGCAGCACGCCGGCGCCCCGGTTGCCCTTCTCGACGGGCGGGGCCGGGGCCTGAATGTAGATGGGGCCGGCGGGCGCCTGCACGGGAACCGCGGGCGTGTAGCCGGGGGTGTAATCGGTGGCGGGAACGTGCTCGGCGGTCGCCTGGTCCTGCGTGACGACCTGGGCATCCTCGTGCGCTGCGCCTGCCGAAACGGCTGTGGGCGTCTCGTAGGAGATCGGCTCGCCGACCGGTTCGGGGGCGACGACCGGGGCGGCGGGGGCGGATGCCGCGGGCTCGGCGAGCGGCGCAGGCGCCGACTCGTCAGCGGGAACGGAGGCGGCGGCGTGCGCCGGCTCGCTCGGTGCCGCCTGGTCGGTCGGGTCCGTCTCGGACCGCTGGTACGCGGCCGTCGGGGCATCCGTCTCGGGGGTCGTGTTGCGCTCGTCTGATGTCGGGTCGCTCATGCTGCACTCCTCGCGGGCCGGGTGGCCGTAGTTCTCTGGAGCAACCATAACAACATGCCCGGCCCCCGATTGGGAGCTTGGCCGCGCGATTTGTGATTCGGCGCGGCGGCCGTCCCGGGCCTACTTCGCGGCGGGCGTCGGGGTGGGTGTCGGAGTCGCGGCCGTCGTCGCGGCGGGTGTCCCGGCCGTTGCTGGCGGGACGAGCACATAGACGAGGCCGGTGATGGTGGCGGTGATATCCCCTGTCGCACTCTTCTTCGCGTCGGCGGTCGCGTCCTCGGCGACGGGCGCCGTGTTGATCCCCGTGACCAGGAAGAGTCGCTGGCCGCTCTGGAGTCCGCTGATGAAGTCAAGAGCATGGGCGTAGCTGCCGGTAACCGTGATCGACACGGCGAGCGAGGCGAAGGTCGTTGCCGTGATCTGTGCGTTCGTCAGCGGCATCACGGCGGCTGGGGTTGCAGCCGCGTCGGTCGTTCCCGTCGCCGCGAGTGCGGCCGGAGCCGCATACGGAACGGCATCGGAAACGGTCATGCCAGTCAGGGTCACCGACGTCGACCCGGCGAGCGCATCAAGCTGAGTGACAAAACTCGGCATCTCCGTTCCGCTCGGCACGGAGGCCCGCAGGGGAATCAGTTCGGCTTTCAGCGCGTCGATTCCGGCATAGTCGGACTGGAGTTTGGCCAGCACCGCTGCCTGCCCCGCATTTGACGCCTCAACCGCAACGCGCGCCTGATCGGCTGTGGCGACCGCTGCGAGTTGCGGTTGGATACCAAGCAGCAGGCCCATAGCGAGGACGGCGACCATGATGACAACCGAGCCGATGATCCAGATCCTGTTCTTGTCCATGATCATTTCCCCGCAGTAGTGAAGCGCTTGGCGTATGCGGCATCGTTCACGTGCATGGTGATCTCCACGGTGTAGATCTTCGTCGTCTCATCGAGGGTGACGCTACCGGGCAGGGCGTCGGCGAATCCCGGGAGAGTGGCGAGGGCATTGAGCCAGGTGGGGACATCCGGCAACACCGCGCTCTTCGCCGAAAACGTGACGGTACCGACCCGGGCGCCCTGCAGCGGCGCTGTGGGCTGCGCATAGGCAAAGATCGGGGAGGCGAAGTCCAGGGTCACGGTGTCGATATAGACGGTCGACGGCAGTGTGGCCTGCACGCTGTCGAGGTACTTCTTCCAGTCGATCTCCGTGGACACCCCCACCTGCTGGGCGGCCTGAACGAGGGTGACATTGGCCTGCACGGACCGGACCTCGACATATTTCGTCTGCTCGGCCAGAAGACTCGACGTGCGTGCCTGTTCGTCAGCCAGCTGGCCCTGGGCCTGGAGCGCAAGCACCGTCGAGGCGCCGGTGCCGACGGCCATGATTGCGATCACGCCGAAGACACCGATCAGCAGGCGCCGCCGGATGACGGCAGCAGCACGCTCCTTGTAGATCTCCGGGGGAAGGAGGTCGACGCGGGGAACACCGCCCACGATAAGCACCTCGGCCTTGCTCGTGCGGCTCATGCTGCACTTCCCAGGGCGAGGCCCAGCGCCACGGCATACGTTGAGCCGCTGAGCCGAAGGTCGTTTGCGTCGATGTCCCGCGCGAGACCGACGGTCGCGAACGGGTCTCCGACGATCACCGGCATTCTCGTCATCTCGGCGAGCGCCTCGGGCAGCCCGCGCAGCTGGGCGCCGCGACCGCTGAGGACGATCTGTCCCACCGGGTTCGTCGGCCGGGTATTGACGAAATAGCTGATGGTGTTGCGGAGGCTCGTCAACTGTTCGCTCGCGATCTTGTAGATGACTTCCACAGCACGTTTGTCCGCCTCCGGCACCGTTCCAGTGGCCAGGCCGAGACCGCGCTTGGCCGCTTCGGCCGGTTCGGGAGCCGATTTGAGTTCGTCCTGCAGCGCTCGCGATATGTCATCGCCGCCGGTGGCGATAATTCGCACGAACTGCGGAACTCCGTTCGTGGCGATGACGACGCTCGTGGTGCTGCCGCCGATGTCGACCAACGCGACCGTGCCGGCGATGCCCGGTCTGCTGACGAGAATGCGGCTCAAGGCAAAGGGGATCAAGTCCACGTCGACAGTCGTCAGTCCCGCGAGCTGAGTCGCCTTGACGTTCGCAAGCACAGCCGACTTGACTGCCGCGATCAAGAGTCCGTTGATGACCGGCCCGTTCTCCCCCTCGGATTCCGAGATCGGGTAGAAGTCGAGCAAGGCTTCGGTAACGGGGATAGGGAGCATTTCCTGCACTTCGAAAGGCAAGGTCTCGCGGATGCGGGCGAGCGACATCTTCGGGACGCTCAGATCGCGGGCGAGCACCCGTTGGTTACCCATGCCGAGCACGACGTTCCTGGATTTGAATCCCCCGGACGACCAGAGTTGCTTGAGCGCTGCTGCGACGGTGTTCGGTTCAATGACCTCGCCACTGTCGACCGCACCCTCCGGCAGACCGATCTGGCTATAGCGGAGCAGCATCGGTTTTGCCGACTGCGGGTCGCTCACTTCGACGGCTCGCAGAACCGAGCAGCCGATGTCTATGCCCACGACGCTTGTTGTCACGTTGTCATTCCCCTACTGATTGGACGATGCTGATTGCGGCGAGGCCGCGTTCCGTCACTGGATGATGCCGATGAAGCTCAGGTAGCTGTTCCACAATTGACTTCCCCAGAAGACTCCGACCCATGCGCCAGCCAGCATCCAGGGCCCAAACGGGATACCGCTCTTCCGGGTGGCGCGGCGGGTGAGCACAAGCCCGATCGCGAAGACCCCTCCCAGCAGGAACGCCGCGAACGCACCGACAGCAAGCGGCCCCCAGCCGAGGTAACCGAGGAAGAGTCCGAGAACACCGGCCAGTTTGACGTCGCCGAAACCCATGCCGCCTGGATAAGCGAGCGCCATGATCAAATACAAGACCCAGAGGATGGCGAGACCGATGCCGGCGCGGATCAGCGCGGCGTAGTCGCCCGTCACTATGGATGCGGCTCCGAGCAGTCCTGCCCCGACCAGGTAGCTCGGCAGCACGATCGGGTTAGGCAGCCGATGAGTATCGAGATCGATCAGGGCGAGCGCGATACTCACCGCCGCCAAGTACAGAAACGCCACCAAGACGAGCACCGCAGGGACCCAAGCGAAACCAGCACTGCCGGATCCGACCTGGGCCGCGTACGGGCCAGACCACACGTATACGGCAACCAGGGCGAAGGCGACGGCTGTTCCCGTTTCCACGAGCGGATACCGCACCGAAATACTGGTACGACAGTTGCGGCACTTGCCACGCAGGATCAACCAGGAGAGCACCGGAATGTTGTCCCGGCGCAGGATCGGAGCCCCGCAGCGCGGACACGCGCTCGGCGGTGACACGATCGAGAGACCGGCCGGAACCCGATAGATCACGACGTTGAGAAACGACCCCACCACGAGACCGACGACGACGCACAAGACGACGATGACGGGGAGCAATTCAGGGGCAAGAACGGCCATCACGGAAGAGCCGATCCGTCCGCTGCGAAGGCCGTCGCGACGTCGATGTACTGGGTGACGCCGTAGGTCGTCGATGTCGGAGCCAGGAACTTGGGCGGCGCTGCCCCGTGCAGTCGGCTGTCGTACTTGTAGTTCTTCAGAAAGCCCGTGTCGCCGGCGCCGGTACCGACGGTCCCGCGGAACTTCTGCGCAATAGCTCCCAGGACAGTCAATGTGCCGTGGCTGCCACCGGTGTCGTAGTTCTGCACCTGGAACGTGTGATTGATCGACAGGATCGCAGCGTCGATTTCCCTGTTACCGAGAGGTGCGCCTCCGTTGGCCGTGGTCACTTCGGTACAGGCCGGGCGACCGCCGTAGGCCGGGCAATTCATCGGGTTCCACACCCACACAGCGTTTTGCGCGACGAGTCCGAGAACGTCGAAGGCTGCGTCGTTGTAAGTGAGGTTGCCTGTGACGTAAATGAAGTTGTCCGTTGCAACCGTGACCGCCCCTTTGACGACCCCCTTCACAAACGCGTCACCCGTCCTGCATTGGTAGGCCGGAAGGGCAGATGTGGATGTCGGTGGACTATCCTCGGTCGCCACCGGGTATCGCAGAGCAACCGGAGAACCGTAGGTCCAGCCCTGGTCTCCTCCGCTGCCGGTGCAGGTGACGCTAGCGGGCTTAACTCCCGGCGCCCAGTAGTTCGGATCGGTTGCCGTGGACGAAACGGTTTGAACGAAAATCAGGTTCTGGTCCGGAACCGTCACGGACGCACCCGCAGGTGAATTCAAAGCGGCCAGGTCACCGCACTCGATGGGGTTCTTGCTCGTAATTCCCGCCGTGAACGACGGCCTCGTGAATTTCGTCCACGGAGAGATGACGCGCATGTGCCCAGTCGCGTCGAAGGTGATCGTGGTCGGTCCGGTGTACATGCACCCGGGTCGCGGGACATCGGCCGGTAGGTCGGCGCGAGTCTCGTTGGGCATTGACGCGTTCGTCGGCGGCATATCGATAGCCGGAGCCCACACGGGACCCGTCGGCGCAGGCGTGCCCGTACCGAATACGATCGGCGTTCCCGGGCACGTGTTCTTGTAGTTCGGGGTCAGTGTGCTGCTTGTTGTGACGCCCTGGAGGAACTTGGATCCACAGATACGCATCTGGTCATTGGAATGCACCGGCCCATCCAGGACGTCGCCGTCCGCGAATTGAATCTCCGTGCAGTGCGAGTCGTGAGGGGCGTAACGAACGCTCGCCGGGTCTGTGCAGGTGATGCTTCCCGTGATTTGCGGGTCCATGAATTCATAGTTCGTGAAATAGAGGAAGTCGATGAAGCCCTTCTGCTTCAGATTCGCCACCACGCTGCGCGTCGAACTACCGACCATGCCCGTTGAACGAACACGCACAATCCCGGACGAGGAATAGAGGGAGTTGTCGATCTCGTAGCGGAACGATGCCCGGCCGGATGCGCCCGCGACGGTACCCCAGGTGCCCGCGGTTCCGACGCCGAACGCAGGGTTTTCGTTACCGGACGTGGGCATCGAGACAGTGGTCACGCTTCCGGTACCGATGGTGAACGGCGCTGCCGGATTCCCGAATTTCACGTACGTGCTGTCGTTGGACAACCGACTGGCGTACTCGTCGACACCGGCGTATGCCGCCGCCAGTGCGGCGGTTCCGTCCTGATCGTTGCGTGCCTTGACGGTGCCGCTCGCGGTGAAACTGAGTGCGGTGGCGGTCAGGAGGAGCATCACGAGCGCCAGGCCGATGACGGCAACCAGGGCGACACCGCTTTCGTCGCGACGGAACCGGGTGACGAGCTTGTTTGTCAGCGCGATCACGAGACCACCTCGACCGTTTTTTCGATGACGACGGGCGCAGCGGCCGCGCCGCCGCTTCCTTGGACTCGGACCGTGAGTCGGACGGATGAAATGCGGGCACAGTCGGCCGCGCTCATACTTCCTGTGGCCGGCACGGCAATCGCACTGCCACCGCTGTCGAGGTAGCTGAAGAGCGGTGTGTCCACGCCGGGGTCGATGAACGTTGTACCGAGATTGAGGCTCGTGTTCGGGAGCGTCGTCGTCGCGGCGAATACCCATGCGGATCCGGAGGCCGTCGCCGTCCACCGGCTCTCGATCAAGGCGCGGCTCGTGGGATCGATCGAGAACCGAATCATCGTGGGCTTGGACGGCAACACGGCGACACTGGCTAGGGCGTTGACATCGGTATTGCTGAAGAGCACCAGGCTTTCCCGACCCGCGAAGCTGAATACCGGTGCGGCGATACTCGATCCGGCCACTTTCAGGGGCGTGCCGAAGCGGATCACCTGGCTGAGTTCGTTCGCTGCAGTCGATGCCACCCGGGTGCTGCTGTCTATTGACCTGCTGATTGACACGGAACGGACGACGCTTGAATAGAGCCCGGAGGCCATTGCAAGGATCAGGCCCAGGAGCATCATGCTCACGAGGAGCTCGACGAGGGTGATTCCCGATTCCGCCAGTGGCCGAGAGCGAGTTTCGCGCGGCATCATCGCGGGTCCAGGACGAACAGGCTGGCGGCGCTTGGTACCAGTAGGCCATTTGTCAGAAGCGACGGTACTCGCGTCCGAGGCAGCTCAGTCAGCGCTCCGGTGCTGCTGGCGCTCGTGAAGAGCCGCCAGGAACCGAAGGGAAGCGCGATGCGCACGGAGCCCGACGACGGAACGATGTTGCCGAAGGTATAGGTCATCGTCGTGGTTGGCGACGCAAGGCAGGAATGCTCACCAGCGACCGGGGTTGCCGGATCGGACACTGCGGTGAGCCATCCTCCCGTAGCGCCCCCGGTGACTATGGCCCCGCCCATTGGCACGTTGACGGTGACGGACTCACCCGGGAGGGGCGCGGCGATCGGTTGGCGGGCTGAGACCCGTGCCGGCGTGACACTAGTGTCGGGCGCCCAGTCTCCCGGGTCCACGGAAGAACAGCCTGTTGCCGACAACTTGCCCGCAAACGCCTGGTAGCCGACCGTGAATGGGTGAAGGTCGACATGGCTGCTCGTTGCCGGCAACACCCAGTTGCCGACGTTGTTGATGAACGTGTAGTCGAGATTGGTCGGAATATTCGGGAGGGGCGCCGCGATGTTGGAGGCATAAGTGAGAGTGAACCGCACTGCCTTGTCGAATTGGAAGGAGTACGAAGCACTCGATCCCGCGGCGACAGTATGCGTGACCGACGGGTTTGTTTCCTGGAGGCGCGAGTCAACCATGCCGGTTGTCGTGAGTTTGACCGCATAGTCACCCGGTGCGGCCTGGAGCAGGAATGCACATCCGTCGGCATCGGTCGGCGTGGTCACCAGGGCCGCCCCCGTCGCTGGCGTAGCCGTGAAGGTCACCCCTGGCTGGCCGAGGCCGCGCGCGTTCTTGACCGAGATGAGGAGGGTGCCCTTGGTGGGATCGTTGATTCTTGTGCTCGGAGCAAGGAGGGTGTCTACGACGACGGGTCGCGAGGTCGGCCGAATGTTCGGCCAGGTGACAGTGACCGTGACACGCTTGTACTGCAGTGCACCGCCACCGGTTCCGCAGGTCGAAGCCGCTCCTGTGGGCGTGACCCATGCGGTACTGAGACTGACTATAAAGTTCTCCGTTGCCGCCGTAGTGACAGTGTGAGCGGGGACGTCCAGCACGGCAAAGGGATTGCCTTTTGCCCGAGCGGCGTCGATTTCGGACGATGCAATGCCGGCCGCTGTCTCGCGCGATGCGCTGTCCCGGGAAAGTACGAGCGTGCTGACCATCCCGTAGCCGACGCCGAGGGCAATCATTGCGAAGATCATCATGGCGACCATGATCTCGATGAGGGAGAGGCCAGCTTCCGAATGCAGCGGCTCTCTTGGGGAGCTGTTCGGTTCCAAAGCTCACCATTCCCGTCGTCGGTTCGCGAATTCGTCCGCACTTCGGCGGGTGTGGAAGAAGATCGACGACTAGTGCCGCCATCACCCGAAAGAGTGGAGCGCAATGAGCACTCCACTCTTTCGGAACTTCAGTCGCTTGGCTTAGTAGTCGGCAGGAAGGGCGACAGACACGGTCGTCTTGTCCGTAACCTTCCACCAGTTGCCGTTGGAACCTTCCGCCACAATCTTGAAAGTCGCAGCTGATCCGACGCCAGAAGAGGTGAGCTTGGGCTCCTTACCGGCTGTGTAGTTGGATGCGCTCGGGGTCACGGTTGCGGCAAGGTCGGTAACCGAAGTTGGCATGGCCTGAGTAGCGTTGCTGGTCTGGAACGCAATTGCGGCGGTCTTGAGATTGTCAAGGTCGGCCTTGACTGCGGAGTCTTTTGCATTGCTCTGAACACCGAGGTAGACCGGGACGGCGATCGCGGCGAGGATGCCGATGATGATGACGACGACGAGGAGCTCGATCAGGGTGAAGCCCTTTTCGTTCTCGTCGAGCTTCTTGCGGCGGAGGTTGAGGGCGTTGAGCGCGCGAGTGACCACTGTGAGATCCGTTCAGTTAGGTGTGGAACCGGCCATCGGGCCCGATTGGACTCCAAGCGTATTTGCAGGTCCCTTTCAGCGGCGACCCATGAATGAGGGGTATTGCATCCAATCGCACCCCCAGTAGTAGGGCGAGAGGCGGCATGCCTATTTGATGGCGCCGGCGAGACTGAAGATCGGCATGTATAAGGCGATGACCATCCCGCCGATCACGACGCCGAGGAAGGCGATCATGAGAGGTTCGATCGCGGCGGTGAGCTGCTCGGTCGACGACTCGACCTCCTGGTCGTAGAAGTCGGCGATCTTGTTCAGCATCGTCTCGAGCGAGCCGGCGTCCTCGCCGACCGCGATCATCTGGGTGACCATCGGCGGGAAGACCGGCTGGGCGAGGAGCGGGGCCGAGATGGACTGGCCCTGGCGCACGGATTCGGCGACCTTGACGAGCGCGTTCTCGATCACCCAGTTGCCCGAGGTCTCGCCGACGATCTTGAGCGCCTGCAGGATCGGTACGCCGGCACCGATCATGTTCGCGAAATTGCGGCTGAACCGGGCAACGGCGATCTTCTTGAGCAGACTGCCGAAGACCGGCAGCTTGAGCATAATCGGGTCCCGGAATCGCCGAACCTGCTCGGTGTTCTTGTTCCGACCCCACCAGATACTGAACGCGACACCGGCCACGACGAGAACGGGTACGACAAAGATCATCGAATGCGAGAGGTTGACGAGAATCTGGGTAGGGAGCGGGAGCCCTCCCCCCAGGCCCTTGAACATATCGTCGAAGATCGGCACGATGAAGATGAGCATGATCAGCACCGAAACGAGCGACATGATCAGCACGATCACCGGATAGGTCAGCGCCGACTTGATCGTCCCCCGCAGCTTGACCTCCTTCTCGAAGTTCGCCGCGATCGACTCGAGGGCCCGGTCCAGGAAACCGCCGGTCTCCCCCGCCCGCACCATGTTGATCATGATCGGCGGAAAGTCTCGGCCGTGCTTTGCGAACGACTCCGAGATCGAGACCCCGGTCTCCACATCGTCACGCACCTGCTTGAGAATCTTCGCGAGCGGCTTGCTCTCGGTCTGCTCGGCCAGGATGTTGAGGGTGCGCAGGAGCGACAGGCCCGAGCCGATCATTGTCGCCATCTGGCGGCTCATGATCGCGAGGTCTTTGAGGCCGACGCCCTTCGTGAATCCCGGGATGGTGATCTCGCGGTTCAGACCGGTGCCCTCGGCCGATTCCTTGATCGAAATCGGCGAGATGCCCATCGCTCCGAGGCGAGAGGCCACAGCACCCTCGCTCGAGGCATCCAGCTTGCCCTTGACGGTCTTGCCGTTGTTGTCGCGGCCGACGTAGGCCCAGGCTTGTGCGGTCGACATCAGCGCTGCGGGATGGAGTAGGTGTCGCCGTAGTCGACGCCACCGCCGCCCATCGTGCGGGATGAGTCGTCGGTCGTCGTGTCGGCCCGCTTGATCAGCTGCTGCAGGCTCTCCACGTCGTGGGCCTTGTCCAGGGCTGCCTGGCGGGTGATCTGGCCGGAGTCGACGAGGTCGGCGAGGTGCTGGTCCATTGTGTGCATGCCTTCGGACCCACCGGCCTGCATCATCGAGGTGATCTGGTGGGTCTTGCCCTCGCGGATGAGGTTGGCGATGGCGGGAGTCGTCACGAGGATCTCGGTCGCGACCACGCGGCCCCGCTGGTTGGCGCGCTTGACGAGGGTCTGGCAGACCACGCCGCGCAGGGTCGCGGCGAGCTGGGTGCGGATCTGGCCCTGCTGGTGCGGCGGGAACACGTCGATCATGCGGTCGATCGTCTGGGCGGCATCCTGGGTGTGCAGGGTCGCGAAGACGAGGTGGCCGGTTTCGGCGGCGGTCAGGGCCACCGAGATGGTCTCGAGGTCGCGGAGCTCGCCGATCAGGATGATGTCGGGGTCCTGGCGCAGCACGTGCTTGAGGGCGGCGGCGAAGCTCTTCGTGTCGTGACCGACCTCGCGCTGGTTGACGAGCGACTTCTTGTGCTTGTGCAGGAACTCGATCGGGTCCTCGACGGTGACGATGTGGTCGGGCCTCGTGCTGTTGGCGAGGTCGACCATCGCGGCGAGGGTCGTGGACTTACCGGAACCGGTGGGCCCGGTGACCAGGACGAGGCCGCGGGGCAGGAGCGAGAACCGGCCGACGGATTCGGGCACGCCGAGTTCCTTGAGCGGCTTGATCTCGCGCGGGATGAGCCGGAAGGCGGCGCCGATCGAGTTGCGCTGGTGGTAGAAGTTCACCCGGAACCGGGCGCCGGCCGCGGTGTATGCGAAGTCGAGCTCGCGGTCGTCTTCGAAGCGTTCGAGGTCTGCGGGCGAGATGATGCTGTGGAGCGCAGCATTGACCTTGTCCGGCAGCCAGACGGGGAGGCCCTCGATGGGCCGCAGGGCGCCGTCGATGCGGATGGTGGGCGGGGCGCCGACGGTGATGTGCAGGTCGGAGGCCTCGAGCTCGAGCACGAGGTGGAGGGCGTCGATCAGGTCCTGGTCGGCCGGGCGGCCGTCGGGGCCGATGTGCACGGGGGCGTGCGGGCGCTCGGACTCGAGGTGGCGCTCGGGCTCGGCCTGGATCGCGGCGCGGCGGCCGGCCGCACGCGCGGGCTGCGGGGCAGACGCCGGAGGCGGGGAGTACGCACGAGTCGGCGCCGGCGCGGAGACGAGCCGGTCATCCTGCTCGGGGGTCGACGTGGGCACGACGAAGGGAACGATAAACGGCTTCCCGGCCGGCGGCCCGATCGGCAGGGTACCCGGGAGCGTGTACGGGGCCGCGACCGGGAGCGGGAGCGTGTAGTCGATCGCGGAGCGGGGCGGTTCGGCCTGGCTCACGTCGGCGTCGTCGAGGTCTTCGTCGGCGGATGCCGCCGGTGCCGCGAATCCCAGAAGCGGCGCCGGTACGACGTCGGATTCGGTTCGGCGAGCGCTGCGGCGCTCGAAGCCGTGCCCGCCGGTCTCGTCAAGCTGGGCGCCGCGGCGTTCGGCGGCGGCGTTGTCGACGGCGGCCTGCAGGCGCGCGGTGCGCTCGGCCGCGACCCGCTCGGCGGCGGTGCGCTCGGCATCCGCTTTCTCGAGGGCAGCACTCTCGGCGGGGCCGGCCGCGATCTGGTCCCACCAGGAGACGTTCTCCCCCGGCTCGACGGCGGGGATTTCGTAAATGGGCTTGTCCATGCGTTCTTTCCTTTCGGCATGCGACGAGCGCTATGCAACAACTCGCAGAATCTCTTCGATGGAGGTCAGGCCCATGCGGACCTTCTCCCAGCCGTCATCACGGAGGGATATCATTCCCTCCAACCGGGCGGCCCGGCCGATGTCCGCACTCGAGGCGCGGTCGACGGCGAGCCGTTCGATGTTCTCGGAGACCGTCATGACCTCGTGCACGGCGAGCCGGCCTCGGTAACCGGTCTTCGAGCAGTTCTGGCAGCCGATCGGCTGGTAGAGCACCGGCAGCGGCTGGGTCGGGTCGAACCCGAAGCGCAGCTGGTTGAGGCGCTCGACGGTGACCTCGGCGGGGGCCTTGCAGCGGTCGCAGAGGCGGCGGGCGAGGCGCTGGGCGACCACGCAGTCGAGGGCGGAGCCGACGAGGAAGGGCTCGATGCCCATCTCGGTCAGGCGGGTGATCGCGCTCGGCGCGTCGTTGGTGTGCAGGGTCGAGAGCACGAGGTGGCCGGTGAGCGAGGCCTCGATGGCGATCTGGGCGGTCTCGTGGTCGCGGATCTCGCCCAGGAGCACGACGTCAGGGTCGCTGCGGAGGATGGACCGCAGCGCGCTCGCGAACGTGAGCCCCGCCTTCGGATTCACCTGCACCTGGTTGATGTCGGCCATCCGGTACTCGACCGGGTCTTCGACCGTGATCACGTTGATCTCCGGCCGGGCCACCGAGTTCAGGGTGGTGTACAGGGTGGTCGACTTGCCGGACCCGGTCGGGCCGGTGATGAGGATCATCCCGTAGGGCTTGGTGTACGACTTCTTGTAGGCCTCGTAGTTGTGCTCGAGCAGGTTGAGGGCGTGCAGGTCCATCGTCGTCGAGGAGTTGTCAAGGATTCGCATGACGATCTTCTCGCCCCACACCGTGGGCAGGGTCGCGACACGGAGGTCGATCTGCCGGCCGGCGTGGCTGACCGACATCCGGCCGTCCTGCGGCTTCCGCCGCTCGGCGATGTCGATGTCGCTCATGATCTTGAGGCGCGAGATGACGCCGTTCTGAATGCTCTTCGGCGCCCGCTGCATCTCGTGCAGCACCCCGTCGATGCGGTATCGCACCCGCAGGTTGTGCTCGGCGGGCTCGATGTGGATGTCCGACGCCTTGTCCTGGATCGCCTGGCTGACGAGCAGGTTGACGAAGCGCACGATCGGGGCATCGTCGTCGAGGGAGTCGGAGACGCCGAAGGCCGAAGAGGCCTCGACCGTGGCCTGCTCGTCCTCCATCGTGGTGGTGAGGTTGCTGAGCTCGTCGTCGGCGCGGTGGTAGCGGGCGATCGCGGCGAGCAGGTCGTTCTTCTCCGCGACGACGGGGATGACCCGCATCCGCGCGGACTCGCGCACGTCGTCGATCGCGAACACGTTGCCGGGGTCGACCATCGCGAGCACCAGCCGGCCCGCTTCGATCGCGATCGGCAACACCTGATGCCGCCGGGACATCGCCGGGGTGACGAGGGAGACGGCGTGCCGGTCGACGGGGAAGTCGATCAGTTCGACGAAGGCGAGGCCGGCCTGCTCGGCGCGCGCCCTGGCGAACTGGGCCTCGGTGATCACGCCGGAGTCGACGAGGGCGCGCACGGCGCTTTCGTCGGCGGGGTCGCCGGCCATCAGGGTGTCGAGCTTCTCAATCGGCAGTAGTCCGTGCAGGATCAGAATCTCGGTCAGTGAAGCCACGCGATCCTCCCCCGCCGGATGACGCTGCAGAGAACCGCGAGCGCACGCAGCACATCAATCCGCGCCCGGGAAAGTTGGTAACGCCCAACGCTAACCCCGCAATCGGGCCCGGGACAGACCCACGATCAGGGGGTGCGGAGCACTCCGACCGGGGAAACCGTCAGCATCCGGTTGCCCGTGGAGTCGATGACGAGGGACGCGACGTCGTCGCGGCCGGGCGGCAGCAGCCGCGCGGTGAGCCGGCCGGAGTCGAGCAGATCGAGCTGCCCGGCGATGATGCCTGCGACCGCGCCCAGCGCCTCGGGCGGCCGGCCGCCGGAGTCGTCGAGCAGGGTCACGTCGACGCCGCGGAGCCGGGCGGCCCGGGCGGCGGTGATCACGGGCTCGACGAAGAGCGTCCTGGCCCGGATGGCGTCGCGCAGGGTGGCCTCGACGATGAGGCACTCGAAGCGGAGCGGCGGGTCGAGGTCCTCCCCGCCGGCGAGGCGCTCGAGTGTCGGCCTGGCGAGGGCGTTGACGCGGGCGAGTTCCGATTCCCGCTCGGTGAGGGCGGCCACGTCGCTCGCGGCGGCCGCGATCGACACGGCGCGCTCCCGGTTGAGCACGTCGAGGGCGCGGGTCGATCGGGTAAGCCCGACGGCGAAGACCGCACCGGCGAGCAGGGTGGCGGCGTGCCGGATCACGAGGTCGAGGCCGACGGCGACGGTCAGGCCGTTCAGCAGCGCCCAGCCGAGCCCGACGGCGGCGAGCAGGCCGTAGCCGACCCAGGCCGGACCGGGCCGCCCACGGGTAGCGAGCAGGACGAGCAGCAGGGTGACGGCACCGAACGGCCAGTGTGCGAAGGGCTGGGCGGATACCGGGGCGACGGCGGCCGAGGCGAGCGCGGCCCCCGCGGTGGCGAGCAGGATCACGGCGACGGGGGCACGGCGGGGAATCGGGTCGGGGACGACGACCAGGAGCCACGCCGCGGCGACGACGATGAGGAGCAGGCCGGCCGCGGTGAGGGGGCGACCCGCGGCGGGGCCGGGATCGCCGAAGGCGAGTAGCAGGTGGACCGCCGTGAAGACGGCGAGGAGGACCGCCGCGAGGCTCCGAGGCAGGGTGACAAGGAGCGGGACCGGTGCGGGCGTCACTGCTGTTCCCGGGGCTCCGGCGGATCCCTGGAATCCCGGGGCTCCCGGGGCTCCCGGCACGGCCGCCGCTGCGGCCTCCGGCGACCAGGAGACGACGACCTCGGCGCCCGCGCCCGGCCGCGACCAGACCGTGGCAGCCCCTCCCGGGATGCGACGCATCCGGTCGACGATGCTGCGGGCGATGCCGAGACGCTCGGCCGGGACGCTGGCGGGATCGAAGCCGACCCCGTCGTCACGGACGGTGATGCGGATGCCCGCGCCGAACATCCGTGCGGTGACGCTGCGGGTCACCGAGCGGTCACGACCGCCTCCCGCCGCGACGCGGGAATTGCGCAGGGCCTCTCCCACGGCGCCGAGCAGCGCTGTCGCGGCTGCGGCCGTCACGGCGGAGTGTCCGTCGAGATCGGAGCTGACGACGGCGTCCGGAGTGATCTGCGCGGCGAGGGCTTCGAGCCGGAGGGTCAGGTCGGGTCCGGACACGAGCGTGCCCGGGTCGCGGTCCCTGACCGCGTCGAGGCGCACGAGAGTGTTGGCCGAATGCTCGGCGAGCGACGCCGCCGGGATGCCGCCGCGGCCGGCCATCAGCAGGGTGGAGATGACGCTGTCGTGCACGAGCGCGACGATCGCCACGCGCTCGCGGCTGCGCGCCACTCCCGCGGCGGCGACGGCGATGTCCGCCCGGGTGGCGACGGTCGCAGCGTCGACCCGCACGGCGTTGCGCCGGGCCGCCATCATCAGGCCGAGGAAGACACCGACGAGGAGCATTGAGTAGACGGCGTCTTCGAGGCCGACGAGGATCGGCCGGGGATTCGTGGTGGTCGCGGCCCGGACGAGTCCGCTGAGCGTGCACGCGACGACGAGGTACGCCCAGCCGGCACGGTCGCGGGTGGCCACTCCGACGGCGAGGACGGGCACCCCGGTGAAGGTCAGGGCCCAGGGGATGTCCGCTGCGGCCGGAAGAGGGGTGGCCCGGAACACCAGCCAGAACACGAGGATCCCGAGGAACACGACGCCTTCGGCGAGCGCGATGCGGCGCAGCAGGGCAAGGGACGCCCGCCGGGACAGCACCCCGAGCGCGACCGGCAGCCCGAAGACGAGAGCCCAGACCAGGATCGCGGGGATCGGTCGCGGCCCCCAGACCTGGCTGAGGAAGGAACCCAGGCTGAGGAGGCAGAACACCACCGCGGTGGGGCCGATCGACGTGTAGAGCACCCGGGCAAGGCGCTCGGCGGCGGTCAGGCCGGCGAGCGGGCGCCGGGCGCGCCTCACGGCTGGCCGGGGACCGGCAGGATGCCGTCTTCGAGGGCCCGCTTGTACAGGTCGATCTTGGTGTTGGCCGGGCGCCCGACGCGCTGGTACTTCGAGCGCACCCTGCGGATGTAATCGATCACGGTCGCCTCGGCGAGGCCCGTACGGGCGGCGACGAGCGGGGCCTTCGCACCGGCCGCGTAGAGGGAGAGCACCTCGCGTTCCCGCGGGCTGAGCCCGGCGTCGTTGAGCTCGGGGTCGCCGTCGAGGGCGGCCGCCCACTCCGTCGAGGGGATCGGTTCGCCGGAGGCCGCGCGGAGCACCGCGTCGAGCAGCACGGCGGTCGGTTCGGACTTGCGCACCACTCCGAGCACCCCGCTGCGGGCGGCCGTGCGCATCAGCAGGGCGTCGTCGCCCGCGGTGAAGGCGAGGACGGCCGAACCGGCGGCGCGCAGCCGGTCGACGTTGGCGCCGACCTCCGAATCGTCGGACAGCCGCAGGTCGAGGATCACCAGGTCGACCGGGTGGCTGGCGTGCGCGGTCGATTCGAGCAGCTCGGTCACCGACGCGACCGTTGCGACGACCTGGATCTCGGGAAGCGCCCCGAAGAGGGCGGCGAAACCGCGCGCGACGATCTCGTGGTCGTCGATCAAGGCAATGCGATACGTGGGCACGACGACCTTCGGTTGAGCGATAGTGGGGGCGACGGATGCGGTGCCGCCGAGGTTCTTCTGCCACCGGCTCCCCCCGTTCGGGTGCCACCGGAAATGACGGCTTTTCGGCGGTGATGTGCTGGTCTTAGGGTGAAACCGGGGGAACGCGCCGGGGGGCAGGTGGGGCGCTCGCTGTCTCGCCGGGGACGAGGTCTTCTGGAGAGTCGGCTGGGCGCCCCCTCCCTGCATTCATGGCCCGATGGCCGAGCCGCCCGCCGCTCTCCTCGAGGTAGCAGGAGCCGCACAGGGACTCGTAGGTGACGAAGGCCCCGTCGATCGCGACCTGGTCGCCGTCGAAGACGAAGCGTCCGTCGATCTTGCGGCCGTTGAACACGGCCTTGCGCCCGCAGCGGCAGATGGTCTTGAGCTCTTCGAGGCTGTGCGCGATCTCGAGCAGGCGGCGGCTGCCGGGGAACGCGACGGTCTGGAAGTCGGTGCGGATCCCGTAGGCCAGGACGGGGATGTTCTCGAGGATCGCGATCCGGAGCAGGTCGTCGACCTGCGCCTCGGTGAGGAACTGCGCCTCGTCGACGAGCAGGGCGCTGACGTCGAGCCCGTCGCGGGCGACGACCTGCGCGCGGTGCTCCTGGAAGAGGGCGTAGGCATCCGTCTCGGGCGTCAGCAGGAAGTCGACGCCGCGCGTCACGCCGAGACGCGAGAGGATGCCCCGATCGCCCTTCGTGTCGACCGACGGCTTGGCGAGCAGCACGCGATGGCCGCGCTCCTCGTAGTTGTATGCGGCCTGGAGCATGGACGTGCTCTTGCCGCTGTTCATCGCTCCATAGCGAAAGTACAGTTTTGCCACGGTACCTGGAATCCCCCTCTGCGCCACCGGCGCGTTCGTCTGCGCCGGGTCAGTTCAGCGTACTGGGCGGGCGGCTCTCCGGCGTTCGGGGCCGTGTTCCGCGTCGAACTCGAGGGTCACGAGCGGACGACGTCCGGGCGCCCGGCTCGTGGAGACGCGCACCCGCCCGAACACCACGTGCAGCACGCCGAGGTAGGGCCGCAGCAGGGCGCGCACGGCCCGGGCGGGCAGGTCGATGCCGACCTGGATCGTGACCTGGTCGAGCCGGGGGGCGGATGCCGGTGCTCCGACACCCGGGGCGGCCTCGCGCCGGGGCCCGCGGTCCGGAATTGTGCGGAGCGGGGAGGTGCTCAGCGGAATCTCGGACGTCGTGTTGAGGGGTGACCGGGTCAGGGCAGGGCGCGGGGCGCCGGTGCCGCGGAATTCGTCGCCCGCCGTGACCTGCACGACCAGGCTGCAGGGGTCGAAGCCCGGCGCCGAGCAGAGGGCTCCGAGCAGGGCCGCGGTCGCGGCGCGCTGGTCGGTATGGAAGGCGGCGGCGCGGCGGTCGGGATCGGCGACCACGAGCAGCGGGGTGATGCCGCGGGCCAGGAGGGCCGCGCGCTCCCTGGCGATGGCCGCGTCGAGCCAGGTCTTGTCGAGCTCGCGGAGCAACGCCTTGCGCACGTTGGCGGCCAGCACGCCCGCACGGACAATGTCGGCCTTCGTGATCTCGCCGCGGTCGAGGACCTCGGTGAGCAGCGGGAGCACGCCGGCGGCGAGTTCGGTGCGCTGCTGCTCGACGACGGCCCTGACCACACGGGCCCGGGTCTCCTCGGTGCGCTCGATGATCGCGCGGCGGGCATCCGTCTGCCAGGCCAGGAGGGACCCGACGAGTCGCCGGGAATACGCGGCCCCGGCAAGCGCCGGCGCGAGGACCTGGGTGACCGCGACCGTGACGAAGACGAGGGGTGCGACGTCGATGGAGTGGAACGGCGCCTGCACCCAGGTCACGGCGGCGACGACGAGCGCGAGGATCCCGGCGGAGGACGCGATCTGGCGCCACGGCCGGTAGGGAGCGAGGCCGAGCAGGAGGAGGCCGATGGCGACGGGGCCGAAGTCGTCCTGGATCAGGGCGTTGTGGTTCCAGCGCGAGGCTTGCTCGAGCAGGTAGGCGGCGAGGGCGAGCACACCGATGGCGACGTGCGCTGCGCCCCGGAACGGTGCGTTGCTCGGGCGGGAGGCGAGGACGAGCAGGATCGCGGCGAGGGTGACGGCCGTGATCGCGAGGGTGCCCAGGGGCGCGTTCCCGGCCTGGACGGCCTGGTCCGTCTGCGCGATCGTGGCCGCGACCGCCGAGACCGTGACGATCGCGGCGATCGCCGGCGCGAGCGGCCACGCGGCGAGGGCCCCCAGTGGGTCGAGTTGCTGCTGGGTCAGGGAGCTGCGGCTCATAGCGGCCAGCCGATGCCGGCGTCGCTCGCGGTGTCGCCAGGGGGGCCGGCCGATGGGCCGCTTGCGGCGCCGGTTCCCGGTCGTTCGACGGCATCGCCGGGAGGTGCCGGCACCGTCAGAAGCACAGACGTGCCCGCACCCGGCCGGGTCATGATCGTGACAGAGCCGCCGAGGCGCTCGATCCGGCGGCGAACCGCCTGGCGGAGGCCGAGCCGGTCGGCGCCGGTCTCCGATTCCGTGAAGCCGCGACCGGCATCCATCACGATCACGGAAAGATCGTGATCGGTGGATTCGATGACGACCTCAGCGGAGACGATGCCGGCGTGCAGGATGACGTTGATCAGGCACTGCTGCACGGCGAGGCCGAGTTCGCGGTCGGCGACCGCGTCGAGGCGGCCGAGGGCGGCGCGCTCCCCCGTGACCTCGACGACGAGGCCGCGGTCACGGCAGCGTTCGATCGCGGAGTAGACGGCGCTGTCGAGCCAGCCGTCGGGGCCGGAGAGGCGCTCGTCGGAGTCGGTCAGCCAGCTCGTGCCGTGCAGGGTGTCGACGGTCTCACGGATGCCGGCGGCCAGGTGCGGACTGAGCGGCCCGGGGTGGGCGTGCACGAGCGCGACGAGCTGGTTGAGTGTGGTGTCCTGACTGAGGGCGACCGCGCGCACGTCGAGTTCGTGGCGGAGCAGCCGGGACTGGTCCTCCTGGAGCGCCCGGTGCATGGCGAGTTGGACCGGGCGGTGCCTGCGCCGACCGAGACCGCTCACGAGCATCACCCCGACGAGGAAGGCATAGGTCGACACCGTGAACGCGTCGGGGTGATAGGGCACCCCGGTCTCGATGGCGGCGAGGACGGTCACAGTCTCGGCGAGGATGAAGCCGGCCGTTCCCCAGAGCACACCGACGAGGGCACCTGTTCCGACGCCGCCGACCATCACGAGCGCCATTTTCGGCATCGATACGAGGAACACGTCGGAGCTGTGGAAGAGTTCGGGCAGTCCGAGCAGGGTCACGCTGACGATATAGGTGACGACGGAGCCCACCAGAAGGTAGACGACCGAGAGCAGCACCGTACGGTGGCGGGACAGGAGGAAGAGGAGGATCGCCATCGAGAGGATCCCGATCAGGCTCACGCCGATCTGGGCGCTCGGATGGCTGATCCCGAGCACGGCGACCGAGACAAGGGCGCCGACGAGGCAGGTGAGGCCGAACCAGTGCGTGGCCTGGGCCAGGGCGCGCCCGACCGAGGTGCCGACCAGATGGTCGGGGAGGCCTAGGGTCATTGCCGCTCCGTTCTCCGTCGATTATCGCATCCGGCGGAGCCGTTCTGGCGTGAAGGGTCGCGAATCGAGGTTCGCGTGGGCGTTGAACGTCGATCTGCGACACCTCAGCGGAGGGCGGGGTTCAGAACAGGGTCGGGTGCAGCTCAGGCGGAAGCTCACCCGCAATGAGCAGCCGCGGGCCGGGCTCGGGCTGGCCCGGAAACGCGGGGACGGCGGGCACGGGGCGGGCGAGCGCGCGGGAGCGGACGCCGCCGGTGACGGGATCCTCGATCCCGTGCTCGAGCCCGTGCGCCCGGATCAGCGGTTTGATCCGGAGCGCGAGCCATTGCCGGTAGCCCTTGGGCGCGTAGGCGCTACGGCCGTAGAGCTCGTGGTAGCGGGGCACCAGGTCGGGGTGGTCCCGCGCGAGCCACTGCATGAACCAGTCGCGCACTCCGGGCCTCAGGTGCAGCGCGGTGTACATCACGTCGGAGGCTCCGGCGGCCTTCGCCTGGCGGAGGGCATCGTCGAGGTGCGCCCGGGTGTCGGTGAGGAACGGCAGGATCGGCATCATGAAGACGGAGCAGCGCAGGCCGCGCTCCCTGATGGCGGTCACGGTGGCGAGGCGCGCCGCCGTGGATGGCGTGCCCGGCTCGACCGCGGACTGCAGCTCGTCGTCGTAGATCGCGATCGAGAGGGCGAGGTCGACGGGTACGAGCGTGCTCGCCTCGACGAGCAGGTCGAGGTCGCGCCGGATCAGGGTGCCTTTGGTCAGGATCGAGAGCGGGGTTCCGGAATCGGCGAGCGCGGCGATCACGCCCGGCATCAGTCGGTAGCGGCCCTCTGCGCGCTGATACGGATCGGTGTTGGTGCCGAGCGCGACGGCGTTGCGCTCCCAGGCGGGCCGGGCGAGCTCCTTGCGGAGCACCTCGGCGACGTTGACCTTCACGATGATCTCGTTGTCGAAGTCCTTGCCGGCGTCGAGGTCGAGGTAGGTGTGCGTGTTGCGAGCGAAACAGTTGTGGCTGATGACCCCGTTCGCGATGAAATCGCCGGTCCCGGTCGTGATGTCGATCATGTCCATCGTGGTCTCCAGGTCCTCCACGGACACGACCTGGAGCAGCGCCGCGGACTTCACGGCGGCACCGGCAATGGACAGCTTCCGGTCGATCGCGGGCCCCACGAGCCCGAAACCCATGAGTTTGTTGTTGTCGGTCAGGTAGGGACGTTGGCCGTCCCCGCGCATGGCGCGGGTGACGTACTTCCAACCCCGTTCGGTGAGGAAGCGATGGTCTCCGCTGGCGACGAGTTCGGTTCCGTCAGCGAGGGTGACGCGGTAGCCGCGCTTCCGGGTATCCCACGAAGCGAGCACTGTGGTCTGCACATACCGCCGGTAGGCGCCGACGGTCTCCGTGCCCATGATCGCATCGCCAACCCTCACCTCCCAGAGCGGCTTCTGCCGCCCGTCCGCCATCAGGATGAGCGTTTCCGGGCTCAGGCAGTAGGCGCAGGCATGCGAGCAGCCTCGGTAGGGGTTGATGGTCCAGCCGAAGGGCATGGCGCTCTGGCCCGGCACCCGGTTGAGCGCGGACTTGGCCAGGATCTCGTGGAAGGTGATCCCCGCGAACTCGGGGGTGCGCACGCTCCGCACCAGGTTGTTCAGCCGAGCAAGGCCGGGAAGGGCGCCCGCCTGTTCCGTCGTGAGTTCCTGCCCGCTCCACCGCATACCCACATTCGAACACACGTTCGATACTTGCGCAAGGGTGTCGCAGCATCCGCCCTCAGCGAATCGACGGAGATCGTGCCCAAAACGGGCCGAAACTGCCCGCTCGCGTGCCCGAAACCCACAAGCTCCGTCGAATTCGTCAGGGGTTGGTGAGGTGCAGGGTCGCGGCGGTCGCGGCGAGGGACGCCGCGGCGCGGGCGGGGTCGTCGGACAGGGTCGTGCCGAGGCTCGGGATCAGCTCGCGGAGCCGCGGCTCCCAGGCGGGGTACCGCTCGGGGAAGCAGCGCTGGAGCAGGTCGACCATGATCGGTGCCGCGGTCGAGGCACCGGGGGAAGCCCCGAGCAGCCCGGCGATGCTGCCATCGGCCGAGGTGATGACCTCGGTGCCGAATTGCAGCACGCCGCCTTCCTTCGGATCCTTCTTCATCACCTGCACGCGCTGGCCCGCGGTGATGAGCTCCCAGTCGGACATCTTGGCCGTCGGCATGAATTCCTGCAGGGCCTTGAGCTTGGCGGTGCGGGAGGCGAAGACCTCGCCGAAGAGGTACTTCATCAGGCCGACGTTGTGCCGGGCGACGGCGAGCATCGGGCCGATGTTGTGCCCGCGGACGGAGAAGGGGAGGTCGAACCAGGTGCTCGACTTGAGGAACTTGGGCGTGAATCCCGCGAAGGGTCCGAAGAGAAGCGAGGCCTCCCCCTCCACGTGGCGGGTGTCGAGGTGCGGGACCGACATCGGCGGGGCACCGACGGCAGCCTTGCCGTAGACCTTGGCCTGGTGCTGGGCGACGACTGCGGGGTTGGTCGTGCGCAGGAACTGACCGCTGATCGGGAAGCCGCCGAAGCCACGTGCCTCGGGGATGCCGCTCTGCTGCAGGAGGGCGAGCGCGCCGCCGCCGGCACCCACGAACACGAAGCGGGCCTTCACCATGCTGGGGTGTCCGCCGACGAGGCGCCGGAGGTTCAGGCGCCAGGTGCCGTCCGTCAGCTTCTTCAGGCCGGTGACCTGCTGGTTGACGTGGACGCCGACGCCCTTGGCCGCAAGGTCGTCGAAGAGGTAGCGGGTGAGCGCGCCGAAGTCGACGTCGGTGCCGGACGCGATCCGGGTCGCGGCGATGCGCTGGTTCTTCGGGCGGTTCTTCGTGATCAGCGGGGTCCAGGTGCCGATGACGGCCGGGTCCTCGCTGTACTCCATCCCGTGGAAGAGAGGCTGGTCCTTGAGCACGGCGAAGCGTTTGCGCAGGTACTCGACGTTGGACTTGCCGTGCACGAACGTCATGTGCGGCGTCGAGTTGATGAACTTCGTCGGCTCGGGCAGCACTCCGTCGATGACCAGGGACGACCAGAGCTGGCGGCTGATCTGGAACTGCTCGTTGATGCTCACCGCCTTGTCTGCGGTGACGCTCCCGTCGCTTGCCTGCGGCATGTAGTTGAGCTCGCACAGGGCCGCATGACCGGTCCCCGCGTTGTTCCAGGGATTCGAGCTCTCCTGGGCGACCTCGCCGAGGCGCTCATAGACCTCGATGCTCCAGTCCGGCTGCACCTGTTTGATCAAGGTGCCCAGAGTGGCGCTCATGACGCCGCCCCCTATAAGTACGACATCGACCTGCGCCATTGGATTCACACGTTCGAGTGTAACGCCGCGGGCTCGGGCGCCTGACCGCGTCCGAATGCCGCCGGCCGCCCCGGACTGGGGGCGGGATCTGCCCCCGAAAAGGAACAAAGAACCGTCAGACGATACTCCTGCGTAACATGTTTGTCGAACCCCCCCGATAGGGTGGGTTCGTGCATTCGTCCGGCTCGCGTACAGGTCTCGTCCTCGGCATCATCGCCCTGGCGTTGCCCGTGCTTGCGCTCGGCACCTTCGTCGGTGCATTCGCCCTGCTTGTGCCGGGAGGTCAGACCGTGAACCCGCTGGCGACCACGTCGTTCTATGTCAACCCGTCCTCGTCGGCAGCGCAGGCCGCAGCGGATGCTGCTGAACGGTCCGGGGCAGGGTCGGCAGAGGCTACGGCTCTGGGCCGGCTCGCCGCCCAGCCGGCGGCGATCTGGCTGACTCCGGAGAAGTATCCGATCGACACGGTCGGCGTCGAGGTCGCCAGCATCACCGACGCCGCACTCAAGGACGGCAAGACCGCCGTCTTCGTTCTCTACGGGATCCCCAACCGGGACTGCGGCAACTTCTCCGCCGGCGGGCTCTCGGTCCTCGAATACCCCGCTTGGGTGCAGGCGATCGCGACGAGCCTGACCTTGCGCGAGGCCGTGGTGATCCTCGAGCCCGACGCCCTTTCCCTCGCCACCCAGTGCAACAACGTCGAGGAGCGAGTGCACGAGGTGCACACCGCCGTCGACCTACTCGCGCCGACGCGGGCCACCGTCTACCTCGACGCCGGCCACTCCGAATGGATCACCCCGTCCGCGATGGCCGGGCTGCTCAATCGCTCGGGCATCGCCTCCGTGCGCGGTTTCGCGACGAACGTGTCCAACTACATGGCCTCCACGGGCGAGCACGCGTATGCGCAGCAGGTCTCCGAGCTCACCAATGGCTCCCACTACGTCATCGACACCTCCCGCAACGGCGCGGGCTCGAACGGTGAATGGTGCAATCCCTCCGGCCGCGCCCTCGGGGCCCTGCCCTCGGTCGTCTCGAACCAGGGTGCCCAGGACGCGAACCTCTGGATCAAGCAGCCCGGCGAGAGCGACGGGACCTGCAACGGCGGTCCCACCGCAGGGATCTGGTGGAACGCGCAGGCACTCGCGCTGGCCAAGGCCGCCGGATGGTAGACCCCGGTGCCGGCGGCACTCCCCTCGACAGCACACCGTTCATTGTTGGAATTCGGTCGCAGGCCGAAGCAGCTAGGAGATAGATCATGGAAACAACGGAGAGTGAGCGGCGCGTTGCCGTCATCATCGAGGACGACGACGACATCCGTCATCTCCTCGAGGCCGTGCTGACCCAGGCCGGTTTCGACGCCATCGCGACCAGCAACGGTGTCGACGGCGTGCGGGCGGTACGGGCGTACGACCCGATCGTCACGACCCTCGACGTGAGCATGCCCGGCATGGACGGCCTGGAGACCGCGAAGCGCATTCGGGCCTTCAGCTCGACCTACATCGTGATGCTCACTGCACGCGACGAGGAGATCGACACCCTTCAGGGCCTCGAAGCCGGCGCGGACGATTACATGACCAAGCCGTTCCGCCCTCGCGAACTGCGCGCCCGGATCGACGCCATGATGCGTCGTCCTCGCCAGGCCCTCATCTCACCGTCCTCGACCTATGCGGATGCTGCGGCCGCGGATCCCTCCGACGACTCCGGATTCCCGGCGGAGCACGCCGCGGTGGACTACCCCGTCACCGAATTCGCCCAGGCCGCTCCCGAGTACGCGCAGGCGCCTCCGGTCGAATACCAGCCGGCCGCCGCGGCTCCGCAGTACCAGCAGCCGCCCGTTGCACAGCCGCAGGCGCATCAGCAGCCGCCCCAGCAGGCTCAGGCCCCGCAGTACCAGCAGGCTCCGCCCGCGCAGTACCAGCAGGCTCCACCCGCGCAGGCCGCCCCGCCGGCGCAGTACCAGCAGGCTCCGCCGCCCGGCTACGTCCCCGCGGCGTCAGGCTGGGTCCCCGCCCCGATCGAATACGCGCCGGCGCCCCCGCAGGGCTGGGTGCCCGCGCCGGCGGCTCCCCCGGTGGCCCAGCCGCCGGCATCCGCCCCGTCGAACGCGCTCGCGCTCATCGAGCCGCAGCCCGCCGTTCCGGACGCCGCTGACTGGATGGAGCACAACGGTCTGCGCCTCAGCCCAGAGATGCGTCTCGCGGTGCTCGGCACGGCGGAGCTCGACCTCACCCGCACCGAGTTCGACCTGCTCGCGGCGTTGCTCGACTCCAAGCGCCGGGTGCGCAGCAAGGCCGACCTTGCTCTCCTCCTGCGCGGCGAAAGCTACGTGACCGCGTACTACGTGAATGAGGCAGACAAGCGTGCCGTCGAGGCGCACATGGGCAACCTGCGTCGCAAGCTCGGCGACAGTCTCACCACCCCGCGCTGGCTCGAGACCGTGCGCGGTGTCGGCTACCGGCTGGCGGCCTCCGAGAACGACTGACGCTCGGCTCTTTCGCTGTGACGTCGACAGGGGCGGGCCTGACGCCCGCCCCTTTCGGTGTCTTCCGCGCCCTGGCGGGCGCGCACACCCTGTGGCGCCCGCGGTGAAGCGGAGTGCGCACTCAGTGGCGCGCCGGATCGGTGCAGTGGATACCGGGTGCTGCGGATACGGGGTGGGGAGTTACCAGCGTCGCGGCAGGGCCGGAGGCTCGCCCAGGGACCCGTGATCGCTGCGCAGGCCCTCGCGGCGACTCCGCCCGCCCTGCTGCACCCGTTCGGAGTCTTCTGCCCGGGCCGCGAGCACGGCCAGTTCCACGCACGTGGCTTCGCCGACCTCGATGAGGCGGGGCAGGTGCCTGAAGCAGCCGGGAAGATCTTTCAGGGCCAGCGCACTGTGCACGAGGGCCGCAGTCGATTCGAGCACGACCGCTCCGACCATGGTGCTCGTCGAACGGATGCTCAGCAGGACGACATGCGCTTCCTCGAGGTCCGGCCGGGCGAGGGACTCGGCGAGCCGCTCGGCCCGGCTCGGCCACAGGGCAACGAAGTCGCGCAGGAAACGGTGGCGCAACGACGTGTCGCCGCCCACCTGGGTGAGCAGCGTCTCGAGCGCCCCGTCTTCGAGTAGGGCGATCACACGCGGTAGCCCCGGTGGCGCTTGACGAGCGTGCCGAACATGGTCAGGGTCTGGATGATGGTCGTGATACCCAGGATCGGCCAGCCGATCCAGAGGACCGTCGACTGCGCCACCGCGGGCAGCTGCAGCCAGATGAACACGAGCGCGGCGAAGAAGGCGGTCGCGAAGATGAGCGGGAACAGGAAGGCGTTGCCGGAGCCGCGCTCGGCCTTGGCCTGCTCGGCCCAGTTGTCGACCTGCTTGTTGCTTGCGAACTTGGTCCAGGCCCTGAGGAAATGCCCGATGCGCACCCACATGTAGATCTCGGCGGGGAACCAGGCGAGGGCGAAGAAGAAGTCGCGGCCGTTGCGGTTCTTCATCGACCACGCCGTGCGGAAGTTGAGCAAGAGCGCGACGAGCGGCGGGATCAGCCAGACCGGGCTGAACACGAAGGCGTTGATCGACAGGGACGCGGCGAGCAGCACGATGAACAGGCCGCGGGTGAGGATGTTGGCGGCCATGGAGAAGTTCTCGATCCAGCGCAGCCGGAGGTTGGGGTGGAAGGGCTGCCCCTTCGTATCGCCGCGCTGTCCCGGCCACATCAACTCGATAGCACCGAAGTTCCACTTGACCTGCTGGGCGTCGAGGCCGCGCAGGGTGGTCATGCCGCCGACGTTGGCCCGGGCCTGGGCGCTGATCTTGGTCAGGTACCCGGCGCTCTTGATCTGCAGGGACAGAAGGGAGTCCTCGACCTCGCTGTCCTTGACCCAGGGAGTGGACTGCTTGCTGTCGATCATGACCTCCTGGAGGGTCCGGATCGAGAAGATCGAGAACTGCCCGCCGAGGACGGCCATGTTGCGGCCGCGGAGCATGTTCTGCATGTTGAAGGCGGCGAACTGAGTGCGCTGGCCGGCAATGAGGAACTTGCCCATGGTGCCGTCGATCTGGCTGTCGTCGATGCTGTAGATGGCGGAGATGCCGCCGACGCGGGTGTCGGAGGAGATCTCGGCCTCGAGGTGCCAGACGGCGCGGGGGTCTGCGGTCGTGTCGCCGTCGACGCCGAGGAGGTAGTCACAGCCCTCGATGAGCGAGAAGCCGTAGTTGAGCGCACCGACCTTCTTGTCGGGGTTCTCGCCGATGTCGTGGATGAAGATCTCGGTGAACTGCTCGATGCCGTCAGTCATCCGCATGTGCGGGCCGGCATAGTGGCTGGCGATCTCGACGGTGTCGTCCGTCGTGTTGTTCACGACGACGTGGATCACGTCGGGAAGACGGGTCTGGGCGAGCAGGGAGTCCAGGACCGAAGCGATGGAGTCCGCCTCATTGTACGCGGGGACGATGCACCCGATGGTCGGGCGGAACACGGGCAGAGCGTCGACGATCTCCGTGAAATCGTTCGCGTAGTCCGCGAGGGAAGGGTCAACCGGGGGCTGGGCCTTGACATACGGGGAGTTCTGGGGGTTCTCGTTCACAGGTCTTACTCTGTCATCCGAAGCGCAACTTTTGCCACATCCCCGGTCAAGGTCTCCGCAAGATAAGCTCAAGCCGTGTCCCCGCGTCGGGGCCCGAACCACGATCCACGGGAGTCCCCATGCCTGCTCGTTCCCTCTCACGAGTGCTTCCCGCACTCGGTCTGGGTCTTCTGCTCACAGCGGGTCTGAGCGGATGCGGCCAGGCACCCTGGGCGACAGGTCTCACCTCGAGTACGCCGACGGCCACCTTCTCGGTCGCGCCGATCATCCCGGTGATCAACGACCTCGCGACCGGGTCGACGACCCGCAACCTGAAGGCCGGCGACGTCACCCTCGCCGTCAATTACTGGTCGACGCTCAATATCGGCGAATGGACACCCGCCGCGAACAAGCCGATCAGCTTTTCGTTGATCGGAACCCTCGGCACCGACGACGGCCAGGCCGTGTACCTTTCCCGGGTCGGCGTCGTCGCGTCCGTGAAGGGCCCGAGCGGTCCCCTGACCGCTCCGCCCGCGTCGGTCGACCAGGCCTCGATCGCGCCCGGTTACCTGATCAAGACGCCGTACAGCTACAGCCAGACGTTCATCCTGCCCGCGGTCGACCCCGCCGCGACGAGCATCACGCTCGCATTCACCTACGAGGTCCTCGTGCAGTCCACGCCGACCTCTGCTGCCTTCGCGAAGTCGACGGCGAGCGACGAGATCACCGTCGCGCTCACCCCCGCCGAGTAACCGCCGGCCGGGCGGTCTCCACGACGCGGCCCGTCAGGTTTCAGACCGCTTCGGAGACGACCGCGATGTCGTTGCCGCCGCCGCGCTTGAGCGTGCGGATGGCCTCGGTGACGGCCGACGTGAGCACGCCGAGTTCGTAGCCGTGGTCGAAGGTGTCCGCGATGGCGAAACTCGCGGTCAGGCGGATCCGATAGGAATCGGTGACCGGTTCGTCGACGAGCGCGGTCTGGATGCGTTCGGTGATACTCCGGGCCTCCGTTGCGGACGACACGTTGACGAGGATGAGGAAGCTGCCCGCGGCGGGGTGACCGATCAGGGCCATCACCGGCGCACTGTTCCGCAGGGTCTGGGCGAACCGGGCGATGGCCGCGTCGCCGGCAGCACGACCGAAGGCCGTGTTGATCTCCGGGAGGTTGTCGATGTCCGCGCCGATCACGGCGAGCCCGAGTTGCCAGCGGTCGGCCCTCTCGATGTGGTCGGTGGCCGCCTGCACGAAGGCGCCAGACGTCATCACGCCCGCGGCGGAGTGGATCCCATCGGTGAAGTCCCCGACGGCGTTGTTGCCGAGCTTCTCGGCGCGGAGAATCGAGATGGCGATCGAACCGAGCACGATCAGGGACATGTTGACGATCGACGCAGATCCCGTGCCGAAGAACCGGGAGAAATCCGGATCGTCGTGGCCGAGCGCGACGAGGGCGACCACGCGCGCCGACGTGTAGATCGCGACGATCCAGAGGCTCATCCCCAGGATCCTGCCGTTGATGTTCCTGCCGAGCCTGCCCCGAAGCGCCTCGGAACCGCCGAAGCCGCCGAAGACGGCCATGGCCGCCCACGTCACACTCGAGGCACCCCATTGGTCTCCGCCCGGCGCCGTGATGAGCGTCCAGATCGCGACGACCGCAGCCGCGGCTCCCACTGTCCAGAGCAGGGACTCCCGGGAATTGTAGAGGCGGGAGCCGCTCCAGAATGCACCGGACAGCACCACGAGGCCTACGTTGCCGACGACGAGTCCCCACCAGTTCGATGACCCGATGATCGCCACGCCGTAGCCGAAGGCCACGGCGATCCCCGCGATGAAGGAGAGGCTCCACAGCTTGCCTGCCGCGTCGTTGCGATTGAGGGCGGTGTTCAGGATGAACGACACCCCGCAGAGCACGACGATGAGGGCGCTGACGATAAAGATTGTGGTCGAGTCCAAGTGCTGGGCCCCCTTCTGAGGGCAGTCTACCGGCTGGCGACGGACGTCAGGGGTAGCGTGAAGACCGCCACCGAGCCTTTGCCCTTGGTGGATTCGAGGCGCAGGTCTCCGCCGTGCTTGCGCATGATGTCCCTGCTGATGCTCAACCCGAGCCCGGTGCCGTGCACGCTCGAATTCCGCACGGAGTCCGCACGATAGAACCTGTCGAACAGTTTGGTCTGTTCCTCGGCCGTCATGCCCCTGCCGGTATCGGAGATCCGCAGCTCCACCAGCCCGTCATCGACGGCCAGGGTGACGCCGATCCGCCCGGACTCGACGTTGTACTTGATCGCGTTCGAGAGGACGTTGTCGACGACCTGCCGTAACCGGAACGCATCCGCTTCGACCGTGATGATGGGAAGGGCGTCGACATCGAATGCGATGGTGCGCTTGGCGGCAGAGGGGCCCGCCGACTCGAGGGCGTCCGTGACGATCCCGGCCAGGTCGCACGGGGCGATGTTGAGCGGCAGCTCGTGCTTCGAATCGCTCGCATCGGTGAGCAGCCCGGAAACCATCTCGAGCAGTCGGTCCGAGTTCTTCGACGCGACCTCGAGCATGCCCCTGGTCGACGGGTCGAGCCGTTCGTCGTCGAGAGCGAGTTCGAGGTAGCCGAGGATGGACGTGAGTGGGGTGCGCAACTCGTGCGACACCGAGGCGACCAGGTCGTCACGGGCCTGAATCGCCCTGACCTCGGTGGTGACGTCCCGGGAGACCATAACACCGCCGTCGTAGTCGCCTTTCTCGTCGGTGATGGGCCGCGCGGAGACCAGGAG
The DNA here is from genome assembly GCF_022760445.1 of Cryobacterium zhongshanensis. Lineage (NCBI taxonomy): Bacteria > Bacillati > Actinomycetota > Actinomycetes > Micrococcales > Microbacteriaceae > Cryobacterium > Cryobacterium zhongshanensis. The sequence continues at coordinate 282,057 of NZ_JALGAR010000001.1, read as the reverse complement.
GGCCGCCTGCTGCTGGCCGGGTTCGCCGACCCAGACGGTGAGGCGGTCGATGGTCTCACCGCGGAGCGCCCGGGAGTACGGCCGATCGCTTTCGGCGTACGGCGTCACCCTGTCCGCGTGGAACACCGTGCTGACCACGGCCGGCCGGTTGTCTGTCGTTCCATAGAGGGCGAGCAGCTCGCGCTGGGCACGGTTCAGGAAGTTCGCCGTCGATGCACGATCAAAACCGACGACGCCGAAGTCCACCGCGTTGAAGAGTTCGTCGAGGGTCTGCTCCTGGCGGCGGGAACGGCGCAGGGCCGACTCGAACAGGCCGGCCTGCTGGGTGAGCAGCACTCGCTGGGCGGCGGCGCGTTTGGTCGTCAGGTGGGTCGTCACCGCGACGAAGCCCAGCATCGTCGGGATCATTACGAGCTGGGTGACGTCAGCCATGGACGTGGGCACGGGACGGAACAGGGTCCCACCCCAGATCATGACGGCCGCCAGGAGGACGCTTCCCGTCGCACCCCTGGCTCCGAAGTGCGTCGACAGCCAGATCACCGGAAGCACCAGGAGGAAACTGGCGCCGATCGCGGTCGCGGCCTGCCAGATCAGGACGATCGCGATGATGTCGACGACGGGGAGCACGACGATCCAGTACTTGGAGTGGTCGCTCCACGTGACGAGGGCGCTGACGGCCGTCGCGATGAAGATCAGGAGCACCCCGAGGAAGAACATCGGCGCGCTCAGCCGCTGGATCGAGGTGAGCCCGGTGACAGCGACGAGGAAGAGGGTCGCCCCGGCGAGGAGCAGCTGGGAGAGAAAAACGGAACGGTCGAGGCGCGGCAGATTCGGCCTCACCGCGCTGTCCGTCCCGGTCTCGCTCATGGACTGAGACTATCGGTCAGGGCGCCGGCGCTGCAGCAGGAGTCCCTGCACCAACGGGCGGCTCGATCGGGAGGCTGTCCGCGGGGACGACAGAGGCGGCCCCGTACCGCTCGAGCCGGGACAGGGTCTTCTCGAAGCTCTCCGGGACGCCGTAGTGGAATCCCTGGGCGCTGCGGATGCCGATCGCCGCGAGGTGCCGGACCATCGCCTCGTTCTCCACGCCCTCGACGATCATCGAGTATTCGAGGTTGTCGCCGAAGCCCTGCAGGGCGGTGAGCACCTCGCGCTGGCGGATGTCGTCGAGGTCGTCGACGAGGCTGCGGTCGATCTTCAGGATGTCCATGGGCATCCGCACGAGGGCGTCCACCGAGGAGTCCTGGGAGCCGTAGTCGTCGAGGGCGATCAGCAGCCCCAGGTCGCGAAGCCGGTCGGCCTGCGAGCGGATAGCGGGGGTCACCCGGGCGACGGAACGTTCGTTGAGCTCGAGGCACAGCGAGATACCGGGGTAGCGCCCTGCGAGGTCCTCCATGAAGGTGCCGACCCGATCGGGCACGATCTGCCCGGCTTCGACGTTGATGGCCATGCAGGTGACGCGCGGTTCGACGAGGCGGAAGTCGGCGGCCGCGGCCATGGCCTTCACGGCGACCTGCCTGGTGAGGGCGTCCATCCGGCCGAGGCCCTTGGCCTTCTCCACGATGGACGGCGGAGAGAGCGGGCCGAGCACGGGGTCGTTGTAGCGGACGAGGGCCTCGAAGGCCCAGATCTGGCCGGTGACGAGGCTGACGATCGGCTGGAACGCGAGCTCGAGGAGGTCCTCGTCGATGGCGTGCGCGATGATGTCGTTGATCTGGGACGAGCGATGGCTTGAGATGTTGATGCTGCTCTCGTTGGCCGGGCCGCCGCGGCGTCGCGACTTCTTGATCGCGAGCATGGCCCGGTCGGCGTCCTGCACGAGCTGAGAGACGTCGGTCTCGCGGTGGGCCGAGTACGCGAGGCCGATGCTGAGCGTCGGGGTGTAGCTGCTCGAACCGAGGGTGAGCGGCTGGACGGAGGTCTCGAGGATGCGCTCGGCGATCTCCTTCGCCTCGCCGAGCGAGGCCAGGTGCGTGAGAATGACGACGAATTCGTCGCCACCCACTCGGGCGACGACGTCGCTCGGGCGCACGATCATGCGGAGCCTGCGGCCGAGTTCTCTGAGCAGGTCGTCGCCGCTCTGGTGCCCGTGCCGGTCGTTGAGACGCTTGAAGTCATCGAGGTCCAGGAACAGGACGGCGAGGGCCTCCGAATAGTCGCGGTGGTCGTTGATGTTCGCGAGCGCTGCCTGGAAGGCCCGATAGTTCGGCAGGCCGGTGAGGGGGTCGGTGTTGGCGCGTGCGGTGAGGCCGCCGATGTTGTAGTGGGCGCTCATCGCGAGTTCGGCCGCGCGGGCGAGGGCGTTGAGCGCGCTCGTGTCGTCGGCGGTGAAGACGCCGCCCATGGGTTCACGGCCGGCAACGACATACCGGAGGTCTGTCTCGGAGAGCAGCATGGGGGCGCTGATCTCACCGGTGCGCGCGGGTTCGTCGCGAATGACGACGTACTCGACTCCGATCGTCGTCGCCACGGCCCCGTGAAGCAGCTCGAGGACCCTGGCCGTCGCCTCCGCGTCGTCCTCGGGACCGGACTGGACCCGGCCGGCGGAGATGTCTTCGCGCCCGGCCGCCCCGAGCGCTGCCGCGCCCGCAATGAGGCCGGTGAGCCGGCGACGCATCGTCACGACGCGTCCGATGAGCTTGATGCCGACCGCGGCGAGGGTGAACGCGAGCAAGGTGGAGATGACGAAGGCGCTCGAGTCGCGGCTCACGACGCGCCCAACGTTGTGGAAGACGACGACGAGCGCAGAGACGAGGGCGCAGCCGAGGATCATCACCGCCAGTCGTGCGGGCACGACCAGTGGGCCAGTACGGGACGAGATCGGCCTGACCAACTGCATCCGCAGGTATTCGATGGTTGCGACGAGCGCGACATACGTGGCGCCCGCACAGGCGGCGGCGGCGTAGTCCGGAAGGCCGCTGGCCGTGGCACCGGCGAGGACGGCGACGGCCGCCGCGGATCCCGTGCCCGCGAGACCGGCGCTGTAGAGAGCGACATCGACGCGGCGGGTGCGCGCGAACACGATGAGCAGCACGCCGATGACGATGGCTCCGGCCGCGTCGAGGGGTGTGATCACGGCGGAGAGCACGGGCAGCACGAGGATGGGCAGGCTGACCACGGGGCTGCGGTGCTGTTCAGCGCCGAGGTGCACCCAACAGACGTTGAGCGCTGCGGCGCAGAGCATTCCGACGAAGGCAACCCACCAGATCGGCGCCGGCATACGGGAGAGGGACACGATCGCGGCGACCACGACGACGCCGGCGATCGCGGCGAAGAGTGCGATGATGACCCGCCTCACGCTCTCCGAAACGCGATAGCCGCCCATGATGTTCACAGTACTGTACTTGCTTCGGCGCCCGTATCCGGCATCGACGTATTGCCGTCCGGTCAGGAGGCGAGGAGGTCCGCGGCGACGAGTTCGGCGATCTGGACGGCGTTGAGTGCGGCACCCTTACGGAGGTTGTCGTTGGTGATGAACAGGGCCAGTCCGCGTCCATCCGGAACTCCGGGGTCCTGACGGACGCGGCCGACGAAGCTCGGGTCCTTCCCTGCGGCTTCGAGGGGCGTGGGGACATCCGTGAGTACGACGCCCGGAGCGTCCTTGAGCAGTTCGAGCGCACGGGCGACCGAGAGCGGGTTCGCGAACTCGGCGTTGATGGAGAGGGAGTGGCCGGTGAAGACCGGCACCCGCACACAGGTGCCCGAGACGAGCAGGTCGGGCAGTTCGAGGATCTTCCGGCTCTCGTTGCGGAGCTTCTTCTCCTCGTCCGTCTCGAAGAGTCCGTCGTCGACGATCGAACCGGCGAGGGGAACGACGTCGAAGGCGATCGGACGGACATACAGCACGGGTTCGGGCATGGGGACGGCCGAACCGTCGTGCACGAGCTGGAGGAGGTTGTCGCTGTGCGCTGCGGCGCGGATCTGGCTCGCCAGTTCCTGGGCGCCGGCGAGACCGCTGCCGGACACGGCCTGGTAGGTGCTCACGATGAGGCGCTGCAGGCCCGCTTCGTCGTGCAGGACCTTGAGCACGGGCATCGCGGCCATTGTGGTGCAGTTCGGGTTCGCGATGATCCCCTTGACCGCGTGGTGGATGGCTTCGGGGTTGACCTCGCTGACGACGAGGGGAACGTCGGGGTCCATCCGCCAGCCGGAGGAGTTGTCGATCACGGTGACGCCGGCAGCGGCGAACCGGGGGGCCTGGATCTTGGACAAGGTCGCGCCTGCGGAGAAGATCGCGATGTCGAGCCCGGTCGGGTCGGCCGTCGCGGCGTCTTCGACGACGATCCGGTCGTCCTTCCAGGGCAGGGTGGTTCCGGCCGAACGTGCAGAGGCGAAGTAGCGGATGCCGGCGACCGGGAAGTCCCGCTGTTCGAGCAGGTGCCGGACGACGGCGCCCACCTGGCCGGTTGCCCCGACGACTCCGATGTGGATTCCTGCTGTGCTGCTCACGGTTTCTTCCCTAGTATCTGTCTGTCGTGCTGTCTGACGGTCTGACTGCGGGTGACGCGGTGTGTATGGCTGCGGCTCGGCTCAGCGGCCGGTGCCGCCGTGCACGACGGCCTCGGCGTCGTCGTCGAGGTCGAACGCGGTGTGCACGACCCGGAGCGCCTCGTTGATGGTGTCCGCGCGGGTGACGACGGAGATGCGGATCTCGCTCGTCGAGATCATCTCAATGTTGATCCCCGCCTCGTAGAGCGCGGCGAACAGCTTCGCGGAGACACCGGTGTTGGTGCGCATACCGGCGCCGACGAGGGCGAGCTTGCCGATCTGGTCGTCGTACTGCAGGCTCGCGAACCCGACGTTCGCGCGCTCGTTCGTCAGCGCGGTGAGGACCCGCTGTCCTTCCGACTTCGGCAAGGTGAAGGAGATGTCGGTCAGCCCGGTCGCGGCGGCGGACACGTTCTGGACGATCATGTCGACGTTGGCGTTGGTGTTCGCGACGATCTTGAAGATCTGCGCGGCCTTGCCGGGGATGTCGGGAACGCCGACGACGGTCACCTTCGCCTCGCTGAGGTCGGCGGCGATCCCGGCGATGATGGGCTCTTCCACTTTTTCTCCGATCAGGGATTCGGTCGTGCTGGTAACGGGGGGCGTGCCGACGGTTCCCTCGGGGAGCGCGGTCGCCGGGTCGGTCGTGTCGGGGTTGTAGACGATCGTGCCGAGATTGTTGTTGAACGACGAGCGCACGTGCAGGGTCACTCCGTGCCTGCGGGCGTATTCCACGGCGCGAATGTAGAGGACCTTCGCTCCGGCGGCGGCGAGCTCGAGCATTTCTTCGCTCGAGATGCGGTCGAGTTTGTGCGCCCGGGGAACGACGCGCGGGTCAGCGGTGAACACGCCGTCGACATCCGTGTAGATCTCGCAGATGTCGGCGTTCAGGGCGGCAGCGAGGGCGACGGCCGTGGTGTCGGAGCCGCCGCGACCGAGGGTGGTGATGTCCATGGTGTCGCGGTTGAAGCCCTGGAAGCCGGCGACGATGGCGACGGCGCCCTCGTCGAGCGCCGAGCGGATGCGACCGGGCGTGACGTCGACGATGCGTGCGGCGCCGTGGTGCGCGTCGGTGATCATGCCGGCCTGGCTGCCGGTGAAGGAGCGGGCGTCGTAGCCCATGCTCTTGATCGCCATGGCGAGCAGGGCCATGGAGATGCGTTCGCCGGCGGTGAGGAGCATGTCGAGCTCGCGCGGCGCCGGGATCGGGGTGACCTGGTGCGCGAGGTCGAGAAGTTCATCGGTGGAGTCGCCCATCGCGGAGACGGCGACGACGACCTCGTTGCCGGCCTTGCGCGTGTCGACGATGCGCTTGGCGACGCGCTTGATGCTTTCGGCGTCGGAGACGGATGATCCGCCGAACTTCTGCACGATCAAGCTCACGTGGCGCTCCTGGGGGTTCGGGTCTGCGGGCATGGCGGGCATGGACCCGTCTCCCATCATAAATGCTGTTGTATTCGGCGTCGGCAATGTGACGCCGCACACGCGGAGTCACCGAGCGCCCCTCGCACTGGGGGGCGGACGCCGATTGACACTCTGTCAATGGCAGTTCTACGGTGTGATCAGGGCGAAACGACGAGGAAGTTGGGGACCAGGTGCCAGACGTGACCGCACGACGGAGCGCACGATCCCGGCTGAGCAAACAGCCGGACGAACGCCGCAGCGAGATCGTGCGAGCGACCCGCGCGCTCGTCGTCGAACGCGGGGTCGCCGCGGTCACGGTCTCGGCCATCGCGGATCGGGTCGGCGTCACCCGCGGGCTGATCTACCACTACTTCCCCGACACGGGCGCCCTGATCGACCTCATCTGCGAGGACCACATCGATGAGTTCGTCGCAGACATCCGCCGCTGGGATGCCGCGCGCACCCCCGGCGATATCGATGGGGCGCTCCTCGCCTGCGTGCGGCTGTTCCGCCATCACCTGCACGACAAGGACCTGTTCCGGAAGGACCTGGGCCGGAGCGAGAACGCGGGGCTCTACATCCGCTTCGTCGACCGGGCCGTGCAGGCCATCGTCGACTGCCTGCAGGCAACCACGGTCGAGGCGTACCAGCGCCGCCACCAGGTCGACATCGACAACGTCGCCGAGGTGTTCTACGTGCTCGTCTTCGGGCTGATCGGGCTCGTTCGCGCCCGGCCGGGCGTGCCGGACGACGTCCTCGTCGCGATCGTGCGGCAGACGCTCCACCTCGACCCGAACGGCCCCGATTCTTCCCCTACTGCGTCCATCACAAAGGAGTAATGACTATGTTCCTATTCGCGGCAATCCCGTGGTCGTCGACGCTGATGTGGGTCGCGGTCGTTGCGGGGCTGATGATCGCCAACGAGGTCGCCAGGGCCAACAAGTGGGCGGCGCTCGCGCTCTTCATCGCGGTCCCCCTCGCGCTGACGATCTTCGTCTGGCCCACCACGGCCGGGGCGGGGTCGAGCACCGGCACCTGGTTCCACTGGGTCAAGGTGTACTCCGCGCTCGCGGGCTGCCTCGGCTTCGTCGCGATCCGGTTCATTCCCCGACTCGCGAAGAACCGCTGGGCACTGATGTTCCCCGCGCTCATTCTCGCCGTCAACATCTTCGAGGCCGTAATCCGCGACTTCCAGGTCTCCGGACTCAACGGTGAGGTCGACGGCGTCTTCATGGTCGGCGGAGTCTGGAACATCATGAACGGCATCGCCGGCCTGCTGAACCTGCTCACGATCTGCGGCTGGGCCGGCATCATCGTGAGCCACGGCCCGAAGAAGGACATGATCTGGCCGGACATGCTCTGGTTCTGGATCATCGCGTATGACCTCTGGAACTTCGCATACGTATACAACGCCGTCGGCGACCACTCCTTCTACGCGGGCGCAGCCCTGTTGGTCTCCTGCACCATCCCGGCATTCTTCATCAAGCGCGGTGCCTGGTTGCAGCACCGGGCCCAGACGCTCGCCTTCTGGATGATGTTCACCATGGCCGTTCCGACGTTCGTGACGAGTTCGAGCTTCGCCGTGGAGTCCTCGCACAACCCGGTCGCCCTCTTCACGGTCAGTGCGGTCTCCCTCGTGGCGAACGTCGCCGTCGTGGTCTACCAGCTGTACACGATCGTGAAGCGGCGCAGGAACCCGCTCACCGATGAGCTGTATGTGCACCTGCACGCGTACCAGGCCGTGCTCGCGGAGAACGCGCCGCTGCCGGTCCCGCCGACGGGCGGGGCATCCGCTGCCGGTTCGACGCCGCGGCCGACCGCCGGGGTGCGCTGACCCGTTCCCCAAGTCACCTTTCCGGTCGAGAGTTACCCGCGTAGCGGGCACTCTCGACCGGAAAGGTGACTCTCGGCCCTGCGGCGTGGCATGCGGGCGCACGGTGCGACGCGGGCGCGGGACGCGTGCGGTGCGGAGCGGAGGCGGCGGGCGGAGGCGGCGGGCGGAGGCGGCGGGCGGAGGCGGTCGCGCGGTCAGTTCGTGACGGTGCGGCGGCCCTCGAAGGCCCGGCCGAGAGTGACCTCGTCGGCGTACTCGAGGTCGCCGCCGACGGGCAGCCCGGAGGCGAGCCTGGTGACCGTGATCTCGAGGGTCGTCAGCAGGCGCGACAGGTAGGCCGCCGTCGCCTCACCCTCGAGGTTGGGGTCCGTCGCGATGATGACCTCCTGCACGGTGTTGTCCGACAGACGCTGCAGGAGCTGGCGGATGCGGAGCTGGTCGGGCCCGATGCCGTCGATGGGGCTGATCGCCCCGCCGAGCACGTGGTAGAGCCCCTTGAACTCGCGGGTGCGTTCGATCGCGACGACGTCTTTGGCCTCTTCGACGACGCAGATCATCGCGGGGTTGCGGCGTGGGTCGCGGCAGATCATGCACGTCGGCTGCTCGGAGACGTTGCCGCAGATCTCGCAGAAGCGCACCTTGTCGCGTACCTCGAGGAGGACGTTGGCGAGGTGGGTGACGTCGAAGCTCTCGGTCTGCAGAATGTGGAACGCGATGCGCTGCGCGGACTTGGGCCCGATTCCGGGCAGTCGACCGAGTTCGTCGATCAGTTCCTGGACGATTCCTTCGTACATGGTCAGTCGCCTCTGGTTCGGGGTGCCGGTTCATACGGCTGTTCTTCGAGGAAGGTCGCGCCGAGGACCTCGCGGACCACGGATTCGCCGTAGCGCTGCTTTTCCTCGAAAGCCGGGCTGCGCCTGCCGTCCGGGGCGATCGTGTTCGGCCCGGAGTGGGTGACGTTATGGTCGGCGGGAGGGTGCACCGGTGCCTGTGCGGACCGACCCTGCGGTGCCGGCGGCGCCTGGCGCGCGGCGGACCGGTTCGGGACCTGCCGGGCCGAGCCTGGCGCACGATCGGGCGGGGTGTCCTCGTCCGGAGGCACGTCGCTGTCGTCGTAGGGCGGCGGCCCGTCGTCGTATGGCGGTTCGTCCTGGCGGGCAGCGGATGCCGTGGGGCCGGGAACCGACGACGCGGAGTTCGCCGGCCTTGCCGGGCTCGGCGAAGCGGAAGCGGGGGCCGCTGTCGGGGCGCGCGCGGCCTCGGGGTCCGTGGCCGCTCCGGACGCGTCGCCCGCGCCCGGAATCGCGACGGTCGCCCAGGCCGTGACGGAGCCGGTCGGCTCTGCGGGAGCGGTGGGCGATGCCGATGCGGAGGTGCCGGAGGCCCGGGGCGGACCGGCGGAGGCGGCGAGATCGGTCGTTGGCGCCGACGCGTCCGGGCGGCCGGCCTGTTCATCGGCTGCGCCCTCGCTCACTACTGGGCCCGGAGCTGCGGACTGGGGCACTGGTGCGGCCGAGCCCGAGGCCGGTGACGCGGGCACGGGTGCTGCGCTGGGCACCGCCGAGCCGCCGGCGCTGGGGGTCGGAGCCCCCGGCACGTTGACTCTCGCGATGAGACGCGGCGTGAAGCCGAGGACGGAGTTGACCGCCCGCTTGAGGTAGTCGCCGACGCCCTCGCCCGGCGCGGCGGCCTGCTTGAGGCCTGCGACGTCCTTCTGGCTCGGGAACGAGAGCACGAGCAGGTCGCCTTCCCGGAATTCGAGGACGTCCGCCGTGTAGAGCACCAGCCACGCGCTCGTCTTGGCGGCCTGGACGGCCTCGAGGACCTCCGGCCAGGCGTCCTTCACCTGCTGGAACGTGACCGGCCCGATCGGGCGGGCAGAGGCAACGGGAGCCGGCACCGGTTCGCTCGGCGTGCCGGCTGCCGGCAGAACAGGCGCGTGAACTGACGGCGCGCTCGAGCCAGCGGCACTCGCAGCAGGAGTTTTCACAGCAGGACTCTCGGCGGCAGGAGCGCTCACGGCCGGGGCCGGTGCGGCAGGGCTTGGTGCACCGGATGTGGCCGCACTCGTGCCGACCGCACTTGCGTCTGCATCGCTCGCACCCACACCGCTTGTACCCACATCGCTTGTACCCACACCGCTTGTGCCGACACCGCTTGTACCCACACCGATGCGGCGCTCGAGCCGTTCGACGCGGGCGAGGGAGCCGCGGGTGGAGTCGTCGCTCGCCGGGATCAGAACGCGGGCGATCATGAGTTCGAGGTGCAGCCGGGGCGAGGTCGCGCCGGTCATTTCGGTGAGTGCGGTGTTGAGGATGTCGGCGGTGCGGGAGAGCTCGGCCGGGCCGAACTTGGCGGCCTGGACGGCCATCCGCTCGATCTCGTCTTGCGGGACCCCGCGGAGCACGGCGGACGCGCCCGCTGCGGAGGTCGCCGCGACGACGATGAGATCGCGCATTCGCTCGAGGAGGTCTTCGACGAAGCGGCGCGGGTCCTGGCCGGTCTGGATGACGCGGTCGACCGCGTCGAAGGCTGCGGCGGGATCGCGGGCGGCGATCGCGTCGATCGACTCGTCGAGCAGGGACGCGCTCGTGTAGCCGAGGAGGGCGACCGCACGGTCGTACTCGACGGAGTGGTCGTCCGAGCCGGCCATGAGCTGGTCGAGGAGTGACAGGGTGTCGCGGGGCGATCCGCCGCCTGCACGGACGACGAGCGGCAGCACTCCGGGTGCGACGGCGACCTTCTCGCTTTCGCAGAGCGTCTGCACGTATTCGAGCATCGGTCCCGGCGGCACGAGACGGAACGGGTAGTGATGGGTGCGCGAGCGGATCGTGCCGATGACCTTCTCCGGCTCGGTCGTCGCGAAGATGAACTTCACGTGTTCCGGCGGCTCTTCGACGATCTTGAGCAGGGCGTTGAAGCCCTGCGGCGTGACCATGTGCGCCTCGTCGAGGATGAAGATCTTGTAGCGGTCGCGGGCGGGCGCGAAGATGGCGCGCTCGCGGATGTCCCGGGCGTCGTCGACACCGTTGTGGCTCGCGGCGTCGATCTCGACCACGTCGAGCGAGCCTCCGCCGTCGCGGGAGAGCTCGACGCAGCTCGGGCAGACACCGCACGGGGTGTCCGTCGGACCCTCCGCGCAGTTGAGGCAGCGGGCGAGGATGCGCGCACTCGTCGTCTTGCCGCAGCCGCGGGGGCCGCTGAACAGGTACGCGTGGTTCACCCGATTCGTGCGCAGGGCCGTCATCAGGGGTTCGGTCACCTGGGACTGACCGATCATCTCGGCAAAGGTCTCTGGCCGGTAGCGGCGATACAGGGCGGTAACCACGGGTCAATCGTAGCCGGGACCGCTGACAGTCCCGCCCGGGGGACGGCGAGCGCGCGCGAACCCGAAGACCGCGCGCCAGGCATCCGCTCGCGCCGGCCCCACGGCTGCGCAACGTCGGAGAAATTCTCGACACGCCGTAACTCCGGGCAGCGGATGCCGCGCGTCGCGAAGAACTCCGACGTTACGTCTCCGAGCCCCTACCCAGAAGACCGCAAGGGTGTGGATGGAAGGCTAGAAGTCGGTGTGGCCGAGGTCGGGGCGGGGGACGAAACGGGCGCGGCTGCTCCCGGTTCCGTGCAGGAACAGCACGACGAGTTCATTGCTCGCCGACAGTACCGGACCCGGCACGTACAGGGTCGTCTGCGGGCCGCGATCCCAGAACCGGCCGAGGTTGAACCCGTTGATCCAGGCCTGGCCCTTGCCCCAGCCGGCCGTGCTGAGGAAGAGATCGCGTCCCGGCTCGGCGTCGAACCGGCCGCGCGCGAACGCGGGTCCGCTGAGTGAGCCGACGGGGGCCTCCGCGGCGACCGTGCCGGCTGCGGGCTCGGCGGCCCGCAGCGAGTCGTAGGCGAATGTCAGGTCGACATCCAGGTCGGGATCGAGATCGCGCTCACCAGCCCCGTCGGAGCATCCCGGATGCGGGCCGAAGAGCCGGCTGCCGGATGCGGCGAATCCGTCCACGTCCAGGGGCAGCACCTGCCAGTTCCCCAGCAGCGTTCCGTCGAGCGTCGCCGGGCCGATCAGGCCCTTGTCCTCGCCGATCCTCGGACCGTAGTTGACCCGGCCCTGGTCCTCGACGAGGAGGTCGAGCAGGGACCCCTGCGGGAGGCTGATCGACCGCTCGTGGTGATCCCGCTGCAGCACACCGACGGGCTTGCCGTCGACGAAAACCTGCGCACGATCGCGTACCGCGCCGAAGGACAGCAGGTGCGCGCCCGGTGCCAGCCTGGTGCGGTACAGCGCGAATCCGGTGTACTGGCCGAGGGCATCCATGCTCGGCAGCTCGGGCACGGGCTCGCCGGGCGGACTCGCCAGCTCGCGCACGGCGTCCCAGAGCGTCACCGACTCCGTGAGCTCGACCTCGAAGTCGGGCGCGGCCGGCACGGCTTCGGGGAGTTCGGCGGGCACTGGGGCGTACCGGGCGAGCACCTCGCGGAAGGCGAGGTACTTCTGCGTCACCTCGCCGCTTTCGGAGAGCGGCGCGTCGTAGTCGTAGGAGGTGACCGTTGGCTGGAACACGCCCTTGTCGTTCGCCCCGTTGGTGAAACCGAAGTTGGTGCCGCCGGTGAACATGTACAGCGACACGGAGGCGCCGGTGGCGAGCAGGTCGTCGAGCTCACGGGCCGAGTCTTCCGCCGAGGTGGTGTGGTGGTGGGCGCCCCAGTGGTCGAACCAGCCGTTCCAGAATTCGGCGCACATGAGCGGCCCCGTCGGCTGGTGGCGGCGCAGGGTAGCCAGCCGTTCGGTCGCACGCGATCCGAACGATCCGGTCTTGTGGAGGCCCGGCAGGCTGCCGTCTGCGAGCATCTGGTCGGTGGGCTGGTCGATCGTGGTGAGGGGCACGGTGATGCCGCCGGCCCGGTTGAGGTCGACGAGCGCACGCAGGTAGTCCTTGTCGTGGCCGTACGCGCCGTACTCGTTCTCGATCTGCACGAGGATGACGGGCCCGCCCCTGTCGATCTGCCGGGAGGCCACGATCGGAAGCAGTTGCTCGAAGTATTCGGCGACCGCCGCGAGGTAGAGCGGTTCGTTGCGCCGCACGCCGACGGCCGGGTCGCGGAACAGCCAGCCGGGCAGGCCGCCATTGTCCCACTCGGCGCAGATGAAGGGCCCTGGCCGCACGATCGCGTACATTCCCTCTGCCGCGACGAGGTCGAGGAACCGGCCCAGGTCGAGCCCGGCATCGGTACGGAACTCCCCGCGCACCGGCGAGTGCGCGTTCCACGCCACATAGGTCTCGATGGTGTTGAGCCCCATCAGACGGGCCTTCTGGATGCGGTCGGCCCAGTGGTCGGGGTGTACCCGGAAATAGTGGATGGCCCCGGCGAGCACCCGGAAGGGACTCCCGTTCAGGAGGAAGTCGGTGGCGCCGATCGCGAAGTCGCCCATGATCACGCCCCCGTCCGTTCCCGGCTCAGCACGGCGACGCCGGTGGCCGGGAGTGTGAGCGAGTCGGCGGCCAGGGTGCTGCCGCCGAGGTCGACGGCCGCGAGGCGCCCGTCCGCCGGGGTCAGCGCCACGGTGACCGCCTGTGCGGAATGGTTGATGTAGAACAGGTACTCGAGCGTCTCCGTCTCCCGCACGGCGAGCTGGACGGTACCGCGCACGTCTGCGGGCAACGGCGACGCGATTCCGGCATCCGCGGCGAAGCGGCCGACCAGGGCGACGAGCGTGGCCGTGTCCGGCACCGTCGCGACGAAACTGGCCCGCCCTGCGCCAACGGAACGGCCGGTGACGGCCGGCACGCCGGGGAACGGCCCGTCGTCGAAGCGCGCGAGCACGTCGACGTCGGGCTGCACGGTGACGTCGTGGGTGAGCAGCGACCCGGTCGACCCGTCGGGCACCTGCCCCGAGAGCCCGACGGTCTGGCCGGCGAGCAGCCCGCCGAACTCCTCGGCGCGCACGCCGAGGAGTTCGCGGAAGGCGCCGGGGTAGCCGCCGGGGTGGATGTGGTCGTCGGCATCGGCGATGCCGGAGAACACGCCGACCACGAGGTGGCCGCCGCTGCCGACATAGCCGGTGAGGGCATCCGTGAGCGCATCGGTGACCACGTAGAGCATCGGGGCGATCACGAGGTCGTAGCCGTCGAGGCCGGGTCCGTGCAGCACGGACCGGGCGGGCACGATGTCGGCCTGGAGACCGTTGGCGAGCGCTGCCGTGTACCAGGCCATGGCTTCGGTCTTGTAGCGCAGCAGTTCGGTGGGGTGCGAGTCGAGCTCGGAGGCCCACCAGGAATCCCAGTCGAAGAGGATGCCGATGCGGGCCTGCCGGGTTCGGCTGCCGGCGACCGCGGCGAGGCCGGCGAGTTCGCTACCGAAGCGGGCGACGCTGCGGAAGACCGAGCTGTCCTCCCCCGCGTGCGGGAGCATCGCCGAGTGGAATTTCTCGGCGCCGGCCAGGGACTGGCGCCACTGGAAGAAACAGACCGCGTCTGCGCCGTGCGCGACGTGGGTGAGGCTGTCGCGGCGCAGCTGGCCTGGCGACTTGGCCTGGTTCACCGGCTGCCAGTTGACGGCACTGGTGGAGTGCTCCATCAGGAACCACGGGGCCCGGTTCGCGATCTGGCCGGTCAGGTTGGCCGAGAACGACAGTTCCTCGAACGCCTGTGGGTCGGCGACGAGCAGGTAGTGATCGTTGGAGACGAGGTCGACTTCGGCGGCCCAGTCCGGGTAATCCATGCCGCGGGTCTCGCCCATCACCATGAAGTTCGTGGTGACCGGCACCTCGGGAGTGGCCTGCCGCAGGATCTCGCGCTCGGCAATCAGGTAGCCCTTGAGCGCGTCGCTCGAGAACCGGGCGAAGTCGAGCTGCTGGGTGGGGTTCGGGTGGGTGGCGGCCAGTCGGGGCGGCAGGATCTGGCTCCAGCTCGAGTAGTTCTGCGACCAGAACGCGGTGCCCCAGGCCCGGTTGAGTTCGACGAGCGAACCGTACCGGGACGCGAGCCAGTCGCGGAAGGCCGCGGCCGCGTCGCCCGAGTAGTCGTAGACGTTGTGGCAGCCGAGTTCATTGCTGATGTGCCACATCGCCAGGGCGGGATGGTCGGCGTAGCGCATGGCCATCTTCTCGACCAGGGCGAGCGCGTAGCGGCGGAAGACCGGCGAGGTCGGACGCCACTGCTGGCGGCCGCCCGGCCAGATGGTCTCACCGAGCCGGTTCACGGGCAGCACCTCCGGGTGCGCCTCGGTCAGCCACGGTGGCGGGCTCGCGGTGGCGGTGGCGAGGTCGACGGCGATCCCGTTGGCGTGCAACAGGTCGAGGGCGCGGTCGAGCCAGCCGAAATCCCAGCTGTCGATGGTGGGCTGCAGCAGCGCCCAGGAGAAGATGCCGACGCTGACGATGTTCACGCCGGCCTCGCGCATCAGCCGCATGTCCTCGGCCCAGACCTCTTCCGGCCACTGCTCGGGGTTGTAGTCGGCCCCGTAGGCGATGCGGGCGGTTCCGGACGCCGGGCTCTCCGTGCCGTCTGCGAGAGTGTGCGCTTCGGGCCAGCGCACCCAGCGGGTGGCTGCGATCGTGCTCACGGCGCTCATGCGGCGCTCCGGGCGGCCAGGCGCACGATCGACCAGGACAGGGCGGGGAGAATGACGGTGACCGCGTCGCCGTCCTCGGAGAGCGTCACGTCCAGCAGGGTCGCCGGAGCAACGGCATCCTGGTGGTCGGCGGTGTTCGTGCTGAACCGGTCACCTCCGTCCGGGGCGTGCACGCTCTGCGCGGATAGCACGGCGCGGGCGGGAGCGCCGGCGAGGTCGACGTCGAGGGTGAGCGGGGCGGTCTCGGACCGGTTGACCAGATAGAGCACGATCTCCTTCTCGGTGGCCGTCGCCGCCGCATCCGCCAGGTTGACGGTGCCGTGGGCGACGGTTTCGTAGGTGTCTGAGTGGATCGCGGTCGCCAGCACGTCGCCGCGAGCGGCTCCCGCGGTCAGCGCGAAGGGGAAGAAGGTGGTCTGCCGCCAGGCGGGCCCGCCGGGTTCGGACCGGATGGGGGCGATCACGTTGACGAGCTGGGCGAGGTTGGCCATCGAGACCCGGTCGCTGTTGCGCAGCAGCGAGATCAGCAGGGAACCGACAACGACGGCATCGCTGACGTTGTACTCGTCTTCGATCAGGCGGGGGTGCGTGTTCCACTCCCCGGTGAGCAACGGCTGTTTGTCGACCTCGTTGAAGCGGGTCTGGTACCAGACGTTCCACTCGTCGACGCTGATGCCGATCGGGCGGTCGACGCCCCGTTCCGCCGCTACCTCGTCGATGATCGCGGCGACGTCCGCGATGAAGCGGTCCAGGCCGACGCCGGAGGCCAGGAAGCTGCCGAGGTCGCCGGGCTTCTCTTCGTAGTATGCGTGCAGGGAGATGTGGTCGACGAGGTCGATGGTGTGCTCGAGGACCGTGCGTTCCCAGCTGCCGAAGGTGGGCATCTCGGCGTTGGAGCTGCCGGCGACGACGAGTTCGATCGTGGGGTCGACCCATTTCATCACCCGGGCCGTCTCGGCGGCGAGGCGCCCGTATTCCTCGGCGGTCTTGTGACCGATCTGCCAGGGGCCGTCCATCTCGTTGCCGAGGCACCAGACGCGGATGCCGAACGGCTCAGTGCGGCCGTTGGCCCCGCGCTCGTCGGAGCGGGTGGTGCCTCCCGGGTGGTTGGCGTATTCGAGCAGGGCCGCGGCCGCCGCGACGCCCCGGGTGCCCAGGTTCACGGCCTGCATCACCTCGACGCCGGCGGTCTCTGCCCAGGCGGCGAATTCGTGCAGGCCGACCTCGTTCGTCTCCACGCTGTGCCACGCCGGGTCGAGGCGCACGGGGCGCGCCTCGCGGGGGCCGACACTGTCTTCCCAGCGGAAGCCGGAGACGAAATTACCGCCGGGATAGCGGATGAGGCTCGGGTTCAGTTCCCGCACCAGGTCGAGCACGTCCTCGCGGAATCCCGCCGCATTCGCGGTGGGATGACCGGGCTCGTAGATGCCCGTGTACACGGCGCGACCCATGTGTTCGACGAAGGAGCCGAAGATCCGGGGCGAGACGGGCGCCACGACGTTGTCGCGGGTGATGCTGAGCCGGGCGTGCAACACGGGGGAAGATCCTCTTTGTTCGGTACTACGACGTGTCGCCACCGACGGAAAAGGGCGGGCCTGGACCAGGCCCGCCCTTCTCCGGCAGTGGCGCAGGCAGCTACTTGCTGGTGACGGTGAAGCCCTGCTGGTTGCCGTAGTCCGCGGTGGCCTTCTGCCACGCGGTCAACCCGGCGTTGATGTCGGACTTGGCGGCATACGCCTGACCGACGGTGTCCTTGAAGATGCTGTTCGAGTAGACCTGGAACGGCAGGTAGCTCCAACCGGGTACGACGTCCTTCGCGGACTGCACGAGGACCTCATTGATCTTCTGGCCGCCGAAGTAGTCACTCGTGGCGTTCAGGAACTTGTCGGAGTTCAGGTCGGCGACGGTCGACGGGAATCCGCCGGCGTCGATCGAGATCTGGGTGCCGGCGCCTTCGTTCATGTACTGGAGGAATCCGGCAGCCACGAGCTTGTTCGTGCTCTGCTCGAGGATGGCGTCTCCGCCGCCGCCGTTCTCGGCGCTGGCCGTATCGCCGGCCTTGTAGGTCGGCATCGGCGCGACTCGCCAGTTACCGGAGGCCTCCTTGACGCCGGTCTCCAGGTTCCCGGGCATCCAGGCACCGATGTTGAGGGTGGCGATGGTGCCGTCGCCGAGGCCCTTGTACCATTCGTCGCTCCAGCTGGGCGTTGCGGCGAGGAGGTCGTTGCTGAGCAGCGTGTTCCAGGTGTCCGCGAACTTCT
Organism: Cryobacterium zhongshanensis; assembly: GCF_022760445.1. NCBI lineage: Bacteria > Bacillati > Actinomycetota > Actinomycetes > Micrococcales > Microbacteriaceae > Cryobacterium > Cryobacterium zhongshanensis. The sequence continues at coordinate 264,492 of NZ_JALGAR010000001.1, read as the reverse complement.
TCGAGCCCTCGTCCTGAAGGTTGATGCTGACCTTGGTGGAGTCCGTCGTGGTGAACGGCTTTCCGCCGGCCTGCCAGATCATGCTCGTGGTGAAGCCGGCGTCGCCGGTGTCGTTGGTGATGTACGCCTTCGGGTTGGCCGCGTGCAGCTTCTTGGCCGTTGCGACGTACTCGTCCCAGGTGGTGGGAACGGTGAGGCCGTACTGGTCGAAGACGGCCTTGTTGTAGAACATGGCCATGGGGCCGGAGTCCTGCGGGAGGGCGTAGATGCCGTCGCCGAGCTTGACCGAGCCCCAGGTGCTGTCGGTGTATTCGGACGCGAAGGAGTCGAATCCGTAGGCGCTGAGGTCGGCGAGCGACTTGGACAGCGCGAACTGCGGAAGCGCGTAGTACTCGATCTGGGCGATGTCCGGCGCGCCGGACCCGGCCTTGATCGCGTTCTGCAGCTTGATGTACTGGTCGTTGCCGGTTCCCGCGTTGACGACCTTGACGGTCACGTTCGGGTGTTCCTTCTCGAACGCGGTGGCGATGTCCGCCACCGCAGGGGCCCAGGCCCAGACGGTGATGGTCGACTTCTCGTTCAGGGCCGCGGTGATGTCGGCGGCGCTTGCGGTCGATGCTGCGGTCGATCCGGTTCCGGATCCGGAACACGCGGCGAGGGACATGCTGAGCGCGAGCCCGGTGGCCACGACGACCGCGGTGCGGCGCAGTGCCTTCCTGGTGCTGTGTGGTGATTTCATGAAATGCCTTTCACTTCCTTGTAAATGGATGAGGTGCCATGCGGGACAGGTGGTGCGGTCGAATGGGTCTTGGGGTCACGCCTTGACGCTGCCGGCGGCGAGGCCGGACTGCCAGTAGCGCTGGAGGAACAGGAACGCGACGACGATCGGGATGATCGTGAGCATCGAACCGGTGATCACCAGGTTGTAGATCACGTCACCTCCGACGGTCTGCGCCTGGTTGCTCCACTGCTTGAGTCCCACCGTGAGCGGGTACCAGGTCGGTTCGCTCAGCATGATCAGGGGCAGGAAGTAGTTGTTCCAGGTGGCCACGAGGGTGAACAGCAGCACGGTCACGAGACCGGGGGCGAGGAGCTTGAGCGAGATGGTGAAGAAGGTGCGGAATTCGCCTGCTCCGTCCATGCGTGCGGCCTCGAGCACCTCGGTCGGCACGGCGTCGAGCGCGTACGTCCAGATCAGGTACAAACCGAACGGGCTGATCAACGAGGGCAGGATGACCGCCCACGGCGTGTTCGTGAGACCCATCTGGCTGAACATGAGGAAGGTCGGGACCGCGAGGGCCGTGCCGGGGATCGCGACGGCACCGAGCACGACCGCGAAGACGGCCTTCTTGCCGGGGAAGTTGAATTTGGCCAGGCCGTAGCCGCCGAGGGCCGCGAGGAACGTGGCCCCTCCCGCCCCGACGACGACGTACATCAGCGTGTTGCCGAACCAACGGACGAAGACTCCGTCGTTGTAGGTGACGGTCGCGACGATGTTGTCCCAGAGCGCGTTCGGGCCGCTGAACCAGAGGCCGAACGAGTTGAGCAGCTCGGCCTGGGTCTTCGTCGAGTTCACGAAGAGCCAGAACAAGGGCAGCAGGCTGTAGAGGACCAGCGCACCCATGATGATGGTGAGCAGGATCGACTTCCTGGTGTGCAGGCCCTGGTTGGACTTGTTCGTGCGGGTGTAGCGGGACATCCGTGGGGCCTTTGCCGGGCGTGCGGACACGTTCACTCTGGCCTGGTCAGTGGTGGACATCTCAGACCTCCTTCCGCGAACCGGAGTTCTGCACGATGTAGGCGATCACGGCGGTGATGAGGCCGACGATGATCGCGATGGTGGCCGAGTAGTTGTACTGCTGACCGGCGAAGGACAGGTTGTATGCGTACATGTTCGGGGAGAAATAGGTCGAGATAGTGTTGGGCGCCAGGGACTGCAGGATGCTCGGCTCGTTGAAGAGCTGGAAGCTGCCGATGACCGAGAAGATGCCGCCGATCACGATCGCGGGACGCAGCGCAGGCATCTTGATGCTGCGGATGATGCGGAATGCGCCGGCCCCGTCGAGGGAGGCCGCCTCGTAGAGGTCCGTGGGGATCACCCGAAGGGCCGCATAGAACAGGATCATGTTGTACCCGATGAATTCCCAGGTGACGATGTTGCCGATGCTCGCGAGCACCCAGCTGCTTCCGAGCGGGTCCGGAATGGCGAGGTGGAAGAAGTCGTTGAGGTTGCCGACGAGGCCGAACTTGGTGCCGTACATGAAGCCCCACATCAGGGTGGCGACGACCGCGGGAACGGCGTACGGCAGGAAGATCGCGATGCGGAAGAAGCTGGACAGGTGCAGGCGGGCACTGTCGATCGCGAGTGCCGCGAAGAGCGCGATGCCGAGCATGATCGGAACCTGGACGACGAAGAACAGGGTCACCCGCCCCATCGACTCCCAGAACTTGGGATCCGTGAGCGCCTGGCCGTAGTTCGCGAAGCCGACGAAGGAGTTGCCTCCGACGAGCTGTTCCTTGAAGAAGCTCAGGTAGATCGAATACAGCACCGGAGCGATCAGGACGAGGGTGAAGACGACCATGAACGGGGCGATGAACTTCCAGCCGGTCCAGTCGCGCTTCTGCACGTGCGGCTTCCGGGGGCCCGAAAGCGCCCGGCCACTGGGGGTGAGTGTTGACAGCGTCGTCATTCCTGTTTCTCTGACTCGATGGTGTGGTGCTGCGGATAATGGAGTTCGAGGTTCACGATCATGTTTACGTAAACATGACGTGTAAGCACGCTAGCATGTTTACGTAAACATACGGAAGCATTTTCCGGGACCCGGGAGGGCACGTGGCAAAGATCAGCCCCGCAGACGGCGTTGGCCCCTCCGCGCCCTCGATTCCCCAGGGTCCGCCGACTGCGCAGACTCCCCCGACGCGTGGCGTGCAGCGCCTGCCCTCGATGGCGGATGTCGCGGCCCTGGCCGGCGTCTCCTCCCAGACCGTGTCCCGGGTGGTGAACGCCCGCAGCAATGTCGACTCCGATACCCGGGACCGCGTGCTCGCGGCCATGGATGAGATCGGCTACCGGCCCAACAGCGCCGCCCGCGCCCTGAAGTCCGGCCGGTTCAGCACCATCGGCGTGATCATGTTCACCCTGTCGAGCTTCGGCAACATGCGCACGCTCGATGCGGTCGCGATGGCGGCCGCGCAGGCCGGGTACTCGATCACGCTCATCCCGGTGACGCGGCCCACCCAGGGCGCGGTCACCGGCGCCGTGACCCGGCTGGCCGAGCAGGCCGTCGACGGCATCGTGATCATCATGGAAGCCCACATGCTCGACCGGATCGACGTGACCGTGCCGACCGGGCTGCCCGTCGTGATCGTCGACTCCGACGCCGGTTCCCGGTACACGGTGGTCGACACCGACCAGACCGAGGGCGCCCGTCTGGCCACCCAGCATCTGCTCGACCTCGGGCACCGCACGGTCTGGCACATCGCGGGTCCGGAGTCGTCCTTCTCGGCCGGTCGTCGCACCGCGTCGTGGCGCAACACCCTGAAGGCCGCCGGCGCTCCGGTGCCGCCCGTGCTCGAGGGGGACTGGAGCGCACAGAGCGGCTACGTGCACGGGGTGACCCTGGCCGCCGACCCGCTCGTCACGGCCATCTTCGCCTCCAACGACCAGATGGCCCTCGGCGTCATGCGCGCCATGCACGAGGCCGGCCGGGCCCTGCCCGCAGACGTGAGTGTCGTCGGCTTCGACGACATGCGCGAGTCCGGCGAATTCTGGCCCCCGCTCACGACGGTGCACCAGGACTTCGCGCAGGTGGGCCGGCTCTGCATGGAGAAGCTCCTGCGGCAGATCGACTCCCCCGGCGCATCCGTTCCGGGCACCACGATCGTGCCTACCCACCTCGTCGTCCGCGGCAGCACCGCCCCGAGGCTTCGCAACGTCGGAGATTTTCGCGACATGCCGTGAATCCGGGCAGCGGATGCGGCGAGTTACGAGAATCTCCGACCTTACGTCGGCGCGACCCGGCACGCGCCCACATACGCGCGCTGCGGAGCGCACTCGCGCCGGGCATCCGCTGGCACCCGCCTGAATTACGGACTGTCGGAGATTCTCGCGACATGCCGTGAATCCGGGGCAGCGGATACGGCGGTTCGCGAGAATCTCCGACGTTGCATCTGTGAGGCCGCGGGGCCGGCCCGCACCAGCGCCGCACGGCTCCCCCACAGGCTCGGGTGCCGCGCAGTTCTCCCCAGGCACGCCGCCGGCCTGCCTGCGGCCTCCGGCGCGCGGCATTCTCGCCCCGTGGACGAGATTCAGAATCGGAAAGCCCCTGAACGCGCGGCTTCGGGCGCAAGCGACGACACGCGCCGCACAACTGCCCCGGCTACGGCGACCACCACCCCTGCGACGTTTCTCTGCGGCTTCGGGCACGCGAGTACGACCGCCGAACTGCGCCGGTTCGGGGTGACGGCGGCGCGGGTCCGTGCCGCCAGTGCCGACGGCACGATCGAACGCGTCGCCCGCGGATCCTATGTATGCCCACACGCCGGCCGTGACCAGCGCGACGCCGCAGCAGTGCACGCTCAAGTAACCTGCCTGAGCGCCCTGGAATCGGCGCGAGTGTGGACCGGCCTGCCGCACGACGCCCTGCACCTGCAGGTACCGCCGAACGGGCGCGGGAAGCGCCCGTCCCGAACGAGCGATGGGCGGGTCATCGTGTATCACTGGGCCGCGCCGCGCTACCCGGACCGGGCGAGATCCTGGCTCGTCGGTTCGATGGAGGCGGTGTGGCAGGCGATGCGCTGCCTGGACGAGGAGCGTGCGATCGCTTGCCTCGAGTCCGCAGTGCACGAAGGGGTGCTGACGCGGGCAGAGGTGGGTGTGCTGTGTCGTGCGGCTCCGGCGCGGCTGCAGCCGGGCATCCGAGAGCTCGAGTTCACGGCGGACTCCGGGCTCGAGACGATCGTGCGCCGGCGACTCCGGCACGCCTGGTACGCGGTCGTCGCGCAGGTGCGCGTGCACGATATCGGCGACGAGGACCTGCTCGTCGAGGACTGCGTCGCGCTCGAGATCGACGGTGCGCGCTGGCACGGAGCCGAGCGGTTCCACCCGGACCGCATTCGCGACCTCAAAACCGAGGCGCTCGGGCGGCGTTCGATTCGACTCACGCACGACCAGATTCTGTTCGAGTGGGAGACGACATTCCTGGCGATCAGGCGAGTGGTCGACGACGCCCTCTCCGTGCGAGCACTCCACGTCGGGCCGCTGCTCTTCGCGAAGCATGACCCGTTGTAGCGCGAGGCCTCGCTGGCGGCTGCCGCGGGCATCCGCTGACGCCGCGGGAAGTCGCCGCGGCCTCCGCGACGTAAGGTCGGAGATTTTTTGCGACACGCCGCGCGACCGGGCAGCGGATGCCGCGTGTCCCGAAAATCTCCGACATTACGTTCGCCGATTCACGGCGAAACGGCCGCTCCCCGAAGGGAACGGCCGTTTCGTGTGACGTTGGGTGCTGCTAGATGACGGCCAGGGTCTGGCGAGCGATCTCCAGCTCCTCGTTCGTCGGGATGACGAGCACGGTGACCTTCGAGTCATCGGTCGAGATGACGCGGGCGACCCGGGAGAACGGGTCGTTCTTCGCCGGGTCGATCTCGATGCCGAGGAATTCGAGTCCGGCAAGGGCGCCGGCCCGGATGATCCCCGAATTCTCGCCGATACCGGCGGTGAAGACGATCACGTCGAGTCCGCCGAGCTGGGCGATGTAGTTGCCCACGTAGCCGCGGATGCGGTGGTAGTAAACGTCGAGGGCGGCCTGGGCGACCGCGTCTCCGGCAATTGCGGCGTCTTCGACGTCGCGCATGTCACCGTTGCCGGTCATTCCGAGCATGCCGCTCTTCTTGTTCAGCAGGACGTCGAGCTCTTCGATCGACATGCCGGCCTTGCGGTGCAGGTGGAACAGCACGGCGGGGTCGATGTCGCCGGAGCGGGTACCCATGACGAGTCCCTGCAGCGGGGTGAGGCCCATCGAGGTGTCGATCGAGACGCCGCCGTCGACCGCGCACGCCGACGCACCGTTGCCGAGGTGCAGCACGATCGTCTTGAGCTCCGCGAGCGGGCGGTCCAGGAACTCCGCAACGGCCTCGGACACGAACTTGTGCGAGCTGCCGTGTGCTCCATAACGACGGATGCCGTACTCGGCGGCCAGCGCGGTGTCGATCGCGTAGGTGTACGCCGATGCCGGCATCGTCTGGTGGAACGAGGTGTCGAAGACGGCGACGTGGGGCACGTCCGGGAACTGGGCGCGGGCCGCGTTGATGCCCTGCACGTGTGCCGGGTTGTGCAGGGGCGCGAGGTCGGAGAGCGCGCTGATCTGGGCGAGCACCTCGTCGTCGATCACGGTCGGGCCCTGGAAGATGCTGCCACCCTGCACGACCCGGTGGCCGACGGCCACGAGGTTCGCCGTGCTGAGCTGCGGGCCCGTGGCGGCGAACGCGGCGAGCATCACGGCGAAACCGGCGGTGTGGTCCGGGATCGGCAGCGTCTGCTCGACGCGATCTGAGCCGGCGGCGTTGTGACGGGCGTGCCCGCTTGCCTCGCCGATGCGCTCGACGAGACCGCTCGCGAGCTCGGTCTCCGTGGCCATGTCGATCAGCTGGTACTTGAACGACGAGGAACCGGAGTTGATGACCAGGACGGCGCTCATGCGGAGACCGTCGCAGTCGTGGCAGCAGCGGCGGCAGCGGAGTCGAGCGACGCCGCCTGGATGGCGGTGATGGCGACGGTGTTGACGATGTCCTGCACTAGTGCTCCTCGGGAAAGGTCGTTGATCGGTTTGCGCAGGCCCTGCAGAACGGGGCCGAGCGCGAGGGCGCCAGCACTGCGCTGGACGGCCTTGTAGGTGTTGTTACCCGTGTTGAGGTCCGGGAAGATGAAGACGGTGGCCCTGCCGGCCACGGCCGAAGCCGGCATCTTCACAGCGGCGACAGCAGCATCCGCTGCCGCGTCGTACTGGATCGGGCCCTCGATGAGGAGGTCGGGACGGCGCTCGCGCACGAGTGCGGTCGCGGCGCGGACCTTGTCCACGTCCGCTCCCTTGCCCGACTCGCCGGTCGAGTACGACAGCATCGCGATGCGCGGCTCGATGCCGAACTCGACGGCCGTCTCCGAAGCGGAGATGGCAATGTCGGCGAGCTGCTCGGCGGTCGGGTCGGGGTTCACGGCGCAGTCGCCGTAGACGAGGACCTTGTCCGCGAGTGCCATCAGGAACACGCTCGACACGACGGACGTGTTCGGGCGGGTCTTGATGATCTCGAAGCTCGGGCGGATGGTGTGCGCCGTGGTGTGCGTCGCACCGGAGACCATGCCGTCGGCGAGTCCCATCTGCACCATCATCGTGCCGAAGTAGGACACGTCGGTGACGACGTCCCTGGCCTGGTCGATGGTGACGCCCTTGTGGGCGCGCAGGCGGGCGTACTCCGTGGCGAACTTGGTGCGGAGCTCCTCGTCGAAGGGGCTGATCACCTGGGCCTTCCCGATGTCGATGCCGAGTCCGATCGCGCGGGAGCGGACCTCGACCTCTTCTCCGAGAATGATGATGTCGGCGACATCGCGGGCCAGCAGGGTCGCGGCGGCGCGCAGCACGCGGTCGTCCTCCCCCTCGGGCATGACGATGCGCTTGCGGTTCTTCCTCGCACGTTCGAGCAGCGTGTACTCGAACATGAGCGGCGTCACGACGTCGGCGCGGCTGACCTTGAGGCGGTCGAGCAGAACGGATGCCTCGACGTGGCTCTCGAAGAGGGCGAGCGCGGTGTCGAGCTTGCGCTGCGAATCCGCGGCCATCCGGCCGGGGGTATGCGTGATGCGCACCGCGGCCTCGTAGGACGCGAGTTCGGTGCGGATGATCGGCACCGTAGAGGCGAGCCCCTCGACGAGCTGTTCGATCTCGGTCGGGAGGTCGAAACCGCCGACAAGGATGATGCCCGCGATCGAGGGGAACGTCGCAGAGGAGTTCGCCATCAGCACGGCGAGGAGCACGTCGGGCCGGTCGCTCGGGATGAGCACGACGGCGCCGTCGAAGAGGCGCGGCAGCACGTTGACCATCGACATCGCCGCGACGACGACTCCGAGGGCCTCACGGGACAGGAGTGCGGGGTCCCCCTTGACGAGGGTTCCCTTCACGGCCTTGAGGATGCTCTTCATGCTCGGTGCGACGATGTACGGGTCCTCGGGAAGCGCCCAGACCGGCACGTTCGCGAGTTCGCTCCCTGGCGCGTCGACGACGTCGCGGACGGCGCCGATCACGTCGTCCAGACGCGTCGGGTCGGCCCGGTTGACGATGACGCCGAGCAGCGAGACGTGCTCGTTGCGCAGTTCGGCGATCGTGACATCCGTCAGCTGGCGGATGTCGTCCGGCGTGCGCGGGTCGCTCTGGCCGAGCCGGTCATCCTGGTTGAGCGTCTCGCCCTGCCCGGAGCCCACGCGTCCGCCGAGAACCAGCAGCACCGGGACGCCGAGGTTGGCGGCGATGCGGAGGTTGAAGGCGAGCTCGGTGGGGCTGCCGACGTCGGTGTAATCGCTTCCGATGACGACGACCGCGTCACACTGGGCCTCGACGGCCTTATAACGCTGCACGATGCGGCCGAGTGCCGCATCGGGGTCGAGGTGGACCTCGTCATAATGTACGCCGACGCATTCGTCGTACGTGAGCGGGGTGCTCGTTGCGGCGGTCGCACTCGCGGCCTTGCCTGCGGAGAGGTGCTCGAGCAGGAGCTCGAGCACGTAGTCGGGATGGTTGGACGATCGGGCGACGGGACGGAAAACGCCGACCCGTTCGACCGAACGCAGCAGGGTGTCCAAAACACCCAGTGCGATCGTAGATTTGCCTGTATAACCCTCGGCGGAGGTGATGTAGATACTGTCAGCCACGATTAGACGTTATCCCCACCCGTTGAAAGTCCCACATCGACCGGGGTGGCGCCGATGCCGTTCGCATCCCAGACCCACTCGGTGACCTCGGGGATGTCCTCACCGAATGCGCGCGTGTAATCGCGGGCACGGAGGCGGGCATCCTGCATTTCCTGGCGGAGAACGCCGGCGCGGGCCCCGAGTCCGGGAACGCGGTCGATGACGTCCATGACCAGGTGGTACCGGTCGAGGTCGTTGAGCATGACCATGTCGAACGGGGTCGTCGTCGTGCCGTTCTCCTTATACCCGCGGGCGTGCAGGTTGCCGTGTCCGTGGCGCTTGTAGGTCAGGCGGTGGATCAGCCACGGGTAGCCGTGGTATGCGAACACGATGGGCTTGTCCGCGGTGAAGTAGGCGTCGAACTCGGCGTCGCTGAGTCCGTGCGGGTGGTCCGCCTCGGACTGCAGGCGCATCAGGTCGACGACGTTGACGACGCGGACCTTGAGGTCGGGCATCGCTTCGCGCAGGATCGCGGCGGCGGCGAGGATCTCGAGGGTCGGGACCTCTCCGGCTGCGGCGAGGACGACATCCGGTTCGGTGCCGGCGATTTCCGTGCCTGCCCAGTCGAAGATGCCGAGGCCGCGGTCGCAGTGCGCGACGGCCTGGTCCATGGTGAGCCAGTTCGGAGCCGGCTGCTTGCCCGCGACGACGACGTTCACGTAGTCGACGCTGCGCAGGCAGTGGTCGTAGATCGAGAGCAGCGTGTTCGCGTCGAAGGGCAGGTAGACGCGCACGACATCCGCGCTCTTGTTCACGACGTGGTCGATGAAGCCCGGGTCCTGGTGGGAGAAGCCGTTGTGGTCCTGGCGCCAGACGTGCGAGGAGAGCAGGTAGTTGAGGCTCGAGATGGAGCGGCGCCACGGGATCTCGCGGGTGACCTTGAGCCACTTCGCGTGCTGGTTGAACATCGAGTCGACGATGTGGATGAAGGCCTCGTAGCAGTTGAACAGGCCGTGGCGGCCGGTGAGCAGGTAGCCCTCGAGCCAGCCCTGGCACTGGTGCTCGCTGAGCATCTCCATGATGCGGCCTGCGCGTTCGAGGTTGGTGTCGCCCTCGTGGTACTCGGCGTCCCAGGTCTTTCCCGTCGCCGCGAACACGGCGGGGGCGAGACGGTTGGATGCTGTTTCATCCGGCCCGAAGATCCGGAAGTTGTCGGGGTTGTCCCGGATGACATCCGCGAGCCAGGTGCCGAGGACCTTCGTGGCCTCGTCCGTCGTGGCGCCCGGGGAGGGAACGTCGACGGCGTAGTCGTGGAAGTCGGGGAGGCGCAGCTCCTTGCGGAGCAGTCCGCCGTTGGAGACGGGGTTCGCGCTCATCCGCAGGTTTCCCTCCGGGGCGAGCGCTGCGATCTTCGCGACCGGGGCACCGGACTCGTCGAACAGTTCTTCGGGGTGGTACGAGGCGAGCCAGCCCTCGAGGAGACGGGTGTGCGCCTCGGTGTCGCGGGCGTTGCTGAGCGGCACCTGGTGCGAACGCCAGGAGTCGACGACCTTGAGGCCGTCGATCATGGTCGGGCAGGTCCAGCCCTTGGGGGTGCGCAGGATGATCATGGGCCAGCGCGGACGCTCGGTGTCGCCGGCGAGGGCGCGGGCCTTGATGTCGGCGATCTCGTTGAGGACCTCGTCGAGGGTCTCGGCCATGCGCTGGTGCACGAGGAGCGGGTCTTCCTCGTTGAAGCCGCCGGAGACGATGTACGGCTTGTGGCCGTACCCGCGCATCAGGTCGAGGAGCTCCTCCTCGGGGATGCGGGCGAGGATGGTCGGGTTGGCGATCTTGTACCCGTTGAGGTGCAGGATCGGCAGCACGACGCCGTCGACGAGCGGGTCGACGAACTTGTTGGAGTGCCAGCTGGTGGCGAGCGGGCCGGTCTCGGCCTCGCCGTCTCCGACGACGGCGGCGACGAGCAGGTCGGGGTTGTCGAACGCGGCGCCGTAGGCGTGGCTGAGCGCGTAGCCGAGCTCGCCGCCCTCGTGGATGGAACCGGGGGTCTCCGGTGACGCGTGGCTCGGGATTCCGCCCGGGAAGGAGAACTGGCGGAACAGGGCCTTGACCCCGCGTTCGCTCTGCTCGACTCCGGAGTAGATCTCGGTGTATGTGCCGTCGAGGTAGGCGTTGGCGACCATGCCGGGCCCACCGTGGCCGGGGCCGGTGACATAAAGGGTGCTGATCTTGCGTTCCTGGATCGCGCGGTTCAGGTGGGCATAAATGAAGTTCAGTCCGGGGGTCGTTCCCCAGTGACCGAGCAGGCGGGGCTTAATGTGGTCGCGGGTCAGCGGCTCCCGCAATAACGGGTTGTCGAGCAGGTAGATCTGCCCCACGGAAAGATAATTCGCGGCTCGCCACCAGGCGTCTACGCTCGCGAGCGCTTCATCGCTCAGCGGACGTGGCTGCTGGGTGGGCCACAAGAAGGTTTTATCGGACGTGTTGACCATGGGTGCCTCCGGCACTGTCGGGGCGCGATCCGCGCATAGCCCAGTCTATGAGTAGATATGGAATCGTTATCACGGAATTTTGCACAGTATGCGACGCGCGCGCAGGCAGTACTGCGCGGAGTGCCCGCGCCAAGGCAGACGAGGACGTCAGAGTGCCCTGAGGAGTGGGGGATTCGAGGCCGCGCGGGCATGAAAAAACTCCCCGCGCACCCACCAGAGCCCAGTTACCCTTGCTACGTTTCCGTCCTGGGGGAGTTGGCCGAGATAGCGCCACGCGAGGAGCCACTCTCAGTTTACGCGCAAAGCCGCACCGAGCCAAAAGCAGGTCCCCGCAGACCGCGTTCTCAAGTGCCTCCAGAAACAGGTAAGATTCTTCGAGGTTGTTACCTTCGGGAAATGACCGGCCAGGAGAATTCGCCTAGTGGCCTATGGCGCACGCTTGGAAAGCGTGTTGGGTGAGAGCCCTCGGGGGTTCGAATCCCCCATTCTCCGCCAATAAAGATTCGTCAATCGGCGAACGGATGCCGCGGCGCACGCGGCGCCGGCGGCGGCGGTACCTCTTTCGCGGCCACGATCTCGGCGAGCACGATCGTGACGAGACCGCGTTTCGTCTCGACCACGCAGTCGACCGGACCGCACGCGCGGAGGTAGCCGACGGCATCCGTCACCCCGCCCTCGATCGTGCGGCGCACGACGACGCGGGTCCCGATCGCCGCCTCGGTCACAAAACGGGCGGCGGCCGCTGCTGCACTACTCATAGGGCGAGCCTACGCGGCGCCGACCAGGGCCCCGCGTCAGCGCAGCCGGCTGAACGCCTCGACCCGCTCGGTCTCGCCGGCCACGAGGATCACGTCGTCCGCCTCGAGGACGGTCTCGAGGGTCGTGTAGTTCCAGCCGGCGCCGTCACGGAGGAACGCGGTCACGGTCACCCCGTGCACGGGCCGCACCCGGGTCTTCGCGAGCGGGATGCCGACGGTCTCCTGCGGCGGCGCCATCTTGACCATCGCGAAGTTCTCGCCGATTTCGAGGTAGTCCTGCATCACCCCGCGCACAAGGTGCGCGACGCGTTTGCCCATGTCCTTCTCCGGATAGATCACGTGGCTCACGCCGAGCTGATCGAGGATCGCGCCGTGCGGTTCGCTCACCGCCTTCGCCCAGATGTTTCCGATGCCGAGCTTGATCAGCAGCGACGCCGTGAGGATGTTCGCCTGGATGTCGCCGCCGATCGCGACGACCGCGCTGCTGAAGTCGGCGACGCCGAGCTGACGGAGGGTCTCCTCCTTCGTCGAGTCTGCGCGCACGACGTGGGTGAGCAGGCCGTTGTGCGCCTGCACGATGTCCGCGTCGCCGTCGATCCCGAGCACCTCGGTGCCGCTCTTCATAAGCTCGAGGGCGAGCGAACTACCGAACCGGCCCAGGCCGATCACGACGACGGCGTCCTCCCGGGTCATGCGGGAGGACGAGCGACGCCCGAATAGGGAGAATTTAGCCAATGATCGGCCTTTCTATCGGTAATTCAAAGGTCGCGGGGCGCTGCCGGAGCGCGAGGGCCGAGGCGAACGTAATGGGGCCGAGCCGGCCGATGAACATCAGGAGCATCAGCAGGACCTGGCCGCCGACCGGCAGGCTCGCCGTGATCCCGGTCGACAGGCCGACCGTCGCGAAGGCGGAGATGACCTCGAAGAGCAGCACATCGAGGCTGAAATCGGTCAGCAGCATCAGAACGACCGTGGATGCGGCGATCAGGGCGACGGCGATCAGCACGATTGTGATGGCCTGGCGCTGCACCGCCCTGGCGAGTTGCTTGCCGAAGACGTTGACTGCCCCTTCTCCCCGGATCTCGGCGAGGAGAACGAAGAAGAGCACGGCGAAGGTCGTCACCTTGATGCCGCCCGCGGTGCCCGCAGGTCCCCCGCCGATCAGCATCAGCACGTCGGTGCCGAGCAGGCTCGCCGAGTCCATCTGGCCCCAGTCGATGGTGTTGAACCCGCCCGACCGGGCCTGCGCGGATTGGAAGAAGCCGGCAAGCACCTTGTCGGGACCCGCGAACTGGCCGAGTGTCGCGGGGTTCGACCACTCGACGGCGGTGAGGTACACGGTGCCGACCACGAGCAGAACAACGGTGGCGGCCAGCACGATCCGGGTGTTCATCACCCACTTGCGCGGCAGGCGCGGGAACCGCCGCAGCTGGACGAGCACCGGGAAGCCGAGGCTGCCGAGGATGACCGCCGCCGCGATCGGCAGCGAGATCCATGGATCGGTGGCATAGGACATCAGGCTGTCGCTGAACAGGGCGAATCCCGCGTTGTTGAAGGCGGAGACCGCATGGAAGAGCCCGAGCCACACGGCGCGTCCCAGGGGCTCTCCGTACCCGAACACGAACCTCGCGCTCAACAGGGCGCCGACGCAGACCTCGATGACCACGGATGTCGTCACGATGCCGAGCAGGAGACCCCGCACGTTCTCGAGTCCGACACTTCCGCTCTCGGCAGCCGCGGTGATCCGGGAGCGGAGACTCATCTTGCGCAGCACCGAGAGTCCGACCACGGACGCGAACGTCATGATGCCGAGCCCACCGACCTGGATCAGCAGGACGATGACGACCTGGCCGAAGGGCGTCCAGTGCGTGGCCGTATCGACCACGACGAGCCCGGTAACGCAGACGGCGCTCGTTGCCGTGAACAGGGCCTCGAGCAGGGTGGACCCACCGGGACCGACCCTGGCGACCGGCAGCATCAGCAGCACCGTTCCGATCGCAATCGTCAGGGCGAAGGCCGCGACGCCCACCTGGGCAGGGTGCGCCCGGAATCTCGATGGCTGCGCGCTGCGCCGCGCGCGGGGAGAGTCTGGCACGAGCCCACTCTACGGATACCAATCCACTTCGACGAGGGCTCCGGACTACCTGGATGAAGTTGGGAGGGTTTCCGGGAGGTGCGACGCGGTGTCCCCGTTAAGGTGGCTACCGGGTACGTCCCCCATTGGCGATAATCTGGATACACCGGCTAGGGGGACGCTTAAGGTGAAAGTCACTGGGGGACCGCTCGTTCGGGCGCACGCGTTGAGACCGCACGGCCGGTTGCTCCGGCAGTCCGGCCTGTCCGTGCTGGCCCTCGTCGCTCCGGTGTCCGCCGTTCTCTACTGGCTCACGATCCCGACCGATTCCTGGCGGCCGGTCTTGATCGGCCAGATCATCCTCTTCGCCATCTGCCTGCTCGCCGCGATCGCCTATTTCCGCACCGTGATCTGGGTCGACAGGGACGGGGTCACCGAACGCGGCTTCCTGGGCAGGGTCACGAGCTACGACAAGTCCGAGATCGGAACCATCGTCCTCCTCGACCTCTACGAAAGCGGCGCGCTCGACACGCATCCGCAGCTGTTCGTCACCGGACTCGACGGCCGGCTGCTGCTGCGGATGCGCGGCCAGTTCTATTCGCGCGGGGCGATGGAGACGATCGTCGAGCAGCTCGACGCGCCGATCGTGCGGGTCGCCGAGCCGATGACGCTGCAGGACCTGAACCGGTCCCGCCCCGAGCTGCTCTACTGGTTCGAGCGCCGCTTCACCTCCCACACCGACTGAGCGGATGCCGGGGCGCACGACCTCGGGACGCTGCGGCTCCTCGCGCGCGAACGCCGCACCACCCACCGCCGCGCCCGTTTGCGCACACCGCACCCGAAACGGCAGACGCGGGCTGCCGAAACCGGCGCGGCCGCCAGCACAACCCGGCGCGGCCTGCCGAAACCGGCGCGAGCGCGAGCGGCCCGCCGAAACCGGCGCGAGCATCCCCGCGAACACCGCACCACCCACCGCCGCGCCCGTTTGCGCACACCGCACCCGAAACGGCAGGCGCGGGCTGCCGAAACCGGCGCGGGCGCGGGCGCGAGACGGCGCGGGCGAGCGAATGCCGGGGCGCGGCTCAGCGCCGGCGCCGGGTTCCGAAGATGCCGGCCACGACGCCGGTCAGGATGGACTTCGTCACCGACGACCCGAGCACCTCCTCGAGCACGCTCTTCTGCGGTTTCGCGCTCGTGCGGGTGCGCGCAGGCCCCGCGGTCTGCCGCATCAGCCGGTCGTACTCGGCCTGCGCCTTCCGTTCGGCCTGCTCGGCGGCCCGCCTGTCCTTCGCCTGCTGGGCGACGGCGGCCTTCTCGGCCTTCTCGCGCTCCGCGGCTTCCTCCGCCGCGTCGAGCGCCGCCTGCTCACTCGCCTGCTGCTCGGCCGCTGCCCGGTTCGCCGCCTCGAGCTTGGTCGCGAGGATCTCCCGCGCCGATTCCCGGTCGATCGTGGCCCCGTACGTCGCCAGGAGCGGCGACGCCGCGACGGCCGACTCGATCGCGGCATCCGGTGTCGGCGACATCGACCCTTGCGGTGCGCGCAGCCTCGTCCAGGCGACGGGGCTCGGGGCGCCCTTCTCGTTCATCACGGTCACGATCGCCTCTCCGGTTCCGAGCCCGGTGAGCACCTCCTCGAGGTCATAACCGGAGTTCGGGTACGTCGAGACGGTCGCTCGCAACGACTTGGCGTCATCCGGGGTGAAGGCCCGCAGCTGATGCTGCACGCGTGAGCCGAGCTGGGCGAGCACGTCGCCGGGCACGTCCTTGGGCGTCTGCGTGACGAAGAAGATGCCGACACCCTTCGAGCGGATGAGCCGCACGGTCTGGGTGATCGAGGCCAGGAAATCCTGGGAGGCGTTCGCGAAGAGCAGGTGCGCCTCGTCGAAGAAGAACACGAGCTTGGGCTTGTCGAGATCGCCGACTTCGGGCAGGTCGTTGTAGAGGTCGGCGAGGAGCCACATCAGGAAGGTGGAGAACAGCGCGGGCTGGTCCTGCACCCCGGGCACCTCGAGCAGGCTGATCACGCCGCGGCCGTCGGGTGCGGTGCGGAGGAATTCGCGGGTGTCGATCTCGGGCTCGCCGAAGAACACGTCGGCGCCCTGGTCGGCGAAGGTGATCAGTTCGCGGAGGATCACGCCGACGGTCGCCGGGGACAGGCCGCCGAGACCGGCGAGTTCGGCTTTGCCCGCCGGGCTGGTCAGGAAGCTCAGCACCGCGCGCAGGTCGGTGAGGTCGAGCAGCGGAAGGCCGGCCTGGTCGGCGTAGTGGAAGACGAGGCCGAGGCTGGATTCCTGGGTGTCGTTGAGGCCGAGGACCTTGCTCAGGAGCAGCGGACCGAAGCCGGCGACGGTCGCGCGCACCGGCACACCGCGGCCGGTGCCGCCGAGGGAGAAGTACTCGGTCGGGGCGGCCTGGCCGGTCCAGTCCTGCCCGATGCCGCGGG
Organism: Cryobacterium zhongshanensis; assembly: GCF_022760445.1. Lineage (NCBI taxonomy): Bacteria > Bacillati > Actinomycetota > Actinomycetes > Micrococcales > Microbacteriaceae > Cryobacterium > Cryobacterium zhongshanensis. The sequence continues at coordinate 247,829 of NZ_JALGAR010000001.1, read as the reverse complement.
TGCGGGCGAGCAGCTTGTCGTTCGGCACGCCGGCGGTCGCGACGCCGGACAGGTCGCCCTTGATATCGGCGGCGAACACGGACACGCCGTGCGCGGAGAGCTGCTCGGCGAGCACCTGCAGGGTGCGGGTCTTCCCGGTGCCGGTCGCGCCGGCGACGAGGCCGTGCCGGTTGGTCATCGCGAGCGGGATCCGGATCGGCACGTCGGCGAGCGCGTCGCCGTTGACGAGGGCGCCCATCTCGAGGGCCGGGCCGCTGAAGGCGTACCCGGCCCGAATCACGTCGACCTCTGCCGCGGTGAGCGGTGCCGCTGCTGTCGCCGCTGCGGCTGCTGCGGATGCGGCGTGAGGCGCTGCCGGCACCTCGGATGCCGACCGTTCGGCCGGTACCGCGGGTGCGCCCGCGGGTGCGGCCGCAGGTACGGCTGCCGCGGATGCGGGTGGCGGTGCCGCAGGGTCGGACTCCCTACGCGCGGCCGCTGTGGCGGCATCCGCCTGAGCCTGGACGGCCGCAGCCTGCACCCGCGCGAGGGCGGCTTCGGCATCGGCCTGCGCCTGGCGTGCCGCGGCGACGGCTGCCTCGGCCGCGGCCTGAAGCTCGGACAACTGATCGGCAGCATCGCTCGAATTCATGGCGCGATCCTAGCCCCGCCGCGCGATCCGCGCGCCCAAATCCTGTCCGCGAGAGCGCACTTTTGGCCCTTAAGCCGCGGATTTAAGGGCCAAAAGTGCACTCTCGCGGGACACACGCGCACACCAAGTGGCGGGGGAGGCGGTCAGGCGGGGTCTGCGGGGCGGGAGGTGAAGACCCAGGAGTCGCCGGCGAGTTCGGGCCGGAGGCCGCGGGAGAATGCCGCGGCGAATGCGACCCGCGAGTCGGCGCGCTGCCGGGCCGCGGCATCCGGGTGCTCGGTGCGGAGGCGCTCGAAGTCAGGGTTGAGCCCCAGGGGCTCGGGGGCGGGCAGCCCATCGCGGGTCGGTTCGGCGGCGCCCCACTGCGGGCGGTCCGAACCGGCGAGCGCCGCCAGCGTCCGGGGCGAGTCGAGGCGCCAGCGCACCTCGAACCGGTCGCTGCGGTCGCTGCCGCTGATCGCGTCGTCGAGCCGCCCGTAGAAGTCCGGGTGGAAGTCGGTCACTTCCACGCCGAGTTTCACGAGGTTGAAGTGCGCGTTGCGGCGGATCAGCGGGTCGAAGGTCCAGCGCATCTCGTCGACGCCGTGCTCGAGGCAGACCGCGCGCTGGAAGAGCTTGAGCGCATAGCCGACCCCACCGCCGCGCAGGCCCGGTGCGACGGCCGTCATGTGCGAGTGCAGGTGGATGCCGCCGGCCCAGCCGAGGAAGCCGAGTGCGGCCCCGACGAACGCGGGTTCCGCTCCCGCCACCGCAGCACCGGCGGCACCGTCGCTCGGAGCGGCGGCAGCGGCAGTATCGGCGTCGCTCGTCGCGACGAGCACCGTGTTGCCGGCGTGGTCGAGGGCGCGCAGGAGGGAGGCATCCGGGCTGCGGCCGGCACCCCAGGTGCGCTCGAAGAGCGCGACGACGGCGGGGAGGTCTTCGGGGCGGGCCGCGCGCACACTGACCACGGCCGCGTCCGCAGCGGCGAGCGCGACCCGGTACGCGGCCACGAGGGTCTCGGCCGCACTATCAACGCCGTGTGACGGGGGCAGAACGTTCATGCCTCGAGTAGACCACATTCGTGGCCGGCTCGACCCACGACATCCGTCGACCAGCGGGGGCCCGCCGGCCCTCACCAATTCGACGGAGATTTTCGGTTCTGAACCGATTCATCCGCGCTCCCACGTGTCCGAAACTTAAGAACCTCCGTCGAATCAGTTCAGTGGCCGCGACCCGAGACGCGGTCGGCGATCGTCGCGAGCGGCGACGTCGTCGTGCGGCGGCCGCCGTGCTCGGCGCGGTCGGCGATCCCATACGCCCGGTACAGGCCGGTCACCGCGAGCCAGCGCAGCGGTTCGGGCTCCCAGTTGCGCACCCGGTGGTTGACCCAGGGCAGCTCGCTGAGCCCGCCAGCCGAAGCGGCAGCCGAAACCCTGCTCGCATCCGTACCCCCGGCGACGCGCGCAAGGATCAGCTCGGTCAGGGTGCGGCCGGCCAGGTTCGTAGTCGCGACCCCGGTTCCGACGTAGCCGCCCGCCCAGGCGAGCCCCGTCGCCGGGTCGAGGCCGACCGTCGCGGCCCAGTCCCGCGGGACCCCGAGCACCCCGGACCAGGCGTGGTCGATCGTCACCCCCGTCGTCGCGGGGAAGAACCGGTTCAGGATGCCGCGCAACGCGTCGACCGTGCCGGCCGGGGTGTGCCCGTCGGAGTCGGTCTTCGACCCGAAGCGGTAGGGCACCCCGCGGCCGCCGATCGCGATCCGGTCGTCGGCGGTGCGCTGCGCGTACATGTAGGCGTGCGCCATGTCGCCGAGGGTCTCGCGGCCGTCCCAGCCGATGCTCTCCCAGACCGCGGGCGCGAGCGGCGCCGTGGCGATCAGTGACGAGTTCATCGGCAGCCAGGCCCGGTGCAGGCCGCGCAGGCCCGCGGTGAAGCCCTCGGTCGCCCGTACGACGACGTCCGCGGCGACGATCCCGCGCCCCGTGACCGCGCGGTGCGGGGTGATCTCCGTCACCGTGGTGTCCTCGTAGATCTCGACGCCGAGCGCCTCGACGACCCGGGCGAGTCCGGCGGCGAGTTTCGCCGGGTGAATCCGCGCGCAATGCGGGTGCCACATCGCTCCCGTGGCTCCGACGACGTTCACGCGGGCGGATGCCTCCGCGGCGGAGAGGAGTTCGACATCCGTTTCCGCCCACTCCCGTTCGGACCGGGCGCTCGCCTCGAGTCGCCGCTGCTGGGGCACGTCGCACGCGACCGTGAACTCGCCGCCCTTGACGATGTCGGCGTCGATGCCCTCGGCGGCGGCGACCCGGATCACCTCGTCGACGGTGTCGTTCATCGCGACCTGGAAGCGGGCCGCCGCGTCACGCCCGTGCGACCGAACGTACTGCTCGCGGCCACCGGTGATCGAGTTCGTCAGCCAGCCGCCGTTCCGCCCGGAGGCGCCGTAGCCGGCAAAACGCTGCTCAAGGATCACGATGCGCAGGCCGGGCGCGGCCTTCTTCAGGTAGTAGGCGGTCCAGAGGCCGGTATAGCCGGCGCCGACGATGCAGACATCCGCCCGTGTCGGCCCGGGCAGCGGCGGACGCTGGGCCGGGCGGCCGAGCTGGTTCCACCAGAACGAGACCTCGCCGTTGATCATGCCGGGTCGGCCGCGGAAGCGGGCCGCACCAGCCGGTCTTCCATCCCCCAGGGCTCACCGTACCCACCGGATGCCTCGCTCGCGCTCATCAGGTCGAGGAACGGTTTCGCGTCGAACGCCTCGGGCCCGAGCACGCCGAGACCGGTCCAGGCGCCGGTCGCGAGCAGTTCGAGGGCGATCACCGGGTTGAGGGCGGTCTGCCAGACCACGCACTGGGCGTCGTACTCGCGCATCGTCCACTCGTTGTCGCTCACGTGGTACAGATACACCTCACGCGGAGCCCCGTCGAGACCGGTGCCTGTGACCCAGACCCCGGCGCAGGTCTTCCCGGTCATCCGCGGGCCGATCGTGGCCGGGTCCGGCAGGCTCGCCGCGACGACGTCGCGGGGCGCGACCCAGACGGGCCCGGACTCGCTGCGCACCCGCACCGGCGTCACACTGTCGAGGCCGAGACGATGCAGGGTCTGGAGCACGCCGATGAACTCCTCGCCGAGCCCGTACTTGAAGGTGACCCGCTTCGCGTCGAGCCAGCGCGGCATCAGCAGTACCTCTTCGTGCTCGACGTTGACGCACTCGACCGGGCCGATCCCCTCGGGGAAGTCGAAGATCTCCGGTTCGCTGAACGGCTCGGTCGTGAACCAGCCGCGGTCCTTCTCGAAGATGACCGGCGGGTTCAGGCACTCCTCGATCGTCGTCCAGATGCTGAACGAGGGCGCGAAGATCTCGGCGCCGGATTCGTCGCGCACCACGAGGTTCGCGCCGTCGCGGGTGCCGAGCTCGTCGATCTCACTGAACAGGTGGTCGGCGGCGTACCGGGCGAACACGTCCGACAGCCCCGGCTCGACTCCCATCCCGACGAGGGCGAGCCGCCCGGCGGTCTCCCAGTCGGCGGCGAGCGCGAACTGGTCGTCGCCGAGCTTGACGCCGGTCTCGTGGTACGGGTCGGTCGGGTGCGGTTCGGAGAGGCTCGCGGCCATGTCGAGGTAGTTGCAGCCGGCGGCGAGCGCCCCGGCGAACACGCTCGGCACGAACTTCGGCTCGACCGCGTTCATCACATGGGTCGCGCCGTGCTCCCTGGCGACGGATGCGACCCGGTCCGGATCCCCCGCATCGATCTGGGCGGCCGTGAACCGGGCCGCGCTCTCGTCACCGTACTTGGCGGCGACGGCGGCGATCGTCCGTTCTGCACGTCCGAGGTCGTAGTCGCTCACGATCACCCGTTCGAAGAACGACCGGCGAGCGATGATCTTCGCGAACGCGTCTCCGACGCCGCCCGCCCCGACAAGGAGGATTCTCATTCGACGACGGTACCGCGCGCATCCGCCGTTGTCTGCCCCGCATCCGAACCAATTCGACGGAAATTGTGCTCAGAACAGACCGGAACAGCCGTCCCAACGGCACACGCCTCGGCACAACCGTCGAATCGGTCAGGGCGCGGGGGCCGCAACGGGCGGATGCCGGTGGGCGAGCCGGCGCTCACCGTCGAGTTTCGCGGCGACGGGCGCCCAGAGCAGCACGGCGACTCCGATGCCGAGCAGCAGGCCGCCGATGGTGTCGGTGAGCCAGTGCGCGCCGAGGTAGGTGCGGCTGACCATCATTACGACGACCCAGATCGTGCCGGTCACCCAGACCCACACCTTCGGGAAGATCAGGGCGAGGCAGACGACCATCGTCGCCGCGTTCGCTACATGCCCAGAAGGGAATGAGCCGAAATCGCTCGTGACCAGCATGTCCTGTGGGCGGGCGCGGCCGAACAGGTTCTTGAGGAGTTGCACGAGTCCCGAACTGACCAGCGTTGCCACCAGGAAGTAGCCCGCCGCCCAGGGACGTTTCAGTAGGAGCAGTCCCACCAGGATCAGGACCGGGATGATCACGACCCCAGCGATTCCCGCACCGAGGAAGTTCATCACAAGCGAGGCGTACTCCCAGATCGGCGCCCGGTGCTCGATGATCTCGCCCATCCACTCGGTGTCGATGCCGAGCGGGTTCCCGTTGTCGCGAAAGACGATCAGGGCGCCGAGGCCCGCGGCGAGGAGCACAGCGACCAGACCGCTGAGGAGAGGCCAGCGCCGGGCGATGCGGCGGGCAGCCGGGGCAGCCGCGGTTTCCGGGGCGACGGCGGGCGCGCGGTCTGGCTCGGCTGCACTGTCTGGCTCGAGTGCAGGGTCTGGCTCGGGTATGCGGGCGCTGTCATCGTCCATCAGGCCATGTTAGGCGGATGATCCTGTGCCCTCGCCGTAACGGTTGCCACTACGGACACGTGTTCCCGGTGCGCCGGCCACTCTTGTCCGTATCGGCAACCGTTCGGCAACCGGCGCGCGGGGAACGGCGGCCGGCGGGCGCGGGGAAGGGCGCGCGCGCTCAGTGGGTGAGGCGCGGCACCGTGCGCGGCCGAAGCACGAACCACAGGGAGCACACCGAGGCGAGCGCGGTCCCGAGCATGACCGCGGCCATCGGCACCGCTGTCGAGACCCCGAGCATTCCGACGACGGGCGAGACGAGGCCCGCGAGCCCGTAGTTTCCGGCCCCGAGGAGGGACGCCGCCGTGCCGGCCTCGTGCGGATGCGCGTTGAGCGCGATCACCTGCACGGAGGGGAAGGTGAAGCCGCATGCGGCGATGAAGAACCAGAGCGGAACGATCACGCCCCAGAGCCCGGCGTCGACGAGGCCGAGCACGAGCATCAGGGTCGCGAACACGGCGAGCGCGGCGGTCGAGCAGGCCAGGATCCACTGCGGGGCGACGTTGTGGCGGTGCATCAGCCGGGAGCTGGTCTGCACCCCGACGACGATGCCGAGGGAGTTGACCGCGAACAGCGCGCCGTACTGCTGCGGCGTGAATGCGTAGACCTGCTGGAAGAGGAACGACGACGCCGACAGGTAGGAGAACAGCCCGGTGAAGGTCATCGCCCCGACGACCGCGACGCCGACGAAGGTGCGGTCGCCGAGCACAGCCCGGTACCGCTGACCGAGGGTGCTGTGCCCCGCGTGGTGGCGCTCGTGCACCGGCCGCGTCTCGACGATCCAGATGGCGACCGCGGCGATCACGACCGCGCCATACCCGGCGAGGACGATGAAGATGCCGCGCCAGTTCATCACGAGCAGCAGCTGCGAGCCGAGAACGGGCGCGACCACCGGCGCGAGCCCGCTGATCAGGGCCAGTCGGGACAGCATCCGCACGAGCGGCTTGCCGCCGAACAGGTCCCGCACCATGGCGAGGGCGACGACGACGCCCGCCGCGGCACCGAAGCCCATCAGCACCCGGAAGACACCGAGCCAGACGATGTCGGGCGAGAGCGCGGCACCGATGCTGCTGACAATGTGGAAGCCGGCCGCGAGCATGAGCGGCAGGCGCCGGCCGACCGTGTCGCTCCACGGCCCGACGATGAGCTGGCCGAGCCCGAACCCGACCATGGTGCCGGTCAGAGTCAGCTGGATGGCGGCCGCCGAGACTCCGAGCTCACTCTGCAGGGTCGGGAACGCGGGGAGGTAGAGGTCGATCGTGAACGGGCCGAGTGCCGTGAGCGCCCCGAGAATGAGCACGTAGACGAGCCGTTGCCCGCGGGACAGCGCATCACCCGGGTGCCTCCCGGTCGCCCGCAGGTCTGCCGCGGTGATCACGGTCAGGGATTCGGTGGTCACGGCGGGTGCTCCTCTGGTTGCTTTCCCGCGAGTCAGGATGCCGCAGGCCGGGTCCGGCTGCGTCGAAAGTCCCCAGGGTGCCAGGTCGCACCTGCGTCAAGCCTACGTCTCGCCCGCACCGGGTCGGCCCGACCGACCCCAGCGGCTCAGGCCGCGTCGAGCGTCCCGAGCGACCGTGGCCGCACGAGGGTCCACAGCACGACGATCGAGACGACGGCCGTCACGCCCATCACCGCCGACATCGGCACGGCGGTGCCCACGCCGAGCAGCCCGACGATCGGGGAGATCAGGCCGGCGACTCCGAAGTTGGCCGCTCCGAGCAGGGATGCGGCGGTTCCTGCCTCGTGCCCGTGGGCGTTCAGCGCGATGACCTGCACGGAGGGGAACGTGAACCCGCAGGCGGCGATGAAGACCCAGAGCGGGACGAGGGTGCCCCAGAGGCCGGCGCCCGCCCGGTCGAGCACGAGGATCGCCGTCGCCGCGGTGAGCAGCACGAGCGTCGACACCGCGATGATCCACTGCGGGGCGACGTTGAAGCGGTGCATCAGCGCCGAGGACAGCTGCACGCCCGCGACGATGCCGAGCGAGTTCACCGCGAACAGCACGCCGTACTGCTGCGGGCTGAAGGAATACACCTGCTGGAACAGAAAGGGCGACGCCGAGAGGTAGGAGAACAGCCCGGTGAAGGTCATCGCGCCGATGATCGCGACCCCGACGAAGGTGCGGTCGCCGAGCACGGCCTTGTAGCGCTGGGCGAGCGTGCTGTGCCCGGAGGCGTGGCGGTCCCGCGCGGGCAGGGTCTCGACGATCAGGAACGCGACCGCGACGACGACGACGATCCCGTAGCCGGCGAGCACCCAGAAGATGCCGCGCCAGCTCATCACGAGGAGGAGCTGCGACCCGATCACCGGGGCGAGCACGGGGGCGAGCCCACTGACCAGGGCGAGCCGGGACAGCATCCGCACGAGCGGCTTGCCGCCGAAGAGGTCGCGCACCATCGCGAGGGCGACGACCGCTCCCGCCGCCGCACCGAAGCCCATCAACACCCGGAAGACGCCGAGCCAGACGATGTCCTGGGACAGCGCGGCGCCGACGCTCGCGAGGATATGGAAGCCGGTCGCGAGGAGCAAGGGCAGGCGGCGTCCGACCCGGTCGCTCCACGGCCCGACGACGAGCTGGCCGAAGCCGAAGCCGATCATGGTTCCGGTCAGGGTGAGCTGGATGGCCGCGGCGGAGACGCCGAGTTCGCTCTCGAGGGTGGGGAACGCGGGCAGGTAGAGGTCGATGGTGAACGGGCCGAGTGCGGTGAGGGCTCCGAGCACGAGCACATAGACCAGGCGCTGCGGCCGGGTCAGGGCATCTCCCGGATGCCGGACGACGGAAATGGGGGCGGTGGCGGTGCTCACGGCGTACGAGTCCTCACTCTGTGTACTGGGGGCTGATGCTGGGGGCTGATGCTGGGGGCTGATGCTGGGGGCTGATGCGGATGCTGGGCGCAGCCGGGCCGTCACCGCGCCCGTCGCGTGCCCGGGTGCACACGACGAAAGACACTCCGACCCACTGGTGCCAAGGCCGGCGCCCTGCCGGCTATTCCCGCAGGCCCGAGATCGGCCGGGCGACACGCCGAACGGATCAGTCGGAGGTGCCGAACCCGTTCGGGTCGGCGAGGATCCCCTCGAAGGCGAGCTCGGCAGCCCCGATCATCAGCAGGTTCGATCCGAGTTCCGCCGCGCTGATCCGCACGCTGCCGAAGGAGGAGGGCAGCGACCAGGCGCCGACGGCGGCGCGGAGGCGTTCGGGGTCCGCGTTGAAGAGCGCACCGAGGAAGCCGCCGAGCACGACGAGCTGCGGGTTGAGGATGTTGATCGCTCCGCCGAGCGCGACGGCGAGGAAATCGAGCTGGCGGTGCACCTCGGCCTGGACCTCGGCGGACTCCGTCGCGAGCAAGGCGCGTTCGAGTTCGTCGGCGTCCGCGCCGGAGCCGGAGAGCCCGAGCACCGCGAGCAGTTCTTCCCGGCTCACCTCGGCCTCGAGCGTGCCGGCGATCCCCGCGGAGTCGACGCGGTCGCTTCCGCTCACGCGGGTGTGGCCGAATTCGCCCGCGTAGCCGGCGACGCCGCCGACGGGCAGTCCGCCGACAATCATGCCGCCCCCGATGCCGCTCGCCCCGCCGTTCAGGTAGATCAGGTCGGTGATGCCCCTGCCCGCACCGAAGTAGCGTTCGGCGAGGGCACCGAGGCTCGCGTCGTTCGCGGCCACGACGGGGAAACCGGTGGCCTGCTCGAGCATCTCGGTGAGCGGTTCGTCGACCCAGCCGAGGTGCGGGGCGAGCCGGACGAGCCCGTCGTGGGCGCGCACGAGGCCCGGGACGGCGATGCCGATGCCGACGACGCGGAACCGGGCCTCGAGCTCGCCCCGCATCCCGTCGATGACGGCTGCGGCGATGTTGACGGCCTCTGTCGGGCTCGGGGTGTGCTCGGTCGGGTAGCGGATGCGCCGGTGCACGGTTCCGTCGAGGCCCACGATCCCGATCGTGACCGCATCGATCTCGGGATTCACGGCGAGGGCGACGACCGCCGCGGCCACGTGCACGATGGGACTCGGCCGTCCGACCTGGTTCGTCGAGTCCGGGTCGCGCTCCCCCGCGAGGCCGAGCTGGGCGAGCTCGCCGACGAGGGCGGCGATGGTCGACCGGTTCAGCCCCGTGAGGCGGGTCAGCTGGGCGCGGGAGGTGGGCCCGTTGCGATGGACGAGGCGGAGGATGACCGACAGGTTGTGCCGACGAATGTCGTCGTGGTTGTTGCCCTGCACTTGGTACTCCTCGGTCCGCGCGTGTTGCACAAGGCTACCGCCCGCGCCCGGGGGTCAGCGTCCGCCGCTGCGCCGCTTGTTGAAGATGTCGAAGGCGACCGCGAGCAGGAGGACGAGGCCCTTGATGGCCATCTGCCACGCGGCATCCACCGAGAGGATCGACAGTCCCATGTTCAGGACGCCCATCACGAGGCCACCGACGATCGCGCCGACGACGGTTCCGACGCCGCCCTGCACCGCCGCGCCACCGATGAAGACCGCGGCGATGGCGTCCAGTTCGTAGTTCTGGCCCGCCGATGCCACGGCGCCGCCTGCGCGTGCCGTGCTGTCCACTCCGGCGAGCCCCGCGAGCACCCCCATGTTGACGAAGACGTAGAAGTTGACCCACTTGGTCTTCACGCCGCTCATCATGGCGGCGAAGAGGTTGCCGCCGATCGCGTAGACGTGACGGCCGAAGACGGTCTGGTTCAACAGGAACGTGTAGCCGAGGATCAGGACGGCGAGGACGATCAGGATGATCGGGGTGCCGCGGTAGCCGGAGAGGAGCCAGGACAGCCACATGATCGCGATGACGGCGATGCCGGACTTGACGGCCATCTGCACGATGGACTCCATGGGCAGCTCGAGGCGGCGCAGGGTCGCACGGGTGCGCAACTGCTGCGCGACGAGGGCGATGCACGTGACGGCGCCGAGGGCGAGAGTCAGGGTGTCCCGTCCGCCGAGTTCACCCAGGATTCCCGGGAGCCAGCCGGCGCCGATCGCCGTGAAGGAGTCCGGCAGCCCGCTGATCGTGCCTCCGGTCAGCAGCACGAGGGTGAGACCGCGGAAGATCAGCATGCCGGCGAGGGTCACGATGAAGGCGGGGATGCCGACGAAGGCGATCCAGAAGCCCTGCCAGGCGCCCACGACCGCACCCACGACGAGGGCGAGCAGCACGGCCGCCCACCAGGGGAAGCCCCATTGGTTCGTCGCGATGGCCGAAACCGCGCCGACCATGGCGACGACCGAGCCGACCGAGAGGTCGATGTGGCCGGCGATGATGACGACGACCATGCCGATCGCGAGGATCAGCACGTAGGCGTTCTGCTGGATCAGGTTGTTCACGTTGCCTGGCAGCAGCAGCCGGCCCTTCGTGAGCACTTCGAACAGAACGATGATGACGACGAGCGCGGCGAGGATGCCGTACTGGCGGAAATTGATGGCCAGCCGGGGCTTGCGCTTGGCTGGGGTGGTGGTGGTCATTGCGGTCTAGTCCTTTCCCGCAGTCATAAGGTGCATGAGGCTTTCCTGGGTGGCGTCCTTCGCGGCGACTTCGCCGGTGATGCGACCCTCGGAGATCGCGTAGATGCGATCGGAGATGCCGAGAAGCTCCGGCAGTTCGGATGAGATGACAACGACGGCTTTGCCTGCCGCCGCGAGCTCGTTGATGATGCCGTAGATCTCGTATTTGGCGCCGACGTCGATGCCTCTCGTCGGTTCGTCGAGGAAGAGCACGTCGGGTCCGGTGAAGACCCACTTCGACAGCACCACCTTCTGCTGGTTGCCGCCGGAGAGCTGCCCGGTGATCGAGGAGACGCTCGGCGCCTTGATGTTCATCCGCCTGCGGTATTCGTCCGCGACCTTGTACTCGCGGTGGCGGTCGATCACGCCGAACCTGGCGAGGGTGGCCAGCGCCGCGGCCGAGACGTTCACGGTGATGTCGCCGATCAGGTTGAGCCCGTACTTCTTGCGGTCTTCCGTCGCGTACGCGATTCCGTTGCGAATGGCCTCGTCGACCGTGCGCACCGAGATCTCCTCGCCGTTCTTGAAGACCCGGCCGGTGATGTTCGTGCCGTACGAGCGTCCGAAGATGCTCATGGCGAGTTCGGTGCGGCCGGCGCCCATCAGCCCGGCGAAGCCGACGACCTCGCCCGCGTGCACGGTGAACGAGGCGTTGTCGACGACCTTCCTGGCGGTGTCGACGGGGTGGTACGCGTTCCAGTCCTCGACCCGGAGGATCTCTGCGCCGATCTTCGGCTCCCGGGGCGGGAACATGCTGTTGAGGTCTCGTCCGACCATCGAGCGGATGATGCGGGCCTGGGTCGCGTCCGGACCGTGCATGTCGATCGTCTCGATCGTCTTGCCGTCCCGGATCACGGTGACCGTGTCCGCGATCCGACGGATCTCCTTGAGCTTGTGGGAGATGATGATGCAGGTGATGCCCTGGCCACGGAGGTGCTCGATCAGGTCGAGCAGGTGGTCGGAGTCTTCGTCGTTGAGTGCGGCGGTCGGCTCATCGAGGATGAGGAGCTTGACCCGCTTCGACAGCGCCTTCGCGATCTCCACGAGTTGCTGCTTGCCGACGCCGAGCTCGAGCACCTTCGTGGCCGGGTTCTCATCGAGTCCGACCCGGGCGAGCAGGCTCGCGGCCTCGAGGTTGGTCTTGTTCCAGTCGATGACGCCGCGGGTGGCGTTCTCGTTGCCGAGGAAGATGTTCTCGGCGATCGAGAGGTACGGGCTGAGCGCGAGTTCCTGGTGGATGATGACGATCCCGACCGCTTCGCTGTCGTTGATCGATCGGAACTGGGCCTCTTCCCCCTCGAATTCGATCGTGCCGGTGTAGTTACCGTGCGGGTAGACGCCGCTCAGCACCTTCATCAACGTCGACTTGCCTGCGCCGTTCTCACCGCAGATGCCGTGGACCTTGCCGCGTTCGACCTCGAGGGTGACCGAGTCGAGGGCCTTGACCCCGCTGAACTCTTTCCCGATGTCGATCATCCGAAGAATCGGACCGTTCATGTGTGTCGCTCCTGTCAGCGAATTCGTCGTTCGGGTGCGTACGGACCGCAGTGGTGGCGGAGCCCAGGGCCCCGCCACCACCGCAGTCGGTACGGAATTCGGTTTCTTCGGTACGGCTTAGAGGCCGACGTCCGATGCCTTGATGAACCCGGAATCGATGAGCTTCGTCTGCACGAGGTCCTTCGTGACGACCTCAGGCGCGAGCAGGTAGGACGGGACGACCTTCTTGCCGTTGTCGTACGTCTTGGTGTCGTTGACCTCGACCGTTGTTCCGGCCGCGATCGACTGGATCATCGTGAAGACCTGGGCACCGAGGGTACGGGTGTCCTTCCAGACGGTCATCGACTGCGTGCCCGCGAGGATGGCCTTGACGTTGGCCTTGTCGGCGTCCTGACCCGTGATGAGCGGGTAGTCGGCTCCGGCGACGTAGCCGGCCGACTTCAGGGACGCTTCGATGCCGACAGCGAGGCTGTCGTTCGGGGACAGCACGACGTTGACCTTCGCGCCGTTGCCGTAGAACGAGGAGAGCCGGTTGTCCATCTCGGCCTGGGCCTTGTCAGAAGCCCAACCCTGGATGCCGATCGTGGTCCATGCGTCGTTCGTCTTCGGAGCCTTGCCGCTCGGGACGACCAGCTTGCCACTCTCCACGTAGGGCAGGAGCACGTCCCACGCGCCGGAGAAGAAGAACTTGGCGTTGTTGTCGTCGGGGCTGCCGGCGAAGGGCTCGAGGTTGAACGGACCCTTGCCGTCCTTGAGGCCGAGCTGCTTCTCGATGAACTCGCCCTGGAGCTGGCCGACCTTGTAGTTGTCGAACGTCGCGTAGTAGTCGACGTCGGCGGTCCCGTTGATCAGGCGGTCGTAGGCGATGACCGTGGCCTTCTGCTTCTTCGCATCGGCGAGCGCCGGTGCGAGCACCTTGCCGTCGATCGCTGCGACGACGAGAATCTTGGCCCCGCCGGCGACCTGATTCTGGATCTGGCTGATCTGCTGGTCGGTCTTGTTGTCTGCGTACTGGAGGTCGACGGTGCAGCCGGCTCCTTCGAGCTTGGTCTTGAGGCCTTCGCCGTCGTTGATCCAGCGCTCGAGGCTGCGGGTCGGCATCGAGATGCCGACGTTGCAGTCCGCGATTGCCGCAGTGGTGCTTCCGGTCCCGGATGTGGTGGCCGTTGAACACGCCGCGAGCGAGAGCGCAACGGCCCCCGTAGCGACAATCGTGAACAGCCTCTTGGTTTTCGTCATGATCTGCTTTCTGCTCTGAATGCTGTGATCGCACGAGGAGGCGGCAGGAAAACCACCATTACCCCCTTGTAACGCTGTCATCAACGCTGCGACGCGCGCTTATGTTGATGCACCCAACATATACCAGGATTCCCCCCGTAGTCACCCCCTCTTTCGGGTCGAGGGCGCAGATTTCGCATTTACAACGAGAGAATCGCGCTCCGGAACCGCTTTTGTTGCACCAACCCGCAAAACCGTGCGCGCGCACGGTTTTGCGGGCGCGCCACAGTGCCCTTTCCGGTCGAGAGTGACCGGCGCAACGGGCACTCTCGACCGGAAAGGTATCGGGACCTGGCGGAGGGGATCAGGCGGCGGGGATGATCCCCGTGGCGACGAGCTTCGCGTACCAGAGGGCGCTGTCCTTGGGGGTGCGCACCTCGGTGTCGTAGTCCACGTAGACGATGCCGAATCGCTTCGAGTAGCCGTATGCCCACTCGAAGTTGTCCATGAACGACCAGACCTGGTACCCGCGCAGGTCGACGCCGCGCGCGAGGGCACGGTGAGCGGCGGTGAAGTGCCGCTGCAGGTAGTCGGTCCGCAGCGGGTCGTGCACGGCGGCACCGTCGGCCTCCTGCACGAGGGTGTCCGGGAAGGCGGCGCCGTTCTCCGTGATCATGAGCGGCTGGTCCGGGTATTCCTCGCTGAGCGACACGAGCAGTTCCTCGAGGCCCGCCGGCTCGATGTTCCAGCCCATATCGGTGTACGGGCCGGCCTGCTGCACGAACTCGACCCGGTCGGCGCCCGGCCAGGGCGTGCCAGCGGCGTCCTTGTGTCCGTCGGCGCTCTGCCGCGGGTTCTCGCCGTCCCAGAGCCGCACGAGGTTGGTCGAGTAGTAGTTCACGCCGAGCACGTCGATCGGCTGGCGGATGATCTCGGTGTCACCAGGCCGCACGAAGGACCAGTCGGTGATGCCGGCGGTGTCCGCGAGGACATCCGCCGGGTATGCGCCCGTCAGGAGCGGGCCGAGGAAGACCCGGTTGCCGAGGCCGTCGATCTGCCGAACGGCCTCGGCTCCCCCGGGGCCCTCGCCGCGCACGACGTGCAGGTTGAGGGTGATCGAGAAGTCCGGGTCGTTCGTGACGACCTTCCTGAGCTCCGTGATCGCGAGCCCGTGGGCGAGGTTGAGGTGGTGCACCGCGGTCAGCGCCTCCGCCCCATCGGTGTGTCCGGGCGCGTGCGCCCCGGAGCCGTAGCCGAGGTAGGCGGAGCACCACGGCTCGTTGAGCGTCGTCCAGGTGTCGATCCGGTCGCCGAGCGCCGAGCCCATGATCCGCGCGTACTCCGCAAACGCATACGCGGTCTCCCGGTTGGTCCAGCCACCCTCGTCCTCCAGCGCCTGCGGCAGGTCCCAGTGGTAGAGCGTCGCGATCGGGCGGATGCCGCGGGCGAGCAGCCCGTCGACGAGCCGCTCGTAGAACGCGAGGCCCTTCTCGTTGACCGGCCCGCGCCCGGTGGGCTGGATCCGGGACCACGAGATCGAGAACCGGTACGCGTGCAGGCCGAGCCGCTGCATCAGGTCGAGGTCTTCCTCGAGGTGGTGGTAGTGGTCGCTCGCCTTGTCTCCGGTGTCGCCGTTCAGGATGG
Organism: Cryobacterium zhongshanensis; assembly: GCF_022760445.1. NCBI lineage: Bacteria > Bacillati > Actinomycetota > Actinomycetes > Micrococcales > Microbacteriaceae > Cryobacterium > Cryobacterium zhongshanensis. The sequence goes on along the minus strand of NZ_JALGAR010000001.1, from coordinate 232,485 downwards.
CGCCGGGCGTGTGGCTGAAGGTGTCCCAGATCGACGGGCCCCGGCCGTCCTCGGCGACGGCCCCCTCGATCTGGTACGCGGCCGTCGCCGATCCGAAGATGAACCCGTCGGGGAATTTCAGCCCAGAGTCGCGGTAGTCCGGGTTGCCCTGGCGGGAATCGGTCATGAGAGGGTGGCCTTTCGGTCTGCGGATGCTGAGGTGTCGCCTCCCGCGCGTCGGGCGCGGAACGCGGCGTCCGAGTCACTCTGCACCGTGACCCCGTTGCCGTCTTCCACAATCGTAAAGGTCACGACGGAATCGCCGAGCGGATCCGTGACCAGCACGGTCCTGGTGGCGTCGCCGCCGGGGTAGACGGTGATCAGGGCGTCCTCGGTGTAGTCGTAGTCCGGCCGGTCGTCCCTCGCGCCCGTCACGAGCACGGCACCCTCCCGCACCCACAACGGGATGCTGTCGAACGCATGAGTCTCGCGGCGCCAGACCGGCCCGGTCGCGGTCTCGCCGGTCAGGTAGTTCGTCCAGGTTCCGGCCGGCAGGTAGTACGACACGTCGCCGGCCTCGCTGAACACCGGAGCGACGAGCAGGTCGTGGCCGAGCAGGTACTGGCGGTCGAGGTAGTCGACGGCGGGGTCGCCGGCGAACTCGAGCTGCATCGGGCGCATGAAGGGGATTCCGGTGCGGTGCGCCTCGAGGCCCACCTCGTAGAGGTAAGGCATCAGCGAGAGCTTGAGCTTCGTGAAGCGACGGGTGACGTCGACGGCGCTCTGGCCCGGTTCCTCGGTGCCGTCGTCGAAGAGCCACGGCACCCGGTAGCTCGTGGAACCGTGCAGCCGGGAGTGGCTCGACATCAGGCCGAAGGCGAGCCAGCGCTTGAGCACGGCCGCGTTCGGCATGCCTTCAAAGCCGCCGATGTCGTGGCTCCAGAACCCGAAGCCGGAGAGGGCGAGCGAGAGCCCGCCGCGCAGGGTCTCCGCCATCGACTCGTAGCTCGAGGAGTTGTCCCCGCCCCAGTGCACCGGCTGCTTCTGGCCGCCGACGGTCGCGGAGCGCGCGAACAGCACCGCGTCGCCGACGCCGTGGTGTTCCTGGAGCACCTCGAACACGGCGGCGTTGTAGAGCTGGGTGTACCAGTTGTGCATCCGCTCAGGGCTGGAGCCGTCGTGCCAGACCACGTCGAGCGGGATCCGCTCGCCGAAGTCGGTCTTGATGGCGTCGACACCCTGGTCGAGCAGGTGCCGCAGCTTGCCCTGGAACCAGGTGACGGCATCCGGGTTGGTGAAGTCGACGAGACCCATGCCGGCCTGCCAGAAGTCCCACTGCCAGACGGAGCCGTCGGCCCGCTTGACGAGGTAGCCGGCCGCCTGGGCCTCGGCGAAGATCGGCGCGCGCTGGGCGATGTACGGGTTGATCCAGGCGCTCACGTGCAGGTTCTTGCCGTGCAGGCGGGCGAGCATGCCCTCGGGGTCCGGGAACACCCGGGGGTCCCACTCGAAGTCGGTCCAGTTGAATTCGCGCATCCAGAAGCAGTCGAAGTGGAAGACCGAGAGCGGCAGGTCGCGTTCGGCCATGCCGTCGATGAACGAGTTGACCGTCGCCTCGTCGTACTGGGTGGTGAAGGAGGTCGACAGCCAGAGGCCGTACGACCAGGCAGGTACCTGGGCCGGGCGCCCGGTCAGTTCGGTGTAGCGGCCGAGGATCTCCTTGGGTGTGGGCCCGTAGATCACGAAGTACTCGAGGTACTCTCCGGCGACGGAGAACTGCACCTGCTCGACCGACTCGGTGCCGACCTCGAAGGAGACGTGCTCCGCGTGGTTGACGAGCACGCCGTAGCCCCGGTTGGTGAGGTAGAACGGGATGTTCTTGTAGGACTGCTCGCTCGACGTGCCGCCGTCGGCGTTCCAGATGTCGATGGTCTGGCCGTTCTTCACGAGCGGGCCGAAGCGTTCGCCGAGACCGTAGACGAGTTCGCCGACGCCGAGCCCGAGCCGGGCGTGCACGTACGCGGATGCGGGGGCGAGCCCGGTCTCCGTGACGCCGGAGACCCCGGTGGGTTCCGCCGCGATCGGGGCACCGTCGGCGAGCTGCAGGTAGCCGATCGATTTCGGTCCGCTCTCGGTCAGGGCGCGTCCGTCGGCCTCGAAGCGGAGGCTCCAGGGGCTCCCCCGGTCGATGCGCGCGGTCAGGGGGCCGCTCGTGACGCTTCCCCCGTCCGCGTCGACAGACACGACGCCGCTGCCGGTGACGGCGCCGTCGAGTTCGAAGCCGGGTTCCGTCGACCCGCCGGTGTCCTTGGCCACCCGCACCCGGATCACGCCGGGCAGCGGGGAGGACAGCGTCACTGAGAGCAGGGCCCGGTTGAGCACGTCGCCGCGGTGGGCGATGACCTTGGTGGGGGCGTCGATCCGCAAGGCGTCGCCGTCGCCCGTCGCCGCCGGCACGACCTCGAGGTCGTACGCCTCCTGCGCATAGAGCGGCGTGACGCCGGGACGCACGTGCCAGAATCCATCGGTGAACTTCATTACTTGACTGCTCCTGCGGTAATGCCACGCGTCAGCGTGCGCTGGAAGATGAGGAAGAAGATGAGCGTCGGCAGCAGGCCGAGCAGTGCCGATGCGCTCGTGGTCGTGACGTCCATCAGGCGGTCGCCCTGCAGCACGCTGATCGCAACCGGGACCGTCTGGTTCGCGTTGCTGACCAGGAACGTCAACGGGATCAGGAATTCGTTCCAGGTCCAGATGAAGAAGAAGATCAGGAGCACCGCGAGGGTCGACCGGCTGATCGGGAAGACGACGCGCCAGAGGATCTGCCAGCGGCTTGCACCGTCGAGCGAGGCCGCCTCGAGCATCTCCTTCGGGAACGTCCCGTAGACGCTCGACAGCAGGTAGGTGCCGAAGGCGCTCTGGATGACCGTGAAGATGATGATGACGGCCCAGATGTTGTCGTACAGGCCGACCTGCTTGAACATGAAGTAGAGCGGGTAGAGCAGGGCCTCCTGCGGCACCATGTTGGCGAGCAGGATCAGCACGACGATCCAGGTGCGGCCGCGGATGCGGCCGATCCCGATCGCGTAGGCGTTGAACATCGACAGCAGCACGGCGGCCACGGCGACGACGCTCGAGATGACGACGCTGTTCCAGAGCTTTTCGGGGAAGTTGACCCTGGTCCAGAAGTTGATGATTCCGTCGAAGTAGAGGTTGCTCGGCAGGGCGAGGGGGCCGGAGCTGTTGTAGTCGGCCGGCGACTTGAAGGAGTTGATCACGATCATCACGAACGGGATCGCGATGAACAGGCCGATGATGATGGCGACGAACAGGATCACCCAGTCGCCGGTGGTCTTGCGAGTGTGCACCTTGGGCAGCTTGAGCGGCTTGGGCTCCGTTGCGCCGGAATCGCGGCGGGGACGGATCTTCTCGGTCAGGGTGGTCATGGCTAGCGCTCCTCGTCCTGGCGCTCGAGCCGGGTCTGGAAAGTGATGAAGATGATCGCGACGACGGCGACCACGACGGTGAGGGCCGTGGCGATCGTTGCGCCATAGCCGACCTGCTGGTTCTGGAAGAACTCGCTGTATGAGTAGTAGCTCGGCACCATGGTCGATGTGCCCGGCCCGCCGCGGGTGAGGGCGTAGATCGGGCCGAACACCTTGAGGGCCGCGATCGTGCAGGTCAGGGTCACGACGAAGATCTCCGGGCGGATGATGCCGACGGTGATCGCGCGGAACCGCTGGAACCAGTTGGCGCCGTCGAGCTCAGCGGCCTCGTAGAGCTCGGGGTCGACGCGCTGGAGGGCGGCCATGAAGATCACGATCGGGTAGCCGAGTTGGACCCAGATCATGATGACCATGATGCAGGCCATCGCGGTGTCCGGGCTGCCGAGCCAGTTGTGCTCGAGACCGCCGAGCCCGATGGCGCCGAGCACCTGGTTGAGAGCGCCGTTCTCCGGGCGGAGGATCCAGCCGATCACGATCGCCGCGATCACGGTCGGCAGGATCTGCGGGAGGTAGTAGGTGGCGCGGAGGAAGCTCGCGACCTTGCCGCCGAACTTCTTGCCGACGAGGTCGAAGAGCATCGCGGCGAGCACGAGACCCAGCAGGGTCGGGACCACGACCATGGCCACGATCATGGCGACCGAGTTGCCGAACGAGGTCCAGAACACGTCGTCGCCGAAGAGCTTGGTCCAGTTGTCGAGGCCGATCCAGACCGGCGGCTTGATGCCGCGGTACTTGGTGAAGGTCAGGAAGAAGTTCCAGCCGAGCGGAACCAGGACGATGATGGTGAGCAGGAGCAGGCCCGGCACCAGGTAGAGCCAGAAACCCTTGCCGCTCGCACCGGGGATGAGGCTCTGCACGGGTGCGCGGCGAACACGCTTGCCCGCGGGTCTGCCCGGCCGGGGCGGGTGCGATTCGGTTGTCTCAGTGGCCAGCGGGGCTGTCGTAACCATCGCCTTGCCTTTCTTCAGTTCAGGGGTCTGCCGCGCAGCCACGAAGCCTGGGCGGGCGCGGCAGGAAGAGGGGGGTGCGGGTCGCGCCGGGGAAGACGCGACCCGCGGCGGACTACTTCTTGATGTCCTTGATGCCGTCGTTGTACTGGGTGCCGAGTTCGGTCAGCACGTCCTTGGACGACTTGGTGCCGTTCATGAGCTCCTGCAGGCCGGCGTTCAGCTGGTCGTAGAAGGTCGGGGTGGGCCAGTCGGGGTAGAAGCCGATGCCGTCGCGCGCGGTGAGCGTGTTGAAGTTGGCAATCAGTTCCTGGCTCTTCGGGTCGGTGATGTCCGCGGCGTTCGCGGCGACGGGGACGCCGCCGTTGTTGCCGATCAGGGCCTGGATCTCCGGGCGCATCGTGATGTCGATGAATGCGGCGGCGAGGTCCTTGTTCTTGGCCTTCTCGGGGACGACCCACATGTTTCCGCTGGATCCGGGAGACATCGTGGCGCCGGGGTAGAGGAAGGTGCCGAAGTTGAAGCCCTTGATCTCCGTCGTGAAGCGGTTGTACCACCAGCTGCCGGAGAAGAAGATCGGGCTCGTTCCCGCGATGAACGCGGTGCCGGCATCCTCTGCCTTGGTCCCGGTGGCGTCCTTGGAGATGTACCCCTTGTCGGTCCAGTCCTTGATGGTGTTGGTCGCGTAGGTGAGTTCCTTGCCCTGCCAGTCGACGTCACCGGTGTAGAGCTGGTAGTCGTTGACGAAGCTGCGGTCTGCCTTGGTCAGCGCGAGCTGGTACCAGAGCTGGCCGAGCGGGTACTCGGCTGCCGACTCGGCCAGCGGGGTGATCCCGGCGTCCTTGAAGGTCTTCAGTGCGGCTTCGAACTCGGCCTGCGTTGTCGGGATCGCGACGTTGTACTTCGCGAACATGTCCTTGTTGTAATAGGCCTCGACGAATTCGCCGTAGTTCGGAACGCCGTACCAGGAGCCGGAGCCCATGATGCCGTTTTCGTCGTACTTGGCGGTGGTCTGGAGGGAGGGGGCGAGCTTGGCGTCCCAGCCGTACTGGCTGACGTAGTCGTCGAGGTTGCTGAGCAGCCCCTGGCTGGCCAGCAGGCCGGCGGTGGCGTTGCCCTTGTTGTACTCGAGGATGTCGGGGGCCTGGTCGGAGTTGAGGACCTGGCTCGCGGTCGAACGGATCTGCTCGAAGCTCTTGGCCTCGAACTTCACCTTCGCGCCGGTCTCCTTCTCGAAGACCTTGATCGCCGCATTCCAGGCGATTCCCATCGCACTGGTGTCGGACTCGAAGTCCCAGAGGGTCAGGGTCTTGCCGGTGCCATCGACCGGCCCGCTGCTCGCTGCGGTTGTCGATCCGCCGCTCGAACCGCTGGCACAGCCGGTCAAGAGTGCCGCTGCTGCCGTCAGTGCGACGACAGCGAGGGCGCGCTTTCCTAATCTCACGTTCTACCTCCTTGTAGTGGCGACACCGATTCCTGTCGCCGATGACGACCCCAGCGCGAGCGAATCGAAACGCTTCGATAATTGCTGTGCCTATCGTCTGCCGAAACGCTTCGACAGTGGGTCGCTTTGAAGCATAGGGGCCCGCGGATGCCGGCACAAGCTGTTTGTTGATATTCGCAACATATCCGCGTCGCACGAGCGTCCCCCGACCGTCATCCCCCGATTCCTCCCGCCTGAGGTGTCGCATATCGAGGTTCACACGCGGGTTGAACCTCGATATGCGACACCTCAGGGCTTCAGCGACGGCCGACGGCGGCGCGGCGCACCCGCGCGCGGAGATCGCGCCGCGGAGAACCCGGCTTCATCCGGTACATGTCCGCGTCCGCGAGCGCGAACAGGTCTTCCGCGCTCGCGCCGGGCGCCCCGACGGCGACGCCGATGCTGGCCCGGACGGCCAGCGTGAGCTCTCCGATCGGGAACACGGGGCGCATCCGCTCGGTGACGCGCTCGACGAGGGCGGACGCCTCGGGAATGCCGCCGGTGATCAGGATGACGAATTCGTCGCCGCCGAGGCGCGCGACGAGGTCGCTCGGCCGGACCACGGCGCTCAGCCGCTCGGCGACGACGCGCAGCACGGCGTCGCCGACGCCGTGGCCGTGCCGGTCGTTGATGGACTTGAAGTCGTCGAGGTCGCAGTAGATCAGCGCCACCTCCCCGGACTCCCGGCCGACGGCCTCCTCGAAGGCGGAGATGAACTGCCGGCGGTTGGGCAGGCCGGTCAGGTCGTCGTGGTTCGCGGCCCGTTCGAGTTGGCGCTCGGCGTGGACGAGTCCCGTGATGTCACGCGTCACGCTCAGGTACTGGTTGACACCGCCCGCCGGGTTGCGTTTGAACGGGGTCAGCCCCCGCTCGACCCAGAGGGTGCGCCCGTCGCTCGTCGTCATCCGGTGCCGGCAGTGCACGACCTCGTGGTCGAGGGCGCGCCCCACCCGCTCCTGTGCATCCCGGTAGATCGCGCGGTCGGAGTCCGGAACCGCTTTGGCCTGGCCGGCCGGGTCGGATAGGTCGTCCATGGTGTACCCGTAGGTCTCACCCAGCGACCGGGAGGCCCAGAGCAGCTTCTGCCCCTCGAGATCGAACACGGTGATCAGGTCGGGCGTGGTCTCGAGGACGGCGGTCTGGAATTCGATGGCCTCCGCGAGACGCTCCTGCGCCACGGCCCGCTCCGAGACGTCTGCGACCTGCACGAAGAAGCCGCCGGTGCCGTCCGGCTGGTAGTCGACCTGCAGGTGGCGCGTCACGCCGCCGGGGTCGACGACGACGCGGTCGAAGTGCTGGGGAATCCCCGCGAGCGCGTCCTGCGCCATTGCTTCGTTGGCCGAATAGAGCTCGGCGCCGAGTACCTCACGCATGTGCAGGCCGCGCATGGACACGCTGTCGCCGCCGAGGAGCGTGCCGTACGCGGTGTTGGCGAGGTCACAGCGGAGGTCCCTGTTCCAATGCCCGATCAGCGCCGGCACCCGGTCCATGGCGGTTCGCAGAAGGTCGCGTTCAGCCACGAGTGCCTCGTAGTCTTCCATCGTCACCTTTGCCCGCGGGATACGACGACGGAAACCCGTCGAAGCTCCCCCTCGTTGAGGTTACAGGGCGCGGGACGGCCTGCATCGTTCCGCCCGGATATCGGGCAGCGGGGCCCGACCCGTGACGAGCGGGGAGGTCAGGGGCGCGGGGAGGCCGACGACCGGGTGCGTGGCGGCGCGATGGAGCCGCGCTCGTAGAAGCGCGGAGGAACGAGTTCGATGCGAGGCTCGATCGGTCCACCCACCTGCTCGATCGCGAGGTCCACCGCCCGCGTGCAGGAGTCGGCGGCGACGAGCGGGATCGTGTCGAGGGGCGGCTCGAAGTGGTCGGTCTCGAAGCTCGCGCACGCAGAGAGCACCGAGAGGTCCCCGGGCACCCGCAGGCCGCGTTCGCGCAGCACGTCCAGCACGGCGGCCTGCACGGTCTCCTCGGCGTGGAGGACGACGGCCGTCATGTCGGGGCAGTCGCGGTAGAGGGCGTCGAGCGCGAGCCGCGCGCTCGGACCGTCCCGCTCCGGCATCGCGAACGCCGTCTCGATCCCCCGGGCCGCCGCGGCCGCGAAGAAACCGTCGCGGAACCGGGGCGGGAAGTTCGAGCCGCGGGCGTAGACACCGGGAGAGTGCCCGATCAGTCCGATCGACCTGTGCCCGGCTGCTGCCAGCTTCTCGACCGCGAGCGCCGCAGCGGCCTCGAAGTCGAGGTCCACGCAGACGAGACCGGCAGCATCCCGCGGAACCCCGATGAAGGTCGACGGCACGCCGAGCTCGCGGATGACCGCGACCCTGTCGTCGTCGCCCGCGACGTCGAGCACGATGATGCCGTCGACGAGTCTGCTCGACGCCACCCGGCGCAGGCCGTTCGTCGCCTCGTCCTGGGTGAGCAGCAGCACGTCGTAGTCGTGGGCCCTGGCGGCCTGCGCGACCGCGAGCACGAAGGCCATGTGCGCCGGCGCATAGGTGTCCGCGTGAAAGGGCGCCGTGAGGGCGAAGATGTTGGTGCGGGTGCCCGCGAGCATCCTCGCCCCGGCGTTCGGACGATAGCCGAGGCTCTCGACGGCGTCGAGCACGCGCGCCCGGGTGGATGCCGCGATCGACCGCTTGCCGGACAGCGCGTAGGACACGGTGCTGATCGAGACCCCGGCGACCCGGGCGACATCGTGGATGCTCGCCATGACGCCGACCTCGCTTCCACCCCGATAATAAATGTCTTGACGCACAGTCTGGCCCATGCAGCACCGGGCCAGAACCACCCACTCGTCGATTTGTTGCGAGAATCGACTAAACCGGGCCGCGGGGCACGGCTGCCGTCGGTCCGATCACTAGGGTGGTCAAGCATGACGGTCTTCACGAATCCGGTCCTGCCCGGAATGTACCCGGATCCCTCGGTCTGCCGGGTCGGCGACACGTACTACCTCGCCAATTCGTCCTTCGAGTATTTTCCGGGCCTCCCGCTGCACTCGAGCACCGACCTCGTCACCTGGACGCCCGTCGGTCACGCGGTCGACCGCCCCGGCCAGGCCGCCCTGCTCGACCTCGCCGGGGTACCGGATTCCGGTGGCCTCTACGCGCCGACCCTGCGCCACCACGACGGCGTGTTCTTCCTCGCCTGCACGGTCGTCGGCGGCGGAGCGGACGCGTCGTTCCTCCTGACCGCGACCGACCCGGCGGGCCCGTGGTCCGATCCGGTCTTCCTCGAGGGCGCACGCGGCATCGATCCGACGATCTTCTTCCACGAGGGCAGGGCCTGGTGGGCCGGCTGCCGCCTGGCCGAACCCGGCGCATACCCCGGCCAGACCGAGATCTGGCTCCGTGAGCTCGACCCGGTCGCCGGGAGGCTCCTCGGCCAGGAGCACATCCTCTGGACTGGCGCGGTCGCGGGTGCCGTGTGGGCGGAAGGCCCGCACCTCTACGCGCACGACGGGTGGATCTACCTCGTCGCCGCGGAGGGCGGCACCGAGCGGAACCACGCCGTCTCGGTCGCCAGATCGCGCGTCGTCACGGGTCCGTACGTCGGCAACCCCGGCAACCCGATCCTCAGCCACCGCCAGCTGGGAGCCACCGCGAGCGTGCAGAACGTCGGTCACGCCGACCTCGTCGAAGCCGGGGACGGCTCCTGGTGGGCCCTCGCCCTCGGCGTCCGGGTCAGGGACGGCGGGCATCTGCTCGGCAGGGAGACCTTTCTCGCACCCGTCGGGTGGGAGTCCGGCTGGCCGGTCGTCAACCCGGGCGCCGGCCGGCTCGGCGAGCGCGGCAGCACGCCGTTCACGAGCGCGGATGCACCCACCCCGGCCGACCTGCACGACACGTTCCCGCCGGGGCCGCTCGCTGCGCACTGGCTCGGCGTGCGCGGGCCAGCATCGGGAGCACACACCGCCGCGGACGGATTGCACCTCGAGTCGCCTCCGCCGGCCACGACCACGGGCGCGGACACGGGCGCGGTCGGGTCGACGTCGACACCGCCTCCCGCGCCGAGGACACCAACCGCATTCCTCGGGTACCGGCTGCGGCATCCGGACCTGCTGGCCGGCATCCACCTGGTGCTGCCGCACCCGGGGGTCACGGCCGGCCTCGCCCTGCGGCAAAGCGACGGTTTCGGGCTGCGCATCGAGCTGGCCCATGCGCCGGCCGGGTGGGCGGTGACCGCGATCGCGCGCGAGGCCGGGGTCGACACGGTCCTCGGCCGCATGCGGCTCGGCCACGTCGCGGCGGGTGCCGTGCTCGGCCTCAGCGCCGAACTGTCCGCGGCGGGAGTCGCCTTCTCCGTCACGGTCGCCGGCGTGACGAGCCTCGTCGCCCTGACGGATGCCGCCCTCCTGACGACCGAACGCGCCGGCGGTTTCGTGGGCACCCTCGTCGGGCCCTTCGTGAGCGGCGAACCCGGTCACCCGGTCACGATCACCGCCTTCGACTACGCGCCCCTCCCCTGACCGATTCGACGGAGATTTTGCCCGGAAAGCGCTTCACACGCGCTCTCACGCGCAAAAAACCCACAAAGTCCGTCGAATTCGTCAGGCGAGCGGGGCCGTGCTCTGGCGGGTGACGAGGCTCGTCGCGAGGTCCATCCGCTGCACGGTGCCGCCGGGGGAATGCCGCATGCTGACCGCGAGGTTCGCCGCGGCCTCCGCCATCTCGGTGAGCGGCTGCCGGATCGTCGTGAGCGGCGGCCCGACCCACCGTGCGAGCGGGAGGTCGTCGTAGCCGACGACCGAGAGATCGGCCGGGATGAGCAACCCGAGCGCCCGCGCCGCCTCGTAGACGCCCATCGCCTGGAGGTCGCTCCCCGCGAAGATGGCGGTCGGCCGGTCGGGCCGCTCGAGCAGCTCGACCGCGCGCACCCGGGCGCCCTCCGGGTGGAAGTCGCCGTCGAGCACGAGGGAGGCGTCATAGGCGATGCCGGCCGCGTCGAGCGCTGCCCGGTAGCCGCCGATCCTGGCGATCGAGCAGAGCATGTCGACGGGTCCCCCGATCATGCCGATCCGGGTGTGCCCGAGGTCGATCAGGTGCCGGGTGGCCGCGAGGCCGCCTGACCAGTTCGCGGACCCGATCGAGGGCACGTCGGGGGTCGGCTCGCCCGCCGGGTCGACGACGACGAAGGGGATGCCGCGGGTCGCGAGCTTCTGCTTCTGCTCGCCGGAGAGGTCGGAGAAGACCAGGATCACCCCGACGGGGTTGCGTGCGATCACGCCGTCGATCCACTCCACGGACGGTGCGTGCCGGTCGCCGCTCTCGGTGAGCACGATGCTCAGCCCGTTCGCCCGCGCGACGCGCTCGACACCGCGGATGATCTCGATCGCCCAGACGCTCTCGAGTTCGTGGAAGACGAGCTCGAGCAGGGGGGCAGAGGCCGCGGCATCGCCCCGCCGGCTGTACCCGTTGCGGGAGAGCAGGTCCTCGACCCGGGTGCGCGTCGCCGGGGCGACGTCTCCGCGCCCGTTGAGCACCTTGGACACGGTGGAGAGCGACACGGCCGCGAGCGCGGCGATCGCCGAGAGGGTCACGCGGTCCGGGCTCTCCCGGCCTTCTTCGACGATCGACATGGGCTCATTCTTCCCCGAAGCCTCGGCCCCGTGCATCCATTTGGTTTGTAGCTTGACGCAACAAAACCTGCGCCATAGACTCCAGTCATCCTAATCACTTTCGGCAACTTCGCCGAAACTTTCGAGAGGCGTTCAATGTCGAACACGAGCAGGTGGCTCAAGCGAGCCGTCGCCGCATCCGCAGTACTCGCGTTGGGAGTCACGCTCTCCGCGTGCTCCGGCGCGGGAGGCAACACAGCAAACAGCAACCGACCGGAAAATGTCATCCACGTCGCCGTCTACGGAGATGCCGGCAACACCGTCGAGCAGGCCATGGTCGACAAATTCAACGCCACCTCCAAGGTCCAGGTCATCCTCGACCGGATCCCCGGCGCGAACTACCAGCAGAAGCTCCAGACGATCATCAGCACCGACGCGGCGCCCGACGTCTTCTTCAACTGGGGCGGCGGCAGCATCCAGCCGTTCGTCAAGGCCAACCTCCTCCTCCCCCTCACCGACATGATCAAAACGGACCCGGCCCTCGAGTCGAGCTTCCTGCCCTCCGTCTTCAACGCCGCCGCGATCGACGGGGTGCCGTACGGCATCCCGATGCGCGGCACCCAGCCGGTCATCCTGTTCAACAACAAGCAGGTCCTGACGGATGCGGGAATCACCGCCCCGAAGACGTGGGACGACCTGCTCGCCAGCGTCAAGGTCCTCACCGCCAAGGGCATCACCCCGATCGCCCTCGGCGGCGCCGACCAGTGGCCGACCCTGATGTGGTTCGAGTACCTCTTCGACCGCGTTGCCGGCCCCGACCTCCTCACGAAGGCCATCGGCGGCGACACCACCGTCTGGGACTCCGCTGACGGCAAGGCAGCACTCACCAAGCTCAAGACCCTCATCGACGCGGGCGCCTTCGGCACCAACTTCGACTCCGTGAGCTTCGTCGACGGCGGCTCGCCCGCACTGCTCCGCACCGGCAAGGCCGCGTTCGAGCTCATGGGCTCGTGGGAGTACTCCACCCAGCAGACCGCGGACAAGGCGTGGACCGAAACCAACCTCGGCTACACCGGCTTCCCGTCGATCGCCGACGGCAAGGGTGACGGCGCAGACCTGGTCGGAAACACGAACAACTACTACTCGGTCATCAAGGCCACCCGCTACCCGGACACCGCCCGCGACTTCCTGAAGCTGATGTACTCCGACGAGTTCGTCCAGGCGCAGCTCGGCATCGGCAACCTTCCCACGACGACCACGACCGAGAAGTTCCTCGACCAGGCCGCCGACCCGGCATACGCGACCTTCCAGTTCAACCTGGTCAAGGATGCCCCCGCCTTCCAGCTGTCCTGGGACCAGGCATACCCCCAGTCGGCGTCCGCCGACATGAAGACCGCGGTTTCGCAGTTCTTCACCGGCAAGCTCGACGTCGCGGGATTCATCTCCGCGATGCAGGCACTCTAGGTAACTGAACATGAAGCGTCCAACCACCGGGCGCTCACGGCACTCGGGCGGCCCCAACGTGGGCCGCCCGGGCTTCGCCTGGGCCCTCCCCGCCACCGTCTTCTTCGCACTCTTCGCGATCGTCCCCCTCATCGGCGTCGCGGTGATGTCCTTCACCAGCTGGAGCGGCCTCGGCTCTCCCGAGTTCAACGGACTCGACAACTGGAACAAGCTCCTCGGCGACAAGGTCATGATGCAGAGCCTCTGGCTGAGCGCCCTGCTCACCCTGCTCGGCGTCGTCATCCAGACCCCGCTGAGCATCCTGCTCGGCGTCTGGGCCGCCGGCCAGCAGAAGAACCGCGCCGTCCTCTCCGCGATCTACTTCATCCCGCTGTTGCTCTCCTCCGCGGCCGTCTCCGTGCTGTGGCGGGCCCTGCTCGACCCCAACTTCGGCATCCCCGGCCAGCTGGCCGGGATCTTCGGCGGCGACGGCAACCTGCTCGGCAGCCAGGCCGGCGCGATCGCCGTGCTCACCTTCGTCGGCGCCTGGCAGTTCACTCCCCTGCACACCCTGCTCTATCAGGGCGCGGCCCGGTCGGTCCCGCCCGTGCTCTACCAGGCCGCCGAGATCGACGGCGCAGGCACGATGCGCAAGTTCTTCAGCATCACCCTGCCGCAGCTCCGAAACACCATCGTGACCTCCGGCATTCTGATGGTCGTCGGCGGCCTCACCACCTTCGACACCGTGCTCATCCTGACCAAGGGCGGGCCGGGCACCGACACCACGATCACGCCGTACTACATGTACCGGAAGGCGTTCCAGTCGTTCGACTTCGGCGTCGGCAGCGCGATTGCGCTCGTCCTCGTGGTCATCGCGACGGCCATCTCGCTCATCATGGTCAGGGCCACCGGCTACGACAAGATGAACAGCGCCCAGGAAGGCATCTGATGAAGCCCAGACCGAATTACTTCGCCGGTGCCGGCAGCATCATCTGGCTCCTGATCGTCCTCGTCCCAATCTATGTCATGGTCACGGCGACGATCCAGACTCAGCAGGGCTACGCATCCGCCGGCCCGCTCTCCCTGCCGAGCTCGTTCACGCTCGACAACTTCGGCGCCCTCGTCACGGGCGGCTTCCTCACCTACGTGTGGAACACCGTCATCGTCACGGTGAGCGTCGTCGCGATCGTCGTGCTCGTCGTCCCGCCGCTCTCCTACGCGGTCGTCCGCAGCCGGAGCCGCGGCATCTCGCTGATCTTCCGCACCTTCCTCCTCGGGCTCGCGATCCCGGCCCAGGCCGTCATCGTGCCGATCTTCTACCTGATCTCGGTCGCAGGGCTTTACGACAGCCTGATCGGCATCATCCTGCCGACGGCGGCGTTCTGCCTGCCGATCTGCACCCTGATCCTGACCGGCAGCATGCGCGACATCACCCCGGAGCTCTACGAGGCCATGGCCATGGACGGCGCGACGCCGATGCGCAGCTTCTTCCAGCTCGTGCTGCCCCTCTCCAAGAGCGGCATCTCGACGATCATCGTCTTCTCCGCGCTGCAGGCCTGGAACGGGTTCCTCTTCCCCCTGATCCTGACCCAGTCGGCCTCGACCAAGGTGATCACCCTCGGACTGTTCGACTTCCAGTCGCAGTACGGCGTCAATATCCCCGGGCTGATGGCGGCCGTGCTGCTCTCGATGCTCCCGGTTCTCTTCGTGTACCTATTCGCCCGGCGCGCCCTCGTTCAGGGCCTCATGGGCGTCGGAGGAAAGTAACAATGACCGACACCCTGTCCCCCGTTCCGTCCCAGGCGGACGCCGCAACGCCCGCCTGGCAGGACGTGGCATGCTCCCCCGCCGAGCGCGTCGACGCCCTCCTCGCCGCGATGACGCTGCGCGAGAAGGTGGCCCAGCTCTACGGCGTCTGGGTCGGCGCCTCCAACGACGGCGGCGGCGTCGCCCCGTACCAGCACGACATGGAGGACGCCCTCGACCTCGACGCCCTCCTGCCGCACGGCCTCGGCCAGCTGACCCGGCCGTTCGGCTCCGGACCCGTCGACGCCGCCGTCGGCGTCGTCTCGCTCGTGCGCAGCCAGCGCCGCATCGTCTCGGCCGGCCGCTTCGGCATCCCCGCCCTCGCCCACGAGGAATGCCTCGCCGGCTTCACCGCGTGGGGCGCGACCGCATACCCGGTGCCGCTGGCCTGGGGCGCGACCTTCAACCCCGGCCTCGTGCAGGAGATGTCCGGCCGCATCGGCGCGAGCATGCGCTCCGTCGGCGTGCACCAGGGCCTCGCCCCCGTGCTCGACGTCGTGCGCGACGCCCGCTGGGGCCGCGTCGAGGAGACCATCGGGGAGGACCCGACCCTCGTCGGCACCATCGCGACCGCCTACGTGCGCGGCCTCGAATCCGCTGGCATCGTCGCGACCCTCAAACACTTCATCGGCTATTCCGCGTCGAAGGCCGGTCGCAACCTCGCCCCGGTCTCGATCGGCCGCCGCGAATTCAACGACGTGCTCGTCCCGCCGTTCGAGATGGCGGTGCGCGAGGGCGGGGTCCGCTCCGTGATGCACGCGTACACCGACATCGACGGCGTGCCGACGGCCGCAGACCCGACCCTGCTCACCGGGCTCCTCCGCGACACCTGGGGCTTCACCGGGACGGTCGTCGCCGACTACTTCGGCATCGCCTTCCTCAAGACGCTGCACTCGATCGCCGAGACCTGGGGGGATGCCGCGGCGCAGGCCCTGCGCGCCGGCGTCGACGTGGAGCTGCCGACCGTCAAGACCTTCGCCGAACCGCTCCTCGCCGAGATCGAGGCCGGGCGGCTTTCGAGCGACTACATCGACCGTGCCGCGAGGCGCGTGCTGCTGCAGAAGCTCGACCTCGGCCTGCTCGACGCGGACTGGTCCGCGCTCCCCGCCGGCTGGACCGACCTCGATCTCGCCGACGTCGAGGCCGTCCGCGGACGGGTCGACCTCGATCCCGCCGCCAGCCGGAGCGTCGCGCGCCGGATCGCCGAGCAATCGGTCGTGCTGCTCACGAACGACGGGCTGCTACCGGTCGCACCGGCATCCGCTGCCGCAGGCGTGCGGATCGCGGTCGTCGGCCCCAACGCCGACGACGCGCTCAACCTGCTCGGCTGCTACTCGTTCCCCGGCCACGTCGGCACCCTGCACCCCGAGGTGCCGATCGGCATCGAGATCCGCACCGTGCTCGAGGCCATCCGCCTCGAATACCCCGCGGCGACCGTGACGTACTCCCCCGGCGTGACCGTGGACGGGACCGACGAGACGGGCATCGCCGTCGCGGTGCACGCCGCCGCAGACGCCGACCTCGTGATCGTCGTGCTCGGCGACCGTCCCGGCCTGTTCGGGCGCGGGACCAGCGGGGAGGGCTGCGACGCCGAGTCGCTCGAGCTGCCCGGCCGGCAGTGGCCGCTGCTCGACGCGGTCCTCGCGGCCGGAACCCCCGTCGTGACCGTGCTCGTCGCCGGTCGCCCGTACTTCCTGCACGACGCACCGGACCGGGCCGCGGCCGTGCTGCAGTCGTTCTTCCCCGGCGAGGAGGGTGCCGGCGCACTCGCCGGCGTGATCAGCGGCCGGGTGAACCCGTCCGGCCGCCTGCCCGTGAGCGTACCGAACCGTGCGGGCGGCCAGCCGGGCGGGTACCTCGCCGCGCCGCTCGGCAGCCGGAACGAGGTCTCCAACCTCGACCCGACCGCGCGCTTCCCGTTCGGCCACGGCCTCGGCTACAGCGACTTCGAGTGGACCGACGCCTCGATCGGCGCGGCCTCGATCGGCACGGATGCCGCGACAACGGTCACGCTCACGGTCACCAACGTGGGCGCCCGCGCGGGAGCGGACGTCGTGCAGCTCTACCTGCACGACCCGGTCGCCTCGGTCGTGCGCCCGGTGAACCGGCTGATCGGCTACGCGCGGGTCGAGCTCGACCCGGGTGCGAGCGCACAGGTCGAGTTCGCGGTGCACGCCGACCTCGCCGCATTCACGGGCAGGGCCGGCGACCGCATCGTCGAACCAGGGGCCCTCGAGCTGCGGCTCGGGCGCTCGAGTGCTTCATTCGCCGCGACTCTCGCCCTGCGGCTCACCGGCCCCGTGCGCATCGTCGACCACACCCGCGTCCTCGTGGCCGCGGCGACCGTCGCCCCGCGCTGACCCGCCGCCGCCCGCCCACCGTTCGTCGCCGTTCTCGCCGAGTGTCGCCCCTACAACGGCGACACTCGGCGGCACTGGCAACAGTGGGCGCGACCAGCCCATTCTGGGTCGCACCGATTGTCGGGGAACGGTAGCGCCGCATCCGCTTTTCCCCTAATATGTTTATAGATACAACAAATCATCAACGTCGCTGACAGACAAGGAACCTCATGGCCATCACGCCCACTCCCGCAGACAAGTTCTCCTTTGGCCTCTGGACCATCGGCTACAACGGAGCCGACCCGTTCGGCGGGCCGACCCGTCCGCCGCTCGACGTCGTCGACGCAGTGGAGAATCTCGCGAAAATCGGGGCGTACGGCCTGACGTTCCACGACAACGACCTGTTCCCGTTCGGCTGCACGGAAGAGAAGCGCCAGTCGCAGATCGACCGCGTCAAGCAGGCCTGCGCGGACACCGGCCTGATCATCCCGATGATCACGACCAACCTGTTCAGCGAGCCCGTCTTCAAGGACGGCGGCTTCACCTCGAACGACCGCAGCGTCCGCCGTTTCGCACTCCGCAAGGTGCTGCGCAACATCGACCTCGCGGCCGAGCTCGGCGCGAAGACCTTCGTGATGTGGGGCGGGCGCGAAGGCGCAGAGTACGACGCGGCCAAGGACATCCGCTCGGCCCTCTCGCGTTACCGTGAGGCCGTCAACCTGCTCGGCGACTACGTCACCGACAAGGGCTACGACATCCGCTTCGCGATCGAACCGAAGCCGAACGAACCCCGCGGCGACATCCTGCTGCCGACGATCGGCCACGCGATGGCCTTCATCACGACCCTCGAGCGCCCCGAAATGGTCGGCGTGAACCCCGAGGTCGGCCACGAGCAGATGGCCGGGCTCAACTTCGCCGCCGGCATCGCCCAGGCGCTGTACCAGGGCAAGCTGTTCCACATCGACCTCAACGGCCAGCGCGGCATCAAGTACGACCAGGACCTCGTCTTCGGCCACGGCGACCTGCACAACGCCTTCGCCCTCGTCGACCTGCTCGAAAACGGCGGCCCGAACGGCGGCCAGACCTACGAAGGCCCGCGCCACTTCGACTACAAGCCGAGCCGCACCGAGGACATCACGGGCGTCTGGGACTCCGCCAAGGCCAACATCCAGACCTACCTGCTGCTCAAGGAACGCGCCGCGTCCTTCCGTGCCGACCCCGAGGTGCAGCAGATGCTCGCCGCGGCCAAGGTGCCCGACCTCGCGCTGCCGACCCTCGGCGAAGGCGAGACCTATGACGACCTGCTCGCCGACCGCGCCTCCTACGAGGACTTCGACACCGACGCGTACTTCGGTGGCAAGGGCTTCGGCTTCGTCCGCCTGCAGCAGCTGGCCCTCGAGCACCTGCTCGGCGCCCGCAACTAGCACCGCACACCCGCGCGCCCCGGCCGGCGTGTCACGCTCACCTGGGGGGCGCGACAAACCGGCCGGGGCGCGTTTGCCTCGCACTCGCTCGCCCCGCAGCACCCGCACTTCCCGCAGTACCCGCCCCTCCCGAAGCACCCGCAGTACCCGGCCGCCGTGGTGGCTAACTCAGGAAATCCACCGGCCGGCCCGGTCTGAAGCCGCGGAATTCCGCGGCACCGTGCCACCGGCATCCGGTTCTTCCTGAGTTAGCCACCGGGGCCCGCCCACACCCGTACCTCACTCGCACCTCACCCCCTCTCGAAGCGGAGAATGTAGTCATGACACTGGTTGCCGGAGTCGATTCCTCGACCCAAAGTTGCAAGGTCGTCGTTCGTGACGCCGATTCGGGCGCGCTCGTGCGCACCGGCCGGGCGGCGCATCCGGAGGGCACAGAGGTCGACCCGCAGAAGTGGTGGGAGGCCCTGCAGGCCGCTGTCGCCGACGCCGGCGGACTGGGCGATGTCGCCGCGATCTCGATCGCGGCCCAGCAGCACGGGATGGTCGTCCTCGACATCGATGGCCGCGTCATCCGCTCGGCCCTGCTCTGGAACGACACCCGCAGCGCCCCCGCGGCCGCTGAGCTCATCGACGAGGTCGGCGCCGCGGAGTACGCACGGCGCACCGGACTCGTTCCCGTCGCCTCGTTCACCGCGACCAAGCTGCGCTGGCTGCGCGACGCCGAACCGGCCAACGCCGCCCGCGTCGCCGCCGTCGCCCTCCCCCACGACTGGCTCACCTGGCGGCTGCGCGGCTTCGGCCCGGCCGACGAGAGCCCCCTGGGCCCCGACCTGACCGAGCTGACCACCGACCGTTCCGACGCAAGCGGCACCGGCTACTGGTCGCCCAGCACCGGCGAGTACGACCTCGACCTCTTCGAACGCGCCCTGGGCCACTCGGCCGTGCTGCCGCGGGTACTCGGCCCCGGCGAGCTCGCCGGAGAGACGGTCGCGCTCGCTCCGTCGAATTGGTTGCCCGCCGGCATCGTCGTCGGCGTGGGAGCCGGCGACAACGCGGGCGCCGCCCTCGGTCTCGGCGCCGGCGACGGCGACGTCATCGTGTCGATCGGCACGAGCGGCACCGTCTTCGCCGTGACCACGAGCCCGGCGGCGGATGCCACGGGCACGGTCGCCGGGTTCGCCGACGCGAGCGGGCTGTTCCTCCCCCTCGTCGCGACGCTCAATGCAGCGCGGGTACTCGACGCGGTGCGCGGACTCCTCGGCGTGGACCACGACGAACTCGGCCGGCTCGCCCTCGAGGCGGAGCCCGGCGCGAACGGACTCGTGCTCCAGCCGTACTTCGAAGGCGAACGCACCCCGAACCTGCCCCACGCGACCGCGACCCTGTTCGGGCTCACCCTCGCGTCCACGACCCGGCCGAACCTCGCCCGCGCGGCGATCGAGGGCCTGCTCTGCGGGCTCGCCGACGGCCTCGAAGCCGTGCGCGGCCAGGGCGTCGTCGTCTCCCGGGTGCTGCTGATCGGCGGCGCCGCGCAGAACCCGGCGGTCCGCAGCATCGCGGCGCAGCTCTTCGAGAGCCCCGTCGTGATCCCGGCCCCCGGGGAGTACGTCGCCGACGGCGCAGCCGTCCAGGCGGCGTGGACGCTGACGGGAGCGCGGCCGGACTGGCGGATCTCGATCGCCGCGGCGCCGGAGACCGACTTCCGCCCCGTCATCCGCTCGCAGTACGCCGCCCACCGCGTGGAGGCCTGACCCCGGTCCCTCCCCCTGTTCCGAATTCAGGAGACGCCGGGGTTGGGCAGATCGCGCCCGCGGGATTCCGCGGCGACGCTGCCCGCAGACTCGTCAACTCCTGAATTCGGAACGCGGCAGGGAGGGGCCGTCAGAGGGCGCTGATCCGCCAGCTCGCCTCGTGGGTGTCCCCCGGCGCGAGGCGGATCAGGTCGATGCCGGAATTGAACGCATCCGGCGGGCAGGTCATGGGCTCGACCGCGAGGCCGATCCGGGTGATCCCCGGGAGAGGCAGGTCCGCGGTGTGCACCTGCAGCCACGGGCACTCCGGCCCGAAGCTCATGGCCACGCCGTGACCGCCGGCCTCCCGTAGTTCGAGGGTCGCGAGCCCGCTCGAGTCCCGGAGGATGCCCGTGAACGCGTGGTCGATCTCCGTCGTGCCCAGCACCCGGGGATCCCGAAAGTCGAAGGCCAGGTCGCCGCCCGCGACGTCCACGACTCCGACGGGCAGCAGCCGGTCCGGTGTGACCTCGAGGAACCGGTCGGCCGGGATGGTGAGAGTCCAGCTGTCGAGCGGCGAATCCCCCGCCCGCAGGTACGGATGCGGGCAGACGCCGTACGGCGCCGTTCCCGTTCCCGAGTTGCGCACTTCGATCGTCGTCGTCAGCCCGTCCGCGGCGAGCGCGTACCGCGCGGTGAGGTCGAGCTGGAACGGATAGCCGACGCCGGCGGGCAGCCGCAGGCCGAGCACCACCGAGTCGGGCGCCTGCGCGAGCAGTCGCCAGTCCCGGTCGAAGACGAGCCCGTGCAGCGCGCAGTCCCGCGTCGGTTCGTTGATCGGCAGCTGCTCGAGCACCCCGTCCGCCGGGTAGCGGCCGTCGGCGATCCGGTTCGGCCAGGGCGCGGCGAGCGCGCCACGGAAGTTGACCATCGCCTCGTCCTTGCCGAAACCCACGACGAGGTCGCGGCCCTCGAACTGCAACAGCCGCAGGCACGCCCCCACCTCGGTGACGACGGCCCGGTAGCCGTGCCCCGTGATCTCGTGCTGCGCCCCGCTCGGCGTTCCCGGCTTCGTCATGACAGGGCCGTCACTCCGGCTGGCGCCGGTGCGCTCGCACCGATCTCACCGACGGTTCCGGCAGCAGCGGATGCCCGCATCCGCTCCCCCGCTCCGCCGTGCGTCGCCGTCGATTCGCGTTCGATCACGCGGAAGTCCGCGAGGATCTCCCGCGGAGGTGACGCGGGGTCTGTGGCATTGATCCGCTCGAGCAGGATGCGCACGGCGGTCTCGGCGATCTCCTCGCGACCGGGGTCGATCGTCGAGAGCGTCGGGAGGCTGTACTGCGCTTCGTCGAGGTCGTCGAAGCCGATCGTCGCGACATCCTCCGGGATGTGCAGGCCGGCCTCCTGGAGCACCCGCATGGCGCCGAGGGTGAGGGTGTCGTTGAGCCCGAACACGGCGTCGAACTGAACGCCGGAGGCGAGCAGCTCCCGCATCGCGGTCGCGCCGTTCGACCGGTGCCACAGGGTCGTGAAGCCGAGCAGGGCGGGGTCGAAGGGGATGCCTGCGGCGTCGAGGGCCTCCCGGTAGCCGCGCAGGCGCAGGCCGGCCGAGCCGATCACCTCGCCATCGTGGGCGCCGACCACGGCGATCCGGCGGCGGCCCTGCCGGATCAGGTGTTCGGTGGCGGCACGGGCCGCGTCGACGTTCCGCATCGTGACATGGTCGGTCGGGCCGCCGAAGACCCGCTCGCCGAGCAGCACGAGCGGGTAGCCGACCTTCAGGAAGTCCGCGTCGTCGTTGCCCAGGCCGAGGGGGCTGAAGATCAGGCCGTCGGTGAGTTGCCGCCGCGGGCTCGAGAGCAGGCCGATCTCCCGGTCCCGGTCTCCGCCGGTCTGTTCGATCAGCACGGTGACGCCGTGGCGCTCCGCCGACCGGATCACGGCATCCGCAAGCTCGGCGAAGTAGCTCAGCGACAGCTCCGGGAGGGCGAGGCCGATCATGCCGGTCCGGCCGGACCGCAGGCTGCGCGCCGAGAGATTGGGGTGGTAGTCGAGCTCGGCGATGGCCTCGAGCACCCGCTGCTTGGTGGCCGGGCGGATGTGGGGGTGATCGTTGATGACGTTGGAGACGGTCTTGATCGACACTCCGGCGATTTGCGCCACATCGTGCAGTGTTGCCACCATGGAGGCCCTTCCGTTTCGGGCGACGCTCGCGACAGCGTTCGTCTCCTCGCATAGTACAACGTTGTATGGCAGGCGGTGGGAGGGATCCGGGCCGATCGCGTCGGTCGGTGACGCTCGGGGTCAGGCCGCTCGACCCATCGATGCCCGTCTCCCCCCGGACGCCCCGCAGCCAGGGGTGATTTCCCGGTTCCGCAGGAGAGTCTCAGGCCCGCACGCGCCATCCCCGCGCCCGGCGTGCCACAATGACAAACACCTGCCGAACCGCGCCCCGAACCGCGACCCGGCCCGCCAGTCCCCAGGAAGGGGATGGACCGATGAGTCCGTCATCCCGGCTACCCACCCTGCTCGACGTGGCCACCGCGGCCGGCGTGTCCCTCGCCACCGCGTCGCGTGCCCTGAACGGCAGCTCCCGGACCGTCAACGGCGACTATCGCGACCGGGTCTTCGCCGCCGCCGCCCAACTCGGCTACACGCCCAACCTCTCGGCGCAGGCCGTGGCCACGGGAAGCACCCGCACGGTCGCCCTCGTCGTGACCGACATCGCGGACCCGCCGGATGCGTTCCTCGCGTCCGGCGTGATCGACGCGGCAGCGGATGCCGGACTCACCGTGACCGTCACCGTCACGGCCGGCGACCCCGACCGTGAACTCGCACTCGTGCGGTCCCTGCGCGGGCAACGCCCCCGGATCCTGATCCTCGCCGGACCGCCGTCTCCCGGCGATGCGGACGGCACTCCGCTCACGGAGGAGCTGAGCTCCTTCGAAGCCGGCGGCGGCCGGGTGATCGTGCTCGGCGAGCGTTCCCTCGCGTTCGCGACGGTGCCCCGCGGCGCACTCGGCGCCGAGGCGGGACCGGAGCGGTTCGCCGCCGTCGGTCGCGCGGCTGTCGCACGGGCCCTCGTCGCACCGACCCCCGCGCCCGGTACGCCGGCCGGGACCGTCGCGAGCTGACTCCGGCCGGTCCCCGGCCAGTACAGTGGGGCCGTGAACGACTACACGGCACCCGACTTCGCACGCACGCCCATCGACGAGGAATCGGCGGCCCGGCTCGCGGCCGACGGCCTCGACCTGCGCCTGATCGGGGCCGACGACACCGGTGCCCGGCGACACTGGCACCGCGCGACCGCGCGCGGCTTCCACGAGGCCGCACCAGACGCCGGCGAACTCGACCGCCGTCTGGCAAACACGGCGGGCGATCGGGTGACGGCCGTGCTCGACGCGACCGCAGCCGATCCGCTCACCCCGGTCGCGACGGTCCGGTCCTGGCCGATGGGGCTGAGCGTCCCCGGCGGCAGCACCCTGCCGGCCTGGGCGATCAGCTCGGTCACCGTCTCGCCGACGCACCGTCGCCGCGGCCTCGCCCGCGCCCTGCTCACCGCAGAGCTCCGCACCGCGCACCGGCTCGGGCTGCCGCTCGCCATGCTCACCGTGTCGGAGGCCACCATCTACGCGCGGTACGGCTTCGGGCCCGCCGCGTACCAGGCGAGCATCGCCATCACGACCGGGGACGCCCGGCCGGCTCCGACGGCCCCGGAAGGCACGGGGCGGCTGCACTTCGTGACGCCCGAGTCGCTGCGTCACGACGCCCCGGCGATCTTCGAGGCCGCCAGGAAGCGCGGCGCCGGCGACGTCGACCGCCGCGACAGTCTCTGGGACCAGATCCTGGGGCTCACAACCCCGGCGACCGTCGAGCCCACGACATCGGTCGCACCGGTCCCGCCGACCATGGGCGCTCCGACGCGGCAGATGGTGCGCTTCGACGACCCGACCGGCCGGCCGCAGGGCTTCGCGGTGTACAGCGTCACCCTCGAGGGCGAGGCCTATCCCGGTCGGCTCGACCTCGTCGACCTCGTCGCGGCGACCGACGCGGCATACACCGCCCTGTGGCGCTTCCTGCTCGACCTCGACCTCATCGGCGAGGTCTCCGCCCCACTCCGGAACATCGCGGAGCCGCTCGCCTGGCAGCTCGAGAATCCCCGCGCCGTGCGCGCGTCAGACGAACGCGACCACCTCTGGCTGCGCCTCCTCGACGTTCCCGCCGCACTCGAGCGCCGTCGGTACGCCGCACCGGGTGTCTTCCGCCTCGATGTCTCCGACGACCTCGGCATCGCCGGGGGCGAGTTCCTGCTCACGGTCGGCTCAGACGGCGCCGGGTCGGCGCATCCGCTCGCCGCGGGCGAGGCCGCCCCTGCGGTAGCCGCCCACCTCACCCTGTCGGTCGCCGACCTCGCCGCCCTCTACCTGGGCGGACCGAGCGCCGTCGTGCTGAGCCGCGCCGGGCGAGTCACCGAGCAGACGACGGATGCGGCTGCTCGCCTCGACGCCGCATTCCGCACCGGGCCGCCGCCGCACCTCAGTACCTGGTTCTAACGTTCCTCACAGCTGGCTCCCAGCCCGATGGCACGGGGCGTGGAGGTGGAGGATCTAACCTAGATTCGATAAGTCACTCGCGACGAAACGGTGTACAGGGTCTATGAACAGCAACCTCCCCGGCAAAGGCACGCCCCCGAAGAAGGACCGCCGC
This sequence comes from Cryobacterium zhongshanensis, assembly GCF_022760445.1. NCBI lineage: Bacteria > Bacillati > Actinomycetota > Actinomycetes > Micrococcales > Microbacteriaceae > Cryobacterium > Cryobacterium zhongshanensis. Next base: position 207,561 of record NZ_JALGAR010000001.1, on the reverse strand, counting down.
GACGCGGCACGGGAGAGCGCCCGCCTGATGCGTGAAGCCCAGCAGAAGAAGGACAAGCGAAACAAGCTGTTCCTGCGGGGCGGCATCGGCGCCGGACTCGTTGCGATCGCCGTAGTCGTCGCCCTCGTGATCGTGAACAGCAACGGCCCCGCCGCGGCCGGCCCGCTGAACATGGCGAGCGACGGCGTGCTGCTCACCGGCGACGGCACCACGCTCACCGCCGTCCCGACGGTCGCCCTCGCCGCGGACGCCGCACCGATCGCGACCGACCAGACGAAGCTCACGAGCACCGCGAACATCGTCGTCTACGCCGACTACCTGTGCCCGTATTGCGGCCAGTTCGAGGCCACCAACGGCACCGCGATCAACTCGTGGGTCACCGCGGGCAACGCGACGCTCGAGTTCCACCCGATCTCCATCCTCGACGCCAACTCCGCGGGGACGAAGTACTCGACCCGTGCCGCCAACGCCGCCGTGTGCGTGGCCAACTCCCAGCCGGCCGCATTCCCGGCCGTCAACGCCGCCCTGTTCGCCAAACAGCCGGCTGAGAGCACCGCGGGCCTGACGGACCAGGAACTCGCGAGTCTGGTCACGACGGCGGGAGCCACGGATGCCGGCATCGCGAAGTGCATCACGGACGGCACCTTCAAGTCCTGGGTCGGCAACGCGACCAAGCGCGCCCTCGCCGGCCCGCTCCCCAACTCGACGACACTCACCAAGGTCGCCGGAACCCCGACCGTGCTCGTGAACGGCGTCGCGTACACCGGCTCCCTGACCGACGCGACGGTCTTCTCCACCTTCGTTCAGGACCAGGTCACCGCAGCCGCCAAGAAGTAGTCGGCAGCTCGTGCAGCGGCAGCCGGGTCGGGAACGGTCAGGCGGGACGGACCTCGAGGGCCTCGAGGTCTTCACAGTCTTCGGCGAGACCGTCGACGACGAGACGCGGTGCGTGCACTACAAGACGTCAGCGGATGTCGTCGCGATCCGCTTCTACTGCTGCGACCGGTTCTACCCCTGCCACCTCTGCCACGCCGCCGCGGCCGACCATGCCGCGCGGCAGTGGCCGGTCGCGCGGTGGACAGAGCAGGCGATCCTCTGCGGGGTCTGCCGGCGCACCCTCAGCATCACCGACTACCGCTCGGCGACGCGGTGCCCGCACTGCACGGCGCCCTTCAACGACGGCTGCCGGGCGCACGCCCACCTGTACTTCGAGTCTCCCCGCCCCTGACCCGGTTCTCCAACTGAGGTGTCAGCGCGTTGCGGGTCAGCGGGTGAGGCCGGCGGGCAGCAGGGACCCCAGGTCGGCGACCAGGTAGAGGCGCTGCGTCGCGCGGGTCATGGCGACGTACAGCGCTCCGGCTCCGCGCTCCGAGGCGGCCACGATACCGGCGGGATCCACGACAATCACGGCGTCGAACTCGAGGCCCTTCGCGTCGCGGGGCCCGAGCAGAGCGATCTCCCGGGTCAGACCGAGGGCACCGAGTCCGACCCGGTCCCCGAACTCCGCCCCGAGCTCCTCCCCGACAACCTCGAGCGCCGTGTCTGCCGCGATCACGGCGAGCGTGCCGCCGGCGTGAAGCGCGCGTTCGCGGTGCACCGCTGTCGCGACATCCGCTTCGACGGCTATCGGCCATTCACTCGCACGCACGGCACGCGATGGCGTCACCGGCAGGCCGTGCGCGATCGCCATCTCCTCGGCCGCCGTCGCGATCTGGCGCGGGGTGCGGTAGTTCACAGTGAGTTCCTCGAGGCGCCAGCGCCCGGCCTCGAGGGAGGCATCGAGGATGGGGGCGAGGGCCTCCTTCCAGCTGCCGGAGGCCGAAGCGGATGCGGCCTGCGCGATGTCGCCGACGACCGTGAACGACCGGCGCGGCCCGCGCCGCAGCAAGAGCCGCCACTGCATCGGCGATAGCTCCTGCGCCTCGTCGACGACGACGTGGCCGTACGTCCAGGTGCGGTCGACGGCCGCGCGCTCGGCGGTCGTGGCCCGGTCGCCGAGCTCGGCAAAGTTGTCCGCGAGGGCGCGCGCGTTCACGAGACCTTTGACGTCCATATTCGCGATCGCGAGTTCGGCGTTCTCGATGTCGCGTTTGCGCTGTTCCTTCTGCTCGCGCTTGAGCGCGACGTCGACGACGTTGTACTCGCCGAGGTGCTCCGCGGCCTCGTCGAGCAGCGGGATGTCGGCGATCGTGAACTCCACGTCCCTGGCCCGGTGCAGCAGCGCGCGCTGTTCGGCGGTCCAGCCGGGGGTGAGTTCGGCGAGCCATTGCGGGCGCGCATACAGGTCCTGCACGAGCTTCTCGGGGGTGAGCGGCAACCAGGCCGTGTTGAGAGCCACGCGTACGTCCTGGGCGAGGCGCAGGTCTTCGCGCAGCATCGGCAGGTCGCTCTCGTCCATCGAGGCGCCGCCCTGCTGCAACTGCCGCAGCCAATCCCGCGCGAGCGCGCCGATCGCGGTCTTCACGAAGGTGACCCTCGCAAGGTTGTGCGGCTTGCCGCCCTCGCGGGCCTTGGCGATCGCGTTCGCGACGAGCTGCGGGGTCAGGGTCAGCTTGTCGCCGTTGACCTCGAGCTGCCGGCTGCCCACCGGGATGCGCTGCCGGGAGCGCACGGCATGGGCGATGAGCGCGGCCATGAAGGCCTGGCCCTTGAGCGCCGCGACCGCCGGGGCGTCTTCACGGGTCGCCTCGACGCCCGGGTAGAGCTGCCCCACGCTCGCGAGCACGACTCCGGTCTCGCCGAGGGACGGCAGGACGGCCTCGATGTACTGCAGGAAGGAGCGGGACGGCCCCACGATGAGCACGCCGTTGTGCTTCAGGCGATCGCGATGCGTGTAGAGCAGGTAGGCCGCACGGTGCAGCGCCACGGCGGTCTTGCCTGTCCCCGGCCCGCCCTGGACGACGAGTACTCCGGCAAGGTCAGAGCGGATGATCCGGTCCTGTTCCGCCTGGATGGTCGCGACGATGTCGGGCATGTGCCCGGTGCGCTGGGCGGTCAGCGCGGCGAGCAGCGCGCCCTCACCCTGATGTTCGGAGGGGTCTCCGCCGAGGAGTTCGGCGTCGAGGATCTCGTCCTCGATCCGGACGATGGTCCGCCCCTTGGACTGCAGGTGACGCCGGGACCTGGCTCCGAGCGGGGTCGCGGCCGTCGCCTGGTAGAACGCGCTCGCCTGCGGCACCCGCCAATCGAGCAGCATCGGCTGCAGGTCTTCGTCGCGCAGTCCGACCCTGCCGATGTAGCGGAAGACGGAGTCGCCGCTCGCGTCGTCCGCGGCCAGTTCGAGCCGGCCGAACGCCAGCCGGTCGTCGATCTCCCGCAACTGCACGATCCGGTCCTCGTAGAGGCGCGCAAAGGTGTCCCGCTCGGAGCGGGTCTGGTGATTCCCGCCGACGTCGAGCAGCCGCACCGCCGTCAGCTGGTCCTCGGCCTCCCGTTGCAGCGCGTCGAGACGCGCGTACAGCGTTGCCACGTAGTTCTGTTCCCGTTCAAGCTCCAGGTCCACCACCGAAACACCCCTCAAATCCGACATTCGAGTTTACCCGACGCGGCTGGGTGCTCCTTTCCGGTCGAGAGTGACCGTTCCGCCGGTCACTCTCGACCGGAAAGGATCGGCCTGCGCGGGGGAACGACGAAGCCCCGGGCGGCGCCAGCGGATGTCCGCTGTGCGCTGCCCGGGGCCGATCGGCATTCCGCGGCGTCCGGTCGGGTCAGTCGCCCTCGACCCTGACCGTCTGGATGGTCCCGGTGAGGACCCCGATCAGGCGATCCCCGTCGAATTCCGAGGTGGGGGCATCCATGACGATCTTGCCGAGCCGAAGGACCACGACCCGGTCGGTGACCTCGAGCACGTGGGGCAGGGTGTGCGAGATGAAGATCACGCCGAGCCCCTTCGCCTTGGCCGCCCTGACCACCTGGAGCACCTCCCCGGCCTGCCGCGCACCGAGGTGGTTGGTCGGCTCGTCGAGGATGATCACGCGGCGCGCCCAGGCCACGGCGCGACCGATGGCCACCGCCTGCCGCTGCCCGCCGGACAGCTGGGACACCGGACGGTCGGACGCCGGGACGGCGATCCCGACGCGCTCGAGGTCTTCGTGGGCGTCGTGCTCCATCTCCTTGCGGGCCAGGAAGCCCATCTTGCCGAAGATTCCCTTGACCGTCTTTTCCCGGCCGAGGAACACGTTCTGCGACACCGTCAGGTGCGGGGCGAGCCCCGAGTCCTGATAAAGGGTCTCCACGCCGGCCTCGAGCGCCTCCCGGGGCGAACCCCAGGTGCGCTCGACGCCGTCGAGGTAGATCTTCCCGCCGTTGGGCTGGTGTGCCCCCGAGAGGACCTTGACGAGCGTCGACTTGCCCGCGCCGTTGTCGCCGACCAGGCCGAGCACCTCACCGGCGTGCAGCTTGAGGCTCGCACCGTCGAGGGCGACGACCGACCCGTACCGCTTCGAAACGTTCTTGACTTCGTAGATCACTTCGCCGGTCATTATTTTCTTCCGTTCTTGCTCTGCAGCGTCTGCGCAGCGACCGCCGCGGCGATCAGGATGGCCACAACGACCTTCTTCCAGTCCGGCGCGACGCCGACCATGATCAGGCCGGACTGCACCGTGAAGAGGATGAGCGCACCGAGCACGGTGCCCCAGATCCGGCCGATGCCACCCATCAGGGAGGCGCCCCCGATGACGACCGCGGCGATGGCGTCGAGCTCACGCCCGGTTCCCGATGACGGCGAGCCGGCACCGAGGCGCAGGTAGACGTACATCCCGGCGAGACCGGCCAGGGCTCCGGAGAGCGCGTAGACCAACGTCAGGTGCCGTTCGACGTTGATGCCTGCGCCGCGGGCCGCGAAGGTGTTCGAGCCGATCGCGTAGGTGTAGAGGCCGAACCGCGCCTTGTGCAGGAACAGGCCGGCGATCGTCACCACGACGATGACGACGATCAGGGCCCACGACAACGGGTTCGTCTTCGGGTCCATCGCGGCGATGAGGCTGAAGTTGTTCGCGGATCCGATCGGCTGCCCGCTCGAGATGATCACCGAGAGCCCGAGTGCGGCCCCCATCGTCGACAGGGTCGCGATGAACGGGACGATCCGGAGCTTGTTGATCAGGAAGGCGTTGGTCAGGCCCACGAGGAGCCCCACTCCCACCGACACCAGGGTGCCGATGAGGAGCGGGCCAGACGCGTCCGCGCCGGACACCGTCTGGTCGACCTTGAGGACGTTCGCCATCGTCCAGGCCGACACGACTCCGCTGAGTCCGATGATGGCTCCGACCGAGAGGTCGATTCCACCGCTGATCACGACGAAGGTCTGGCCAACTGCAATCAGGACGACCGATCCCCAGTCCGTGAGGATATTGCTGGCGGTCGGTGCGGAGAAGAACTTCGGCTCCAGCACCGAAAAGACGACGATGAGCAGTACCATCACGCCGATCAGGATGGTGCTCTGGTTCGACGCGAGGGTGCTGATCCGCGCCGTGAGCGCGAGCGGAACCGGCTTCTGTTCCGCCGGAATGCCCGGTTTCCGCGCCGTGGTTTGATTGCTGTTGGTCATGATGACTCCCTGGCTCTTGTCGTGAAGTACGGGAAGCGTCAGCTACTTGACGTAGGTGTACTTGGCGAAGTCAGCGTCGGAGGTCGTGGAGTTGAGGACGACGTTGGGGATGACGACCTCGTGCTCGGTCGCCGTCTTGCCGGTGTTGATGAACTCGACGAGGGTCTTGATGGCCAGGCGTGCCTCGGCGGCCGGGTCCTGGGCGACGAGGGCGGTGAAGATGCCCGACTTGATCTTGGCGACGTTGTCCGGGTATGCGTCGTAGCCGACGAGGCCGATCTTGCCGCTGAGGCCCTTCGACTCGAGCGCGGCGGCCGCGCCGGATGCGTTCGTGCCGTCGATCGCGAAGATTCCGTTGAGGTCCGGGTACTTGGTCAGCCAGTTGCTCACGTTGGTGGCAGCCGTCTCCGGGTTGGACTCGGAGTATGCCACGTCGACGATTTCCACACCGGGGTACTTCGCGGCGACCTGGGCCTTGAAGCCGTCGAGGCGGCTCACGTTCGTGGTTGCGGTGGCGCTGGTGAGTCCGACGACGACCTTGTACGAGCCACCGGTCTTGTAGCCGATCTGGGTGGCGAGCGCGTCGGCCGCCTTGGAGCCGCCGTCGGCGTTGTCGCCGGTGATGAAGCTGACGACGTCCTTGAGGTCGGCGACGTGGGTGTCGACGTTGACGACGGGGATGCCGGCGGCAGTGGCCTTGGCCACCGAGGCCTGCAGGGCCTTCGGGTCGGTCGGGATGAGCACGAGGCCGGTGGGCTGCTGGGCGAGCACGGCGTCGACGATCGGGATCTGCGTTTCAGCAGAGTACTTGGAGGGGTCGCCCTGCCAGATCAGCTTGACGCCCTCGGCCTTGGCCTCGTCCTCGGCGCCGACCTTCATCGCCTGGAAGAACGGGTCTGCCTCTGCGCCCATCACGAACGCGATGGTGATGTCCTTCTTTTCGGTCGACGTCGTCGCACTCCCGGTGCTCGCTGTGGTGGAGCAGGCGCTCATCGAGATAACGAATGCGGCTGCGACGCCGACGGTGGTGATCGCTCGGTAAGAACGCTTCATGGAGGTCTCCTTTGACACATAGGTGCACTGCAATTGCGACTGCACACGCTGTTTGCGAGATCGTTCTCGCAAACTTGTATAAGATTGCAGCACGCAGCACCGCGGCGCAAGCCTGTTCGGTAACGTTTCGATTACGAGGATTGTTCATGGTTGAACGACGAAGTCACGCTCCGACAATCGTCGACGTCGCAGACCAGGCCGGCGTCTCCCGCGCCACCGCCTCCCGGGCCCTCTCCGGCTACGGGCGCACGTCGGCAGCCACCGTGGAACGCGTCCGTCGCATAGCGGACGAGATCGGCTATCGCCCCAATGAACTCGCGAGAGCCATGCGCGCCGGCTCGACCGGAACGATCGGACTCGTCGTCATCGCCGACTTCACGAACGCCTTCTTCGACCGCGCCACCAAGTCCATCGTCGATGCGGCGCGAAAACGCGGGTACCAGGTCCTGATCACCAACACCGACGAGGACCCCGACGTGGAGAGAGGGGCCATCGAGACCCTGCTCGACAAGCAGGTCGACGGCCTGATCGTGTTCCCCTCCGCAACCGGCCACAGTCAGCACCTCGAGGCCGGAAACCTGGGTGGCCGCCCGCTTGTGCTCGCCGACCGCCGCCTGGACGACCTGGGCGTCACCATGGTCTCGACAGATGACTATTCCGGCACCCGGGAGGCGGTCCGCAACGCCGTAGGCCTCGGGCACACCCGGCTCGGCTTCCTGATCACCGCCGCGAACATCACCGGCCACACCACGGCACGCCCCCTCGCACTGATCTCGAGCGTGCGGGACCGTACCGACGGTTACGCGGCCGGCGCGGCCGAGGCGGGCATCCCTCCCGAAGACCAGGTCTGGCATTTCAGCGAAGACGTCCCCGACTCCTCGGAGGCCGCGGTCGCAGAGATGCTCGACCTGGCCTCACCGCCCACGGTCATCTTCACCTCCAACAACGACATGGCGTTGTCCGTACTCAAGGTCGCCGGTTCGCGGGGGCTCGCCATCGGACGCGAGGTGTCCCTGGTCACGGTCGACGACAGCCCCTGGGCGGCATACATGGTGCCGGGCATCACGGTCGTCGCCCGCCCGGTCGAGCAGCTCGGAGAGCTCGCCGTCGAGCGACTCGTGGCCGAGATCGAGTCGCCGGGGCAGGCGGCCCAGGACATCCAGCTCCCGACCCAGTTCATCCCCCGCGCGTCGGTTGCCGACCTCCGGACTCCCGCGCCGGGGCAGTAGACCGCTCAGGCCGGTGCGCCGGGCCGTACCACGAGCACCGGGCAGGCCGCGTGTCGCACGCACTGCTCGCTGACCGACCCGAGCAGCATCCCGGCAAGGCCGCCGCGCCCGCGGGAGCCGACCACCAGCATCCGTGCCCCGCGTGAGACCTCGATCAGGCAGCCGAGCGGTGTCGCGTAGGCCGCCCGGTACTCGACCGGCACGCCCGGGTGCCGGGCGACCGTCGGTGCGGCATCGGCCTCGAGCTTCGCCCGCACCGCGCCGGCGTAGTCGGTGAGGGGCGAGACGTAGCCGAACTTCCAGTCGGCCGGGCGCGGGGCCGTGTCGATCGACCAGGCCCGAACGACGACGACGGATGCCCCGAGCGGCTCCGCGAGGTCGAGGGCGACCTCGAGCGCATGGTTGGCGTAATCGGAGCCGTCGTGCCCGACGACGATACTGCCGGTGGGAGCTGGAGACTGGTCTGCATCGATGCCTGACATGCTCCCACGCTACTCCCGGCGAAGGCCGAGCGACAGAAATCGACCCCGACCCCGGGAAAAACCGTTGCGGCCGTGCCACGCCGTGAGCCGCGTCGCGATCACCGGTGCGAGCGACCGCGCGATCCCCAGACCGACCCCGCTCGTTCGCCTGGCCCGGTTAGGGTGGACTCATGCCTCTCCGCGCCTCCCAGCGACGAACCCTCATCGCCGTCGCGACGATCGCCGCCATCGTGGCCGGCGGCTTCCTGGTGCGGTCAGTCGTCGTGCCGCGAACGGCGCCCACCGAACCCGCCGTCTTCGACGCCGGCGCCCTGATCAGCGACTACAACTTCTTCAACCCCGACGCGATGACGGCAGACGACGTGCAGTCCTTCCTCGAGGGCCGGAACTGCGTGCGACGCGACGAGTCGCCGTGCCTCTGGGAGTACCGCGAGTCGACCGCCTCCGAACCCGCGCAGGGCCCCGGGCACTGCGCCGCCTACGAGGGTGCGACGAACGAGCGCGCGAGCACGATCATCGAGAAGGTCGCCAGGGCCTGCACGATCAGCCCGCGGGTTCTGCTCGTGCTGCTGCAGAAGGAACAGTCCCTCCTCACCCGGCCCAGTGCATCCGGTTACCTGCGGGCGACGGGCTACGGCTGCCCGGACACGGCAGGCTGCGACGCGGAGTACTTCGGCTTCTTCAACCAGGTCTACCGGGCCGCGTGGCAGTTCCGGCAGTACACCCAGGAGCCCGAACGCACCTACAAGATCGGCGCGGTCAGCGTCGCATACAACCCCGACGCCGCGTGCGGCGCGGCGACGGTCCAGATCCGCAACCAGGCCACGGCGAACCTCTACAACTACACGCCGTACCAGCCGGATTCTGCGGCACTTACAGACACGACGGGCGACGGCGGCGGATGCTCGACGCACGGAAACCTGAATTTCTGGCAGTTCTACAACACCTGGTTCGGGTCCTCGCTGAGTGAGCCGTTCCCGTCCGTGTTCGCGTCCTGCCTCAATCTCGTCGGCGGACAGCCCTGCCCGCGCGCCGAGCTGGTCCCGACGATCTGACCGGGTCGAGGTCGGTCAGTCCCCCGCGGCGGGGGCGCCTCGGCTGCGGCGGAACGTGGAGCGTTTTGGCCGCTCACGCAGCTGAGTACGCACGTCGCCGAGGATCTCGGTGACCGTCGCGAGTTGCCCGGGATCGATGCGGTCGAAGAGCATCTCCCGCACGAGCGTGACGTAACCGGGCCCGCCCGCGGCGAGCGCAGCACGGCCGGCCGGCGTGATGTGCGCGATCACGGAGCGCTCATCGCCAGGGGACGGGCGTCGTTCGACGAGCCCGAGCGTCTCGAGCCGGGCGACCTGGTAGGTGAGCCCGCTGCGGGACACAGTCAGGGCGTCGGCGATGTCCGTCATCCGCAACCGGCCATCTGGCGCTTCGAGGAGCCGGAGCAGGATCTCGAACTGGGCGAGGGTCAGACCCACCGCGTCCCGAAGCTGCCGGTCGGCGGCGAACTGCACGATGTTCGCCGTCTCGACGATGGCCGCCCAGGCACGCATCTCTGCGGGCGACACGCTCGGGGCGGGGCCCTTCCGGTCCGGATCGCCCGGATTTGCATTGCCCGATGGGGGAATACTCACGACTCGCTCCTAGTTGTTTCGAATACGAAGCACTTCCACAAGGGCCACCCCCAGTCTGCCCCCGGCCCGCCACGAAAGAAGACACCATGAGCACCGCCGTCTACACCGCATCCGCCACTTCCTGGGGCGGACGAACGGGCAAGGTCGTCACGAGCGACAACAAACTCGACCTCGACCTGTCCATCCCGGCCGAAATGGGCGGCGACGGCGGAGCGGGCACGAACCCCGAGCAGCTCTTCGCGAGCGGCTGGGCCGCGTGCTTCCACAATGCGCTCAAGGGTGTCGCCCGCCAGCGCAAGGTCATCGTCACCGACTCTGCCGTCTCCCTCGAGGTTCACCTCGTCGGCGGCATGGCCACTGGCTTCGACTTCGAGGTCACGATCGAGGCCCAGCTGCCCGGCGTCGACCCCGTCGTCGCCCAGGAGATGCTCGAAGCCGCCCACCAGGTCTGCCCGTACTCCCGCGCCACGCGTGGGAACATCCCGGTCACCCTGGTCGTCGTCCCCGACGAGGACTAACCCCCGCCGCACCGCGAGCGCGTAGCCGAGCGCGGGCGAGCGGATGCCCGAGTCAGCGCCGGTGGTGGATCCGAACCTTCGCCGGCGCTGGCGTGGGCTTCGGAGTCGGCGCGGGAGCGGCCGTCGGCACCGGTGCCGGTGCCGGTGTCACGACGACGGGCGCCGGTTCGCCGAGGCCGAGGAAGCCCGCGTCGAAGGAGTTGAGGTCGACGAGCACGCCGTTCAGGTTGTGCTCGAACTTCTGCTGCACCCCGATCCGCGGGTTCGCTGCCGTGTTCCAGCCCCCGTACGCCACGGGCGCCGGGGCACCCGTGTCCGCGAGCCAGCCGCTGTAGTTCACCGCGCCGGCATTCGTGTCCCAGAGCGGCACGTCGGCGAAGGCGCTGCTGTTGTTCATGATGCTCGGCCACATCCCCGAGCCGCTGTAGATCACCGGCCGCACGCCCATCGCGCGCACCCCGTCGACCATCGCGCGGGTCACCGCAGGGCTGCCGGTCTCGACGTCGAGTGCGAAGAACTGCAGTTGCGACTGATACGGGCCGGCCGCGGCGATACCGCCCTGCCAGCATGTCGCATCCCGGGTGTAGACGGCGATCTTGAGGCCGGCGTCGAGCGCCATCTTGAGTTGCGCCTGGGTGTGCTCCCAGGGCGCGCAGCTGCCCCACGCGGTCGAGTGCATCACGTAGAGACGGATGCCCTCGTTGTAGGCCTGCGTGAACCAGGCGGGGTCCGTGATGATGTTCGCGGAGTCGACGACCTTGACGGACGACGGCGTCGCCGCTTGGGCGGACGTAACGTTGGTAGGGGCGATGAGGCCGAGTATAGCCAGCGACAGCGCAAGCGCTGCCGCCAGATTCTTCTTGTTCATTTGTGAGGACTCCGAAGTACCAGATCGTGGTGCTGAACCCGGTAACTCCAGTGTCAAATCACTTCAGTGTCGCGTGTACGTCGCCGGAGCTGACTGCTCGTCAGACTCAACGGGTGGAACCAGGGGACAGGATAATCTGTCTATGGTGACACATTCTCACCTTTAGCACCAGTCCCCCAACGGGGGACACTCCGAGGCCACCGACTCAGCCGAGAGCGTAATTCCTCCGCCGCCAGCCCCGGCACCGGTGCCGCCGCCCACGACGAGTCGCGCAAGTGCGCCGGCCCCGGAAACGCCCGGTGAGAGCGACAACCAGACCGGGGATGCCCGCCGGGCGACGGCCGGCATCGCCCGGGAAGTCCTGGCGGCACTCGTCCGACTCCGCGGCCGGGCACCCAGCAGACACGGAGGGTCTGGCCGACCCGGCTGCCTAGACTCGCCACGTGCTGCCGGCAGCGGTTCGCCATCCGGGGCCCGCCCTGGACTGCACCACCGCCGGCCGCGCGCAATCGAAAGGAACAACTGTGACCCAGAACAAGAACTCCTCGGCTACCGCCACCTCTCGAAAGAAGCGCCTCACGATCGGCGCCGCCTCTGTACTCGCCGCGGGTGCCCTGCTCGGCACCGGCATGCAGGGAGCAACGGCCAGCCCGCTGGGCGGCACCGCCGAACCGGGCACCCCGTCGACCCCGTCGGCATCCGCCCCCGCCGCCCCGGGCGCCTCATTCTTCGGCTCCGTCGCCCACGAGCTGCACGGGGACCTCGCGCATGGACAGGACTTCGGCGAGAAGGCCCAGAAGGTCGCCGCGACGATCTCCGGTCACGCCGAGCTCTTCGCGAGCCTGCCTGCGAATCTGCAGGCCGACCTGACCACCCTGACACAGGCCTCGGACGGGGACCGCACCGCCGCCGCCGGATTCATCGCCACGTCGGCTCTCGCCGGGAACTATGGCGAGCAGGCGCAGGCGCTCGCCGTTGCGATCCAGGCCGACCCGGAGCATCCGCTGCGCGCCGCCCTGCACGCAGCGCTCGAGGGAAGCCTCGACGCCGGCACAACCGGAACGACGGGCGGCACGGATAGCGCGGCGCCCGACGACAGCGGAACCGACGCTGGGGGCGGTGCCGCCGTCATCAAGCTCGCCTCGAGCCTCGCTGACAACCCGGCCCTGTTCGACAAGCTCCCGGTCGAACTCCAGAGCGCCCTGACGGCGCTCACGGCCCTGCCGGCCGACCAGCAGGATGCGGCGGCGCAGCAGATCGCGACCGACGCCGGGACCGGGACCTACGGTCCCGAGATCCAGAAGATCGCCGGGCACCTGGCACACGGTGCAGCAGCGGACGCGGGACACGACGCCTCAGTCCACGCCGACGCCACGGTCGCACACTAGAAAGCACGAACGCACGAAGAAGGCCGGGGGCGCACTGCGCTCCCGGCCTTCCTACGTGCTATCAGTCGTGGGCTAGAAGTCCCAGTCGGCGTCTTCCGTGTTCACGGCCTTGCCGATCACGTACGAGGAGCCCGACCCGGAGAAGAAGTCGTGGTTCTCGTCGGCGTTCGGCGAGAGGGCGGACAGGATCGCCGGGTTCACGTCGCAGACCTCCTTGGGGAAGATGGCCTCGTAGCCGAGGTTCATCAGGGCCTTGTTGGCGTTGTAGTGCAGGAACTTCTTGACGTCCTCGGTCAGGCCGACGGCGTCGTAGAGGTCCTGGGTGTACTGCACCTCGTTCTCGTAGAGCTCGAAGACGAGGTTGAACGCGTAGTCCTTGATCTCGTCGCGACGCTCCTGCGTCGCCGCCTCGAGGCCCTTCTGGAACTTGTAGCCGATGTAGTAGCCGTGCACCGCTTCGTCACGAATGATCAAGCGGATGAGGTCGGCCGTGTTGGTCATGCGGGCGCGGCTGGAGAACCACATCGGCAGGTAGAAGCCCGAGTAGAACAGGAACGACTCGAGCAGCACCGAGGCGACCTTGCGCTTGAGCGGGTCGTCGCCCTGGTAGTAGTCCATCACGATCGAGGCCTTGCGCTGCAGGTTGACGTTCTCCGTCGACCAGCGGAACGCCTCGTCGATGTCCTTCGTGTTGCTCAGGGTGGAGAAGATCGACGAGTAGCTCTTGGCGTGCACGGACTCCATGAACGCGATGTTCGTGTAGACGGCCTCTTCGTGCGGGGTGATCGAGTCGGGGATCAGCGAGACAGCGCCGACGGTGCCCTGGATCGTGTCGAGCAGGGTCAGGCCGGTGAACACGCGCAGGGTGAGCTGCTGCTCGACCGGGGTGAGCTGGTTCCAGGACTGCACGTCGTTCGACAGCGGGATCTTCTCCGGCAGCCAGAAGTTGTTGGTCAGCCGGTTCCAGACGTCGACGTCCTTCTCATCCTCGATCTTGTTCCAGTTGATCGCATCAACGTGCGAGATGAGCTTGAGCTTGTCAATCATTGATAGTCCTTAGTCCCAGGGCAGTCGCGGGCAGTGCACAGAAAACGTCCAGCAAACTCACAGCATACAGCTGACGCAACCGTCAACCTCGGTCCCTTCGAGGGCCATCTGGCGGAGACGGATGTAGTAGATGGTCTTGATGCCCTTGCGCCACGCGTAGATCTGCGCCTTGTTGATGTCGCGGGTCGTCGCGGTGTCCTTGAAGAAGAGCGTGAGCGAGAGGCCCTGGTCGACGTGCTGCGTTGCCGCGGCGTAGGTGTCGATGATCTTCTCGGCGCCGATCTCGTAGGCGTCCTGGTAGAAGTCCAGGTTGTCGTTCGTCATGAACGGCGCCGGGTAGTAGACGCGGCCGAGCTTGCCTTCCTTGCGGATCTCGATCTTGGAGGCGATCGGGTGGATCGACGAGGTCGAGTTGTTGATGTAGGAGATCGACCCGGTCGGCGGAACGGCCTGCAGGTTCTGGTTGTAGATGCCGTGCTCCATGACGGATGCCTTCAGCTCGGCCCAGTCGGCCTGGGTCGGAATGCGCACCCCGGCATTCTCGAAGAGCTCGGCACCGCGAATGGTGGCCGGGACCCACGCCTGGTCGGTGTACTTGTCGAAGAACGTGCCGGAGGCATACGTCGAGTCCTCGAAGCCGGCGAACGCGTGGCCGCGCTCGATGGCGAGGGTGTTCGAGGCGCGGAGGGCGTGGAACAGCACCGTGTAGAAGTAGATGTTCGTGAAGTCGATCGCTTCTTCGCTGCCGTAGTACACCCGCTCGCGGGCGAGGTAGCCGTGCAGGTTCATCTGGCCGAGGCCGATCGCGTGCGACTTGTCGTTGCCGTCTTCGATCGAGCGCACCGAGGTGATGTGGCTCTGCTCGGAGACCGAGTTGAGGCCGCGGATCGCGGTTTCGACGGTCTTGCCGAAGTCGGGCGAGTCCATCGACAGGGCGATGTTCATCGACCCGAGGTTGCAGGAGATGTCCTTGCCGATGGTGTCGTAGGACAGGTCTTCGTTGTACGTGGTCGGGGTGTTGACCTGGAGGATCTCCGAGCACAGGTTCGACATGTTGATGCGGCCCTTGATGGGGTTCGCCGCGTTGACGGTGTCCTCGAACATGATGTACGGGTAGCCGGACTCGAACTGGATCTCCGCGAGGGTCTGGAAGAAGTCGCGCGCCTTCATCTTGGACTTCTTGATCCGCGGGTCGTCGACCATCTCGTGGTACTTCTCGCTCACGGAGATGTCCGCGAAGGGCACGCCGTAGACGCGCTCGACGTCGTAGGGCGAGAACAGGTACATGTCCTCGTCCTTCTTGGCGAGCTCGAAGGTGATGTCGGGGATGACGACGCCGAGCGACAGGGTCTTGATCCGCACCTTCTCGTCGGCGTTCTCACGCTTGGTGTCGAGGAAGCGCATGATGTCGGGGTGGTGCGCGTGCAGGTACACGGCGCCGGCGCCCTGGCGGGCACCGAGCTGGTTCGCGTAGCTGAAGGAGTCTTCGAGGAGCTTCATCACGGGGATGATGCCGCTCGACTGGTTCTCGATCTGCTTGATCGGGGCGCCGGACTCACGGATGTTGCTGAGCAGGAGGGCGACGCCGCCGCCGCGCTTGGAGAGCTGGAGCGAGGAGTTGATGCCGCGGGCGATCGACTCCATGTTGTCTTCGATGCGGAGCAGGAAGCAGGAGACGAGCTCGCCGCGCTGCGCCTTGCCCGAGTTCAGGAACGTCGGCGTCGCGGGCTGGAAACGGCCGGCGATGATCTCCTCGACGAGTCCGATCGCGAGCTTCTCGTCGCCCTGGGCGAGACCGAGGGCGGTCATGACGACGCGGTCCTCGAAGCGCTCGAGGTAGCGGTTGCCATCGAAGGTCTTGAGCGTGTACGACGTGTAGTACTTGAAGGCGCCGAGGAAGGTCTGGAAGCGGAACTTCTTCGAGTACGCGAGGTCGTTGAGGCTCGTGATGAAGTCGAAGGAATACTGGTCGATCACGGCCTGCTCGTAGTACTCCTTCTCGACCAGGTAGTCGAGGCGCTCCCGGAGGGAGTGGAAGAACACCGTGTTCTGGTTGACGTGCTGCAGGAAGAACTCCCGGGCCGCCTCCCTGTCCTTATCGAACTGGATTTCCCCGTTCGGCCCATAGAGGTTGAGCATGGCGTTGAGGGAGTGATAGTCCATCGCGAGCGCGACCTGCGCGTGCGGGGCTACTTTCACGGCTGTTGCTTCCAAAATGTTTCCAATCCGTCGTGAACGATGCGTACATCATCCGGAGTTCCCAATACTTCAAATCGATACATATGCGGCACGTTGCACTTGGCCGCGATGATGTCCCCCGCGATGCAGAATGCCGTGCCGAAGTTCATGTTGCCCGCGCCGATCACGCCACGGATGAGCGAACGGTTGTGCTCGTCGTTCAGGAAGCGGATGACCTGCTTCGGCACCGCTCCCCTGGCTTCGCCGCCGCCATAGGTCGGCACGACGAGCACATAGGGCTCGGTCGCCTTGAGCGGCTCGTCTCGGGCGTGCAACGGGATGCGCGCGGACGGACGGCCGAGTTTCTCCACGAACCTCTGGGTGTTCCCCGAGGTGCTGGAGAAATAGACGATCTCAGCCATTGGATGCCGGCTTCACTCTCGAACCGCTCGCTTCAGTCCCGTACCGCAGACCGCTCAGGCGAGGCGCGCGGCGAGTTCGTTGATCTTGTCCGGGCGGAAGCCGGACCAGTGGTCCTCGTCGGTGATGACGACCGGCGCCTGGAGGTAACCGAGCGCCTTGACGGCCTCGAGGGCGTTCTCGTCGACGGAGAGGTCGAGCACTTCGTACTCGATGCCTTTGTTGTCGAGGGCCCGGTAGGTGGCTGTGCACTGGACACAGGAGGGCTTGGTGTAGACCGTGATTGCCATCTGGAAGGCCTTTCGTGTGATTCAGAAGTGAGTGCGCCAGTACGACTGCGCAAGTGCGATGCGGTCCCGCGAAACGCGGGATGTCACGTGTGTTGCGGCGTTGCTGTGCTGGAGGTCAATACTACATGTAGTGCCACCGAATGGGAATGGCCACTACATGCGGTAATTACAATTATGTAGTTATCCACCGACATTCGTGATGTTGTCAACAGGCCCGCCCGTCCGGACGCCCGTTTTCTCGCGGAATCCGCCCGGTTATCCACATCCTGGAGAAACAGCATCCGCACCTCTGTGGATAACTCAGCACGGGCGTGTCGCCGCCCGCGGTACCTCGTGTTCTACGAGGAATTCGAAAAACCGCCGGGGAGACTCGACCAGATCCCAGTCCCAGCGCATGAAACTGTCCGAGTGTTCCCGAAGTGCGTCCTCGCGCTTCTTCTCCTGCAGGACGACCTCGGCCGGATCGCGTCCCGCCAGGATTCGCCCCCTGGTGTATTTCTGGTGCCCGTCGAATTCGCCGATCTTCCGGACGGTTCTCCAGTAGAAGTCGACCCAGTAGTTGTGCCCCCGGACATTCGGAAAGCCCACCTGCAACTCCGGCACGACGAAGCCCAGCTCGAACAGGCGCACCCGGCTGAGCGACTCGCCCCCATTCGCCGACAGAGGATTGGCAAAATCGATCGCCGCCTCGGCCTGGCGAAATCCACGCCGGGGATTCACAAGCGCCAGCTCGGTGAGCAGGTCGTCCTTGGTGATTGCCCTGGCCCCCGAGCGCCCGAGAAACGCATCGTCAGCGGCCCGCACTTGTTCCACCCGGAGGGCATGGTCGATCATGACCACGGCCGTCAGGAAATTCGTTCCCGCGGCGACGTCGACGAGGGTGCGAACGAGGGATGTCGCGGTGCATCCGGCCACCTCGACAGTGGCGGGCGCGGGCGCTCCGCGATGCGCTGTCAGGAAGCGGGCATGGCTCCCACCGGTTGCTTCCGGATCGAGGGCATGCACCTCGCGCGGCCACAGGCCGATGTACGGGAGGCCGTGCAGCGCGGCTGCGGAGATGTGCGAGAGGACAAGGGGCCGGGTGGCGCACGCGGCAGAAGCACGAACGAACAGCCGGTACCGGTCATCGGGGTCCGACTCCCGCCAGAGCGTCCCCCAGACGAACATTCCCCGCCGAATGCGAACCAGCGTGCCGGCTCTGAGCAGCGCATCGATCGCCGTGGAATTGAGGCCAGCGGCGTTGAGGGCCCCGGTGGGAATCAGCTCACGGTAGCGGGCGGCGAGGGTGTCGAGTCGAGTTGTCATCGCCCGAGTTTCGGCGGTACCGCCCAGGCCCGCTCGGCTGCCGCGACTCCTGTGGACAGTGGCCGCCGCATCCGCCCCGTTGAGGACCCGCCACCTCGGGGCGCGCACTACGACTCGCGGCGCGCTCCACGCCTCGGGGCGCGCCTTACGTCTCGCGGCGCGCACTACGCTTCGCGGCGCGCCGAGGAGCGCTCACCCCGAGACGAAACCACCGCCCCGAACGTCCGCCCCGACCACACCACGCGCGCGCTACGTTTCGGGGCGCGCACTACGCCTCGCGGTGCGCGCTATGTTTCGGGGCGCGCACTACGCGTCGCGGCGCGCTCCACGCCTCGGGGCGCGGCGAGGAGCGCTCGCCCCGAGACGCAACCACCGCCCCGAGCGAATGCACGGGCGTGTCGCCACCTGGAACGGCTAGGCGCGCGGGGCGGTCGACTCCCGGACGATGAGCTCCGGCACCGAGCTCGGCAGGTCCGGCGCCTCCTCGTCTTCGAGGACGGCGAGGAGGGTGCTCAGGATGTTGCGGCCGAGCTCGTCGAAGTCCTGGCGCATGGTCGTCAGTGTCGGGGAGAAGAAGGCGGCCTCGGGGATGTCGTCGAACCCGATGACGCTCACGCGATCCGGCACGGCGAGTCCGTTGCGGACGAGGGCGTGGATCAGGCCGAGCGCCATCTGGTCGTTGCCGGCGAACACCGCGGTGAAGTCGCCATGCGAACCCGATTCGATCAGGTCGGCACCGAGGCGGTACCCGCTCGCCGGCGACCAGTCGCCGATCAGCGGTTCCCGCGCGATGAGGCCGCGGTCGCCGAGTTCGTCACGCCACCCCCTGGCCCGTTCGATCGCGTCGACGGAGTCGGCCGGTCCGGCGAGGTGCACGATGTTGGTGTGGCCGAGCTCGGCGAGGTGCGCGACGGCGATCCGCGCGCCGCGGTAGTTGTCGACGCCGACCCGATGGAATCCACCGCGGCCGCTCGACTCCACCGCGATGAGGGGAACCCCGAGTTCGATGCCCCTGACGGCCTCGAGAGCGCTGCGGTGGGCTGCGATCAGCACGATCGCCTCGACGTTCTGACGCAGCAGGAGTTCGACGGCCGAACGCAACGACTCCGGGTCCGACTCGAGCATGCTCGCCATGCTCACCGCGTACCGGGCGTCCCGCGCCGCCTCGTTGAACCGAAGGACGGTGCTCGAGGGTCCGTAGTCCGGGCCGCCCGTGGTGATCAGGCCGATCGTGCGGGACCGGCGGGTGACGAGAGCGCGCGCGGCAGGCGACGGCCGGTAACGGAGCTGCTTGATCGCGTTCTCGACCCGTTCCCGCGTCGCGGGGCGCACGTTGGGGAGGTCATTGAGCACCCGGGAGACCGTCTGGTGCGATACCCCCGCCAGCCGCGCGACGTCGAAGATGTTGGCGACGCGCGCCTTCTCATCGTCCTTGCTCACCAGGCTCATTGGCTCCCACCGATGCGCATGCAACGCATCGTCTCTCTGTCCCCTTATTCTGGCTCACGCACGGGTGCCGTGACCGACACGCTCGCGCCGGACGCGCTACCGGCGGCGTGCCGTGAGGACCTTCTGCAGGACGATGAAGACGAGGAGGAGCCCGCCGATGAAGATCCGGGTCCACCACGAGCTGAGGGTGCCTTCGAAGGTGATGATCGTCTGGATCGTCCCGAGCACGAGAACTCCGAGTACGGAGCCGAGCACGAATCCGTACCCGCCCGTGAGCAGGGTTCCGCCGATCACGACCGCGGCGATCGCGTCGAGTTCGGTGCCGACCGCCGTGAGGCTGTATCCCGACAGCGTATAGAAGGTGAAGAGTACCCCGGCAAGCCCGGAACAGAATCCGCTGATCACGTAGACGAGGACCTTGGTCCGAGCGACGGGCAGTCCCATCAGCATGCCGGACTGCTCCCCGCCGCCGATCGCGTAGACGGTGCGACCCAGGCGCGAGTAATGCAGCACGAGGAACGCGACCAGGACCACGAGCAGGGCGATCACGACGCTGGCCGTGATGCTCATGCGCCCGCCGAGCGAGATCCTGGTCTGCGCGAGGCTGACGAAGACCGGATCCGTGATCGAGATCGAGTCCTTGCTGATCACGTAGCAGAGCCCCCTGGCCAGGAACATCGCGGCGAGGGTCGCGATGAACGGCTGGATCTTGAAGACGTGGATCATGAGCCCGACCAGCAGGCCGAGCACGGATGTCAGCACAAGGATGAGCGGGATCACGACCGAGGCCGACCACCCGGACTGGAGCAGGCTCGCGGCGATCATCGTCGACAGGGCGAGGACGGCCCCGACTGACAGGTCGATGCCGCCGGTCAGGATCACGAACGTCATCCCGACCGCCAACACGATCAGGTAGGCGTTGTCGACGAACAGGTTGAGGATCACGGGCCCGGAGACGAAGCCGCGATAGCGGCTCCCGCCGATCGCGAAGACGGCGATGAGCAGCACGAGGGTCACGAGCACGGGACCGTACTTCGGGCTCGTGAACGCGGACGAGACCCGGCCGAACAGCCGGCGACCCGCGACCGGCGCGGAGGAGGTGTCGATGCTCATGAGACGGACGCCCTTTCGGCGGTTCGGGTGCCAGGACGACCCCGGCCGAGCGACCGGCGCCAGCGGCCGAACGCGGCGTTCGTCGTCGGTGACTGCAGCAGGCAGACGGCCGTCACGACCGCGGCCTTGAAGACCATCGTCGCGATGGGCGGAATGCCGACCGTGTACACCGTCGTGACGAGGGTCTGGATGACCAGGGCGCCGACGAGGGTGCCGAGGAGTGAATACCGGCCGCCCGCGAGGGAGGTTCCGCCGATCACGACCGCGAGGATCGCATCCAGTTCGATGAAGAGGCCGGTGTTGTTCGCGTCGGCCGCCGTCTGGTTCGAGGTCAGGATGAGGCCGGCGATGGCGGCGGAGAAGGCCGAAAACGTGTACACGGTGATGAGGAGTCCCCGCGACCGGACTCCCGCCTGCCTGCTCGCCTCCGGATTGATTCCGACCGATTCGATCAGGAGCCCGAGCGCCGTACGCCGGGTGAGCAGGGCGGCCGCGGTGAAGATGACCACCGCGATGACGACGGAGACCGGGATGCCGAGGACGAAGCCGGACCCGATCACCTTGAACGGAGGACTGTTCACGGTGAGGATCTGGCCCTCGGTGATGAGCATCGCCGCCCCGCGCCCGGCGGTCATCAGGATCAGGGTCGCGATGATGGGCTGGATCCCGAGCACGGCGACCAGGAACCCGTTCCACAGGCCGAGCACGAGGGCGATCAGGAGCGCGACGATCACGGCGACCGCGACCGTGCCGATGCTGCCCGGCTCCGGGGAACCGAGGATGATCGAGCAGGCGACGGCCCCCGCGATCGCGCACACGGCGCCCACGGAGAGGTCGATCCCCCGCGTCGCGATGACGAGCGTCATGCCGACCGCGATGATGAGGGTCGGCGCGCCATTGCGGGCGATGTCGACGAGGCTTCCGAACAGGTGGCCGTTCTTCACCTCGAGGCTGAAGAACCCGGGAAAGGCCACCAGGTTGATGATGAACAGGACGAGCAGCATCACCACCGGCCAGAACAGCCGGCTCGAGAACATCCGGCTCGCGTTCATCGTGCCACCGCCGTCAGTTCGCCGTCGGCGATGATGGCCAGGAGGCTGTCGACGGTCAGGTCGTCGTTGACGATGTCGGCGACGAGCCTGCGATCCCGCATGATCGCGATCCTGCTGCTGAGGCGCAGGACTTCCTCGAGTTCCGCCGAGATGAACAGCACCGACATCCCGTTTTCGGCGAGGTTGACCACGAGCTTCTGGATCTCGGCCTTCGCGCCCACGTCGATGCCTCGGGTCGGCTCATCGAGGATCAGCAGCCGCGGCGCGACGGCGAGCCACCTCGCCAGCAACACCTTCTGCTGGTTGCCTCCCGAGAGATTCCTGACGATGGCGTCCGGGTTGGCCGGCCGGATGTTCAGGGCCTGGATGTAGCTGACCGCGAGCTCGTCGCGGCGTTTCCGCGAGATCGGGTGGGACCAGCCGCGATCGGCCTGCAGTGCGAGCACGATGTTGTCCCGCACGGTGAGGTCCTCGACGATGCCCTCCGCGCGCCGGTTCTCCGAGGAGTATGCGACACCCCGCGCGAGCGCGGAGCGCGGGGTCCGGAACCGGTGCGGCGTGCCGTCGATCACCAGTTCCCCGGAGTCCGGCCGGTCGATGCCCGAGAGGATCCGGGCGAGCTCGGTCCGCCCGGAGCCGAGGAGCCCGGCGAGCCCGACCACCTCGCCGGTGTACACCCTGAGGTCCACCGGTGCGATGGATCCCTTGCGTCCGAGCGCCCTCGCGGCGAGAAGGGGCACCTCGTCGCCTTCCCCGCCTCCCGGTTCGACGATCCGTCGCTCGAGGGCGTCGAGGATCGCGAGTTCCTTCCCGATCATCTTCTGCACGAGGTCGAGGCGCAGGATCTCGTCCGTGCGGTACTCGCCGACGAGTTTGCCATTCCGCAGGACCGTGAGGCGGTCGGAGATCTCGTAGACCTGGTCGAGGAAATGGGAGACGAAGAGAATCGCGACGCCCTCCTCCTTCAGCTCGCGAATCACCCGGAAGAGTTCCGCGACCTCGTCGGCGTCGAGACTCGACGTCGGCTCATCGAGGATGAGGACCTTCGCGTGGACGTCGATGGCCCTGGCGATCGCGACGAGTTGCTGAACGGCGAGAGAGTGCGAACCGAGGAGGGAACCGGGGTCGATGTCGAGGTGCAACCCCCCGAGGAGTTCCAGCGCCCGGCGACGGGTGGCCCGCCAGTCGATGCCGCCGAACCGGCGCGGTTCGCGACCGAGCATGATGTTCTCCGCGACGCTCAGGTTTCCGAGCAGGTTGACCTCCTGGTACACCGTGCTGATCCCGGCGTTCTGGGCCTGGGCCGGGCCCGCGAACGACACCCGGCTGCCGGCCAGCAGGATCTCGCCTCTGTCGGTCGGGCCGCTGTCGATCTGATAGACGCCGGTGAGCGCCTTGATCAGGGTCGACTTGCCTGCGCCGTTCTCCCCGAGCAGCGAGTGCACCTCCCCGGGGAACATTCGAAAGCTCACCTCGTCGAGTGCTTTGACGCCGGGGAACGAGATCGAGATGTTGGTCATCTCGACGACGGGAACCTGTCCGTTCATTCACGTACTCTCTTCATCGTCTTCTGCAAGCGGATGCCGGCTCCCGGCGGCGGGGACCGGCCGGCCGGATGGCCGACCGGTGGGCGCCGCCGGAGGCCGGCGAGGCAGTGCCGGGCTCGCTCAGTACTGACGGGTGGGAAGCGCGGCGGTCGCCTGCTCCTGGGTGAAGGTGGTCTCCTCCGTGAGGATGCGCTTCTCGACGCTCTCCCCCGCGACGACCTTCTTGACGATGTCGACCAGCTGCTTACCGAGGAGCGGAGAGCACTCCACGATGAAGTTGATCTTGCCGTCGGAGAGGGCCTTCATGCCGTCCTTCACCGCGTCGATCGTGACGATCTTGATGTCCTTCCCCGGGACCTTCCCCGCAGCTTCGACGGCCTCGATCGCGCCGAGGCCCATGTCATCGTTGTGGGCGAAGATCAGGGTGGCGTCCGGGTTGGACTTCAGGAGCGCTTCGGTGACCTGCTTGCCGCCTGCCCTGGTGAAGTCTCCGGTCTGAGACGCGACGATCTGGAACTTCGGGTCCGCCTTGATGACGTCCGCGAAGCCTTCCGCCCGGTCGATGGCGGGAGCCGCGCCCGTTGTGCCCTCGAGCTGGATGATCTTGACGGGATCGGTCTGGTTCTTGTATTCGTCGACGACCCACTGGCCGGCCTTCTGGCCTTCCTTGATGAAGTCGGAGCCGAGGAAGCTCACATAGAGACTGTCGTCCTTCGAGTCGACGGCACGGTCCGTGAGGACCACGGGAATGCCGGCGTCCTTCGCTTCCTTCAGCACCGCGTCCCAGCCGGTCTCGACGACGGGAGAGAACGCGATGACGTCGACGCCCTGGGTGATGTACGAGCGGATGGCCTTGATCTGGTTCTCCTGCTTCTGTTGCGCGTCCGAGAACTTGAGCTGCATTCCGGACGCGGCGAACGCATCCTGGATGTCCTTCGTGTTCGCGGTCCGCCAGCCGCTCTCCGCGCCGACCTGCGCGAAGCCGACGACGATGTCGCCGGGCGCCTTCGCCGCGCCCGCCGATCCGGTGCCCGAGGCCGTGGAACAGCCGGTGAGGGCGAGGAGAAAGGCGCCGACGGCGACCGCTCCGATCATCTTCCTGATCATGTGACTAAACCTCCTTGTTTAGCGTCCCGGCGGAACATTCTGCTGCGTGACTCGGTGCCGGGCGACCAGGTCGTTCTGGTCGTTGCCGAAATGTTAGCGCTCACAAGTATGGGTTGACAAGCCCCCGAGATATCTTTTCGATCTCATTCGACAGGCGAACCACCAGCATCCGTTGAGTGATTGTGAGCGCTCATATTCACTGCCCCCGCACGCAAGCGGAGCCGGCCCCGGGCTGGGGCCGGCTCCGCCGGGTCCTGCTGCAGGCGCTACTTGGTGAGCGGCGCGAGCTTGGGATCGTTCGCGTATGCCTCTGCCGCGTTCGCCTTCGTCACGATGACCGGGGGCAGGAGGTAGGCGGGAACGATCTTGACTCCGTTGTCGTACGACTTGGTGTCGTTCACGTCGACGGCCTCGCCCTTCTGCAGCGCCTGGGCCATCTTGATGGCCTGGGCGACGAGCAGGCGGGTGTCCTTGTTGATCGTCGAGTACTGCTCACCGGCCATGATCGACTTGACCGATTCGACCTCGGAGTCCTGGCCGGTCACGACCGGGATGGGCTTGCCTGCCGCCTTCACCGAGGTGATGATCGCCCGAGCGAGGGTGTCGTTCGGGGACAGGACACCGTCGAGGGCCTTGTCGCCGTAGGTGCTGGTCAGGAGTGAGTCCATCCGGCTCTGCGCGTTCTCGGCCTTCCAGCCGGCGGTCGCCGTCTGCTTGATGTCGGTCTGGCCGGATGCGACGACGAGGGTGCCGTCGTCGATCTTCGGCTGGAGCACGCTCATCGCGCCGTTGAAGAAGACCGCGGAGTTGGCGTCGTCGGAGGAACCGGAGAAGAGTTCGATGTTGTACGGCCCGGCCGCCTTCCGGCTCTTGAGCCCGTCCAGGAGCGCCTGGCCCTGCAGCTCGCCGACCTTGAAGTTGTCGTAGGCCACGTAGTAGTCCACGTCCGGCGTGTTCAGGATCAGCCGGTCGTAGGCGATCACCGTCGCGCCCGCATCCTTCGCCGCCTTCACCTGGGTGCCGAGCTGGCCGCCGTCGGCCGCGCCGATGATGATGACCTTGGCGCCGTTGGTGACCATCGCCGAGATCTGGTCCTGCTGGTCCTTGACCGTTGTCGAGGCGCCGGCGTACTGGACGTCGCCCTTGAACCCGGCCGTCTTGAGGCCGTCTTCGAAGAGGCCGCCGGCGAGGACCCAGTTCTCAGAGGTCTTCGAGGGAAGCGCGACGCCGATCACCGAATCCGCGGGGAAACCGGCGGCCGCTGTGGAGCCGCCCGTGGTGTCGGTGCGGGTGGAACACCCGGAGAGTGCCATCAGGGCTACCGCTGCGAGTGCTGTAGTCGCAAGGAGTTTTCGCATGTTCGATCGCTTTCTACTCAATGTGGTGGGGCAGGGATTGTGATGTGCGGGTGTGGAGCGAGGTCGTGTGGGGTCATGCGGATGCCGCGGCTCAGGACGGCATGCTCGCCGGCGGCCGGGCCGTGTCCGGGGTGCCGGAGTCCGGGACGACCATCGGCGGTTCGTCCGGAGCCGGGGTGGACTTCCGGTTCCGGGTCATGAACCCGAGGATTGACGGCCGACCCTGCTTCTTGTTCCAGACATCCACCCCCACGGCGAGGAGAAGTACGAGACCCTTGATGATCTGCACCCGGTCGCTTCCGACGCCGAGGAGCTGGAGCCCGTTGTTGAGCACGGCCATCACGAGACCACCGATGATGGAGCCGGTGACCGTGCCGATGCCGCCGGAGACCGCGGCGCCGCCGATGAACACCGCAGCGATCGCGTCGAGTTCCCAGCTGAGGCCGTCCTGGGGGCCGGAGGCGACGGAACGGGCGACGAAGATCATTCCGGCGAGGGCTGCGAGGATCGACATGTTCATCATCACGAGGAAGTTGATCCGCCGGGACTTCACTCCGGACAGTTCGGCGGCGAGCTTGTTGCCGCCGACGGCGTAGACGTGACGGCCGAAGATCGTGTTCCGGGTCACGAACGAGTACACCAGCACGAGCACCCCGAGGATGATGCCGGAGACCGGGAAGCTCGTTCCGGTGCGGCCACCGGCGAAGAGGAAGGTCGCGTAGATGACGACCGCGTCGAGCAGCACGACCTTGACGACGCTCGCCCAGAGCGGGGACGGCGTCGAGCCCATGATCCGCTGCACGCGGCGCGCCCTGATCTCCCGCCAGATCACGGCGATCACGATGATGAGCCCGAGCAGGAGGGTGAGGTTGTTGTACCCGGTGTACGGGCCTACCTCCGGCAGGTACCCGGAACCGATGGTGGTGAACCCGGGGGGAACGGGCACCGTGTTGGCGTTGCCGATCAGCTGGTTGCCGCCACGGAAGATGAGCATGCCGGCGAGGGTGACGATGAAGGCAGGCACGCCGACGAAGGCGACCCACCAGCCCTGCCAGGCTCCGATAAGCATGCCCACGAAGAGACCGAAGAGGATGGCGAGCGGCCAGGGCAGGTTCCAGTCCTTCATGGAGGTTGCGACGACGATTCCGACGAACGCGGCGACCGACCCGACGGACAGGTCGATGTGCCCGGCGATGATCACGATCACCATTCCGATGGCGAGAATCAGGATGTAGGAGTACTGGCTGACGAGGTTGATCAGGTTGCCCGAGGAGAGGGTCAGGCCGTTGGTGAGGTACTGGAAGAGCAGGATGATCGCGATCAGGCTGAACAGGATGCCGAACTGACGCAGGTTTCCCCCGCCGAACAGCTTCCGCGCGCCGCGCGCCTCGCTCGTAGTGGTGGTCTCGGTAGTCATCAGCTGCGAACCTTCCTTCTGGCGCTGGTCATGCTCTTCATCAGGGTTTCCGGATCGGCCTCCGCCGCGGGGATGCAATCCGTGATCGCACCCTCGAAGACTGTGTAGATGCGGTCGGCGAGCCCCAGGAGCTCAGGGAGTTCCGAGGAGATCAGGATCACGCCCTTGCCCTGCGCCGCGAGGTTCTGGATGATGCCGTAGATCTCGAATTTCGCGCCGACGTCGATGCCGCGGGTGGGTTCGTCGAGGATGAGCAGGTCGGGGTCGGTGAACATCCACTTGGCGAGCACGACCTTCTGCTGGTTTCCGCCGGAGAGTTTGCTCACCCCGGAATCGACCGTGGGCGTCTTGATCCGGAGGCTCGTGCGATAGCCCTCCGCGATCGCGAACTCCTTGCCGTCATTGACGACGGGACCGGCCGAGATCTTGGAGAGCTTCGCGGACACGATCGAACGCTTCACGTCGTCGAGCAGGTTGAGGCCGAGCGCCTTGCGGTCCTCACTCACATAGGCGAGCCCGTGGTCGATGGCCTCCGCGACGTTCCTCAGTTCGATCTCCTTGCCGTCCTTGAACATCCGCCCGGAGAGGAAGGTGCCGTATGACCGCCCGAAGATGCTCATCGCGAGTTCGGTGCGGCCGGCTCCCATGAGGCCGGCGATGCCGACGATCTCCCCGCGCCGCACGGTGAGGCTCGAGTTCTTGACGACCATCCGCTCCGTGACCTGCGGGTGCTGCACGTTCCAGTCCCGCACCTCGAAGAACACCTCGCCGATGTGCGGGACGTGGTCGGGGAACCGGCTCTCGAGGCTCCGGCCGACCATTCCGCGGATGATGCGGTCCTCGTTGACCCCGTCCCTGACGACGTTGAGGGTTTCGATCGTCTTCCCGTCCCTGATGATCGTGATGGAGTCGGCGACCTGTTCGATCTCGTTGAGCTTGTGGGAGATCATGATCGAGGTGATCCCCTTGCCCTTGAGACCGCGGATCAGGTCGAGCAGGTGCTGCGAGTCCGCCTCGTTGAGAGCCGCCGTCGGCTCGTCGAGGATCAGCAGCTTGACCGACTTGCTGAGCGCCTTAGCGATCTCGACGAGCTGTTGCTTGCCGACGCCGATGTTCTTGATCAGGGTGTCCGGGTCCTCGCGGAGCCCGACCCGTGCGAGCAGCTCGAGGGCGGTCTTCTTGGCTGTGATCCAGTCGATGGCGCCCCACTTGGTCGGCTCGTTGCCGAGGAAGATGTTCTCGGTGATGGAGAGTTCGGGGATGAGCGCGAGTTCCTGGTGGATGATCGCGATCCCGGCTTCTTCGCTCGAGCGGATGTCCCTGAAGTGCACGGTCACACCCTGATAGACGATGTCGCCGTCGTAGGTCCCGTACGGGTATACCCCGGAGAGGACCTTCATGAGAGTGGACTTGCCCGCACCGTTCTCGCCGCAGATGGCGTGAATCTCTCCGGCTCTCACTGTGAGGGACACATCCGACAGGGCCTTGACCCCGGGAAATTCCTTCGTGATCGATCGCATCTCCAGAATGACCGGCCCGTCCGCGCGGACGGGCTCGTCGTTCATGACGTGCTGGGTGGACATCATTGTGCTCCTTGCGCCAGATGCCACAGATAGTAACCGGCACTGGCCGTGAGCAACAGGCTCGATGCGGCACGCTCGGATCACGCTTGGGTAACGGCCGATCGGCTACCAAAGGGCAGATCGCAGGCGCAAAAAAGCGGGCCGGTCGTCCGAAGACGACCGGCCCGCTCGTGCGTGGCGTTCGGGGTCAGCGACCGCCAGAGCGACGCTTGTTGTATACGTCGAATGCGACGGCGCCGAGCAGCACCAGGCCCTTGATGAGCTGCTGGTACTCCGTTCCGACACCGAGGATCGACATTCCGTTGTTGAGCAGCCCGATGATGAAACCACCGATGATGGCGCCGGTGACCGTACCGATACCACCCGTGACCGCGGCCCCACCGATGAAGACGGCGGCGATGGCGTCGAGCTCGAAGCCGTCACCGGCCTTCGGGTTGGCGAGGTTGAGCTGGGCGGTGAAGACGAGCCCGGCGAGTGCCGAGATGACGCCCATGTTCACGAACAGCATGAACGTGACGCGCTTGGTCTTGATACCCGACAGGGCCGCGGCGTTCAGGTTGCCACCGATG
This sequence comes from Cryobacterium zhongshanensis, assembly GCF_022760445.1. Classification (NCBI taxonomy): domain Bacteria; kingdom Bacillati; phylum Actinomycetota; class Actinomycetes; order Micrococcales; family Microbacteriaceae; genus Cryobacterium; species Cryobacterium zhongshanensis. The sequence goes on along the minus strand of NZ_JALGAR010000001.1, from coordinate 178,415 downwards.
GCGTAGATGTGGCGGCCGAAGACGCTGTTGGACATCACGGATGCGTAGACGACGATCAGGATGCCGAGGACGATGAGCACGATCGGCGTGCCGCGGTAGCTCGCGAGCAGGTACGTGATGCCGATGATCATCGCTGCGGTGAAGACCAGCTTGGTGAGGAACCACGCGAACGGCTCGTCTTCTACGTCGTACTTGGCGCGGGCACGGCGCTGGCGGATGCCCTGGAGCACCAGGAAGAGCGTCGCAATGATGCCGATACCGAGGGTGAGCGGTTCGACGGCACTGGTTCCGCCGCCGAGGTCGGGGAGGAAGCCACTGCCGAGGGCGCGGAACTCGTCGGGGAACGGCGAGATCTGCTTGTTCTGCAGTGCGATCTGGGTGAGCCCACGGAAGGTGAGCATCCCGGCCAATGTGACGATGAAGGCCGGTATCCCGAAGTAGGCGATCCAGAAGCCCTGCCACATTCCCACGAGGGCGCCGACGCCGAGGCACAGGATGATCGCGAGCCACCACGGCACATTCCACTGCGTGATCATCACGCCGGACATGGCGCCGACGAAGGCGACGACGGAACCGACCGACAGGTCGATGTGGCCGGCGATAATGACCATGACCATGCCGACGGCGAGGATCAGGATGTAGCTGTTCTGCACGATCAGGTTGGTGACGTTGATCGGCTTCAGGGTGATGCCGTTTGTGGCCACCTGGAAGAAGATCACGATCGCGATCAGGGCGATGAACAGGCCGATTTGCCGTAGCTGGCCGGCGAGGTAATTAAGTGAAGATCTGAACACGCTCATCGCTTGTCCTTGTCCCTTTCCTGGGTCATGTTTTGCATAAGGAATTCAGCCGTCGTCTGCCCGCGGGCCACGTCTGCCGTGATCCGGCCTTCGAAGATGGTGTAGATCCGGTCGCAGATGCCGATCAGCTCCGGCAGCTCGGACGAGATCACGATGACGCCCTTGCCTGCGTCGGCGAGGCGGTTGATGATCCCGTAGATCTCATACTTGGCGCCGACGTCGATGCCGCGGGTGGGTTCGTCCAGGATGAGGACATCCGGGTCGGAGAACATCCACTTGGAGAGAACGACCTTCTGCTGATTGCCGCCGGAGAGCTTCCCGGCGAGGGCCTCTACTGTCGGGGCCTTGATGTTCATGCTCTTCCGGTAGCCCTCCGCGACGACGATCTCCTGGTTAGAGTCGACCCAGCCGCGCTTGGCGATCTTGTGCATGCCCACCGTGGAGATGTTGCGCTTGATGTCTTCGATCAGGTTGAGCCCGTAGCGCTTGCGGTCCTCGGTGGCGTACGCCAGGCCGTGTTCGATCGCGTTCGCGACCGTGCTCGTGTTGATCTTGACGCCGTTCTTGTACACGGTGCCCGAGATGTTGTGGCCGTAGCTGTGGCCGAACACGCTCATCGCGAGTTCGGTCCTGCCCGCGCCCATCAGCCCGGCGATTCCGACGATCTCGCCGGCCCTGACGGTGATGTTCGCGTCCTTGACGACCCGGCGCTGGTGGTCGAGCGGGTGGTAGACGTTCCAGTCTTCGACCCGGAGGAGTTCCTCACCGATGTTCGGCGTGTGGTCGGGGTACCGGCTGCCGAGGTCCCGTCCGACCATGCCCTTGATGATGCGCTCCTCGGAGATGTCATCGGTGTGCATGTCGAGCGTCTCGATGAGCTTGCCGTCACGGATGATCGTGACCTCGTCGGCGATGGCCTTGATCTCGTTCAGCTTGTGGCTGATCATGATCGAGGTGACGCCCTGGCCTTTGAGGTGCTTCATCAGGTCGAGCAGGTGCGCGGAGTCCTCATCGTTGAGTGCCGCGGTCGGCTCGTCCAGGATCAGGAGCTTGACTTCCTTGGACAGGGCCTTCGCGATCTCCACGAGCTGCTGCTTGCCGACGCCGATGTCGCGGATCTTGGTGATCGGGTTGTCCTTGAGACCGACTCTGGCGAGCAGCTTGGCTGCCTCCATGTTGGTCTTGTTCCAGTCGATCCAGCCGTTGTTCTGCTGCTCGTTGCCGAGGAAGATGTTCTCGGCGATGGAGAGGAACGGGCTCAGGGCGAGTTCCTGGTGGATGATGACGACGCCTGAGGCCTCGGAGTCATTGATGGATTTAAAGGCGACCGGCTCGTTTTCGAAGACGATCTCGCCGTCGTACGTGCCGTGCGGGTAGACGCCGGAGAGCACCTTCATCAAGGTGGACTTTCCTGCGCCGTTCTCGCCGCAGATCGCGTGAATGTGGCCTCGCTTCACCGCGAGGGAAACGTCCTGGAGGGCTTTCACTCCGGGAAAGGTTTTCGTGATGCTGCGCATCTCGAGAATATTCGTTGTCACCGTTACTTCTTCTTCCGGTGGAGAGAGGGTGGGTGGTGGTTGTGGTGCTTTCGGTGCTGGCAGTGGCGGCGGGTTACCCGCCGCCACTGCCGGTGAGGAGAAGAACCTACTTGAGGTCGGCTTCGGTGTAGTAACCGGTGTCGACGAGCAGGGCCTTGTAGTTGTCGATCGTGACGACCTGAGGAGCGAACAGGAAGGTCGGGACGATCTTGACCTTGTTGTCGTAGCTCTTCGTGTCGTTGACCTCGGGGGTCTTGCCGTTGAGCAGGTCGTCGGCCATCTTGACGGCCTCGTCGCCGAGCTGGCGCGTGTCCTTGTAGATGGAGGAGTACTGCTGCTTGGCGATGATCGACTTGACCGAAGCGGCCTCGGAGTCCTGACCGGTGATGATCGGGAGCTTGTCGGTGGCGTATCCCGAGCTCGTCAGAGCCGAGATGATGCCGATGGAGAGACCGTCATACGGGGAGAGCACGCCGTCGACCTTGGAGCCGTCGGAGTAGGTGCTCGCGATGAGGTTCTGCATCCGCTTCTGGGCGGTCGCCGGGTCCCAGCGAAGGGTGGCTACCTGGGTGAAGCTGACCTGGCCGCTCTTGACGACGATGACGCCCTTGTCGATCTGCGGCTGCAGGACGGACATTGCGCCGTTGAAGAAGAACGTGGCGTTGTTGTCGTCGGGGCTGCCACCGAAGAGCTCGACGTTGAAGGGTCCGGTCTTGCCGGTCTCCTTGCCGTCCTTGTCCAGCACGCCGAGTCCGGTGAGCAGGCTCGTGGCCTGCAGAACGCCGACCTCGTTGTTGTCGAACGTGGTGTAGTAGTCGACGTTCTTGTTGCCGTTGATCAGGCGGTCGTACGCGATGACCTTGACGCCGGCCGCTGCGGCCTGGTCAAGCTGGTCGCTGAGCGCGGTGCCGTCGATCGACGCGATGATGAGGATCTTCGCGCCCTTCGTCAGCATGTTGCTGATCTGCTGGACCTGGGTCGGGATCTTGTCTTCGCCGTATTCGAGGTCGACCTTGTAGCCGAGCTTCTCGAGGGAGGCCTTGACGGCGTCGCCGTCCTTGATCCAGCGCTCGCTGGACTTGGTGGGCATTGCGACGCCGACGAGTGCGCCGGCGTTGGCGCCCGCTGCAGCGGTCGTCGTGGCTGTGTCGCCTCGTCCGCCGGAGCAGGCAGCGAGGGAGAGTGCGAGTCCAATGGCAGCGATGCCTGCGAGGACCTTACTTGTCTTCACTGAATTACCTTTCGTGGATCTGTTATCAACTCTGATGGCAGTTGTATTGGTGCTGCTATGTGATTACAGGCCTTGTCCCAGTGGGTAGTCGGCCTGGTTCCAACGCACCTCGCGGGTGAAATCCCGAAGGGTGGTGGTCTTATCGATCACGAGAAGCTCGGTGCGAGCGCTCTCGGCGAAATCGTGGGGGTGAGCGGTGAAGAGGGCGGACACTACTTCAGTGCTCCCTGCGGCGCTTGTCCGTAGACGTTCTGATAGCGGTTGAAGAGGGAGTCGATCGCGGCCTGCGGGATCGGGATGAGTTCGCCGCCCTGCCGGGCGATGTGCACGGTTCGCGCGACGTCCTCGACCATGACGGCCGCCTTGACGGCGTCACGGGCGTCCTTGCCGATCGTGAACGGACCGTGGTTCTGCATCAGCACGGCGCGGGAGCGGTGTCCCGTGAGCGCCTCGACGATGCCGCGGCCGATCGTGTCGTCCCCGATGATCGCAAAGTTGCCGATCGGGATCGGGCCGCCGAATTCGTCGGCCATGGCCGTGATCACGCAGGGGATTTCCTCGCCGCGGGCGGCCCAGGCGGTCGCGTAGGTGGAGTGCGTGTGCACGACACCGCCGATCTCGGTCATGTTGCGGTAGACGTAGGCGTGTGCCGCCGTGTCGCTCGACGGGGAGCGGTCGGAGCCAGGGGTTCCCGGGATCACGGCGCCGTCGAGGTCGCACAGGATCATGTTCTCCGGGGCGAGGTCTGCGTAGTCGACGCCGCTCGGCTTGATCACGAAGAGGTCTGCACCCGGAACGCGGCCGGAGACGTTGCCGCCGGTCCAGACCACGAGTCCGTTGCGGGTGAGCTCGGCGTGGAGATCGGCGACTTCGGCGCGGACGCGGGCGATCGCGACCTCGATCTGGGGTCCGTAGGTGCTCATGCGAACGCCACCACATCTGTGGAGATTCCCGCAGCGCACGTGGCGACGTTCGGTCGGTGATCGCCTCTGCTGAGAGAGAGCTCGGCGGATGCGTCGGCTGCGAGCGCGGCCTGTGCGTTCTCGATCACGAAATTCGACTCCTTTGTCATGCGGTGCTGAGGCCGAAGCCATCTGCGTACTCACGTGCGTACTTACATTGTCACGAAATGTGAACGGTCACAATCGCTGTGTTCACATTACGCCCGCAGTGGGCGTTCTTGTCAAGTCACGGCGAAAAGTGGGTGGTTGCGTTTTGATAACCACCCGATTCACGCCGGATTCAGAAGGCGGGCGGGCCCGTCGAGCCGCGAACGATGAGCTCGGGAATGATCGCTTCACGGAACTTGTCCGGGTCTTCACCGGCGATGGTGCCGAGCAGGAGGGCGATGCAGCGTCTGCCCAGTTCGGCGAAATCCTGGCGGACGGTCGTGAGCGGGGGCCAGAAGTGCGCCGCCTCCGGGATGTCGTCGAAACCGACGATGCTCACGTCCCGCGGGATGTCGAGCCCAGCATCCCTGACCGCGTGCATGATCCCGAGCGCCATCTGGTCGTTCGACGAGAAGATGGCGGTGAAATCGCGTTGTCGCAGCAGCTCGCGCCCGGCGTGGTACCCGAAGTCCGCGGTCCAGTCCCCGAGGATCGGGGCGGTCGTCGGAACGTCCATCGCCCCCATCTCCTCGAGGAATCCGCGCATCCGAGCCTCTGCCTCGATCCAGTCCTGAGGCCCCGCGAGGTGGAAGATCCGCCGGTGTCCGAGGTCGATGAGGTGCCGCGTGGCCAGTCGGGCGCCGTGGATCTGGTCGACGGAGAGTGCATGATCGTTGGGCCGGCCCGTCGACTGGAGGGTGACGTACGGCACCTCGATCGAGAGCTGTTCCAGCACGTCGAAGACGCGGACCTGCGGTGCGATGACCACGATCCCCTCCACGGACTGATACATCAGGTGGTCGAGTGCCGCTTCGATGGAGGCCGTGTCGACCGAGGTGAGATTGGCGGTGTTGACGTAGTAGCCCGCCTCCCGCGCCGCATCCTGGATCGCGGCGATGCTGCTCGCGGGGCCGTACTGGGACCCGGAGGCCGACAGCACGCCGATCGTGCGCGACCTTCCCCTCGAGAGGGCCCTGGCCGCCCGGTTCGGCCGGTATTGGAGTTCCTCGATCACCTGGAGCACGCGGGCCTTCGTGGAGTCACGAATGCTCGGGTGATTGTTGAGCACCCTCGACACGGTCTGATGCGAGACGCCGGCAAGGCGTGCGACGTCCCGGATGCTGGGGGCCCGGCCAGTGGGCAGTTCAGCAGTCATCGGGGCCTCGTCTATGAGCACGGTCACAAAAAATTACGCATCCCCAGTATGCACCGCTCGGGAACCGCATTGTGACCGTCACATGGCGGGGATCGCGCCTCAGCCGGCGGGGTGGGGCACTCGCGCGAACGCGCGGACCGGGAAGGTCCCGAAGCCTTCGATCTTCGGGGGCACCGCCGAGAACGCAGCCCCGGAGCCCGGCACCTCCGCCAGTCCGGTGAGATGTTCGACGACGTGGATGCCGGCGGCGAGCAGGACGGAATGGGCCGGCCGTTCCCCGCTCCCCTCGGTGTCATCGATGTTGAGCGAGTCGATCCCGACGAGGGCGACACCGGCGTCGACCAGCATCTTTGCGGCCTCCTCTGTGAGGAAGGGGGCACCGGAGCGGTACTCCGGAGTGCCGAAGTGGCGGTCCCAGCCGGTGTGGATCAGCACCGCAGAGCCGGCCAGGGCGGGGCCGCGCTCCATGAATACCTCTGCGGGAATGCCCCGGGTCGCAGCATCCGTCAGATGGAATACCTCGGCGGGCAGGTCGACAAGGGTGGCGAGGTCGAGACCGGCGAGATCCGCTCCGCCCGCGTAGCGATGGTACGGACTGTCGAGGTACGTGCCGGTATTGCCGATCAGGGTGATCACGTCCATCGTGAATTCGGTGCCGGGAGCGTACGACGCGCGTGAGGCCGCGCGGGTGAGGAATGGCTCGATCACGGGAGCGGGCAGGCCGGGGTAGGTGATGAGACCGGCACGGATCGTGTGGCTGAGATCGATCAGGCGGGCGCGGGTGACGGTCATGGGGTTCTCCTGGCGGGTTCGGCGTTCAGCGGGCTCAGCGGGTTCGGGGCTCAGCGGGTTTTCGGGGCTCGGCGGGTTCAGCGGGTGGCCAGGCGCGATCGGGCGGATCGGCGACCGTGACGTTTGACCTGGCCGATGACCACCGCCACGAGGGCGAGTGCTGCCGGCACGAGCAGGTTCGGGCCGGCGAGCACGAGCAGCGCTCCGGTGAGGAAAACGCTGACCACCGCGAGCCACCAGCCGAGGCTGTACCGGTCGAGGAGGCGTACCGCGGCGATCATGCCGAGCGCGTAGATCGCGACCATGGAGCTCGTGTGGATCAGGATGAACGCAGACAGGGGCAGGTGCTGCGTCACCATGATCGTGAAGTACCCACCGGTGAGCACGGCCACGAGCGTGAGACTGCGGCGCGGAACGCCCCCGGTCTCGACACCCCGGGCGAGCCAGCGCGGGAGGTCACCGTCGCGGCCGAGCGAGGCACCGAGTTTGGCGAAGGCGCCGAGATACACGTTGAGCACCCCGAGCGCGACGATCGCCGCGATCACCGCGACGGACACCGGGCCAACTCCGCCCGGCGACTGGGCGACGAGGGCGAGCAGGGGCACGGCGCCCGATCCCGCTGCGCCGCCGAGGACGGCGACCGTTACGTACTGAAGCGCCAGATAGGCGGCCCCGACCACCACGAGCGCGATCGCGGTCGCCGCCGGGATGACCCGGCGCGGATTGCGGAACTCCCCCGCGATGTGGGTGCCGACCTCCCAGCCGGCGAAGGCCCAGACGAACAGGCTGACGGCTGCGCCGACGCCGGTCCAGCCGTTGGGCAGGAACGGGTGGAAATTCGCGGGGTCCGCTGCGGGGAAGGCGACGGTGACGACACCGATCACGATGACGAGCAGCGCTCCGGTCAGGACGAGCTGTACGGCCCCGGAGACCCGCACACCGAGGTAGTTGGAGACGAACGGCGGGACCAGGATCAGGAGGGCAACCGCAGGCACCGTGCCGGGGTCTGCTCCGATGATCGCCACGACGTATTCAGCACCGAGCATAGCGACGACGGGTGCGCCGAAACCGACGCCGAAGAAGAACCAGTAGCCGGTCATCCGCGCCCAGGTTTGGCCGAGGGCCGTGCGCACGTAGCTCGCCACACCACCGGGGTCCGGGTAGCGGGCGGCGAGTGCGGCGAAAGTGCCCGCGAGCGGGATGGACAGCACGAAGACGATCAGGACCGCGAGCAGGGAGGCCGGCCCCGCCGCCGCCGCCGCAAGTCCCGGGAGCACCAGGATCCCGGTGCCGAGAACGGCGGCGATGTAGAGCGCGGTGCCCTGGAGCAGGCCGAGGCTGCCGGCACCGGAGGGAACGGAGTTCGCGGGCGCATCCGTCGCCGGTGTCGTCGTCATGCTCCTATGCTGCCGGACGACGACCCCCCGCGAAATGGCAGACTAGACACACTCCGTCGATTTCCTGCCAAACTGTCCTCCGCCCGCCCGGGCACCTCACCAATTCAGGGGCGGGAGAGGCTCGCGACCGCGGCGAGGGCCGCGTCGAGGTCGGCAATCAGGTCGGCCTTGTCCTCGATACCGACGGAGAGGCGGATGATGTTGTCAGCCACCTCGAGTTCGGTGCCGCGGACCGAGGCGTGCGTCATTTCGGCGGGGTAGTTCACGAGGGACTCGACGCCGCCGAGGGACTCGGCGAGCTGGAAGAGCTTCGTGGACTCGGCGAAGGTACGCGCTGCGGCAGCTCCTCCGGTGAACGCGATCGAGAGCATGCCGCCGAAGCCGCTCATCTGGCGCTTCGCGAGTTCGTGGCCGGGGTGGTTCGGCAGGCCGGGGTAGTAGACGGCCTCGAGAGCGGCGTGGCCGTCGAGGTGCTCGGCGATCGCCTGCGCGTTGGAGCAGTGCCGGTCCATCCGCACCGAGAGGGTCTTGATGCCGCGCACGGTGAGCCAGGCGTCGAGGGGTGCGGAGACCGGCCCCGTCGCGAACTGCAGGAACTGCGCCTTCTGGTACAGCGCGTCGTCATTGATCACGAGAGCGCCGCCGAGCACGTCGGAGTGGCCGCCGAGGTACTTGGTGGTCGAGTGCACGACGACATCGGCTCCGAACGCGAGCGGATGCTGCAGCGCGGGGCTCGCAAAGGTGTTGTCGACGATCACGGTGACGCCGAAGCGGTGGCCGAGGGTGGCCAGCGCGCCGATGTCGCTGATCTTCATGAGGGGGTTGCTCGGGGTTTCGACCCAGAGGATCTTCGTCTCGCCGGGGATGATCGCGGCCTCGACGGCGGCGAGGTCGGCCAGGTCGACGGTCGTGTTGCGGATGCCGATCGCGCCGTGGACCGTGTTGATCAGGCGGTGGGTTCCGCCGTAGACGTCGTTGCCGAGGACGATGTGGTCTCCGGGGGCGACCAGGGCACGGAGGATGGTGTCTTCCGCGGCGAGACCGCTTGCAAAGGACAGGCCGTGCTTGCCGCCCTCGAGGGCGGCGAGCAGGGTCTCGAGCACGGTACGGGTCGGGTTTCCGCCGCGGCTGTATTCGTAGCCGCCGCGCAGGTGGCCGATGCTCTCCTGGACGTACGTCGAGGTCAGGTAGATCGGCGGGATGACGGCTCCGGTCGTCGGGTCGAATTCCTGTCCGGCGTGGATGGCGAGGGTGTCGAAGTTCGGGGTGCTGGGCATCCGTGGGTCCTTAGGTAGTGGGGGCGCTCAGGCGCTGAGGTAGGTCAGGAGGTCGTGGCGGGTGATGACGCCGAGGGGCTTGCCCTCCGCGGTGACGAGAAGTGCGTCGTCGTGGGCGAAAGCCGCGCGGGCGGCGGCGACGGGTTCGTTGACGCCGATCATCGGGAGGGAGTCGCCGACGTATGCACTGATCTTGTCGGTGAGTTTGGCCTCGCCGGAGAAGACGAGTTCCATCAGATGACGTTCGTCGATCGCGCCGAGCACCTCCCCCATCACGACCGGCGGCTTGGCGGTCAGCACGAGCAGCTGGGAGACGCTCGACGCCGTCATGGCCTCGATCGCGTCCCGCACGGTGTCGATCGGGTGCACGTAGACGAAGGCGGGCAGGGTGCCGGTCTTGCTCTCGAGGAGGTCGGCCACGGTGTGCCCGGCCGGAGCGTTGCTGAAACCGTAGCTGCGCATCCACTTGTCGTTGAAGATCTTGCCGAGGTAGCCGCGGCCGCCGTCGGGCAGCAGCACGACGACGACGGCGTCGGCCGGGAGGGTCGCGGCCGCGCGGAGGGCCGCGACGACGGCCATGCCGCTCGAACCGCCGACGAGGATGCCCTCTTCGAGCGCGAGGCGCCTGGTCATGGCGAAGGAGTCGGCATCGGAAACGGCGATCACCTCGTGCACGACGGCCGGGTCGTATGCGGCCGGCCAGAAGTCTTCGCCGACGCCTTCGACGAGGTACGGCCTGCCGGTGCCGCCCGAGTAGACCGAGCCCTCGGGGTCGGCCCCGATGATCCGCACGGTGTCCCCGGAGACCTCCCGCAGGTAGCGCCCGGTCCCGGTGATGGTTCCGCCGGTGCCGACACCCGCGACGAAGTGGGTGACGGTGCCGTCGGTGTCTCGCCAGATCTCGGGGCCGGTCGACTCGTAGTGACTGAGCGGCCCGTTCGGGTTCGCGTACTGGTTCGGCTTGAAGGCGCCGGGGATCTCCCTGGCGAGCCGGTCGGAGACGCTGTAGTACGACGCGGGGTCGTCGGGGGCGACGGATGTCGGGGTCACGACGACCTCGGCGCCGTACGCGGTGAGCACGTTGCGCTTGTCCTCGCCGACCTTGTCCGGCAGCACGAAGACGCACCGGTAGCCGCGCTGCTGCGCGACGAGGGCGAGGCCGACGCCGGTGTTTCCCGAGGTGGGTTCGACGATGGTTCCGCCGGGCAGCAGCAGTCCGTCACGTTCGGCGGCATCAATGATGCGGGTGGCGATCCGGTCCTTCGCGGAGCCGCCCGGGTTGAAGTATTCGAGTTTGACCAGCACGGTTGCGCCGACCCCCTCGGTGACCTTGTTCAGTCTGACCAGCGGCGTATTGCCGATGAGGTCGAGGATGGTGTCTGCAATCTTCATGGAAGATCCTTCGTCGAGATGTCGTGAGTGTCACCGCGCGGCCTGGGGCACACGCGCGGGACGGCGAGGAGTGTTCGGTGGGGCGAAGGGGTCGGTCAGCGACCCGGACAACACGGACAACGCGGACACCTCAGACGGACGGGCACGCCTCAACTCTAGTACCGCTATTCGGAGAGGAGCCTGGGCGGATCCAGGACGGGACCCGGACCCGTGACCTGCTCGGAATAGAGCCGGGCGTAGACGCCGTTCGCGGCGAGCAGGTCGGAGTGGGTGCCGCTCTCGACGATGCGCCCGCCGTCGACGACGAAGATCACGTCGGCCGCGACGATCGTCGAGAGCCGGTGGGCGATCGCGATCGTGGTGCGGCCTCGGGACGCGGTGTCGAGGGCGGCCTGGACGACGCGCTCCGAGATGGCGTCGAGGGCGCTCGTCGCCTCGTCGAGGATGAGCACCTCCGGGTTCTTCAGGAGCACCCTGGCGATGGCGATGCGCTGTTTCTCGCCGCCGGAGAGCCGGTAGCCGCGCTCGCCGACGACCGTGTCGTAACCGGCGGGGAAGGACGCGATCGTGTCGTGGATGCTCGCGGACCGGGCGGCGGCCTCGAGTTCGTCCGCCGTGGCATCCGGTTTCGCGTAGCGGAGGTTCTCGGCGATGGTCGCGTGGAAGAGGTAGGTCTCCTGGCTCACGATGCCGATGTGGGAGACGAGGGACTGCTGCGCGAGGTCGCGCACGTCGATCCCGCCGAACAGGACCCGCCCCTCCGTCGCCTCGTAGAAGCGGGGAATCAGGTAGGAGACGGTCGTCTTCCCTGCCCCGGACGGCCCGACGAACGCGGCGAACTGGCCCGGCTCGATCGTGAACGAGACCGCGTCGAGGGTGGGCCGGGACTCGCCAGCGGCATCCGGATAGGCGAAGGTCACATCGTCGAACTCGACCCGTCCGGTGGCGGGGCCGCTCTCGGGCACGGCGAGCGCGGCCGGGGAATCCTGGATCGCCGGGACGAGGTCGAGGTACTGGAAGATCCGGGCGAAGAGTGCGCTCGAGGTCTGCAGGTCGAGGGCGACCCGCATCAGGCCGAGCAGGGGGAACAGCAGCCGGGACTGCACCGTCGTGAACGCGACGATCGTGCCGGCGGTGATGTCGGCCGAACCGTTGCTCATCAGGAGGCTGGCGACGAGGTAGACGATCGCGGGGATGCTCGAGAGGAAGATGCTCACCATGGCGAAGAACCACTGGCCGCTCATCTGTTGGCTGACCTGCAGCCGCACCTGGTTGTCGTTTTCGTCGGAGTAGCGGCCGATCTCGGTCTGCTGCCTCGTGAAGCTCTTGGAGAGCAGGATCCCGGAGACGCTCAGCGTCTCCTGGGTGATCGCGGTCATGTCGGAGAGCGATTCCTGCGTTTTGGCGGCGATCCGGGCGCGCACCTGGCCGACGCGGCGCTGGGCGATCACGAGGATCGGCATCAGGATGAGGGCGACGATCGTGAGCTTCCAGTCGAGCAGCAGCATCGCGACGAACGCGGCGAGCACCGTGACGGCATTGCCGAGCAGGCTCGAGATGGTGTTGGTGAGCACGCTCGCGACGCCGCCGACGTCGTTCTGCAGTCTCGACTGGATGATGCCGGTCTTGGTGCGGGTGAAGAAGCTCAGCTCCATGGCCTGCAGGTGGGTGAACAGGCGCACCCGCAGGGCGCCCATCACCGTGTTGCCGACGGTCGCGGTGAGCCAGGTCTGCCACACCCCGAGCAGCTGGGAACCGAGGTAGATCGCGATCATGAGCCCGACGAGGGTCGCCAGGCGCGGCAGGTTGGGCTCTCCCCCGGGCGGGAACAGGCCTTCGTCGAAGGCACGCTGCACGAGCAGGGGCGGCACGACCGATAACGCCGCGCTGATGATCACGAGCACGATCGTGATGGTGAGCGCGGTGCGGTGCGGTTCGAACAGCGCGGCAATCCGGCCGAGCAGGTTCGGGATCCGCGGTGCCTCGGCGTTCTCGGCACGCTGGGCGACGGGGTCACCGCCGCTGATCCGCCCGCGCGGGCGTCCGAACTGTCCGGGCCTGCCGGAGGGGGCTGACCCACCACCGTGGCCGTGCATTGCACTCATGCAGCCAGCCTAAGCGCCGCTGCGGCGGCATCCGCTCGCTCTCGTTGCCCTGCCCCGCTCCCACCCTGCCAACGCGTCCCCCGTGGTTCCGAATTCAGGAGTTGAGCTCGTTTTCGGCTCGAATCCGGCCCGAAACACCCGCTGCGGTGCTCAACTCCTGAATTCGGAACAGTCCGGCGTGCCGCTGCGCGGGTTGTCCACAGGGGCGGAACTGGTCAGGTTCTCCACAGATACTGCCGTGCTGTCCACGTCGACGCCCGCGAACGGGAGGGTTGTCCCATGCCAGGTGTGACGGAAATCCTCACTGCCCTCGAAGGCGTCGCCCAGCGCCGGGAGCTCATCGCGCACGGGGTCACGGGACGACAACTGAGTGCCGCCGTCAACCAGCGGCAAGCCTTTCGCCCACGGAAGGGCTGGTACGCGCTCCCTGGGACATCGAACGAGCTCATCCGGGCCGTCCGGGTCGGCGGCAGACTCGGCTGTGTCTCCGCGGCGAGACACTACGGTTGGGCGGTAGCCGAGCGATCGGGACTACATGTCTGCGTCGCGGACAATGCCGCACGCCTGCGCCTGCCTCATGACAAGCGCGAGCGGATGCCGGCCCCGATTCCACGGGACGTCACGCTGCATTGGGTGGAACATACCGCGAGCCGTCCCGAATCCAGGCTCGTCACATCGCGCCGCGAAACGGTACTGCAACTCGCCCTCTGTCAAAGTCCCGAGCTGACGGTGGCCGCACTCGATTCCTTCCTGCACCTGGACCCGGTGGGGAGTCTCGACCTGGACGTCTGGCTGCGCGAACTGCCCGATGCAGTGCTCGCACGACTCATGGAGTGCAACAGGCTGTGCCACAGTTTCCTGGAAAGCATCGGCCGGATTCGGCTCGCGAATGCCGGCATCCGTGGTCGGCATCAGGTCCGGATCGCGGGCGTTGGCCGCGTGGATCTACTGCTCGCCGACTGGCTGGTCATTGAATGGGATGGGCTGGAACACCACGACAACACTGCGGCGCACGACGAAGACTGCAGGCGGGACGCCGTGTTGGCCACGCAGCGGCGCCGATGCCTGCGTTTCAGCTACAACCTCGTGATGCACCACTGGCCGCTCGTGCTCGCCGCGATCCAGACGACCCTCGCCGGGAACCGGCCCTGAGACCCACGGACCGGCCCCAGGCATCCGCCTGCCGCCCGCCCATCGCCCCTGCAGTGTTCCGAATTCAGGAGTTGCGGCCGCAAACTCCTGGTTTGCGGCCGAAAACTCCCGGATTGGGGTTCAACTCCTGAATTCGGAACAGTGGCGAGGGACGAGGAGCGGATGCCGGGGCCGGGTCAGCCCTTCGTCGAGCCGGCCAGGAGCCCGCGCACGAAGTAGCGCTGCAGGCTGAAGAACACGATGAGCGGCACGATCAGGGATACGAAGGCGGCGGCCGTCAGTCGCTGCCAGTCCTGGCCCCGGGTACCCGTGAGCTCGGCGAGACGCTGGGTGAGCGGGGCGACATCCGGCGTTCCGCCCGAGAAGATCAGGGCGACCAGCAGGTCGTTCCACACCCAGAGGAACTGGAAGATCGCGAAGGACGCGAGCGCGGGAACCGCGAGCGGCAGCACAATCCGGAAGAAGACCTGGCCGTGGCTTGCGCCGTCGACCCTGGCCGCTTCGATGACCTCACTGGGGATCTCGGAGATGAAGTTGTGCAGCAGGAAGATCGCCAGCGGGAGCGCGAAAATCGTGTGCGCGATCCAGACCGGCAGGTAGTTCTGCGCGGGAATCATCGGGATCAACTGGTGCAGCGCTTCCTGGCCCGGCTTCAGGATCGCGGTGAACATCTGGAGCAGCGGGATCAGCGCGAGCTGCAACGGCACGATCTGCAGCGCGAACACGAGCACGAAGAGGGCGCCACTGCCCTTGAACTTGATCCAGGCGAAGGCATACGCGGCCATCGAGGCGATCACGAGCGGGAAGATCGTGGCGGGGATCGCGATCGCGAGGGAGTTCACGAAGTACGCGCCGAGCTGCGGGGAGGACTGCGAGGTGGAGAGCAGCACCTCCTTGTAGTTGTCGAGCGTGAAGCCCGGGTTCTGCAGGATGGTCCACCACCCCGTCGTGGTGATCAACCCGGCGGGCCGGAAGGAGGACACGAACAGGCCGAAGGTCGGCAGCGTCCAGAGGATCGCGATGACGAGCGACACGACCGTCGCCGTGCGCGACGTGAGGCGCCGTTTCACCCTGGCCGACTTGGTGCCGACGGTGACGACCTCGAGGGCGTTCTTCTTGGTGCCGACGATGGGCAGGTCGACTACGTTGTCACTCATCGGATCTCCCTCTGCTTGCGCATGATTCGTACGTTGTAGATGACGATCGGCAGCACCATCAGGAACAGCACGATCGCGAGCGCAGCACCGCGGCCCTGCTCACCGGCCCGGAAGGCCTGCGTGTACATCTCGTTGGCGATGACGCTCGTGTTGAAGTTACCTGCGGTCATCGTGCGCACGATGTCGAAGACCTTGAGGGTGGCGATCGAGATGGTCGTGATCACGACGACGAGCGAGCCACGGATGCCGGGGATCGTGACGTTCGTGAACCGCTGCCAGGCGTTGGTTCCGTCGAGCTCGGCGGCCTCGATCTGCTCGGTCGGGACCCCCTTGATGGCCGCGGAGAGAATGACCATGGCGAACCCGGTCTGGATCCAGATCATCACGATGATCAGGAGGAAGGTGTTGATCGGCGACGTCTGGAGCCACTGCACCGGCTGGCCGCCGAGCCAGACCACGATCTGGTTCAGGAGGCCGATCTGGTCGCTTCCTCCGGACTTGTAGTCGTAGATGAAGCGCCAGATGATTCCGGCGCCGACGAAGGAGATCGCCATCGGCATGAAGACGAGGGCCTTGAAGTATTTCTCTCCCCGGGACTTGTCGATGAAGACCGCGTAGCCGAGGCCGATGGCCGTTGAGATCGTCGGCACGACGACGACCCAGATCAGGGTGTTGCCGAGGGTGATCAGAGCGGCCGGCTGGGTGAACATCCAGACGAAGTTCTCGGCGCCGACGTAGACACCCGAGCTGTTGGTGAAGGCCAGGAGGGAGGTGCGGAATGCGGGGTAGATCAGGCCGGCAAGCAGCAGGAGCAGGGCAGGGGCGATGAAGAAGGTCAACTGCCAGTAGTCTCGCCCGCGTTTCGGGGCCCTGTCGATCAGGAAGAGCAGGAGACCGATGACGAGCGCGAACGCTGCCAGTGCCCCCACTACCTGGATTATCTTTCCGAGTAAGTCTGCGGTCGTCATCGGCCGGTCCCTTCAATCGTGCGCGAAGCTGTCGTGCGAGGGGTCGAGTGGGGGTCGTACATGTCTCATGAGACAGGCGGCGGGGCCTGCCGGGTTACCGGCAGGCCCCGCCCCGAGCCGGGGAGCCCGGGTGCGGGCTCCCCGGACGGTCTAGCTCTTCGGCCAGCTGGCCTCGATGGTGTCGGTGACCTTCTGGCTGCTGTCGCCGCTCAGCCAGGACACGATGCCCTTCCAGAACGAGTCGGTGCCCACGGCACCCGGCATCAGGTCGGAACCGTCGAAACGGAAGACCGTCTTCGGGTCCTGCAGGATCGTGATGCTCTGCTTGAGCAGGTCGCTCGAGGCGTTCGCGGGGTCGAGGCCGGTGTTCGCGCTGATCACGCCGCCCTCCTTGACCCGGTTGTTCGCCCAGGTGTCACTCGACAGGTAGCTGAGCGTCGCGGTGATCGCGTCGCTCGACTTGAAGGCTCCGACGAGCTCGCCACCACCGGTGACTGCCTGGTCTCCGCCGGCCTTGACCGGGGGCATCAGGAACGCGTAGACGTCGCCCGTGGGGGAAACCGTCACCGCAGAACCGTCGGCCTTCTTCCAGAAGCCCTCGTAGAACGAGGCCTGGTGGTGCAGGGAGCACTTGCCGTCGAGGATCGGGAGGCCCGCGTCGCCGAACTGCGTGGAGATGATCGACGAGACGTCGCCGAGACCGCCGTTGACGTCGTCCGGGTTCTTCAGGATCGCGCCTGCGGAGTCGAAGGCCTTGACGATGGCGGGATCGTTGAACGGGATCTTGTGCGTGACCCACTTGTCGTAGGTGTCAGCGCCGGCCTGGCGCAGCACGAAGTCCTCGACCCAGTCCGTGCCCGGCCAGCCGGTTGCGTCACCGGATCCGACACCGGCACACCACGGCTTGTGGTCGCCGTCCGCCGCGATCTTCGCGGTGAGGGCGGTCAGTTCATCGAGGGTCTTCGGGATCTCGTAGCCCTTGGCCTTGAATTCCGCGGGCGAGAACCAGATGTACCCCTTGACGCTCGCCATCAGCGGCGCGGCGTAGAATTTGCCGTCGGTTGCGGTGCCGTAGCCCTTCCAGTCCTTCGACCACCACTTGTCGACGTTCGCCTCGACGGCAGCGGGGGCCGGCTTCAGGAAGCCGGCAGCGGCCAGCTTGTTGAAGAGGCCGGGCTGCGGGATGATCCCGATGTCGGGGGCATTGCCACCCTCGGCGAGCACGGCGATCTGGGCTTCGAATTCCTTGGTGCCCTGGTAGGTGACCTTGATACCGGTGCAGGACTGGAAGTCGGCCCAGGAGTTGACGAGGCGGTCGGCCTCGACGTCCTGGATGGTGCCGCCGATCTTGACCTCGGGGCTGTCTTTGAACGTCCCGTAGGACGCGTAGTCGGCACAGTTGGACGACGACGAACTGGATGCGGCGATGTCCCCCGTGCATCCGGTCAGGGCCAGTCCGACCACGGCCGCGGTGGCCAGCGGCAGATAGAGCCGGCGGTGCTGCTTCACGCTCATGCGTTTCTCCTCATTGAGTGTTGCGGGCCTGCGAACGATGCGGATCGCGTGCCGAAATGTGATGCGGGAATGTACTGCGGGAATGTACCGCAAGAAAGTACTGCGGTACAGCGGTTTTCCGGGTGTCCAACCCCTGACGCGTAGCGCGTAAGGAACCGGTTCCACAACACAAACTACGGGAGCAGGCCCGGATTGGCAAGTCAATCTTTGTCACGGAATCGCAAAGATTTCAACAATGGTCGCGCGACCACGCACACGCGGTCATCCAAAGTGCCACTGATCGCCTCTTTCTGCTGGAACCGGTTCCAGTGGCGGCGCAACAAGCGCTATCCTGTCCGTACTGATCCAAGGGAGGACGTGTCGTGAGCGCAATCGCCGACGTGGCACGTCTCGCGGGGGTCGCGAAGGCCACGGCGTCCCGTGCGCTCAGCGGGCGTGGCTATGTCTCTGAGGCCACCCGGATCAAGGTCGTCGCTGCCGCAACGGAGATCGGGTACGTTGCCTCCCCCAACGCGGCGAGCCTCGTCACCGGGCGCACCAAGAACGTCGGGGTGATCATCCCCTTCATCAGCCGGTGGTTCTTCTCCGAGGTGCTCGAGAGCCTCGAACAGGCCCTGCTCGCCGAGGGCTACGATATGACCCTCTACAACCTGCCCGCGGCATCCGCCGAGCGGGACCGGGTTTTCGAGTACTTCCTGGCCCGCAAGCGCTTTGACGGTGTGATCTCGGTCGGCGTCGCACTGAGCGAGGCGGAAGTCGACCGGCTGCACCGCCTCGGCCGCCCGCTGATCGGCATCGGTGGCCCGATCAGGGACGTGCACACGATCGCCATCGACGATGTCGCTACGGCCAGGCTCGCGACCGAACACCTGCTGAGCCTCGGCCATGTCGACGTCGTGCACGTCGGCGGCGATCCCATCGACGAGATGGACTTCCAGGTGCACAGCCAGCGCCTGAGCGGGTTCTACTCGGCCATGCGCACCGCGGGGCGCTCGACAGACGGATGCTTCTACCCCTGCGAGTTCAGCATGCCCGGCGGCTATGCGGTGGGCCTGGCCGTGCTGGGCGACCCGCGCACCCGCCCGACCGCGATCTTCGCCGCGAGCGACGAGATCGCCATCGGACTCATCGTCGCGGCACGGGAGCTCGGCATCCAGGTACCGGCCGACCTGTCCGTGATCGGTATCGACGGGCATCCGCACGCCTCGATGTTCCGCCTGACGACCCTCGAACAGCATCCGCGGCGGCAGGGCCGCCTCGCCGTCAGTGCGCTCCTGACCGAACTGGCGCGTCCGGCGGAGGCGGAACTCAACGTCGACGGGTACCTCACCGTGCTGCCGACGAACCTCGTGATCCGGGCGAGCACGAGCGGCCCGCGCCAGCCGCAGCCCTGACCAATGCGACGGAGTATTCAGGTTCTGGACACGTTCGAGCGCGTGTGAAGCGCTTGCCGGGCGAAATCTCCGTCGACTCGGTTCGGGTCAGCTGTCGCCGGCGCCGATCGCCTCTGCCTCTTCGAACTCGTCCTCCATCGCACCGTCGGCACGGGCGAGGTGGCGGTGGCCGAGCACGAGAATCGCGCAGGCGACGAGCACGGATGCCGCCCCGGCGTAGAAGGGGACCGCCGGCCCGAAGAACTCCGCGAGCAGGGTGGCGGCAGGCGGCGCGATCGCCCCGCCGAGGAACCGCACGCCGGAGTATGCGGATGACGCGACCGGCCGCGGCAGGTCGGTCGCCTCCATCACGGATTCGGTGAGCACGGTGTTGAGCACGCCGAGCAGCAGCCCGCCGACGATGACGCACGTGACCACTCCGCCGGCCGATCCGATCAGCACGCCCGCAGCGGCGAGGTCGAGGGCGAGCAGGGGCAGCACGAGCCAGAGCACCCGGCTGCGACGCATCCGCCTGGTCAGGAGCGGGGCGACCCAGACCGAGGTGACCGCGAGCGAGATGCCCCAGCCGAAGAAGACCAGGCCGAGGGTGATGGCACTGCCGAGGCCGAGCGGAACGAGCGCGAACGGCGTGTACGCGAGCAGCACGAAGAAGCCGATGTTGTAGAACAGGGCGGCGCTCGCGAGAATGCCGAGCCCCGGCCGGGCGAGGGCGCGGAACGGCGCGGAGAGCCGGATCGGGGCGGGCTTCTGCGGCTCCTTCTTCAGCATCACGATGATCGCGACGAAGCCGATCGCCATCAGTGCTGCGCTGCCGAAGAACGGTCCGCGCCAGCTGATGCTGCCGAGCAGCCCGCCGATGAGCGGGCCGATCGCGATGCCGAGCCCGAGGGCGGCCTCGTAGAGGATGATCGCGGAGGACGTTCCTCCGGACGCCGCCCCGACGATGGTCGCGAGCGCGGTCGAGATGAAGAGGGCGTTGCCGAGTCCCCAGCCGGCGCGGAAGCCGATGATGGTCTCGACGTTCTGCGACAGGCCGGCGGCGAGGGCGAACACGATGATGAGCGCGAGGCCGATCAGCAGGGTGCGCTTGGCGCCGATCCGGCTGGACAGCCAGCTCGTGAAGAACATCGCGATGCCGGTGATCACGAGGTAACTCGTGAAGAGCATCTCGGTCTGGGTCGGGCTCGCCGCGAGTTCACGGGCGATCGCGGGCAGGATCGGGTCGACGAGGCCGATGCCCATGAACGCGATCACGCACGCGAAGGCGACGGCCCAGACCGCGGTCGGTTGGTGCAGGATGCTGCCGCCGCCCTCCCTGGGCCCGCGTCCGTCGGTCGCGGCGGGGGTTCCGTGTTCCGCCAGTGCGGTCACGCGGCTCATGCGCGGGCTCCGGCCGGAGTCCCGGCCGCCGGCGAAGCGGCGGATGCGGCGGATGCGACGACGGGTACCCGCTCGGCGGGCACCTCGCTGCCGTCGAGGCGGTCGCGGAGGATGTCGACGGCGTTCCGGATCGTGGTGAGCTCGGCATCCGCCAGCCCGTCGAACATCGGCAGGAGGGCTTCGGCGAGTTCGCTGCGCCAGGCGGAGAGGGCGGCGTCCCCCGCCGGGGTGATCACGGTGCTCGTGACGCGGGCGTCGAGCGGGTCGGCGAGGCGGGCGGCCCAGCCTCGTTCGACGAGGTGGGTGACGAGCTTGGTCGCGGTCGGCTGCGAGATGCGGCTGCGGGCGGCGATCTCGCCGAGGCGGATCGGGCCGAGCTGGCGGAGCACGCTCAGCGTGCGCCAGACCGCCGGCGACTCCCGGCCATCCGCGGCGTGGGCGGCGACCCGGGCGAGCCGGTGGTTCACGGTGATCAGGTCACCGAGGAGTGCGGGAAGGTCAGAAGACATTCCTCCACTGTACATAGCTTGGCTATCTATGTCCATAGCCCGGCTATGGACATCGGTTCGCGCGGGGTGAACCGCCGCGCTGCTTTAACGGCAGAAGGCGCCGCATCCAGTGGATGCGACGCCTTCGGCGTGGTACGAATCGAACGGCTGACGCCTGTCGACCCCAGTACGAAGAACCCCCTGAGGGGCCCGACTACTTGAGGGTGACGGTGGCGCCGGCGGCCTCGAGGGAAGCCTTGCCCTTTTCGGCAGCTTCCTTCGTGACGCCCTCGAGGACGGCCTTCGGCGCGCCATCGACAACGGCCTTGGCCTCGCCGAGGCCCAGGCTGGTGAGCTCGCGCACAACCTTGATGACCTGGATCTTCTTGTCGCCGACCGACTCGAGGATGACGTCGAAGGCGCTCTGCTCTTCGACCTCTTCAACGGCGGCGGCGGGGCCAGCGGCACCGGCGACGGCGACGGGGGCTGCTGCGGTGACCTCGAAGGTCTCCTCGAACGCCTTGACGAACTCGGACAGCTCGATGAGGGTCAGGCCCTTGAACTGTTCGAGCAATTCTTCGGTGGAAAGCTTTGCCATGATTATTCTCCCTATAGTTTCTTAGTTACTCACCGCTAGCAGGCCTATGCCTGGTTCGCGGACTCCTGCTTCTCACGCAGTGCTTCGATGGTGCGAACAGCCTTCGAAAGCGGTGCGTTGAACAGATATGCGGCTCCGAACAGCGAGGCCTTGAACGCGCCGGCCAGCTTGGCCAGCAGCACTTCACGGGACTCGAGGTCGGCGAGCTTGCCTACCTCTTCGGCAGTGAGCGGGCTACCGTCGAAGTAACCACCCTTCACTACCAGGAGAGGGTTTGCCTTGGTAAAGGCACGCAGGGTCTTCGCGACGGCGACGGGGTCTCCGTGCACGAAGGCGATGGCGGACGGGCCGGCGAGTTCGTCGTCAAACGACGTGATGCCGGCGTTGTTGGCCGCAATCTTGGTGAGCGTGTTCTTTACCACGGCGTACGTGGCGTCCGCACTGATGGAAACGCGCAGCGTCTTGAGCTGCGCAACAGTGAGACCGCGGTACTCGGTGAGCAGAACGGCGGTCGAGCTCTGGAATTTCTCCGTCAGCTCGGCGACCGTTGCTTCCTTGTTCGCCATGGCGCTCCTCTTGGTTTCATGTGCCGGTAGCCCGGGGCGCAGACATGAAAAAAAGCCCCAGCGCAAGGCCGGAGCTGAGCAGTTCTTGCGAACTGAAACTGAACTTCGATTCCTGCGCGGGCTGTTCACATGAGTGAACCTTCGGTCGCTGTCCATTACTGGGCAGCGACAACCGGCGGTCTTTGGCTTCGTTCACTGTAACGGATGCCGCGGGCCGGCGCAAATCGCGGCATCCGCTCGCCGTGAGCGAGCGAAACGGCACAGGTAGTTGACCTGAGTCCACTATCGAGATATAGTTGACGCTTGTCAATTACACCGCCCAGGAGTTTTATGTCTCGCGTTTCATCCGTTCGTACCGCTCCACCGCAGAACCCGCAGGGCCACCACGCACTCCCCCACCGCGATTCGGACACGCCGATGTCGAAGCGGCAGGTGCTCGAGGCCCTCTCCGGCCTGCTGATGGGCATGTTCGTCTCGATCCTCGCCGGAACCGTCGTCAGCACGTCGCTGCCGCTCATCCTCTCCGACCTGCACGGCGACCAGTCCGCATATACGTGGGTCGTCACCGCGACCCTGCTCGCGACGACCGTGAGCACGCCGATCTGGGGCAAGTTCGCCGACCTCTTCGACCGCAAGCTGCTCATCCAGCTCTCGCTCGTGGTGTTCGTCCTCGGTTCCGCACTCGCCGGCTTCTCCCAGAACACCGGCACCCTGATCAGCTTCCGCGTGCTGCAGGGCCTCGGCGCCGGCGGCCTCGCCGCGCTCAGCCAGATCATCATGGCCGACATCATCAGCCCCCGCGACCGGGGCCGGTATGCCGGGCTGTTCGGCGCGGTCCTGGCCCTCGGCACCGTGGGCGGCCCCCTGCTCGGCGGTGTCGTGACGGACGCCTTCGGCTGGCGCTGGAACTTCTTCATCGCCCTGCCCGTCGCGATCCTCGCGATCATCCTGCTGCAGCGCACGCTGCACCTCCCGGCCAGGGTCAAGCGGGTCGTCAAGATCGACTACCTCGGCGCGATCCTGATCACCGCGGGCATGTCGCTCCTGATGATCTGGGTGACCATTGCCGGCACCCAGTTCGAGTGGGCATCCGTGCCCTCGTTCCTGATGGTCGGCGGCGCTGTCGTGCTGCTCGTCGCCGCGGTGTTCGTGGAGTTCAAGGTCAGCGAGCCGATCATCCCGCTCACCCTGTTCAAGAACCGCACCTTCACCCTCGCCGTCATCGCGAGCATCTCCGTCGGCGTCTCGATGTTCGGCACCTCCGTCTTCCTCAGCCAGTACATGCAGCTCGCCCGGGGAGCCACGCCGACCCAGTCCGGCCTGCTGACCATCCCGATGATGGGCGGCTACCTGATCTGCTCGGTCACCTTCGGCACCCTGATCAGCCGCACCGGCAAGTGGAAGGCGATCATGGTCTCCGGCGGAGCGCTCGTGATCGTCGGCCTGCTGCTGCTCGGCACCCTCGATTACCAGACCAACCTCGTGCTCGTCGGCGTCTACATGTTCGTGCTCGGCTCCGGCCTCGGCATGCTGATGCAGAACCTCGTGCTCGTCGTTCAGAACTCGATCGAGGTCCGGCACCTCGGCGTCGCCACGAGCAGCGTCACCTTCTTCCGCAGCCTCGGCGGCACCATCGGCGTCTCGGTGCTCGGCTCCGTGCTCGGCTCTGCGGTCGCGCAGCACATCACCGACGGCGTGGTCGCGCTGAGTCCCGCGGACAAGATGGCCGCGGCGAGCGCGCTCGGCTCCGGGACCATCCCGCGTGTCGCGGACCTCCCTGCTGCCGTGCGCACCCTCGTCGAATCCGCGTACGGGTCCGGCGTCGGCACGGTCTTCCTGATCGGCATCCCGCTCGCCGTGATCACCCTCGTGATGGTCACCCTGCTGCCGAACGCGACCCTCGGCCGGAAGACGGGCATCGCCAGGGCCCGCGAGGGCGCCGGCGCCGGCACCGCGGCCGGGCACGCCGGCCTGACCGCAGCCGAGCGCGCTGCCGAGCGCGAAACGGAGGTCGAGGAGATGGAAGACATCATGATCGAGGTGAGCGCGGCATCCGCCGGTCTCGCCCCCGCCGGTCTCAACAACCCGACCGGGGTGATCCACCTGCCGAAGGACGACCAGCCCGCCCGGCGCAGAGTCAGTAGTCTGTGAGCATGATTCACGGGACCCCCGGCCTGCCGCAGCGCGCCACCGCGCCGAACGAGCCCGGGACTGACACCCGGGCCGAAACGCCCGGCGCTGCGCCGAGCGCGGAGTCGGCGTCGGCGTCGGCGATCGCCGAGGTGGAGGAGCAGCTGAGCGTGCTCGCCGGGCTGATCCGGGCGAGCATGCGGGATGCCGCGCTCTTCATCGACGCGTCGCTGCAGCCGTTCGCGTTCAAGCTCCTGCGGCACATCGAGCGCTACGGACCGACGCACTCGAGCGCGATCGCCGCGGCGCTCTACGTGGACAAGAGCGTGATCAGCCGCCAGGCGAAGCAGCTCTGCGAGCTCGGACTCGTGCGCACCGAACTCGACCCGGACGACGGCCGCGCCCGGTTCCTCGCCGTCACCGACCTGGCACGGGCCAAGCTCGACGCGGTGCGGAACGGCGAGACCGCGATCGTGCACAAGCGCCTGAGCGACTGGCCGACGGACGACCTGCACCAGCTCGCCGCGCTCCTCGCCCAGCTCAACAACCCCTAACCGCGTCTCGCCCCCGCTGTCGCGCCGGGTCAGCTCGCGCCGGGGTGTGCCGAATTCAGGAGTTGAGCCCCGAAACGGGCCAAACCGGGCCAAAAACAGGGCAATCCGGGCTCGACTCCTGAATTCGGAACAGGGGCGCTGCGGGGGTTGGCAGGCGGATGCCGCGGGTCAGGCGAGCGGGAGCGACACCCGGAACTCGGTGCGGCCCGGCCGGCTCGACACCGACACCTCGCCCTGGTGCGCGGTCACGACCGCCTGGACGATGGCGAGGCCGAGCCCGGTGCTTCCGGTGCCCCGGAACCGCGAGCTGTCGCCGCGGGCGAAACGCTCGAACAGGGTCGTCTGGAGGTTCGCAGGAATGCCGGGGCCGTCATCCGTTACCGTCACGATCGCCCGGCCGTCCTGCTCGGACAAAGCCACCTCGACGGTCGTGTCGGGCGGGGTGTGGATGCGCGCGTTCGCGAGCAGGTTGGTGAAGACCTGGTGCAGCCGGGGCGTGTCGCCGATGGCCTGGATCGGCTCGTCGGGGAGCTCGAGGTTGAGCACCCGGTCGCGGCCGGCGGCGTGCGCGTCGCTCACGACGTCGACGAGCAGGCTCGTGAGGTCGACGGTGCCGTGTTCGAGTTCGCGGCCCTCGTCGAGGCGGGCGAGCAGCAGCAGGTCCTCGACGAGCCCGGTCATCCGCACGGACTCGGACTCGATCCGGCTGAGGGCGTGCAGGGCGTCCGGCGGCAGCTCCTGGCCGGAGCGCCGGGTGAGCTCGGAGTAGCCCCGGATCGAGGCGAGGGGCGTTCGGAGCTCGTGGCTGGCATCCGCGACGAACTGCCGCACCTTGTTCTCGCTCGCCTGCCGGGTCTCGAGGGCCAGGTCGACGTGGTCGAGCATGCGGTTGAGCGCGGAGCCGACCTGGCCGACCTCGGTGCGGGGGTCGGTGTCCGCGGCGGGGACCCGGTCGACGAGGCTGACCTCGCCGCGATCGAGCGGGAGCTCGGAGACGCGGGCCGCTGTTGCCGTGACACGCTGCAGCGGGCGGAGGGCGAGGCGCACGATCCACATCGCAAGGATCGCGACGACGATGATGCCGACGAGGGAGACCACGCCGATGATCATGGCGAGCTGTGTCGCAGTGCCGTCGACCGTGCTGAGCGGGAGGCCGACGATCGAGAGGGTGCCGGTGCGGCTCGAGCTCGCGAGGATCCGGTAGCTGCCTACGTCGCCGCCGAGGTCGACGGTGACGGGCCGGGCGGTTCCGGTCTGGCTCGCGAGGATGTCGGCCTTCTGCACGAGGAGGTCGACCTGGTGAGCGGTGAGCGGGACGATCGTGCCGGTGTCGTCGGTGTAGCCGGCGGTGAGGGTGGAGTTGTAGAAGACGAGGGCGAGCGTGCCCGGCTGGCCGGGGCCGTTGAGGATGACGCTCGCGGAGGGAACGAACACCGGCAGCGTGGTGCCGGGGTCGTTGTCGTTGTCGCGGCGCCCCTCGAGCATCGAGTGCGACCGTTCCGCGGCCGAGCTCACCTGCTGGTCGAGAGCGGACAGCAGGTTGGCGCGCAGCACCGTGACGCTCACGACCCCGATCGAGACGCTCACGAGGGCGAGCAGGCCGACGACGGCGAGCACGAGCCGGCGGCGCAGGGTCCACGGCGCGCGGGCGCGGCGCGGCAACCACTGCGGGCGGCGGAGCCACTGCGGTCGGCGCGACGGATGCTGCCGGCCGGCCGCACCGCTCGGGTGGGCCCGGCTGGTCGGGCCGAACGGGTCGACCTGGTCGGTCGGCGTCATCACGCGGTTTTCAGCATGTACCCCGCACCGCGCACGGTGTGGATCATCGGCTCGCGCCCCGCATCGATCTTCTTGCGCAGGTAGGAGATGTAGATCTCGACGACGGAGGACTTGCCCCCGAAGTCATAGCTCCAGACCCGGTCGAGGATCTGGGCCTTGCTCAGCACGCGGCGGGGGTTGCGCATCAGGAAACGGAGCAGTTCGAATTCGGTCGCGGTGAGCTCGATGGCGTCGCCGGCGCGGGAGACCTCGTAGCTGTCCTCGTCGAGGGTGAGGTCGCCGACGGAGATGCGCGGGTCGACGGAGTCGGACACGGCCAGGGTCGAGCGGCGGATCAGGCCGCGCAACCGGGCGACGACCTCTTCGAGGCTGAACGGCTTCGTGACGTAGTCGTCGCCGCCCGCGGTCAGGCCGGCGATGCGGTCGTCGAGGGAGTCTTTGGCGGTCAGGAAGAGCACGGGGGTTTCATAGCCGTCGGCGCGCACCCGCTGCAGCACCTGCAGGCCGTCGATGTCGGGCAGCATGATGTCGAGCACGATCGCGTCCGGCCGGAACTCGCGGGCGATCGTCAGCGCCTGGCGTCCCTCGCCGGCCGTGCGCACCTCCCAGCTCTCGTAGCGGAGGGCCATCGAGAGCAGATCCGTGAGCGTGGGTTCGTCATCGACGACGAGCACTCGAATGGGACTTCCGTCGGCCTTGTGGAGACGCGGCCCGCGGGTCGAGTGGTCAGTTTCACGTGTGCTCATAATTACTCAGTATCGCGAGCTTTCTATGGAAAGCCTATGCGGGGCCCGTGGCGCTCCTGTGAATGGGGTTCGCGTCCGCTCTGCCCCGGCCCGCGCGCCCACCCCGAGCCCGGCCCGGGGCTGGCACAATGGGGAGAGTGACCGATACCCTGCTGCCGCTTTTCGAGCCGGCAGGGTCACCGGCAGAAGCCTCAGCGGTTGCCGCGGCGGCAGCATCCGCTCTGCGCACGCCCGCGATCGCACCGCACCTGCTCCGCATCGTCGCCGATTCCACGGACTGGGCGGCCTGGATGCGCGCCCGCAACCAGGGCATCACGGCCACGGATGTCGCCAAGCTCGCGACCCCCAAGTCGGTGCAGAACGCGGCCAACGACAAGATGAACGGCAGCAACTTCGGCGGGAACACGTACACCGATCACGGTCGCGCCCGCGAGCCCGTGATCGCCGCCTGGGTGCTCGAGAACTACGGCATCGAGCCGAGCACGACGCTGTTCCATGCCGCGGACCACCGCCGGCACCTCGCGACGCCCGATGGAGTGGGCACGGATGCCCGGACGCTCGAACTCTCGGAGATCAAGACGACGAACAAGGCGTGGCGCAGCATCCCTCGTTCCTATATGCGGCAGGTCTGGTGGCAGCAGTATGTGCTCGGCGCCGACCGGACGCTGCTGGTCTGGGAGCAGCACCGGGACTTCGTGCCGATCCGGTCGGAGCCGGAGTGCCGGTGGATCGAACGCGACGAGGACCAGATCGCGATCCTGGTCGGCTACGCGAACCAGCTGATCGACGTGCTCAACGCAATGGCGACCCGGGCGCAGCAGGCTCGGGCGTAGACGCGATCCTCGTGGCCGCGGCAGCCCTGGCGCGACGGCGCTTGCGCAGCGCGGACACGGCGCCGCTCGCGAACATGTACCCCGTGTAGGCGAACAGCAGCCCGGCGATGACGGGCACGATCCAGCTGCGGCTCTGGCCGTTGACGGCGTTGTTCACCCAGCCGACCCACGGCACCGAGTACCAGAGCCGTCCCTGGATCTGCACCGGGAGCACCTGGTCGGCGTCGGCGACGCTGTTGTTGTCTCCTTTGAACGTGAAGGTGCGCCCGCCGGCGGAGCTCGAGCTGATCGCGGTGACGCGATGAGTGATCACGCCCGGCACTCCCGAGTGGATCTGGTACGTCACGACGTCGCCGATCCGGATGTCGTCCGGGGCGACCGGACGCACGATGATGAGCGTTCCGGGCGGCAGGGTGGGCTCCATCGAGCTGGTCAGCACGGTGAG
The DNA here is from genome assembly GCF_022760445.1 of Cryobacterium zhongshanensis. NCBI lineage: Bacteria > Bacillati > Actinomycetota > Actinomycetes > Micrococcales > Microbacteriaceae > Cryobacterium > Cryobacterium zhongshanensis. Next base: position 149,913 of record NZ_JALGAR010000001.1, on the reverse strand, counting down.
CGGTGTCGACCCCGTGACCTTCGGCACCACGATCAGCAGCAGCGCGAGGGCGACGACGAGAAGCAGGATCGCGCCGCTGACCGCGAGGCCGAGGTAGTGCAGCAGGCTCTTCTCGGCCGGTTCGACGGCGGCGGGCACCCCGGGCACGGATGCCTCCGGTCCGGGCAGCTCGCGGTCGAACGACTCGGGTGCGTCGCCGACGACCGGCGTCAGCAGCAGTGGATCGAGCTGGGATCGGGTCATTCCCGGTCCTCCTCAGGTCGGCGACGGCGGGCGAGCAGCAGGAAGAGACCGACCCCGAGCAACAGCCCGCCGACGACCAGCACGGGAGCGGGCGGCTCGACCCCGGTGTGGGCGAGGAACCCCGTGCCCGCGACGGCGGCGAACGTCTTCGTAGTGGGCGTCGGTGTTCCCGGCAGCACGGGGACGACCGTTCCCGGGTCGTCGCAGGCGGACGCCGCGAACGGGCCGCCCTGGGCATCCCGCATCGCCACCAGCAGCCCAAGACCGGCGCTCGCTCCCTGATCGACGGTGCCGGAGACATCCGCCATGGTGAACGTCACGATGAGCTTCATCGTGCCGCCGGCCGCGATCGGCTGGGACGGGACCACGATTCCGCAGCTGTCGAGCGCGCGCAGGGTGCGGGAGAGGGTGTCGCCGGTGCCGGAGTTCCAGGCGGAGAGGGTGACGTGGTCGGCGTATCCGCCGGCCGGGAGCAGCACGTCGTGTGCGCTCACCCGGACCTCCGCCGGGGCGGCAGTCGGGTTGCGCACCCACAGGGTGGCCTGCTGGGAGCCGCGCGGGATGAGCAGGCCGAGCCCGTCGAAGAGGCCGGCGCTGAGCGTCGTCGCGTAGTGCGTGCCGTCGGTGCTGAGGAGCAGGTCGACAGGGGCGGTCGGTGCGGCGGTGGGGATGGCAGCAGTCGCGGTGCGCGCCCCGAGCGCGCTCGCCGATGCAGCCACACCACCGAGGGTCAGGATCGCGATCAGGACGGCACTGCCCGTCGCGATGGATGCCGCCCCCAGGCGAGGTCCGAACCGCGCGCCTGTCGGAACAGATCGCCACGTCATGGGAACACAACGTTCGTGAGGGTGAACGTCTGGGACGCGAGGCCGGTTCTACAGGTCGCTTGCTCCAGCTCGGTGTTGTTCGTCGCCGTCGTCACGCCGCTCGTGTCGAGACACAGGCCGTATCCGTTCTGGAAACGATAGGTCCCGTTTGCCGCATTCACGGATTGGATGCGCCACAGCTGGGAGTTGTTGTTCCCGCCGGAAAGCGTGATCAGTTCGGCCAGCGCCCCCGTCGTCGTTCCGTTCCAACCGCTGCCCGTGCTCGTGTCCCAGCCCAGATTCGGCGCATACTTTCCGGTAACCGTTGAGGCGCCGAGCGGGTTGGAGAACTTCCAGGATTGGTTCGCATACCCGGTCGTCTTGCAGTCATAGGTGATCAGCGGCGTTCCACTGTTCGTGCGTTCGTTTTCTCCGTCAACGCACTTGCCGTTGCCGACGTTCGTGACCTTGTACCAGTGCGTCGGGTCGACACCAGAGGTGCTGGCGATCGTCTCCGGGGACGCGGGCGAAACGTCCACGGGAACCGCCGCATCGATGGCCCTGATCGTGTACGTATATGTCGTCCCGACATTGGCTGTCGTGTCTGTGAACGTTGTCGTTTGCGCTGTCGTCGTTCCGAGCAGCTCAGTGCCCCGAAATACCTGATACCCCGTGATCGCAGCGGTGTCGCTTGGCTTCGTCCACGTCAGAGTCATGCCGTGGTCGGTTGGGTTGGAGACGACGGGCTTACCCGGCGTGATGGTATCTGCGACGGTGAGGTTCATGGCCGAGGTGGTCGGCGTGATGGACCAGGTACCGATGCCCGCGGCGAGCGTCACCGTGGGCTTCGCCGTGACGTTCACGAGTGAGAAGCGTTGCGCCTGCGTGATCGTGCTGCTCACGCAGAAGTAGACCGAAGCCCCAACCGGGAGCGCCGTGGCAGCGCTTCCGGTGAGGACCACGTTGGCGGTCCATTTCTGGCTGGCCGCGGTAGCGGTTGCGGCGGTCGTGCACGCCGTCGCCGAGGCAACCGTCACCACACGCACGTCCACGCCGGCCGCGAGGCTGGTCGGCTGGGCGAAGCTCAAGGTGAGTGTGTACGGCGCCGGGATGCTTCCGGTGTTCTTGAGCGTTACGACACTCGCCGTGGACAACACGGTCGACGTGAACGTGACGGCGGCAGGACTATCGAAGCCGGATTGCACGATGCCGAGGGTGCCGGCGGCAACCGAGGCCGTTGCCGCTCCCGTGGTGCTCCACATCGCGACGCTTGTCGTGGTTCCGGCACCGACGATGAAGACCGCGATCGCGGCGATGATGGCGACAGGATGCTTGATCATGGTTTGCGCACCTGCACCGCGGCCAGGTTGAGGGTGAAGGACGCCGTTCCGCCCTGGGCCCCTGCCACCACGTCGCCATTCAACTGAATCTCAAGGCAAACGGCCAAAGTCGCACCCGACACGAGTACGAATGGACTCGACGACGAGGTGAAAGTCGTCAGGGGACCACTGATCCCGCCGAGCAGTCCTGCGGAACAGCTCGTTGACGCGGTCAGCCGAACGGTCAGATAGCTCGCGAGCGACTTCGTCTGACTCAGGAGGCTTATGCTCGCGATGCTCGCGGAGAGCGGGGTCGTCCCCGTGTTGGCGATGGTCAGAGGGGCAACAACCGATTGACCGGGGCTGAGCTTCGTGAGATCAAGACCAGGAATGGAGTAGCTGGCCGCTCCGTTGATGGTGACACTGGTGCTCCCGGAGGTCACCGTTGCCGCGTTCACAAGCACACGGCCGTTCCACAACGAGTACGTGGTTCCTGACGCAAGTACGGCCAGAAGTATTGCCGCGACGAAGATCCCGATAGCTGTACCGATCTTGCGTACCGGGCGAGCGGGGAGAGCCGCTATCTTGTTGGACATGCGGCCCTCCCGTCTCGGACACCCGGCAGATCAAGCAAACCGGGGTGGTTCAATTGCGCGCACGGCGCACCAGTGTTGCTTGTTACGGCCGAGTCTGCGTGAGCGAGAACCCCAGTGCGGAGAGGTTGATCGTCCCAGCCTGCGCGACCGCCCCGGTCGTGGTTGACGGCAGCTCAACCGTGAACTTGACCGTGACAGTGCTTGTTGACGTGGAGGGGGTCACAGCGAAAGTATTGGTGCCCGTCACGCGAGAGACGTTGGAGCCGCCTGTCGCGTCCATGGTGTAGGTAAGCGCGCTCTTGAGTGCCGCCCCGGCCGGATTCGTGGTCACGATCGTCAAAGGGTCGTAGGTTAGCAGCGCCGTGAGGTTGTTGCCCGTGGCATTGATCGTGACAGTCTGCGTCAGCTCGAGCTTGTCTCCGGGGACAATCTTGTATGCGGTGATGTCTGAAATGGCGGCGGCAGCCGGGACGGCATCCGCCGAGATGTTCTTCCAGGCGGCCGCGCCGGTGGACGCGATTGTGAGAACTCCGGATGTCACCGATCCTCCAGCGGCGACAGCGGAATTGTTCCACAAGGCGAGGGTGCCGCCACCGCCGAGGAGGAGCGCCACGCCGACCGCGCCGGCGATGGAGCCTTTGAGAAGCTTGTTCATGATGGATCCTTTTCGACGCCTCGAAGGGCATCAGGGTAGTTGCAGGCCGAGATTCGGCCGACCAATGGGAAGGACAGTTCGTTCGTTGCCCGGGCGGGAGAGATCGCGCCACTTCGGGTGCGGCGCGAAATTCCAGCACGGGCAACGGGTCGCCGAATACAGGCCAAAGGCACACCAGTCGCCTGGTGGACGCTCGACTCGAACGGTCCCCCTAAATGAGGACTTCGGTCCCCCTTTATGTGGACAGACTACGACCGCGAGAGAGAGCAAATCCAGACCTCGACGCCCCCAAGGTGAGGCACAATGAGCGTTTCCGCACCCCCAGATCGAGTCACGTTGCTAACGGGATCTGCCGGGTGACCGAGGGTGTTTCAGCTGTCCGCCGGCTGCCCGCCGGGAGACAATGGAGACATGGCACATGCAACGAACCTGCCCCCAACCATGCGCGCCCTCGTGATCGACCGCACCGGCGCGGCCGAAGAACTCCACCTGGACTCGGTGCCGACGCCGATCCCCGTACTCGACGAGCTCATCGTGCGCGTCGTCGCGGCGGGCGTCAACCCGATCGACGTGAAGACCCGCGCCGGATCGGGCGTCGCGGCGGCGATCTCGGCCTTCCCGGCCGTGCTCGGCTTCGACTTCAGCGGGATCGTGGTCAGCTCGCCGTACGAGGCGTTCCCGCTGCAGCCCGGCGACGAGGTCTACGGCATGACGCGCTTCCCCCGCACGACCGGCAGCTACGCCGAGTACATTGCCGTCTCGAGCATGAGCGTCGCCCTCAAGCCGTCGACGCTGAGCCACATCGAGGCCGCCGCCGTGCCCGTCGCAGCCCTGGCCGCATGGGAGATGGTCGTCGAGATCGCCGAGGTGACACCCGGCGAGCGGATGCTGATCCACGCCGGCAGCGGCGGCGTCGGTCACTTCGCGGTGCAGATCGCCAAGGCCTTCGGCGCATACGTGATCACGACGGGCTCGCCCCGCAACGCGGAGTTCCTGCGCCAGCTCGGCGCCGACGAGGTCATCGACTACACGAGCATCCGCTTCGACGAGGTTCTCGCCGACGTCGACTCGGTGATCGACCTGATCGGCAACGTGCACGACGATACCGGCACGCGGTCCCTCCGCGTCCTCCGGCCGGACGGGGTGCTCGTGAACGCGCCGAGCGGAAGCTGGCCGACCCTGCAGGCGGACGCGGAGGCCGCCGGAGTGCGGGCGACCGGATTCAAGGTCGCTGCGGACGCAGACGCCCTGGACTGGATCACCAAGATGATCGACGACGGCGCGGTACGCCCCCACATCGACCATGTCTTCGAGCTCGCGGAGGGTCCCGCCGCCCACCGGCTGGTCGAGGAGGGGCACACCCGCGGCAAGATCGTCCTGCGGATCTCCGACGTCGGAGTCTCCGGGACGGGCGCGTGAGCCCAGCGGAAGGCGCCGGGCCGACGATCGTCTGGTTCCGCGACGACCTCCGACTCGCCGACAACCCGGCACTGCACGCGGCCGTCGAACGCGGGCTCCCGATCGTCGCGGTCTACGTGCTCGACGAGGAATCCCCGGGCGTGCGGCCGCTCGGCGGCGCCTCCCGCTGGTGGCTGCACGGCAGCCTCCGCGCGCTCGGCGACTCACTCGAGGCGCTCGGCGGGAGCCTTCTGCTCCGACGCGGACCGGCGGCCGACGTCATCGGCGCACTCGCGGCATCCGTGGGCGCTGGCGCCGTGTTCTGGAACCGCCGCTACGGCGCTGCGGAACGCGAGGTCGACACCGTGATCAAGACGGCGCTGCACGCCGACGGCGTTGAGGCCCGGAGCTTCGCCGGCTCGCTGCTCTTCGAGCCGTGGACGATCCGCACCGGCCAGGGCAACCCGTACTCGGTCTTCACACCGTTCTGGCGCGCCTGCGTCGCCGGCCCTCCCCCGCGCGAGCCCTACCCGGCGCCGATGGCGATCGACGGCTGGCCGGGGGCGGTGCCCTCTGACCGCCTCGACGACTGGGGGCTCCTGCCCACCCACCCGGACTGGGCGGCCGGGCTCCGTGCGGCCTGGCAGCCGGGCGAGGCCGTCGCGGCCAAGGCACTCGAGACCTTTCTGCGCGAGTCGCTCGCGCGCTACGCCGACGAACGGGACGCCCCGGCCCAGGCCGCGACGAGCCGTCTGTCGCCGCGACTCCGCTGGGGCGAGGTGAGCCCGTTCCAGGTCTGGCATGCCACCCAGCGGGTGCTGCGCGGGGCGGATGCCGCCACCGCGTCGAGCGCGCAACGGTTCCTGACCGAGCTCGGCTGGCGGGAGTTCAGCTATCACGTGCTCTTCCACGCGCCCGAGCTTGCGACCTCGAATCTCAAGCGCGAGTTCGACCGGTTCCCGTGGCCCCCGCTCGACGACAGGGTGCTCAACGCGTGGCAGCAGGGCCGTACCGGCATCCCCCTCGTGGACGCCGGGATGCGGGAACTGTGGCAGACCGGAAGTATGCACAATCGGGTACGCATGGTCACCGCTTCATTCCTCACCAAGAATCTGTTGGTGGACTGGCGGGTCGGTGAGCAATGGTTCTGGGACACCCTCGTCGACGCCGACGGCGCAAGCAACCCGTTCGGCTGGCAGTGGGTCGCGGGATCGGGCGCCGATGCCGCGCCCTACTTCCGGGTGTTCAACCCTGAATTGCAGGCGGCGCGGTTCGACCCACATGGGGAGTACATCCGCGAGTACGTGCCCGAAATCGGCACGGATGCCTACCCGGCGCCGCTCGTCGACCTCGGCGAGACCCGGCGCGCGGCCCTCGCCGCCTACGAGCAGGTCAAGGCAGCGAAGACGCCGGCTCCCACTCCCTGAGGTGTCGACGATCGACGTTCGCGAGCACAACGAACGTCGATCTGCGACACCTCAGGGGGCGATGAGCAGCATTCGCGCGGGCAGAGTTCGCGCGGTCAGAGTTCGCGTTCGAGCACGTAGTCGTCCTCGTAGCGGTCGCCGACGAGGAAGTGCTTCGTGCCTACAGCGGCGAAGCCGTGCTTCCCGTAGAAGCGGATGGCCCGCGCGTTCTCCTCGTTGACGCCGAGCCAGGCGCCCCGAGCGCCGCGCTCTCTGGCGGCATCGAGTGTGGCCGTCATCAGGAGCCCGGCCACCCCGCGGCCGTGAGTTTCCGCGCGCAGGTAGCACTTGCTGAGTTCAACGGTCGGGCGAATGCCGATGGCCGCGAGCACGTCGGAGTCGGCCGGCTCGCCGAAGATCAGCATGGTGTAGCCGAGCGAAAGGCGAGTGTCCTGGTCTTCGGCGAGGAACAGCATCCGCTCGGGATCGGCGAGGTAGGCGGCGAAGTTGGCCTCGGCCAGAACGTCGCGAACGAACGCGGCGATCGCCTCCGCTGTCGTGTGTGGAGGGCACGCGAGCGCAAAAGTCGCGGCCGCCAGTTCGGCGAGCACCCCGGCATCCGCCGCCCCCGCCTGTCGTATCGCAATCACCACCCCACCCTACCGACTCGTCCGTCCGCGAAAGCGGGTGAATCGTCGCTAACCAACGGCCAGAACGACGATTCACCCGCTTTCGCGGAAACGGCGACGAACGCTAGAGGAAGCGGGCGTAGGCGCCGACGGTGAGGAAGGTCGGGAACTCGGGCTCGAGCGCCGCCGTGCGGAAGACCGACAGGGCGTCGTCGAACCGGTCGCCCGGGGTCCGGGGCAGGGAGGCGAACACGTCGGCGACCAGGGCGTCCACCCAGGGTCCGTCGATGCGCACGCCCTCCGCGGTGACCGAGTTGTCGTGGATCCACTGCCACACCTGCGAGCGGGAGATCTCCGCGGTCGCGGCGTCCTCCATCAGGTTGTCGATCGCCGCGGCGCCGACGCCGCGCAGCCAGGACTCGATGTAGCGCAGCCCGATCGTGATGTTGTCGCGCACGCCGGCCGTCGTGATCTGCCCGCCGACGGATGCGACATCGAGCAGCTCCGCGGCCGTCACGCTGACGTCGTCGCGGGTGCGCTCGAGCTGGTTCGGCCGGTCGCCGAGCACGGCGTCGAACTCGGCCTGGGCGGTCGGGATCAGGTCGGGGTGGGCGACCCAGGTGCCGTCGAAGCCGTCGCCTGCTTCGCGCTTCTTGTCCGCAGCGACCTGCTCGAGCGCCCGGGCGGTGACCTCGGGATCGCGCCGGTTCGGGATGAACGCGCTCATGCCGCCGATGGCATACGCGCCGCGCCCGTGGCAGGTGGAGACGAGCAGCTCGGTGTACGCGCGCATGAACGGCACGGTCATCGTGATCTGCTTGCGGTCGGGGAAGACGAACCGGCGCCCGCGGGCGCGGAAGGTCTTGATGATGCTGAAGATGTAGTCCCAGCGGCCGGCGTTGAGGCCGGCGCAGTGGTCGCGGAGCTCGTAGAGGATCTCCTCCATCTCGAATGCGGCCTGGATCGTCTCGATCAGCACGGTCGCGCGGATCGTGCCGTACGGGATGCCGAGGGCGTCTTCGGAGTGGCTGAAGATGTCGTCCCAGAGCCGGGCCTCGAGGTGGCTCTCGAGCTTCGGCAGGTAGAAGTACGGTCCGCTCCCGCCCTCGATGAGACGCTGGGCATTGTGGAAGAAGTAGAGGCCGAAGTCGACGAGGCTGCCGGAGGCGCTCATCGTGCGGTTCGCCCGGTCGATGAAGCTGATGTTCTTCTCGACGAGGTGCCAGCCGCGCGGGCGCATCACGATCGTCGGGGTCGCACCGGTCGCGTCACCCGTGACGGTGTATTCCTTGCCCTCCGGGCTCGTGAAGTCGAGCTGCCCGCGAACGGTGTCGAACAGGGTGATCTGGCCCTCGATGACGTTCGCCCAGGTCGGGCTCGTGGCGTCTTCCTGGTCGGCGAGCCACACCCTGGCACCCGAGTTGAGCGCGTTGATGGCCATCTTGCGGTCGGTCGGACCAGTGATCTCGACGCGGCGGTCTTCGAGTCCGGGTCCGGCGCCGGCGACGCGCCAGCTCGGGTCGCGGCGGATGTGCGCCGTCTCGGTCAGGAAGCCGGGGTCGCGCCCGTTGGCGGCGTCGACGCGCTTCCGCAGCCGGGTCGCGAGCAGGTCGTGGCGGGTGCCGGCGAAGCGGTCGTGCAGCTCCGAGACGAAGTCGAGCGCCGCGGGGGTGAGGATCTCGTCGTAGCGGGCACCGAGGTCGCCGGTGACCTCGAGGTGCGGCTGGGTCATGGCGAAACTGCCGGTGTTCGTGCTCGGCGAGACCGTTTCGGTCGTCGCGAGGGGGGAATTCATGGTGTGTCTCCTTCTGCAGGGTGAGGTCGAGGGGTGCTGGGCGGTGAGCGGATGCGGCCGGCCGGGTGGCCGCATCCGCTCGGTGATGCGACGGGTCAGAGCGCTGAGCGATTCAGAAACGCGGAGCGGGTCAGAACTGCTCGGCCTCTGTGGAACCGACGAGGGCGAGGGTCGCGCTGTTGGGGTTGAGCGCGGTGGCGATCTTGTCGAAGTAGCCGGTGCCGACCTCCCGCTGGTGGCGGGTGGCGGTGTAGCCGTCGGCCTCCGAGGCGAATTCGGCCTCCTGGAGTTCGACGTATGCGCTCATCTGGCGTTCGGAGTAGTCCTTGGCGAGGGTGAACATGGAGTGGTTGAGGGCGTGGAAGCCGGCGAGGGTGATGAACTGGAAGGCGTAGCCGGCCTTGGCGAGTTCGCGCTGGAACGCCTCGATCTGGGCGTCGTCGAGGTGCGACTTCCAGTTGAACGAGGGCGAGCAGTTGTAGGCGAGCTTCTTGCCGGGGAACTGCGCGTGGATCTCCTTCGCGAAGCGCTGCGCGAGCTCGAGGTCGGGCTCCGAGCTTTCCACCCAGAGCAGGTCGGCGTACGGCGCGTACGCGAGGCCGCGGGCGATGACGACGTCGATGCCGTTCTGGGTGTCGTAGAAGCCCTCCGCGGTGCGTCCCCCGGTGAGGAACTCCTGGTCGCGCTCGTCGATGTCGCTCGTGATGAGCGTCGCGGCGAGGGAGTCGGTGCGCGCGATGATGATCGTCGGCACGCCCGCGACATCCGCTGCGAGACGGGCGGCGTTCAGGGTGCGGATGTGCTGCCCAGTGGGGACGAGGACCTTGCCGCCCATGTGGCCGCACTTCTTCTCGCTCGCGAGCTGGTCTTCCCAGTGCACGCCGGCCGCCCCGGCCTCGATCATCGACTGCATGAGTTCGTAGGCGTTGAGCGGGCCGCCGAAGCCGGCCTCTGCGTCGGCGACGATCGGTGCGAGCCAGTCGATGCCGGTGCCGGTGCCGCCGTTCGCGGCCGCCTCGCTCGTCTCGATCTGGTCGGCGCGGAGCAGCGCGTTGTTGATGCGGCGCACGACGGACGGGACCGAGTTCGCGGGGTAGAGAGACTGGTCGGGGTAGGTCTGGCCGGAGAGGTTCGCGTCGGCCGCAACCTGCCAGCCGGAGAGGTAGATGGCCTTGAGGCCGGCGCGCACCTGCTGCACGGCCTGGTTGCCGGTGAGGGCGCCGAGGGCGCGCACCCACTCGGGGTTCTCCTCGGTGCCGTTCTCGTGGATGAGCTTCCAGAGGTTCTCGGCGCCGCGGCGGGCGAGCGTGCGGTCTTCGCGAACAGACCCGCGGAGGCCGATGACGTCCTCTGCGGTGTAGTCGCGGCGGATGCCCTCCCAGCGTGCGTCGGCGGCCCACTCGAGGGCGAGCTCGGCGGCGGTCTGGGTCTGGTCTCCCGGGCGGGGTGCGTTCGCGGTCATGTTGTCTCCTTGGGTTTGCGTCATTGCTTGCCTGTGACACCTACTCTGCGGGGTTCCGGCAACCCGCACCCCGGCCGGATTCACAGAAGAAATGCAGTTCTTCTGCTTGTGTGAAGTTCTGCAGCGTGTGAGCATGGTGCGATGATCACCGCCGATCCCACCCTGCGCACCGCCCTGTCCCAGCCGGAGCCCGACGAGCACGGGATCGATGCCCTGACCCTGGGCCGTCGCATCCGTGAACTCAGGGGCTCCCGCAGGATGACCCTCGACACCCTCGCTGCGGCGGTCGGGCGGGCGCCGTCGCAGGTCTCGATGATCGAGAACGGCAAGCGGGAGCCGCGGTTGTCGATGCTCCGCTCGATCGCGACAGCGCTCGGAACCACGGTCGACGAGCTGCTCAAGACGGAGGCGCCGTCGGAACGGGCCGCCCTGGAGATCGCGGTGGAACGCGCCCAGCGCGGGCCGGTGTTCACCGCACTCGGGCTCCCGCACATCCGAATCGGCCGGTCAACGAGCGATGAGGCACTCCAGACGATCCTCACCCTGCACCACGAGATCGAGCGCCTGCACCGGGAACGGGCGGCGACCCCCGAAGAGGCGCGGCGGGCGAACGCCGAACTGCGCGGCATCATGCGCGCGCGGGACAACTACTTCCCCGAACTCGAGGCCCAGGCTGCCGGGCTGCTGCGCGCGGTCGGCCACAGCGGCGGACCGGTGCCGCAACGGGTCGTCGCCGACATGGCCGCGCACCTCGGCTACTCGCTGCACTATGTCGCGGACCTGCCGCACTCGACGCGCTCGGTCACCGACAAGCGCAACGGCCGGATCTACCTCCCGATCGAGCAGTCCGCCTCCCGGGACACCCGGTCCCCGATCCTGCAGGCGTTCGCGAGCGCGCTGTGCGGGCACGAGGAGCCGACAAGTTATGCGGAATTTCTGCGGCAGCGGGTCGAGACCAACTACCTGACGGCGGCGATCCTGTTGCCGGAGGACGATGCCGTGAAACTTCTGGCCGAGGCCAAGACGCAGCGCAGCATCTCGATGGAGGACCTCCGCGACGCATTCGCGGTGTCCTACGAGACGGCCGCGCACCGGTTCACGAACCTCGCGACGGCCCGGCTCGGCATCCCGGTGCACTTCATGAAGGTGCACGAGTCCGGCACGATCATCAAGGCCTACGAGAACGACTCCGTCCGGTTCCCGAGCGACGCCCTCGGCGCCGTCGAGGGCACGACGGTCTGCCGCAGCTGGACCGCCCGGACGGTCTTCGACGTCGCCGACCGGTTCAGCCCCTGGTACCAGTACACCGACACCCCCTCCGGCACCTTCTGGTGCACCTCCCGCATCGCCAAGGCGAAGGAGGGCGAGTACTCGGTGAGCGTGGGCGTGCCGTTCTCGGAGACGAAGTGGTTCCTCGGCCGCGAGACGAACAACCGTGCCGTCTCCCGCTGCCCGGACGAGAGTTGCTGCCGCAGCGCCCCCGACGAGCTCGCCGAGCGCTGGGCCGGCCAGGCCTGGCCCGCCGCGCGCACCCCGACGAGCCTGCTCGCCGCCCTCCCGACCGGCACCTTCCCCGGCGTCGACCAGACCGAGGTCTACCAGTTCCTGGAATCCCACTCCCCCACCCGCTGAGCACACACCGCCCCCGAGCGGATGCCGATCGTCCTGCACAGTTCCGGCTCGGCCCGGAATGTGCAGGACATCAGGCCTCGCGGGTGATCTCTACCTTGACGAAGAGCTGGGAGCCCGCGGAGCCGGCGTAGACGCCGCGGAGCGGCGGCACGTCGTTGTAGTCGCGACCGCGGCCGACGGAGACGTGCCGGTCACCGATCTCGATCAGGTTCGTCGGGTCGAATCCGCGCCACTCTCCGCAGAACCACTCGACCCACGCGTGGGATTCGCCGGTGACGGTCTCGCCGACCTCCGCGTTCGGCTTGGGGTGCAGGTAGCCGGAGACGTACCTGGCCGGGATCCCGACCGAGCGCAGCGCGCCGAGGGCGATGTGCGTGATGTCCTGGCAGACCCCGCGTCGGTCGTTCCAGGCCTCTTCCGCGGTCGAGTGCACGCCCGTGACTCCCTGGACGTACTGCATCTGGTCGCCGATCGCGGCACAGATCTCGTAGGCGGCCGAGCAGGAGCTCGTGTGGCGCGCGGCGATCTCTGCCGCGAGCGCCTCGACGTCCATCGGCGGTTTCGTCAGGCGGGTCTGCCGGGACTGTTCGAAGAGCGTCGAGGTGCGCAGGGCATCCGCGACGAGGTCGACCCAGGTGTGTTCGTGGGTCTCGTGCTCGCGCGGCCGCACCTCGACGAGGCTGTTGGCGGTGAGCGTCAGCTCGGAGTGCGGGGTGAGCACCTCGAACGAGGAGACCCGGGTGCCCCAGTAGTCGGCGTAGTAGTGGTTGCCCGCCGTCGGGCTGATCTCGAGGTTCGAGAAGAGCACGAACTGGTCGACGGAACTGACCGGCAGCATCCGCGCCTCGTTGTAGGAGGCCGCGACCTCGCCCTTGTAGCGGTAGCCGGTCGTGTGCCGGATCCGGAGACGGTTCACGAGGCTTCCCCTGTCCAGGTCGGAACGTTCCCCTTCGGGAAATACCGGTTGCCGATGGCCTCCGAGGCGGTACTGGTCGCGTCCTGGACGCGCATCATCTGCAGCGGCAGGTCGTTCAGGATGTCCATGATCGGTCGGTACTCCAGCTGGCTGCGGATTTGGCCGAGCACCCGCTGGGCCTGGCCGGTGACACCGGCCCGGTCGGTGCGCGGCTCGAGGTCGCGCAGGCACTGTTCGGCGCGCGAGACGGAGAAGACGATCGACCGGGGGAACAACCGGTCCATCAGCAGGTATTCGGCGGCGTTCCGGGCGGACGGCACCCCGCGGTAGGTGCGCAGGTAGGACTCGTACGCGCCGCAGGAACGCAGGATCGTCGTCCACGACGGCCCGCTCGCTTCGGTCAACGACCGGGTGGCGAGAAGACGAGCCGTCATGTCCGCCTGCTCCAGGCTGCGCCCGAGGGTGAAGAAGTGCCAGGCGTCGTCCCGGCTCGCACCGGCCTCGACGATCCCGACGGCGAGCGCGGCACGTTCCCGCACCCAGGCGAAGTAGTCGTGGGTCTTCTCGCTCGCGACCTTGCGCGGCATCCGCGCGCTCGTCGTGTTGAGGCATTCCCAGAGTTCGGTCGGCACGATCTCCCGCGCGCGGCGGGCGTTCTCGCGTGCGGAGGTGATCGAGTACGCGATCGACGCCGGATGCGTGCGGTCCATGGCGAGGGTGGCGAGAACGTCCTTGCGGGTCAGCTCGCCCTCCTCGGGGACGGGGCTGCCCATCAGCTGCAGGAGCGACCGGCAGGCGAGGTTCTCCTCGATCCACGGATCCTCGAGCAGAAGCTGGAGGTGCACGTCGAGGATGCGGGCGGTGCCGTCGCTGCGCTCGATGTACCGTCCGATCCAGAACAGGCTTTCTGCAATGCGACTCAACATTCCCGGTCCTCCTGCGCCGATGACTTCGATGCCGCCGGCGCCCCAGCGGACACCGGTTGCTTCCCCTGCTGTTGCTGTTGCTGTTGCTGTTGCTGTTGCTCCTGCTGGTCGCTGTTGCCCAGCGGTTTGTCCTGCGGCGAGTGGTCGATGGAGTGTGCGCCCGCCACCGGAGCCTGGGTGTTCGCGGCCTGGTCGGCCACGAGACCCTGGATGTTGCGTGCGGAGGACTCGTGGTAGAAGTCGGGTTCGAGCCCGATCACCCAGGTGTCCTTCGATCCGCCGCCCTGGCTCGAGTTGACGACGAGCTCACCCTCGGGGAGCGCGACGCGGGTCAGACCGCCCGGCAGAACCCAGACATCCGTGCCGTCGTTCACGGCGAAGGGACGCAGGTCGGCATGGCGCGGCCGCATCCCGTCTTCGACGAGGGTCGGGATGGTCGAGAGCTGCACGACGGGCTGCGCGATCCAGCCACGCGGGTCACGCAGCAGCTGCTTCCGCAGCGTCGCGAGTTCCGCCTTCGACGCGGCAGGCCCCACGACAAGGCCCTTGCCCCCCGACCCGTCGACGGGCTTGACCACGAGCTCGTCGAGCCGGTCGAGCACCTCTTCGAGCGCGAGGGGATCCTCGAGCCGCCAGGTGTCGACGTTCGGGATGATCGGGTCTTCGGCGAGGTAATAGCGGATGAGATCGGGCAGGTAGGTGTAGACGAGCTTGTCGTCCGCGACCCCGTTGCCGACCGCATTGGCGATCGTGACGTTCCCGAGGCGGGCGGCCATCAGCATGCCGGGCGACCCGAGCTGCGAGTCCGCGCGGAACTGGAGCGGGTCGAGGAATTCGTCGTCGACCCGGCGATAGATGACGTCGACCCGGGTGGGGCCTGCGGTCGTGCGCATCCAGACGCGCCCGCCGGAGCAGAACAGGTCGCGGCCTTCGACGAGCTCGACGCCCATCAGCCGGGCGAGCAGGGTGTGCTCGAAGTACGCGGAGTTGAAGACGCCCGGGGTGAGCACGACGACGTTGGGGTCGTCGACCCCGGCGGGGGCGGATGCCCGCAGCGCCTGGAGGAGCTTGTTCGGGTAGTCGCCGACCGGGCGCACCCGCATCGAGACGAAGAGTTCGGGAAGCGTCTGCGCCATCACGCGACGATTGGAGATGACGTAGCTCACGCCGCTGGGCACGCGGACGTTGTCCTCGAGCACCCGCCACGCGCCCTTCTCATCGCGGATGAGGTCGATGCCGGAGACCTGGATGCGCACGTTGTTGGCCGAGACGATGCCGGCGGCCTGGCGGTGGAAGTGGTTGGACGAACTGATCAGGCTCGCCGGGATGACGCCGTCGTGCACGGCGGCCTGGGGCCCGTAGATGTCCGCGAGGAACGCCTCGAGCGCGAGGACGCGCTGCTTGATGCCGGCCTCGACGGTGACCCACTCCGGCTGTTCGATCACCCGCGGCACGGCGTCGAGCGGGAAAGGCCGTTCCTCCCCCGCGAAGTCGAAGGTGACGCCCTGGGCGAGGTACGAACTCGCGAGCGCCGCCGTGCGGCCCCGCAGTTCCTCCTGGGTCATCTTGGCCAGGGCGCCATAGACGTCCTTGTACGCGGCACGCGTTTCCGTCGGAGTGAGCGAGGACGGATCCGGGAACATCTCGTCCCAGGCGCTCCCTGACCCCGTCCGTTTCCGACTCTTCGTAGTGGCACCGTAGCCGGTGAACAGGTCAACCATGGTCGGAGCGTAGTCGCCTCATGTTGCGGGATTGTTTCGCCACACCGCTCGAAATCGATGTATGCAACATGACGGATTGATAGGCAACGAATTCGACATTTATGGCGCTTTGCCGCAAGATGTGGTCAAGATTGCATACAGCTCCTGGAGACGCGATGATTGGCCCGCCCGTGACCCCTTTCCCCGATCCCGACCTCGCCGCCACGGCATCGGGAGCCGCGAAGCCGTCCCCCGCCGCCGCCAACGACCACCCCGATGAGGACCCCGTGCCCTCGCACGCCTTCCGGGCGAGTTCCGTGCTCGACGTCCGCGGCCTCGGCATCTCGTCGACCCTCGCGACGCTGACCCCGGTGGATGCGATCACCCTGTCCGTCTCCCACGGCGAGTCCCTGGGCCTCGTCGGAACCGTCGCGGCCGGCGCGATCTCGGTCGCGCTCGCCATCGCGGGGCGGCTCCCGGAGGGCGCCTCGGTCGCGACCGGCTCGATCCTCGTCGAGGGAATCGAACTGGTCGGTCTCAAGCGTCGCCCGGCAGCCCGCCTGCTCGGCACCGCGATCGGCTACCTCCCCGCCGACCCGCTCAGCGGCTTCGACCGCAGCCGCTCGGTCAGGAACCAGCTCGCCGGCGCACTGCGGAAACGCATCGGCGTCACCCCGGACGTCGCGCGGCGGCACATCGTCGACCTACTCGACCTGGTCGGTGTCGTCGATCCGGCCGCTCGGGCCCGGCAGTATCCGCAGGACCTCGACCCCGTCGTGCTCCACCGGGTGGTCCTGGCCGCCGTCCTCTCCGGCGACCCCGCCCTCGTCATCGCCGTCTCCCCCGGCGCGGGGCTGGAACCGGACGCGCGGGCCGCGCACGCCATCCTGCTGCGCGACGTGTGGCACGCGAAAGAGTTCGCGCTCCTCGTCGCGTCGACCGATTTCGAGATCGTCGCGGAGACCTGTGACCGGGTTGCGGTGCTCGAGGCCGGCCGGATCGCCCGGCACGGCTCCGTCGCCGAGATCCTGGACGCGGGTTATGGAGTGAAGTCCGCCAGGTCGGCCAGGTCGGCCGCATCGATCGCGTCAGCGTCGAGCTCGACCGCGTCGAGCGGACTGGCCGTCGCGGACTGATCGGCGCCCGGGCCGACGATGGCGCCCTCGTCCCGGTCCCAGCTCTGCACCGAATTGCGCGCGGCAAGGATGTGCGACCGCATGGCCGTCGCAGCCCAAAGCGCGTCGCGCGAGATCAGGGCGGCGAGGATGTCGCGGTGATGGTGATTGCTCACCGCGCGGAAGGATCCGCTGTCGCGTCGGAAGGCCTTCGCCATCAGCGGCACCCGGCCGACGGACACGGTCAGGCGAGTGAGCTGGGCGTTCTCGGCGGCGGTGACGATGATGCGGTGGAATTCGGCGTTGAGTTCACCGAGCCGGGAGATTCCGGCGTCGTCCTCCGCGAGCACGAACTCATCCATCAGGGTGATCAGGTCGGCAAGGCGCGCGAGGTCGATGTCGGAGATCCGCACCGCGGCGAGGCCTGCCGCGCGGCTCTCGAGCATGGCCCGCAGGTAGTAGGTCTCGCGCATCTGCTCGGTCGTCCAGGCGATGACCGTGGCACCCTTGTTCGGCACGAACTCGACAAGGCCGGTCTCGTCGAGCCGCCGCAGCGCCTCCCGGATCGGGGTACGGCTGACGCCGAGTTCCTCGGCGAGCGCCTGCTCGCGCAGGGTGGCATTGCCCGGGATCTCACCGGAGAGAATGCGCCCGCGCAGGTACGCAAATGCGGCCTGACCGCCTGTTACCGACACTATGTCCACCCCGATGCCCTCGTTGCCACGTGCGCGCCTTTCAACTATTGCACACGCGGTTCCAGAGAAGACGGCGTGGATGCCCCGTCAGGCCCAGGCGGCGCGAAGTGGGGGTACGGCCGGAATCGTCCTCCGATTGCCCCGCCCGGGTCAGAACGCCGTCATCCCCGTGAGAGCGCGACCAATCACGAGCTGGTGGATCTCGTCCGTGCCCTCATAGGTACGGACGGATTCGAGGTTGGCGAGGTGGCGCATCACCGGGAATTCGTTCGTCACTCCGTCGCCACCGAGGATCGACCGGGCGAGGCCGGCGATCCGAATGGCCTCGCGCACGCTGTTGAGTTTGCCGACGCTGATCTGAGCCGGGGTGAGGGTGCCGCGTTTCTTGAGCCGCCCGAGGTGCAGCGCGAGCAGGACGCCCTTCTCGTACTCGACGAGCATGTCGGCGAGTTTGGCCTGGGTCAGTTGCATGGCCCCGATCGGGCGGCCGAACACCTCGCGGCTGCGCGACCGGCCGATCGCGGCGTCGAGGCAGCTCCTGGCGGCGCCCATCGCGCCCCAGACGATGCCGAATCTGGCCTCGTTCAGGCAGCCGAACGGGCCGGAGAGCCCCGTGGCGCCGGGGAGGACGGCATCGCCGGGCAGGCGCACCCCGTCGAGGGTGACGTCGCACTGGATGGAGGCCCGCATCGAGAGTTTGCCGGCGATCGGTGTGGCCGTGAACCCCGCGGTCTCGGTGGGGACGAGGAATCCGCGCACCCCGGCGTCGGTCTGCGCCCACACCACGGCGACGTCTGCGACGCTCGCGAGGCCGATCCAGCGCTTGGTACCCGTGAGCACCCAGTCGTCGCCGTCGCGCCGGGCGATCGTGCGCATCGCGGCAGGGTCGCTGCCGCCGGTCGGTTCGGTGAGGGCGAAGCAGCCGATGAGCGCGCCCGCCGCCATGCCGGGCAGCCAGCGCTGTTTCTGGTCCTCCGACCCGTACTTGTGGATCGCCGACATGGCGAGAGAGCCCTGCACGGAGACGAGGGTGCGCCAGCCGCTGTCGGCAGCCTCGAGTTCGAGGCAGACCAGGCCGTAGCTCACGGCGCTCGCGCCCGCGCAGCCGTAGCCCTCGAGGTGCATGCCGAGGAAGCCGGCCGCGCCGAGTTCGGCGACGAGCTCGGCGCGGAAGAACCGGTCCTCGAAGTCCTGCTCGATCGTGGGCAGGATGCGGTTGGTCGCGAACGCGCGGGCCTTGCGCGACCAGACGACCTCCTCGGGAGTGAGGAGTTCGTCGAGATCGAAGACCGCATCGACGAGCGGGGTGGCGACGAGCGGTGTGGGGCGGCCTGATGCAGTCACGAGAGGTCCTGTTCGGTTCGGCGGAGCGCGGGCGGGGATACGGGAATGGATGCGGGAACGGACGTGGGAACGGCCATCGAGGACGCTCCGGGTGCGGATGCCGGCGCCGACGGCTCCGAAGCGGCCTCGCCACCGGCGCGGTGGGCGTCCGGCTCGAGCCACCCGGCCCCGGCGTGTTCGCCGAGGCGAGGCGGAAGCAGCCGGTAGCTCGCCGGACGCTCGCCGAGGTGGATCGGATTGGCGACCTGGCGGCTGAGGCGCCGGGGCTCGGTGCCCGATTCGAGCTCGACGACGGGCTCGACGCCGAGCCCCGCCGCGAAGGCGAAGGCCTCGCTGATCGAGTTGACCAGTCCGGCGGGCACCCCGGCATCCGTGAGCGTGTCGACCCAGTGCGCCGCCGGCTGGGTGCGCAGCAGCGCCTCGAGCGCCGGCCTGAGGTCGGCGCGGTGCCTGACCCGGTCGGCGTTGCCCAGGAAGCGCGGGTCCGTCGCGAGGCCGGGTGCGCCGAGGAGGCGCACGAGCGTGCGGAACTGGGAGTCGGTGCCGACGGCGATCACGAGGTCGCGGTCGGCCGCCGAGAAAAGCTCGTACGGGGCGATGCTCGGGTGGGCATTGCCGAGGCGGGCCGGAGAGTGCCCGGTCGCAAGGGTGCCGGCCGCCTGGTTCGTGAGCGCAGAGAGCAGGGTCGTCAGGAGGTCGACCTCGACCCGCCCGCCGACGGGGCCACCCGCGTCGACGGCACCGGCATCGCCTCGACGGGAGTCGCGTTCGCGGAGCGCGAGCAGGATGCCGCTGAGCGCGTTGAGGCCGGCGAGCACGTCCACGAGGGCGACGCCGACTTTGCTCGGCTCCCCGTCGGCCGGACCGGTCACGCTCATCAGCCCGCCGACGGCCTGCACGAGGAGGTCGTATCCGGGCAGCCGGGCGCCCGCTCCGGCGCCGAAGCCCGTGATCGAGCAGTAGACGACGCCGGGGTTCGCAGCACGCACGGCCTCGTAGCCGAGGCCGAACCGTTCCATCACGCCGGGGCGGAAGTTCTCCACCACGACATCCGCCGTGGTCGCGAGACGCCAGGCCGCCGCGCGTCCCTCGTCCGTGCCGAGGTCGCAGACGACCGAACGCTTGTTGCGGTTGACCGCACCGAAGTAGGTGGACGCGCCCAGGGCATCCGTGGGTGGCAGCCACTGCCGGGTGTCGTCCCCCGCCGGGCTCTCGATCTTGATCACGTCGGCGCCGAAGTCGGCGAGCATCATCGTGGCATACGGGCCGGCGAGCACCCGCGAGAAATCGGCAACCCTCAGCCGGGGTGCGCGGGCGGACGGTTCGTGCGACATCAGCTCACCTCGGTCCCCATCGACGCGTCCGGCCGGCCACAGCGACAGGACTCAGTTGTGATCCTATACCGAATGTTTTTGATTCCGGCACCCGTCCGACCGCTCCCAGCATGCCACCGTCGGCTACATTGAAGTCTATGGAGGCACAGCTGCGACCCGGCGCCCGGGAGGCGATCTTCGCCCAGCTCATCGAGGCCGGCCGGGCCGAGCAGGTCGCCCGACGCCTCACCGATGCCATCATCCTCGGCGTGCTCACCTCGGGCGAACGCCTGCCGAGCGAGCAGGAACTCGCCCGCCGTTTCGGGGTTGCCCTGATCACGGTCCGCGAGGGCCTCGTGATCCTGCGCGAGTCCGGCCTCGTCGAGACCCGTCGCGGCCGCGGCGGCGGCAGCTTCGTGATCCAAGCGGATGCCCCGGACGAGACGCTCCTGCACACCCGGCTCCGGGGCGTCGCCCACGTCGAGCTCTCCGACCTCGCGGTCTACTTTTCCACCATCGTCGAAGGGTGCGCGGAACGGGCGGCCCTCCGCGCGGCGCCGAACGACGCCGACCGGCTCTCCGAGTGGCTTGCCCAGGCCGACTGGGACCGGGATGCGGGCGCGCGCGCCAACGCCGGCGGCTTCTACCTCGAGCTCGCGGTGCTCAGCCAGTCGGCGCGGCTCGTGCGCGAGCAGGTCCGGCTGCAGGCCGAGTTCGGTCCGCTGCTCCTGCTCGGGCTCGTCGACCCGTCGATGCGCGCCAGGGTCGCTGCCTGCAACGCGGACGTCGTCGCGGCGATCCGGGCAGGCGACGGGCCGCTCGCCCGCACCCTCGTCGCCGGTCAGGTGCGCGACCTGGCCGAGTGGCTGCACGCGGCGAAGACCAGGATCGAACGGGGAGGAACGCTCCATGCTGCATCCGCTGTCAGCGCCTGACGTGCCGAGCGCGTCGCCGGACGCACTCGCACCCGTGGCCTCCGCCGTGGGCGCCGCGTTCGCCGACGTGTTCCGGGTGCTCGACGACTGGCGCGATCGCGTCGCCGCCGCGGTCCCCGGTGCGACGACGGCCGAACTCGACGCCCTCGTGGAATCCCTCGTCGTGCCCACGCTCTTCGGCGGTGCGGCACCGGAGGGCTCCCCCATGCTCCTGGTCGGCGCCGGGTTCATCGCGGCAGCGGGCTACCGGCCCGGCCGCCCCGCGCACTTCGCCTGGTGGCTCGGGCCCCTCGCCTCGAACCCCCTGCTCGGTACGACGCTCGCGCCCACCCGGCTCGACCTCGCCGCCCGGGTGCACACCGAATACCTGCGCGACTTCCGCGGCCTCGAGTGGTACCGGGTGCCGGAGGCCACCGGGCGAGCGCATGTGACGGGTCCGTACGTCGACCACCTGTGCACCTTCGACTTCATCGTCACCCTCACCCTTCCCGTCCTCGCCGACGGCCGCATGGTCGGAGTGATCGGGGCGGACGTGTCGGTCACCCGGCTCGAGCAGGCGCTGCTGCCGGTGCTGCTCGGGCTCGATGCGCCCGCCGCCCTCGTCAACTCGGTCGGCCGCGTGCTGATCTCGACGGAAGCTTCGCTCGCCGCCGGGGACATCGTGCCTGACCCGCGGCATCCGCTCGCGGCCTACGACCGGATGCCCTGCGCCGGGATCCCGTTCGACGTGATCGCCCGGCGCCCACCGAAATAAAAGATTGTATTTGGGATGATTTAGGGTATCGTCGGCCTCTGGGGAATTCCGCCCCGGGCGCCGTGGCCCTCGCCAGCGCCGACCAGCCGTTTGGGAAAGGCCCGCGCATGTCCATCCGTGAACTCCGTAACTTCGTCAACGGGCAGTACGTCGAGTCCGCAGCGAGCGAGCAGCTCGACATCGTGAACCCCGCCACCGAGGAGGTCTACGCGCGCACGCCGGTGTCGACCGAAGCGGATGTCGCCTCCGCGTACTCCGCAGCGGCGACCGCCTTCGAGACGTGGGGCGAGACCACGCCCGGCGAACGCCAGCTCGCCCTGCTGAAGTTCGCCGACGCCCTCTCGAAGCGCGCGGAGGAGATCGCCGACGTCGAGAGCGAGAACACTGGAAAGCCGCGGGCCGGCCTGGTCGGCGACGAAGTCGACGTCATGATCGACCAGGTCCGCTTCTTCGCCGGCGCCGCGCGCGTGCTCGAGGGCAAGTCGGGCGGCGAGTACCTGAAGGACCACACCTCGTTCGTCCGGCGGGAACCGATCGGCGTGATCGGGCAGGTCACCCCGTGGAACTACCCGATGATGATGGCGATCTGGAAGATCGCCCCGGCTCTCGCGGCGGGCAACGCCGTCGTGCTGAAGCCCTCTGACTCGACGCCCGTCTCGACACTGCTCCTCGCCGAGATCGCCGCGGAGTTCTTCCCGGCCGGCGTCTTCAACGTCGTCACGGGAAACCGCGACACCGGCCGCGCCCTCGTCGCCGACCGGACACCGCAGATGGTGTCGATCACCGGGTCGGTCCGGGCCGGCATGGAGGTCGCGGGGACCGCGGCGCTCGACGTCAAGCGCGTGCACCTCGAGCTCGGCGGCAAGGCCCCCGTCATCGTGTTCGACGACGCCGATATCGACGCAGCCGTCGAGGGCATCGCGACGGCGGCGTTCTACAACGGCGGCCAGGACTGCACCGCGGCCACCCGGGTGCTCGTGCAGGCCGGGATCCACGACGAGTTCGTGGCCGCACTCGCGGCGTACGCCCGCGTGAACGCGCGGACCGGAGGCCCGCGCGAGGACGGCATCCTCTTTGGGGCGCTCTCGAGCGCCGACCAGCTCGCCCGCGTGCAGGGCGTCATCGAGCGCCTGCCCGACCACGCGAACATCGCTCTCGGCGGGCAGCGCCAGGGCAGCCTCGGCTACTTCCACGAGGCGACGATCGTGTCGAACCTGCGGCAGGGCGACGACGCGGTGCAGAACGAGATCTTCGGGCCGGTCATCACGGCGCAGAAGTTCACCGACGAGGCTGAGGCGCTGGCCTGGGCGAACGACGTGCAGTACGGACTGGCCTCCTCGGTCTGGACGAAGGACCACTCGCGGGCGATGCGGATGGCCAAGCGCCTCGACTTCGGCTGCGTCTGGATCAACACGCACATCCCGCTCGTCGCCGAGATGCCGCACGGCGGCTTCAAGCACTCCGGCTACGGCAAGGACCTCTCGATGTACGGCCTTGAGGACTACACCCGGATCAAGCACGTGATGAGCTACATCGGCTGATCCCCCCTGTCCGGGGAATACATCCGGTTCTATAGCTTTGTCGCGGCGGTGTCACTATGTTGGGCACACACGCCCTGCCGACGACGTCGGGGCGCACCACAGCCGGAAGGTCATGATGAGCGCAGAACAGCCGGGGAAGTCGCCCGCCGCGAAGGGGATCGGCGACCAGGAGCACCTCAGGGTGCTCGGGTACGAGGATTCCTTCCACCGTTCGATGTCGCTGTGGGCGAACTTCGCCCTCGGCTTCACCTACCTCTCGCCGCTCGTCGGCGTGTACTCCCTCTTCGCGCTCGCCCTCAGCACGGGCGGGCCGCCCTCGATCGTCTGGATCGTGATCGTGGGAGCCGGCCAGCTGCTCGTCGCCCTCGTCTTCGGCGAGGTGGTCTCGCAGTACCCGATCGCCGGCGGCATCTATCCGTGGACCCGACGGCTCTGGGGCAAGCGCTACGCCTGGATGGCCGCCTGGGTCTATGTCTGGGCGATGCTCGTCACGATCACCGCGGTCGCCGAGTTCGGCAGCGGCTTCCTCGGCAGCCTGATCGACGCGCCGGTCACGAAGGAGGTCACGCTGGGCCTCTCTGTGCTGTTCCTGCTGGTGGCGTTCGCGTTCAATTTCTCGGGCACGAAGATGCTCGGCCGGGTCGCCAGGATCGGCCTCGCCGCCGAGCTCATCGGCGTGATCGGGCTCGGGCTCTACCTGCTGATCTTCCAGCGCAAGCAGGAGTTCAGCGTCTTCTTCAGCACGATGGGTGTCGAGGGCGACGGCAACTACGCCGTCGCGTTCCTCGGCGCGGCCCTTGCCGGCCTGTTCCTGTTCTACGGCTTCGAAGCCTGCGGGGACGTGGCCGAGGAGGTCGCGAACCCGGCCAGGGGCATCCCGCGGGCCATGATCCTGACCATTCTCGTCGGCGGGGTCTCGGCGCTGTTCTCCTTCGGCGGCTACGTGATGGCGGCGCCCGACCTGCAGGCTGTGGTCGACGGCAACGACATCGACCCGATCCCGGCGATCCTCGAGGCCTCGCTCGGAACGGTCGGCGCCAAGCTCTTCCTCGTGATCGCCATCACGGCCTTCCTGTCCTGCGTACTGAGCCTGCAGGCCGCAGCCAGCCGGCTGATGTTCTCCTTCGCCCGCGACGGAATGATCCCCGGCCACGCCTGGCTCTCCAAGGTCAGCCCGCGCACCGCCGTCCCGGTGAACGCGCTGATCGTCGCCTGTTCGATCCCGCTCGCGCTCTGCCTGCTGATCTACGCGGGCGGCAGCCTCACCCAGATCACGGCGTTCGCGGTGATCGGCATCTACGTCGCGTTCCAGGCCGTCGTGCTCGCCGCTCTCCGCCAGCGGATCAAGGGCTGGCGCCCCGCCGGCCCCTTCAACCTCGGCCGAGCCGGCTTCGTCGTCAACATCGTCGCCCTCGCCTACGGTGTCTTCGCGATGGTGCTGCTGGCGCTGCCCGGCAAGACGGGCGTCTTCCTCGACGACTGGATCGTGCTGATCGGCCTCGCGGTCGTGATGGGCGCAGGGCTCCTGTACCTGTTCATCGCGAAGCCGCACACGAATTCGCACCAGCCGGAGGGCGACGCGATCGCGGTCGCGGCACTGCTCCGGGCGCACCCGGGCAATGCCGCGGCCGCTCCCGCCGCCCCGGGAAAGCCGGGCCCGACATCCGTCTCTGACTGACCCCACCGCCGGACGCCGACGCGGCTCGCGCGCCATCTCCGCCGCTTCGCGCCTGGCATGCCTGGCGCGGAGCGGCGGAAGGGGCGCGCGGTGCTTCGGACGGGCGGATGCGCCGGGTACGACGAAGGGCCCGTCTTGCGACGGGCCCTTCGGTGTGGTGCTGGTGTGGTGCTTAGATGGCGTTGACGTCGAGCGGGATGCCCGGTCCGAAGGTCGTCGAGACGGCGCCCTTCATGACGTAGCGGCCCTTGGACGAGCTCGGCTTGAGGCGGACGATCTCCTCGAGTGCTGCCGTGATGTTCTCGTTCAGCTGCTCGGCGGTGAAGGATGCCTTGCCGACGACGAACTGCACGTTGGCGTGCTTGTCGACGCGGAACGCGATCTTGCCGCCCTTGATGTCGTTGACGGCGCGGGCGACGTCGGTCGTGACCGTTCCGGTCTTCGGGTTCGGCATGAGGCCACGCGGGCCGAGGACCTTACCGAGACGACCGACCTTGCCCATGAGCTCCGGGGTCGAAACCGCGGAGTCGAAGGAGGTGTAACCGGCGGCGACCTTCTCGATGAGCTCGTCGCCACCGACCTCGTCGGCGCCGGCAGCCAGGGCTGCTTCGGCCGCGGGGCCCGTTGCGAAGACGATGACGCGCGACACGCGGCCGGTACCGTGAGGAAGAATAACGGTTCCGCGGACCATCTGGTCAGCCTTGCGCGGGTCGACGCCGAGCTTCAACGCGACCTCGATGGTCGAGTTGAAGTTCGCGGAGCCGGTCTCCCGGGCAATCGCGACGGCTTCGGTGGGGGTGTAGAACTTGTCGGCCTCGATCTTCTCGGCCGCGGCCCGGTAGGCCTTTGACTTCTGTGCCATGTGAATCTCCTGTATATAAAGATTTGAGAGTGTGGTGCGAGCCTGGCCGGCTCTTCCACGTACTGCTGGTGGCGGATGCCTGGTAAGGGTTAGGCCTCGACCGTAACGCCCATGGAGCGTGCGGTGCCGGCGATGATCTTCGCGGCGGCGTCGATGTCGTTGGCGTTGAGGTCAACCATCTTCGCTTCGGCGATCTCGCGGACCTGCGCCTGGGTGAGCTTGGCCACCTTGACGGTGTGGGGGGTGCCGCTGCCCTTGGCAACGCCGGCCGCCTTCTTGATGAGCTCCGCCGCCGGCGGGGTCTTCAGGATGAAAGTGAAGGAACGGTCGTCGTACACGGTGATCTCAACCGGGATGACGTTGCCGCGCTGGGATTCGGTCTGGGCGTTGTATGCCTTGCAGAATTCCATGATGTTCACGCCGTGCTGACCCAGTGCCGGCCCGATGGGCGGTGCGGGGTTTGCGGCGCCGGCCTTGATCTGAAGCTTGATCAGACCAGTAACCTTCTTCTTCGGTGCCATGATTCTTCCTTCTTTTATGATGACGAGCGGCCGTGAGGCAACTCTCCCGGTGGCCCGGACGGGCCCCGGTGGTGGGGAAACTTACTAAAGCTTGGTGACCTGGTCGAAGCTGAGCTCGACCGGGGTCTCACGCTCGAACAGGGAGACGAGGACGATGAGCTTGCCGCTCTCCGCCTTGATCTCGCTGATCGTGCCGGGCAGGCCCGCGAACGAGCCTTCCTTGATCGTGATGGTCTCGCCGATTTCGTAGTCGATCTCGGCGGGCAGTGCGCGGGTCGCGATCTTGCCGTGCGTGCCTGCGCCCTTGGCGGACGGCACGTCCTGGATCTCGACGAGGCTCTTCAGCATGCCGAAGGCCTCCTCGAAGCGCAGCGGCGTCGGGTTGTGCGCGTTGCCGACGAAGCCGGTGACGCCCGGCGTGTGCCGGACGACGGACCAGCTGTCCTCGTTGAGGTCCATGCGGACGAGCACGTATCCGGGGATACGTACGCGGGTGACCATCTTGCGCTGGCCGTTCTTGATCTCGACGACGTCTTCCATCGGAACCTCGACCTGGTAGATGAAATCTTCCATGGCCATCGACTGCTTGCGGTTCTCGATGTTCGACTTCACGCGACGCTCGAAGCCGGCGTAGGAGTGGATGACGAACCACTTGCCGGGCTGGAAGCGGAGTTCCTTGCGGAACTCGGCGTATGGGTCTTCGTCGACGGCTTCTACGGGTGCACCGGCGGCGTCTGCGGCGTCAGCCGCGTCGGCCTCTGCATCGGCGTCGTCCGCGACCGCGTCGACCTCTTCTTCGTCGTCGACGGCTTCGGCGGCGGCTTCTGCCTCGTCGATGGAGTCGATGTCGAGGGCGTCGTCGACGAGCGCGTCGGCCGTGGGGTCGACCGCGCCGGCGAGGGCGTCGAGTGCGGCGTCGAGGTTGTCTTCAACGCCGACGCTGGGGTCGAAGACGTGGACGGCAACCTGTTCGGCGGCTTCCACGGACTCTTCTTCCGCTTCGAGGACGTTGCCTTCCTGTGCTTCGTCGTCGTCGGACGCCTGCTCGGCTGCGGTGGCCCAGTCAACGTCGTCGTGATTCGTCTCAGTCACTAAATCTCAATCCTTATGTAGTGCGCGGGCACGAAGACGTGTCCCGCGCAGCGTTGCCGTGAATCCTGGCCATGCGGTCTCGCCGCCGGTAGGCGGCAGCCGGTCAGCCGCCTGGTGTTCCGAAGACGTACGTCACGACGAGTGCGAACACCCAGTCGAGGGCGGAAACCAGGGCCATCATGATCGCTACGAAGATCAGGACGACAGCCGTGTAGCTCAGCAGTTCCTTGCGTGTCGGGGTGACCACCTTGCGGAGCTCCGCCATGACCTGCTTCAGGAACAGGGACATCCGTGCGAACGGACCGCGTTTGGCGTCGCGAGCGAGTCGTGCGTCTGCGACGATTTCCTCACTGGGTTCGTCGACAACTTTTCGGGCCACCTGTTACACCTTTCATGGGCCGACGGAAATGCCACCGACTTGCAGGGCGGACAGGACTCGAACCTGCAACCTGCGGTTTTGGAGACCGCTGCTCTACCAATTGAGCCACCACCCTATGCAGCCGGATCACCATGCGGACCTGCGCAGACCCCCCGAAAGAAACACGAGAAAAAGGCGCAAAAAAGCATGGCAGATTTCAACTACCTCGATCAAGTCTAGGTCACACCGGCACCACTGTAAAGCTGGGGTCGTCGTGGCGGATGCTGGCCGCGCGGGTGCGGCCACCGTATGCTCGTTCTGTGGCTCACGAACTCAAGCGAATCTCTACCCGGATCGGCTCCATCGCGGAATCGGCAACCCTCAAGGTCGACAGCAAGGCCAAGGCCCTCCAGGCGGCCGGTCGACCCGTGATCAGCTTCGCGGCGGGCGAGCCGGACTTCCCGACACCCGCGCACATCGTCGAGGCGGCGCTTCTCGCCGTGCGCGACCCGAAGAACCACAAGTACACGCCGGCCGCTGGCCTGCCCGACCTGCGCGAGGCCGTCGCCGCGAAGACCCTCCGCGACTCCGGACTCGCAGTCTCCCCCGCCCAGGTGGTCATCACCAACGGCGGCAAACAGGCCGTCTACCAGGCCTTCGCCACCCTGCTCGACCCGGGCGACGAGGTCATCGTGCCGACCCCGTACTGGACCACCTACCCGGAATCGATCCGGCTCGCCGGCGGCGTGCAGGTCGACGTCTTCGCCGGCAGCGACCAGGGCTACCTCGTCACCGTCGAGCAGCTCGAGGCCGCCCGCACCGAGCGCACCAAGGTGCTGCTCTTCGTCTCTCCCTCCAACCCGACCGGCGCCGTCTACTCGCCGGAGCAGACGAAGGCGATCGGCGAGTGGGCGGAGGAGCACGGCCTCTGGGTCATCACCGACGAGATCTACCAGAACCTCACCTACGACGGCGTGCGCGCCGTCTCGATCGTCGAGGCCGTTCCCGCCCTCGCCGACCGCACCATCCTCGTCAACGGCGTCGCCAAGACGTACGCGATGACCGGCTGGCGCCTCGGCTGGATGGTCGGCCCGCTCGACGCGATCAAGGCCGCGGCGAACCTGCAGTCCCACCTCACCTCGAACGTGTCCAACGTTTCCCAGCGCGCCGCGATCGCCGCCCTCACCGGCCCGCAGGACGACGCGATCGCGATGCGGGAGGCCTTCGACCGGCGCCGCCGGCTCATCGTCGCCGAGATGAACAAGATCCCCGGCATGGTGACGCCGACACCGCAGGGCGCGTTCTACGTCTACCCGAACGTGACCGGCCTGCTCGGCCGCACCTGGGGCGGGGTCACGCCGACGACGTCTCTCGAGCTCGCCGACCTGATCCTCGACCAGGCCGAGGTCGCCGCGGTTCCCGGTGAGGCCTTCGGCCCGAGCGGGTACCTGCGCTTCTCCTACGCACTCGGGGACGACCAGCTGCTCGAAGGCATCCACCGCCTGCAGCGCCTCTTCGCCTGAATCGAAACCGACCCGGGCATCCACCGACCGGTGGATGCCCGGGTCGGCCGGGCGGACGCTTACGTTCGCGGGCCTCCGGTGGGATTCTTTCGGTATGACCACCACACCAGAGCCCAGGAACAGCTCAGACCCCGTCGTGCGCGTGCGCGACCTGCACAAGTCCTACGGCGCCTTCGAGGCCGTCGCGGGCATCAGCTTCGACATCCGGCCCGGGGAGACGTTCGCGCTCCTCGGCCCGAACGGCGCGGGCAAGAGCACGGTCATCGAGATCCTCGAGGGCTACCGCGACCGCACCAGCGGCGAGGTGAGCGTGCTCGGCACCGACCCGCAGCACGGCGGCCTCGACTGGAAGGCCCGGCTCGGCATCGTGCTGCAGTCGACGGGCGAAAGCGGCAACGTCACGGTCGCCGAGCAGCTCGCGCACTTCGCGAGCCTCTACCCGAACCCGCGGGACGTGACGGAGGTCATCGCGGCCGTTGGCCTCGAGGAGAAGGCGAAGACCCGGATCAGCCGGCTGTCCGGCGGACAGCGTCGGCGGGTGGATGTCGCGCTCGGCATCATCGGCCGGCCGGAGCTCCTCTTCCTCGACGAACCGACAACGGGGTTCGACCCCGAGGCACGCCACCAGTTCTGGGACCTCGTGCGCAGCCTGAAGTCCGAGGGCACCACGATCCTGCTCACGACCCACTACCTCGACGAGGCCGCCCAGCTCGGCGACCGCGCCGGGGTGATCACCGGGGGCCGCCTGATCGACATCGGCGCGATCGACGAGATCGGCGGGGCGGAGGCGCGGGTTCCGCTCGTGCGCTGGCGGGATGCGGCGGGCCAGTCCCACGAGATCCGCACCGACCAGCCCGGCCGGGTCGTCGCCGAGCTCGTCGCTGCGAGCGTCGGCGCGAGTGGCGGCGCGAGTGGCAAGGGTGCCGGGGAGCCCGCCGAACTCGAGGTGATCCGGCCGAGCCTCGAGGACGTCTACCTCGGGCTCGTGCGCGACGACCGCGCGGAAACCACGGCGGCGGCATCCGCTGCCGACTCGTCCACTTCTGACGACAGCACGGAGGTGCTCGCATGACCACGCTCGACACGACTACCCCTACCGGCGGCATCCGCACGGCCCGCCACGGCGTGCTGCGGCTCGGCCTCGCCCGGGTGTATTACGAAGCACGCATGTACTTCCGCACCCCGGACAGCGTGTTCTTCACGTTCCTGTTCCCGTTCATCATGCTCGCGATCTTCACCGCCGCGTTCGGCTCGGCCGGCAACATCGGCACAGCGCCCGATGGCAGCGGTGGCGTCAGCGTCGGCGCGTATTACCTTCCGGGCATGCTCGCGGCGGGCATGCTGCTCTCCGGCGTGCAGAACCTCGCGGTCGACATCGCCGGGGAGAAGAGCGACGGCACTCTCAAACGACTCGGCGGCACCCCGCTGTCCCCGCTGAGCTACTTCATCGGCAAGATCGGGATGGTGCTCGTCACGGGCACGATCCAGGCGGCCCTGCTGATCCTCGTGGCGCGGTTCCTGCTCGATATCGCCCTGCCGACCGACCCGTCCACCTGGCTGACCTTCGCCTGGGTGTTCCTGTTCGGAGTGATCGCGTGCGCGTTCCTCGGCATTGCGCTCTCCGCGCTGCCGCGCTCCGGGAAGAGCGCGACGGCCGTCGTGATCCCGATCGTGCTGATCCTGCAGTTCATCTCGGGCGTCTACCTGCAGTTCTACGTGCTGCCCGAGTGGATGCAGAACGTCGCGAGCCTCTTCCCGCTCAAGTGGATGGCACAGGGGATGCGCTCGGTGTTCCTGCCGGACAGCTTCGCGAGCCTCGAGCAGAACGGGGTCTGGGACCTCCCGCTCGTCGCGCTCAACCTCGGGATCTGGCTCGTGGTCGGACTCGTGCTCAGCCGGGTGACGTTCCGCTGGATCCGCAAGGACAGCTGAACCGGTGTACTCCGGTCACCGCCGCCGTGGGAGGCTGGGCGCATGAGAATTCCGGCCATGACGACCGTGCGCTGGTGGGACGTCGCCGTCGGCGGGTCCCTGCTCCTGATGGGAGTGCTCGCGGCCTCCGACACCTACCGGTACGGGCACGAGCTCGGGCGGATCGGCGCTCTCGCGACGCTCGCCGCGATCGGTGTCGGCTATCTCTGGTTCGGGCGGCGCGCGATCGACTGCCCGAGCGGACGGGCCGCGCAATCGGGGATGGCCGCGACGGCCTTCCGCGGCGTGCTGATCGTCGGCGTCGGCGTCGCGGCGGCGTTCAACCCGAGCCTTGCGACGCTCCAGGCGATCGCCTTCCCGCTGCTCTGGACGCTCACCGATTCCTTTCTCGTCTCCGTCGCCCTGAGTGCACTCCTCGCGATGTCGGCTGCGGCCGGGCTCTGGCTGGGCATCGGCGGCACCGCGTCCGCCCTGGGCCAGGCGTTTGCGACGGAAGGCATCTCCTTCGTCTTCGCGATCGCGATGGGCGCCTGGATCACCCGCATCGCCCGCGACGGCAACACCCAGCGCCGCCTCTACGAGGAACTCAGCGTCGCCCAGGACGAGCTCGCCGCCCTGCACCGGGATGCCGGGCGCGCGGCCGAGCGGGAACGCCTGGCCAGGGAGATCCACGACACCATCGCCCAGAGCCTGACGAGCCTCGTGATGCTCGCCCAGCGCGCGGGGAACGAGCTCGGGCCGGACAGCGGGGCGCGGCCCACCGTCGAACTCATCGAGGACACCGCCCGGCAGGCCCTGACCGAGGCGCGCACCCTGGTCGCGGCGATGTCGCCCGTGCGGGTCGGCGACTCGACCCTCGCCGAGACCCTGCGCCGCCTCGCTGCACGCTTCGAACGCGAGACCGGCATCCAGGTGCTGGTGTCCGTCTCGGCGCCCGGCCTCGACGGACTCGACCGGCTCGACCGCGAAAACGAGGTCGTGCTGCTCCGCTGCGCCCAGGAGGGTCTCGCGAACGTGCGCAAGCACTCCCGCGCGGGGGCGGCATCCGTTCGCCTCGAACGAGTGGGCACGGATGCCGTGCTCACCGTGACCGACGACGGTCGCGGCCTCGGCGCCTATGCTCCCGCCCACGAGAACGGGTTCGGCCTCTCGGGGATGCGCGACCGGCTCGCCCTCGTCGGCGGCGGTCTCACGGTCGGCGCCGGTGAGCGCGGCGGCACCGTGCTGCGGGTGACCGTGCCCGCGGCGGGCGCGGACGACGCCCGCACCTCCGTCGAATCGGTGCGGGGCGAGCGATGATCCGGGTCATCGTGGCCGACGACCACCCGATCGTGCGCGGCGGCATCGCCATGCTGCTCGGCGCCGCCGGCGACATCGAGGTCGTCGGGCAGGCAGGCAACGGCGAGGAGGCGGTCGCGCTCGCGGCCGCGCTCGACCCCGACCTCGTGCTGATGGACCTGCGGATGCCGCTGCTCGACGGCGTCGCGGCGACCGCGCTCATCGTCGCGGCGAACGAGCGTACCCGGGTGCTGGTGCTCACGACCTACGAGAGCGACGACCAGATCCTCGCGGCGATCGCGGCCGGGGCGAGCGGGTACCTGCTCAAGGCGGCGCCCCAGGCGGAGATCATCGAGGGCGTGCGCTCGGTCGCTCGCGGCCAGACCGCGCTCGCCCCGTCGATCGCGGCGATGCTCGTGCAGCGGGTGCGCGTGGATGCCGCCCCCGCGCCGCGCCTGTCGGCCCGCGAACTCGACGTGCTCCGGCTCGTCTCGGCCGGCGAGAGCAACCCGCAGATCGGCCGCTCACTGTTCATCAGCGAGGCGACCGTGAAGACGCACCTGCTGCACGCCTTCGAGAAGCTCGCGGTGAGCGACCGGACCCGCGCCGTGACCCGGGCGATGGAACTCGGACTGCTGTAGCCCGGCGGATACCGCCGGGCGGCTAGAGCAGCTTGCGCTCGAGCGCCCAGGCGGTGAGCTCGTAGCGGGAGGAGAGCTGCAGCTTGCGGAGCACCGCTGAGACGTGCGTCTCGACGGTCTTCGGCGAGATGAACAGGCTCCCGGCGACTTCCTTGTAGGTGTAGCCGCGGGCGATCAGCCGCATGACCTCCTGCTCCCTCGCGGAGAGGCGGTCGAGTTCCTCCGTCGTCTCGGCTGTCTCGCCGGCGACCGCGCCGAACGCGTCGAGCACGAAGCCCGCGAGCCGCGGGGAGAACACGGCGTCGCCGCCGGCGACCCGGCGTGCGGCTTCGGAGACCTCGGCCCCCGATGAGCTCTTGGTGATGTAGCCGCGGGCGCCCGCCCGGATCACCCGGACCACGTCGTCGGCGGCGTCGGAGACGCTCAGCGCGAGGAACAGGGTGTGCGGCGCCCGGTGCGCGGCATCGTGGATGACCTCGCTGCCGCCGCCGCCACGCCCGCCGGGCAGGTGCACGTCGAGCAGCACCACCCGCGGCTGCAGCGCGACCACGAGTTCGATCGCCTCGTCGACGGTCGCGGCCTCGCCGAGCACCCGGACGTCCGCGTCGAGTTCGGCGCGCAGGCCGGAGCGGAAGATCGAGTGGTCGTCGACGATCACGACCGGGAGCCCGGCGGCCGTGCCGGGCGCGGTGCCGAGGTCCGGGCGCGGGTCTGGTGCGGCGTGCGGCTCGCTCATGAGCGGCTCCCGTCGGCATCCGCTTCGTCTGGCTGCACCGGGTCCGGCCGAACCGATTCGACGGAGAGTGTGGGGTTTTCGGCCCGAATCGGGCCCGTAACGTGCGTTTTCATCACAAAGTCCGTCGAATTGGTTGGGTGCGGGGCGGCAGGGTCGGGGACCGCGGGGGCAGCGGATGCCGTGGGCAGGGTGAGCAGGATCTCCGTGCCGGCGCCGCCGGGGCCGGGACGCACGAGCGCGGAGCCGCCGAGACGACGCATCCGCCCGATGACGGACTCGCGGACGCCGTGCCGGTCGTCCGGTACGTCGTCGAGCCGGAAGCCGGGCCCGCGGTCGGTCACGCTGAGGCTCACCGCGGTCGCCCCCGTCTCGAGGTAGACAGACACCGGTCCGCCCGCGTGCCGCGCCGCGTTGAGCATGGCCTCGCGGGCAGCGGCGAGCAGCCCATCCGGGGCGGGTCCGAGGCTCGCGCCGGCGCTCACGACATCGAACTGAACCGGGAAATCGGCCTCGAGCTCCGCGCCGATCCGGCGGAGGGCCGTCGGGAGGTCGACGTCGGGGGCACCAGACCCGGCACCGCCATCGGCGCCCGCTCCTCCGCCCGTGCCGAAACCGGTCCCCGTCCCGGTGAACAGCCATTCGCGCAGCTCGCGTTCCTGGGCGCGGGCGAGCCGGGCGGCGTCGCTCTGCGGCCCGGCCTTCTGCTGGATCAACGCGAGCGTCTGCAGCACGGAGTCGTGCAGGTGCGCGGCGATCTCGGCGCGTTCGGCCTCGCGGGCCCGCCCCGCGCGCTCGTCGGCGAGGTCGCGCGAGAGCCGCACGAGCCACGGCGCGATCACGACGACGACGCCGAGCAGCACCGAAGCGGATGCGATCACGACCGTCCACCCGTCCGGGCTGTCGCTCGTCACGAAGAACAGCAGGATCCCGACGGCGACGAGCACGAGGGCGCCGAGGGCGCGCACGAGCAGGGCGGACGAGTGCTGCTCGGAACCGCCGCGAATGTCCGCGAACTGGCGCCAGGCGAGCGCGGTCCCCGAGAGCACGACGATCGCGGGGATGACGACGGCGAGCGGGATATCGGCGCCGAGCCGGCTCGCGACGAGGGTGAGCCCGGCGGCGAGGAGGGCGAGCCCGAGCAGGATCTCCGTGATCGGGGCCGACCGGGCCGAGGACGCGGCGGCGGCGGCTCTCTCGGCCGCGGCATCCGCCGGCCCGCCGAGGCCGGAACCGGAGTCAGAGCCGGAGCCGGAGCCGGAGGAGCCTGCGTACCCGGGCGCCGGGCGCGCGAGACTCGCCTTGGGGAGTTCGCCCGCCCCGAACCGGGCCGGGTTCGCTGTCTCTGTCGGCGTCGTCACCCAGAGCCAGGCGTAGAGCAGCGCGCCGGACCCGCCGGCGAGGACGAGCAGCAGCGTCGCGCTGCGCACCACGGTCACGGACAACCCGGTGTGTTCGGCGAACCCCGCGCAGACGCCGGCGATGATCCGCTGGCGCGGCCGGGTCATCCGCTCGGTTCTCATGTCTTCATCCAAGCACCCCGAAGGCCGCCCCGATCCGGTGCGGCCAGATCTCAGGGTCCGTTCAGGGTTCTCCCCCATAGCAGCGCGCCACCGCGAGTGGTTGAGTGAAGTTATGACCGATCAACCGCGTAATCCGACATATCCGGCCGGCCCGGGCCCGTCGGGTCCAGACCAGCTCACCCGTTTCTTCGACTGGATCCGCCGCAGCGGCATGGTCCGTGGCGCTGACCGCTGGTTCGCCGGAGTCTGCGGCGCGATCGCCGGCCGCACCGGCCTCGACCCGATCATCGTGCGCGGCATCGCGTTCGTTCTCGCCGTGCTCGGGGCTCCCGTGCTCTTCGTCTACGCGGTCGGCTGGGCGCTCCTGCCCAACGCGCTCGGTCGCATCCACGCCGAGGAAGCCCTCCGTGGCCGCTTCGAGCCCGCCATGATCGGGATCGGCGCCGTCCTGCTCCTCACCATCGTGCCGTTCACCCGCGGATTCTGGTGGGACGGCCCTCCCGCCGCCTGGGGCATGCCCGGCTGGCTGAGCACCTCGCTGAGCGCCGCCTGGGGCCTCGCGGTCGTCGCCGGCATCGTCTGGCTCGTGCTCTACCTCGTGCGCCGCGGTCCGGGCGGCGGGGGTTCATCCCGCGGCGGAAACGGCGGCTACGGTTCCGGCGACGGTACCGGGTACAGCCCCGGTCCGGGTTCCGGTTCCGGCGAGCGCCCGCGTCCGACCTCGGGTTACGGCTCGGCAGCGGATGCCGGTCCCACCCCGCCTGCCCCCGGCGCGCCCCCCGCACCCCCGGCTCCGCCGGCGCCCGAGGCCACGTCTTCCGCCGGCTTCGCCCCGCAATCGTCGTGGACCGCGTCGCCATCCCCGACCGAGAACCCGTACCAGGCCGACTACCGGAACCGGAACGGAATCCCGCAGCCGACGCCGGGGACGTACCCGGGGGCATCCGCTTACCCGGGCGGCCCGGGCACCCCGGGCGCACCCGCGACCGGCGCGTACGCGGCGAACGCCGCGAGTGCGACGGCCGCGAACCAGG
This sequence comes from Cryobacterium zhongshanensis, assembly GCF_022760445.1. Classification (NCBI taxonomy): domain Bacteria; kingdom Bacillati; phylum Actinomycetota; class Actinomycetes; order Micrococcales; family Microbacteriaceae; genus Cryobacterium; species Cryobacterium zhongshanensis. The sequence continues at coordinate 113,558 of NZ_JALGAR010000001.1, read as the reverse complement.
CCTGGCAGGAGCAGAACCGGGTGCGTACCGAGCAGAACCGCGCGTGGCGCGAGCAGAACCTCGCCTGGCAGGAACGCCAGCGTCAGCGGCAGGCCGAACAGGCCGCCTGGCGCCGCGGCCGCCGCCCGAGCGCCGCCGTGTCGGCGATCACCCTCGGGGTCGCGCTGCTCGCCGGAGCGATCGTCGCGTCCGTCTATGCGCACGGGGTCTGGTCGAATTCCGCGTTCGTCCTCGGCCTCGCCGTCGCCCTCGGCGTCGCCGCGATCGGCATGATCGTCTCCGGCATCCGCGGCCGCGAGAGCGGGGCGCTCGGCGGGCTCGCGTTCCTCGCGGCGCTCACCCTCGTCGCCCTCGGCTGGATGCCGCAGGGCACCCAGTTCGCCTTCGCCGGCACCCACAACTGGGCCGTGCCGTCCTCCTCTGCCGGGGCACCCCCCGGCTACGCGATGTTCGCCGGCACGCCGACCGTCGACCTCACCGCCCTCGACAATGCCCCGGCCCGGGACGCCCGCACGATCGACGTGTGGCTCGGATTCGGCGTGACGACGCTCGAGCTGCCGAGCGACCGGCCCGTCGAGGTCGAGGTCAACCTCCTCGCCGGCGTCGTGACGACGGGCGGGGAATCACGCGACCCCGAGCGCGCCGGTGTCTTCCTCCGCGACGTGCGCACCGTCAACGGCACGGATGCCCGGGCCGTCACCCACGTTCGCGTCTGGTCGTTCGCCGGCCAGGTCGACCTCACTCAGTCCGGCGTCCGCGTCGGCACCGCACGCTAGGAGTCCGCCATGACCGATCCCGTCACCCCATCCGCCGGTTCGGGCCGTCCCGACGAGCCCGCAGAGTCGCAAGCGACCGCCGCCGACTCTACAGACTCACCTGAAACCGCCGCGTCCGCAGAAACCGCCGTGCTCCCCCTCGACGCGACCATCCCGTTCCCGGTCTCGGAGGGCGATACCGAGGTGCTTCCGTTCGAGTCCGGCTCCGCCCCATCCGGACCGATGCCCACAGCCGATTCGACCGAGACCGCCGTCCTGCCGGCCGAAGCCGCCACAGCCCCCTCGGCAGCATCGACCGCAGAGTCCGTCGTCCTGCCTGCTGAAGCGGCCATACCCCCCGCCGGACCGACCGCAGAGACCGCCGTCCTGCCGACTGAGCCCTCGACCACCTCTGGCGCATCGGCCGCAGACACCGATGTCCTTCCGTTCGGGACGATGGACCGTTCGGGACTCGCCGAGACCGAAGTACTCCCGGCCGAGCCGGTCATTCCGGAGTTCACCGCATTCGCCGCGCCGCGCGAACACGATATCCCCCTGGCCCAGAGTGCCGCTTCGGGTGCGAGTGCAGCAGGTGCCAGCGCAGCTGCGACCCCCTCCTCAGGCTCGACGCCGCCTCCCGTGCCTCCCGCACCGACCGCACCCGCTTACGCGGCTCCGAGCGCGAGTGCCCCGGAGCCGTGGCCTGCGGCGCCGGCGCGGCGGCGGCGTCCGCTCTTCGGCACGATCTTCTGGGGCACGGTGATGCTCGCCTTCTCGGGCTTCATCATCTATCGCACGCTCGTGCCCGGCGAGACCGACCCCGCGCTGTGGCTGCTCGGCGGCGTGATCCTGATGGGGCTCGTGCTCATCGTCGCGGGCATCGCCGCAGCGGCCCGGCGAGCGACCTGACCGGTCGCGGCCCCACGCGCGCTCGCGCTGCGATGAGCGAGCGCGGGAGTTGCGCCACAGCGCGGGTGTTCCTCACGGCAGCAGCCGAGCAACAGCCTGGGACAGCGAGCCCCGAGCCGCGAGGCCGCTGGTTGGGCGCCCCTCCCGGACCCGCGCGCCAGTTCCGCCGCTACGCTGCCGGCATGCCGGGCGCGGAGCGGCGCATGTAGCGCGTGAGAGCAGCTGCAGGCAGCCGCGGAACCTGAACCCAGGCAACGGATGCCGAACGCCGCCCGCTGGAGCCGCCCGGGCATCCGCTGGCCGAACCGATTCGACGGAGTTTGTGGGATTTCGACACTCAGGAAGCCGCGTAAACCGGTTCAGAATCGAAAAACTCCGTCGAACTGGTTGGGGGCCCGTTGCTCAGGGGCAGGCGCGAAGCCGCGCAACCCGGGGCTACAGGCCGAGGCCGACGAGCACGGGCTCCGGCTGCAGGATGACGCCGAACTCCGCCTGCACGCGCTGCTGCACGAACCGGGCGAGCTGGGCGACCTCCTCGCCGCTCGCACCCCCGGTATTGGTCAGGGCGAGGGTGTGCTTGCTCGATACCGCAGCCCGTGAACCGGGCAACCGGAAGCCGCGCGAGATGCCGGCGTGCTCGATGAGCCACGCCGCGCTCAGTTTGACGAGCGGCACGACCAGGGTCGCGCCGGGCACGGGACCGATCCCGTAGTAGTCGTCGAGCGGGATCACCCGGTCGGGCAGCTCGGGGTCGTTCAGCGGCCAGCGCGGCGCCGACTCCGGCAGGGTCCGCGAGAAGCTGAGGGAGACGATCGGGTTAGTGAAGAACGACCCGGCGCTCGTCGCGTCCGTGTCGTCCGGGTCGAGCAGCATGCCCTTCGCGGCGCGCAGCCGCAGCACGGTCTCGCGCACATCGGCGAGCGGCACGCGGTCGCCGAGGTGCACACCGAGGGCGTCCGCGAGCTGGGGGAAGGCGAGGGGGCGGCTGAGCGCTCCTCCGAGAACGGATGCCTCGGCCGCGGTGTCCCACAGCTCCAGTTCGACCGCCACGACGAGACCGCGGAGCCCGTGCTTGAGCAGCGAGGTGCGGTACCCGAGCTCGAGTTCTGCGGCGGGGATGCGGCGCCGTTCGCCGCTCTCGTAGTCGAGGAAGTCGATCGCGACGAGGCTGTTGGCGAGTTCCTGGCCGTATGCGCCGATGTTCTGCACCGGCGCGGCTCCGGTCGAGCCGGGAATTCCGGAGAGGGCTTCGATGCCCGACCAGCCCTGCGCGACGGTGTGAGCGACGAGGGCATCCCAGGGTTCGCCCGCCTGCACGCGCAGGATCACGCGGTCGGCGGAGTGCTCGACCGATACGCCGCGGGTCAGCACCCGCACAACGGTGCCGTCGAACTCGGTGTCTGCCGCGACGGTGTTCGAGCCGCCGCCGAGCAGCAGCCACTCCTCGCCGGACGCCCAGACGTCCTGGACGGTCGCGACGAGCTCGTCCTCGGTTTCCGCAGCGAGCAGCAGCCGCGGGCGTCCGCCGGTGCGGATCGTGGTGAGTTCGGCGAACGTCGACGGCGCGGCATCCGTCGGCTCGGTGCCCGCGTCAGAGACCGGCACAGCAGAAGCAGAAGCAGCGTCAGTCATGGGCGCCTAGGCGAGCGAGACGCGTGCCTGCGCCTTGCCGAGGACGGTCTGGTCGTTCGAGGTGACCGTGAGGTCGATGCGCACGATGCCGGCATCCGCTTCGATGCGGCCGACCTTCGCGACCACGGACACGACGGCGCCGAGCGCGGGATCGACGAGCACCGGGCGGGTGAAGCGCACCTGGTAGTCGACGACGCGGACGGGGTCGCCTGCCCAGTCGACGACGGGCTGAACGGCGAGGCCCATCGTGAGCATGCCGTGGGCGAGCACGCCGGGCAGGCCGACCGAGACGGCGACGTCGTCGCGATAGTGGATGGCGTTGAAGTCGCCGGATGCCCCGGCGTACCGCACGAGGGAATCGCGCGTCAGCGGGAACAGCCCGGTGGCGACGATCTGGCCGACGGTGAGCGAATCGAGTGCGGGCGTGGCCGCAGCTGCCTGGGTCATTCGTCTCCCCTGACGACGAGGGTGGATGTCGCGGTGACGACGTGGGCGCCGGTCGCGTCGACGACGCGGGACTCCGCGGTGACCATCGAGTGGCCGCCGAGGCTCTTGACGCTCGCGACGGACAGGGTCGCGGTCAGTTCATCGCCGGCGACGATCGGCCGGCTGAACGTGAAGCGCTGCTCGCCGTGCACCACCCGGCTGAAGTCGATGCCGCCGTCGGGCTCGGCGAGGAGCTGCGCGAGCGTGGCCTCCTGCACGACGACCGCGAAGGTCGGAGGGGCGACGACGTCGGCGTATCCGGCCGCGCGGGCGGCCTCCGGGTCGTGGTTGATCGGGTTGCGCGCGAAGACGGCGCGGGAGAACTCCCGCACCTTCTCCCGACCGACGAGGTAAGGGGCGACGGGCGGGAAGACCCGGCCCTGCAGTTCGGGGTTGACAGACACACGAGGAGTTTACCGGGCAGACTGGATCCGTGGAATTTGTTCGCGTACGTCTGACCGACGCCGAAGTCGTCCCCTTGCTGACCGACCTGCACCGCGAATACGTGCTGCGCTACGGCGGCGGCGACGACGTCCTCGAAGACAGTGCCGCGGACTTCGCGGCGCCGGGCGGCGGGTTCATCGTGCTGCGTGACGGCGACGAAACCATCGCGGGCGGCGGCATCCGTCGGTTCGACGACGACACCTGCGAGGCCAAACGCCTGTGGACGAGCCCCGCCCACCGCAGGCAGGGGCACGCCGTCGCAGTGCTCGGCGAGCTCGAGGCGCTCGGCCGGGAGCTCGGCTACTCCCGCTTGCGCCTCGAGACGGGCTACAGGCAGCCGGAGGCCCTCGCGATGTACCGCAGCCTCGGCTACACCGAGATCGGCAACTACGGCGTCTACGCCCGCGCGACCGGCTTCGAGCGGATGCTGGGCGTCACCCCCGCGCGCTGAAACCACCGTTCCAAGGGCCACAAGTACGCTCTCGCGAAACGGCGACGCGGACGGGACGCGCCCGGGCAGTGGCCCCATCACCTCCCGGGCAGTACCGTGGGGAGTGCTATGCATAACAAATTAGAGCCACACCCCGACCTTCCCATCGACCTTCCGACGGCCGAGCGCATCCACGCGGCCGTCGAACACTACGGCGAGACCGCGGTGGTCGACAGTTCCGTGGCCCTGTTGCGCGCCAAGAACGCCGGCAAGGACTTCCTCCTCTACGCCGGCGGCCGCCACGCCCTGGGCATCCTCGAGGGTGCCCCCGCCCTGTACTGGCCCGAGCTGTGGGGCGCGCGTGCGCTGCTCTACGTCTGGGGCGAGTCTGCCGCGCCGTACATCGTCGTCGGGCTGACCAACCAGGCCTGGCGGGTGCGCGAGATGTGCGCGCGCGTCGTGCAGCTGCGCGACCTGCAGGTCGCCCCGAAGCTCGTGCGCCTCACCACCGACGAGGTGCCGCGGGTGCGCGCCGCCGCCCTGCACGCCCTCGCCGCCCAGGGCACCGAGGAGAACCTTCCCACGATCGTGCAGCGCCTGCGCGACCCCGACAAGGAGGTCCGCCGCGCCGCCCAGCAGGCCCGCGACGTGCTGCAGGAACGCTGGCAGCTGTCCCGCGACCCGAGCCAGGGCGAGGAACAGACCCACGGCACGAAGCACAGCCACGGATCGAAGCACAGCCACCCCGAGCGCTGACCTCCGCCCCGAGCGGGTAACATCGCGCTGGTGACGGATGCGGGGCACGCCCGCAGCAACTGGGGGGTCGGATGTATCAGCGATTCATTGCCATGGGCGACAGCTTCACCGAGGGGGTCGGCGATGAACTCCCCGACGGGCGGCTGCGCGGCTGGGCCGACCTGGTCGCGCTCGGGCTCGCCGCGGCATCCGCTGCCCCGGTCTCGTACGCGAACCTGGCCGTACGCGGCCGGCTCCTCGGCCCGATCGTCGCAGAACAGCTCGAACCCGCGCTCGTCCAGGCGCCCGACCTGCTCTCAATCTGCGGCGGCGGCAACGACATGATGCGCCCACGCGTGGAGATCTCGCGCGTCGTCGGACTGATGGACGAGGTCGTCGAGGCCGGACTCGCGCACGGCGCGCACATGCTCGTGCTGAGCGGCGGCAACCCCTCGAAGCAGCTCCCCCTGGGTGCGCTCATGCAGCGCCGCGGCGACCAGCTCGCCGAGGCCGCCCGCGCGGCCTTCACCCGGCCCGGCGTCACGCTCGTCGACAACTGGGCGGATGCCCGGCTCACCGATACCCGGTACTGGTCGGCGGACAAGCTGCACCTGAACGCGAGCGGGCACACCCTGATCGCGTCCAACGTGCTCACGGCTCTCGGAGTGCCGGTTCCCGCGGAGTGGTCGGCGACGGATGCCGCGGGTGCGCCTGCGGCCCCTCCGGCCCAGCGGATGCGTACCGCGGCCTACTACCGCGGCTACGTGTTGCCGTGGATCGGCCGGCGCCTGACCGGGAAGTCCTCCGGCGACGGCCGCGAACCCAAGATCCCGCTCCTCACGCCCGTCGACCCCGCCTGAGCGGCGCCCGCGGCGCGCACCACGCCTCGCGGCGCGCACCACGCCTCGCGGCGCGCGCTCTACCGGTCGCCCCGAGACGCCGGATGAGCCTCGAGACCGTGAGCCCGCTACGAGACCGCAGGCGCGCCTCGACGACGCGCGACCACACGACCGCAGGCGTGCGGACGTGTGGTCGTGTGGTCGGGCTCAGGGGGCGAGGCTCAGAGGACGGGCGGCACGCGGAGCAGGGCTCCCTCCGACCGGCAGGTCGCCGCGGCGACGAGCATCGCGGTCGCGAGCAGCCGCTGCCAGCCGTCGGCATCCGCCGGCACGCCTTCGGTGAGGAAGCTCCGCACGCTCGAGGCCAGGGTCGCGTCACCGCCGCCCATGGTGTCGACCACGGCACCGGGCAGCGGCGCGATCGGCTCGCTCACGAGCAGGCCGTCATCGGTCTTGATCGAGGCGCCGGCGCGGCCGGCGGTCGCGAGCACATGGTGCGTCCCGCTTGCGACAAGGCGCTCGCGCAGCTCCTCGAGGGTGCTCCCGTAGAGCAGCTCCGCGTCTTCGTCGCCGACCTTGGTCAGCAGGCTGCGAGCCGCGGCGCGCTCGAAATTCTCCACGAAGCGGGCCTTGTCGTGCATCATCCCGGCCCGCGGATTCGGGTCGATCACGAGACGATGCTCGCCGTCGCCGACCGCGGCGAGGAAGTCGTCGGTCTGCGCGGTGTCGTCGAACGGGAAGCAGCTCACGACGACGAGCGGCGCCGCGTCGAGGGCAGCGCGCTCGGCCGGGCCGAAGTCGATTCGGCGCTTCTGCGCGGCCTCGTTGAACGCGTACCGCGGCTCGCCGTCGGTGCGGTCGGAGGTCGCGCGCGAGCTTCCGAACGGTCCGCGCGTCGCGATCAGCTCCACGTCGTACGCGGCGAGGAACTCACGGAGCACGGCGCCGTCGGCGTCGTCGCCGACCATCGCGATCAGGGTCGACGGCACGCCGAGGACGGCGAGGCCGACGGCGACGTTGAGCGCCGCCCCTCCGGGAAACTCCTGCACGGAATCGGGTTCGCGCATCTCGTCGATGAGCGCGTCGCCCACGACGACGACGCGCGGGCCGGTCGCTCCGGCACCTGCAGTCTCGGTTCCTGGCACAGTCTGGTTTTCTGTCATTTCGGTCTCATCTCCCCTGATCCGCGAGTGATCAGCTCGGTTGGTACAACATAGGTTCTCCCGGCGGAGCGGTCTCCGTCGAGTCTGGCAAAAATCCGTTCGGCGGCGAGCCGCCCGATCTCGCTCGGGTTCTGCGCGACGACCGTGATGCCCGGCTCGAGCAGGTCGGCGAGGGGCACGTCATCGAAGCCGACGAGCGCAATCGTGCGGTGCAGGCCCAGCTCGCGCAGGCCACGCACCGCGCCGATCGTGATCAGGTTCTGGCTGCTGAACACGGCGGTCGGCGGATGCTCCGACTCCAGGAGCGCGATCAGCGCACGGTTCGCGGCATCCTCGTCGTGCAGCCCGGTGATGACCGGGATGTCCGCGGTCGCGACGCCGGCCCGCCCGAGCTCCTCGAGGAAACCGCGGCGTCGCTCCTGCGCCGTCTGGATATCGGTCCGGTCGCCGAGGAAGGCGATCCGCCGGTGCCCGAACGAGAGCAGATGCCGCGTCGCAGCGGCCGCACCCGCGGCGTTGTCGCTTACGACGACATCCGCTTCGACGCCGGCGGGCTCGCGGTCGACGAAGACGAGCGGTGTCCCGCGCCGCAGCTCGGGCAACAGGTACCCCTGGCTCTTCGACACGGTCGTGAGGATGAGGCCGTCGACCCGACGGCGCAGGAAGGCGGAGACGGCGACTTCTTCACGGTCGGGGTCGTCGTCGAGGCTCGACGCGAAGACCGCGACGCCGCGGGTGCTCGCGAGGTCCTCGATGGCTCGGTGCATCGCGCCGGAGAACGGGTTGCCGACGCTACCGACGAGCAGTCCCAGGGTGCTGCTGCGTCCGTCGGCCCTGCGCAGGTTGCGGGCGTGCAGGTCGGGATGGAAGTCCAGGCTGTCGGCGGCAGCACGCACGCGGGCCGTGGTGACGGCAGAGACGTTCGGCTCACCGTTGATCACCCGGGAGACGGTCTTGATACCCACCCCGGCGAGCGCGGCGACGTTCTTCATCGTCGGCCGGGCGCGCGGATCGGCGACGGCAACAGGGGCAGGCGCCCCGCCTTCCGGTTCTGACATCGATGTCACAGTTTGGTCTCCGCCTCACGATTGCACTTGACCTTATTACATTCAGCACTGAGGATGATCACTGACATCGTTGTCAGGGAGCACCCTCCCCCCACCAAGAGGAGATTCAAAGATGAATCGCACGACCACTCCGTCCACCATGAAGCGGATGATTGCCGCCGCTTCGGTTGCCACACTCGCCACGATCGGCTTCGCCGGTTGTTCCTCGACCGCCTCGAGCAGCTCCACCACGGGAGCCGCGTCCGGCCCGATCGGCGTTTCCCTCATCGTGAAGACCACCACCAACCCCTTCTTCGTCGCGATGGAAGACGGCGCCAAGAAGGCCGCAGACGCAGCCGGCGTCACTCTCACCCTGGCGGCCGGCAAGGCCGACGGCGACGAGGCGAGCCAGATCACCGCCGTCGAGAACGCCATCTCCAAGGGCGACAAGGGCATCCTGATCACTCCGACCGGCCCCAGCGTCGAAGACGCCCTCGTCAAGGCCCGCGCGGCCGGCCTCTTCGTGATCGCACTGGACACACCGCCGACGAACAAGGATTCCGTCGACATCACCTTCGCGACCGACAACTACCTCGCCGGTCAGGACATCGGCAAGTGGACCGCCGCGAAGCTCGCCGGCCAGAAGGCGACCATCGCGATGCTCGACCTCTTCGGCGACAAGATCGTCTCCGTCGACGTCAACCGTGACCAGGGCTTCCTGGACGGGATGGGTATCAACACGGCCGACAAGGCCAAGAACGGTGACGAGGCCAAGACCGGTACCTACAGCGGCGGCGACTACGAGATCGTCGGCAACGAGCCCACGAACGGCGCCGAAGACGGCGGACGCACGGCGGCCGAGACGCTGCTGAGCAAGAACCCGAACATCAACGTCGTCTACACGATCAACGAACCCGCCGCATACGGCGCGTACCAGGCGTTCAAGGCTGCAGGCAAGACCGACATGATCGTCGTCTCGATCGACGGCGGCTGCGCCGGCGTCAAGCAGGTCAAGGACGGCATCATCGGTGCGACCGCCCAGCAGTACCCGGTGAAGATGGCCGAGCTCGGCGTGCAGGCGATCGTCGACCTCATCAACAAGGGGGCGAAGCCGACCACGAGCCCGGGCCTCGACTTCTACAACACGGGCGTCGCACTGGTGACGGACGCACCCCAGACCGGGGTCGAGTCCATCGACACGACCAAGGCATCCGGCATCTGCTGGGGCTAGTCAGAACCACTACCGCTCCCGTGGGGCGCCGAGAATCGATTCCGGCGCCCCACGGGGCCTTACCGCAGGCGTCTAGGAAACCGGAGCCCCCATCGTGACCCAGCCCACACCAACCGCGAACCCGGCAACGGGCCAGCATGACCTGGCCGAGGAATTCCTCGACCGCACCACCCCCCTCAGCCGGCTGCGGGGCCTCATGCACCGCTACCCGGCGATCAGCCCGGCCGTCGTGCTCGTCATCGCGATCATCGTGTTCGGGATGCTCAACGAACGGTTTCTGAACCCGGCGAACCTCTCCCTGATCACCCAGCAGGTCGCCGTCGTCGGCACCCTCGCGATCGCCCAGACGCTGATCATCCTCACCGCGGGCATCGACCTCTCGGTCGGCGCCGTGATGGTGCTCAGTTCGATGGTGATCGCCCAGTTCACGGTCCAGAACGGCCTCCCGCCCATCCTCGGCCTGATCGCCGGACTCGTCGTCGCGCTCGCGGCCGGCGCCCTGAACGGCTTCCTCGTGACCCGGCTGCGGCTTCCCCCGTTCATCGTCACCCTCGGCACCCTCAACGTGTTCGTCGCCCTCACCCTGCTGTACTCCAACGGTGCGACGGTCCGCGGCGGCGACATGCCCGACCTCCTGACCTGGACGGGGACCACGTTCTCCGTCGGCGGGGTCAACTTCACGATGGGCGTGCTGCTGATGCTCGTCCTCTACGTCGTGATCGCCTTCATCCTCTCCCAGACCGCGTGGGGCAGGCACGTCTACGCGGTCGGCGACGACAAGGAAGCCGCCCGCCTGGCCGGCATCAGCGTCAGCCGGGTGCTGATGAGCGTCTACCTCGCCGCCGGGGCCATCCTCGCGATCGGCGCGTGGATCCAGATCGGCCGCAGCAACGCGGCCTCGCCCAACGCGGGCACCGACCTCAACCTCGACTCGATCACCGCCGTCGTCATCGGCGGCACGAGCCTCTTCGGCGGCCGCGGCACCATCTGGGGCACCCTCCTCGGCGCCCTCATCGTCGGCGTCTTCCGCAACGGGCTCTCCCTCGCCGGCCTCGACGTGCTCTGGCAGACCTTCGCGGTCGGCGTGCTCATCGTCCTCGCCGTCTCCGTCGACCAGTGGATCCGAAAGGTACGCAAATGACCCTCATCGATGGCAGCACGGCCGCCGGCGCTCCGGCACCGGTTCGCGAGCCGATTCTCACGGCGAAGAAGCTCGTCAAGACCTACGGCCGCGTCGTCGGACTCGACGGGGTCAGCCTCGAGCTCTACCCGGGCGAGGTCCTCGCGATCATCGGCGACAACGGCGCGGGCAAGTCCACCCTAATCAAGTGCCTGACCGGCGCCGAAGTCGCCGACGAGGGCGAGATCACCCTCGACGGGAAGCCCGTGCAGTTCAAGCGGCCGCAGGACGCGCACGCAGCAGGCATCGAGACGGTCTATCAGACCCTCGCCGTCTCCCCCGCCCTCGATGTGGCCTCGAACCTGTTCCTCGGCCGCGAACTGCGGCGCGCGGGCCTGCTCGGCTCGGTGTTCCGCATGGTCGACAAGAAAGGCATGCGCAAGCGGGCGAAGCAAGAGCTGAGCGACCTCGGCATCAGCACCCTGCAGGACGTCACCGTCGCGGTCGAGAACCTCTCCGGCGGTCAGCGCCAGGCCGTCGCCGTCGCGCGCGCCGCGGCATTCGGCTCAAAGGTCGTCGTCCTCGACGAGCCGACCGCCGCCCTCGGGGTCCGCGAGTCGAACCAGGTGCTCCAGCTGGTCAAGAACCTCCGCGACCGGGGCATCCCGGTCATCCTGATCAGCCACAACATGCCGCATGTGTTCGAGGTCGCCGACCGCATCCACATCCAGCGCCTCGGCAAGTGCGCCGCGACGATCACGCCGCAGTCGCATTCCATGACGGATGCCGTCGCGATCATGACCGGAGCCAGGAAGGCATGACCATCACACCACCAACGAATCCCGACGAGCCCGTCGCCCTCTACGCCGAATTCACGGCCCTTCCCGGCCGCGGGGACGAGGTCGCGACGATGATCGCCGGGCTGACCGTCGACGTTCGGCGGGAACCGGGCAACGTGACCTTCGATCCGCACCGCCGCGTGTCGAACCCGCTCGAGTTCTTCGTCTACGAGGTGTACCGCGACGCCGACGCCTTCCAGGCGCACATCACGGCGCCATACGGGGCCGTCTTCAACGCCGCCCTCGGCGACCTGATCGAGGGCGAGGGCTCCGTGCTGACCTGGCTCACCCCCGTCCCGGTGGAGTCGGTCTCGCGCTGAGTCGGTGCAGCGGATGCCGCGGGCCGGCCTCCTGGGCCGCCCCCGGCATCCGCTCCCCGCCGCCGGCGTCAGTCGCTCGCGACAGCCTGCAGAACGGGCAGCCGTGCGGCGCGCACGGCCGGCCAGAGTGCGGCGAGCACGCCGACGCCGGCGGCCAGCACGAGCATCCCGACGAGCTGGGCCCACGGGATGGCGAGCTCGGTCAGCCCGATCCCGGTGAACACGGTCGGCATCGCGGATGCCACCCCCACGCCGACGACCATGCCCACGACGGTGCCGAACAGCGCGGTGAGCACCGATTCGATCGTGATGATCGTCGCGAGCTGCAGCCGGCCGAGGCCAACGGCACGCATCAGGCCGATCTCCCGGGTGCGCTCGATCACCGACAGGGCGAGGGTGTTCACGATCCCGAGAACCGCGATCACGATCGACAGGGCCAGCAGCGCATAGAGGACCACGAGCATCTGGTCGACCTGGCCGGCCAGTTGCGCGGCGAAGTCCGCGGCATCGAGCACCGAGAGCACGACGTACGGCTTGACGACCGAAACGAGGTCTGCGCGCACCGCCGCCGCACTGGCGCCGGGGGCACTCTCGATCAGCAGCGTGTCGATCATGGCCGTAGCGGGTGGCACGATCTCGGAGAACCGGGCCTCGGACATGATGATCGGGGTGCCGATGATGCGCGTGTCCACGATCGCTCCGATGGTGGTCGTCTCGGTGACCGTGCCGCTTCCCTGCGCAACCGTGAAGGTCAACGGATCGCCCAGGGCCCAGCCGTGTTCCGCCGCGGCGGTCTTCTGGACCGCGACCTCGCCGGAGGCGAGGGTGCCGAGCGAACCGCTGACGACGTGAATGGTCAGCGTGCGCTCGAATGCTTCCGGAGGCATTCCGACCACGTACATCGAGTCGTCGGCCGCACCCGGATGCGCGACGAGGGCCGGCCCGAGGCTGAGCACGTCGACGGATGCGACGGAGCCGAGGTCGCGGATCGGCGCGACCACGCCGGCCGGCACGGCACCCGCGGCCGACTGCACGGAGAAGTCGGCGTTCCAGCCGTCCCGGACGATCGTCTGGGTGGATGCGGTCGCCGAGGCCGCGAGCACGGACACCCCGCCGACGAGCGCCATCCCGATCATGAGTGCACCGGCCGTGTTCGCTGTCCGGCGGGGGTTGCGCGTGACGTTGCCCCTCGCCAGCCGGCCCATCGGCCGGAAGGCGACGACGAAGACCCAGCTGAGCACGCCGAGGCTGTACCGGGCGATCACCGGGGCGAGGACGAGCATGCCCAGGATGAGGCCGACGGCACCGAACGCGAGCAGTTGCGCGCCGTCCGCCGCCCGGAGCAGGGCGATGCCGAGGCACCCTGCGCCGAGGGTGACGAGCGCCGATCCGGCGATGGTGCGGAACCTCAGCGATCGTTCGTTGCTGCCGACGTCGTCGCGCATGGCCTCGACCGGCGCGATCAGGGCGGCACGACGAGCGGGCAGAGCAGCCGCGACAACGCTCACGAGCGTGCCGACCAGCAGGGCCGTGATGATGGTGGGTTCCGTGAGCGGGATCGCCCCGGACAGGCTCATCCCGGCCTGCTCGAAACCGATCCGGAGCAGGGACACCAACCCGACCCCCGCCGCGATCCCGAGCACCGATCCTGCCAGCCCGACCACGGCGGCCTGCACCAGGATCGAGGCGAACACCTGGAGCGGGGAGGCGCCGATGGCGCGGAGCAGCGCGAACTCGCGCATCCGCTGCCGCACGGACATCGAGAAGGTGTTGGCGATGATGAAGGCGCAGACGAAGAGGGAGATCGCCGCGAAGATGAGCATGAAGGTCTCGACGAAGCCGAGGGTCGTCTCGATGCCGGCGCGCTGCTCCGCGCGCATGCTGTCTCCGGTGGCCGCCTCGCTCGGGGCGGTGGCGTTCGTCGCGCTTGCGGCGAGCGCCGGGGTCAGCCGGTCGACGAGAGTCGATTCGTCCACCCCCGGCTCGGCGTAGACCTTGATCGACTCCACCTGTCCATCGGGGGCGAAGGCCGCGGCCGCGGTCGGGACGTCGAGGAACACGATCGTGGCTCCCGCCATCGGAACCCCCATCGACACGTCCCCGACGACACGCACCGTGCGCAGCCCGCCGGCCAGGACCACGGTGGTGCTGTCACCGACCGAAAGCCCCGAGGAAGCCAGCGTCACCGACTCGAGCGCGATCTCGTTCGGCCCTGCGGGAGCACGACCCGCCGTGACCGACGCGACCTCCTCGGTGGGCTCGAAGCCCGTCGCGAAACTCGGCGCCTGGGTGCTGCTGACCGCCGTGCCGTCCGCACCGACGAGCACGATCGGTCCGCTGTAGACGGGGAAGGCGTGCGCGACTCCGTCGACGCGGGCGAGATCGACCGCGAGGGACGCCGGGATCTGGTTGCGGACGGTGCTCGCGGTGGAACCCTCGTCGGACGCCGGCGTCGTAGCCCGGCCGTGCACGTAGGCGTCTGCCTGCATGGAGCTGTCGACGATGCCCGAGAACGTCGACGACATCATGGTGCGCAGCGAAAAGCTGCCGGTGACGAAGGCGACGCCGAGAGTCACCGCGAGCACGGACAGCACGAACCGCACGAGGTGCGCGCGGATGCCGCGGAGTGCGACCCGGCGCATCAGCGGCCGGCCGGACTGCCCGCGGCGATCGTCGCAGGCAGGATCGTCGCGGGGCCACCCGAGCGGAGGCCCGGCCCGGCCGGCCCATCGCCGGAAGCCGAGCCGAGAGACCCCAGCGCCTCGAGCACGGAGGCCTGCGTCGGCGCCTCGAGCTCGCCGACCAGCCGGCCGTCGGCCAGGAAGAGCACGCGGTGCGCGTACGCCGCCGCGCGCGGGTCGTGGGTCACCATCACGACGGTCTGGCCGAGTTCGTCGACCGAGCGGCGCAGGAAGGCGAGCAGCTCGGTCGCCGCGCGGGAATCGAGGTTACCGGTCGGCTCATCCGCGAAAATCACCGCGGGCTTGGCGACGAGGGCCCGCGCACACGCGACACGCTGTTGCTGGCCGCCGGAGAGCTCGCTCGGCCGGTGGCCGAGGCGTGCGTCGAGGCCGAGAGCCGCGACGACGGCGTCGAAGTGGGCGCGGTCGACGGGGGTGCGGGCGATGTCGAGGGGCAGGGTGATGTTCTCTGCTGCCGTCAGGGTCGGAACGAGGTTGAAGGCCTGGAAGATGAAGCCGAGCCGGGTGCGGCGCAGCCGGGTCAGCTGGCGTTGGTTCATCCGTCCCACGTCGGCGCCGTCGATCACGACGCTGCCGGACGTGACGGTATCGAGTCCGGCCATGCAGTGCATCAGCGTCGACTTACCCGAACCCGACGGCCCCATGATCGCGGTGAGCTCACCGCGTGCGAAGTCCACGTCGATCCCGGCGAGGGCCTCGACGGCCGTCTCGCCGGTCCCGTAGCGTTTGACGAGGCCGCGAGCGAAGGCGATCGGCGGAGTCTTCACCCCGTCCTCACCCCTGTCCCCGTCTCCGTGCGACTCGCGTCCTAATTCACCGATTCGTTCCCCGTGGCCCCTGTTGGTCGTCATGCCGTCCCCGCTCGTTCGTCTCTCGCGCCTGTCGCGGCTTCCAGACTCCTCCGATCCCCCCGGCCCGGCATCAGGGATGACCCTGAAATTTCCCTGATTGAAAGCACTATTTCCCGGAGGATTGCGGGTAATTTCCGCGGCGGGCGATCTTTGGGCATCCTAGAAGCGGATGCCCGACGATCGGGCGTCCCGAAAGGTAGCCATGCGCCTCATCCTGATCCGGCACGGCCAGACGGTCTCCAATGTCGGGGGTCTCCTCGATACCGCGCATCCCGGCGCCGATCTCACCCCGCTCGGGCGGGAACAGGCCGGGAGCCTCGTCGCCACCCTCGAACCCGTCGCCATCGACGCGCTCTACGTCTCGACGCTCGTCCGCACCCAGCAGACGGCGGCACCGCTCGCGGCGGCCCGCGGCCTCGAGGTGCGAATCCGTGCGGATATCCGTGAGGTCGGCGCGGGTGCCCTCGAGGGGCGCCACGACCGGGTCGCCGTCGACGCGTACTGCACGACCTTCCTGGCGTGGGCGAACGGAGAGCTCGACATCGTGATGCCCGGCGGCGAGTCCGGCCGCGACACCTTCGCCCGGTTCGACCGGGTCGTCGCGGAGGCGGCCGAACTCGGGCTCGAGACCGTGGCGTTCGTCAGCCACGGCGCGATCCTGCGCGCCTGGACCGGGTACTCGTGCAGCAACCTGCAGGCCGGCTACGTGACGGACAATCAGCTCAGTAATACCGGCACGATCGTCGTGACCGGATCACCCGTCGAGGGCTGGACGGCCGAGAGTTGGATCGGCAGCATGCTCCCCGTGGGGTTCGAAGACACCGCGAACTCGTCCGGCCCGACCGGACTGCCCGGACTGCTGGCGGACCGGGGGTTCTGACCCACTGATCCGAGCCCGGTCTTCCCCTATACTCGGGTCACAAGGAGCCCGATGACCGCGAAACCCACTGGCCTGCTCGGCCATCGATACGAGCTCAAAGAGCTGATCGGCAGCGGCGGCATGGCGTCCGTCTACCGGGCCACCGACGACCGGCTCGGCCGCGATGTCGCCATCAAGGTGTTCACGACCGTCGCGATCGAGCAGGACGACATCCAGCGCCAGCAGGCCGAGATCAACGTGCTCGCGAGCCTGAGCCACCACAGCCTCGTCACCCTCTTCGACGTGGGCGTGCACAAAGCGGCCTCTGACCGACGCCAGATCTTCCTCGTGATGGAGCTCGTCGACGGTATCGACCTCCGGGACCGGCTCCTCGAGGGCGTTCTGTCGGTGCGGAACATCGCCCAGGTCGGCTACGACCTCGCCGAGGGACTCGAGTACATCCACGGGCGCGGCATCGTGCACCGCGACATCAAGCCGGCGAACATCCTCCTCGCGCAGTACAGCAGCCGGTTCAGGGCCCGCGCCAAGCTCACGGACTTCGGCATCGCCCTCTCACCGGCGAGCACGCGCCTCACGAGCGAGGGCATGACGACAGGGACGGCGGCCTACCTCTCCCCGGAGCAGGCCCGCGGCGAGGAGGTCGGCCCGGCGAGCGACATCTACTCGCTCGGGCTCGTGCTGCTGGAGTGCTTCACCAGGGAAGTCGCGTTCGACGGTCAACCGGTGCAGGCTGCGCTCGCGCGACTGTTGCGCGACCCGGTGATCCCGGCATCCGTCTCACCGGCCTGGCGGGACCTGCTGTCGACGATGCTCGCCCGGGATCCCGCCGACCGCCCGGACATCGGCGAGGTGGTGCTCGCGCTCCGCCAGGCCGTGATCACGGAGACGGGTAGGCACCGCGGCGACGAGCAGGTCCCCCTCTCGACCGACGAAGCCGAGCGGATGGCGGCGGTCGCCCGGCTGGACATCCTCGACACCCCGCCGGACGGCACCTTCGACCGGATCACCGCCCTCGCCGCCAGGATCTTCGACGTGCCGATCGCGATTGTGAGCATCGTCGACCACGACCGGATCTGGTTCAAGTCCCACACCGGGCTCGACCTCGAGCAGATCGCGCGCGACCCGGGCCTGTGCTCGTCCGCGATCATGCAGGACGGCCCCTGGGTGATCGAGGATGCGCGAACGGACGCGCGGGCGCTGACGAACCCCCTTGTCGCCGGCGGTTTCGGCCTTCAGTTCTATGCGGGAGTGCCGCTGCGCACGAAGGACGGGTTCAACCTGGGCACGCTGTGCGTGCTCGACTTCGAGCCACGGGCGGTCACCGACGCAGAGCTCGCGACCCTCGAGGACCTCGCAGCCCTGGTGATGAACGAGCTCGAGCTGCGCCTCGAACACCGCAGGCAGCAGGGGCGGCCGGGCGCGGCATCCACTTCGGCCGACTGACCGCTTCGGCGGGTCGATCGCTTCAGGAGGCCAGGGTCTGCGCCGGAACCGCAGGGACCGCGGGGACCGTCGGGACCGACCGCGTCACCGGGGAGCCGACGCGGAGCGGCAGGCGGATCTCGATCGTGGATCCCTCGCCGAGTTCGCTCTGCACGGAGATCGAGCCGTGGTGCGCCTCGACGATGGTCTTCGCCGTCGACAGTCCCAGCCCGCTCCCGGCGATCACGTTGAGCCGGGAGGACGCACCGCGGAAGAACCGGTCGAAGATCTGCGCCTGCTCCGGTTCGCTCATCCCGATGCCGGTGTCGCCGACGCGGATGACGACGTCGTCGCCGTCGACCTCGATCGTGAGGTCGATCTCGCCTTCCGGCCGGTTGAACTTGAGGGCGTTCGAGAGCACCTTGTCGAGCACATTGCCGATCTGGTCGGCGTCCACTTCCGCCCGGACCGGTACCAGGGTGGGCGGCACGATGTGCACGCCCGCCTCACCGGCCGCGACCCGGATCGTGTTGATCGAGTTCTCTGCGAGCTCGGCCACATCGAAGAGCCGGCGTTCGAGGTGCGCCTGCCCGCGGGTCGTCACGAGGAGGTCGTTGATCAGGGCCAGGAGACGCTGACTGTTGCGCTGCACGATCCCGAATTCCGCGGCAATGCCGGAATCGGCGAGGTCAACGCTGTCCTCGATCAGGTCGAGGTAGCCGATCATCGAGGTGAGCGGGGTGCGGAGTTCGTGGGTGATGGTCGTCAGGAACTCGTCCCGCGCGTAGATCGCCTCTGCAAGCGGGGTCACGTCGTGGGCGGCGACGACGGTTCCGATCAGCTCGCCGGACGCGCGGCGGACGAACTGGGTCGAGACGACGACGGCCCGCTGGTCCGCCTCCACGCCGATCCAGAAGAGCCGGCGGGTGACGATCTCACCACGGGCAGCGAGGGCGACAACGCGCTGGTCCTCGGGAATCGGCGTGACCCGGTCTTCTCCGAAGACGTGTTCCCAGCGCTGCACGGATGTCGAGGCCGGTGAACCTCCCGCCACCGCAAGCTGGCGGGCGGTGTCGTTGGTGAGCAGGATCTCGCCGGCCGGATTGTAGAAGGTGATGCCGGCATCCACCGTGTCGACGACGGCGAGGGCGGCGGACGCCGTGTCGAGCCCCTCGGCGATGGATACCCGCAGGTCCTCGTATGCGGCGACGAGATCGGCCCGTTCCCTGCGCTGCTGCCGGGCGGCCACGAAGACGGCGATCGCGACGATGGCGATCGTGGCGGGCAGGATCGTCGTGCCCGCCCACTGGGCCGAGGTGGCCGGCCAGTCGCCGCTCAGGGCGTATGGGAAGACTGCGGCGAAGAAATCGCCCATGATGGCGAGCAGCAGGGCGACGATCCCGAATGAATACGCGAGCCACAGCACGGGGATCAGGACGAGTACGTTCACGCCGGGCTGCTCGTTGACGACGGCCACGCGGATCTGGGCGACGATCACGATGTCTACGACGGCGACGAGGAGGATCCAGCCGTCCGGAAGGCTCGCCCAGGGCACGCAGAGGGCTGCGGCTGACACCACGATCAGGGCGAGGCCGAGAAGGAGCTCGGTCCGGATTCCGGCGGAATCCGCCGCCGACCCGACGATCAACGCGACGATGGCGAAGCTGCCGAGCAGCGACAACTGCACGGGGACCAGCAGGGTCCCCGAGGTGTTGGCGATGACGCGTGCCCGCAGGCGAGCCCAGGTCGACGCCGGCGGCACTCCGGAATTCATCGCGCCGTCCCCTCCGAGTCCCGGACACCGCCAGAAAACCGCCGATGATCTCGCCTCAATCTACCGCGCAGCAGACCCTCGCTATGCGCTTTTTGTGCACAATCTGGCCCTGCAGTGCTGCGCGTCTAAGACAGGGTGCCGGTCGGTGCGCCCGCGGCACGGCGGTTCATCGTGAGGATTCCGAGTCCGGCCACGAGCAGGGCGACGCCGACGACGGTGGCAGGAGTGAAGTCCTCGTGCAGCACGAACACGCCGAGGGCCGTCGCGGTCACGGGTTCGACCAGCGTGAGCGTCGATACCTGGGATGCCGACAGGCCCCGCAATCCGCGGGCGAAGAGGGTGTAGGCGAGAGCGGTCGCCACGATTGCGAGCCACGCCGCCGTCGCCAGCCCCGCGGGTTGGGCGAGCCAGGCCGGGTTGCTCGCGAGCAGGACGGGCAGCATCAGAACGGCCGCGGCACCGAACGTCGCTCCCATCGCGGCCGCGGGCGCCCAGCCCCGATCGAGGAGCAGCTTCGTGCTCAGTGTGTACACGGCGTAGGACCCGGCCGCACCGAGTGAGCCCGCGATCCCGAGAACCGTCACGGGCCCGCCTCCCCCGCTGAACAGCCCGGACAGCGCCGCCACCCCGGTCGCCGCGACGAACGTCGCACACGCCCAGCGGATGCCCGGGGGTCGGCGGTACCAGCCCCACTCAAGCAGTCCCGTGAGCACCGGGGCCGAGCCGAGGGCGACGAGCGTGCCGACCGCGACCCCGTTCTGCGCGGTCCCGGTGAAGAAAGCCGGCTGGTACGCGGCAACGCCGGCCGCCCCGAGGATCACGAGCGCCACGCTCGAGCCGCGTGGCCGGCTTCGGACCCGGCCCGACCCGCGGACGCTGTCGCGGTCGAGATCCCCGTCGCCGTCGCCGTCGCGTTCGGAGTCTCGCTCGCCGTCTCGACCGCCGGCGCCGTCGGGTTCGCCGTCTCGGCCTGCCGCGGCCGACCGCCTCCGGCGTTCAGCGAGCGCCACCGCGAACGCGAGGATAGCCAGGAGCGCGCCCCCGAAGACGATCCGCGCCGCGCCGAGCGATGTCGCACTCGCCTCGGCGCCGCCGAGCGCACCGAGGGCCTGCGCGGTACCCGTCGTCCCGAAGCACACGGCCGCGAGCACGATCAGCCACCTCGAAGCCCGCACGGTCATACGTCATTGTTCCATGCCGAAACCGCCGCCCACGGGGTGCGCCCGGGTCGGGCGAGAACGGTTATGTCGGAGAAAAACGCGGCTCGCGGCATCCGCCGCCCCGGATCACGGCGTGTCGCGAAAAACTCCGACATTGCGACGATCGACCCAGCGCGCGGACGCCCGAGCGCCC
>NZ_JALGAR010000001.1:0-92487 GCF_022760445.1 Cryobacterium zhongshanensis | reverse complement strand
CGCGGCATCCGCCGCCCCGGATCACGGCGTGTCGCGAAAAACTCCGACATTGCGACGATCGACCCAGCGCGCGGACGCCCGAGCGCCCAGGAGGGCGCCTCACCCTCAGGTCGTGGGTCGCCGCATCCGGTCGAGGTCGGCGAGGAGAGCGCGGACCCGCGCCTCGATCTCGTCGCGAATCGCCCGGACGCCCTCCACCGGGAGCCCGACCGGGTCGGCGAGGTCCCAGTCGAGGTACGTGCGGCCGGGATACACCGGGCACGCGTCGCCGCAGCCCATCGTGATCACGTAGTCCGCCGCCCGGACGACCTCGTCCGTCAACGGCTTCGGGTACTCGCCGGCGAGAGGAACGCCGATCTCGTCGAGCGCGGCGACGACCATCGGATTGACCCGGCCGGCCGGGGCTGACCCTGCCGTCAGGACCCGTACGCGGTCCCCGGCGAGCGACCGCAGAATCGCCGAGGCCATCTGGGATCGCCCCGCGTTCTGAACACAGACGAACAGCACCTCCGGAACGTCCGGTGCGTTCGGAACCTTCGCAGCGTCCGGTTCGTCCGGAACGTTCGCTGCGTCCGGGGCGTTCGGAACGTTCGGAACGTTCGCAGCGTCCGGTTCGTCCGGAACGTTCAGAGCGGCGGGGACACCCGGACTGCGCGACGCGCCAGTCCCGAACCGGCCGGCCGTCGGGCTCCGGTCGTTTGCCGCGGCGAGCGACCGTAGCCTGTCGCCGGCGAAGCGCGCCGTGAACGACGGGAGGTAACGGGTGATCTTCGCCTGCCGGGCGAGGAGTTCGTAGCTCTCCTGCACGTACCGTGCGACGGTTTCGTGCGAAAACGTGCCGCGGAACCGGGTCGCGAGGTCGTCGGTGATGCGTGCGAGCACGGGCGCAGCCACGACGGCCGCGATCGGGTCGCTGCCGTTCCCGGTCGTCTCGAGTACATCCCCGACTCGCTCGGGCACGACCGAGTACCAGACCTGGCGCCCGATCTGGTTCCTCGCGAGCAGGCCTTCCTCGGTCATGATGCGCATGTGGTGGCTGACGGTCGGCTGGCTCAGCCCGAGCGCCGTGGCGAGCTCGCCGACGAGTGCGCGGCCGTCCGGCCTGCCGACGATCATCCCGAGCAGCTGCACCCGGGTCGGGTCGGCCATCGCGCGCAGGCTCCGGGCGATCTCCTCGGCTGCCGCGCGGTCGAGCGGCCGCAGCTCAACCTCAGGTGTGTCGGCACGGTTGGTTCGCATAGACGCGAGTCTATGCGACCGGGCAGGGGATGCCCCAGGCAGGCCGGGTGCGCCACCTGCCCGCTGTCGAGCACGCCAGTTCCGCCGCTTCGCGCCCGCTGCGCCACCGCCTCACCAGCCCACGCGCCATGTCCGCCGCTTCGCGCCAGGCATGCCTGGCGCGAAGCGGCGCAAGGGGCGCGCGACCCGGGAGGCGCGCGACCCGGGGGGCGCGCGGCCGGGTGGATTCCCCGGGCAGGCCGAGCCCTACTGGGACGGGTCGAGGGTGAACAGCTCCGGGTTGGTCTGCCGCACCGCGGCGATGTCGTTGAAGACGCGACGCAGGTGTTCCCGCATGGCGCTCGCGGCAGCATCCCCGTTGCCCGCGGCGAGCGAGTCGGTGATGACCTGATGCTGGTCGATCAGCACGCTCATTCCGGTGAAGGAGAGCGACAGGTGCCGCGCCCGGTCGAGGTGGGCCTTGGCCTGGGCGACGGTGCGCCAGGCGGAGCCGTGGCCACTGATGCCCATCAGGGTCGCGTGGAACTCCTCGTCGAGGGTGAAGAACCCGGCCTGGGTCTTGCGGCTGTCCGCGATCCGCTGCGCGTCGATGATCGCGTTCAGCTCGGCGATGTCGTCCGGCGTCGCCCGGGCCACGGACTCGCTCAGGGCCGCGAGCTCGAGGGATTCCCGAACGAACTGGGCCGTCTCGATCTCCGAGAGCAGGATCGGCGCGACGAGAGTTCCGACCTGGGGAACTACGAAGACGAGCTGCTCCTCGGCGAGGAGGATGAGGCTCTCGCGGATCGGAGTGCGGGATAGCCCGAGCTGGCCGGCGAGCTCGTTCTCGGACAGCCGGGTACCAGGCGCCAGCTCGAGGGTGATGATCTTCTGGCGAATGATCTCGAGTGCGTGCGTGCGGGCGTTGCGCCGTGTGGCCGCGGGCCTGGCCCGCAACGCTCCCGAATCCATCGTCATCTTTCTAGTATGGGGCGCTGGTGTTGTTGCATGGTACAGCGCAGTGGGGCGGGCCCGGAGGTGCGGGCCCGCCCCATCAGGCGATTCAGGCCTTGGAGCCCTTGTCGATGGCTTCCCACAGCCCGTTCAGGTACGCGATTCCGAGCGCACGGTCGTACAGGCCGTAGCCCGGGCGGCCAGTCTCGCCCCAGATCATCCGGCCGTGGTCGGGACGGATGTACCCGTCGAAGCCGACGTCGTGGAAGGCCTTCATGATCTCGTAGATGTCGAGCGAGCCCATCTCGGAGAGGTGCGCGGCCTCCTCGAAGTTGTCGTTTCCGAGGTGCTTGATGTTGCGCACGTGGGCGAACGGCACCCGGTCGCGTCCGGCGAAGTAGCGGATGAGCGCGGGAACGTCGTTCTCCGGATTCTCACCGAGGCTGCCGGTGCAGAGGGTCAGCGCGTTGTGCGGGCTGTCCACCATCTCGACGATGGCCTTGAGGTCGTCGAAATTCTTCACGATCCGGGGCAGGCCGAAGATCGGGCGGGGCGGGTCGTCCGGGTGGATCGCCATCTTCACGTCGTACTGCTCGCACGTCGGGATGATCGCCTCGAGGAAGTAGCGCAGGTTGTCGGAGAGCTTCTTCTCGTCGACGTCCGCGTACTGGGCGAAGAGTGCCTTGAGGCCCTTCATGCGCTCGGGCTCCCAGCCCGGCATGACGTAGCCGTTCGAGTCGCCCTCGACCGACGCGGCCATGCCCTCGGGGTCCATGGTGTCCACGATCGACTGGTCGTAGGCCATCGTCGTCGAACCGTCGGGAAGCTCCCTGGCCAGCTCGGTGCGCACCCAGTCGAAGACCGGCATGAAGTTGTAGCAGATGACCTTGATCCCGAACTCGGAGAGGTTCCTGATGGTCTCCTTGTAGTTCTCGATGTACTGGTCGCGGCTCGGGAGCCCGATCTTGATGTCGTCGTGGATGTTGACGCTCTCGATCACCTCGAGGCTCATCCCGGCGTCTTCGATCTGGGCTTTCAGTCCAGCGATCTTGGCCTTCGGCCAGACCTCGCCGACCGGGACGTCGTAGAGGGCGCCGACGACACCCTGGACGCCCGGAATCTGCCGGACCTGCCCGAGCGTGATCTTGTCGTCATCGGGTCCGAACCACCGGAATGTCATTTGCATGATGCTGTCTCCTCTGTCTTGCTTGTGGTGCCGTTGCTTGTGGTGCTCGTGTTCGTGCTCGTGGTGCTCGCGTACTTGTGCAGCGTGTTGCGAACTGCCCCGGGGCCCGCGACGAGTTCTTCGACGTACCCCTCGATCCGCGCGCCGAGTGCGGTGTCGTACAGGTTCAGCCCGAAGATGTCCCGGTTGGAGAGGATCGGGTGCAGACGCCTGCCGACGCTCGCCGGGTCGCCGAGACGGATATCGCTCACGTACCGGCGCAGGTGCTCGTTCATCGGGTCGGGGCTCAGTTCGAACGGCTCTCCGTTGTCGTCGAGCCCGAGCAGGTAGCGGCACCAGCCGGCGATCGCGAGCGGGATGAACGTCAGCTCGTCGACGGTGTCGCTGTTGCGGTAGAGCTTGATCGTCTCGCCGAAGCGGATGCCGACCTTCTGCGAGGTGTCGGAGGCGATCCTCTGCGGGGTGTCCGGGATGCGCTTGTTCGGCAGCCGTTCCCCGACGACCTGGTCGAGGAAGCTCTTCGGATCGATGATGCCGGGGTTCGTCACGACGGGAAGTCCCTCGGCATAGCCGATCCCGTTGATCAGGGCCGAAATGTCGGCATCTGCGGTTTCGTCGGCGATCGAGGTGAAGCCCAGCAGGCATCCGTAGATCGCCATGGCCGTGTGCAGCGGGTTGAGGCACGTGCACACCTTCATGCGTTCCACCTTGTTGACGGTGTCCCGGTCGGTGAAGTACACGCCGGCCTTCTCGAGCGGCGGCCGGCCGTTCGGGAAGGTGTCTTCGATGACGAGGTAGTTGACCTCCTCGGTGTTCACGAAGGGCGCCGTCGTGGTGTGCTTCTGCGTGACCAGGATCTCGGTGTCGCCGAATCCCGCTGCCCGCAGCTCGCCGGCGACGGAGGCAGACGGGCTCGGTGTGATCCGGTCGATCATGCTCCAGGGGAAGGCGACCTTGGCCGGGTCGGTGAGGTAGCCGAGGAACCCGTCGTCGACGAAGCCGCGGCCTTTCCAGGCGCGGGCGACCACGACGATCGCGTCGCGGAGCTTCTCGCCGTTGTGGGAGAAGTTGTCGGTGCTGACCATCGCGATCGGGGCCGCGCCGGCCCGATAGCGCTCGAGGAGGAGCGAGGCGAGGTGCGCCATGGTGTGCCGCGCGTGGTCCGGGCCTGCCTCGATGTCTCCCAGCACCAGCCCGGAGAGTTCACCGTCCGGGCCCTTGAGGTTGTAGCCCTTCTCGGTGATCGTGACAGTGGCGAGCTGCAGGCTCGGGTTCGCGAAGATCGCCCTGACCCGTGCGGTGCCTGCCGGGTTCGATTCCGCGAGGTACTGGCTCTCGGTGATGCTCGCGATCAGTTCCTTTTCGATGGCACCGTTCGCCTTCATCACGACGGTCAGCGAGAGGTTGTCGCGACCCTGGTAGATCGTCTCGATCAATTCATCGTCGTAGGTGTCGACGACGACGATTCCGGTGTCGCTCTCACCCTCGTTGAGCAGTCGCTGCTGCAGCGAGGCGTGCAGGCAGCGGAACAGGTTCCCGCCGCCGAAGTGGATCCAGGCCGGGTTCGCCGTGGTGGCTCGCGTGACCGCGGCGCGGTCGAAACGCGGCACGTCGATGCCGGCCGCTTCGAACGCCGCGAGGTTCTGCATGGTTTCAGTCGTGAGCGTCAGCATCAGTTCTTGGCTCCCGCCGTTGTCAGTTCGACCTGGATCTGCTCGAGCGTCTTGCCCTTATTCTCCGGGACGAGCTTGTACGTGCCGGCGTGTGCTTGGGGTTGTGCTGGTGCGTGTGCGACGGTCATTGTCGCCACCTTCCTGGGGATGGAGCTCGTCCGGGGACGGATGGCCCTTGGTTACGTTGACTACTACCATACTAGTGTTCTCACGCAGCTGCACTCCATTTCTGGACAACGCGCGGCGGCCACAACGACGGCGAGCGCGGGTGGTGCGCCGCAGCGCGGGTGGCGGACCACCAGCGGAACGGCGCAATACCCGCGCTCGGTGCGCGACGGTCGCCGACTACAGGCCGGACGCCACCTCGAAGGCGTCCCAGATCCCGTACATGATGTTCGACACCTTCCGCGCATCTCCGAGCAAGTGGAGTTCCTTGCCCGAATCACGGACGGCCTCATAGAGCGTCCTGTTCGAGGTGTAGCCGACCGAGAGGATCACCGATTCGCTCGCGATCTCCCGCTCGCTGCCGCCGACGGCCACGACGACACCGCGCGGTGTCGCGCGCAGCACCGTGGCGGAGGTCACCGTCGCGATTCCTTTGAACGGCATCAGCTCGTGCAACATCATGTGGTTCGCCTC
Source organism: Cryobacterium zhongshanensis (assembly GCF_022760445.1). Taxonomy (NCBI): domain Bacteria; kingdom Bacillati; phylum Actinomycetota; class Actinomycetes; order Micrococcales; family Microbacteriaceae; genus Cryobacterium; species Cryobacterium zhongshanensis. The sequence goes on along the minus strand of NZ_JALGAR010000001.1, from coordinate 86,817 downwards.
ACACAGTGGACCGGACACCTCGAGGATGTCCTCGGCCTGCTCGACGATCGTGACGTTCACCCCGTGGTCGGCGAGGTGCAGGGCGAGCTCGCACCCGACGAGACCGCCGCCGACGATCACCGTCCTCGCGCCCGGGTCCGAGACCCCCTCGAGCACATCGGCGGCAGAGAACACCGGGACACCGCCCGGAAGCGCGAAGAGACGTGGTACCGAACCGGTTGCGACGATGATCTCGTCCGCAGCGGATGCCGCGATCACCTTCTCGTCGACCGGTGAATTCAGGTGCACCTCGACTCCAAGGTCGGCCAGCGTCGCCTCGTACCAGCGGATCAGCGCGAGGTCGTCCTCCTTGAAATCAGGGACACCGCCGGGGATCAGGTTTCCGCCGAGCGCCGCCGAGGCCTCATAGATGACGGGAACGTGCCCGCGGAGCGCGAGCACCCTGGCCGCCTCGCAACCGGCGACTCCGCCGCCGACGATCATCACGGTCTTCGATCGCAGGGCCGGGTGCAGGCGCCACTCGGCCTCGCGTCCGCACTGCGGGTTGACCGCGCAGTTGATGGCAGCGAACGCTTCGATCCGGCCCATGCAGCCCTCCTGGCAGGAGAGGCATGGGCGAATCAGGTTCTGGTGCCCGCTGTGCAGCTTGTTGACGTAGTCGGCGTCGGCGAGCAGCGGGCGGCCGAGCGAGACAATGTCCGTCGCACCGTCCTCGACCGCGGCGAGCGCGATGTCCGGGTCGTCCATCCGACCGGCGCAGATGACCTTGATGCCGACCGCGTCGCTGACCGCCTTGGCGAAGGGCACGTAGAGACCCTTCTTCTGGTACATCGGCGGGTGGTTCCAGAACCAGGAGTCGTACGTGCCCACATCGATGTCGAGGGCGTCGTAGCCGTACTCCTCGAAGAGGCGCGCGGCATCCAGGCCCTCCGGGAGATCGCGGCCCTTCTCGACGAAGTCCTCTCCGGGAAGGCCGCCCTCTCGCCAGTCCTTCACGAACGACTTGGGGCTGAATCGCAGCGTCACCGGGTAGTCGGAGCCGCAGCGTTCCTTGATCTCGTCGACGATCTCGCGGGCGAAGCGCAGCCGGTTGTCGAGGCTTCCGCCGTACTCGTCGGTGCGCTGGTTATAGAACGACGTTGCGAACTGGTCGAGCAGGTAGCCCTCGTGCACGGCGTGGATCTGTATGCCGTCGAATCCGGCGCGCTGGGCGAGAACCGCGGAATCTCCCATGCTGCGTACCGTCGCATGGATCTCCTCGACCGTCATCTCCCGGCAGATGGCTTCCGACCAGCGATGCTTGATCGGCGACGGCGCGACGGGCTGCGCGCCGCCCTGCAGGAAGGAGGTCATGATGACCCGCCCGAAGCCGGCGCCGAGCTGGAGCATGATCTTCGCGTCGTAGGCGTGAACCCGTTCGACGAGTTCGCGGCTCGTACGCAGGAACGCACCGGGGTTCCGCATCGGCATCGGCACGCTGCCGTTCGGAAACTTCTCCGCCGGGTTGGTGACGGGCGTAATCCCCGTGATGATGAGACCCACGCCCCCGCGGGCTCGCGCGACGTAGTACTCGATGCCGCGCGAATTCCAGCCGCCCTCCGCATCGGAGAAACCGAGGGGCCCCATCGGCGCCATCGCGAAGCGGTTCTTGAGCTCCATCGACCCGATGTTCGTCGGCTCGAACAGCCGGCGATACCGAACGGACGCGCGGGGCGGCGCCGGAGAGGTGGGTGCAGCGGATGCTGGTGGTGCAGTCTTAATCGTTGGGACAGTCAGGATTGACGTAGCGGTATCCTCCTTGGTTGAGTGGATCCGCCAACATCGTTGTCAAGGGTGCGACTTCTTCGGAGAAGCCGCGACGGTCCCTCCCTCCCCACGGTACGCTCGGCACAGCGAGGGAGCCCGAGGAAACGCCCCACCGGCGGATGCCGTCGTCGGCCCGTCCCTGCGGCATCCGCTCTAGAAGACGGTCAGTTCCCGGTACATCCCGGCTGCGTAGTGTCCCGGCAGGTTGCAGACGACCTCGTAGCGTCCGGGCGCGAGGGTGAGCGTTACCCAGCCGGCGGCACCCGAAGTGATCCCGGATCCCGCACCGGCCGCGCAGGTGGCCGATGCTTCGCCGAGACTTTCGGTTTCGTCGATCTCGTTGTCGCTCGAGATCGGGCGGCTGCCTGCGGCCTGGGTCCCCGCCAGCGGAAGAACGACGAGCTCGTGGGTGATGCTGCCGTCATTGGTCGCGACAAAGGAGACTGTTCCGGAGTGGACGCTGGATCGGTCGATGGTCAGGCCCATGGCCCCGCTGGGCATCGTCCCGGTTCCGTTACCGAACATCATTCCCTGGCCGTTTCCCGGCATATGGTCGCGACTGTTCCCTGGCCGCCGTGCGTCATTGCCCATCATCGCGTGGGTGCCGCCCATCCTGGTGCCGCCCATATTCCGCAGGGACACGTTCACTACTGCTCCTGCCAGTTGAGGCGGCGTGCACGACGATCCGGCTCGGCTGGTGCCGTCGGCGTCATTCCCGTTCATGGCGGTGACGGCTGTGACGGCACCGACCGACAGCCCGGTAAGACCGATGATCGTAGCGACTGCGCCGACGATCGCGGTGGCGATGAGTGTGTTCCTGCGCACGATGTTTCTCCTCCAGCGAGTGGTTGATGGTCACTACTCTGCGTGCCCGGTGTGCAGGCCGGCTGGCGGGCATGTGGAGACGGTGTGGAGGTTTGGCGGGAGGTCAACGCCCCGGAAACACCGGCGTTAGGGTGAGGTAATCCCCCAGTGCTGGTCGTCGAGGACGCGCGTGACATCCTCAGGGAAATCCACGCTCTCGGTACTCTCCCGGTGATCGTCCTCACGGCCCCACGCACGACGGAGGACCGAATCCAGGGGCTGGAACTCGGCGCCGACGATCATGTGACGAAGCCGTTCAACCCCCACGAAGTGGTGCTGCGCCTGCAGGCCGTGCTCCACCGGCACGGCGGGTCGCGTCAGCTCAGTGCTCGTGGCGGTGGTGCATGTCGGGGTAGTGCTCGTGCGTGTGGGTGAGGGCTTCGTGGGTGTGTTCGTGCTTGTGCCAGGTCCCCGATGACACCGGTTCGGCATGCTCGTGCTGGTGATGCTCGTCGTGAGTGTGCCAATGGTCGTGCGTGATCGGTTCGTGGGTGTGTTCGTGCTCATGGCGTTCGGTGAGGTGAAGCCAGATCCCGACTGCCATCAGGAGGCCGGCGATGACGAGGGGCCAGGTCACGGCGTCGCCGAGAATGATGGCGAGCACGGCACCGAAGAACGGGGCGACCGAGAAGTACGCCCCGGCCCGCGCCGTACCGACGTGGCGCATGGCCACGATGAACAAGACCAGGCTGATGCCGTAGGCGAAGAACCCGACGACGAGTGCCGCGGCGATGTTGCCGGCCGCCGGGAGCTGTGCACCGAGGAGGAAGGCGAGGGCCAGGTTGACCGGCCCGGCGACGGAACCCTTGATCGCGGCGAGCCACGTCGCATCCGTCAGCGCGATCTTGCGCGTGAGGTTGTTGTCGAGTCCCCAGCACAGGCACGCGCCCAGGATGGCCAGGGACGGCCAGGCGCTGCCGAAGTTCGCGCCGCCGGGAGTGCTCAGGATGACAGCACCTGCGACGATCGCCAGCATTCCGAGGGCGATGCGCCGGTCGAAATTCTCCTTGAAGACGAACCACGCCAGTACCGCGGTGAAGACGCCTTCGGCGTTCAGCAGCAGCGATGCGCCCGATGCCGGCATGTTCGAGAGCCCGAGCATCAGGAGGACCGGGCCGAAGATCCCGCCGAAGAGGATCGCACCGGACAGCGGCACCCACTCGACCCGGCTGAGCCGCACCCGGGGCGAGCGGCGAATGAGCCGGATCAGGCCGAGGCCGATCCCGGACCCGCAGTACAGCAGGCCGGCCAGCATCCACGGGCTGACCTCACCGAGGAGCACCTTGGCCAGAGGCGTACCCGCACCGAACAACACCGCCGACACCAGAGCCGCCTGGACCCCGCGGTTAGCGAGGGCGCCCGCCCTCGAGCCGCTCGAATTCGATCGTGTCGTCATCGACACAGTGTCCCAGAAGACGGCGCGAACGTGCATCGGCAGCACACTGCGCACGCACGGTTTCAGCGCGCCTGTCCTCAACAAAGTTCATCTGACCGGGTTTTCCACAGGCCAGCTGTGGGCGTCCGGATGCCGGTGGAATGTCGGTGGTGGTCCGTAGAGTAACCGACATGACAGCTGAAGAACCCTCAGAATCTCACCTGGACAGCCCCGCGGACAGCAGTGTGAACAGCGCTGCGGAACCCCCTCCTGACGTCCCTCCTGATAGCTACCTCAACGCCCCGCCCCTGAACCTCGTGGAACAGTCCCTGGCCGAGGTCTATGACGCGATCAAGGAGGCGGACCGGGAGATGAACCGAGCCGCCGCTCGCCGGGCGGCGGCGATCTACGCCGCGCAGCGGGTACTCATCGACGTCGGGCGGGCCCGAGCCGAGGCCGCCGTGCAGGCGGGTGGGCGGCGCCCGCCGTGGTCGCCGGAGGAGGCCACGAAGGAAGAGTTCACCTGCGAGGTCGGCGCCCTGCTCCGGCTGCCGCGGCGCACGACGGAGACCCTGATCGAGGCCAGCCGCACCCTCGCCGAAGAACTCCCTGCAACCCGGGAAGCCCTTGCAACCGGGGCGATCAGTTACCGGCACGCCCAGGTGATCATGGACCAGGCCTGGGGCATCCGTATGGGGGATGACCCCGTTTCGGCCGCCCGGGCCCGGGCCGTGTTCGAAGACGTCCTCGTGCCCGACGCGGAAGTGCTGACCGTGGCGAAGCTCGCCGACCGGGCCCGGAGGGTCCGGGAACGCACCCACCCGGAAACCATCACCGCCCGGCACCAGAAAAGCGTCGAGGACCGACACGTAGTGTTCCAGGCACTCAACGACAGCATGGCGTCCCTGTATGTGACCGGCGACGCCGAGAAGATCCAGGCCGCCTACCACCGCACCCTCGACACCGCCCTCACCCTGCAGGGCCCAGACGAAACCCGCACCCTGACCCAACTCGCCGCAGACGTACTCACGGATATGTTGATCGGCGGAGTCACCCCGGACGGGACCGGTGCCGGGGTCGCCGCTCAGGTGAACGTCACCGTCCCCGTCCTCACCCTCCTCGGGAAGAGTGAAGAACCCGGGTACCTCGCCGGGTACGGGCCGATCGACCCCGACACCGCCCGGCGTCTGGCGGCGGGGGCGCCGAGTTTCACCCGGCTACTCACTCACCCCGAGACCGGGGTCGTGCTCTCGATGGGCCGCGACACCTACAAGGTCCCGGCCGCTTTGAAGAGGTGGCTGGAGGTGCGGGATGAAACCTGCACCTTCCCCGGCTGCCGCCGCTCCGCGAAACGCTCCGACGTGGACCACAGCGTCGAATGGCAACACGGCGGGCAGACGGACGCGATGAATCTCGCCCACCTGTGCCCGTATCACCACGCGGTCAAGAGCTACACGAGATGGACACCAAGACACCTCGGCGACGGTCGCATCGAGTGGACCTCCCCGGCCGGGTACCGCTACATCGTCGAACCCTCCGCCGACATGCGACCACCCCGGACACCCCAACCGCAGCCCAAACCCCCGACCCCGATCGTCGACGTCTGGAACCTCGACCCCGAACCCAACGACCCCGACGACCCGACACCCTTCTGAACGGGTCGACTGGCCGAGGTCATGGCTGAGGTCATGGCTGCGGCCGCGCTTCCGGCCGGAAGATGTGGATCGCTTCGCGCACCGCGTAGTAGACGATCACATACCCGGCAAGGGGATCGGCCCACCACCAGCCGAGAACCAGGTCAAGCACGAGTCCGCCGAGCACGGCAACGGCGAGCAAGCCGTCGATGAACGTCACCCGCCCTTCCGTGACCAGAACCGGATTTCCCAGGGCGCGTCCGGTGCGGGCCTTCCCGAATGCCAGCGCGAACATGACGACGGCAGTGACGCCCGTCCAGGCGATTCCGGCGACACTGGGCGATGCGTGCTGCCGGGACACCAGGGCCACGGTCGATTGCACGGAGAGGTACGCGGCGAGCGCGACGAACGCGATACCGATCCACCGCAGCGCCCGGTGCTGCCGGTCCTCGCCGGTGCCGGAGAGCTCCCAGAGCACGACCGTGCTGGCACCGATCTCGATGAGGCTGTCCAGGCCGAACCCGAGGAGGGCGACGGACGACGCCATCGCGGCGAGAACGGCCAGGACGACGACCCCGACCACATTCCAGCCCAGGGTGATGTATTCGAGCAGCCGTCCTCGCCGGAGGAGAGCCGCCGGGGTATCGACGGCATGGGTTGAACGCATGCCGTCATTCTTTCAGCACCCGCCAATTCCCGGCACCTGTGCGACGCCCGGCGTAGAGTGGATGCCTGAGCGGACCACCGACTGGGGGCGTCGGTTCTGCACACAGCATTCCGCTCCCAGATCGCCATCGAGGCCGGTCGGGGTGATGCCTGGTCACACGGCTCCCCCGAACTCGTCACCAGCTAAGGACCCATCCATGACCACGCCCCTCGTTGACACCGTCAGCATCGCCAGCTACATCGACCACACCCTGCTCAAGCCCGAGGCCACCACCGCGGACGTCGCCGCTCTCGTCACCGAGGCCATCGCGCTCGGCACCTACTCGGTCTGCGTCTCCCCCTCGATGCTGCCGCTCACCATTCCCGCCGGTGCCGACCTCAAGGTCGCGGTCGTCTGCGGTTTCCCCAGCGGAAAGCACCACAGCATCATCAAGGCCGCCGAGGCCGCCCTCTCCATCGCGCAAGGCGCCGACGAGGTCGATATGGTCATCGACATCGGCTCCGCCAAGGAGGGCCGCTTCGCCGACGTCCAGGCCGATATCTCCGCCGTGCGAGCGAGCGTCCCCGCGCCGAAGGTGCTCAAGGTCATCATCGAATCTGCCGCCCTGACCGATGCCGAGATCGTCGCCGTGTGCGAAGCCGCGGTATCCGCGGGCGCTGACTTCGTCAAGACCTCGACCGGCTTCCACCCCGCCGGCGGCGCCACTGTGCATGCGGTGCGACTGATGAAGCAGACGGTCGGCGACCGGGCGCAGGTGAAGGCGTCGGGCGGAGTCCGCAGCTTCGACGATGCCCTCGCCATGATCGAAGCGGGCGCGAGCCGCCTCGGCGTCTCCGGCAGCGCGGCGCTGCTCGCCGGCGCCACCCCGACCGGAGCAGCCGAGGCGTACTGACCCACCTCGAGGTCGACAGAGCCCGGACGTCCAGGGACGTCCGGGCTCCGTCACGCCCTGGAGTCCAGGATCACTGAGGACGCTGAGGCATCCGCCCGCCCGTTTATCACAACCGCACCTGGCGCGGCCTCGGCGCGCACTCGACGATCGACACCGGACCACCGGACGACCGGAGCCGGCGCCCACTGTCCAGACGATGAAGACGATGAAGTCGACGGAACAAAGCGCAACATAGGTTCCCCACTCGGGCGTCGCTGACTACGCTTTTCGAAAAGTCCGCCAGCCGAGGCCGCTTACCCCCATCGTGAAGGACGCATCCATGACCGTGCTCGAAGAAGTCCTGTCCGCAAACGACGCCTACGCCGCAGCATTCGGCGACAAATCGGCCCTTGCCCTGCCACCGGCCAGAGGCTTTGCGATCCTCACCTGCATGGACGCGCGTCTGGATCCGGCCAAGTACGCGGGGCTGAGCGAAGGCGACGCGCACGTGATCCGCAACGCCGGCGGGCGCGCCTCCGACGACGCGATCCGCTCGCTCGTGATCTCCTACAAGTTGCTGGGCACCAGGGAGTGGTTCGTGATCCACCACACCAACTGCGGCATGGAGTTCTTCACGGACGAGGTCATGCGCGGCCTGCTCGCCAACAGTCTGGAGACCGCGGCCCTCGGCGAAGCGGGCTTCTACGACGTCGGCACGGGCCCGGGCTCAGCGGAGGCGAAGTACATCGACTGGTTGACGATCTCCGACCAGGCGTCGAGCGTGCTGGAGGACGTCGAACGCATCAAGGCGCATCCGCTCGTGCCCTCGGGAATCCCGGTCTACGGTTTCATCTACGACGTGGCCACCGGCCGCCTGGTCGAGGTGCCCGCGGCGACAACGGCCGGTTCGGTCCGATAGCCCGGTCACCTCGCGATGACCAGCGGGGGTGAGCAGACGAATCCTCGCGTGTGTTCACCGGGTCGCGTCCGGGACGATGATCCGTGTGGGTCGGCGGGAATCATCCGTCATGTCGTCAGCCATAGAGGTGCTCCGGCGTTTGTGGGCACTGTTTGTAGATGCCCTGGCCAAGGGGTCCGGGGTCCACGTGCGCGTAGGGCTGCCACGCGACAGTGGCCGGGCCCTGGCCGGTGTAGTTGCCCATGAACGATCCGAGCGTGGGCGGCGGATCGACCGGGATGTGGGCGGCTTCGAGGCACCGCATGAGCACCGTCGTCTGATACTCGTACAGGTAGGTGAGCTGAGACTCGTTCAGCGGCACCGAGTTCGTCGGGTCACTGGGGAAACGGGTGTTGCAGACATAGTCCGCGATCGCATGGCGCTCTTCGTCGCCCTTCGCCACGAAGGTCTCGATGCCGCCGTCCGCGGTGGCGGATGCGGGGACTCCTGCCTCGGTCAGGCAGGCCGCGATCACCGGCGGGAGCTCCTCCAGACTCACGAATCGTTCCCGCGTTGCCGTCGGCACGGCCACGTCGGGATAGCTGGCGACGAATCCGTCGCGTAAGGCCGTTTGGGCCTGATCGGCCAGCTCCTGAAGTGCGGCCGCGGTCATCACCGGCGGGGTGGGTGCCGGGATGGGCGTGGCCGTCGGTGCGAGAACTGGTGCGGCGGCGCATCCGCTCAGCAGAAGGAGGCCCAGGGCAAGCGCGAGACACTTCGCGGCCGTCGGCAGCGGGCGTCGTGCGCGTGTGACGTGTGACGTAATGACGGTTGTCTCCTGTCAGAGGTAGAGGTGGAAGGTGCCGAGGATGGTGGTGCCGTCGCTGCCATAGAGCGGAAACGGCTGCCCGGTGGGGTATCTGGCCCGGAAGGCGATGAGCCAGTCGAGCACGGCAGCACCTCTGAGGTCGCTCGGGGTCGCGGTGAGTGTCGTTCGCGCCACGTACCCGTAGACCGGCTGGCCGTTGTCGTCGCCGACGGCGAAGAGCAGGTCGGGCAGGTTCGTGGCCTCTGCACCCGGCGTGCCGAAGGTCTGGCCTCGGCCGTTGGTGGGGTAGTCGGTGGGGACGTGGTTGACGTAGTTGGCGTCCACCGCATACTTGCCGCCGGGGGTCGCCGTGATCACGAGTTCCCTCGGCACCGCCGCGTCGACCAGCGGGAATTCGGCCGTCTGGGTCGTGAGACCTGCGCCTGACCCCTCCTGGTACTTCATCGTCATCTCCGCCCCGGGCAGTCCCGGCACGGTCAGGGTAAAGCTGCCCGCGGACAACGTGGTGAACGTGACTCGCAGCGCGTTCGCGGGGAAGTCGGGAGCCGTGAGGGGGATGGTGGCCGGCCCGGAGCTCGGTTCACCGGTATTCAGCACACCGGTCGCGACCGCCGTGCCCGCCGCGGTACCCACACCGAGCAGCGTGACGATCACGGCGATCGTGCCGCCGCGACCGAGACCGAATCGCCTGCGCGGTGTTCGCTCAATGCGCGTGAGCACCGTGGCCTTCATCTCGGCGACGAACGCGTCGAGCTCTGCACCGACGGGCGGTTCCACCGGGTGCGCGCGACGGATGCCGGGTTCACTCATCATGATTGCTCACCGCCCTTCTGACTCGGTTTCGGTTTCGGGCACTCGCGCGTCGTGTGCCCATCGCTCCCACGCTCGCCCCCACGATGGCGGCCGCCTCCGCGTAGGAACGACCCTCGACCAGGCACAACTCGCAGATGCGTCGGTCCAGACCGTCGAGAGCCTCGATGTCCGTCTGCACCCAGCGCAGACGCTGTACCGCGAGGGCGCGGTCCTCGTTCGCCGCAACATCCGCCAGACCCGCGAGACCCTCCGGGAGAGGCTCGGCGCGGTGAGGCCCCTTCTTCCGTCGGCGGTTCAGTGCGTGGTTGCGGCAGGTCACCAACAGCCAGGGCAACGCGGAGGACTCTGCGATCGTTACCGAGCCAGCCTTGCTCCACGCCGTCGTAAACGTGTCCTGCACGATTTCCTGCACATCCAACCGGTCCGAGACCAGCGCCCAGGCATAGCGCGTGACCGCTCGCGAATGCCGGTCGAAGAGCGCTGCGAACGCTCGTCGGTCGCCCGTCGCGGACCTGTGCACCAGCACCCGGTCTGGCTCCCCCACACTGTCCACGATCGCCCCCCTTGTCTATTGAATGTCACCCGCGGGCGAATCATGACAAATTGCCCCTGATCGGGTCCAAAATTGTGCACGGGTCGACGCCGGTCATCGCCGTCCTTTATCCAGGAGCTCACAGCGGCCGGACCCGCCCCGAAATAGTGTGGGCCCCTCTCCACGAGGGCAGCCACCTACCCGCTTACGAGAGGCGATCTGAAGCGGCTCACGGTCATTGGGGTCACTTCCGAGCACGCGAACAAGCATTCCTTTCGACCCCCACGTCGGAGCGCACTATCCATAGAGGTGGTCGGGCATCTGCGGGCATTGCACGGTGATGCTGATCGCAAGGTCGCTGCCGGTCACGTGCTCGTAGGGGAACCAGCTACCGCCGTCGCTTCGGTAGCGGGCCAGGAAGTCCTCACGTGATGGAGGCGTGTCGACTGCGTAGCCGGCATCCTCGAGACAGGGAGTGAGGACCTGGGTTTGGTAGTCGTAGATGTAGGTGATCTGGGAATCGTTCAACGGGACCGAATACGCAGGGTTGGTCGGGAACCTGGTCCTGCACGTGTAACTGACGAGAGCGAAATCCTCTGCATCAGAGTCGAGGTGGCCGCCGCTCCAGCCCCCGTCCGCGGATGCGACCGAGGGGAATCCATGGTCGGTGTAGCAAGCGGCCATGACCGTCGCGATCTCCTCGGGTTCGATGAACCGCGCTCGCTCGACGGCCGGGACGATCGCGTCGGGGAACTCTCCGACCAGGTCCTGGAGGGTTCTGGCTTGATCCTGGGCGGCCAGCGCTGCGAGTTCTGCGTTGGTGAAACTGTCCATTGTTGGCAGCGTGATTGGTCCGGCTTGTCCACCGGGCGTTTGGGCGCATCCGCTGGTCAGGAGGACGGCAGCAACCAGCGCCGCGGTATTCATCAGTTTCTTCATGGTGGCCTCTCGATTCAGCGGTAAAGGGTGAATGTGCCCAGGACGGTCGTTCCAGTGCTGCTGTACAGCGGCAGTGGCTGCCCGTTCGGATACCGCGCGTGCACCTGGGCCAGCCAGGCGGTCCAACCGCCCGCGGGGAAGAGCTCAGGGGTCGCGGCATCAGAGCGCAGCACGTAGCCCTGGACCTTGCCGGCTTTCGCCCACGCCGTCACGAACGTGTCCTGAACGACTTCCTCGACATCCATCTGATCGGAAAGCAGCACCCAGACGTAGCGAGTGACTGCTCGAGAGTGACGATCGAAGAGCACACCAAAGGCGCGGCGATCCCCCGCCGCCGCCCGTCGGACCAAGTCCCAGTCGGCATCCTCTGCAGAATCCACTTCCACCCCCTACCTATTGAATGTCACTCCCGGCCAGTTCATGACACGACCGGTGATCCACCATCCGCATCGGCAGAGTCGACGGCCGAGATCGACGCCCGGGATCGGTCCCCTAGCATGGCCACATGGGCGAGATAGAGGCTGGGCACAGCGGAGGTTCACACTCAACCGTCTCGCGTCGGGTGAGCGTGTCCCTGGTCATCCTCGGCGCCGTGGCAGCCCTCATCGGAATCGTGCTTCTTCTCCTGCCGGGCAATCAAGCGAGCTTCGGCTGGTTCGCGTATGCACCACTCAGCGATTCGACATTCCTCCCGCCAGGCGGGCTGCTCTCGCCACACAGTCAGATCGGGATAGTGGTGCTCATCGTCGGGCTGGTGGTGCTGGCCTTCGGCGCCGGCTGGATGCTCGGGCTACGTCACACTGCGAGAAGTCCGGAATAAGCCAGAACATCGAGTTGACGTCAATTCGCTGGCGAGGAACGACATCCCATTTCGTGACCCCTCGGTGACCCTGGCCTCTGATCCCCAGACAGCGCGGAGAGCCAGTCGAGCTCCACGAACGGTATTGGGGTCTTCGCCCGCATCGCCCGCGTACGTGTTCTTCAACCACGGGAAGGAGCACGCATGAACTGCCCTCAAGACGGAGCCGTGCTGGTGGTCGCTAACCGCACCGGCATCGAGATCGATGTTTGTCCAATCTGCAAGGGGGTGTGGCTGGACCGCGGGGAACTGGATAAGGTCATCGCCCTCGCGGATACCCGCCGTCGTCCAGGCCGACCACCGTCTCTACCCCCGCTGCGAGCGAGAAATTCCGCCAGCGAAGATATGGACACCCCACTCGTCGGCACAGTGAAAGAGGACACCCCGCGAGGCGAGAACCGGTTGGCGGACCTGTTCGCGGAAACCCCGCCACCCCTCGACCGGACGACCTGACCGAAAGCACGGCCGGCCCAGAAGGCAAACTGCGACGGGCGTGTCAACGAACTTGGTACTTGTGTATGCCCAGTACTAGGTCATATGCTGACGCCATGTCACACGATGCGCAGATGCTCAAAGGGGTCCTCTCCCTCCTCCTGCTGCGCCTTGTCGGGGACCATGACGACTACGGATACGCTCTCGTGGTTCGTCTTCGAGTGGCCGGGTTCACGGAGCTGGCAGAGGGCACCGTCTATCCCGCACTGACTCGTCTCGAGTCTGCCGGGCTGCTTGATTCGCACCTCGTGCGGTCCACCTCCGGACCGGCTCGAAAGTATTACACGCTCACGGCGGCTGGTGAGGCAGAGGCGGCTCGCGCGCTCGACTCGTGGACCCTACTCACGGCCACCGTTGACCATGTCCTTGACGGAAGGAATGCACCATGAACCTCCTCGACCACGCCCGCATCATTCGCGCCACCCTGTCCTACGACGCGTGGCTTGACTTCGCTGGCGTCCCGGGCCGGAGACGACGCGATCTGAGGCGTGAGCTCAGGGCCAACCTGAGTGACGCCGCCGCGCTCGTCGGGTCACGCGAGGCCGTCCGCGGTTTGGGCAGCACCCGCGCGATGGCCGCAGCTGCAAGCGCCCCAGATCCCACGCGCCCACACTGGACGGTAGCATTCACGATCGGCATGAGCCTTTTTGGACTCTCGGTGTTAGCCGAGACACTCGCAGCATTGAGCTGGCTCGACGGCGCACGGGCTGCAACTCCCGAAAGCCCGGTTGCCGGATCGCTGACGTTCTTCCCGGGGTCGAGCCTCGCCTACAGCCCATCCGCCGACGGCTTCAGCCTCTCGATCAACTTCGGCTGGGTTTGCCTGGCCGTCGGACTCGTCTCCTTCATCGTTGCCGCACAGCCCTGGCGGCTCCTCATCCGCAGCACCGCGTCACTCTCGCAGTAGCTGACGCCAGGAGGCCGACTCCTCCCGGCGCGCAGATTGCCACGGTGCTTTTCAGGAGCCGGTCGCAACGCAGGGTTCCTGCGGGTTGGGCCTCTGGAAGGCAAGAAAAAACCCCGGACTTCCGTGGAAGCCCGGGGTGATGTTGATGAATACCGTGTAGCGGGAGCGGGAATTGAACCCGCGACACCACGATTATGAGCCGTGTGCTCTAACCAACTGAGCTACCCCGCCACGACCTGCCGGCCTCACGACCGCCCAAGCCTGAGCCCCCTGTGGGAATCGGACCCACTACCTCTTCCTTACCAAGGAAGTGCTCTACCAATGAGCTAAGGGGGCAGAACTTCTCTTCAGAAGTTGCGCCCTGAATTTCGGCAACCGGTAAACATTATCATCTCCGCCGCCCTCCCCGTGACCGTTTCAGCCAACCGGCACGAGCACCCCGGGAAGGGCCCACGCCGTGAACGACGGGCCGGGTGCTTCCAGGCGGATGCCGGCGGCCGCGCCGATGAGTTCGGCGTCACCGATCAGCCTTGCCGCGGCAACCGCCCCCGCCAGCGTTCCGGCTGGCAGGGACACCGCACCGGACGCCCGCGCCGCCAGCACGAGCACGGACTCGTCGGCCGTTTCGCGCACGAAGACGAGCACGTCATCGTCCACGTGCAGCCAGCGCATCGAGCCACCGTTGAGGGCCGGGTGACCGGTGCGCAGGTGGATCAGGGCCGCGTAGAGGTCGATCGTCTCGGCGACCGCCGGCTCCCCCGTGCTCGCCCAGGGCATCGGCGTGCGCGAGTGCTCGCCGTCGTCCCCCATGAGGCCGAACTCGTCCCCGGCGAAGACCACCGGGATGCCCGGCAACGTCACCGACAGGCCGAAGGCCACCGGCACGGTTCCGTACAGGGCGTGGGTGCGGAACCGGGGCGTGTCGTGAGTGTCGAGGGCGTTCATCGTGGCGAGGCGGGTGCGCCACGGGAATCCGGCGGCGAACCTGCGGTGCGCCTCGAAGAACTGCGGCCCGGTGTATTGCGGGATCGTGCCGTAGGGCAGGCCGAAGAACGAGGACGGACTGTTCGGTTTTGAGAGCCAGCCCCAGAGCGGTCGGGTGAAGTGGGTGTACGTCATCGCGCCGTGCCACGCGTCGCCCTGGAAGTCGCTCGCGGCGTCGTTGGTGCTCTCGCCGAGCAGGATCGTGTCGGGGTTGACGTCGATCATGGTGCGGCGGATCGTCTGGCGCACCTCGGCGTTGAGGTCGTCGCCGAGCATCCGCCCGGTCATGTTGGCGACGTCGATGCGCCAGCCGTCGAGGCTGTACGGCGGTTCGAGCCAGTGCGCGACGACGGAGTCCGGGCCCTCGATGAACCGCCTGCGGAGCTCTGCCGAGGCCCAGTTGAACTTGGGCAGGCTGCGGGCGCCGAGCCAGGAGGCGTAGTCCTGCTGCTCGTCGTCGAGCCAGTAGTAGAAGGCACTCTCGGGTGCCTTCGGGGTGCGGTGCGCGGCCCGGAACCACTCGTGCCGGTCGCCGGAGTGGTTGGTGGTGAGGTCGCCGATCACCCGGAGGCCGCGCGCGTGCGCGGCACCGACAAGCCTGACCAGGGCCTCGTTTCCGCCGAGCAGGGGATCGACCTCGGTGAAGCTCGCGGCGTCGTAGCGGTGGTTGGAGGCGCCGGGGAAGACCGGGGTCAGGTAGAGCAGGGTGACACCGAGCCGGATGAGGTGGTCGAGGTGCTCGATCACACCATCGAGGTCACCGCCGAAGAACTGGTGCGACCGACCGGGCTGGTCCCGGTCGACGTCGTCGCTCCAGTCCGCCGGAATGGCCCACGCGGGCGCCTCCCGCTCGTCCGCCGCGGCGGACCGGCCGAACCGGTCCGGGAAGACCTGATACATCACGGTCGACCGCGCCCACTCGGGCGGCGGTGCGTACGTGACGAGCTTGAAGTCCTCCGAGTCGAGTGTCTCGATGGAATGCACACCGCTCGCGTTCAGCCAGGCGTGGCCGCCGTCGCCGAGCGTGAGGAGAAACCGGTAACCGTGCACCGGATTCTCCACGAGCACCTCGGCCTCCCACCACTGGGCGTCGTCGACGGTGCCGAGCAGACGCGCGGGACTGAACCGCGGCTCCCGGTCGGGGTTGGACCGCGCGTACACGGCAACGACGGTGCCGAACTGCCGGGGGACGCGCACGCGCACCCGCACCCTGTCCCCGAGCGCGGGAGTCTGCGTGGAGACGTAGAGCGGCGACCCGTCGTGATGGGGCTCGGCGTAGAGCTCGGCGTAGGACTGCGGGCGCATCGTGCCGGTTACTTGACCGACCCGGCGGTCAAGCCGCCGACGATGTACTTCTGCAGGAAGAGGAACAGTGCCATCACCGGGAGAGCAGCGAGCACGGCCCCGGCGGCGAACACCGAGTAGTTGCTTGAGAATTCCTGGGACACGAACTGGTAGAGGCCGACGGCGAGCGTCTGCTTCTCGGGCGTGATGAGCACGATGCTCGCGATCACGAACTCGTTGGTCGTGCCGACGAAGGAGAGGAGGCCGACGACCGCGAGGATCGGAGCGACGAGCCGCAGGATGATCGTGAAGAAGATCCGGGCATGCCCGGCCCCGTCGATCTTGGCCGCCTCGTCGATCGAGGCCGGGATCGTATTGAAGAAGCCGTACATCAGGTAGGTGTTCACGCCGAGGGCGCCGCCGAGGTAGACCATGATCAGGCCGATCTGGGTGTCGAGGCCGATCGCGGGGAAGATGTCCGAGATGCCGCTGAGCAGCAGGAAGATCGCCACGACCGCGAGCAACTGCGGGAACATCTGCACGAGGACGAGCATCAGCAGCCCCGCCCGACGCCCGCGGAAGCGCATGCGGGAGAAGGAATATGCGGCGAGCGCTCCGAGGAAGACGGTGCACACCGAGGTGATCGTGCCGATCAGGAGCGTGTTGCCGTACCAGGCGGCGTAGGGCTGCTGCGGCAGGTTGAACAGGGTCGAGTAGCTGCCGAGGTCGATCTCGTTGAAGAGGCCGTTCGCGGTGATCAGGGTGCCGCCCGGGTGCAGCGACGCGGACAGCACGTAGAGCAGCGGGAAGGCGGAGAACACGACCATGACCACGCCGACGAGGTGCCGCCAGCCGGTGCGGGAGAACCACCGGCCGAAGTTGAACGGTCGTTTGGTCGGGATGTACTGGTCGCTGGTTTCGGGGGCTGCGATACGCATCTCAGTTCAACTCCTCTAGCGCCTTGGTCTGTTTGAAGCTGATGACCGACACGAGGGCGACCAGCAGGAAGATGATGATCGAGAACGCGCTCGCAAGGCCGTAGTCGCGGCTCGCGCCGACGAAGGCGACCTTGTAGACCATCGAGATCAGGATGTCGGTGGCCCCGACGTTCACGCCGGCCGTGACGTCGCGGGGACCGCCGCCGGTGAGCATGTAGATCAGGTTGAAGTTGTTGAAGTTGAACGCGAACGAGGAGATCAGGAGCGGCGCGACGGACACGAGCAGCAGCGGGAGTTTGATCAGCCGGAACACCTGCCAGGGTCTCGCCCCGTCCACGGTCGCCGCTTCCTGGATCTCGGTCGGGATGGATTGCAATGCGCCGGTGCAGACCAGGAACATATACGGGAAGCCGAGCCAGAGGTTGACGAAGATAATGCTGAACTTGGCCAGCCACTCGTTGGTCAGCCACGGGATGTCCGCCCCGCCGAAGAGCACCTGGTTCACGAAGCCGAACTGCGGGTTGAGCATGCCCGCCCAGACCAGTGCCGAGAGGAAGGCCGGGAAGGCATATGGCAGGATCATCACCACCCGGTAGACGTTCCGTCCGCGCATCCGCAGGTCGTTGAACACGATCGCGAGGAACAGGCCGAGCCCGAAGGTGGTCAGCACCGAGAGCAGTGCGAAGGCGAAGGTCCAGAGGGTGACGCTGATCAGCGGGCCGCGGATCGACTCGGAGCCGAAGGCGTGCACGAAGTTCGCGAAGCCCACCTCGACCTTCCAGCCCGGGAGCAGCTCCTCTCCGCCCGGCGCCACGAAGGAGCCGGTCTTGCCGTTGTCGCTGTAGACGACGCCGGTGCTGGTGTTGGTCATGGTGCCGTCGACGGCGGAGTAGACGAGGTCGGAGACGTAGAGGTAGGCGCTCGACCCGTCCGGAGTGCGGAGCGACCCGTCGTTCGGGTCGTCCGAGACCGGAACGGAGAGGGCGGCGATGGCCTGCTGCTGGGCGACGATGTCGGCGAAGCGGAGCGAGGTGTAGCCGGCGAGGCCGGTGGCCTTGCCCTCGGCATCCGTCGTCGCGTCGGTGACGACCCGGAGGGGGCTCGTCGCCGAGCCGACGCTGACGCTGCCATCGGGGTCGGTGACGAGGAAGCTGAACTCCCCGGACTGCTCGAGCACGGTGAGCCCGTAGCTCGGCGAGTCGGGGACGCGTTCCTGCGAGGAGACGATCAGGGCGTTCACGGCGTCGGCCTTGGTGCTGTTGTGCCCGGTACCGTAGTTGGTGAACGCGATGTAGCCGGAGTAGCCGATCACGAAGATCTGGAAGATGAGCAGGAAGATCAGTCCGGGCGCGAGGTACTTGGCCGGGAGCTTCTGGTGGCTGAAGTAGATCCAGTTGACGACCAGGGTGACGAAGGCGACGAGGCCGGTGACGACCCAGTCCTGCTTCATCACGAGCACGAAGAGGGCATAGACGCTGATCGCGTCGACGATGCCGAGCAGCACGATCTTGACGAGCAGCACTTTGACCCCGGCGGAGGCGGCCTCGGCGACCCGGGCGGCCCGCCGGGAGCGTTTCGTCTGCCGGAGCTGCGCCGCGTCCTGCTCGGTGCGTGGTGTGGTCATCGTCGTCCGCTTTCTCGGGTGCAGGTGGTGCTGGTGAGCGGATGCCCGTCCGCGGGGGGCCGGGGACGGGCATCCGTCGTGCTGTGGTGCTGTGCTGCTGTGCTGCTGTGCTGCTGTGGTGTTACTTGATGGCGGTCTGGATGTCGGCCGTCATCTTCTGCCACAGGCCGACCGGGTCACCCTGCTGCGAGATGATCGCGGCTTCGGTGACGCCCCAGAACTGCCAGACCTTGCCCATCTGCGGGATGCTCGGCATCGGGACGGCAGTGGCCGCAACCTTGCCGAAGCCGGCGGTGATCGGGTCGGAGCTGGCCGCCTCGAAGGCCGCGGTGTTGGCCGGAGCCCGCCCGCCGACCTTGTAGAGGGCGGTCTGCACCTTTTCGCTGCCGATGTAGTTGACGAGGAATTCGTTCGCGGCGAGGGCGTTCTTGCTCTTGGCGCTCACGACGAAGCCCTGCACGCCGACGAACGGCTGCGCGGTCTGGCCACCGGCCGAGGGGATCGGGTCGACCGCGACGGTGATGCCGGCCTTCTGGGCGTCCGGGACGTTCCACGGGCCGGTGATCAGGAAGGGCGAGGCGCCGGCGAGGAACTTCTCCTTGGCGATATCGCTCGTGACGTTGAGGCTCAGGTTGCCCGCTGCGCCCTGGGCACCGAGCCAGGTTGCGAAGCCCTCTCCGCCGGCGTTGCCGATGGACAGGTCGTTCGCGTTGTAGCTGCCGTCGGCGTTGGTGCCGAAGACCGGAGCGCCGAAGGACGTCTGGAAGGGGTACAGGTGGTACGGGTCGGCGTCCGGGCCGAGCTGCACGAGGTACGGGAACTCGGTGCCGGCTGCCTTGCCCGCTGCGACCATGTCGTCGTAGGTGGCGGGAGCGGTCGGCGCGAGCGCGGTGTTGCGGAGCAGCGCGATGTTCTCGATCGAGTACGGCACGCCATAGGTCTTACCCTCGACGCTCATCGCCGTGACCGCGACCTTCTGGTAGTTGGCGGCGGTGTCGCCGAGTTCGACCGGCTGCACGACGCCGTTGGCGACGAAGTTGCCGAGCCAGTCGTGGGCGGCGATGGTGATGTCCGGACCCTTGTCGGTCGGAACCTGGGCGATGAATTCGTCCTGGATCTTGGTGAAGTCTTTCTGCACGAGCTTCACCTCGACGCCGGTCTCCTGGGTGAACGCCGCGGCGGCATCCTTCAGCACGGGCGCGCGGTCGGCGTCGACCCAGACGGTCAGGCTCCCGGACCCTGCGGCGGCGGTTGCGCTCGCCGTCGAGGCAGCTCCTCCGCCTGAACAGCCGGTCAGAACCAGTGTCGCGGCCGCCAGTACGGCGCCGGCGGCAAGCAGGGCTTTCTTCTTCACCATCATTGGTGTGCCTCTCGTAGAACGAACAAATCAAAAGTGCAAGCGTTTACATGTCTAGCCGATGGATTGTTGATTGGCAATTCAAAGTGCGCAGGTATTTGAAAGATTGTCGGAATCGTTTAAGCATAGATTTATGGAAGCGCTTTCATTTGGTATTCCATGCAGTAAAGTTTTCGTCATGACAGGCTCCGAATGGTGGCGTACCGCCGTTATCTACCAGATCTATCCGCGCTCGTTCGCTGACTCGAACGGCGACGGCATGGGCGACCTCGCCGGAATCGAAAGCCGGCTCCCCGCCTTGCGCGATCTCGGCATCGATGCGATCTGGCTCTCACCGTTCTATACGTCGCCCCAGCGCGACGCGGGGTACGACGTCGCCGACTACTGCGATGTCGATCCGCTCTTCGGAACCCTCGACGATTTCGCCAGCCTGCAGGCAACGGCACACAATCTCGGCATCCGGGTCATCGTCGATCTCGTGCCCAACCACTCCTCGAGCGACCACCCGTGGTTCCAGGCCGCCCTCGCGGCCGGCCCCGGAAGCGCCGAGCGCGGACACTACATCTTCCGGGACGGCAAGGGCGTCAACGGGCAGTTGCCGCCGAACAACTGGGAATCCGTCTTCGGCGGCCTCGCGTGGACCCGCGTCATGGAGGCCGACGGCACTCCCGGCCAGTGGTACCTGCACCTCTTCGACTCGAGCCAGCCGGACTTCGACTGGCAGAGCCCGTGGGTGCGCGAACAGTTCCGCGACGTGCTGCGTTTCTGGCTCGACCGCGGTGCAGACGGCTTCCGGGTCGATGTCGCTCACGGAATGATCAAGGCCGCAGGCCTCCCCGACTACACCCCGCCCGCCGATGGCGGCAGCATGGGCGGGGCAACGGTTCTCGAGCCGGGCGTCGTCGCCGACCCCGCCGCGACCGCCCCGTACTGGGCGCAGCCCGGAGTGCACGAGATCTACCGCGACTGGCGGCTCGTGCTCGACGAGTACCCCGGCGACCGGATCCTGGCCGCGGAGGCCTGGGTCGACCCGCTCAGCCACGTCGCCGAGTGGGTGCGTCCCGACGAGATGCACCAGGCGTTCAACTTCGCCTACCTCGAGACCCTCTGGGGTGGCCCGGCCCTCCGCCGCGTGATCGACGACTCCCTCGCCGCGTTCAGCGCCGTCGGGGCGCCGAGCACCTGGGTGCTCTCCAACCACGACGTCGTCCGGCACGCCTCGCGCCTCGCGCTCACGGGCGACAACCTGCAGGGCCACGGCATCGGCCCGAAGACGGTCGGCCTTCCCGATGCCGTCGTCGGCCTGCGCCGCGCACGGGCGGCATCCGCTCTCATGCTCGCCCTGCCCGGCTCGAGCTACCTGTACCAGGGCGAGGAACTCGGATTGCCCGAGGTCGTCGACCTGCCGGACTCCGCCCGCGAGGACCCGACCTGGTTCCGCACGAACGGCGAGCGCTATGGCCGAGACGGATGCCGCGTGCCGCTGCCCTGGGTCGGCTCTGCGCCGTCCTACGGCTTCGGGCCGACCGCGGCCAGCTGGTTGCCGCAGCCGGCCATCTGGGGCGAACTCGCCCGAGACGTGCAGGAGGGCGTGCCGACCTCGACCCTCGAGCTCTACAAGCTCGCCCTGCGGCTCCGGCGGGAGCACGGCCTCGGACTCGGGTCCGTGTCCTGGCTGAACGGGCTCGGTGACGCGGTCGTCGCGTTCACGAACGGCAGCGTGACCGTCGTCGCGAACACGGGGGCGGCATCCATCACCCTGCCCGCCGGCGAGGTGCTGCTCGCGAGCGAACCGCTCACCGGACGCACCCTGCCCGGCGACACCACGGCCTGGTTGCGCGCCTAGCGCCACCGACCCTCCGCTGAGGTGTCGCAGATCGCTGTTCGCAACCCGCGCGAACGTCGATGTGCGGCACCTCAGCGGCTGCCTTTCAGCCCGAAGTGGGAGGATTGAGGGAGCGGCGCCGATTCGGCGCCCGCAGAAGGAGCACACCGTGACCGCCCCACAGACCGACAGCGTCGCCGGCACCCAGCAGAGCACGGATACCGACGTGGTCGCGCAGGAGAGCACCGATACCGACCTCGTCGTGGTCGAACCCGGTTCAGGGAACTACAGCGACACCCGCACCGTTGCCCACGACGCGACACCGTCCGAACTCCAGGCCGAGAGCGACGCCGAGAAGGCGCGCCACCACGAGATCAAGACCGAGCTCACGCGCTTCATGATGTCGTACAAGTTCGCGACCGACGAGATGATGACGAAGATCAACATCCTCAAGGAAGAGTTCGCGTCCATCCACGACTACAGCCCGATCGAGCACGTCAGCTCGCGGATCAAGTCGCCGGAGGGGATCCTCAACAAGGCTCTGCGCAAGGGCTGCCCGCTCGACCTCGAAGACATCCGCCGGCAGATCCAGGACATCGCGGGCATCCGGGTCACGTGCAGCTTCATCTCCGACACCTACCGGGTGCTCGACATGCTCACGAGCCAGGAGGACGTCACCGTCCTCGAGGTCAAGGACTACGTCACCAACCCGAAGTCGAACGGCTACAAGAGCCTGCACCTGATCGTCGCGATACCGGTGTTCATGTCCGACCGGGTCGAACCCGTCACCGTCGAGATCCAGATCCGCACCGTGGCGATGGACTTCTGGGCGAGCCTCGAGCACAAAATCTTCTACAAGTACCGCGGGGTCGTGCCGGCGAACCTCGTCGCCGAACTCAAAGAGGCGGCGGATGTCGCCAATCGCCTGGACATCCAGATGGAGCGCCTGCACAACCAGGTCGTCGCCCTCGAACCCGCCGCGCGGGCAGGGGACGACCTGCTGAGCATCGCGGGGCTGACCCCGTTCGCCGTGCCGACGAGTCTGCTCGAGGCCATCGATCGCGGCCGTGCGAGCGACGTCACCGACTAGCGACTAGCGACTAGCGACTAGCGACTAGCGATCGCGCTAGTTCGTGTTGGCGCGGAGCCAGACGAGCGGGTCGACGTGGACGCCGTCCTTGCCGCCGAGGCGGATTTCGAAGTGCAAATGCGGGCCGGTGGACATTCCGGTATTACCGACCTTGCCGATGACCTGGCCGACCTTGACGACGTCGCCGGTCTTGAAGAGCATCGAGCCGTGGATCATGTGCGCATAGACGCTTGAGACGACCTTGCCGTCGATCACGTGGTCGATGATCATGTGAACACCGAGACTGCCTTCGCCGTCTTCGGTGAAGCTCACGACGCCGTCGGCGACGGACTGGATCGGGGCGCCGATGCCGGGGTTGAAGTCCTGACCCTGGTGGTCGGCGGAACAGCCGGCGCAGTTGCGATAACCGAACCGGTCGCCGATGTGCACGCCGACCGCGAACGGCCACTGGATCGTGCCGTTCGGGTTGTTGGTGAAGGTCGCTTCCATGCGGATGCCGCTCGCCGCGGCGACCTCGGCGATCGACTTCGATTCGAAGCCGTCACGTGTCACGGAGATCGTGTCGGTGCCGCCGTCCATGCTGAGCGTCTGCGCCGGTTCGACCTGCGAGGTCTGCGTGGAGAGCCGGGCTGCGGCCTGCACGTCGGCCGAGGAGAGCAGCGCTTCCGCGGGAAGCGAGGTGGACACGGCCATCAGGGCGACGAAGGCCATCGCGACGACCGTGACGCCCGTTGTCGCGAGGCGACGGAACTTCGGGGCAGGCCGCGGGGACGCCGTCTGGGCGGTGGCGGGACGCTGGGACGGCTGCTTCATCGTGCCGCTGCGGAGGGCGCGTGACGCGTTCCGCGCTTCGGTGCGCGATGGGCGAACCGGCTGTCCGGCTTCGTCCAGGGCGCGGATCGCCCGGGCGGCACGGGCAGAGCCGTGGGAACCGGGCTTCGAGGCGCGAACCCGGGACCTGCTCGGCAGCGGGCTCGACGCGAGCGGTGCCGCGGCATCCGTCTGAAGCCGGTCGAGGTCGGTGAGCGGTGCGTCTTCGGCGGCGGGGGCCGCGATGAGACGGTCGGAATCGTTGACCGTCACTGTCTCAAGCGCGGGTCCGGCGAGTTCATCGGCGAGAACCTGCACGGCGTCCGTGCTGAGTTCGATCGGTCGGGAAGCACTGGGAACGGCGGGCACGTCGGTCACGTCGGCTGCTGCGGCGCGGTGCGCTGCCGCCAGGGGTGCCGCGGCGAGGCGTTCCTGCTCGCGCAGTTCGCGGCGGGTGAGGGCGGCCGGATGCACGGGCACAGCACTCTGGGCGGGCTGGACCGGAGTAGAAGAATCGCTCACTACCGGGCTTTCGGAGTCACTCGCGGCACGCGCACGATCGCGCGGTGTGGAGGAGTGAGATGACAAAGTCGGGTGGATTCTTTCGGCGCGGCTGACAGTGGCGAGCGTGGTCGTCTTGGCCTGGCCAAAGTAACGAATCACTACAGGCTAGCCCGGGAGACCCGAATATTCCATTCCTTTGCACGTAATGACACCCCAAAACGGGGTATTTTGCCGTCAATACTGGGGGCACCGTCACGGCCGGATTTCCGCTGTCACCCCGGCATCGGCGGGGGCTCGGCCACCGCAGGGCTACCGTTCCTGAGAACTCATAAATTGGGTGAAGAGCGGCGCCAGGATCGGCTCGAAGTCGGCGTACAGGTCGGGTGCCCCGGCGATGAGGAGGTCGATTCCCTCCCGGTCCTCGCCGAAGGCTCCGACGCGCGCGCCGGCCTCGCGGGCGACGAGCGCACCCGCGGCCTGGTCCCAGGGGTTGAGCCCGCGTTCGTAATAGAGGTCAAGGCGACCGGCGGCAACGGAACAGAGGTCGAGCGCGGCCGAACCGATCCGGCGGATGTCCCGCACCCGGTCGATCAGGCCGTGCACGACGTTCGCCTGCCGCAGCCGCACGGCCGCGCGGTAGGAGAAGCCGGTGCCGACCAGCGCGAGGTTGAGCGGAACGCCGGTCGCCACCTGGAGCCTGGTGCCGTTGAGGTGCGAGCCGCCGCCCGTGGAGGCGGTGAAGAGTTCGCCGAGCGCGGGATTGAAGACCGCACCGGCCAGGGTGGTCCAGGTCGCGGGGTCGTCGCCCTCGACGACGGCGATGCTGACGCCCCAGGCGGGAATGCCGTAGAGGAAGTTGACGGTGCCGTCGATCGGGTCGACGACCCAGGTCAGGCCGGAGGTGCCGGGGGTCGCCGCGGACTCCTCCCCGAAGAAGCCGTCATTCGGCCGCGCCTCGGCGAGCAGCGCCCGGATCAGGTTTTCGGTCTCCCGGTCGGCGAAGGTGACGATGTCCTCCGGTGAGGACTTGGACGCGGCGACCTCGACGCCCTCGGCGCGTCGCCGGGCGGCCAGCTCCCCCGCGACGAGCGCGGTGTCCTGGGCGAGGCGGAGCAGTTCGGTCGGTGCGGGAACAGTCATGCTTCCACGCTAGAGGATGCGGGAGACAGCAGGAGAGGAGACGCAAAAACCCCGGAAGCCAGGGCTTCCGGGGTTCTCGTGTGGTGGCAAGTGAGGGATTCGAACCCCCGAAGTCTACGACGGCTGATTTACAGTCAGATCCCTTTGGCCACTTGGGTAACTTGCCATTGCGCACCCGACCATGTGAAACCACCTGACCGGAGACGCTCAGACAGAATACAAGGGAATTGCCCCCGTGCGAAATTGCGTCCGGAACCGCCGGTGTCGGCTGGCGGATGCGCCCGCTCGATATGATCGCAGAAGGGCCATTTCCCCCTGACTTGTGAGGAGCCGCATGGTCGGCATCGACGACGTCGCCCGCCAGGCGGGCGTGTCCACAGCGACGGTCTCCCGCGCCCTGAGCGGCAACGGCCACGTCTCCCCGGCCACCCGGCTGCGGGTCGAGGCCGTTGCGGGGGAACTCGGCTACGTCGTGTCCTCGAACGCCTCGAGCCTCGCATCCGGTCGCATGAAGAACATCGGCGTCGTCGTTCCGTTCCTCGACCGGTGGTTCTTCTCCAATGTCGTCGAAGGAGCCCAGAAGGCCCTCCTCCGCGGCGGCTTCGACCTCACCCTCTACAGCCTCGCCGGCGACGACGACGAACGCCGCAGCGTGTTCGAGCACTTCCTGCTGCGCCAGAGAGTGGATGCCGTCATCGCGGTCTCCCTCGAACTGAACCCGGACGAGGTGGCCCGGTTGCACGCGCTCAAGAAGCCGCTCGTCGGCATCGGCGGCCCGATCGCCGGGGTGCGGACCCTCACGATCGACGACGTCGCCGTCGCCCGCCTCGCGACGGAGCACCTGCTCGCGCTCGGGCACACCCGGATCGCGCACATCGGCGGCAACCTCGAGCTCGACCTCGACTTCCACCTGCCGACGAACCGGCGCCTCGGCTACGAGCTCGCGCTGTCCGCCGCGGGCATCGCGCCCTCCCCCGCCCTGTTCCAGGCGGCGGACTTCACTGTGCGCGGCGGGTACCAGGCCGCGAAGCAATTGCTCGGCAACCCGCACGAGCGGCCGAGTGCGATCTTCGCCGCGTCGGACGAGATGGCGATCGGCAGCATTCTCGCCGCACGCGACCTCGGGCTGGTCGTGCCGCGGGACGTGTCCGTCGTCGGCACGGACGACCACGATCTCGCGGACTTCTTCGGGCTCACCACGATCGCCCAGTTCCCGCAGTGGCAGGGCGAGAAGGCCGTCGAGATCCTCCTCGACGAGCTGCAGCCGGGCAAGCACGACCCGGTCGGGCTCGACACCGCCATCCCGTTCGACCTGATCGTGCGCTCCAGCACCGCCCGTCCGCCCCAGGGCTGACTCTCGCCCCCACTTCCCCCTACTCCCCCCGGCTCGCCCCGCGTCGACTCCGCCGCCGTACCCGTTCCGAATTCAGGAGTTGCGCCAGGCTGAACCGGTTTTCTGACCGGTTCCGGACCGGTTTCCGAGGCCGTCTCCTGAATTCGGAACGCGGGATCAGCCCTGGGGCGGGGTGCCGCCGCTGAACCCGCTGAAGTCGCCGGAGGGCGGGCCGCCCTGGAAATCGGCGCTGCTTCCGTTGCTCGAACCGCCGAGGTTGGTAAGGCTCGAGCTCGTGTCGGCCGCGGTCCCCGGGATCGCGTCGCTCAGGTCGGCGAGGATCACGACGTCGCCGGCCGCGAGGCCGGAGGCGATCTCGGTGAGCTCGGCGCCGACGGCGCCGACCGTGACGGTCGTCGAGGTCGAGACCCCGTTCACGAGCAGGTCGACGGTGTACGCCGACCCGTCGCGATGCACGGCCGAGGTCGGCACGGTGAGCACGGCATCCGTGCTCTCGATCGCGACCGTGACCTGGGCGGAGGCTCCGGTCAGGATCGTGGCGTCCGTCGAGTCGACGGCGAGGGTGACCGCATACTTCGGCGTCGATGACGTCGAGACGTTCAGGATGCCGATGGAGCTGACGACCCCGGTCAGTTCCGTTTTTGTCGTGGCAAGTTCGATCGTCGCGGTCTGGCCGACGGCGAGGCTCGCGACGCTCGCGAGGGACACGGTCGAGTCGACGACGTAGCCGTCGTTACCGAGGATCGTGATCACGGCGGTGCTCGACGCCGCCGAGACGGTGTCGCCGGCGACGATCGAGACCGCGGCGACGGTTCCGGCATAGGGGGCCGTGAGGGTGGCGAGGGTGGCCTGCTTCTGGGCGATGGCGAGCTGGGCCTCCGCCGCGGCGATGTCGGCCCGGTCGGCGACGATCGTCTCAGCGGACGCGACCGTTGTCGTCGCCGTCGACCCGGTACCGGTGCCGGCGTTGCCGACGGCAGTCCCGGTCGCGCCCGTGACGGCGGATGCCGTCCCCGTCGTGGTCCCGGACGTGCTGCCCGTGGTTGCTGCGGCGGAACCGGTTGTCGTGCCTGTTGCGCCTGTTGCGCCGGTACTCGTGCCGGTGGCCCCCGTGGTCCCGGTCGAACCACCGGTCGTGCCGGTCGTGCCGGTCGTCGGTGCGGCGTTCGCGGCGGTGACGGCGTCGGTGAGGCCGGTGATGGCTGTGTTCAACGCGGTCACGAGGGTCAGCACGTCCTGCTGGGCCGTGTCGACGGTCTTCTGGCCGGAGAGAACCGCGGTGATCGCGGTCTGGCAGGCGGCCAGGTCGGCCTTAGCTGCGGCGAGTCGCTCGGCTGTGGTCGTCGGATCCGCGGTCGCCGTCGGGGTGGGGGTCGCGGTTTCGGTCGGCGTGGCCGCGGCATCCGTCGTGCCGGCGCTCGTGCCGGTCAAGTTGGTACCGGTTGCGTTCGCATCGATCGTCGCGGCGTCATCGAGGGCCGCGTCGATGAACGGCTTGCAGGTCGCGTCGGTCGAGGCCAGGGTCGCGTCGCTCGCGGCGAGCGCGGCCTGCGCGTCAGTGTATCTCGCGAGCAGCGCGGCCTGGGCCGCGGTGACCGCGGTCACGGCGGACATTATCGCCGCGTTGGGAACGGTCGAGGTCGAGCCTGTCGAACCGGTCGTCGTGCCCGTGCCGGTTGCCGCGGTCGTTCCGGTCGACGAGCCGGTCGACGTCGTCCCTGTCGACCCGGTCGTGGCGGTCGTTGAGGTCGACGACGTCGTGGTGGTGGCGGTCTGGGAGTCGAGGTCGTCGGTGAGGGCCTGCTCGGCGTTCGTGACGGTCTCCTCCGCCTTCGTGACGGCGGCGGCCAGGTCGGTCGCGTCGAGCGTTGCGAGGGTCTGGCCTGCTGCCACGGTTGCCCCGGCGGCGACCTCAACGGTAGCGACGGTCCCGGCGACGGAGAAGGCGGTGTCTTTCCTCGTGGTCGGCGCGACGGTGCCGGTCACGGCGAGGGACTGACTGACCGTCCCCGTCGCGGCGATGACGGTGCGGAAGTTACCGCTGTCCGTGCGGTTCATCGCGTAGACGACCCCGCCGCCCGAGGCGCACAGCACCGCGGTGACCGCGCCGAGGGCGATCAGGCGCCGGCGGCGCTTCGCAACGGCCTTGGCCGACCGAGCCGTCGTGGCGGACTCCGCGGTCATGGGCGACGCGCCGGACTCGGCCGGTGTCGCCAAGGATGCGCTTGCCGGCTCCGTCAGGCGTGTCGCGACGGCCTTGGCCGACCGGGCCGTCGTGGCGGACTTCGCGTTCGTGGGCGACGCGCCGGACGCGGCCGGCGCCGCCAGGTACTCGCGTGCCGGCTCCGTCGCATCCTGCTGGGCATCTTCGGCGACGAGTGCCGATGCGGTCGACAGCGCCGCTGCGGCCGCGGCTGCCGCTGCGGCCTCGGCGCGGGCCGCCCTGCGAGAGGCGCCGAAGGGAGTCCTACTCATGGGAGGTGCTCCCACCCGGGCGGGTGCCGCCGCCGAAACCCGACCGCGAGACGCAGCCGTCCGCGGTGGCGGTCGAGATCTTCAGGGCTGTCGCGGCGAAGCCGCCGCTCGTGTCGGAGGCGCCGGTTGCCACGGCGCACGCGCCGACGACGAGGGCGCTCGAGTCGGAGGCGACCGTATTGAGGTAGGTGGTCGTGGACGCGACGGTGACCGCGGTCGAGGTCGTGTCCGTGCTGCCCATGCCTGCTGCGTCGACGGTGATCGAGTCAGCGGCAACCGCGGTGACGAGTCCGCTGACCGGGAAGCCGCCGGCCATCCCGCCCGGAGCGCCGGTGGCGGCGTCGGTCGGCATATCGGTCGGCATGTCGGTCGGTGCAGTTCCGTCGGGGGCACCGCTCGGCATCGTGCCGTCCGCCCCGCCCATCCCTCCTGCGCCGCCGCCGCGGTTGCCCGTCGTGCAGGCACCGTCCACAGCGTCGGTCACGGTCACGGTCGTCGCGGCGGTGGCCACGGTCGTTCCGCTCGCCGCGGTGAAGCCGGAGACGGTGACGCAGCGGCCGACGGAGACATCCGTCAGCGCGCCGGTCACGGTCGCGGTGATCGTCGTCGCCGCCGTGTAGGACACGGCGGTCTGGGTGCTGGAGTCCTGCACCTGCAGGATGCCGGCGGCCACCGAGGCGATGGTGCCGTTGATGCCCCCGTCGCCCTGCCCGCCTGCCGATGCCGCCGGGGCAGACGACGCGGCCGGGACCGCTGCCGTGCTCGCCCCCGCGGCGCACCCGGTCAGGAGCAACACCCCGCCGAGGGCGAGCAGGACTCCGAAGTTGGTGGCGAAACGGGTGGTCGGTCGAGTGCGGGTCATGAGGTCTCCAATGGACGTGGAACAGGACGTGAAACGGTGGCTGAAGCGGATGTCCGCGGCGGGTTCTGGCCGCCGGGCGAGGCGTGCTGGGCGAGGGTTCGGGTGACGCGCACGGCTACTCGCTCCTGAGCGCATCGATCGGCGCGAGCTTGGCCGCCCGGGTGGCCGGGTAGACCCCGAAGACGATGCCGATGGCGATCGCCACCCCGATGGACAGTCCGACCGCGAGCGGGGACACCACGATCGAGCTGCCGATCACCGCGGGCAGGGTCAGGGCCGCGACGACGCCGATCACGGCGCCGAGGATCCCGCCGGACAGCCCGAGGATGGCCGCCTCGATCAGGAACTGGCGCCGGATCGCCCACGGCGGGGCGCCGAGCGCCTTGCGGAGCCCGATCTCCCTGGTGCGTTCGGAAACCGAGACGAGCATGATGTTCATCACGCCGATGCCGCCGACGAGGAGCGACAGCCCGGCCACACCGGTGAGCAGGATCGTCAGGGTCTGGTAGACCGCTGTGGCGGTGCTGACCAGGGCGTCCTGGCTGCTGATCGTGAAGTCGGCGTCGTCCGTCGAGGAGATCGAGTGCAGGTTGAGCAGGAGCGCGTCGGCCTCCTGGTAGGCCGCGGAGAGCTGGGTGTCCGAGGCGGCCTGCAGGTAGATCGTCGACACCGCGTTGCTCGCGGTGCCGCCGACGAGGTCGGTGGCCGCCGTGCTGAAGGGCACGATGGCCACGTCGTCGAGGTTGCTCGACGAGTCCGACCCCGCCGTGGCAAGCACTCCGACCACCTGGAAGGTCTTGTCGCTGATCACGACGGACTGGCCAACCACGTTCTGAGTGCCGAAGAGTTCGTTTGCGGTCTCCGAGCCGAGCACGACGACCGCGGCGGAGGCATCCGCTTGGGCCTGGGTGAAGAAGGCCCCGCGGGCGAGGGTGCGCTGCCGCACGGATGTCCACGCGGTCGTCGTTCCCGTGACGGTCGTCGTCCAGTTGGTGTCGTTGGCCGTGAGTGACAGCGAGGTGGTGCTCTCCGGGGCGACCCCGGAGATGTCGGGAGCGTTCACCGTTGACGTGAGCGCCTCGGCATCCTTGATCGTCAGCGTCGCACTCGTGCCGAAACCGCCGCGGGCTCCCGTGGTGCTCGTGCTGCTGCCGGGGGCGACGATCAGCAGGTTGCTGCCGAGGGAGCTGATCTGGGCGCTCACGTCGAGCTGGGTACCGAGGCCGAGGCCGACGGTCAGGATGACCGCGGCGATGCCGATCAGGATGCCGAGGATCGTGAGCATCGAGCGCAGGGCGTGGGAGTAGACGGCACTCCAACTGGTGCGGAAACTCTCCATCCAGGTCATGCTGCGTTCACCTCGTCCCTGACGATGGCGCCGTCCTTGACCCAGACGATCCGGCGGGCGCGCTGGGCGACCTCGAGTTCGTGGGTGATCAGGACGATCGTGCGGCCCAGGTTGTTGAGCTCGTCGAACAGGCTGAGCACGTCGCGGGTCGACACCGAGTCCAGGTTTCCGGTCGGTTCGTCGGCGAGGATCATCGTCGGTTCCCCGACGAGGGCCCTCGCCACGGCGACGCGCTGCTGCTGGCCGCCGCTCATCTCTCCCGGTTTGTTGTCGAGGCGGTCGCCGAGGCCGACGCGTTCGAGGGCGCGGCTCGCGCGCTTCTTGCGCTCCTCGCGCGGCACGTGCCCATAGACGAGGGGAAGCTCGACGTTGCGCCAGGCCGGGAGCGAGGACAGCAGGTTGAAGCCCTGGAAGACGAAGCCGATCTGCTGGTTGCGCACGCTCGCGAGTTCGATCTCGTCGAGCTCCTCGACGTCGGTGCCGCCGAGGCGGTACTGGCCGCGGGTGAGGGTGTCGAGGCAGCCGAGGATGTTCATGATGGTGGATTTCCCGGAGCCGGACGGCCCCATGATGGCGACGTATTCGCCCTCGTGGATGGCGAGGTTGATCCCTTTCAGCGCTTCGAATTCGATGGTGCCCGAGGTATAGGTCTTCCCTGCGTCGATGAGCTCGATCACGGGGCCCGGGGCATCCGCTTCGAGCGGGTTCGTGAGCGGCTCAACCACCGTTCGACCCGCTTCCCTGGGTGAACCCGGCGGGCGGGCCGCCGGTCGGGAATCCGCCGCTGCCGCCGCTCTGCCGGTTGGTCGTCGAGCCGCTGTTGCCGGAGCCCGGGGTGAACGTCACGACCACGACGTCGTCGCCCTCCGCGATCCCGGTGAGGATCTCGGTGAGGTTGCCGACGGTCTCGCCGACCGTGACGGTCGTCGCGACGGCGGTGCCGGCGGCGTCGAGGGTCTTCACGGTCGACACGCCGTCCGCGGTCGTGACCGCGGCGCTCGGAATCGTGAGCACGTTGGTGCGGCGCTCGTAGACGATCTTGGCCGTGACGGCCACTCCGTCGTAGAGTCCGTCCGGATCGCCGGTGACGGCGACGACGACGGGGTAGGTGACCGCGCCGGAGGTGGTGGACGGCAGGATGCCGACGGACTGTACGGTCCCGAAGAACGCGGTGCCGTCGTCGAGGGCGAGCTCGACCTGGTCGTTGACCGCGACCTGGGCGATGTCCGACTCGCCGATGTCGAGGGACAGCGACCACGAGTCGGTGCCGACGATGCTGAAGTCGGCGGTGCTCGTCGAGGAGCTGGACGAGGTCGAGGCGGTCGAGGCGGTTGCGCCGCCACCGGCCCCTGCACTGCCCGAGCTGCCCGAGGAGATCACGTCGCCGACGGCGACGTTGACCGCGGTGACGAGGCCGGCCGACGGGGCGGTGAGGGTCGCACCGGCGACCGCGGCCTGCGCGGTCACGACGGCCGCCTCATCCACGGCGACGGATGCCGTCTGGGCCGCGATCTGCGCGACGGCGGCCGAGGTGCCGTCACTGTCGCTCACGCTCGACGCGAGTTTGGCCCGGGCGGTCGCGAGCGTCGCCTGCGCTTCGAGCACGGCGGCGTCGAGGCTGAGCGTGTCGACCGTCGCGAGCACCTGGCCGGCGGTCACGGTGGTCCCCGCCACGACCGGGACGGCCGTGACGGTGCCGGACACGGCGAAGCTGACCGAGTCGTTCACGGTCGGGGTCGCGGTGCCGTCGCTGTCGACGGTCTGCTGCATGGTCGTGAGGCTCGCGGCGACGGTGATCGGAGCGGCGACCGTGGTCTTGGTGTTCGCGGGGACGGCGAAACCGAACCAGTAGATGCTGCCGCCCGCGAGGGCGAGCACGACGACGCCGACAACCACCCAGGTTCGTGGGCGGATGTGCGTGAGAAACTGTGGCCGTTTCATGGTCTCCTCGATAGCTCGTGCGCGGCCTTTCGACTGCCGCGTCGGCAACGGTACGCAGGACGGCTATGGCCCCGGCATCCACCGGCTATCAGTTCCCGATGAGCCCCGGAGCGGGCTGAGGAGCGAGGCACGGGTCGCGCGCGAGCCGGGCGCGGATGCCGGGCGAAGCATCCGCCGATAACATTGCTGTCATGGCAGACTCAACGTTCGACATCGTCAGCAAGGTCGACCCGATGGAGGTCGACAACGCCCTCAACCAGGCCCACAAGGAAGTCGCGCAGCGCTACGACTTCAAGAATGTCAGCGCCTCGATCGAGATGAGCGGCGAAAAGGTGCTCATGAAGGCGAGCTCGGAGGAGCGCGTCAAGGCGATCCTCGAGGTCTTCGAATCCAAGCTCATCAAGCGCGGCATCTCGCTGCGCAGCCTCGATGCGGGCGACCCGTACGCCTCGGGCAAGGAATTCCGGATCGAGGCCTCGATGAAGGCCGGCATCGACCAGGAGAACGCGAAAAAGATCGGCAAGATCATCCGCGACGAAGGCCCCAAGGGCGTCAAGAGCCAGATCCAGGGCGACGAGCTCCGGGTGAGCTCGAAGAGCCGCGACGACCTGCAGGCCACGATGGCGCTGCTCAAGGGCAAGGACCTCGACGTCGCCCTGCAGTTCGTCAACTTCCGGTAGGCATCCGGGCATCCTCGTGACGCCGTTCCACACCATGGCGCTGCAGAGCCCGGACACCACTACTGCGGACGCCGACGGCCGCCTCACCATGTTCGGCGAGGCGGTCGGCGAACTCCTCGCGTCCTAGGCGGAGGCGGCCGCTGCTGCCGGCGCGACGGCGCGGGAAATGGCGACCATCTCGTCGCGGGGCACGACCTTGATCCGCACCCGGCCCTCGGCCGCACCGAGCGCCTGCTCGTGCTGGTCGAGGCGGTGCCAGCCGTCGAGGTTCGTGTATTCGACGCCGCGTTCGTCGAGGAGCGCGACGATGCTCTCTTCCGACGGGGATTCCGGCCGCCACCAGTTGCCGAGGTCGTTGATCAGGTGCCGCACGGTCTCCATCGCGTCGGACTTGGTGTGCCCGATCAGGCCGACCGGCCCGCGCTTGATCCACCCGGTCGCGTACACGCCGTAGAGCTGCTGGTTGGCGCTGCCCGCACCGGACGACGGGTCGCCCTTGGAGAGCACCTGCCCTTCGCGGTTCGGGATCACGCCGTGCTTCTTGTCGAACGGCACTCCGGGCAGCGGCGAGCCGAAATACCCGACCGCACGGTACACGGCCTGCACCGGCAGCTCGCGGATCTCCCCGGTGCCCACGACGCCGCCCTGGCCGTCCGGCGCGGTGCGTTCGTAGCGGATGCCGCCGACCCGGCCGGTGCCGTCGTCGATCAGTTCGAGGGGCTTGGCGAAGAAGTGCAGGTGCAGCCGGCGGCTCGCACCGGCCTGCGGGTCCTCGGCGAGCTTGTGCGCGCGTTCGCGCCACTTGCCGAGCACCTTGTCGATCACGAAGACCTGCTTGTTGCTGGCCACGGCCGCGCGCGCGGCGTCGTCGTAGTCGAAGTCCTCGTCGTAGACGACGATGTCGACGTCGGGCAGTTCGCCGAGCTCGCGCAGTTCGAGGGGGGTGAACTTCACGGATGTCGGTCCGCGGCGTCCGAAGATGTGCACGTCGGTCACGGGCGAGGCCTTGAGCCCGTCGTAGACGTTCGCCGGGATCTCCGTGGGCAGCAGGTCGTCAGCGTGCTTCGCGAGGATCCGCGCGACGTCGAGGGCGACGTTCCCGTTGCCGATCACGGCGACCTGCTTCGCCTCGAGGGGCCAGGTGCGCGGGTAGTCGGGGTGGCCGTCGAACCAGCTGACGAACCGGGCGGCGCCGTAGGAGCCGACGAGGTCGATGCCGGGAATCCTCAGGTCGGCGTCGCGCACGGCGCCGGTCGCGAAGATGACGGCGTTGTAGTGCTTCCGAAGGTCGTCGAGGGTGATATCGACCCCGAAGCGCACGTTGCCGAAGATGCGGATGTCGCCGCGGTCGAGCACGTCGCGCAGGGCGGAGATGATGCCCTTGATCCGCGGGTGGTCGGGTGCGACGCCGTAGCGCACGAGCCCGTACGGCGCGGGAAGGTGGTCGAACAGGTCGATCGAGACGTCGAAGTTGCGTTCCGCCTTGAGCAGGATGTCCGCGGCGTAGATTCCGGCGGGTCCTGCGCCGACGATCGCCAGGCGCAGCTTCGCGGGTCGCTGGTCGGTGGGGCGCTTCTCGGTCATGACGACCTTTCTAACTTGATCGCTCGACGATCGTGTCGGCGAATCGGGTCAGCGCCTTCTTGACGGACCCGTCTGGGAGGGGGTCGAGTGAGGCGACGGCGTCGTGTGCCCAGCCGTGCGCTTCGGAGAGGGTCTGCGCGGTCACGTCGTGGTCGCGGAGCGCGGCGATCGCGGAGTCGGCCGCTTCCGACCGGGTGCCCTGGCTGCTCATGACGTCGCGTTCGAGGCGTTCGAGCAGGGCGGCGGATGCCGGGTCGTCGCCGGCGCGCTCGCGGAGCCTGAGCACGGGCAGGGTCGCAACCCCGGCGCGCAGGTCGGTTCCGGGGACCTTCCCGGTCGCCTCGGGCTGCGGGGACAGGTCGAGCACGTCGTCGATGAGCTGGAACGCGACGCCGATCTTCTCGCCGAAGCTCACGAGCGGCTGTTCGAATTCGTCGGGCGCATCCGAGAAGATGATGCCGGCCTGGGCCGCCGCCGCAATGAGCGAACCCGTTTTGTCGGCGAGCACCGAGATGTAGTGCTCGATCGGGTCGTCGCCCGCGTGCGGGCCGACGGTTTCGTGAAGCTGCCCCATGACGAGGCGTTCGAAGGTGTCCGCCTGCAGGCGAATGGCCCGCTCGCCGAGTTTGGCCATCAGCTGGCTCGCCCGGGCGAACAACAGGTCGCCGGTGAGGATCGCGACCGAGTTTCCCCAGACCGTCTGGGCGCTCGGCACTCCGCGACGCTGACCGGAGTCGTCCATGACGTCGTCGTGGTAGAGCGAGGCGAGGTGGGTGATCTCGATGGCTGTCGACGCGGTCACGACGTCGGTGATCCCACCGCTGCCGAGGTGGGCGGTGAGGAGGGCGAGCATCGGGCGAACCCGCTTGCCGCCGGCTTCGAGCAGATACCGGGTGGTGACGCTCGCGATCTCGTCGGCGAAGACGATCTCGGCGAAGAGGCTCGCCTCGACCCGCTCGAGACCGGCGTCGATGCCGGCGGCCAGGCCCCGGTCATCCGCTGTCGAGAAGATTCGATCGCTGAGGCCGATCTGGCTCGTCACGGAGGAGCCGCGCCGGAACAGGGGAACGCTCGGTTTCACTCTGACAGCCTATCCATTGGGTGGGGAGTTTCAGTCGGCGGGGACTGCCGCAGGGGCGGCCTTGACGCCGCGGTGCAGCGCCACGATTCCGAGGGTGAGGTTCTTGTAGGCAACGGACTCGTACCCGACGTCGCGGAGCCATCCGCTCAGCACGGGCTGGGTCGGCCAGGCGGCGATCGATTCGCCGAGGTAGTCGTACGCCTCGGCGTTCGAGGAGGCGAGCTTGACCACCCGGGGCATCACCTGGTTGAGGTAGGCGAAATATGCGCCGCGGATGACCGGGTTCGGCGGGGTGGAGAACTCGCAGATGACGACCCTGCCGCCGGGCTTGGTGACCCGGAAGAACTCGGCGAGCGCCTTGCGCGGTTCCACGACGTTGCGGAGGCCGAAGGAAATGGTGACGGCGTCGAATTCGTTGTCGGCGAAGGGCAGCGCTGTCGCGTCGGCCTGGACGAACTCAATGAGCGGGTTGCCGGCGTGGCGTTCGCGGCCGACCTTGATCATGCCGGCGGAGAAGTCGGCGGCGACGACGTGGGCGCCGGTGTGGGTCAGCGCGACGCTCGAGGTGCCGGTGCCCGCGGCGATGTCGAGGATGCGCTCGCCCGCCTGCGGGTTGACGGCACGGGTCGCCTGGAGCCGCCACAGGGCGGCGTTTCCGACCGAAAGCACCGCGTTCGTGCGGTCGTAATGCGTCGACACCTGATCGAACATGGCAGCGACCTGCTCCGGCTGCTTACTGAGGTCTGCTCTGTTCACTCCAACAGTCTAGGTTGCCGCTCCCCGGTCATCCTGCGAAGCCGGTGATAGCGCCGTTCTGGCCCCGGAAGCGGGTGCACGCGGCGGCTGGCATAGGCTGGGCAAGTGAATGTGCAGGCCCTAACGGTTGAAACCACTCCCATTGCCGACATTCGACAACTGGTCCTTCTTCTCGACGCCCAGAAGCCGCTGCTCTGGATGCGCCGCAATCAGGGCCTCGCCGGCCTCGGCTCGGCGCTGCGGCTCGAATTCTCCGGCCCGACCCGCATGACGGATGCCGCGACCGCGTGGCGGGACGTGGTCGCCGCCGCGACGGTGACCGACCCGCTCGCGCGAACGGGCACCGGCCTGTTGGCGTTCGGAACCTTCGCCTTCGACGACGAATCCGCCGAGACGAGCGTGCTGCTCGTACCTGAGGTCATCGTCGGGCGTGAGGACGGACTCTGCTGGGTCACCCGGATCTGGCCGACCGGCGGAACCCCTCCGGAAATTCCCGTGGCGCTGCATCCGCTCGGCACGGAATACCGCATCTCGCTGCTCTCGGGCACGCTGCGGCCCGAGGCCTACAAGGCGGCCGTCGATGAGGCGGTCGTTCGGCTCTCCGCCGGGGAGGTGAACAAGGTCGTGCTCGCCCGCGACCTGCGCGGGCACCTTCCGGCGAAGTCGGACCTGCGCCGCACGATCAGCGAGCTCGCACTCGGCTACCCGGACTGCTGGACCTACGCCGTCGACGGCCTCGTCGGGTCGAGCCCTGAAACCCTGATCCGGGCGGACCACGGCGAGGTCAACGCCCGGGTGCTCGCCGGGACCGTCTCCCGGGGTGCCGACGCCGCCGCGGACCTCGAGGCCGCAGCCGCGCTCGCGACGAGTGCGAAGGACGGCGACGAACACGCCTTCGCCGTGCAGAGCGTGCTCGCCTCGCTGCGCCCGCACACCTCGCACCTGCTCACGAGCGAGCTGCCGTTCACCGTCAAGCTCCCGAACCTCTGGCACCTCGCAACGGATGTCGAGGGCACCCTCTCCGACGGATCGACCTCCCTCGACCTCATCGCCGCCATGCACCCGACCGCGGCGGTCGCGGGAACGCCGACACAGGCCGCACTCGCGCTGATCCGCGAACTCGAGCCCTTCGACCGCGGCCGGTACGCCGGACCGGTCGGCTGGGTCGGCGCGGATGGCGACGGCGAATGGGCGATCGCGCTGCGCTGCGCCCAGGTCACGCCGACCGGCGACGTCACGGCATACGCCGGCTGCGGCATCGTGCTCGGCTCCGAACCCGACCGCGAGCTCGCCGAAACCCGGATGAAGTTCCGCCCCATCGTCGAGGCCTTCGGCTAGTCCCCACCCCTTCCGCTTCGCTCAGCGCTCAGCGCTGTGAACCGCGAGAGCACGATTATGGCCCTTAAAACGGCTCCATAAGGGCCGATTTCGTACTCTCGCGGGCAGAACGGGAGGAGCGGGCGGGGCTGGGGCGGGGCGCACGGATGAGGCGGGTCAGGTGGCGGCGAGGCGCAGCTTTTCGGCGGCGACGTCGAAGGCGGCGGGCGGCCAGTCGAGATTCAGGCGCTCGAGGGCGTCGATCAGCAGGTGCTGCACGGCCAGGCGCGCGTACCACTTCTTGCCGGCGGGAACGACGAACCACGGTGCGTCGGGGGTCGAGGTGCGTTCGAGGGCGATCTGGTAGGCCGTCTGGTAGTCGGCCCAGCGCATCCGCTCGTCGACGTCGCCCGGGTTGTACTTCCAGTGCTTGTCCGGGCGGTCGAGGCGGTCGAGCAGGCGCTCCTTCTGGTCGGCCGAGCTGATCTGCAGCATGACCTTGACGATCGTGGTGCCGTCGTCGACGAGGTCCTGCTCGAACTGGCGGATCTGCCCGTACCGGGCCTCGATCTCCTCGGCGGGGGCGAGCTCGTGCACGCGGGCGATCAGCACGTCCTCGTAGTGCGAGCGGTCGAATACTCCGATCAGGCCGGGACCCGGCACGCGACTGCGCACCCGCCAGAGGAAGTCGTGCGCGCGTTCCTCGGGCGTGGGCGCCTTGAACGCGGTGAGGCGCACGCCCTGGGGATCGACGGACCCGACGACGTGCCGCACGATGCCGCCCTTGCCCGCGGTGTCCATGGCCTGCAGGACGAGGAGCACCTTGCGTCCGCCGCCGTCGGCCGCCGCGGCTTTGCTGTTGGCGTAGAGCTTCTCCTGCAGCGAATCGAGCAGACCCACGCCGGAGGCGAGCGCCTCGTCGGCGTTCTTCTTCACGACGCCGTCGAAGCCGGGCGTCGCGTCCGGGTCGACGGCGGCGAGCCGGAATCCCGGTCCGACCCGGAGCTTCTCGATCGGGTCGGAATCCCAGAACTTTCGGTTGAGTCCGCTCATGATGCACCCTTCGTCGGAAACTGCAGGAAACAGACACTCTCCAGCCGGACCCGCGCGGGGTCCCACCGAAAAACCTATCGCGTGAGCGGCACCTCGAGCAGGCTCGGGCCGAGCGGCGGTGCGGTGAGCGCCCGCTCGAGCTCGCTCCGGGTCGCTGCCCGGCCGTACTCCCAGCCGTACGCCGCGGCGAGCGCGGAAAGGTCGACACTCTGCGGCGTGTAGAGCACCCTGCTGATCTGGTCTGCGGGGGCGGATGCCGCGACCTCGAGCCCGTCGAAAATGGTTCCGCCGCCGTCGTTGCCGACGATGACCTGCAGCCGCGCCCGGGCCTCACCCGGGACCAGGAGCATCGACCCCGCGTCGTGCAGCAGGGCGAGGTCGCCGAGGAGCAGCCGGGTCGTGCCGGTCGAGCGCGGCTCGCTGCCGTCCAGGAACGCCTGGCTCGCGAGCGCGATGCCCGTCGCGGTCGCGATCGTGCCGTCGATGCCCGCGAGACCGCGGTTCGCGTGCACGGAGATCTTCTTGCCCGGCACGCGCCGGTCCGCCTCGCGGACCAGCCGGGACGCGCCGAGCACGAGCCGGTCGTGCGGCCACGAAGCCCGCCAGACGGCGTCGACGAGCATGCTCCGGGTGACGGGCGCGCGGAGTGCGGCGAATTCGGCGCGGGTCATCCCGTGGGCACCGAAGGGGACATCCGCTTCGTCGGTCGCGGCGTCGAGAACCCGCCGACTCGTCATCACCCAGCTGCCGAGCCAGGCCCGGCCGTCGCGGGTCTCCGCCGCAGCCGTTGCGGATGCGCCGACGCGCGCCGCGCGGGCGAACGTGCGCACCCGGTGCCCCGGGTTGTACCACTCGGCGCCGGTCGGGGCGACGACGATCGTCTCGACGTCCTCACGCTGGATGAGGGCCGGGATCTCCCGGCTCAGCGACGGATGCCCGAACACGATCACGCGTTCGACCCGCCCGCCGAAGTCCTCGTCCTGCAGCAGCTCGCGGTAGGCGGCCACGAGGTTCGGCCCGAAGCGGGCGTTGCTCGACACCTCGGCGAGCAGCGGCCAGCCGCCGGCCCGCGCGAACTCCTCTGCGGCGCTCCCCGCGCCCGTGCCGGCGACCACAACGGTGCGCGGTCCCGCGTCGACAACGAGAACGGCCGCGTCGCCCACCACCGCAGTGCCCGACGCAACGGAGCTCGAACCCGCAACGTTCGCGGCGGCGGCTGGGGTGGCAGCGCCCAGAGCAGTGTCGCCCACAGCGGCAGCACCCGCAGCCGCGTCGTTGCCCGACGCCGCGAATGTCGGCGCGTCGTCGGACTGGCCGCCGTCGACCGACGGCTCACCGGCTGTCGCGAGCGGGGCGGCGGAGCGCTCGAGGGTCACGGGGGCGGAGAGGGGCTCCCGGAAAGCGAGGTTGAGCTGCACGGGACCGGGGTCGAGCGAGCGGACGCCGGTCGCGGCAGCCATCGCCCGGATGGCCAGTTCACCGGCGCGGACGGAGTCGGCAGTGCGAACCGCAGTGGCAGCAGCGGGGCTGGCGTCAGCGGCAGCACCGGGGGCGGGCACGTCGAGGCAGAGTCGGGTCGCGACGCCGAAGAGTCCGGTCTGCACGGTGGTCTGGTTCGAGCGGATGCCGCGGAGCTCGACGGGACGATCGGCCGTCAGCACGATGACGGGCACCCCGGAGTGATGGGCCTCGAGCACCGCGGGGTGCAGGTTGGCGACGGCGGTTCCGGAGGTGCAGATCACGAGGGCGGGAACGCCGGTCTCGACCGCGAGGCCGAGCGCGAGGAAGCCGGCGCCGCGTTCGTCGATGCGCACGTGCAGGCGGACCAGTCCGAGGCGTTCGAGTTCCGCGGCGACCAGCGCGAGCGCCTGCGAGCGGGACCCGGGGCTCACGACGATGTCACGGATGCCGAGGCTCACGAACGCGCGGAGGAGGGCGACGCTGAAATCGGTCGCCGGACTGCCGGAAGGCCCGGGATCGCTGAAGGACGCGGAGGTATCCGCTGGCGCCGAGGCACCCGAGGGTACAGTGCCGTCCGGCGGCGCCGAGGCACCCGAGGACACGGGGCCACCCGGCAGCACGGTGCCGCCCACGGCCGCGGTGTCGGTCAGGATCGGGTCAGGCATCCCGGCGGCCAGGCAGTTCGCCCTCGCCAGGGTCGGTCGTCTTCTTCGGCTCCGCTGCGGCAGGACCCTTCGCCGGACCGGCGGCCTGCCCCTTGCCGGGACCGGAGCTCTGGCCCTTGCCCGGTCGATCGGGCTTGTCACTCGGGTCAGGCTTGTCGAGGTCGGCGAGCTCCTGCTCCAGCTGGCGGATGCGCTCCTCCTGGAGACGGTCACGGCCGAGGCTCTTCAGGAAGTCGGGATCGTCATCGGGGGCGAGCTGCCGCGTTGCGCCGCGACCGGGCGCCGCACGCTGGTTGCTGCCGCGGCCGATGAACAGCCAGAGCAGGGCGCCGACGACGGGGACCAGGACGATCACAAAAACCCAGACCCAGCGCGGCAAACCGCGGATCCGGCTGCGGTCGAAGGTGACACACTCGACGAGCGCATAGACGGTCACGAGAATGACCGCAATTCCTACGACAAGCCACACCTTTACCATCCGCTCATTCTACGTATGTCACCCGAGAGATCGGTGAGTACGCAGATGTCGGTAAATCTGACGATCGGAACCACAATCTATGCTGAAAGCATGAAAGCTGTCCCGTCCTGGCTGAGCTACTCGGTCTACCGCATCCTCATGTTCGCAGTCCCGCTCGCGGTGCTGCTGATGCTTTCGATCGTCTGGTGGATCTCCGCCATCGTCGCGGCACTGATCGGCCTCTGCCTGTCGTACATCTTCCTGCGGACGCCCCGGGAGCAGGTCGCCCGCGACCTCTACACGGCTCGGCACCCGACCGCTGAGGTCGTGCACCCGGACGCGGAGTCGGAAGACGCCGCCATCGACCGCGCAGCAGACGCCGCGGAGGCAGCAGAGGCCGCAGAGATCGCAGAGTCTGCCGAGGCAGCGGATGCCGCCGGCCAGGCGACGACGCCGGCCGCGGCATCCGCTGCGCCCGTCACGACCGCCGCGTCAGCAACGTCCGTGCCGGCAGCAACGTCACCGGCCTCAGAACGCGAAGGCAGCGCCCAGTAGCAGGCCGTACAGGAGCGCGCTGAAGCTCGTGAGCTTGAGCGCCAGGATGAGCTCGGCGGCGGTCTTCGCCGTGACGGTGATCAGGCACGCCGGAAGGGCGAGCAGGAGCACGAAGAGCACGAACCAGGCCAGCGGGTAGAACAGCGCGAAGAAGGCCGCGATCAGGAACGGCACGAGCAGCAGCACGCAGAAAACGATGCGGCCGGGCAGGTTGCCGATCAGCACCGCGAGGGTGCGCTTGCCGGAGGCCTTGTCCGGGACGATGTCTCGGAGGTTGTTGACCATGAGTACGGCGCAGGCGATCAGGCCGATCGCGACCCCGCCGAGCCAGCTCTCGAGGTTCACCGTTCCGACCTGCACGAAGGTCGTGCCCGCGGTTGCGACGAGTCCGAAGAACACGAACACGAAGAGCTCGCCGAGGCCGAAGTAGCCGTACGGGCGCTTGCCGCCGGTGTAGAACCAGGCGGCGACGATCGCGGCCGCGCCGACGAGCAGCAGCCACCACTGGCCGCTCAGGACCACGAGCACGAGTCCGGCGAGCGCGGCGAGCGCGAAGAACGCGAGCGCGACCGTGAGCACGGACCGGGGCCTGGCCGCTCCGCCGCCGGTGAGCCTGGCCGGGCCGACGCGATAGGCGTCGGTGCCGCGGATGCCGTCGGAGTAGTCGTTCGCGTAGTTCACGCCGATCTGCAGGCAGAGTGCCACGATGAGCGCGAGCAGGGCGCGCACCGGGTGGAAGACTCCGGGCTCGCTCGCGACGATGGCCGCGCCGGTGCCGAGGGCGACCGGGGCGATCGCGAGGGGAAGGGTGCGGAGGCGCGCGCCGGAGATCCAGTCGCCGGCCGTCGCCGATCCCGTCGCCGATCCGGAACGGCCGTGCGCCTGTGGGGCGTTCCGCTTCGCGGGGTTGCCCGATCGACCGGTGCCGGCGGGCTTGCCCGCGGGCTTCCCCGTCTGCTTTCCGGTCGGCTGTCCGCCGGACGCCGCCGCCCCGAGGGTCTCCGAAGGATTCAATCGCTGCATTTTGGGCCTGACCGGCCGCGCTCCCTGTGCCACGTTTTCATGTTACCGGGCGCTTGATCAGAGGATGCCGCGAGTGCGCGAGGGTTCAGCTGCCGGTCTCTGCGAGGCGCTGCAGGGCGCGCCGGTCCGGCTTGCCGGAGGCAAGCACGGGGATCTCGGCGACGAGGAGCAGTTGGGCGGGCCGGGCCGCCTTGCCGAGCACGGATGCGACGGCGTCCTTCACAACCGCGAGTTGCGTCGCAGACGTCTCCGGGGAGACGGACGGAGCTGCGGCCCACGACGCGGGCGAGTCCTCGACCGCCGACCGGGTCGGCGCCTCGGCGTGCGACCCCGGGACAGCGACGACCGGGACCTGGCCCCACCGGGCATCCGTCGCCCCGATCACAACCGCGTCGGCGAAACCAGGCAGCGCGCGCACCACGCGTTCGACGGCGTCGAGGGAGACCTTCTCGCCGCCGGAGATGATCACGTTGTCCGCGCGGCCGAGCACGCGCACGAGGCCGGTCACGGCGTCGACCTCGCCGAGGTCGCCGGTGCGGTACCAGCGCACGCCGTTCTCCTCGGTGAAGCGGTCGTGGGTGCGCAGCGGGTCGTCGAGGTACCCGTCGGCGAGCACGGAGCCGGAGATCTCGAGTTCGCCGGCGACGACCCGCACGACCGTGTCGCCGATCGGGCGACCGTTGTAGCAGCATCCGCCGGCCGTTTCCGAGGAGCCGTAGGTGCGCACGACCGTGATGCCGTGGGCGGCGGAACGT
Source organism: Cryobacterium zhongshanensis (assembly GCF_022760445.1). NCBI lineage: Bacteria > Bacillati > Actinomycetota > Actinomycetes > Micrococcales > Microbacteriaceae > Cryobacterium > Cryobacterium zhongshanensis. The sequence continues at coordinate 42,408 of NZ_JALGAR010000001.1, read as the reverse complement.
GCAATGAGTTCGGGAGGCACGGCCTGGCCGCCGACGAGGATCGCCGTGAAGCGGCGCAGGAGCGCGAGGGGTCCCGCGGCCTCGTCCGCGGCGCCGACGGCACCACCGTCGTGCGGCGCCGCGTCAGCAGCGGCGGCGTCGACCGCGTCGAGCAGGCGCGCGAGCTGCACGGGAACAAGGGAGGTGTAGCGCAGCGGCGCGGTCAGCCGGGTCGCCGCGGCCAAGAACTCGGCCGGGTCGAAGTGTCCCGGCGCGAGTACGACCGGCGTCGTCCCCGCCTCGAGCGAGCGGATGAGCACCTGGACGCCCGCGACATAGTGGGCGGGCAGGGCGAGTAGCCACTGGCCCGGTCCTCCGAGCGCCGCACTCGACGCCGCGGCGCTCGCGCGAAGGGCGGGCGCGCCGAGCAGAACCCGCTTGGGCACGCCGGTCGAGCCGCTCGTCTCGATGACGACGACCGTGCCGTCCGGAACGGTCCCGGGCACTGGCGAGGTCACGGGCAGCGAAGCAGAAACGGGGACGCGCGCTCCCGTTGCGCCGTTTCGCGCCAGACGTGCCTGGTGCGTACCGGCGAAACTGGCGCGGGAAGCATCGGATTCGGCACTGCTGGCGCGCGAGGCGTCGGTTTCGGGCAGGGTCGGCGTGAGCACGGGCACGGGCAGCAGGGCGTCGCCGCGCCCGGAGAGGGCCTCGCGGAGCAGGTCGAGCAGGTCGAGCGGCCGATCGACGGGGACGACCCGGAGCATCCGTGTCACAGCGGGACTAGAACTGCCAGTCGTACGGACCCCAGTCGGGATCGCGTTTCTGCAGGAACGCGTCGCGCCCCTCGACGGCCTCGTCGGTGCCGTAGGCGAGGCGCGTCGCCTCTCCCGCGAAGACCTGCTGGCCGACCAGACCGTCGTCGACGGCATTGAAGGCGAACTTGAGCATGCGGATGGCGGTGGGCGACTTGGTCAGGATCGTGCGGGCCCAGTCGATGGCTTCGTTCTCGAGATCCGCGTGCGGGACGACAGCGTTGATCGCGCCCATCTCGAGGGCGCGCTGGGCGGAGTACTCACGGGCGAGGAAGAAGACCTCGCGCGCGGCCTTCTGCCCGACCTGACGGGCGAAGTATGCGCTGCCGTAACCGGCGTCGAAGGAACCGACATTGGCATCCGTCTGCTTGAACTTGGCGTGCTCGGCGCTCGCGATACTGAGGTCGCAGACCACGTGCAGGGAGTGGCCGCCACCCGCGGCCCAGCCGGGGATGACGGCGATGACGACCTTGGGCATGAAGCGGATCAGACGCTGGATCTCGAGGATGTGCAGTCGACCGCCACGGGCCTTGTCGATGCCGGTTGCGGTGTCGCCCTCCGCGTACTTGTAGCCGTCGCGGCCACGGATGCGCTGGTCGCCTCCCGAGCAGAACGCCCAGCCGCCGTCCCGCGGGCTCGGGCCGTTCCCGGTGAGGAGCACGACTCCGATGCGCGGGTTCATCCTGGCGTCTTCGAGGGTGTCCTGCAGCTCGTCGACGGTGTGCGGCCGGAAGGCGTTGCGCACCTCCGGCCGGTTGAAAGCGACGCGCGCAATCTGCCCGGTGAGGTCGTGGTGGTACGTCACGTCGGTCAGGGCCTCGAAGCCCGGTACGAGTTGCCACTGGCTCGGGTCGAAGATTTCAGACACCTGTTCGATCATGCAGCAAGCCTACGCGGCGCACCCTGCGTGGGCGTTCCGGGGCGGATGCGCGGGCGCAGCTACGGCGCGAGCCCTGATGGCCGCGCTCTCACATACCGGAACCCGGAAAATCACGCGACACGCCGGTAAAAATGAGAAATACCCCTTTTGTGGAGGCAAAGTCAACCCCCTTGAGCGCCCCATTTTCACCATGTGTACTTGTGATCTGAGTGAGACCCGGAGGTAGTCATGAAAGATCTAGACACACCGTCAAGAGCCCTGAACGACCTGCCACTCCACAACGACGTGGCAACCCGAACCCGCAGCACCACCGACATCCGCACGACCCCGGCAGATGAGACCAGAAAACGCCCGAATGCCCTCGGAACGGCGGTGCACTCATGACCGTGACCATGCACACGTCCGCACCGACCCACGAACACTTCGACTCCCCCGACTCCTACCGCGCCCCACTTCCCTCGATCAACCCGGCCGGCTCGTCTGCGCGTTCGGCCGGCAGCACCGCAGCCTCCCGCTATAGCCGGGCGTCCACGGACGCTTTCGGCGACTACCTGCGTCGCATCGGCAAGGGTCCGCTCCTGAGCGCAGAGGACGAAGTCAACCTCGCCAGGCGCATCGAGGTCGGCCTGTTCGCCGCCGAGAAGCTCGCGCACGGGATCGACGACCCGGAGCTCTCCCGGGAACTGGCCTGGCTCGCCCACGATGGCGGCCGGGCGAAGAACCACTTCATCGAAGCCAACCTTCGCCTCGTCGTCAGCATCGCGAAGCACTACTCCGGCCGCGGCGTGCCGATCATGGACCTCGTCCAGGACGGCAACATCGGCCTCGTGCGAGCGGTCGAGAAGTACGACTTCATGACCGGCTACAAGTTCTCCACCTACGCGACCTGGTGGATCCGCCAGGCGATCCACCGCGGCATGGCAGACAAGTCCCGGATGATCCGCATCCCCGTGCACACCGCGGAGAAGCTCAACAAGATCAAGCGCATCCGCCGCGACCTCACGAGCACCCTCGACAGGGACCCCTCGCTCAAGGAGCTCTCCGAGGCCGCACAGATCCCCATCCGCGACGTCTCGCGGCTGCTGCAGTACGACAACGAGCCGATCTCCCTGCACTCCCCGGTCGGCGACGGCGTCGGGGACATCTCGGAACTCATCATCGACGACGACCTGCCCCAGCCCGACGAGTACGCGACGGTCACGCTGCGTGCCGCGGACATCTGCTTCTACCTCGACGCCCTGCCGCCGCGGGAGCGGTCGATCCTGAAGGCCCGGTTCGGGCTCGACGGCGACGAGCCGCGCACCCTCGACCAGATCGCCGTCATCCAGGGCGTCACCCGGGAGCGGGTCCGCCAGATCGAGAAGCGCGCGCTGGCCCTCCTGCACGTGCCCAGGCTCGAGCGGTACTTGCGCGACTAGACCCGCGCACAGATGCGCGCGTGCCGACTGTTGTGTGCGGGAGCACCCGGACAGTCGGCACGCGCGTGACCGAACCCACTCCACGGCTCTCCAGTACCCCCCGAATTGAGCGTTGGCAGCGACTCGATTATTAGTGATAATTCTGTATGACGCGCCAACGAGGGAATCATGGGAAAGCTCACCTATAACTCGACGGTGACGGCCGACTTTGATGATCGCATCCTGGCGCACATCCAGGTTGTCATCGGAGCGAAGCTGCGCCGGGGAGAGTGCTTCTACTTCACGTGGAGGGACGACCCGTCCGGAGGCGACGGCCGAAGCACGATCTGGCTGCATCCGGCCATCCCGCTCGCCTTCAAATACTTCGGCGGACGCTCGCCGAGCCTCAACCGCGACTGGGTCGAGGCTCTCATGCTCACCGCCAACTCCTCGGGCGGCCTGCAGCTGGTCCCGGAGCCGCACCGGCCGACATCCGTGCTCGCGACGAAGGACGAACCATGATTCGCATCGACATCGTCTATGGCGGCCAGCAGTACTCCCTCGGCGGGCGGTCGGCCGAGTCCGTCCGGAACGAGATCAGCGCGGCCGTCACGTCCGGGCAGCCGTACTGGCTGTCCGTCAACAGCGGCGGCGGCCGCTTCGAGGAAGCGTACCTCCTGATCGCGCCCGGCATCGCGTTCGCAGTCCTCGATGTCAAACCCACCAACGGGGACGACCTCGACCTCGAGGTCGACGGCGCCTTCAACCACGACTCTCTCTAACCGCGCGTACCCGGCTCACCGCCCGCCTCGGCGATCCGGCCGCGCACCACGTGCGCCGCTTCGCGCCTGGTATGCCTGGCGCGGACCGGCGGATCTGGCGCGCGACGCACTGCGCGGCTCCACGCCCGCGTCGCGACCGGTCGGCCGCACCCGCGCCCGGCTGGCAGACTGGAACCATGCTTCCCCCACTCGCAGAGTTGCTCGGAACGGCCCGCATTGTCGCGTTGCCGCTCATCACCCGATTCCGCGGAATCGACACCCGCGAGGCACTCCTCCTCCGCGGTCCGGAGGGCTGGACGGAGTTCGCGCCGTTCGCCGAGTACGACGACGCCGAGTCCGTCGCCTGGCTGCGCGCCGCGATCGACTTCGGCTGGACGCCCACCCCCGCGCTCTTGCGCGACAGCATCCCGGTCAACGCGACCGTGCCTGCGATCGACGCCGAGCTCGTCGCGGATGTCCTCGCCCGCTTCCCCGGGTGCCGCACGGCCAAGGTGAAGGTCGCCGCCCCCGGGCAGACCCTCGCGGACGACGTCGCCCGCGTGCGCGCGGTGCGCCGGGTGCTGGGCCCGGAGGGCCGCATCCGCGTGGACGCGAACGGTCTCTGGAACCTCGACGAGGCCGAACACGCCCTGAACGCCCTCGGCGAGTTCGACCTCGAGTACGTCGAGCAGCCGTGCGCGAGCATCGAAGAACTCGCGGAGATCCGCCGCCGTTCCGCCGACTACCTCGGCATCCCCGTCGCCGCCGACGAGAGCGTGCGTCGCGCGGAGGACCCGCTGCTCGTCGCGACGACCGGCTCCGCCGACATCCTCGTGATCAAGGCGGCGCCGCTCGGCGGAATCCACGTCGCACTCGACCTCGTCGCGCAGGCCGGCCTGCCCGTCGTGGTCTCGAGCGCCCTCGACACCTCGGTCGGCATCGCGATGGGCGCCTACCTCGCCGCCGCGATCCCCGGCCTCGAGTTCGACTGCGGCCTCGGCACGGCCTCGCTGCTCGCGGCCGACGTCACCCACGATCCGCTTCTCCCCGTCGACGGCCGCATCCCGGTGCGCCGCGTCGTACCGGACGCCGACCTGCTCGACCGCTACGAGGCATCCGCCGAACGGCGCGACTGGTGGCTCGCCCGCCTCACCCGCTGCCACGCCCTGCTCGCCGCGGAGCCCGCAGAGACCCCCGAAACCCCGCTCGCCGACTGACGGGCCGGTCGGGCGAGACGAGGCGGGCGGATGCCGGGCTAGAGGCCGGAGTAGGCGTGCAGTCCCTTGAAGAAGACGTTGACGACGCCGAAGTTGAACATGACGGCGCTGAACCCGACGATCGCGAGCCACGCCGAGCGTGAGCCGCGCCAGCCGCGGGTGGCCCGCGCGTGGATGTACCCGGCGTAGATGGTCCAGATGATGAAGGTCCAGACTTCCTTGGTGTCCCAGCCCCAGTAACGGCCCCAGGCCTTCTCCGCCCAGATCGAGCCGGCCATCAGGGTGAACGTCCAGAGGATGAAGCCGATGATGTGCACCCGGTACGCCAGGTTCTCGAGTGTCGCGGCCGAGGGCAGCGTCGCGAGGAAGCGCAGCCGCACGCGGCCGGCGGTCGCGACGAGCGCCTCCCGCCGGAACTGCAGCAGTTGCACCACGGAGAGGGCGAAGCCGAGCGCGAAGAACCCGGTGCCGAGCGAGGCGACGAAGACGTGGATCACGAGCCACGCGGACTGGAGCGCCGGCGGCAGCGGGGCGACCTCGACGTAGAAGCGCAGCGCCGCGATGCCGAGCAGCACGAGCACCATGCCGGTCACGAAGGTGCCGAGGAAGCGCAGGTCCGCGCGGGTGAGCACGATCAGGAACACCGTGACGATGAGCAGCGTGCCCGTCATCGCGAACTCGTACATATTCGCCCACGGCACCCGGCCGGCGGCGAAGCCGCGCAGCACGTCCGCCATCAGGTGGATCGCCCAGGCCAGGACGGTCAGCGAGACTCCGATCCGCAGGCTCTTCGAGCGGCCGTACGGCGTGGCCGCGTCGTTAGCGATCCGGGCGCTGATGCGGTTGACGATCGTGCCCGCGGGCTTCCCCGAATCGAGGGTTCCGGTCGAGCCCGCCGTCTGCATCCCGTTGACCGCGCCGACACCGACCGGAACGGCGCTGAGCGCCGCGAGGCCCGCGGCCTCGTCGGCGGTCTTCACGGCCGCTGACCGCTTGGCGAGGTCGAACGCGAAGGAAATGAAGGCGAGCGCATAGACGGCCATCGCCGAGTACAGGCTCAGGATCGAGAGCTCGTTGAGATTCACGTGGTCAGCCTAATTCTGTTCGGTCGCCGGGACGGCTGATGTGGAGGATACCAGCAGTCGCCCATGACGGTCTGCGATGTCGGTCACGGCGGCTTCGAGAGCGGGGTCCTCGCCGCGGGCGAGCCCCGCGTACTCGAGGGTCAGTGTCCCGTCGTCGTGCTCGATCGCCTTGACCCAGACCCGGCGCCGCGGCACGAAGAGACTCGTGAGGAGCCCGAGCAGCGCGAGGACCGCGAAGGACAGCACCCAGACCTGGGTCGGGTCGTGGTGGATGTCGAAGGACGCGAAGCGCAGCACCGACCCGGAGAAGTCGTTCGCGGCGGCGCCGGGGTGCGCGTCGTTGAACGTGACCGAGCCGAGTCCGTTCGGCAGCTGCTGGGTCTCCCCCGGCTTCAGCTCGAGCGATTTCACGCCGGTCTTGCCGCCGGTGAGCCGGGTCATCTTGTCGGTGTTGAGCGAGTAGACGGATGTCGGCACCCCGGCATTCAGCCCGAGGTCGCCCGAGTAGATGTTCAGGGTGAGCATCGGGTACTCGAGGTCCGGGTACGAGGAGTAGAAGGCGCCCGTCGAACTCGCCGCCTGGGTCGGGTAGAAGAAGCCGATCATGCCGAGCTGTTCGCTGAGGCCGTCCGGAACCTTGATCACGCCGAGCGAGGTGAGGTTCGCATCCTGCGGCAGGAACGGAACCGCGTCGGTGAAGACGACGACCCCGTTGGGGTCCTTGACGGTGATCGAGGGCGCGTAGCCATTGCCGAGCAGGTAGACGTCGGTGCCGCCGGTGCGCATCGGGGCGTTCACCTTGACGACGCCGGTCTGGAGGGCCTCGCCGCGGCGGGTGACGCTCACGGCGGCGGAGTAGTCGATCGCCTGGCCGTACGCCTTGAGGTTCTGGGTTTCGTAGGTGACGCTGAAGTCGTCGAGGGTGAGTTTGTACGGCTCGAGGCTCGAGTCGGTGAAGAACCGGCCGGGGCTGAACGAGTCGTAGGCGAGCAGGGTGTTCACGAAGGTCTGGCCCTCGACGAGCACCCGCTGGCCGCTGAAGCCGAAACCGCTGCCGAAGCCGACCGTGATCAGGATGCCGACGAGCGCGAAGTGGAACACCAGGTTGCCGGTCTCGCGCAGGTAGCCGCGCTCGGCGGAGGCCGAGAATTCCCTGGAACCGCCGCGCGGCGCGCTGTCGAACAGGGCGACGCGGTAGCCGCTCTTCTTCAGGAGCGAGCGCGCGGAGTCGACCGCGGCCGCGGCATCCGTGCCCGCCGGAGCGGTGCGCTCGGTGAAGCCGGCCAGCCGGACGAGCCGCGCGGGTGTGCGCGGCGGCTGGGCCCTGAGTGCCTGGAAGTGGTGCTTCGTGCGCGGGATCACGCAGCCGATGAGCGAGATGAAGAGGAGGAGGTAGATCGCGGAGAACCACGCCGAGGAGTAGACGTCGAAGGCCTGGATCTTGTCGAGCACGGGAGCGAGGTCGGGGTTGTCCGCGAAGTACTGGGTGACGCCGTTCGGGTCCGAGCTGCGCTGGGGAACGAGCGAGCCGGGCACGGCGGCGATCGCGAGCAGGAGCAGCAGGAACAGGGCGGTGCGCATGTTGGTGAGCTGGCGCCAGAACCAGCGCAGCCAGCCGATCAGGCCGAGCCTGGGCTGGGTGACATCGTCGGACGCCGGGGCCGGCGCGGGGGAATCGTAGTGGTCAGATGGCCGGGACATAACTGCCGATCACTCCTTGCAGGTCGAGGAGCCAGGCATTCCAGACGCCGGTCACCATGAGGACGCCGATGACGACGAGGAGCACGCCCCCGAACAGATTGATCGCGCGGACGTGCCGCTTCAGGAACGACACCGCCCCGGTCGCCCAGTTGAGGCCGAGCGCGATGAGCAGGAACGGGATGCCGAGGCCGAGGGCGTAGAACAACGCGAGGATGCCGCCCTGCCACGGGGAGCCCGTGGTGAGGCTGAGCGAGTTGATCGCGGTGAGGGTCGGACCGGTGCACGGTGTCCAGCCGACCGCGAAGACCGCGCCGAGCACGGGGGCGCCGGCCAGCCCGGCGCGCGGGCGCCAGCTCGTCTTCACCGTGCGCTGCAGGGCGGCGAACTGGCCGACGAAGACCAGCCCGAGCAGGATCACGACAACGCCGGCGACCCGGGTGACGAGGTCGCGGTACTGGTTGAGCCAGAAGCCGGCCGCGCCGAAGACGACCCCGGTCAGCACGAAGACGAGGGTGAAACCGAGCACGAAGAGGCCGACGCCGGCCAGGAGCCGGTTCCGGCCGCGCCGGTCGCCGCGCCCGGCCGTCGACCGACCGTCGGTGAACCCGCCGATGTAGGCCAGATAGCCGGGCACGAGCGGCAGGATGCACGGGGACGCGAACGAGACGAGCCCGGCGAGTACCGCGATGGGAATCGCAAACAGGAGCTGGCCGCTGAAGACGATTTCGCCGAAGGGATTGTTCACGCCGCGGGGACCTCGGCGATGGCGTCGCGCACAATGGTCTCGAGGATCGACGGCGTCGACAGGGCACCGAGGATGCGCGCAGCGACCCGGCCGCTCTTGTCGAGCACGAGCGTGGTCGGCACCGCGTTCGGCGGGATGCTGCCGCTGAAGGCGAGCTGCATGGCCCCGCCGTCGACATCCATGATCGAGGGATAGGTGATGCCGTAGCTCTGGTTGAACGCGATCGCGTTCGCGGCCTGGTCGCGCACGTTCACGCCGAGCCACTCGGCTCCCGTCCCGGAGAACTCGGCGTTGAGCTTCTGCAGGGCAGGGGCCTCGACCCGGCAGGGTGCGCAGCTCGCGTACCAGAAGTTGAGCACGAGTACTTTTCCGGCATAGTCGGTGTCCGACACGGCGGCGCCGGTCTCGTCGAGACCGTTCCACGCCACGGCGGCTCCGCGTTCAGCGGCTGCGATCTCCGTGACACTGCCGTCTCCGGCGATGAAGCCCTTGTTGCTGCCGGCGCGGTACTGGTCGGCGAGGGGGTCGGTCGAGCAGCCGGTGAGCACCAGGGCGAGCGCGAGCAGACCGACCAGGCCCGTCAGACCGGCGGCGCGGCGCCGCCGCGGGCGCGTTTCGATTCCCGGACCGGCCTTCACACCGCTCCTACGTCCGTGGCACCGGCCTGCAGGTCGGCTGCCGGGTTCGCGTAGCTGATCTCCACGAGCCCCTCACCCCGCCAGGACAGTGTGGTGATGCTGGACAGGGCGCAGCGGCGGCCGCGCGGGTCATGGGCGAGCCGTTCGCCGGCGAGGGCGCGGTGCACCATCCAGATCGGCAGCTGGTGGCTGACGAGCACGACGTCGCCGTCGGTCACGGAGTTGTAGGCCTCGTCGATGGCGGCGAGCATCCGTGCGGAGATCGCCCGGTACGGTTCGCCCCAGCTCGGTCGCAGCGGGTTGAGCATGGCCGGCCAGTTGCGGGGGTCGCGGAGGGCGCTGTGCTCGCCGGACATCCGTTTGCCCTCGAACCTGTTGGTCGGTTCGATGATGCGCTCGTCGATTTCGACGGGCAGGCCGAAGGCCGCGGCGATCGGAGCCGCGGACTCGCGCGTGCGCTGGAGAGGGGAGGCGATGACGCGACGCACCGGCCGGCCGCGCTCCACGAGGTCGACGGCGGCGGTCGCGGCCATAGCCGAGCCGAGGTCGGAGAGCCGGAATTCGGGCAGCCTGCCGTACAGAACGCGCTCGGGATTGAACACTTCACCGTGACGGACGAGATGGATCTGGCTGGCTACCACCCGCTCATTCTACGGAGGAGGTGCCCATGAATTAGCCGAGAGCCGGTGCAGCTAAACTTATGCGGTGACTTCGCGCGTATTGATCAAGAACCTGGCCGCCCTCTCCAACGGAACCGTGACGGTCTCGGGGTGGGTCGATACGGTGCGCGACCAGAAGAAGGTGCAGTTCGTCGTGCTGCGCGACGAGTCGGGTGCGGTGCAGCTCGTGAACCCCCGCACGACGGATGCCGACGGTGCCGTCGTCGCCGACGAGCCGGCCACCACGATCTCCGCGCTCGCCCAGGGCAGCTTCATCACCGTGACCGGTGAACTCAAGCACGACGAGCGGGTCAAGCTCGGCGGCATCGAGATCAAGCTCGCGAGCCTCACCGTCGTCACCGCCGCCATCCCCGAGACGCCGATCGCCGCGGACTCGAGCCTCGACAAGCGCCTCGACTGGCGCTTCCTCGACCTGCGCCAGCCGAAGCAGAACCTGATCTTCCGCATCCAGACCACCTTCGAGCACGCGCTGCGCACCTACTGGATCGAGCACGACTTCATCGAGCTGCACACCCCGAAGCTGATGGCGAGCGCGAGCGAGTCCCGCGCAGAGCTCTTCGAGGTCGACTACTTCGACACCAAGGCCTACCTCGCGCAGAGCCCGCAGTTCTTCAAGCAGATGGCGCAGTCAGCCGGCTTCGGCAAGGTCTTCGAGGTCGGACCGGCGTTCCGCGCCGACCCCTCCTTCACGAGCCGCCACGCGACCGAGTTCACGAGCGTCGACGCCGAGATCAGCTGGATCGACAGCCACGAAGACGTCATGCAGCTGCACGAGGAGCTCCTCGTCGCCGGCTTCACAGCCGTCAAGGCCAAGCACGGCGAGGAAGTTCTGGCCCTGTTCGGAGTCGAGGTTACCGTTCCGACGCAGCCGTTCCCGCGCATCCCCCTCGCCGAGGCCAAGGAAATCGTCAAGAGCCGCGGCTATGAGGTGCCGCGCGACGACGACGACATGGACCCGGAGGGCGAGCGCCAGATCGCCGCGTATGTGCTCGAGACCTACGGGCACGAGTTCGTGTTCCTCACCGACTACGCCGCGAGCATCCGCCCGTTCTACCACATGCGCCCGGAGAACGACCAGACCATCACCAACAGCTACGACCTGATCTTCAACGGCACCGAGATCTCGACCGGCGCGCAGCGCGAGCACCGCATCGACGTGCTCACCGCCCAGGCGATCGAGAAGGGCCTCGACCCGGAAGAGCTCGGCGGGTACCTCGACTTCTTCCGCTACGGCGTTCCCGCCCACGGCGGCTTCGGCATGGGCCTCGCCCGGGTGCTGATGCTGATGCTGCACCAGGCCAGCATCCGCGAGGTCACCTACCTGTTCCGCGGCCCGACCCGCCTCGAGCCGTAGGCCAGTCCCACTCGATAGCTCGATAGCTCGATAGCTCGATAGCTCGATAGACGGAGGAGATCCGGCGCCCTGAGGCTCACCCAGCCTCAGCAGCCCGGATCTCCTCCGTTGTGTGGTTCCGGAAGGCTCAGAACTGCACGTCGACGGTGGACTTCTCGGCGACGACGGAGCGGATGAACGCGCCGACGGCCTCGTGGGCCGGGTGCACCTGGTAGCGCGCGAGCGCGTCGAGGTCTTCGTAGTCCGCGATCAGCACGACGTCCCAGTTAGGGTTCCCGACGACATCCGTGCCGACCTGCAGGGTGCGGATCTCGGGGACGACGCCGACGAGGGACTCGAGGCGCTCGACGATGGCGGCCGCATCGGCCGCACGGGCGGCGGGCTCGGTCGCGGCGAGCCGCCACGACACCACGTGCCGAATCATTTCACGGCCAGAAGCGCCGTGCGGAGCCGGTCGGGATCGATCCGCCAGTAGTTGTGCACCGTGCCGTTGATCATCAGCACGGGAATGTCCTCCAGATACAGGTCGCTGAGGGCCGCGTCGTCCAGGATCGAACGCTCCTCGATCGCCATCTCGGGCGCTCCCGGCGTTCCGTCCAAGGTGCGGACGACGCCCGTCACGACCTCACGTGCATCGTCGCAGAGGTGACAACCGGGCTTGCCGATCAGGGTGAGGAGTGCAGTGGCCATGCTCCCACCCTAAGCCGGGCACGGCATGGTGACCCAACTAGACTCCAAGGGAGATGTTCCAAGCCACTCCCCCGCGCGCCATCGCGTTCTTCGATGTCGACAACACCCTGATGCGAGGGGCCAGCCTCTATCATCTGGGCGTCGCCGCGTGGCGATGCGGCCTGATCACCCGGCGCGACATCACCTCGTTCGGCTGGAAGCAGGCCCGGTTCCTCGCGGTCGGCGAGAACCGCGACCACCTCTCCACCGTGCTGCTGCGCGCCCTCGAAGTGGCCGTCGGGTTCGAGCAGGCCGAGCTCATCCGCTTGAGCGAGGAGATCTTCGACACGAAGCTCACCCGTCGGCTCTGGCCGGAGACGGTCGCGGTGGCCAGACGGCACCTCGAGACCGGCCACGAGGTCTGGCTGCTCACCGCGAGCGTGCAGGAGGTCGCCGACGTCATCGCCGCGCGCCTGGGCTTCACGGGCGCGGTCGGAACCGTGCTCGAGGCGGACGACGGCATCTTCACAGGTCGGCTGACCGCCGGCGTCTGTCACGGCGCGCTCAAGTCCGACGCGGCCCGTGCACGCGCGGAGGCGAGCGGGGTAGACCTCGCCGACTGCTGGGCGTACTCGGACTCGCACAACGACATTCCGCTGCTCGAGCTGGTCGGCCACCCGGTCGTGGTGAACCCGGATGCCGCGCTCGCGCGATACGCGGCGGCGCGCGACTGGCCCGTGATGCGGATGAAGCGTGCGAGCATCCGCCGGGCGGCGCGCGCGAACCGGGTCCACACAAGCAAAAAGCGCTAGGCCCGAAAGGACCTAACGCTCACGCTTGGGGACGGGCTAAGCCGTCCTACTTCTTGTTGCGACGCTGATGGCGGGTCTTACGAAGCAGCTTGCGGTGCTTCTTCTTCGCCATACGCTTGCGTCGCTTCTTAATTACAGAACCCACACGGACCTCACAAGATTTGATTTCGCCGCGAGATTCGCGACAGACACGAAAGTGCCAGTCTAGCGGATAAGCGCGACGCTCGACGCTCGGCCGGCGGTTGCCGGTCGAGTACTGCTGGTTCTACTGTTCGTTCTTCCGCCATTTGCGCGGTTTAACGTCTTTGACCGCATGCGCGACCTGGAATGAGGTGTCGGCGAAGACCTTGCCGATCGCGGTCGCGAACGCCCGCTGTTCTTCCTTGAGGCCCTCGGCCTCTTCGGCTTCCTCCTCCGTTGCGGCGTCGAAATCGACGCTCAGGAAGGGAATCAGCCAGTCTTCGATCTCCTCCAGGGGGGCATAGTCGAGATGGTAATAACGGTGCTGCCCTGCTTCACGTACGCCGACGAGTCCAGCCTCGCGCAACACCTTGAGGTGCTTGGAGACGGTCGGCTGGCTGAGGCCGAGTTGCACGACGATGTCAGACACGCTGAGCTCGCCGCCGACCGCCCCGGACTGGTTGTATCGCTCGAGGAGAATGCGTAATATTTCGCGTCGAGTCGAGTCCGCCACCACGCCGAAGATGTCTGCCATACCTTTAGGCTAGTCATTCCCGCGAAGGGATACTACGACGACCGACATACCGGCCCGGCACCCGCAGCGCCCGGGCCCTGCGCTACCCCGCGTGGTTCCGAATTCAGGAGTTGCCCCCGCGGCCGCAGCCCGTCCCCCGGAACAGTGCGGCACATCCGTCTTGGCCGCCCCGAACCGGGCTCAACTCCTGAATTCGGAACAGGGTCAGTCGGTGGGGGCGGCGAGTTCGCGGGCGCGGGCGAGTGCGGCATCCGTCGCCCGGTCGAACAGGTCTTTGAGACCGCCCTTCTCGAGTTCCCAGACCGCGCGCTCGGTGGTGCCGTGTGGGCTCGTGACCTGGCGGCGGAGTTCACCGGGCGACAGCGGGCTTGCCTCGAGGAGGGTGCTCGCGCCGAGGAAGGTCCCGTTGACGAGCACGGCGGCCTCCTCAGGTGTGAAGCCCTTGTCGATGGCCGTGCGGGTGAACTCCTCGATCAGGTAGAACACGTAGGCCGGGCCGGAGCCGCTGATCGTGCTCAGGGCGTCGAGCTTGTCCTCCGGGACGACGAGCACCGAGCCCACGGTGCCGAACAGGGCCTGGGCCAGATCGAGGTCGGCCGGAGTGGAGCGGGTGCCTGCGCTCAGGCCGGTCACGGCCTTGCCGACGAGGGCGGGGGTGTTGGGCATCGACCGGATCACGGCGACGGATGCCGGCAGCAGCGCCTCGAAGGTGGCGATCGTGACGCCGGCCGCGACGCTCACCACGAGGGTGCCCGGTTCGAGGGACGGCGCGATCTCGCGGAGCAGGTCGGGCACCATGGCCGGCTTCACCGCGACGACGACGATGCGGGCCCCGGTGACCGCGGTGCGGTTGGCGTCCGGATCGATCGCGGTGGCCCACGCGGTGACGCCGGGAAGGTCGCGCAGCTCCGCGGCCTTCTCCGCGGTGCGGTTGGTGGCCCGGATGCCGCCCTCGACCGTGACGGCGGGGGTCAGCAGCCCGGTCAGGACGGCACGCGCCATCGATCCGGCTCCGAGGAACGCGATGGTGGGCAGGACGGTGGGGGTCGCCGCAGTGGCGGCAGTCTCGGTCATGCGGCCAGTCTACTTTTCGGGGCGTTTCGGAGTCTCGGGGGCCTTCTACAATTGCTCCATGAGCGCATCGTCGGGGAACAAGGCCATCATCGCGGCACTCGGGGCGAACCTGGGCATCGCCGCGACAAAACTGATCGCCTGGGGGCTCTCGGGTTCGTCCTCGATGCTCGCTGAGGGAGTGCACTCCCTCGCCGATTCGGGCAACCAGTTGCTGCTGCTCCTCGGGGGCCGCAAGTCGCGGAAGGACGCCGACACCGAGCATCCGTTCGGCTACGGCCGCGAGCGTTACGTCTACGCCTTCGTGGTCTCGATCATCCTGTTCTCCATCGGTGGCGTCTTCTCCCTCTATGAAGGGGTGCAGAAGCTGCAGGACCCGCATCACCTCGACGTGCCGTGGCTGCCGATCCTCGTGCTGCTCGTCGCGATGGCCCTCGAATCGTTCTCGCTCCGCACCGCGATCAAGGAATCGAACCACACCAGGGGCGGGGAGACCTGGGTGCAGTTCATCCGGCACGCGAAGGCTCCGGAGCTGCCCGTCGTGCTGCTCGAGGACGTCGCGGCACTCAGTGGGCTCGTGCTCGCGTTCCTCGGCGTCGGCCTGACCATCGTGACCGGCGACCCGATCTGGGACGCGATCGGGACCATCTGCATCGGTGTCCTCCTCGTGCTCGTCGCGATCGTGCTCGGCGTCGAGACGAAGAGCCTCCTCGTCGGCGAGGGCGCCCGACCGGCTGACACCGCGACGATCCAGCGCGCGATCCTGGACGGCCCGGAGACGCAGCGCATCATCCACATGAAGACGCTCTACCTCGGACCGGACGAACTGCTCGTGGCCGCGAAGCTCGCCTTCGACGCCGAGTTGCCCTTCTCCGACGTCGCGGCGTCCATCGACGTGATCGAGGAACGCGTGCGGGCGGCGATGCCGAGCGCCCGCGCGATCTACCTCGAGCCCGACGTGTTCCACGACCCGAGCCAGCCCGGCCCGCTCACGGACACCATCATCATCCGGGGCCGGGAATGAGCGCAGTCCAGGCCGTACCGGCCACGGATGCCGCGCCGGTCGCGGTGAAGACGGCGCTCGTGCTGCGCCACGACGCCACCATCCACCTCGGCAACCTCGAACCCGTGCTCCGCGAGCACGGCTACACCGTGGACTACGTCGAGATCCTCAGCGACGACCTCGGCACGATCGACCCGACCGCCGCCGACCTCGTCGTCGTGCTCGGCGGGGAGATGGGCGCGTACGAGACCGAGGCCTTCCCCGCCCTCGCCGACGAGATCTCGATCCTGCGGAACCGGCTCGCGGCCGAACGACCGGTGTTCGGCGTGTGCCTCGGCGCCCAGCTGATGGCCAACGCGCTCGGCGCCAGGGTCTACCCCGGGCCGACGAACGAGATCGGCTTCCGCACGGTTGAACCGACGGGTCTCGGCGCCACCGGGCCGCTCCGCCATGTGGCCGGCGTCCCGGTGCTGCAGTGGCACAGCGACACCTTCGACCTTCCGGAGGGCGTGACGCGCCTGGCCGGTTCGCCGCAGTACGGTAACGAGGCGTTCGGCATCGGCGACTGGGCGCTCGCGGTGCAGTTCCACCCCGAGGTGACACCGGCCATGCACGAGGTCTGGCTGCGCGCATCCGCCGCGGAACTCACCGAGGCAGGCCTCGACCCGGAAACCCTGCGCGCCGAGCGCGACCTCTACGCCGGTTCGATGCAGGATGCCTCCCGCGCCTTGTTCAGCGAATGGCTCGACGGGCTGGATCGCTGAAGAATTCCCGGAGCAGGGCGCCGCACTCCTCGGCGTCGACCTCCGCGTACACCTCGGCGCGATGGTTGAGCCTGCGGTCGCGCAGCACGTCGTAGACGGAACCCGCTGCGCCCGCCTTCTCGTCCCAGGCGCCGAAGACGACGACCGGGATCCGTGCGGCGAGGATCGCACCGGCGCACATCACGCAGGGCTCGAGCGTGACGACCAGAGTGCAGCCGGTCAGGTGCCAGTCGCCGAGGGCGGCAGCCGCTGCCCGGATGGCGACGATCTCGGCGTGACCGGTCGGATCCTGCCGTGCCTCCCTGTCGTTCCGGCCGCGGCCGATGACGACGCCGTCGGGATCGAGCACGACCGCGCCGACCGGGACATCGCCCGTCTCGAGGGCCGCGCGGGCCTCCCGGAGGGCAAGCCGCATCCATTCGCGGTGCTCGCGATCCTGCTCGCCCATCCGGATACCTCCCCCAGCTAGTAGATTGAGCCTATGCGAGTCCATGTAGCCGACCATCCGCTCATCACCCATAAACTGACGGTTCTGCGGGACAAACGCACCTCCTCACCGCTCTTCCGGTCCCTCGTGGAGGAGCTGATGACGCTCCTCGCCTACGAGGGAACCCGCGGGGTACGGGTCGAAGACATTACCGTCGAGACCCCGGTCGGGCTGGCCCACGGGGTGCAGATCAGCGACCCGAAGCCGCTCGTCGTGCCGATCCTGCGCGCCGGTCTCGGCATGCTCGAGGGCATGGTCAAGTTACTGCCGACCGCAGAGGTCGGATTCCTCGGCATGGCCCGCAACGAGGAGACCCTCCAGCCGACCACGTACGCGGAGCGCCTGCCCGACGATCTCTCCGACCGCCAGTGCTTCGTGCTCGACCCGATGCTCGCCACCGGCGGCTCGTTGATCGCGGCCATCCAGTTCCTCTTCGACCGCGGCGCCGTCGACGTCACGGCCATCTGCATCCTGGCGGCGCCCGAGGGCCTCGCCGCCGTCGAGGCGGCGTTCCCCGGTCGTGAGGTCTCGATCATCCTCGGCGCCGTCGACGAACGCCTCAACGAGATCGGTTACATCGTTCCCGGACTCGGCGACGCCGGCGACCGTCTCTACGGACTCGTCTAGAACACACTCCGCCCGTTCCGCCGGTTGATACCACGCCGGCGGAACGCGCAGGTCCTGCGACCATCGAGCGTTGCAGCGCAGTAGGTTCACGAATCTTTGATGAAGTGCCTTTTCATCGAGGAACATGTGACGAAGTGCCCATCGGGCACGGATCCTCCCGTTCGACCCGACCGGGCCGAACGTGATGCAGCAGGCCTCCCGGCTTCCTGCGTCACAAAGTTGACACACGCCGTAACAGTGGGCTTTACTCACAGTTATGACAACCACTCACCGCCCCCTGACCTCCCTCGAGGCCCTTGGGACTGCCGGCATGATGATGCCCGGCATGCGCGCCGAGTGTTGCCGAATGTGCCGCTGAACCGCGACACCCTCGCCGAGCTCCCCTCTCGCCTCAGAACCCCGTGCAGTAGCACCCCGCGGTTCTGAGTCGGTCGGTTGAACTCCCGGAGCCTCTCCAACGCTCCGTACCCGGTCACAACGACCATTGCCGAACCCGCAACCGCGCAGAGCGCCGGGTTCACCCCAGCATCATCACCCCCAAGGACTCCTGCCATGTCGCTCGCACACATTGACACCGCCCGCTCCATCCACAACGCCCGCCCGGCACTCGCCCTGGCACCGGCCCCCGCCGCTCCCCGCATCCGCGCCGTGCCGGAGGGCACAGAGGCCAGAGGCTTCGTGCTCTACGTCGGCATCGACGAGGCCAAGGCCGCCGCCGCCGGCACCTCGCTGCACCGCATCGTCGAGGCGCTCAAGGCCCTCACCGAGGAACTGGCCCCGAACGCAGAGACCCACGCCGCAGTGGCACTCGCCCCGGCGGGGGCAGGCGGCCGCGACGTCGACGTCGTGCGCCTCGCCCTCCAGGACCCGGCCGCCCTGGCCCGCCACCGCACGGTGGCCGACCCGGACCGTGCCGCCGGCGGCGTGGTCGTGGACATCTCCCGCAAGCGCGTGGTGCTCGACAACGAGACCGCGGCCTTGACCTACAAGGAATTCGAACTCCTGCAGTACCTCGTGCTGCGTGAAGGCCGCACCATCGAGCGTGCCGAGCTCATCGAAAAGCTCTGGGACGCCGCCGACGAAGAGGACGCCCCCAACGAGCGCACCATCGACGTGCACGTGCGCCGCCTGCGCGCCAAGCTCGGCCGCTACGAAGACATCGTGCGTACCGTGCGCGGCGTCGGCTACCGCTTCGACCGTCACGCGGATGTCTCGATCCGCCAGTCGACGACGCCGAGCCCCGACGTCTTCTAGGTTCTCCCCCGTACCCCGGGCCCCGGGCCCCGCACCGACTCTCATCCGCAGTGAGTTGCGGACACAGCGCCGTCGCCGCGCGCACGAACGTGTCTTCACCGCAACTGAGAATGCCCGAGGCCTCTGCGCGGGCGTGGGCGGATTCGTGACGCGGACCGCGCGTTAACGTGATTGAGGGCCGGTCGTAGAGGCTTAACGACCGACCCTCTTCCCTTGCACCAAGAGTGTCCTGCAATCACATTTCGCGTCTTCCGCCACAGCAAACGGTTGACGCACAACGAATATATAACGAACCGGTAACGGAAAGCTAGCTGTGCGGCTGTATTCTTTCTGCGAATTCGCCAAGAGCCGTGCAGCGAGGGCTGGCGTAGATTCTCTAGTCTGGAGAGACACGACTGAGGAGGACCGGTGACGGATCGAGCGGCCGCAGTATCCGCCTGGGAATCGCTGTTTCGCGCGCAAGTGGCGATCATGCGCAGCCTCGCGAGCGACTTTCCCTCCCGCGAGATTTCCTTCAACGAGTACGACGTGCTCTTCAACCTGTCCAGGGAGCCGGATCGGCGCATCCGCCTACGCGACCTGAACCAGCACGTTCTACTCACCCAGCCGAGCGTGAGCCGGCTGATCGACCGCCTGGCCTCGCGTGGGTACATCCACAAGGTCACCGACCCGAACGACGGGCGCGGTGCCATCGTCGAGCTGACGGATTCCGGGTACGCGTTGTTCCGCAGTGTCGCGGTCGATCACATGGGCTCGATCTCCGCCCGGTTCGGCGACGCCCTCTCCAACGAGGAACTCGAGCAGCTCACCGCCCTCTGCGACCGGCTCAGGATCGGGCCGGCGGGTTGCCCGCCGCCGGAAGACCTGCCCTGTTGAGAACGGCGGCCCGGGCGTAGCTTGAACCGCAGGAGGTGCGTGGACATGCGCGCAATCATCGGCGACAGGATCATCATTCGCGGCCGGACGGTCGAGACACCGGACAAACACGGGGAGATCGTCGAGGTGCGCGGGCCCGACGGTGAGCCGCCGTACCTGGTCCGCTTCGGCGAGGGCCACCAGAGTGTCGTCTACCCCGGCGCCGATTTCGTCGTCGAGCGCTCCGACACGGACTGACGCCCCTGACGGCGGACCACCGGCGGGCACGACCGGCGGCGGGGTTCCTTTCCTGTACGGATACATACTTCGACACATCCGTCTAGGGGGTACCGCGACGGGTTTCGAGAGTTAGCGTTGAAGTACACGTTACAAACCGTGGCGGGTAAGAGGATTAGGGGACCTAACCATGCTGATCACGTGTCCGTTCTGTCATTCGCCGGCGCAGCTCACGCCGAACGCCGCGCACGCGAAGCAGATCACCCTGCCGCTCTACGTGCTCAAGTGCTCGGGCTGCGAACGCACGAGTGTGCGGATCGAGCCGGTTCGCAAGCAGCACCTCACGGTCGGGGCGCACTGACCCGGAACCCGGTGTACGACGGTCCAGGACCCGAGGCTCGAAGCGCACCCGAAGCGCCCTGAGCATCCGGTCGTGATCGTGCGGATGTGTCCGCCCTGTCGGACGCACTCCCTAGGCTGTCAGGGTGGGAACAGCTGCAGGGAGTGACGAGGGAACGGCGCCGTCAATCGCCGCGCCCGCAGGGCCCGGCATGCCCGCAGTCGCGCCGGACCTGACGCAGCGGGAGGCGCCGGAACGCGCGCCGTCCCCGGACTGCTCGAGCCGGTGGCGGCCGGCCCATCCGACGGATGTCGGTCTCACCCTCTCGCGCCTGCGCCGAGGCCGGTCAGACCCCACCTTCCAGGTGAGCCAGGACGGTGCCGTGTGGCGCACTACGCTCACCCGGTCCGGGCCGGCGACCCTCCGCCTCACCCAGTCCGGCCTGACCGAGCTACGCTGCGAGGCGTGGGGCGAGGGCGCGCGGGAGGCCCTCGAAGGCGCTCCGGACCTTCTCGGGGAACGCGACGATCCCTCGGGGTTCGTCGCGCAGCATCCGCTCGTGCGAGACGCGCACCGGCGCTGGCCCGGCCTGCGGATCCCCCGCACCGGGCGGGTCATCGAATCGCTCATCCCCGCGATCCTCGAACAGAAGGTCATCAGCCTGCAAGCGACGGCCTCGTTCCGCGCCCTCGTCCGCGCGCATGGAACGCCGGCGCCCGGTCCAGCACCTGCGGGGATGCGCGTGCCGCCGTCGGCCAGGGCCTGGCAGCTCATCCCCTCCTGGGAATGGCATCGGGCCGGTGTCGACCCGCAGCGGTCCCGCACGGTGATGGTCTGCCTTGCCGTGACGCGGCAGCTGGAAGCGGCGAGCGACCTGACGGCGGCCGAGGCGAGCGCACGGTTGCGCGCGGTGCCGGGGATCGGCGAATGGACGGCGGCGGAAGTCGCCCAGCGGGCCTTCGGTGACGCCGATGCGCTCTCGGTCGGCGACTATCATCTCGCCGGGGCGATCGGCCACACCCTGTTCGACGCGGATTTCGACGACGCGCTCATGGTCGCCGCGATGCGCATCTGGCAGCCGCACCGCTACCGGGTCGTCCGCCTGCTCGAGGCCTCCGGGACCCTAGGCAAGCCCCGTCACGGGCCCCGGCTCGCCTTCGTCGACCACAGGGGTCACTGAGGCGGACCCGGGTTCTGCAGCCGCTGCCGATGCTGGAGACACTTCGGTTGCCGGCGGCGCTGCGGGCGCTGGAGCCACTTCGGGCTCCGCGGGCGCCGAGGGCGTGGTCACCGCTGCCGGCACAGCGCCTGCCGCGGGCGCCTTCCGCCTTCCGCAGACGAAGTAGGTGATCGGCCCCACGAAGTTCAGTCCGATGACGGCGGCCCACAGGAGCTTGGGTCCGTTGACGAGTGCGGCGGGCCGCTTCGCCAGGTCCGCCCACGCGGTCGCGGCGAGCGCCAGCTGCACCGATCCGGCGACGAGGACGCCGGTCTGCTCCCGGGGACTGAGGTCGCTCCAGGCCCGTTTCCGCGCCGATCGCTTCGAGATGGTCTTCCTGGCCGATGTCATACGATCCTCCCCCGGTGCCGCCCTCTGCGGCAGCCGACGACCACAGCGTACGCCCGGTCCGCCGGCCCCGCCCGCACGCCCTGCCAGGCCGACATCCCCGTGATCCGCAGGTTGCTTAGAAGCTCGCTTGATTGGTTGTATTGAGAAAATCTCACGCGTATAACTGGGCAATATGCTTCGAGGCGACATCGATGGCGCTGAGCCTCAGGCCGATCGGGAATGGCGAGCCATGGGATACCTGATGTACAAGGGGATGATCGTCGATTTCGACGATCGGCTTCTCGCTCACCTGCAGATCGTGATCGTGCAGAAGCTCCGCAGGGGCGAGAGTTTCCTGCTCTCCTGGCCCGATGCCGGGAAATCCGGCGGTCACAGTTCGGCGTGGTTGCACCCGTCGATCCCGCTTTACTTCCGGTTCAGTGGTGGGCACGCTCCGAGCCTCAACGAGAGATGGCTGCACTGCCTGAGCGAATCGGCGAACAGTTCCGCCGGTCTGGTCGTGATCGGAGAAGAGGACTCCCTCCTCGCTGCAGGTCCACGGCAGGCATCTTTTCCCCACCGACGCACCGAGGGATACCTCGAGCACGCGGCCCCGCTGACGCAGGAGATCACCGCCCGCGGAGACTGAGCGCGGATGCCTCTGGCCGGTGGGCGCGGGAATTCGGTGACCGGGGCGAAGCGTAGCCTTGAACCATGAGCTTGCCGCAGCTCCACCCTGCCGATTCCACTGACCCCGTCGCGTCGATCTATCGGGAAACGGCTGATGAGGTGCTCAGCGCATTCGGCAGCTCGCGCTCAGGGCTGACGACCGGCGCGGCGGACGAGCGGCGCATCCGCTCGGGCAGCAACGCGATCGTCGCCCTCAAGAAGGAGTCCACGCTGAGGCGCTACCTGCGCCAGTTCGCGGACTGGATGATCGTGTTGCTCCTCGCGAGCGCCGCCATCACGGGGTTCCTCGGCGACCTGGGCACCGCGGGCGTCCTCGTCGCCCTCGTCGGCTTCAACACCCTGATCGGTTTCGTGCAGGAGAACCGCGCGGAGAAGACCATGGAGGCGCTCGAGAGGCTCGTCGACCCGACCACCCAGGTCTATCGGGACGGCGTCCTGACCGAGATCGAGTCCCGTGCACTCGTGCCAGGCGACGTAGTGCGACTCACCGAAGGCGCCTCCGTGCCCGCCGACGTGCGGCTGGTCGACACCACCGCCTTCTCCACCAACGACTTCGCCCTGACCGGCGAGAGCGACCCGACCAGGAAGTTCGCCCGGCCGATCCCACACGAGGTTCCGCTCGCGGACCGCCACAACCTGGCGTTCGCGGGCACCAGCGTTGCGACCGGCGAGGCGCTCGGCCTCGTCACCGCCACCGGGATGCACACCGAGCTGGGGCGGATCGCCCGGCTCAGCCAGTCGGCCCCGCAGACCCGGAGCCCGCTGCAGGTCGAGACGGGCAAGATCGCGAAGTACGTCACGTACGGCGTCGCCGTGGTGTCTCTCGTCGTGCTCGTCATCGCCGTGCAGTCCGAACTTCCGCTCCGCGAAGCGATGCTCTTCGCCGTCGGATTCGCCTGCGCCCTCATCCCCCAGGGGCTGCCCGCGGAGGTCAACACCGCCCTCGCCGCGGCCGCAGGCACCCTCGCCCGACAGAATGCCCTTGTCAAGAAGCTCAGCTCGGTGGAGACGCTCGGGGCGACGCACGTGATCTGCACCGACAAGACCGGCACGCTCACCAAGAACGAGATGACGGTCAGCGAGCTCGTCGTCGGCGGCGCCGACTACCGGGTCACCGGAATCGGCTACGCGCCGCTCGGCGTCTTCGAGCCGGAGCCGCGGAGCGGCGCGGCAACGGACCGGCTGCGCGCGTTCCTCACCGCGGGGGTCTTTGCGAACAACGCCCGGCTGGTCGCCCCGACCGGAGACGACGACTGGCGAATCCTCGGCGACCCGACGGAAGGCGCCCTCCTGGTCGCGGCAGGCAAGGCCGGAATCGACCTCGAGGCCCTGCGCGCCGGCTCCCCCGAAATCAGCGAGTTGCCGTTCGATTCCACCCGGAAACTGATGACCAGCATCCGCCGGGGCCCGGACGGAGCCGTCACCGCATACTCGAAGGGCGCCCCGGAGAGCCTCCTCGCCCGGGCCACCCTGATCGACGACGGCAGCTCCGTCCGCTCGCTCACGGACGCCGACCGTTCCGCCCTGCTCGCCCGGCACACCGAGAAGGCGAGCCGCGCGCTGCGCAACCTCGTCTTCGCGACGCGGGTGCTCACCGAAGCGGATGCCGTCAGTGGCGACATCACCGTCATCGAACGCGATCTGACCGTCCTGGGCCTCGTCTCGATGCAGGACCCGATCCGCGACGCCGTCCCCGCCGCCATGACGACCGTGCTCGCCGCCGGGGTGAAAGTCAACATCGTCACGGGCGACTTCTCCCTCACGGCCGAAGCCATCGCGCACCAGGCCGGACTGTCGGGCGACGACGGTCTCAGCATCGTCACCGGCGCCGAGCTCGCGGAGATGCCCGATGCCGAGGTGCTCCGTCACGCACTCGGCGGCGGCACCGTGTTCAGCAGGGTCGCACCGGAGGACAAGGTGCGCATCGTCGACCTCGTCAAGGCCTCCGGCCACATCGTCGCCGTCACCGGCGACGGCATCAACGATGCGCCGGCGTTGCGGCACGCGAACATCGGGGTCGCGATGGGCGCCTCCGGCACGGATGTGGCCAAGCAGGCCGCCGAGATCGTGCTGCTCGACGACAGCTTCGCGACCCTCGTCAACGCGATCGCCGAGGGCCGGACGATCTACCGCAACATCACCAAGGGCGTGCTGAGCTGCCTGACCTCGAACATCGCCGAGTTCGTGGTGAACACCGCGAGCCTGGCCCTGGCCTCCCTGTTCGGCGTGCCCCTCGCCCTGAACGTGCTGCAGATCCTCGCGATCGACCTGCTCGGGGAGATCTTCCCGATCGCGGCGCTCGGCAAGGACCCCGCGGAAGGGGAGACGATGAAGGACCCGCCCCGGGATTCCCGCGCGCGGATCCTGAACGGGCGGTCGATCGTCGACGTGGTCTGGTGCGGGTCGCTGATCGGCGCCTTCGCCATGGTCAACTACCTGGCCTTCTTCACCCGGAACGGAATCGACCCGTTCAGCCAGGCGGTGCCCGCCGTGCCGCTCGCCCAGGCGATGTCGATCACCTACGTCACGATCATGGTCTGCCAGCTCGTCAGCATCATCCAGCGCCGCAGCGTGCACGGGTTCTTCACGAGGTATCAGTTCACCAACGCCTCGTTCTGGTACGCCATCGCGCTCGCGCTCACGATCATGCTCGTCATCGTGTACGTGCCGCTGGTCGCGGGCTTCTTCGGCACGAGCGGGCTCGGTGTCCTCGACTGGTTCTTCGTCCTCTGCACCGCCGTCGTGTTCCTCGGCATCCGTGAGGGTGGTGCGGCCCTTCGGCGCCGCCGCGCGAGCGTACCCGTCCTCCGGGCCTGAAGCATCCGCTTCGCACCGGGGCCGGCACCGCGCCCGCGCCGGTTTCGGCGGCCCGCGACCGCGCCCGCGCCGGTTTCCGCACACCGCGCCCGCCGTTTCGGGCGCGCCCTGCCGAAACCGGTGCGGTGTCGGTCCCGGCCGCGATCTGGCACGCTGGAGGGGTACACCGCTGCACCAGCACCAGCACCAGCACCAGGAGTTCCATGCCTTTCGCCGACCAACTCATCGGAGTGCCGACCGCGGTCGCCCTCACCACGGCGATCCAGGCCGTCACGCCGCACGCGCCGCTTACCGCCCTGCACGAAGCCACCGGGATGCTCGCCCCCTTCTCGCTTCGTGAGCGGAGCGACCTGCTGCGCGACGCCCTGCTGGCCGACCTGCCCGGCGACTACACCTCGTTCGCCGCGACCATCCGCGCCGCCGCGTCGGGACCCGCGCCGTTCACGGGCTGGCTGATCTGGCCGGTGTCGACCGCGATCGCGGTCAAGGGCATCGAGGCGGGCACGGATGCCGCCTTCGACGACGCCCTGGGTATGCTCGCCGAGCTCACCGGCCGGCTCAGCTCCGAATTCGCGATCCGGATCCTGCTCGAACACGACCTCGACCGGGCGCTCCCGGTCGTGCTGGGCTGGACCGCCTCGAGCGACGCCGACGTGCGCCGGCTGGCGTCGGAGGGCACCCGGCCGTTCCTGCCGTGGGCACGCCGGGTGCCGGGCATCCTCGCCGAGCCGACCGCGACGCTGCCGATCCTGCACGCGCTGTACCGCGACGAGGACGAGGTCGTGCGCCGGTCCGTCGCCAACCACCTCAACGACCTCAGCAGGCAGCAGCCGGAGCTCGTGGTCGCCACGACGGCCGCCTGGCTCGCCGACCCGGACGCGAACACCGCCCGGCTCGTGCGACACGCGCTGCGCACCCTCGTGAAGCGGGGCAACCCGGCCGCGCTCGCACAGCTCGGTTTCCATGCCGCCGACGTGACGGTGGCCGGCCCGGTGCTGGACGAGACGAACGTGCCGTTCGGCGGAACGGTGAACTTCACCGCCAGCATCCGCAACGATGCCCGGGTCACCACCCGCCTGGTGGTCGACTATGTCATGCACCACCAGAAGGCGAACGGCAGCCTCAGCGGCAAGACGTTCAAGCTCACGACCCTGACCCTGGAGCCCGGCGAGGTCGTGCTCCTGACCAAGGGGCACTCGCTGCGGGCGATCACCACGCGCAGGTACTACCCCGGAGAGCACGCCGTCGAACTGCAGGTGAACGGCGTGCCGTCGGGCAAGACCCCCTTCACCCTGCTGCCGGAGGCCTGACCGGCCGGATCGCCCTGACCACGACGTCGCGCACGGGGGTCGCGTCGTCGTGGGCGGCGGGCGCCGCCCGTCCGCGCGATTCGGCGACCTCGACCTCGAGGTCCTCGCCGGCGATCGCGGCAAGCACGTCGTCGACCCCGAACATCAGCTCGCGGAAGTGCGCCCGGTGTTCGCCGACATCGGCTTCTGAGACGTCATGGCCGACGATGAGCAGGGTGCCGCCCGGCGCGACGGCCGCCGCGAGCGCCCGGAACAGCTGGCTCCTGGCGGAGCCGGGCAGGTGCATGAACTGCGACGTGACGAGGTCGAATGAGCGGGGCTGAGGCGACCAGGCGGTCAGGTCGTGCTGTTCCCAGCGGATGCGCGCCGCGGCCGGTCCGTCGACGGACTCCGCCCGGGCGCGCGCCTTCTCGAGCGCGTTCGTGGAGATGTCCACGCCGGTGACGTGCCACCCGCGCAGCGCCAGCCAGAGCGCGTCACCGCCCTCCCCGCTGCCGATGTCGAGGGCCCGGCCCGGTGCGAGCGGGGTGACGTCCGACACCAGCACGGGATTCGGGTCGCCGCTCCACGCCAGCCCGGGGGCGGCGTAGCGGTCCTCCCAGTAGTCGCGGCCGAACGGGTGTTCCTCGTGTGTCATGGCAGACCTCCTGCTCCGATGCTCGGCCAGGAGAAACGGAATCGCCAAGCCCGTTTGCCGAAGTGGCAAGATCGACCCATGGAAGACACGTCCGCTTCGACCGAATCGATGCTCGCGGCCGTCGGCCCGCTCCTGCGGGCCCGGCGCACCGAACAAGGCATGACACTCGCCGAGCTGTCCGGCATCACGGGCATCTCGGTCAGCACGCTGTCGCGGCTCGAATCCGGGCAGCGGCGTCCCGCGCTCGAGCTGCTCCTGCCGCTGGCCCGGGCGTATGCCGTTCCGCTCGACGAACTGGTCGGGGCGCCGGAGACGGGTGACCCGCGCATCCACTTGCGGCCGACGCGGCACCGCGACCAGACGATCGTGCCGCTGTCCCGCGGTAGCAGCGGCGGACCGCAGGCCTTCAAGCACCTGATCCCCGCCTCGGTGGCGGAGCGGGAGCCGGATCCGAGGGTGCACGAGGGGTACGAGTGGATCTACGTGCTGCGCGGCCGCCTGCGCCTCGTGCTCGGCGCGCACGACCTCGTGCTCCCGGCTGGGGAGGCCGCCGAGTTCGACACCCGCACGCCGCATTGGTTCGGCCGGGTCGGGCCGGGCGACGTCGAGTTCCTCACCCTCTTCGGCCGGCAGGGCGAGCGGATGCACGTGCGCGCGGCTCCGCCCGGACGCCTGGGCGAGTGACTCGCGGCCGCGAGCCTCTCACCGCGCCCCGGTGTTGCGCAGCAAATCCATTGTCTGGGCCGTTGTCAGGTCAGGAAGGTAGGCGTTGGCCAGGGAACGGCCGATGAGGGGGAGCGTGAGCGGGTCACGATACGCCAGGTGGAGACTCCGGTAGGACGGGTGGAACTTCGACTTGTATCTGAACAGGGAGGCGAATCCGTAGGAGGGCTCCAGCATCCGCGACACCAGGTTCATGAAATCGGCCAACGGGGTCGGCGTACCGGGTTCCTCCCCAGCCGACGGCGGCATGGTCGCGAGCGGTGCGCCGGAGAGGCTGAGGGTCGCGAGACCGTCCTTCTGCATGCGCAGGGCGGCGGAGGCGATCAGGAATTCCATGATTCCGGGCATGCTGTCGTCCGCGCGCCGCATGAAGTCGAGCGTCCATCCGACTGGTGCGCCATCCCGGTAGACCGGCAGCCAACTCGTGATCGCCTGGATGCGATGGTCTGCGTCGACGGCGAGCATGAGCCGCACGTCCGGGTCCTTGAGCTGCTCCAGACCGCCCAGGGTGAAGCCCATCTCCGGGAGCGCCTTCTCGCTCACCCACTGCTCTGAGATCGCCCGCACCTGGGTTTGCGAGTCGCTGGAGAGGTCGGCGTAAGTCACCCACTGCGCCGTGATGCCCTGCTTCAGTGCGCGATTGAGCGGTGTTCGCACGTTCTGCCACGACTTGCCCGTGAGGGAGAGGGTGAGTGGATCGATGAGCGTCTCCACGCCGACGGGCACCGAGGACCACCCGAGTTCGTCGAAGTAGGAGAGATACTCCTCGTGAATGCTGTAGAAGGCCACGACCCAGTTCTGGCTGTCGCAATACGCGATGAATTCGAGGATGGCGTCTCGTTCCGTTCCGCTGGCGCAGAGCGGGTCGGACACCGTGATCGCCACTCCCCCGACGAGTCGGTAGGCGACGGCGGAGTCGGTTGTGTCGCTGAACCAGTAGCGGTTGCCGTCCCACGTGGCCATGAATCCGTAGGTGCCGGCCCCGCGCCTGATGAAGCGACGGATCGTGTCCTGCCCCATCGTCGCATCCGCAGGGACGACGGTCGAGATCAGCAGGCGAATGAGGCAGACACACACGATGGCCCAGAAGACCGGTCCCATCCACTGGGACACGAACTGGGTGAGGGGGTCCCTCGACATGAAGAACACGTCGCGTGAGAGGACGAAGTTCACCGGTACGAATCGAAGGGGGATGCCGAGGGCGAGGTTCCCGGGTTCGAGTGCGGGCGCGAAGCTGTCGATGGTGGCGCGGGCCACCACGAAATAGCTCGCCGAGAGCGCGACGAGTGCCGCCCCGCTCACAACCCAGAACTGACCGATTCGACGCGAAGTCGAGACCAGGCGGAAGTTCCGGCGCGTGACGATGAGCACAACCGCCACGCTGACCGGGATAAGGATCGGGCCGCCGATCCAGACGATGATCTCGACGATGTCGATGGAGGACGCGGTCGCCGACCCATCCCCCTGATCCAGGGCGCTGGCCACATAAACGGTCGAGAGGACGGCGAGGACGACATTCATGATGATCGCGAGCCACCACGCCGCCCGCTTCCCCTGCCGGAGACCATAGGCGGACACGAGCAGCAGGACGAGGGGAACGAAGAGCATGACGACGGATCCGGGGCTGTGAATCGCCAGAAAGGCCTGGTCGTGCGCGCAGGCCAGCACGGTCTCCTGTGCACAGGCATCGCGGACGTCCTCGATCGCGGGGAACGGGTCGCCGAAAATCCAGCCGAACAGGGACAACACCCCTGAGCCGTTCGACGCCGCTGAGATTGCGGGTCCGATCGCACTGATCGCCACCGCCAGGGAAACCAGAGTCCTGGTCTCCGTGTGCGTGCTCCTGTGGAGATTGAACCGCGCCCGACGCTCGTGCAGGATCTCGCCGAGGAAGAGTCCGAGAACGGCGGCGATCAGCCGATAGGCGTCGGCGGAGGTTCCCCCGTACAGCGCCAGGACGAGAAGAGTCGCGAAACCCCAGACACGAATCCTCCTCCGCACCAGCGGCCCTGCGAAGGCGCTCGCGGCCAACGCTGCTCCCGCGATCGGGATCACGGGGTCCAGAGTCGCCGCGAAGTTCATGTCAGTCGACCACCACTCGCCGATGCGTCCGCCGCCCCACTGGAGGAGCACCCCGAGACCGACACCGAGGAGACCCGTGACCGTCATGGCCAGCAGTAGTCGGGCATGGCCAAGGGAACGCTCAGCCTGGGGCAGGATCACGAGGCACGCGAAGACGACGACGATGAGTTGGGCCGGGCTGTCCACCATGACGAGTGATGAGACGATCGACCACCAACGACCGGAGCCGATCGTCGAATCCGCGTCGGCGCCCCACGACTGCGCCGTAATCGGGGAGAGGGGACCGAACAGTGTGCCCGCGATTCCGGATGCGACAAGAACAGAGCACAGGAACAGCAGACTCACCGGCATCGACATCAGATAACGGCCGACGTAACGCCGAGCGTGCTTCACGTCTCGTCCCCGGAACGGGCACAACAACCGCCGACCCGAACGCACAACCTGCAGACGTCCAACACACTTCCCCCCGGTACGATCACAGTCCTGATGACGGGGTTCAGCGTACAAGGATTCCCTGAGAGCTCGAAGGCGCTCCCGACCGGTGGCTGGACATGCAAAAAGCCCCGTGAACAGGATTTCTCCTCTGCACGGGGCTTTTGTACTGTGCGCCCGAAGGGATTCGAACCCCCAACCTTCTGATCCGTAGTCAGATGCTCTATCCGTTGAGCTACGAGCGCATGTGCCAGGCGAAATCCTTCGCGAAGACAACTTAGAAACTATAACAGATTTCCGGGGCCCTCCCGTTCGAGGGCTTGCGAGAGACACACGGATGCTGCGCTCAGGTGCGCTCTCCGGCCGCCGGGGTCCCGGCATCCGTCATGCTCTTCGGGGTGCGGATGCCGAGCCAGGAGACGAGGGCGCCGGCGAACATGAGCGCGGCGGTGACCACCAGGACCCGCTGGAACCCGGCGACACCGAGCTGTTCGCCCGCGATCGTGCCGGCGAGCGCGATCATGATGAGGCCGGCGACCCGGGAGACGGCGTTGTTGATCGCCGAGCCGATTCCGGCCTGCTCGGGGTGGATGGAACCGAGCACGGCGCCGGTCAGGGGCGCCACCGTGATCGAGAGCCCGAGACCCACGACGGCGATGCCGGGGATCACGGTGCGCCAGACATCCACCGGGGGAACGGCCAGGGTGAGGAGGAGGAAGCCGCTGCCGGCCACGATCGGGCCCAGAGTCATGAAGAGCCGCGGGCCGAACCGGGCCGCGAGCCCGCCGAACAGGGTCGAGAAGAACAGCATCATCAGGGTCGCCGGGATGCCCGCGAGTCCCGCGCTCGTCGCCGAGAGGCCGCCGACCTGTTGCAGGTAGACGGCGAAGATGAAGAAGCCGAGGCTCAGCGCGCCGTAGATGCCGACGGTCGCGAGGTTGCCCGCCCAGAAGTTGCGCGCCCGGAAGAGGCCGAGGGGCATCATCGGGTGCGGGGCGCGGGCCTCCCACCAGAGGAAGGCGGCGAGGGAGAGCAGCCCGACGATCAGGGGCAGGTAGACGATGGGACTGCCCCAGCCGAGCCTGCCCTGCTCGATGAGCGCGAAGACGGGACCGCCGAGGCCGACGACGGCGAGGCACGCCCCGGCGACGTCGATCCGGGCGGTCGGACCGGTGCGTTCCGGTTCCCGGACCCCGGCGAGCACGATGAGCGTCGCCGCGATCGGCAGCACGTTGATCGCGAAGACGAGTCGCCAGCTGCTCGTGTCGACGAGGACGCCGCCGAGGATGGGGCCGGCGATGCCCGCGATGCCGGTCCAGCCGGTCCAGGCTCCGATCGCGCGGCCCTGCGCCGGTCCGGTGAACGTCGAGGTGATGAGGGCGAGGGAGCTCGGGACGAGCAGGGCGGCTGCAGCGCCCTGCAGGATCCGCGCGACGACGAGCGCGGCGCCCCAGGGTGCGACGGCGCAGGCGAGCGAGGTGACCCCGAACCAGATCAGTCCGACGCGCAGCACGCGCACCCGGCCGAAGGTGTCGGAGAGCGAGCCGGCAACGAGGATCAGGGCGCCGAGTGAGAGCAGGTAACCGTCGACGACCCACTGCTGCAGGGTGAGGCCGCCGCCGAGTTCGCGGGAGATCGCGGGGAGCGCGACGTTGACGATCGAACCGTCGAGGAACGCGACGAAGGAGGAGAGGATGGCAACGATCAGGATCCGGCGTTCGCGAGGAGTCACCCGGCAATTCAACCCCGGATCCGGGGCAAAGTGAACCCGAACCCGGGGTAGCCGGTGCGCGGAGCGGGTGCAACACTGGCGCCATGACCCCGCCGAGCCGCAACACCCAGGCCTCATACGACTACTCCGGACTGCGTGCGCTGTTCATCAACTGCACGCTCAAGCGCAGCCCCGAAGCCAGCAACACCCAGGCGATCATCGACCTGAGCATGAACCTGATGCACGAGCAGGGCGTCTACGCCGAGACGATCCGGGCGGTCGACCACGACATCGCGACCGGTGTCTATCCCGACATGACCGAGCACGGCTGGAAGACGGATGCCT
The DNA here is from genome assembly GCF_022760445.1 of Cryobacterium zhongshanensis. NCBI lineage: Bacteria > Bacillati > Actinomycetota > Actinomycetes > Micrococcales > Microbacteriaceae > Cryobacterium > Cryobacterium zhongshanensis. Next base: position 10,026 of record NZ_JALGAR010000001.1, on the reverse strand, counting down.
GGCCGGCGCTCTTCGACAAGGTGCAGACCGCGGACATCCTCGTCATCGGCGGCCCGATCTGGCTCGGCGACAACAGTTCGGTGACGAAGCGCGTGATCGAGCGGCTCTACGCGATGAGCGGGGAATTCAACGAGAAGGGCCAGTACGTCTACTACGGCAAGGTCGGCGGTGCCATCATCACCGGCAACGAGGACGGCGTGAAGCACTGCTCGTCGAACATCCTCTACAGCCTGCAGCACATCGGCTACGCGATCCCGCCGGCCGCTGATGCGGGCTGGATCGGTGAGATCGGGCCGGGGCCGAGCTACCTGGACTCCGGGTCCGGCGGCCCCGACAATGACTTCACCAATCGCAACACGACCTTCATGACCTGGAATCTGATGCACCTCGCGGCGATCCTGAAGGCCAACGGCGGCTTCCCCGCCTATGGGAATCTCCGCAAGGAGTGGGACACCGGAGAGCGTTTCGGTTTCGAGCCCAATCCCGAATACCGCTGACCCGGCAGCCGGCCAGACGAAGGACCCAGACAACTCCAGAAGATTCCCACGAGGAGGACCGCATGTCCACAGCAGTGACCCTCGACGACGAGCCGCATCCAGGCCCCAACCCCGGCCTGGGAGCACCCCTCCGCTCCGTTCCCCTCCCCCGCGGTCGCCTCGACGTCCGCGTCACCGGCGGGGTCGTGCGCGGGGTGCACGAGGACGGGATCCTGGCCTGGCGGGGGATCCCGTATGCGGCACCACCGGTCGGTGACGGTCGGCTCCGGGCACCGCGTCCGGTGGAACCGTGGGAGGGTATCCGCGATGCCTCGAGGTTCGGCAAGATCGCCTCGCAACCGCATCGCGGTCAGTTTCGCGCCCACGGGCCGCGCAGTGCCTCGGGGGAAGACTGTCTCACGATCAATGTGATGCGCCCTGCCGCGGTACACCGGCGCCGCCTTGGCCTGCCGGTGATGGTGTTCATCCACGGCGGTGGCTACAGCGTGGGGTCCTCGCAGGACTTCACGGGCCGCGGCGAGCGCTTCGTGCGGAGCGGCCATGTCGTCTACGTCAGCTTCAACTACCGCCTGGGTGCGCTCGGCTACATCGACTTCACCAGGTATTCGACACCCGAGCACCCCTTCGAGAGCAATCTCGGGTTGCGCGACCAGGTCGCCGCCCTCCGTTGGGTGCGGGACAACATCCGTGCCTTCGGCGGCGACCCGAACAACGTGACGGTGTTCGGGGAATCCGCCGGCGGGAACGCGGTCGTCACGCTGATGGCGACACCGTCGGCCGAGGGTCTCTTCGCGCGTGCGATCGCCCAGAGCTCGCCGTCCAACGCCGCGTTCTCGCGCGAACTCACGGAGGCCTGGGCCGAGGAGGTCCTCGAGGAGGTGCGGACGCTCACGGAAGCCGACGCCGGAGCGGTCGGCCTTTCTCCGGACGAGCTGCTCGCTCTGGCGCCCGCCGACGTGATCTCCCAAGCCGTCGTCGCGGTGCAGACCCGGACCCCGGACTCGAACCCGGGCACCTTCTGCCTCGTGCCGGTCGTCGACGGCGACTTCCTGCCGGAACGACCGGTCGACGCCTTCCGCGCCGGCCGCGAACACCGGGTCCCGCTCATCATCGGTTCCAACGAGCGGGAAGGCACCCTCTTCCGCGGCAGGGTCGACATCCTGCCGCGCTCGGCTCCCCGGATCAGCGCCATCTTCGAGCAGGCGCCGCAGAGCTCGCACGAGGCGATGCGTGCGGCATACGCGGGGTTGTCACCGCTGCGCGGCTCCGTCGATTTCGGCAGCGACTTCGTGTTCTGGTACCCGAGCCTGCAGCTCGGGGAGCTGCACTCCCGGGTCGCGCCGGTCTACGTCTACCGCTTCGACCTCGCTCCGCGCCTGATGCACATGCTCGGCTTCGGCGCGACCCACGGCATCGAGCTCTTCGCCCTGTTCGATCAGGCGGACCTGCCCGTCGCGCGGATCATGAGCATGCTCGGCGGTCGCGAGCCCTTCATCAACGCGGGCGAGCGGATGCGCCGGCACTGGCTGCACTTCGCGGTCACCGGCCGTCCCGATACCGGTTGGCCCCGCTACACCGAAGACGACCGACTGACCCTGATCATTGACGCGGAGGACCGCGTCGAGTCGGATCCCCGCGGGGACCGGCGTGCCGTGTGGCAGGAATTCCTGCCCGACTGGTGATCGTGGGATCCGCCCGCGGCTCGAAGACATGCGAAACCGGAACATTCTGCAGGTGCGGGCCGTGAGAAACGGGGGTAGAACGGTGTCAATCACGATCGCTCACCGCTGAGGGACCGCGTTCGCCCTGTTCCGCACTGTTGCCGGCCCCGGTCGGCCCTCATCTGGGGAGTACTGATGACCGATAGCGCTTCGTCCCACGCCGGCGAGAAACGTTCAGACCAGGTCGACAGCAAGGGGTTGAAAGGCGGAGCGCTCGGCCTGCTGTCGAGCGTGGTCGTCGGGATGGCGTCGACGGCCCCCGCCTACAGCCTCGCCGCGAGCCTCGGGTTCATCGTCGCGAGCGGCGGCGCCCTCCTCGCGGGTGTCAAGGCACCGGGCATCGTGTTGCTCGCCTTCGTTCCGATGTACCTCATCGCCGTCGCGTACCAGGAACTCAACAAGGCGGAGCCGGACTGCGGGACGACCTTCACGTGGGCGACCCGAGCGTTCGGCCCGATCACCGGCTGGCTCGGCGGCTGGGGCATCATCGCAGCGGACGTCATCGTGATGGCCAACCTCGCCCAGGTCGCCGGCTCGTACTCCTTCACCTTCATGGGCGACCTCGGACTGACCGGTGTCGCCGACCTCGCGAACGACCAGTTCTGGTCGACGGTCGCCGGGGTGATCTGGATCGTCATCATGACCTGGATCTGCTACCGCGGCATCGAGCTCTCGGCCCGCATCCAGTACGTGCTCCTGGGCATCGAGGTTGTCGTGCTGATCATGTTCGCCGTGTTCGCGCTCATTCGCGTCTACACCGGGAGTGCGGAAAGCTACTCGCTGACCCCGACGCTCGACTGGTTCAACCCGTTCACGCTCGACTTCGGCAGTGTGATCGCCCCGGCCGTGCTGACCGCCGTGTTCATCTACTGGGGCTGGGACACGGCCGTTTCGGTCAACGAGGAGACGGCCGACCCGAGCAAGACCCCCGGCCGCGCCGCCATCATCAGCACCCTGCTGCTGCTCGGCACCTACGCCCTCGTGACCGTCGCAGCTGTCGCCTTCGCCGGCGTCGGCACCGACGGCGTTGGCCTCGGCAACGACGCGAACTCGGCGGACGTCTTCGCCGCGATCGGGCCGGCCCTGTTCGGTGACAGCACCCTCGGCAACCTCGCGATGCTCCTCCTCTCGGCGTCGATCCTCACCTCGGCCTCCGCATCGACGCAGACCACGATCCTGCCGACCGCCCGCACGGCCCTGTCGATGGGCGTCTATCGCGCTTTGCCCGCACGCTTCGCGAAGATCCACCCGCGGTACCTCACCCCGACCTGGGCCACCCTCGCCATGGGCGGCGTTTCGATCGGCTTCTATTTGCTCTTCACCCTGATTAGCGTCCAGCTGCTCGGCGCACTGATCGGTTCCGTCGGTCTGATGATCGCCTTCTACTACGGGCTCACCGGATTCGCGTGCGTCTGGTACTACCGCAAGACGATGTGGTCGTCGTTCCGGAACGTGATCATGCGCGGCCTGTTCCCCCTGCTCGGCGGCCTGATGCTGACCGCGGCCTTCGTCTACGGACTGCAGCAGTACGCCACGGTCGACTGGCTCACCGACGACAACGGGGACAACGTCACGATCTTCGGCATCGGCGCCGTCGCCGTCGTCGGGATCGGCGCGCTGGTGCTCGGTGTGGTCGTGATGCTGGTCTGGTGGGCGATGAATCCGAATTTCTTCCGCGGCCGCACCCTGCCGCGCCAGACAGACGACCTCGTGCTCGCCACGACCGAAGCGGAGTCGATTCCACGGTTCGGCCTGCCGGATTCCAAGCTGATGCCGACCATGATCGCGCCGGACCTGTCGAACCTTCCGCCCGGCCAGACGGCCGTCAATGCCGAAACCGGCGAAGAGGTCACCAGACCCGGCGCACTGCCCCCGACCGACACCCAGCGGCACCCGCGCGCCGAGAGCGACGACCAATAACCGGCGGGTGATCGAACGGTTTTGTCCTCAACAGACACCTGATCACCGAGAGTTTCCACAGACCTGAGCCATGCTCAGAGAGTGTCGGTGGTCGGTCGTAATGTGGGGGCATGACCAACCTCCCGGTATCGCCCGCGTCACCCGATCAGCAGCTGGGCGACCGGGTGCCCGGCGGCGACGTCGCGGACGGCGACGGGCTCGGTGGGTTGCGGTCGATGGCGGATGTCGTCGCCGGGTTGCGCGGCTCGTCCGCCGCTGTCGACACGCTCACCGATGAGGCCGTGTTGGAGGGGCAGGTGCTCATCGCCGGTGCCCGGCGGGCGCTCGACACCCAGGCGGCGTGGTTCGCGGCGACCCTGGCCCGGCGGTCCCGGCCCGAGCTCGGCGGGCGAGGTCTCGCGGCCCGGCAGGGGTTCCGTTCTCCGGAAGACCTGCTGCAGGCCGCCTCCGGATCGAGCAAGAGCGACGCGGTCAAACTGCTCGGCGTGGGCCGGCTGCTCGTCGAGACCGACGCCGCCGAGAAAGCCGCCCGGGAAGCCGCCGAGGCGCACAAACTACTCGACGGGACCCCGACACTCGACGGGCATGGCGGACGTGACGGGATCGACGGGCGTTACGGGAGCGACGGGAACGACGGGAGCGAGGGGATCGACGGGAACGGCGGGCAGCCGCCCCTCGACGGGACAGCCCCGCACCTGCCACCGCTGCCGGCGGCCGCGGTCCCACCCTGGCACGCCCCGATCGGCCGGGCCCTCGGCGAGGGCTGGCTCAGCGTGGAGAAGGCCGACGCGCTCCGGAAAGGCCTGGGCGATCTGGACCGAGCGATCACCCCCGAGAAACTCGCCACCGCCCTCACCCGCCTCCTCACCGAGGCGCGCACCCTGAACGCGGACCAGCTGTTCAAGCGGGCCCGGAGGGTGCGGGACGTGCTCGATGAGGCCGGCATTGCCGCCCGCGAGAAAGCCGCCTACGACGACCGGTCCTTGCGGTTCTACCGCCTCCACACGGGCCAGGTGCGCATGGTCGGCCTGTTCGCACCAGAAGACGGCGAATACCTGATGAGCACCTACGACGCCATCACCAGCCCCCGCCGCGGCGGGGTCAGGTTCGTGGACAAGGAGCAGGCAGCGTGGGCGAAACGGGTGCAGGACGACCCGCGCACGACCGAGCAGCTCACCGCGGACGCGTTCCTCGCCCTGACCAAACTCGGCGTGAAAGCCGACCCGAAACGCATCGCTGGCGGCCGCAACCCCGCCGTCCGCATGGTCACCATCCGCCCCACCGGCACCACACCCGCAGGGACCTCACCGACCAGCCCGACGGCCGGGAGCACACCCGCCGAGGCCACGTCGGCCGGGACCACATCCACCGGGGTCGCGGCCACCGGGACCGAACCGAGCGGGCCAGCTCCCGAACCCTCGGCCGCTCCCACAACCGATACCAGCGTCGATGCCGGAGTAGGCCACCGCGCCCCGACGCCAACGCTCCAGCCCGGCGTGATCGAGGGGACCGCGGTCACGGTCTCCTCCGAGACCATGGAGCGGAGCCTCTGCGACAGCGGACTCCTCGACGTCACCTTCGACGACCACGGACACGGCCTCGACCTCGGCCGCGAGCAACGCACCTTCAGCCCCGCCCAACGGGCCGCCCTCGCCATCCGCGATGGCGGCTGCATGTGGCCCGGCTGCGACCGACCACCTTCCTGGACCGAAACCCACCACATCCAACACTGGAAAGACGACACCGGGCAAACCAACCTGGACGACGGCATCCTGCTCTGCCGGGCCGACCACCTCAGACTCCACAACGAGCACTGGCGCATCACCCGCGACGACGCCGGCCGCTACTGGCTCACCCCGCCGCCCCGACTCGACCCCGAGCAGACGCCCATCCTCCTCACCAGCACGAGCCCGATCCGGCCCGAGGAGGGCCAGCCCTGATCCTGGCCAAGCTCACGTCGTCAGGTCCACGGCACCAGGCGGACGCACGCTGCGAGAATCGACGACGACGGCCGGAACGGGTGCACAGGCACCCGGCCCGGCCGCGTTCGTAGATGGAGCGTTCGCAGTCGACTCGGTTACTCTCGACCCATCCGGTGACGGGTCGTTCGGTGGCGGGTCGTTCGGTGGCGGGTCATTCGGTCGCAGGCCATTCGGTCGCAGGTCATTCGTTGACGAGGACCGGGACCCCGATCGACGCAGCCACGGCCCGACCGGACACGTCCGCGGGTACCGCGATTGTGAACTCCAGGCGCTCTTCGGGTGGCTCCGCGTGAGTGGCGTCCTCGACCAGGTGGTGGACGAAACGCGCGTTGCCGACCAGAACACCCTTGGCGTCATAGAACCCGGCCAGCACCTCGAGGTCGAGCACGTCACTCACGTCGCTCGTCACGCGTACGGCACCCGAGACCGAACCCCCGTCGAAGGCGAGGTCCTCGAGCACGAACCGGTCGTCGAACGGACCGGCCGCCGCAACGATCGCCCCCGGGCTCGGGTGCACCTGGACCAGGCTCTCCAGCTCGGGGTCCCCGGTCGCCGGCGTCAGTCCGGCGAACGTCGCCTGGGGAGTGAACGGCGTCACGGGTCCCTCCATCGCGGCGACCGTTCGCGCGTCACCGTTTGCTCCGGCGGCCGCCGCATACACGGTGACTCCGACGACAGCACAGAGGGCGACGACGCTCAGCGCCGCGGCGATTCCGGTTCGGGTCTTCATGCCGGGTCCGACTACACGACGCGGAGCGCGCGTCCGACGATTCCGAAGAGCGCCGTGTTGTCGACCGTGCCCTGGAGCTGTTCCGACCCCGGTCCGGTGGCGAACACCGGGACATCCGCCCCGGTGTGGTTACCGGAGAGATAGGTCAACCAGAGTCCGGCATCCGGAGATCCGTCGACGACACCCGCCGCATCCGTGGGGGTGCGGAAGGTCGCCGGCCCGAAGTTCTTCGGGTCTGCAGCGCCGGCACCGTTCACGATGCCCGTTGAACGCGCGGCATCCTTCGAATTGGACGGCCGGGTCGGGGTGGAGTTGTTCGCGGTGTTCCCGCTGTCGACGTTGGCCGGCGGGGTCCCGGCCTCGGCGTTCGTGAAGGTGCCCTTCTCGATGATGTTGAATCCGGCGCACTCGTGGTCCGCGGTCACAATGACCAGGGTGTTTCCGTCGCGCTTGGCGAAGTCCTTGACGACCGCGACCGCGTCATCGAACGCCTTCATTTCGCCGAGGGTCTGGGCGGCATCGTTGGCATGTGAGCGCTTGTCGATGAGTGCGCCTTCGATCTGGAGGTAGAACCCCTTGCCGCCCTTTCCGCTCCGGTCGTCCTTGTTTCCGTTGCTCTTGCCCTTCTGCAACAGGTCGATGGCCTTGCTCGCCATCTCCGACAGGGTCGGTTCCTGTGCCTGGACCGAAGACGGGTTGTCCTGTTTGGTCTTCTCGACGGTCAGGTTGCCCTTGTTGAAGAGTCCGAAGACCTTGGCGCCGGAGGCGGCGGCCAGATCTGCCTTCGTGGCGGTCGACTGGCCGGCGATGGAGCCGAGGACCGAATAGCCCTGTCCCTTGAGCGCCGTCTCGTCGGCGGCATCGAACCGGCTGAGCCCACCACCCAGGATGACGTCGGCCGTTCCGTTGCGGGCGATCTGGTCGGCGATGGGGGTGACCCGCATGTCACTCGTCGGGAGGGCGACTCCTGTGATGGACAGGTCCTGGCAGGCCGCATCGGAGTACACCGGGCCCTGGCACCCCCTGGCGAGGGCGTGGCTCATCTGGCCGGCGGGAGTGGCATCCGTGATCTCAGCGGTCGAGACGTTGCCGGTGCGGTAGCCGGCCTTCTTGGCCAGTTCCATCATCGTGGGAACGACAGCACCCTTGGCGTCGACGCCGAGTGCCGCGTTGTAGGTCTTGACACCGGACGACCAGGCCGTCGCCGCGGAGGCCGAATCGGTGACGGGATTGGGCTTGAAGTCGGCGGCGCCCGGCTGCCCGGAGAGCTTCTCGACGGCGTAGGTGCTGACGAAGCCCTGAGCAGGCAGGGTCTCCATGGCCAGCTTCCCAGCGGCGCCGTAATAGCGTTCGCGGGCGGCCGTGACGTGGGTACGGCCCATGCCATCGCCCAGGAGGTAGATGACGTTGGTGGCGCGTGCCCTGTCGTTTCCGTCATCGGCCGAGGCCGTCAACGCGGCACCGCCGAGTCCGGTGAGGATGACGCTCGCGACGAGTGCGGTCACGAGGCTGGTCGACGTGAGAACGGAGGTCTGTCTCTTCATGAGGATTCTCCCAAAGCTGTGCGATGGAGCGTTCGGAGCGGCAGCTCATGTTGCCACTGCTCACACCGTATGGCGCGCCGGTAACAGCGACGGGTCACCCCGGTGAACAGACTCTGACCGATGCCGGGCCACGGTGGCCGGCCCGGCGCGGTCAGGAGAACAGCCGGTCCAGGTCGACGAGCAGGATCACCCCGCGTCGAGAGTGGCCGCGAGGTCGGTCGCGAGCACGGCCGTCACCTCGGCGATGGCCGCCTCCAACCGGGTCAGCTGGTCCTCCGTGATGCGTCCGCCCTCGTTGGCGCGCGCTTCGATCTCCCCGCACACGGCGGCCAGTTCGCTGGCACCGATCGTGGCACTGCTCCCGCGCAGCCGGTGGGCGACGAATGCTGCCTGAACCAGGTTGGCGCGGTCGAGCTCGGCCCGAAGGGCCACCAGGTGGCCGCCGCTCTCGTCGAGGAAGTGCTGCAGCAGGACGGCCTTGGTCTCGGCGCCCATCTCGTCGAGGTAACCGTACAACTCGGGATCGAGCACCGGCGCGCTCTCGGCCGTCGGCGTCGCGAGGACGCTGGCTGCGGGTTCCGGCGTCGGACTCGGCACCGGCGCCGAGTCGTCTTTCCACTCGCTGAACGCGCCCACGGTCACGGCCGGGACGGACTGACGTGCCGGAACCCTGAGGGTGAGGGCCAGGGCGTCCGCGAGTTCTTGGACGCGGATCGGTTTGCTCAGGTACTGGTCCATGCCCGCATCGAGACAGGCCCGGCGAGCTTCCGCCGTCACACTCGCCGTCAGGGCGATGATCATGGGCTGGCGGATGCTGTCGCCCAGCACCCGGATCAACCGCGTGGCCTCGAGGCCGTCCACGATCGGCATGTGCACGTCCATCAACACGACGTCGAAGTCGCCCAGTTGAGCTGCGTGAACGGCTTCCAGTCCGTTACTGACGGTGTCGACGCGGTGGCCGCCCTTGGCAAGCATCAATTGCGCGACCTTCTGATTGACGAGGTTGTCCTCTGCCAGGAGGATCCGCAGTCCGGAAACGGCGTCCGCACGAGCGGGCGTTTCGTCACCCGCAGCGACCTGGCCGGAGAGCACTTCGATCACGACGCGTTGCAGCTGGGCGCTGCGCACCGGCTTCGTCAGGACCGCGGCGAACGGCGCCTTGCGCGCCTTGCTCAGTGTCGCGCTCATACTCGTGAGCAGGATCATCGGGGTGTCCTGCCAGCCCGGGAGGTCCTGCAGAACCCGGGCGACGGCAGCGCCGTCCATTCCCGGCAGTTGCATATCCAGGATCGCGATATCGGGAACCGGGCTGTTCCTGGCGTCCGCGATCATCTCATCGGATGTCGCGGTCACGGTACATTTCATCCCCCACCGGGAGAGCTGACCGGACAAGATCCGACGGTTGGCCTCGTTGTCGTCCACCATCAGTGCGCGGAGTCCCGCAAGTGAGATTGTTTCGGTCACGCGGCGCTCCGGAGACGGGCTTTCCCGCCAGGCGATGGTGAATGCGAAGGTCGAGCCGACCCCGACCGTGCTCGTCACCTCGATCCGGCCTCCCATGATCTCCACCAGGGCCTGACTGATCGCCAAGCCCAAACCCGACCCGCCATACACCCGCGTCGTCGACGCGTC